>CAWEDI010000035.1:0-213425 GCA_963807735.1 uncultured Pseudomonadota bacterium | reverse complement strand
CGAAACGGGCCCTTCGCTTTCGTTTTTAATCGCGCGACACCACGACGTCGCCTAGAAGGCTCTTTTGATCGTAGTGACTTTTGGATGTCGCGGACCGTCGATTAGGGGACTTGCAAGCGTGCTTCTGGGTGGAGGGAGATAGTCTCAGTGAAGTGGCCCCGCGAAGCGGGACCGAATTTGGGTCAGGTTAAGTTGGAAGAGCGTCTGCCGGATGTGTTTCCTTCAAGCCACCAAAGATCCCGTCTGCTGCTGTTTTTGCTCCTCCTGTGGGCATGTGGTCAATGCGCGGGGCTGCGGGTTGGGCTTGCATGGGAGCGCATTGTCCACATGTGCACAGGGCCCGGTCGCCGCGCCTTCTCGATAGATCGCCATCGGCGCGCGATAGCCGAGCGCCTGGTGAAGGCGTCGCTCGTTGTAGAAAGCGAACCATGCTCCGATGCCGGCGCGAGCCTCGATCCCGTCGGCGTAGCCCTTGAGATAGACGTCCTCGTATTTGAGCGAACGCCAGAGCCGTTCGATGAAGACATTGTCCATCCATCGGCCTCGCCCATCCATCGAGATGCGTACGCCGGCGTTCGTCAGCACGCCGGTGAACGCCGCGCCTGTAAACTGGCTGCCCTGGTCAGTGTTGAAGATTTCGGGCCGGCCGTAGCGCGCCAGCGCCTCCTCCAGGGCCTCGAGGCAAACGAGGCGTCCATCGTGTTCGACAGCCGCCAGGACAGCACCGCTCGGCTCGCCCAGTCGATAACCGCCATCAGGTAGAGGAATCCCTTGCCAATGGGCACGTAGGTGATGTCGGCCGCCCAAACCTGTCCGGGACGGTCGATCTTCATGTCGCGCAAGAGATACGGGTAAATCTTGTGTCCTGGCGTCGGCTTGGTGGTTCTCGGCTTCGGCCCGAGCGCTTCGATCCCCATCAGCCGCATCAGGCGCCGCGCGCGCTTGCGGTCGATCGGAAAGCCGTCTTCGGTCAGCGTCGCGGCCATCCGCCGCGCGCCGAAGAACGGCCGCGCCGTGTACAGCGCGTCGATGCGCCGCATCGCCTCCAGATCGTTGTCGTTGGCCGGTCGTCGCCTTCGGTAGACGCCCGAGCGAGCCAGGCCCAGCATCGCGCATTGTCGCCGGATCGACAGCTCGGGACGCGCGCGATCAAGCCAGCCTCTGCGGTCCGACGCGCTCATCTGCCGAACCTCTTGGCGAAAAAGCCTGTCCTCGGGCTCGACCCGAGGATCATTCTCGATCGTCAATTGCCCGATCTTGGCGTGAAGCTTCTCGATCTCGCGCGAAGACGTCGCCTCCGCATCCACCCTGATCTTCGCATCGAAGGCCCGCGCCGCATGGTCGAGAAGCTGTTTCTTCCAGGCGTAAATCTGGATCGGGTGCACCTGATGCCGCTGCGCCAACTCGTTGACCGTCGCCTGCTCGCGCACCGCCTCCAGCGCAATCTTCGCCTTCAACGCCGCATCAATCTTCCGTCTCGATTTCGTCATTTCCGCTCCGTTCCCGCCTATCGGAGCAGACTTCCTCCACCTTAGCCACTGGTCCCATTTTCCCGGGCCACTTCACTTCGCGGCCTTCAACTTATCAATTGCCTCTTTCGATAAATCTAACCCGCCGAAAGCTTTAATACCCTTATCGTAGAGTGTCCCAACTCGTCGATAAAATCCAGATCTAGCTGAGTTGAACAATTTACGCGCATATTCGGTCCGCTGCGCACCCGCAGGTAACGCATCTAGAGTATCCGTTTTGGACAAGGGGGAATTTGAGGCGCCGTGGGGCATGCTGCGCTTCGGCCTACGGCCTTCGCTGCGCGCGCCCCACGGCGGTTAGGCGGCGCGTCTTGGCTGCCAATGGCGATTGGCTTTGAGCAGCGCGTTGGCGAGGACGATGAGCTTTCGCATGATGGCGGCGATGGCGACCTTGGCCGGTTTTCCGCTGTCGACGAGTTGCTGATACTTGGCCTTCAAGTCCGGGTTGAAGCGCATCGCGACGAGCGCGGGCATGTAGAGGGCTTGGCGGAGGCCGGCGCGCCCGCCGCGAATGAACGAGCGGCCCGTCCAGCGGCCTGATTGCCGCGCGATAGGCGCTAGGCCCGCGAGACTAGCGGCCTCGCCGGCCTCCAGCGTGCCGAGTTCGGGCATCTCCACGAGGAGAGCGAAAGCGGTAATGGCGGAAACGCCGGGAATGCTGGTCAGAATGGCGAAGCGTTGGGAAAGGTCGGGGTCCGCGTTGACGATGTCACGCATGGCGGCTTCGACAGCCGCGATTTGACGTTCGATCTGGTCGAGACGCTGGGCGTTGTGGCGTTTCAGCAGCGCCAAGACCAGAACCTTTCCCCGGTTCTTGGCCGCCGTCCGGTCCTTGACGAGGGCCTCGCGCGCGAGATGAAGCTCTTTCAGTTCAAGGATGATTTCGCTGCGAGGCGGCCGGACTGGCAACTGAAGCAAGGAGCCCATCCGCGCCAGCATCGCTGCGTCCAAGCGATCCGTTTTCGCGAGCTTGCCGGTCGCCTCGGCGAAGCGGCGCGCCTGGCGGGGATTGACCTTGGCGAAGGGAACGCCGGCCTCTGCGAGCGCGCGCTCGAACGTGCGATGATAGGGACCGGTCGGCTCGAAGACGACCCGCTCCAACGGCTTCTCGGCGCACCCCCGCAAGAGCGCCTTGTGTCCGGCTTTGTCATTGGCGAAGCGGCGGCTTGCGCCGTCGGCCAACCTATGCGCGTCGAGGCAGTCTTTCGAAACGTCGACGCCAATGGTATCATCGTTCATCTTTTCCGCGCCTCTGCTTGTCATTCGCGGCTTTCCCGCGGGTATCCGTGCAGGCCATCAGGAAAAGACGAGGGCGATCCAACTCTAGCTCGACCCGTCAAACGGTCCGCAGTATCGCGATCCGACCCTCGCCGCTGACGAGAGGGCCGCCGCCCTCTCCCAGCGGCTCCTTTTCCGCCCTTCGGCGTGGAAAGTCATAAGACAAGCAGAATGAAATGCCTCCATATTTGCTCCGTAGCTACCTTTCTCGAATTTATTTTCAAGTACGACATCGGCCGCCTCTCGCCAAGCCTGCCCTAAATGGGGATAATCTGTTATTAGTCCGGGTAGAAATTCCTTGGGCTGCGTGCCTTTGGAATCTGTAAATTTAATTGGATTCGCGGCCCCGTACGCATAAAGGACTAATCCACCTTTTAAGCCAATTGGATCTGGACTTACCCACGTCCCCAGCCAAGGCGAGTAATATCTAACCGAGTGAAACTCCAAACCGTTCTCCTCATCGCGCTCTTTGCCTGTATAGCGATAGCGTTTCATACTCACTTCAGCAGCGCTACGGGCAGCCTGGAAGGTCGTCCCACCGAAAGGACTGTATTCCTCGTAGGAAATCAGTCCGCCCGCTTGGTCCAGCTCAAAGGCCGCAGAGCCGAGATGATTGGCGAACTGATAGCGTATACTCTGCGTTGTAATTCTGGTCGTAGAGCCACTATCGCCCTTTTGCGTCTCGACTAGCACAATGCGCCGCCTATCGTCCATTACATGAAGAGTCTCGCGTTCCAGGGAGATTGACCTGCCCGTGCGATATTCGCGATAGACTTCGAGTCCGCCCATATAGAAACGCTCGTTTTTCTTTTCGCTGTTGTGCAGTACGGTGACTTTCCGCGCTCGTTGACCGCCCGCGCCATAGACGTAGTAGGTTGTCTCGGGCGCGTTTTCGCTCGGTATCTTGCGCGAGGTCGCACTTAGCGCGTCCTTGAAATCCCACCGCATCACCGGCAGATGGGGCATCTGGGTCATGTTGCCGTCCGTGTCATAGGAATAAGGCTCGACTGGCGCCCCGGCCGCCAATTGCAGTGCGGTCCTGCTCAGCCGGTTGCTGGTCTTGCCAGCCTCCAGCAGGCTGCTTTCCTCGTAGGCATAGCTCCGGGTCCAGGTTCCGGCGCCTTGCCCCGCCAGATGAGCCATGGTGCGAAAATTGCCGACGGAGTCATAAGCGTATCGTTCGGTATAGCTGCGCAACGCCTCCGGGTCGTTCTGCACAGCGGCACCGACGAAAGGAAAATCGCGATAGTTGCCGTCGGGCGGCGTGAAATGCAGCGCCGACTGGCCGATGTGCTCACGTCCTGTCGCCTCGACCAGGCGATAGAGTGGATCGTAGGTGTAGTCGCAGGCCGGATCGAGTCGTTGGTTGGCCCTAAAGACGGTGCGCAGAGAGCCATCGTTGATCCGGGTGATATTTCCGACGGGGTCATAGGCATAGTTCAGGTCCTGAACAACTGCGGGGTCGGCGAAAATGCGCGATGCGATCTCATCAGATACCGGCTGACGCGCCGTGCGCATCCGCATCAAGCGGAAGGTTTTCTCGTCGTATTCATATGTGGTCGCAGCGCCATTGCCATATCGAATGCCGGTGCGCTGCCCCTTGGCGTTGTATTCAACGCTCGCCACGAAATTCGTGGCCGCCTGCGCGCCGTGAAGATTGACGTCGACCCTCGAAAGCAGGTTCGCTTCGTTGAACGTCGGGCGGTAGACGCTTTGATCCGGTGTCGTCGATGCAACGACGCGGTCGAGCGCGTCATAGGCGCTTGCGCTGGCGAAAATCTCGCTCTCCAAAGCCGGGCTTCCCGACCAGTCGGGCGCGTTCTTATAGTCGCTCGCAAACTGGCGGCTGCTGCGCAGCGAATTGCCCTTGAAATCAAAGAGGTCCGTGACGACCACGCCCGCGCCGTCGAAGCTGCGAAGGGCGCGTGTCTTCAGATTTGCCTGCTTCTGTGATGCTTCCGCGAGTCCAAACTCGGCACTGTCGCCATAAATCGTGCGCTGGTAAAGGATCGGTTGCGAAATCAGTGTAGGATTGCGCTCGGCCGGATCGCCGCCCTGAACGAAGGAGCGAACGGGACGGCGCAGCGCATCATACTCGGTGCGGAACGCGTATTTGCGGCTGCTCCAAGCGAGGATCGGTTTGCCCGTGATGTCGCCGAGCGCCCAGCGCTCGCCGGCCTCCATGCTGGCCTGATGCACCTTGGCCCCGTGCATCGCGTAGTCGTACCGCATGACGACGCGGTCCAGCGCATCGATCACCTCGCGCTGCTGGCCCTCGATGTCGAGCACGGTCCGCGTCGCATATTTCTGATCGGCGCCCTTGGCGTCTTTGCCGTTGTCGGCAATCGTCAGGAACGCGCGGCCCAAGCTGTCGAAATGCACAACGCTCGGCGTGTCCGCGTGCTTGGCGGCCTTCTCCGCGGCGGTCCGCTCGTCCGGCCCCTTTGCGCCATCTACCCGCTGCCGGTGCCAAGTCGGCAAGTAGTCCGCCTCAGGCAGTCGACCAAAGAAGCTTTCGACTTCGGGATCGGTCTTCGGATCGAATGTCACGGTGTCGTTGACGTCGAAGCTTGTCTGCCGCCAGGGATCGAAGACGACTTTCTCGAAGGTGTTGTTGGGATGAAGCGTTGCGACAACCCGCTCCAACGGATCGTAAAACAGCGTACTGCTGACGCCCCATTTTTCGACGCTGAATTGCGGCGTGGCGCTGAAGAATGGCTCGTATTGCCGGATCGGTTTGCGCTTGTTGTTGTAAATCTTTTCCCCCGTGCCGACCCAGCGCGGATCGGCGATCGGAGACTTCGGATCCGCAAGATTGAGAGGTCCTGGCTCAGCGCGGACTTTGGTTTGCGCCTCCCGGCCAAAACCATCGGAGTAGACGAAATGCAGCTGAACCTTCGTCTGCGCACCCGGCGCGAGATCGCTGACGTGCGTTTCTCTAGCGATCGCAGCGGCACATACTGGGGTCCGCTCGAGATCATAGATGATGCGCGTGGTCGCGGCGCCGAGATGCGCGATGGCAAGCGCGCGTGGGTCCGTCGCGTCGAAGAATTCCGCGATCTGCACCGGGGTGACGTCGCTCGCAAACGCGTCAAAGGAATCGCCCTCGACCGGCCCGGCCGCCTTGCCGCGCACGGCCGTGCCGGCCAGCATCCCTAGCGCGTCGAACCGCGCTTCCGTGCGATTGTCGTTGGGGTCAGTGACGATGCGCGGCTGCAAGACGCGATAGTCGGGCTCCGCGGATGTCGTGTTGCCGACCGCGTCCCGGGTCGAGACGAGGAATATCGCGTATTTGGCGTCGTAGGCGACAACGGAATTGTTCCCGAACGGATCCTGATAGCGATGCGGCAGAAAGAAATGCGTCCGAGCAAAGTCGAGTTCTTGCGCCGGCGTATCGTTGGCGCCGGGTGAGTAGAACACTCGGCCCGAGGGGATCCAGAGCCGGCCGTCGCCATCCAGGTCTCGATATCCGCCTTCCGTAGTCAACACGGCGGCCAGCTCGGAGCGCGAGGCCTGAGAGCGGAAAATATCCAGCAGACCTGGCGTCAGTGAGAGCCGGTAACTCTCACCTGGAAGCGCTCTCGATTCCAAGACGCCGGGCGACAGGAGAGCCGAGAGGTCGTCCTTTCGATAGAACGTACGCGAGTCCTCGATAAGGCGCTTTTGCGTCTGCTCAGTCGTTGTCGAGTTCTCATAGGAGATTTCGCTCGCTTCAATCGCCCATGAGTTGACCGCTTGAAACGCGAATGGCTTGGCGCCTGCAAGCTTCGGCGTCGTCAACTCGTACGTCTTGGTCTGCGCTAGCAGCGGCGTACGATACGCGCGATCTTCGAGGATCGCGTTCGTGTACGTATTCTCGGTCAGCGTCGCGAGGCAGGCCCGCTGTTCGTCAAACTCAGGCGCCCGACGCGCATAACCGATCGCCACCGATCTCAGGACGTTACCATAGTCGTCGACCGCGAGCGTCAAAGCGTGGCTGATGCGCGGGTCGGCGGGGTTGCGCTCGTAGTGAAAGTCGATCGTCTCGCTTGGGTGGCTGAAGAAGACGGCGTGCCGGTTCGGTCCGCGTGGCTGCAGCGATGTCAACTTATAGCCGCGCTCCGAAAAGCTGTAAGGAAGCGCTGATTTGGCCATTCCGTCGTCCGCATAGACCTCCTGACGAAGAACGCTGCCCTTGACCGCCCGCGCCGCCTCCCGCATCTCGTCGCTCGTCAGACCGGCAGGGAGCTCGGGATCAGGCAGAAAGCCCGCCTCCGGATCGCCGGCAAAGAACTCCTTGTTCGCCGGATTCTTGAAGTAGGCCTCAAGCGGGCCTTCATCGAGCAACGCTCCGTTGTGGAACCATGTCTTGGTGACGATGGGGGGCAGATCGAACGCGCCGGTCAGCGATTCCGCGTCCCGCTGTTCGACATAGGCGAAGCCGCGAAACTCGCGCTCCACGCCGTCGAAATAGCCGTGCCGATAGCGGTAGGTCGTAACGAGAACTGTGTTGGAGACGAGATCGCGGCTTTCGACCCGCTCGATCACATGGACGGGGAAGGCCAGCCTCGTCACCCACGGCCGACCTTCGAGACGGTCGCGCAAATAGAACTTCGTTGACGCCGCGTATTGGACGCTCGTCTCGGCGCCCATGTTGTTGGTAGTGTGAACAAGCAGATGCGGCTTCTGCCCACCCATGAGATCGATGTAGCGCATCGGCCGGCGGCGGTCGCCCTCCAATGGCGACGACCACACGAGGCATGCCGTGCCGTTGCCCATCAGGTCCATCGGCGCGATTGTAGTGAGGCCGTCTCCGCGAGGAAAACTGCCGAGGCGGCGCGCCGGGCTCCAAGAATTGCCGGACTGATTGAAATATTGAAATAGAGCGAGACGCTCTCGACGCCTACATAGATGATATCGGAGCTGCCGGAGCCGTCGATGTCGGCAAGATGAACGCGTCGCGGAGCGAAGAGGTCGGCCCTGTCGAAGATTGGAGGCGCGCAAATCCGCGCCTACCATTACGACGTTGCCGATCGCGACGCGCGCGAGGACGCCCTGCGGACGACGGCGATCGAAAACGCGCGCCATCGCGCCGAACTCTACGCAAAGGCCGCTGGCATGAAGGTCGGCGCGGCGGAGGCGATCGTCGAACAGGGCGCGAGCGCTGACGAGAACGATGACATGCCGTCGCTGACGCAGGCGCGCGAGGCCGCCGAGGCCGACTCGCTCGCCGCCGGCGGCGTGGTATTGAGCGCGACGGTTTACGTGACCTTCGATTTGGAGAAGCCATGACGCTTGCCGAGTTCCGCGCCTCGCTGGCGGCGGAGACGCCGCCGGCGGGTCTGGCGCCCGCGCTCGCCGCGCTGTGGCGCGACGGCAAGGGCGATTGGGACGGCGCCCACACCCTCGCGCAAGCCGATGAAGGCGGCGACGGCGATTGGGTGCACGCCTATCTGCATCGCAAGGAAGGCGACGAGGGCAACGCCGCTTATTGGTATCGCCGGGCGCGACAGCCGTTCGCGCGCGCCCCGCTGGACGCGGAATGGCAGGCGATCGCCGAAACGCTGTTGGCGAGGCGCTCGTGAGCGAGCCCGACGCGGCCTACGAGGCGATCGGCGACAACGCGTTCCGCGCCAGCCCGCTCACTGGCGGCCCCTGGAGCCCGGATCACCAGCACGCCGGACCGCCCTCGGCGCTGATCTGCCGGACAATCGAGCGCGCCGCCGCGCCGCACGGCCTCACCCACATCGGCCGCCTCACCGTAAACCTGCTGCGTCCGCTGCCGATCGGCGATTGCCAGATCGAGGCGCGCGCCGACCAGATCGGCCGCGGCGCCGGCCATTTTTCCGGCCGCCTGCTCGCGGGCGAGAAGGAGATCGCGCTGTTCACCGCGCTGGCGCAGCGCGAGCAGGATTTGGCCGTGCCCGTGGAGACGCCGGGCCATCCCCCGCCGTTCGCGCCGAAGCCGCCGGCCGAGTCTCCGCGCGCCACGATGGGGTTCGCGTCGAACTTCGGCTATGCGCGGCTTATCGAGAACCGGGTGGCGGCGGGCGCCTTTTCTCGCGGTCCCTGCGCGGCTTGGTTCCGGCTCGCCTATCCGCTGATCGGCGGCGAGGCGCCGAGCCCTTACCAGCGCGTCGCCGTCGCCGCCGATTCCGGCAACGGCATCAGCGCGGCGCTCGATTTCGCCAAATACGTGTTCCTCAATTGCGATCTGACGATCAATCTGTTTCGCCGCCCGCTCGGCGAATGGATCTGCCTCGACGCGCGCAGCTGGTTCGGCGGCAACGGCTGCGGCCTGGCGGAATCGGCGCTCTACGACGAGCAGGGGTTGATCGGCCGCGCCTCGCAAAGCCTCGCCGTGCGCGCGCGCTAAACCGCCGGCTTCGAGCGGCGTGGCGGCCGGTTCGGCCATTTGACGACTCGCTCCGGCCAAAACTCCTGGGCGAGATCGGTCTCGCTGGCGGCGACCCGGCCGCGCACCGAGACGCCGGCCTCGATCACCGTCTCTTGCCGTCCCGAGACCAGCGGATGCCACCAGGCCAGCCCGCGCCCCTCGTTCAAGCGGCGATAGGCGCAGGTGGTCGGCAGCCACGACAATTCGCCGACCGCCTTCGGCGTCAACTTGACGCAGTCGAACACCTTCTCCTGCCGGCGCGGATAGTCCCGGCAACGGCAGGTGCGGCCGTCGAGCAGCTGGCAGCCGACATCGGTGTAATGGATTTCGCCTGTGTCCTCGTCCTCAAGCTTGACGAGGCAGCATCGCGCGCAGCCGTCGCACAGGCTCTCCCACTCCGCCTCCGACATTTCGTCGAGCGATTTGACGCGCCAGAACGGCGGATTAGCGGTGTCGTCCAAAATGGCCTCGATGGCGCGCGTCAACGGCGACGCCCGAGGAGGGTATATAGGGTGGCGTAAGAATGCGCCATTCAGGGCGCATTGCAATGAAGTAGAGCCGTCATTGCGAGCGAAGCGAAGCAATCCATCTCCGAGCGATCGTCGCCCAACCGGATAGCGCTGCATCAACGGCGCCGTGGATTGCTTCGCTGCGCTCGCAATGACGAGCCAATTGTTGCGTGCAAGGCTCAAATCTACACAGGTCGAAGTAGAAGACCCCCTACCCCGGCATGGCGCCTTCGATCTGCTCCAACAGTTCGGCGCGCGACCTTCGCACGGCGGCGCGGCCCATCGCGATCAGCTCCTCGGCGCGGTGGAATTCGAACAGCCCGATGTTCTTGGGCTTCACGACCACCATGTGATCGGGCGGATCGCCGGCGAGCCGCGAGCGCATGATGCGGTCTTGGGTGATGTTGAACGTGTCGACCATCACCGAGGCGACGCCGGGGGCGCCTTCCGCCTTGGCGCCGGTTCCGCGGCGCAGCCACCACAATCGCCCGGGCGGCGCGTCCGGCGGCGGCGGCGCCTCCTCCTCCGGGAACGATTCGTGCAGCGTGGAGCCGTTCGGCACGTCGCTGCCGATGGCGAGCGCCAGCACCCAGTCGGCGCCGAACGCGCGCGCCACGTTCACCGGCACCGGATTGATGATCGCCCCGTCGATCAACCAGCGGCCGCCGATCTTGACCGGCTCGAAAATGCCGGGCAGCGCGTAGGAAGCGCGCATCGCATCGACGATGAGCCCGTTCTTCAGCCAGACCTCGTGGCCCGTGCGCATCTCGGTCGCCACCGCGACGAAACGGGTCGGCAAATTCTCGATACGCTGCTGTCCCATGGCGGCTTCGAGCCGGGCGCGCAATTTGTCGCCGCCCATCAGCCCGCCGCCGCGGAACGAGACGTCGATCAGGTTGAACACGCTGCGGCGGGTCAAGGACAGCGCGAAATCTTCGAGCGCGTCGAGCCGCCCCGCCGCATAGCAGCCGCCGACCACGGCGCCGACCGAGGCGCCGACGATCACATCAGGCGTCACCCCCATCTCGATGAGTTCGCGCAGCGCGCCGATATGCGCCCAGCCCCGCGCGACGCCCGCGCCGAGCGCGATGCCGATGCGTGGCCGCCCGCGCCGCGTCGCTCCCCCCGACGCCTGCTCAGCAACGCTTCTTCGGAACAAAGTTAGGGACATGGCGCACTCGAACTGGAGCCCGGCTGCGCCCCGGAATGGGCGAAGACTCAGGCTTCCACTAAGAATTAAACGAATTGCTTATGGATCACGTTCCCGAGCGGCAAGCTCCGAGCAAACTTAAAAATGACCTAAATCTCCAGGATCGCCCTTCCCCCCTCCATCGCCACCCGGCGATAAAAGCACGAGCGCCGCCCGGTGTGACAAGCGCCGCCGTCGCCGCCGACTTCGACGCGCGCCAGCATCGCATCCTGGTCGCAATCGACCCGGAGCTCAACGAGCCGCTGCGTCTGCCCCGATGTGTCGCCCTTGCGCCACAGCGCCTGACGCGACCGCGACCAGTAATGTAGGATTCCGGTCTGCAAAGTTCGCTCCAGCGCCTCGGCGTTCATGTGCGCGAGCATCAGCACGGCGCCGTCGCCCGCGTCGACCGTCACGCAGGTGATGAGTCCGTCGGCCCCGAAACGCGGCGCGAAATCCGCGCCGTTCTCGAGGTCATCGCTGGTCTCGCGCCACAACATCAGCGCGCGGCGCGCAGGAGGTCGAGGAACCGCCGCTGCTCCTCGCGGTCGGTTTTGAACACGCCGGAAAATTGCGTGGTGACGGTCGAGGCGCCGGCCTTCTTGACGCCGCGCATCGACATGCAGGTGTGCTCCGCCTCGATCATCACCGCGACGCCCCGCGGCTTCAGGCCGCGCTCGATCGCCTTGATGATCTGCGCGGTCATCGATTCCTGGGTTTGCAGCCGTCGGGCGAACATTTCGACGACGCGGGCGAGCTTCGAGAGGCCGACGGCCCCGCCGCGAGGGTAGTAGCCGATATGCGCCTTGCCGAAGAACGGCGCGATATGGTGTTCGCAGTGCGAAACGAACGGGATGTCGCGCACGACAACCATGTCGGCGTAGCCCTCGACGTCGTCGAACACCCGCGCGAGCGTCTCTTTCGGATCTCCGGCGTAGCCCGCAAACAATTCCTCATAGGCCTCGACCACGCGGCGCGGCGTATCGATCAGCCCTTCGCGGCGCGGATCGTCGCCAGCCCAGGCGATCAGCGTCCTGACCGCCGCCTCCGCCTCCTGGCGCGAGGGGCGTGCATCCGCGACGCTCGCCGTTGCGAGTTTGACAACGTCGTCCATAAGAGAACTCCTGACGGCGCCGGGGCGACGGGACGCGAAGCCCTCTTAACCGCCAGCAGCGCGACCTATATAGGCGATACGTGGCGACGCGCCAGTGGATTTTTCCAGGCTAGACATGTTGAATGACATTTATAATCGGCGGGTTCTGGAGCTCGCCGCCGACATTCCCCGGCTCGGGCGGCTCTCCGCTCCGCAGGCGAGCGCGAAGGCACACTCGAAGCTGTGCGGCTCCACGGTGACGATCGATCTGCGCCTGGAGGACGGCAAGGTCAGCGATTTCGCGCATGATGTGCGCGCCTGCGCGCTCGGGCAGGCGTCGTCTTCTCTGATGGCGCGCCACATCGTCGGCGCGACGCCGGACGAACTGAAAGCGCTGCGCGAGACCATGGTCGCCATGCTGAAGGCGAACGGGCCGCCGCCCGCCGGCAAATGGGCGGAGTTCGCCGTGCTGGAGCCGGTGCGCGAATACAAGGCGCGGCACGCCTCGACCTTGCTGACCTTCGACGCCGTGGTCGATGCGCTTGGGCAGATCGCGGCGGCGGAGGAGAAGGCGCCGGCGGCGTGAGCGCCGCGCGGGGCGCCGCTCGGACGATGATCCGGGCCTATCAGATCACGTTCTCCGCGCTTCTCGGGCGCCAGTGCCGTTATCTACCGACCTGCTCGGCCTACATGGACGAGGCGATCGCGCGCCACGGCGTCTGGGCGGGCGGCTGGATGGGGACGGCGCGGCTTTGTCGCTGCCATCCGTTCGGCGGCTCGGGCTTCGATCCGCCGCCGGCCGCGCCGCCGCCGGGCGCGTCTTGGGCGCGGCCCTGGCGCTATGGCCAATGGAGCAGTGCGCCGCGCTAAGAGCGGTTGCCGATCAAGTTGTACCGCCGTCATGGCGAGCGAAGCGAAGCCATCCACGTCTCCGCCGAGCCGAGCTTCACCGACTAGCCTACGATCTCGGCGCGCTGGATTGCTTCGCTTCGCTCGCAATGACGGGCCGATTCTGTCTGATCGGTATCTGCTCTAACCCGTTGATCCCGTATGGCGTCCAGACCGATTTTGACCGGCCCGAGCCTCACCCTGCGCGACTTCCGCCGCGGAGACGCCGAGGACCGTCTCGCGCTCGGCCAGAGCGCCGACATTATCCGGATGTTCGGCGGCGATCCCCTGACAGCAGGCGAACTTAGCCAAGCCGGCTGCGAGGTCTGGATCGAAAAACTCTCCCAGCATCCGTTCGCCTGGGCGATCGAGCACGCAGGCCGATGGATCGGCGAAATTCGCCTCGACGCCATGGACGCGAGCGATCGTCGCGCGAGATTGGCGATCGGGCTTTACGACCCCCAGCGTCTCGGCCGCGGGTTGGGGCGGGAGGCCATATCCTTGCTACTGACGCATGCTTTCTCTGATTTGGCGCTCCATCGCGTCGGCTTGCGCGTCCTCGCCTACAACGTCAGGGCGATCCGCTGCTATCGCGCTTGCGGCTTTGTCGAGGAGGGCCGCGAGCGCGAGGCGGCGTTCGTCGGCGGCGAATGGCATGACGACCTCGTCATGGGCGTTTTGGCCGACGAGTTTCGATTTCACGCTGCAAAATCGGGCTAGCAGACGGGTGGTTCCGCGCGGAACGTCCAAATACCGCAATCGACGCTGCTCCCGTCGCTCTGAGGGGTTTGCATTTGCGCCTTCATTCCTCATTAACCATAAGGTGCTTTCGTTCGCCTGCTCTGGGCGATTTTTTTTGCGGGACCCGTATGTCGATCCGAACCCTGTGCCTGGGCGCCTCTCTGCTCTTCCTCTCGGCCGCGGCTCATGCCGAAGACGGTCGCGTCATCGGCGACTCGATCGGCGTCGGGGTCTCCTGGGCGGCGAAAATCCCTTCGACCGCCAAGAACAGCGTCGCCATCTACAGCGGCGCGATCATGGAGCAGTTGCGCCAGGCGCAGAAAGGCGAAACCGTCTTTATGAGTCTCGGCACCAACGACGCGGTCGGCGGGGCGCTCGACGTGAAGGCCAAGGTCGCCGCAATCCTGGCGGAGGCCGATCAGTTGGGCGTCAAGCTGGTCTGGATCGGACCGCCCTGCGTGCTGAAGCCGTGGGAGGAATACGCCAAGAAGCTCGACGGTATCCTGGCGGCGCAATTGTCGGGGACCTCGGCGACTTTTGTCAGTATGCAAGGCGCGGAATTCTGCGACGCGAAAGTGCATGCCCCTGAAGGGGTTCATTTTACTATGGCGGGCTACACTCTCATGTGGCAGAAGGCCGCCGCGGCCGCGGGCTTCTCGACGACGGCCGTCGCCTCCGCGAGCCCCGTTCGAGGCGTCGGGGCCGCGCGTCAGGACAAAAACCAAGCGACACAGACATAGGTCTCACGCGAAGCGGCATGCCGAAAAGATCGAGAAGCCGGAAAACGCCGAGGCCCCGCCGCAATGATCCGCTTCGTAAAGTTCAAGGCCGCCGCAAGAGTTCTGCTTAAGAGCGTGGTCGCCGCGGCGTTCGCGGGCGTTGCGCTTGGGCCCGCCGCGCCTGTCCGCGCCGAGGCGCCGGCGGTCGTGCATATCGCTTTCGTCGGCGACTCCATGGCGGACGGCCTGTGGGGCGCGATGTTTCGACGCCTTGGAAAAGACAAATGTCTGGCCGAGAAAGTCAAGTTGATCCGCAAGGCCAAGAACGGAACGGGGCTTACGCGTCTTGACCAGTTCAATTGGGTCGACGAGGTCGGCAAGATCGTGGACGAATCCCATCCCGATCTGTTCGTCGGCTCGTTCGGCATCAACGATCGTCAAGGTATCGTCGAGAAGGACAAGCGCTCGATCGCCTATCCTTCGCCCGCTTTCGACACGCGCTACACGGCGATCGTCGTCGACATTCTGCGCGCTGCGCTTGCCCAGGGGGGCTCGATGGCGATCATAGGGCTGCCGATCATGCTGGACGACGACGCCAACGACGACGCGCAAGCCAAGAACAAGATTTTCGAGGCGGCGGTGAAAGAGGTCGGCTCCGATAAGGCCACCTATATCCAGCCGTGGACTTCGGGCGCGACGCCCGAGACGTACAAACCCTATCTGCCCAACGCCAAGAACAACATGGTGCTGGTGCGCGCCTCCGACGGCATCCACTTCACCACGGTCGGCTATGACATGGTGATGGAGGCCGTCTATCCGTCGCTGCTCGTGAGCCTGAAGGCGCGCGGTCGGGACCTCGCGGCGGAATGCCCGTCGCGCGTCGGGGTGAGGTGACGCGTTGCGGGCGCGCCGCGAAATCATCGTTTGGACGCTGATCGTCGCGATCGGCGCCCTCGCGACGTTTCAGGCGCGACGGATCGACGCGGCCTTCGCCATCGTCAGTCCCCACGCCGTGCGCGGGCCGAGCGTCGCCGATCTCGTCGCCCGCGCCCGCATCGGTTCGAGTTCGCTGGGACCTGACTCGCAGCGCGCCTTGTCGCTCGCCACCCGGCTCGGCGCGCCCGACCTTTCGCCGGTCGTTCTCAGGAACGCCGATTATGTCGCGCCGGCCACGGTGGACAAGAATTTCGTCGTCGCCTCGATCGGCGCCCCGAACGGCGCCGCTCAACTTCTGCGCGCCGCGATGGCGCAGCCCGCGCCGAAATCGCCGCGCGCCTCAACCGCGTTAGCGGCGTTGACGGCGGCGACCGGGTCGCTCGCCGTCGCGCAGGGTGCGACGGTCAGCGCCTACGGCGAGTTGGCGCCGGAATTGTTCGCCGACCGCCGGCTGACGATCCTGCAACTCGGCGACAGCCACACCGCGGCGGATTTCTTCAGCGGCCGCGTTCGCGACCGCCTGCAACAGACTTTCGGCGCCGGCGGCGACGCCTTCATCGTGCCGGGCAAGCCGCATGCCGGCGTCCGCTCGGCGCTGTTCTCCAGCGACGCCACCGACGACTGGTCGTATGAGGCGTTGCAGCGCTCCGACGATCACAAACGCTTCCATCTCTCCGGCTTCAACGCGCTGGCGCATCACGCCTCCGCCACGCTGACCATGCGTTCGCGCACCGGAAGGCCGTACGATCACGCCGACGTCGTATTCCTCCAGCAGCCCGGCGGCGGCCACGCCGAAGTGCTGCTCGACGGCGCCGCGGCCGGTGAAGTGAGCCTCGACGGCGGCGCCGGCCGCGAACTGACCTTTGAGGCGCGGCTGAAGAACGGCCAAGGCTTCCGCGAGGTGGCGGTGAAGGCGCTCGACGACGCCGCCGTGGCGGTCACCGGCGTCAAGGTCGGGCGCGAGGGCGACGGCGTCTCCTTTCTCAGCATCGGCTATCCCGGCGCTACCGTGCAACTGCTGCAAAAGCTCGACAGCGGCAACGTCGCCGACGACTTCCGCGAGCTTCAGCCCGACATCGTCGTGCTCGCGTTCGGCACCAACGAGGGCTTCAACGACAATCTCGACGTCGGCGCCTATATCGCGCAATACGAGCAGATCGTGCGACGACTGCAGTCGCTGCGGCCGGGCCTGAAGATCGTGATGATCGGGCCGGCCGACGCCGCGCGGCCGGTCGGCCAATGCCACGCCGAGGGCGTCGGCCAGCATTGCAACTCCGCGCCGACGGTGCAGAACGCGAGCCTGGAATCATCCGGGAATTGTCGTTTTCCCGTGCCGCCGAAGCTCAACGCGGTGCGCGAGGCGCAGCGCAAGCTGGCGGCGAAGATCGGCGCGGCGTTCTGGGATTGGTCGTCGGCGCAGCCCGGCCCCTGCGGCGCGCAGGTTTGGGCCGCCGCCAATCCCCCGCTTATGGCGCGGGATTACGTGCATATGACCCTCGAGGGCTATAAACAGAGCGCGGACCGATTCGCGGATTTTTTGATTCCGTTGATCGAAGGACGGCCGGCCGCGACGCATGTTGTTTCCAACAATTGATTTTGGACTGTTCTTCGCGTTCGCGCTCGCGCTGGTCTGGAGCCTCAATTCTCGAAATCTTCTAAAAAAATGGGTCCTACTGGGCCTAAGCCTAGCGTTCTACGCCTCGTGGAACTGGCGGTTTCTGCTGCTGTTGCTCGCCAGCGGCGCCATTAGCTACCTCGTCGGGCTCTATGTCGAGGGCGAGCGGCCCGGCCGCAAAGCCCTGCTGGCGCTGGGCGTCGCGCTCGATCTCGCCATTCTCGGCTATTTCAAATATCTCGATTTCTTCGTCGCCCAGGCGTTGAACTTCGCCCATAGCTTCGGGTTCGACCTGCCGCTCGGCTTCGTCAACGTGACCTTGCCGGTGGCGATCTCGTTCCTCACTTTCCACGCGATCTCCTACATCGTCGACGTCTATCGCGGCAGACTGAAGGCGTCGCGTTCGCCGCTCGACATCCTGCTCTACATCTCGTTTTTCCCGCATCTCGTGGCGGGACCGATCGTGCGGGCGCACGAGTTCCTGCCGCAACTCGCAAGCCCGCGCCGCGCCGAGGATTTCGGCTTCGGCGAGAACATGCTGCTGATCCTCGGCGGCCTCTTGAAGAAGATGGTGATCGCCAATTATCTGGCGGTGCGCTTCGTCGATCCCGTGTTCACCGATCCGACCCAGTTTTCGCGCTTCGATCTCGTCATGGCGGTCTACGCCTACGCGATCCAGATCTACGCCGATTTCTCCGCCTACACCGATATCGCCATCGGCGTCGCCGCGTTACTCGGCTATCGTTTCCCGCAGAATTTCAACCAACCTTACCGCGCGCTCGGCATCGGCGATTTCTGGCGGCGCTGGCATATGACGCTGTCGAACTGGCTGCGCGACTATCTCTACATCCCGCTTGGCGGCAATCGCTACGGCCCGCTGATAACGATGCGCAACCTGATGCTGACCATGCTGCTCGGCGGCCTCTGGCACGGCGCCAACTGGACCTTTCTGATCTGGGGCGCGCTGCATGGGATGGCGCTCGTGGTGGACCACAGCTATCGTCGCAGCGCGATCTACAAAAGCGTCGGTCGGCGACCCTGGGCGGTCGTGATCGACTGGGCGGTGACGTTCCACTTCGTCTGCTTCTGCTGGCTGTTCTTCCGCGCCCCTTCGTTTGACGCCGCCACCCAATATCTCGCCGGCATCGTCACCGACAACGGCGCCGCCAACACGATGCCGTTCGTGGTCTGGCCGTTGCTGGCGGCGGGCGCGTTCACGCAGATCATCCCGCCGGACTCGCGGTTCCGTCTCGGCGAGTGGCTCGACGCGCGCGGGCAAGCGGCGCAAGTCGGCTTCGGCGCGGCGGCGCTTTACCTGATTGTGGTGATGGCGCCGTCGGCGGCGGCGCCGTTCATCTATTTCCAATTCTGAGGTTCATCCGTCATGGCGAGCATAGCGAAGCCGTCCACTGCCGACATATCGATGACTCCGCTGCTTCGGCGCGTCTTCGTGGTCTATGCGATCTTCGTCATCGTCGTGTTCGCCTTTCCGGGCGGACTCGTCAGTTGGCTCGACGACCGCAACGGCTCCGGCTGGCTCAACGCGCCGCTCGCGGTGATGCGCGGCGTCGACGCGGTCTCCGCCGCGGTCGGCGTGAAGGCGGTGGGGCAGCGGTTGCGCAACGTCTTCGCGTCGGCGATCGGCGAAGATGAAGGGTAATTGGGGTTGCAGTTGCATATGAAATACTGCTACGATAACGGGTATGCGTCGGAATCCAACTGCGATAGCACAGTATAATAAAGCAAGCTACAAATAAACCTTGAATGGTATAATTTTTGTTTACGTTTGCCGGTAGTTTTTACAAATAGTATGCAAAACACAACAGAACGAGGCAACTATGGAATTGAAGGAGGTAGAATATTTTCTGGGGCGTTTTTTTAGCGACCTCAAACGCTCTATTGAAGGTCCGTTTGGTCCATCGATTTCGTTTCGAGGGGAGAAAGACGAGCATACCTATAAAAATATATTGCTATATTTGGAAGAAATCCGAATAGACTTCAATATTGCAAGGCGCAAAAGAGATGGACTTTCAAGGAAGGACATTGAAAAAATTTCTGGCAAAATATACTCTCTAAAATCTGAACTAGTTTCCTCAAAACGCTTTTTTGAGCGACCGTTTCGTGCCAGTTCAGTAAATCAAGAGAGAGATTTATTTAGGCTTGATTATTCAGTTTTAAAAATAAATCAACCTGACATTCCCCAAGCGATTGATTTTGCCCTTAAAATACTTAACGACAATTCTATTGACGATGCTATTAAAAATATAAGTTCAATAAATCCAGATTCAGTTGTTCTACGTCGAACAATTCCGAGACAAAAAATTGCACCGGTAATGTTTGATATTGCGCGTTCACGAATTGTGGTAACCTACAGGCAGTCGAAAACGACGTCCGAGGACGTCGATAATATTAACCTTGCTCGAGATGCATTAGTGCAACGTGGAGGCATTATTCTTGATTCACTAAAAAAAACAAATTGCGATCAAAGAATTATTGATAGTATAAAAGAATTGCAAAGCGTTCTTGCGGAAACGAATAATATAATAAGGTTGGGATTGATAAACATCAGCGCAGGTAATATTTGTCGTGCCGCGTCACATGAGTTGCCGGATGCAATAATTGGAGCAATTGAGGGACATATTAGCGGTGTTAATATGTATATTTCTCAATTTGAAGACTGGCGCAGATTTGCTGAGCAGTCTGCGGCCGCGGCATTGGATGCGATAGATATCGAGAAATTAAAGGATACCTCCTCTGCAATTCTGGATTATATTTCGAATCAACCGGATCTAGCTGATCCCAAAGTTCCGAGAACATTTGCTGCCTTGCGTGAATTAATTTTTGACCCTCTCTCCGCAACCAAAAGAGCAGCGTTTGCGATGCTTAGGACAATTGAAAATCTCGTAGCGAGGCTATATCAATTTGGTGCGGACGTCGCCGAAAAAACTCTCAGCAAGTCGGCTGAATATTTATCAACAACAATGTCTAGAATAGTTGTAGTGTCACTCCTTGGTCTCTCGGTAGTTGCGGGGCAAAACCTAGCCGATCTATCCTCGAAGATACCTGAGCTAAATTGGGTTAAAACGGCGACTGAAATCGTGAAACGCCAGCTTGAAGCGCAAAGCAAGTGACGCTATACGTAACCAGCGAATAAAGTATTCGATACAAGTATAAGCTGTTCAATGTCGATCAACGAGATGCACAAATGCGTTCTCTAGAACAGGATATTCCTGGATATCCGTTATCAGAGTTGATCTAATGATGATCACCCCCGACATGCGCGCCGAGTTCGACGCGCGCGACGCCGACCGCTACGATCTGCATGCCCGCCATCTCAACAACCAGATGGTGCGCGTGCTGAAGACGATCGGCTTCGACGCGCGGTTTGCGCGCGGAAAGGGCGCGCATCTCTGGGACGCCAGCGGCGCGAAATATCTCGATCTCGTCAGCGGCTGGGGCGTGTTCGCCATCGGCCGCAACCACCCGCATGTCGCGGCCGCGCTGAAAAGCGTGCTCGACGCCGACCTGCCCAATCTCGTGCAGATGGATGTCTCGCCGCTCGCCGGGGCGCTGGCCGAGCGGCTGCTCGCGCGCGCCCCTTGGTTGCAGAAGGCCTTCTTCGCCAATTCGGGGGCCGAGGCGGTCGAGGCGTCGATCAAGTTCGCCCGCGCCGCGACCGGCCGCGCCGGCGTCGTCTATTGCGAGCACTCGTTCCACGGCTTGACTTATGGCGCGCTGTCGGCGGTCGGCGAGACGCTGTACCGCAGCGGCTTCGGGCCGACGCTGCCGGATTTTCGGGAGATTCCGTTCGACGATCTCGCCGCGCTCGACCGCGCGTTACGCGGACGCGACGTCGCCGCCTTTCTGGTCGAGCCGATCCAGGGCAAGGTCGTGCGTCCCCCCTCCCCCGGCTTCCTCGTCGAGGCGCAGGCGCTCTGCCGCAAATACGGGACGCTGCTGATCGCCGACGAGATCCAGTGTGGGCTCGGCCGCACGGGACGCTTCTTCGCCGTCGAGCATTTCGGCGCCGAGCCCGACCTCGTGCTGCTCGCCAAGGGGCTTTCCGGCGGCCATGTCCCGGTCGGCGTCGTGCTGATGCGGCGCGATGTGTTCGGCAAGGTGTTCGACCGCATGGACAAGGCCGTCGTCCACGGCTCGACCTTCGCGAAAAACGACCTCGCCATGGCGGCCGGGCTCGCGACGCTCGATGTGATCGAAAGCGAAAAGCTGATCGAGAACGCCGCGGCGAAGGGAGCGCGGCTGCTCGCCTTCCTGCGCGGCTTGCAGGGCGCCCATGATTTCGTGAAGGACGCGCGCGGGCTTGGGCTCATGCTGGCGTTGGAGCTCGGCGACCCGAAGGGGCTGAAGCTGCGCGCCTTCTGGGCTATGCTGGAGACGATGAGCAAGGGGCTGACGTGCCAGCTCGTCACGATCCCGCTGTTCAAGGATCACAAGATCCTCGTGCAGGTCGCCGGCCACGGCAGCCGCGCGATCAAACTTTTGCCGACGCTGACGCTGGACGACGACGATTGCGCCTGGATCGAACGCGGTTTCGGGGCGACGCTCGCGGCGGCGGGCGAGTCCGCCGGCCCGGTGTGGTCGCTCGGCAAGACGTTGCTCGAAGGCGCGCGGTCGGCCAAGAGCGCTTGACGGGCAACGGGTCCGTATATACGATATAGTTCGTGATCCTCACTTGGGACGAGCGCAAGCGCTTGTCGAACCTCGACAAGCACGGGCTCGATTTCGCCGATCTGACGGTGGAGTTCCTGAGCCGGGCTGTCGTTGAGCCCAGCAAACATGGCCGCCTGACCGCGATCGGTAATCTGAAGGACGGGGCGGCCGTCGTCGTGGTGTTCGCTCCCTTGGGAAGCGAGGCCCTGTCCGTGATCTCCATGCGCCCAGCGAGCAAGAAGGAGCGCGCCTATGCACCGTAAGCTCAAGGAATTCACCCCTGGCCGGGGCTACACGAAGGAGGACTGGGACGAAGTTTCCGACACTCCCGAACTGACCGACGAGCAGCTTCGCGAGATGAAACCCTTCGCCGAAGTCTTCCCCGAGATGGCCGCGAAGATCGAGGAAGAGCTGAAGCGCGCGCGCGGCCAGCAGAAAGCCCCGACCAAGCAGATGATCAGCCTGCGCGTCGACCGCGACGTATTGGCCGCCTATCGCGCGACCGGCCCCGGCTGGCAGGCGCGGATGAACGTCGCCCTCCGGGCCGGCCTACGCAAGCCGCGGCGGGCCGCGGCCCGTTAAGCCGTCACTCGACCTTTTCGTCGGGGTACACTCCCCAAAGGTCGTTCTGGTGCACATAACCTTTGTAACCCTGGCCGTACACCTGGCACCACGCGCCGTCGCATCGCTTGATGTTGACGATGACGCCGGACTGCAACTGCGCGACGACGTCGGATTTGGCGCTGGCCGCGCTCGTCACGTCGTAGGTCTTGTCCTTCTTGCCGGGGCCGACCAGCGCCGTGCGGCGACCGCTCAGCAGTGTATGCAGCACCCAACCCTCGGCGCCTTCGGAATCGCGAACTTTGCGCCAGGTGGCGAACTCCGCGGTGATCTCGACCGGCAGCCCGGCGCGCTGGAACACCCATTTGGTCGAATGGTCCTTCGACGGCCCCTCGCGGAGGTTCACTCGGTCGGTCTTCAGGCTGGCGTAGCGGGGCAGCGGCAGGCCGGTCACCGAGCCGGTGGGATCGGCGAGGGCGGCGGCCGCCGGCGCCAGCGCGACGAGCAACGCCAAACCGGCGCGTCCGACTGCGTTTTTCATACGGTGGAGACTCCCCGAGGTCACGCCTTTGGCCGTCCTTGTCATCGCTAAAGCATCTGCTACAGAGAGCGCGGTCGGCGAGACGGGCGCTGGCCCCGACTTCATGTTGTTCCGTGATGGCTAACGAACAGTAAATTCAAGGTCCTGGCGGCGCGCGCGGGGCTCGTCGGGGCGGGCGCCGGCGGTGGGGAAGGATAGCGCGGCTCATGTCGAAAAAGAAACCTCTCGTGGTGGTCACGCGGCGGCTGCCGGAGGGCGTCGAGACCCGCATGCGCGAGCTGTTCGACGCGCGGCTGAACTTGCAAGACGCCCCGATGACGGAAGCCGAGATCGTCGACGCCATGAAAGAGGCCGACGTGCTGGTGCCGACGATCACCGACACGATCAACGCCCACATGATCGCGCAAGCCGGCGAATCGATGAAGCTGATCGCCAATTTCGGCACCGGCGTCGACAACATCGACGTGACCTCGGCGCTGCGGCGCGGCATCACCGTCACCAACACGCCCGGCGTCCTCACCGAGGACACCGCCGACATGACGATGGCGCTGATCCTGTCCACGGCGCGACGGATGTTCGAGGGCGCGCGCGCGATTCCCGAAGGACACTGGCACGGCTGGGCGCCGACCTGGATGCTCGGCCGCCGCATCACCGGCAAGCGGCTTGGCATCGTCGGCATGGGCCGCATCGGCCAAGCGCTAGCGCGGCGCGCCCGCGCATTCGGCCTGTCGATCCACTACCACAACCGCCGCCGCGTCTCGACGCAGATCGAGGAGGCGCTCGAGGCGACCTACTGGGATTCGCTCGACCAGATGCTGGCGCGGATGGATTTCATCTCGATCAACTGCCCGCACACCCCGGCGACCTATCACCTGCTCTCGGCGCGGCGGCTGAAATACCTGCGTCCCGAGGCGATCGTCGTCAACACGGCGCGCGGCGAGGTCGTCGACGAGAACGCGCTGATCCGCATGCTGGAGGCTGACGAGATCGCCGGCGCCGGGCTCGACGTGTTCGAGCACGAGCCGGTGGTGTCGGAGAAGCTGGTCGCGCTCGCCAAGTCGGGCAAGGTGACGCTGCTGCCGCACATGGGTTCGGCGACCCACGAGGGCCGCACCGACATGGGCGAGAAGGTGATCGTCAACATCAAGACATTCATGGACGGCCATAGGCCGCCGGACCGGGTGCTGCCGGGGATGCTGTAGGGCGGCCTTGCAGTCGACCTGAAGGCGTTGTTCAACACCTTTCGGCGCCATGTTTAGGCGCTTCTTGGTTTTGAAATCTCGCCGGGCGGGTCTAGAGTTAGCTCACCCCTTGAGGAGCCGACGTCTCCATGTCCGCTGCTGTGACCGTCCGCCTCGACGAAACGACCCTCGGCGCGCTCGACCAGCTTGCCGAAAAGACCGACCGCCCGCGCGATTGGCTGGTGACCCAGGCGATTGAGGATTATTTGGCGCTCAACGCTTGGGCGATGGCTAAGATCGAAACCGGCCTCGCCGCCGCCGACGCGTACGACTTCGCGAGCCCCGAGGAAGTGGCGAGGGTTCGCGCCAAATTCGCGCAGTGGGAGTGACCCTGCGTTGGACCGCCCCGGCGTTGCGCGATCTCGAAGAGATTGGCGATTACATCGCACGCGACAACAAAGGCGCGGCCGCTCGAATCGTGATGGCTGTACTTGATCGCGCAGAGTTCTTGACAGCTCAGCCGCTGCTCGGCCGCCCTGGTCGCGTGTCCGGGACGCGTGAACTCGTCATTGCCGGTACGCCCTATATTGTGGCCTACCGAGTGCAGGGGGATGAAACGCAGATTCTGGCGGTTTTGCATGGCGCGCGCCGCTGGCCGACGCGATTCGATTGAAGGGTGGAGTTTCTAGGCTCGCCCCGCCCATGCCAGCGCCCCGCGCGCCGCGGCGACTCCCGTCGCAAAGCACGCCTGCAACAGGTATCCGCCGGTCGGCGCCTCCCAGTCGATCATTTCGCCGGCGATGAACACGCCCGGTCGTGTGCGCAGCATGAAGTTTTCGTCGACCGCCGCCCAGCTCACCCCGCCGGCGCTGGAGATCGCCCGCTCAACCCCGGCGTACCCCGTGACGAGTACGGCGCACGCCTTCGCGCGCGCCGCGAGCGCGGCGGCGTCGGCGGGCCATTCGCCCGCCTCGCGCATCAGGCCGGCGGCGACCGGGGCTAGGCCCGCCTTCGCCAGTCGCGTCGCGCGTGAGGCGCCGGGAACCCCCGCCAGACGCACCGCCAACGCCGTCTCGCTCTGGTCAGGCTTCAGGTCAACGACAAGCTCGGCGGCGCCCTCGCGGCCGATCGCCTCGCGCGCGGCGGCGGACAGCGCGTAGATCGCCCCGCCCTCCAGCCCGCGCGCGGTGACGATCGCCTCGGCGCGCGACGAGGCGGCGCCGAGCGACCAGCGCGCCGCCTTGATCGGCTGGCCGGCGAAGCGCTCTGAGAATGTCGGCGACCATGCGACATGCAGACCCATGTTCGCCGGCGCCAGTGGCGTGACTTCGACGCCGGCGCGGGCCAGCGGTTTGACCCAGCCGCCATCCGCACCCAGTCTCGGCCAGGAGGCGCCGCCGAGCGCCAGCACGATGACGTCGGCGCCGCGGGTCTCCTCGCCGTCGGGACCGGCGAAACGCGCGCCATCGCCGAGGCCGATGAGCTTGCGCTTCGGCCGATAGAGCACGCCGAGCCGCGTCAGCCGTGCGAGCCACCCCCGCGCCAGCGGGGTCGCCTTGAAGCTTTTGGGGAACACACGGCCGCTTGAGCCTACGAAAGTCGGCTCGCCGAGATCGACGGCCCAGGCGCGTAACGCCTCGGGCGGGAAGGCGGCGATCGCCGGCTTGAGCCGCGCCCGCGCCTCGCCGTAGCGGTTGAGGAACAGATCGAGCGGCTCGGCATGGGTCAGGTTGAGCCCACCGCGCCCAGCGAGCAGGAATTTTCGCAGCGGGCTCGCTGACGCATCGAAGACCTCGACGCGCAGCCCAGCTTTTCGCCAAGCTCGCGCCAGGCGCGGCTGTAAGCGTTGTCCTCGATGGCGTTCATCGGGTTGCCGTGGCCGACGAACAGCGCCGGCAGGCGCGGCGTCGGTTTCAAGCGGGATAGAGCGGAGCGAAATTCGGGCATGGCGCTTACTTAAAGCTTCGTTGCGACAAGCGCCACCGACCCGTTCGTCGCTTACAAATGCGCTGAACTTTCCGTGAAACCTTGAAACGCGCCGATCCCGCGCCACGTAGGCGCTCCAGGTTCGCGGTCGCCGTGAGCCTCTTGGAGGCAGTCATGCCAAAGTTTGCCGTTATGCCGCTGTTGGCGTTTAGCGCCTCTGCGGCGCTCATCGTCGCCGCGACCCTGTCCGTCGGCGCGAAGACCGCGGTTTCCGCGCCGCCGCCGATCGCCCGTGAGCCCGCCGCTTCGGCGACCTCGGAGACGGTGGTGCTAGCCGGCGGCTGCTTCTGGGGTGTGCAAGATGTGTTCCAGCACGTCGACGGCGTGCAGCGCGCCATCTCCGGCTACGCCGGCGGAACGGTTGCGAAGCCGACCTACGAGCAGGTCTCGACGGGAGCGACCGGCCACGCAGAATCGGTCGAGGTGACGTTCAATCCGCAGAAAATCAGCCTCGGCGAAGTCCTGCGCATCTATTTCTCGATCGCGCATGACCCGACCGAGATCAACCGCCAGGGGCCGGACGTCGGCACGCAATACCGCTCAGAGATTTTCGTCAGCGACCCGGCGGAAGCGAAGTTCGCCAAGGACTATATCGCCGAGCTCGACGCGGCGAAGGTGTTCGGTCGGCCGATCGCAACCAAGGTTGAGCCGCTCGCGGCGTTCTATCCCGCCGAGAGCTACCATCAGAACTACGCGGCGCGGCATCCAAGCGAAGCCTATATCGCCTATAACGACGCGCCGAAGATCGAAAACCTGAAGCGTCTGTTCCCCGGGCGCTATCACGCCAAGCCGACGCTGGTGGCGGCGGAGTAGCTGCCGGGTCGCCGTCGCGGCTAAACGCGTACGACGCTTTGGGTCGTTCCCTGCGGTCGCCTTGATGGGGCCGCTGCAAGCCTCCTGGTTGCAACAAACCTTGGACTATGTTGTGTCTGGGGGGCGAGCGTGGTCCGTTTGGCATAGCGCCGACGTGTGGGGGATTGGCATGGCTTGGTTTCTGCTGCGGTTCCAATTCAACAGCGCGTCGGCGAAGGCGATGGTCGAAAAGCCGCAAGACAGAGTGGGACCGGCCACTACCTTGGTCGAGAGTTTCGGCGGCAAGCTGCATCATTACTTTTTCGCGCTCGGCGAATTTGACGGAGTCGGCATAGCAGAATTCCCCGACAACAAGTCCGTGGCCGCCTTCGCGATGAAGGCCGCAGCGACCGGCGCGTTCGCCAAGTTTGAAACGACAGTCCTGCTGACGGCCTCCGAGGCGGAGGCGGCGATGCAGCAAGCGAAAGGCTCGGGAACGTCTTACAAGGCGCCAAACGCCTAGGCGTAGCAGAAACGAGATCGTGGTTTCGGAAGAATCGCGCCCTTCCCCGCCGAGCGCGCGCTAAGGCGGGCCGCGCAAGCGCTGGGTTCCTCATGCGCGTTTTAAAACTCTACGCCCGCGTGCTCGGCGAACTCCGCGCCGAGGGCGCGTTGGCGTGGGCGCTGATCGCGGCCAATGTCGCGGTCGCCTTCGCGCAATTCGCCGAGCCGCTGTTGCTCGGCCGCGTCGTCGACCGCCTCGCCGGCGCGCAAGGCGCCGGCCGGGCGCCGGAATGGCGCGAAATCGCGCCGCTGGTCGCCGCCTGGGGCGGGTTCGGCCTGTTCACGATCCTCGCTGGCGTCGTCGTCGCGCTCTATTCCGACCGGCTCGCGCAACGCCGGCGGATGGCGGCGATGGCCGACTTCTTCGCCCATCTCATGAACCTGCCGGCGAGCTATCACGCCGACACCCACTCCGGGCGGCTGACGAAGATCATGCTCGATGGGTCGAACGCGATGTTCGGCCTGTGGCTGACGTTCTTCCGCGAGCACTGCGCGGCCTTCGTCGCGCTGTTCATCACGCTGCCGGCGACGCTCGCGGTGAACTGGCGCTTCGGCCTGGCGCTGATCGGCCTGGTCGCGTTCTTCGCGCTCGCGATGAACTTCGTGATCCGGCGCACGAAGGGGCGGCAAGGCGCGGCCGACGGGACCTATCACGCAATGGCCGCGAGGGTCTCCGACGCGCTGCTCAACCTGCCGATGCTGCAAGCCTTTTCCCGCACGGCGGATGAGGCGCGGGGCTACCGGGCCGAGAGCGCGCAATACCTTGCCGCGCAGTTTCCGGTGCTGGCGTGGTGGGCGCTCGCCACCATCGCGACCCGCGCCAGCGCGACGCTGACGCTGATCGGCGTGCTGCTGTTCGGCGTCTATCTCGACATGCGCGGGCAGACGACGCTCGGGCAGATCGTCGCGTTCATGGGGCTGGCCGGCGGGCTGATCGGTCGGCTCGATCAGGTCAACGGCTTCCTCTACCGCATCTTCGGCGCAACGGCCGATCTCACCCACTATTTCGCCGCGATGGCGGTGGCCCCCGCCGTCGCCGACGCCCCTGACGCCCGCGCGGTCGGACGGCTCGGCGGCGATGTGCGGTTCGAGCATGTCGGGTTCGCCTACGGCGAGCGCAGCGCGCTCATCGACATCAGCTTCGAGGCGCGCGCCGGGCAGACGGTCGCGCTGGTCGGCGGCACGGGGGCCGGCAAATCGACGGCGCTGGCCCTTTTGCATCGCGCCATCGACCCGAGCGCCGGCCGGATCACCATCGACGGGATCGACATCCGCACGATGACGCTCGCCTCGCTGCGCGCCAATGTCGGCGTCGTGTTGCAGGAGCCTTACCTGCTCGCCCGTTCGATCGAGGACAACCTGCGCATCGGCAAGCCGGACGCCACATTTGAAGAGATGGCCCGGGCGCTGGCGCGCGCGCAGGCCGATTTCGTCGTCGCGTCGCCGGAGGGTATCGCGAGCCCGGTCGGCGAGCGCGGCCGCAATCTCTCCGGCGGCGAGCGGCAGCGTCTGTCGATTGCCCGCGCGCTGGTGAAGGACCCGCCGATCCTCGTGCTCGACGAGGCGACCAGCGCGCTCGACGCCGCAACGGAAGCGCGGCTACAGGCGGCGCTCGAAAGCGCCCGCCGCGGCCGCACGACCTTCATCATCGCGCATCGCCTCTCGACAGTGCGCAACGCCGATGTGATCCTGGTGTTCGACCACGGGCGTATCGTAGAAACGGGAAGTTTCGACGAACTGGTCGCCCAGGACGGCGCTTTCGCCAAACTCGCGCGCGCGCAAAGTTTCGCGTCTGCGCCCGTTCCCGGTTGAAGGGCGCCGGCGAGCGACGATATGGGGGCGGTAAGGAGACCCGCGATGGACGCCAAGACCTATCCTGTCACCCACACCGACGCCGAGTGGCGCAAGCGACTGACCCCCGAACAATTCCACATCATGCGCGAGCATGGCACCGAGCGCGCCGGCTCCTGCGCGCTGAACTGGGAGAAGCGGCCGGGCGTGTTCACCTGCGCCGGCTGCGATCAGCCGCTGTTCGAATCGAAGTTCAAGTTCGAGAGCGGCACGGGCTGGCCGAGCTTCAACGATCCGCTGCCCGGCGCGGTGGAGACCTCGACCGACCGATCCTGGGGCATGACGCGGACGGAGGTGCATTGCGCGCGCTGCGGCTCGCATCTCGGCCACGTGTTCCCCGACGGCCCTCCGCCGACGGGCCTGCGTTATTGCATCAACGGCGTGGCGACGAATTTCATGCCGGCGACCGACGCGTGAAGGCGCAACGGGGGACAGCGGCGCCCGCGATGCGCGCGGGCATGACGGAGGCTTGGCGCCTCGCATGAACGCGAGCCCACCCCTCGCCTTCGCCGACCCGCGACCCGCAGGCCATCCAGCCGCGCCTAGCGGCAAAGTCGGCGTGCTGATCGTCAATCTCGGCACGCCGGAGGCGACTGATTATTGGTCGATGCGGCGCTATCTGAAGGAGTTCCTGTCGGACCGGCGCGTGATCGAAACGCCGCGTTGGCTGTGGTGGCCGATCCTCAATCTCATCATCCTCACGCGCCGCCCCGGCGTGAAAGGCAAAGACTACGATTCGATCTGGAACAAGGAGCTCAACGAAGGGCCGCTGAAGACGATCACGTCCTCACAGGCAAGACGGCTCGCCGAGCGGCTCTCCGGGACGGCGCGGCCGATCGTCGTGGAATGGGCGATGCGCTACGGCAAGCCCTCGATCGCGAGCCGGTTGACCGCCCTCCAGCAGGCGGGTTGCGATCGCGTGCTGTTGGTCCCGCTCTATCCGCAATATTGCGCCGCAACCTCGGCGACCGTGTGCGACAAGGCGTTCGACGCGTTGAAGGCGATGCGCTGGCAGCCGACGCTGCGCGTCGCCGCACCTTACTATGACGAGCCCGCCTATATCGACGCGCTCGCCGCCTCGACACGCGCCTCGCTGGCGAAGCTGGATTTTGAGCCCGAGGTGATCCTCGCCTCCTTCCACGGCATACCGCAGGATTATTTCGATAAGGGCGATCCTTACTTCTGCCATTGCGCCAAGACGACGCGATTGTTGCGCGACGCGCTCGGACTGGACGAGCGGCGGTTGCGCATGACTTTTCAATCGCGGTTCGGCGGCGCGGAATGGCTGAAGCCCTACACCGACATGACCGTGAAGGCGCTGGCGCAGGAGGGCGTGAAGCGGCTTGCCGTCGTCACTCCGGGCTTCGCCGCCGATTGCCTGGAGACGCTCGAGGAAATCGGCGTCGAGAACGCCGAATATTTCCACCACGCCGGCGGCGAGCGCTTCGCGGCGATCCCGTGTCTTAATGACAGCGACGAGGGAATCGCGGTGCTGGAGACCGTCGCGCGCCGCGAGCTTTCCGGCTGGGCGTGAGCCGTCATGGCGAGCGAAGCGAAGCCATCCAGCCCCTCCGTGATTTACGGCTTGACGGACGATCGCGGAGGGGCTGGATGGCTTCGTCGCTGCGCTCCTCGCCATGACGGCGCGGATCGTTTCAGAGAGAAAGCGACCTAGGGATCGCCCGGCGCGCTGTAGCTCGGCGCGGCTTCGGGATTGCGGGCGCGGGTCGCGTAAGCCTCGGCTTGCGGCGCGTAGGCGCGCCATAACGCCGCGAGCGCCCCGACGGGGTCGCTGTCGTGCCAGTCGATCCGCAGGCTCGCGTAAGGGTATGGCGCATCCGTGACGACGATCAGCGCCGCCGAATGCACGGGGCCCGCTTCGCCGCCCGCCGTCAGCGCAGCTTGCAGCGCCGTCATCAGCCGGTCGCCGAGCGGTTCGCCCGCCGAGGCGGCGAACGCCGCCGTCATCGCCGCGGGCACGTCGGCGGTGGCGAGCAGATTGCCGGCGGCGACGCAGTCGGGGCGCACGCTCTCGCCATGCAGCCCGAGAATGCGCGAACCCGAGAAGCAGAACGCGCCGCCGTGGCGATCGACCGCCGTCAATTGCCGATGCGCGATATGCGGCCGGTCTTGCGTGACGGCCTCGATCGCCGCGCGCGCGGATAGGCCCCGCTCCATCAGGTCGAGCAGCAACGGACCCAGCGCCGGATCGGTGACGTTCTGCGTCGCCACCGCGCCGACGCCGGCTCGCGCATGCGGACAGCGCGCCCCCACGGCGATCGAGGACGTCGCGATGGCGACGCCGAACGTGTTGGTTGCGGCGCAGCGGCCGGCGATCGAGAACGTCATGGGATCACGGCGGTGGCTTCGATCTCCACGAGCCATTCCGGTCGCGCCAGCGCCGTTACGACCAGTCCTGTCGAGACCGGGAACACGCCCTTCAACCACTTGCCCGTTTCGCGATAGACGGCCTCGCGGTGGCGAATGTCGGTGAGATAAATGACAATGCGGCAGACGTGCTCAAGCGAGCCGCCGGCCTCCTCCATCAGCAGCTTGATGTTGGCCATCGCCTGGGCCGCCTGCGCGCCGGCGTCGCCGACGTGCAGCGACTCGCGCGTTTCGAGGTCCTGCGAAACCTGCCCGCGCAAAAACACCGTCGCGCCCCTGGCGACCACCGCCTGACAGAGATCGTTGTCGAGCTTCTGCTCGGGATAGGTGTCGCGCGTGTTGAACGGGCGGATGCGAGTATGAGCGGCCATCTCAGAGGACCTGGTAGTGGACTTCGACGGGATTGTTGCCGTTGATCGGTAGAATGTCCTGCGGGCAGGCCGACATGGCGATGACGACGTCCATCTCGGCGCGCAAGACGACATAGTCGCCGGCCTTCGACAGCGGCAGGCCGAACTCGATCTTGCCATCGGGGCTGACCGGAATGTTCATCCACAGGTTGAGCGGCTGCGGCACTTCCGGCAGCGGCGCATGGATGGCGCGCATCGCGGCGATCAGATTGTCGGTGCAGTTGTCGTGATAGTCTTTGCAGCCGAGCAGCCCGTAGCGGTAGTCGTCGCAGGCGGCGACAATCGTGTCGTGGCGGCCGGGCGAAGTGTCCTCGGCCAGCAGCAGGATCGGCCGACGGCGGTTGGAGTAGAGGTAATCGCCCTTGGCCGGGAAGATCTTGCCGAGCGTCGGGCGCGTGTGCTCCATCGACATGAACTCGTGCGGATCTTCGGCGCTGAACGCCCAGGTGTCGCAGACCTGATGGCCGTGGGTGTTGACGATCTTCAACGACTGGCCTTTCGCCAGCCGCACCGCGCGCCCGCGGCGGGCCGGCACGGTCAAGAGTTCAGCGCTCATCGTTTCCTCTCAGATCGGCGCGGCGGCCTTCAGGCGTTCGACGTGCCGGCGCAACAGCTCCAGCGACATCAGCAGCGCCAGCGAGATCGCCACCAGAATGGTGGCGACGGCAAGAATGGTCGGGCTCAACTGTTCGCGCAACCCCGACCACATTTGCCGCGGGATGGTGCGCTGGTCCGGCTCGGCGAGAAACAGCACGACGACGACCTCGTCGAACGAGGTGACGAACGCGAACAATGCGCCCGACACCACGCCCGGCAGGATCAGCGGCGCCTGGATCGAAAAGAACGCGCGCAGCGGCCCGGCGCCGAGATTGGCGGCGGCGCGCATCAACGAGCGATCGAACGAGGCAAGCGTCGCCGTCACGGTGATGACGACGAACGGCGTGCCGAGCAGCGCATGGGCGAGGATGAGGCCGAAATAGGTCTGCGCCAGCCCGACCGAGGAGAAGAAGAAGAACATCCCCGTCGCGGTGATGATGATCGGCACAATCATCGGCGAGATCAGCAGACCCATGATGAGGCCGCGCCACGGCATTTCCGGCCGCGACAGGCCGACCGCCGCCAGCGTGCCGAGCGCGGTCGCGAGCAAGGTCGCCGACACGCCGACGATCAGGCTGTTTTGCAGCGCCAGCATCCATTGGCCGTGCCGCCAGGAATCAACCAGCCAATCCCAGCCGAACGCCACGTCCGGCGCTTCCATGCCGTTGACGAAAATGTCGCGGTACCATTTCAGCGAATAGGCTTCCGGCTTCAGGGCCAACATGCCGCTGGTGAAGCTGAAGAAGCTCTCGGCGTTGAACGACAACGGGATGATGACGAGGATCGGCGCGACGAGAAACACGAACACCGCCGCGCAGAAGACGCGCAGGCCGTAGTGCGCGAAGATGTCCGACGCGCTGGCGTAAGGCGGCAGAGGCGAGGGCCGTTTCGCCATCAAGCGAACTTCATTTTCTCGATCCCGACGATGCGGTTGTAGAGCCAGTAGAGCAGCAGCACGCCGACCAGCAGCAGCGTGCCGATCGCCGAGGCGAGCGGCCAGTTGAGCGTCTTCTGCATATGGAAGGCGATGATGTTGGAGATCAGTTGCCCGCTCTGCCCGCCGACCAGCGCCGGCGTGATGTAATAGCCGACGGCGAGAATGAACACGAGCAGACAGCCGGCGCCGAGGCCGGGCAGCGTCTGCGGGAAATAGACGCGCCAGAACGCCGTCCACGGCGTCGCGCCGAGCGACAGCGCGGCGCGCACGTAGGTCGGGCTCACGCCCTTCATCACCGAAAACAGCGGCAGGATCATGAACGGCAGCAGCACATGCGTCATCACGATGAGCGTGGCGAACATGTTGTACATCATCTCGGGCCGGTGCTTGTCGTCGATGAGCCCGAGCGCCACCAGCGCATCATTGACGACGCCGTTCTGCTGCAACAATGCGATCCACGCCGTCGTGCGCACCAGCAGCGAGGTCCAGAACGGCAGCAGCACGACGATCAGCAACAAGTTCGACGAACGCGTTGGCAAATGCGCGAGCAGGAACGCCACGGGGAAGCCGAGCAACGCGGCGATGAGCGTGACGCTCGCCGCCACCCACAGCGTGCGTCGGAACAGCAAGAGGTGGATCGCGTCGTCCGGCGACTGCGGCCTGATGCTTCCGTCCGCTTCAAGGCGATAGTCGACCGCCTGCAGGAAAAAGCGCGGCGAAAACGCCGGCGCCACGACCTTCAGCGCGCCCCAGATGTCTGGCTGCGCCCAATCGTCGTTGAGCTTGGCGAGGGCGGCGCAATAGGGCGCCGCGAGGCCCGAAGCGGTCGCCACTTGTTTGACGTGCGAAAGCGAGCCGGCGCGCTCGCGGTTGACATAGGTGGCGATGCGCGACGGCAGCGCGGCGTCAATCGCGTGCGCGGCGCGCATCTCCGTGACGAACGCCGCGCACAGCGGCTCGGGCACGGGCGCGTCAGGACGCCAGGCCGCCAACAGCCGCGTCGTCTCCGGCAGGTTGGCGGAGACGAGCGTATTGTAGGCGGACTGACGAACCAGCGTGAAAATCGGCGCCAGAAAGCTCACCAGCACAAAGGCGAGCAACGGCGCGACCAGCAAGAACGCGCGGAAACGGCTGCGGCGCTCCGCGCGCGCAAGCCGCAGCCGCAGCGCCCGGCCGTCGAGGTCCGTCGCCTCGGCGACGCGATCTCGCGCGCTACTTGCCGATCCAGTTGATGAAACGCTCGTTGAGCTCGTCATAATGCTCGGACCAGAATCCTACGTTCTGCACGATCGCGTTGCCCATGTTGGCCGGGTTGGTCGGCATGTTGGGCGCCATATCGGTCTTGCCGTCCATGTATTTGCCGACCAGCGGCGCCGAGGACTTCCGCACCGGACCGTAAGGGATGTATTTGGCCTGATCGGCGAGCGGCTTGGTCGAGGTCGAGAAGGCGATAAAGTCCCACGCGACGTCCTTCTTCTTCGACCCCTTGAGGATCGCCCACATGTCGAACACCTGCTGCTGCCCGTCCCAGACGATGACGAACGGCTTGTTCTCCTGAACGATCGGTGTGAACAGGCGGCCGTTGTAAGCCGTCGTCATCGTCACTTCGCCGGATGCGAGCAACTGCGGCGGCTGCGCGCCGGCTTCCCAGAACACCGCCGAGCCCTTGAGGGTGTCGAGCTTCTTGAACGCGCGGTCGACGCCCTCCTTGGTGGCGAGCACCTTGTAGACGTCGGAGGCCGGGACGCCGTCGGCCATCAGCGCCATTTCGAGATTGACCTTCGCCTCCTTCTTGAGGCCGCGCTTGCCGGGGAATTTCTGCAGGTCGAAGAAGTCGGCGACCTTGGTTGGCTTGTCGCCCGGGAATTTCGTCGAGTTGTAGCCGTAGATATTGGCGTAGGCGATCGTGCCGATCGCGCAATCGAGGATCGCGCCGGGGATGAAGTCATCCTTGGCGTCGACGCCGTTGTCGCCCTTCGGCAGCTTGGAGGCGTCGAGCTTTTCAAACAGGCCGTCGTTGCAGCCGCTGACAGCCTCCGAAGGTTCGACGTCGATGATGTCCCAAGTCACGTTGCCGCTCTCGACCTGGCTCTTTACCTCGGCGAGGCCGCCATTGTAGTCGGCCGAGACAATGGTGTTGCCGGTTTTGGCCATCCACGGCTTTTGATAGGCCTCCGTCTGCGCCTTCGTATAGGCGCCGCCCCAGGAAATGACGTTGATTGATTCCGCGCGCGCCGCCGGGGCGCCAAAGCTTAGCGCAGCGGCGCCGGCCATCAGGATCGCATACCTCATCACAAACTCCTCCGTTGCAAACGCATTTCCGCGGACGCGCTTGCCCGCGCGCCGAAGCTTTACACCAAGTCCTCATGAATCTGGCCGGCCGAACACGGGCCGGCGCCGTCATGGCCGGGCTTGTCCCGGCCATCCACGCGGCGCCAATGCAGCAAGGTTCCAAAGCTAGCAGCGCCGCACGGCGTAGATGCCCGGGACAAGCCCGGGCACGACGACGTTCGGCTTTGTACTTCTTGCTCAATGGATCACGCTTATTGAGTGTTGGTGTTAAACATCGAGCGCCCGCGCGTCGGCGATGCGCCAACCAATGCGCGCCCGCTCGCCGACCGCGATCTTCCGCCGCCCCGCCGCGTTGCGGAGCTTGACGATGAAACCGTCGTCGTTGTGTACGTTCATGCGCACCCGGATGTGGTCGCCGAGATAGATCACTTCCTCGACCCGCCCCTCGGCCGTGGCCTCCGCCGTATCCGGCTCGAACTCCACGCGCTCGGGCCGGATCGACAGCTCCGTCGCGCTTCCGACCTGCGTGTTGACCGCCAGCGCCTCGACGATGGCGCCGCCGGCCAGTTCGACGTCGGCGCGTCCGTCGCGGATCGCCCGCGTGACGCCGCGCAGCCGGTTGTTCTCGCCGATGAACTGAGCGACGAAGCTGTTCTCCGGCTTCTCATAGAGATCGGCTGGGGCGGCGAGTTGCTGGATGCGTCCGTCGTTGAATACCGCGATGCGGTCCGACATGGTCAGCGCCTCGCCCTGGTCATGCGTCACATAGACCACAGTCAGGCCGAGCCGTTCGTGCAGATGTTTGATCTCGTATTGCATATGCTCGCGCAATTGCTTGTCGAGCGCGCCGAGCGGTTCGTCCATCAGCAGCAGTTTGGGCTCGAACACCAGCGCGCGCGCCAGCGCGATGCGCTGCTGCTGGCCGCCGGAAAGTTGCGAGGGCTTGCGCCCCTCGAAACCCGCCATGCGCACGGTGTCGAGCGCTCGCTTCACCCGCGTCGTGATCTCCGGCTTCGCCACGTCGCGGACGCGCAGCGGAAAGGCGACATTGTCTGCCACCGACATGTGCGGAAACAGCGCGTAGTTCTGGAACACCATGCCGAGGCCGCGCTTGTGCGGCGGGATGTTGTTGATGAGTTCGTCGTCGAGAAAGATTTCGCCGCTGGTTGCGCTCTCGAAGCCCGCCAGCATCATCAGCGTCGTCGTCTTGCCGGAGCCCGAGGGGCCGAGCAGGGTCAGGAACTCGCCGCGGGCGATCGAAAGGTCGAGCGTCTTTACGACCAGCGCGACGCCGTCATAGGTCTTCTGCACCTTCTCGAAACGGACGAACCCCTGTTTGGCCGGAGATGACATTTCAGGCGCTTGCTCTGAAGGCGATGGCGGGAATGAAGGCCGCGCAAAGCTCGTGCCAGCGCAAAGACGCCGCCGCGCGATCGTCCGAGTCCGAATATGCGCGCAAGATTTCCGTAACAGGCTCCCGCGTGTCCGACGTCTCGCGGCGCTCGCCGCCGCGCTCGTTCAAGCGCTCACGATATTGTGTTCCGGGCCGTAGGGGAAGCCGGTAATGTTCTCGGCGCCGGATTCGGTCAGCACGAGAATGTCGTGCTCGCGATAGCCGCCGGCGCCGGGCGTTCCCTCGGGGATCGACAGCATCGGCTCCATCGACACGACCATGCCCGGCTGCAACACCGTGTCGATGTCCTCGCGCAACTCGACCCCGGCCTCGCGCCCGTAATAATGGCACAGCACGCCGAACGAATGCCCGTAGCCGAACGAGCGGTAGCCGAGCAGGCCGTGCTGGCGATAGATTTCGTTGAGCTCGGCGGCGATGTCGCCGCAACGCTTGCCGGGGCGGAGGATCTCCAAGCCGCGGCGGTGGACCGCGCAATTGACCTCCCAGATCTTCAGGTGCGCGTCGCTGGCGTGGTCGAGGAACAGCGTGCGCTCCAAGGCTGTGTAGTAACCTGCGATCATCGGGAAGCAATTCAACGACAGGATGTCGCCGCGTTGCAGTCGTCGCGAGGTGACGGGGTTGTGGGCGCCGTCGGTGTTGACGCCCGATTGGAACCACACCCAGGTGTCCATCAGCTCGGCGTCCGGATAGGTCGCGGCGATGTGACGCACCATCGTCTGCGTGCCCGCCAGCGCGATTTCGTGCTCGCCGACGCCCTCGCCGATCGCCCTGCGGATCGCGTAGCCGCCGAGGTCGGCGGTGTGGGCGCCCTCGCGGATCAGCGCGATCTCCTCGGCGGACTTCAGCGTGCGCATCCACATCGTCGCCTGGCCGACGTCGACGAACTCCACACCGGGAAAAGCGTCGGACAGCGCCTTGTGAGTTTCGAGACTAACCTGGTCGAATTCGATCCCGATGCGCTTGGCGCCCTTCAGCTCCTGCTGCAACGCGTAATAGTAATTGTCCTTGCGCCAGTCGGTGTAGGTGAGGTTGTCGCCGAAGGTGCGCCGCCAAGGCTGGCCGGCGTCGATGCCTGGGGAAATCGAAACCGCGCGCGACGGCGTGACGACGAACGCGAACTTGCGGCCGAAATAGCAATATAGGAAATCGGCGAAATAGTTGATGTTGTGATAGGACGTCAGCAACGCCGCATCGAGCCGCAATTCCGCGAGTTTGGCGCGCAGCCCGTCATGCCGTCGCTGCATCTCGGCGGCGCTGAACGTCGGCTTCGCCTTCTCGCCGTTGTGCATCGTTTGCAGGCGCAGCAACTCGTTCGGCGTCGGCTTTCCCGGGGCGGTCATGGCGGCGGCTCCGCCGAACGATTTCGGCGGAACCACCCTAGCCTGCGCGCGCCCGTGCGGGGAAGGCGAATTCCTCGTTCCCGCGTGTTGAAACCTCCCTTACAAAGGGAAACGCACAGCGGGGGACGCTACGCATGGCCATTGAGAAAGTGGAGACCCTTATCATCGGCGGCGGCCAGGCGGGGCTGGCGATGAGCGGACGCCTCGGCGCGCGCGGCGCGGCGCATCTCGTCGTCGAACGGCGCCGGATCGCCGAGCGCTGGCGCTCGGAGCGCTGGGATTCCCTGGTCGCCAACGGCCCCGCTTGGCACGATCGGTTCCCCGACAAGACATTCGACGACATCGACCCCGACGGCTTCGCCCCGGCGAAAGCCATCGTCGATTATTTCGTCGCCTACGCCGATCAGATCGCCGCGCCGGTCCGCTGCGGCGTCGAGGTCACGACGCTGTCGCAGAGGTCCGGCGGCGGCTTTCGCGCCGAGACGTCGTCAGGGGTGATTGACGCCGCCAACGTCGTGCTGGCGACCGGGCCGTTCCAGCGCCCGGTTATCCCCGCCCTCGTTCCCGCCGCGGCGGACATCGTCCAGATTCACTCGTCCACTTACCGCAATCCCGCGCAGTTGCCGGACGGGGCGGTGCTTGTGATCGGCGCTGGGTCTTCCGGCGTGCAGATCGCCGACGAATTGCGGCGCGCGGGGCGCAGCGTCTATCTCTCCGTCGGCCCCCACGACCGGCCGCCGCGGCGCTATCGCGGCCATGATTTTTGCTGGTGGCTCGGCGCGCTCGGGCTCTGGGACGCCGTCGCCCCGACGGCGGAGCATGTCACCATCGCTGTCTCCGGCGCGCGCGGCGGCCACACCGTCGATTTCCGCCGCCTCGCCGCCGACGGAGTGACGCTGTTGGGGACCGCGCAGAGCTTTGCGGACGGGGCGATGTCGTTCGGCGCCGATCTCGCCCGCAACGTCGCGCGCGGAGACGCCAATCTGCTGGCTATGCTCGACGCCGCCGACGCCTACGCGGCGCGCGAAGGGCTAGACCTACCGGACGACCCCGACGCCCGCGGCAGAGAACCGGACCCGGCTTGCCTGACCGATCCCGTGCTTCAGGTGAACCTCGCGGACGCCAGCGTGAGGTCGATCATCTGGGCGACCGGCTACACGCTGGACTTTAGCTGGGTGGAGATCGACGTTTTCGACGCTCGCGGACGTCCGATCCAGGAAAGGGGCGTCTCGGGGACGCCCGGCCTTTATTTCCTGGGGCTTCCGTGGCTTTCGCGAAGGTCCTCGGCGTTCATCTGGGGAGTCTGGCGCGACGCCGACTATCTGGCCGACCACATCGCCATGCGCGGCGCCGTCTAGCAGCCGCAGAGGCGCGGCTCGACGCCCGCGAACGACGAAGGCGCCGCCATGTGAACCATCCACGGCGGCCGCGCGCCTGCGCGGCGATCGGCGGCGACGCGGTTTCCCACGCGCGTCAACAACCCTTTGAGCGCCCCGGCTTCAACGTGGTCAGCCTGCATCACCGCCTGGATCAGCGGGTCGGCCAGCAGATTGTCGATCGTTTGCAGGGACATGGCGTTTCCTTTCCCGAGGTCCGAAAGGCTGAGCGGCATTTCGTTGACTCGGCGCACAGTGCGTGTTACCGCCCGGTACCGAGGTTGATACCGCCCGGTAACATCGAAGTCAAGCGTCCATGACCAAAGAAAACGTGAAGCGGGGATTGACGGCGGACACGCCCACCCCGCCGCGCGAACGGATCGTCGCGACGGCGCAAGATCTGTTTCACCGTCACGGCATCCGCGGCGTTGGGGTCGAGACGATCGCCGAGGCGGCGGGCACCAACAAGATGACGCTCTACCGCCACTTCGATTCGAAGGACGAGCTGATCCTCGAATACCTCACCTACAAAGGCAAGAAATCCGAGGAAACTTGGACGGAGATCGAACGCGCGCATCCCGGCGATCCGATCCGTCAGCTGCACGCGTTCATGGCGCGCGTCGAGCGGTTCATTGCCGAGGACGAGCGCGGTTGCGCCCTCGCCAACGCCGCCGTCGAGCTCACCGAGCAGGGCCATCCGGGTCTCAAGGTGATCGAGGCGTTCAAGAGCCGGCAGCGCGAGCGCCTCGCCCATCTCTGCGCCGCCGCCGGGGCCTCGGACGCGAACCTGCTCGCCGATACGCTGATTTTGCTGATCGAGGGCGCGCGCGTCAGCCGCCGCAGCGTGGGAGCGACGGGGCCGAGCGCCAATCTGTTGCAGACCAGTCGGGCCGTCATCGCGTCCTTCGGCGTCGCCGCGGCTTCGTCGCCCTCAACTTGACGGCCGGCGGCGACGGACCGAAACGAAGGTCGCTAAGCCGAGGGAGGCCACGATGAAGGGCGCCGAACTTTTGGTCGCCGCGCTGGAGAACGAAGGCGTCAAGCAGGTCTTCGGGGTGCCGGGCGAAGAAAATCTCGACGTCGTCGAGGCGCTGCGCCGATCCAAAATCGAGTTGGTGCTGACCCGGCACGAGCAGGCGGCCGCCTTCATGGCGGCGACGCACGGACGGCTGACCGGCGCGCCTGGCGTGTGTCTTGCGACGCTTGGCCCCGGCGCGCTCAACTTCACCACCGGCGCCGCCTATGCGCTGCTCGGCGCCATGCCGATGGTGATGATTACCGGCCAGAAAGGCGTGCTGACCCGCAAACAGGCGGGCTTCCAGGTCGTCGACATCGTCGCGACGATGACGCCGCTGACCAAGATGGCGCGCCAGATCGTAAGCCCCGCAACCATCCCCACCACGGTCCGCGAAGCCTTTCGCGTCGCCCAGCAGGAGCGGCCGGGGCCGGTGCATCTGGAATTGCCCGAGGACATCGCCGCCGCCGCGAGCGAGCCGGTCCCGCTGGTGCCGCCGCATCCGATCGAGGCGCCGGTCGCCAACGTCACGGCGCTCGACCGCGCGGCGGAGATGATCGTCAAGGCGGAACGGCCGCTCATCATGCTGGGCGCCGCGGCGAGCCGGCCGCGCCTCGCCGACGCGCTCTCCGATTTCGTGCGGCGGGTGCAGGTCCCGTTCTTCAACACGCAAATGGGCAAGGGCTCGGTCGCCGGACACTCGGAACTCTACATGGGCACCGCGGCGCTGTCCGAGCGCGACTATGTGCATCGCGCCATCGACCGCGCCGACCTCATCATCACGATCGGCCATGACACCGTCGAGAAGCCGCCGTTCTACATGGGCCCGCAGGGGCCGCAGGTTTTGCACGTCGGCTACCTGCCGGCGACGGTCGAGGAGGTGTTCTTCCCGCACGCTGAACTCATCGGCGACGTCGGCCCGAGCCTCAAATTGCTCGCCGATCGAATCGAAGGCCGGCTGCCGAACGCCGGCGCGCTGCTGCCGTTGCGCGCGCAAATCCTCGCCGCGATCGGCGACCGGGCCGAGGAAAGCCGCTATCCGCTGACGCCGCAGCGCATCGTCCATGACGTGCGCAAGGCGATTCCGGAGGATGGCGTCGTCTGCCTCGACAACGGCATGTACAAGATCTGGTTCGCCCGCAACTACCGCACCCATGTCGCGAACACGCTGCTGCTCGACAACGCGCTCGCTACCATGGGCGCGGGGCTGCCGTCGGCGATGATGGCGGCGATCTGCCATCCCGGGCGTCGCGTGCTCGCCGTCTGCGGCGATGGCGGCTTCATGATGAACGCGCAGGAATTGGAGACCGCGCAACGGCTGCGGCTCAACCTCGTTGTCCTGATCTTGCAGGACAACGCCTACGGCATGATCCGCTGGAAGCAGGGCGTCGACGGGTTTCCGGATTTCGGCATGACGTTCGGCAACCCCGATTTCGTCGCTTTCGCCGAGGCGCATGGCGCCGGCGGCGCGAGGGTCGAGACCGCCGATGGGCTCGCGCCGGCGCTGGAGGCGGCGTTCGCGAGGGGCGGCGTGCAGTTGGTCATCGCGCCGGTCGATTATTCCGAGAACATGCGGGTGCTGGTCGAGGAGTTGCGCAAGCAATAATGCTTGATCTCGTCATCGCGAGCGAAGCGAAGCGATCCATCTCCGAGAGATCGTTCGTCAGCCGGATAGGACCGCTCAGCGGCGCCGGGGATCGCGTCGCTGCGCTCGCGATGACGGCTCAGCGCCGCGATGACGGCTCAGCGCCGCGATGACGGCTCAGTACCGCGATGAACGGCTCAACGCTGCGACAGGGCCTCCCTGACGAAATCGAGTCTGTCCTGCCCGAAGAACATCGTCCCGCCGACGAACATCGTCGGCGCGCCGAACACGCCGCGCCGCACCGCTTCGTCGGTCGTCTCCTTCAGCGCCGACTTCGTCGTCGCTTCGGCGGTCCAGGCGAAAATCTCGTCCGCATCCAGCCCGGCGGCAACCAGCGCCTTCGCCACGACGGCGCGATCGTTCATGTCGAGATCGTCGCGCCAGATCGCGTTGAACACCGTCGCCAGATAAGTCTGGAACAGATCGGGCCGCCGGCTCGCGACCGCCGTCGCGCCGCGCATCAGCGTCAGCGTCATAATCGGAAAGTTCGAGTTGTGGACCAGCGGGACCCCGTAGCGCCGCGCGAACCGCTGCAAGTCCTCGCGCATGTACGCGCCCTTGGCGGCGACGTTCGCCGGCGAGGCGTTGCCCGTCGCCTGGAACACGCCGCCAAGCAGCATCGGCCGATAGACCAGTTCGGCGCCGAACTCCGCGCACAGCGACGGCAGTTGCGTCCAGGCGAGATAGGACGCCACGCTGCCGACGTCGAAGAAAAACTCCACGGCGGCCATTCCATCCCCTTTTGTCCGACGATCGTCTATTAAAGGAGGGACGGTCATTCAGCAAACGGAGGCGCCGGTGACGCAGCCCATCGACGGAGTAGCCCTCGTGATCGGCGCCGGCGACGCCACCGGCGGGGCGATCGCCCGCCGCTTCGCCCGCGAAGGCTACATCGCCTGCGTGACCCGCCGCAGCGCCGACAAGCTCGTTCCCCTGGTCGAGCGCATCCGCGGCGAAGGCGGCCGCGCCTTCGGCTTCGCCAGCGACGCCCGCAAGGAGGACGAGGTCGCCCGCCTGTTCGAGACCATCGAATCCGAGCACGGCCCGGTCGAAGTCATGGTGTTCAACATCGGCGCGAACGTCCCGAGCTCGATCCTCAACGAAACCCCGCGCAAATATTTCAAGATTTGGGAGATGGCCTGTTTCAGCGCCTTCCTCACCGCGCAGGCCGCGGCTCGGCGCATGGTTGGGCGCGAACGCGGCACGATCATTTTCACCGGCGCGACCGCCTCGCTGCGCGGCGCCGCGGGCTACGCGGCGTTCAGCGGCGCCAAGCACGCCACCCGCGCGCTCGCGCAAAGCCTGGCGCGCGAACTCGGCCCGCAGAACATCCATGTCGCGCATGTCGTGGTGGACGGGGCGATCGACACCGACTTCATTCGCGAAAACTTCCCCGAACGCTATGCGCTGAAGGAGGAGGACGGCATCCTCAATCCCGAGCATATCGCCGACAATTACTGGCATCTGCACCGCCAGCCGCGCGACGCCTGGACCTTCGAGCTGGACCTCAGACCCTACCGCGAGCGCTGGTAGGGCGCGAGGGTTAACCCAAAACGCCGCGGCGAGAGCGCCAGTCGGCCAGACCGCTGGACGCTTCCGCAACGCCTGCTAAGTAACGGAGAGATCCGCCCTTCGGAGAGCCCGATGGCCACGCTTGAAGACGTTCTCGCTACGATCGACGCCAACAGCCAGGCGGCGATCGACCGGCTATTCGAACTTGTCCGAATCCCGTCAATCTCCGCACAGTCCGACCATTACCCCGATTGCGACCGCGCCGCCGACTGGCTGGTGGCGCAACTCGCCGAACTTGGTTTCGAGGCGCGCAAGGAACCGACCGACGGCCGGCCGATGGCGATGGGCGTCGCCAAGGCCAAGACGCGCGACGCGCCGCACGTGCTGTTCTACGGCCACTACGACGTTCAGCCGGCCGACCCGCTGGAGCTCTGGACGTCGCCGCCGTTCGAGCCGCGGATCGAGACGAACGCGCGCGGCGAGCGAATCGTCGGCCGCGGCGCGGCCGACGACAAGGGCCAGTTGATGACATTCCTGGAGGCGTGTCGCGCCTTCAAGGCGAACGGCGGCCTGCCTTGTCACGTCAGCGTGCTGCTCGAAGGCGAGGAGGAGACCGGCTCGCCGTCGCTGCCCGCCTTCCTCACCAAGCACGCCAAGACCCTGAAGGCCGACCTGCTGCTCGTCTGCGACACCAACATGTGGAGCCCCGAGATCCCCGCGATCACCACCATGCTGCGCGGCCTGGTGTTCGAGGAGGTGGTGCTGCGGGCGGCGAACCGCGATTTGCACTCCGGCCTCTACGGCGGCCCGGCGATTAATCCGATCCGTGTGCTCGCCAAAATCCTGGCCGAGTTGCACGACGACAAGGGTGTGGTGACGCTGCCGGGGTTCTACGACGGGGTCGAGGAACTGCCGGAGGACATCGCCGCGCAATGGCGCGATCTCGAATTCGATCCTGCGAAGTTTTTGGGCGACGTCGGCTTATCCATCCCGGCCGGCGAGACCGGACGTTCGGTGCTCGAAATGCTGTGGTCGCGTCCGACCTGCGAATTCAACGGGATCGTCGGCGGCTATACCGGCGAAGGCGCCAAGACGGTGCTGCCCGCAGAAGCGCGCGCTAAAGTGTCGTTCCGGCTGGTCGGCCGGCAGAATCCCGAGCGAATCCAGCAGAGCTTCCGCGCCTTCGTCAAATCGCGACTGCCGGCGGACGTGAAGGTCGATTTTCTCGGACACGGCGGCAGCCCCGCCATCGGCTTGCCGGCGCGGGGCGAGGCGCTGCGCCGCGCCCGTCGCGCCCTGGAGGCGGAATGGGGCGAGCCCGCCGCCGTCGTCGGCGCCGGCGGTTCGATCCCGGTCGTCGGCGCGTTCAAGCGCGAGCTCGGCATGGATTCGCTGATGGTCGGCTTTGGCCTGGACGACGACGCGATCCATTCGCCCAACGAGAAATACGAGCGCCGCTCGTTCCACAAAGGCGCTCGCTCCTGGGCGCGCATCCTCTCGGCGCTGAGCCAGTGAACCCGGGGGTTTTCGAAGCGAAAACCCCTGGAGTTGGCTGCGGCGCGGCGATCCTGCGCGACGGGCGGCTGTTGTTGGTCAAGCGGCTGAAGGCGCCCGAGGCCGGGTGCTGGAACCTTCCCGGCGGCAAGGTCGATTTCGGCGAGCGCGTCGCCGACGCCGTCGTTCGCGAGGTCGCCGAGGAGCTCGGCGTCGACATCGAACTGACCCGCCCGCTCGGCGTGGTCGAGATGATCGGGCTCGACGATCAGCATTGGGTGTCGCCGATCTATCAGGCGGCGATCCGAGGCGGCGAGCCGGTCAACCGCGAACCGACGAAGCACGAAGGCTTCGTCTGGGCGTCGCTCGATGCGCCGCCTGCCCCGCTGGCGCTCGCCGCGCGCGAAGCGATCGCAATCCTGACGCGATAATCGTCGGCGGATGCGCTCAACACGCGCTCAGTTCGATTCAAATATTTTGATTATATGAATACTGCCCCTTGCTTTGAAACACTTCATTAACCATATCTGCGCGCCGAAGGAACTTCGCGCTAACCATAATTGTTTTGGAACCAACAATCGAGGTTCTTAGCTATGAAAGCTATCCTAATATTCACGACTTCGGCGTTTTTCGTTTTCGGGACCACTTCCGCTCGCGAGTCCGTCTTGCGGCCTGTCACCACAATTCCCGCAGCAAGCGCCAATATCGAGGTTCGCGTCGCGCAGTTGGTCGGCTTCGAGCATGTAAACGGCGCGCCCTGCATCACCAAGTATATCACGACGACTCGCGGCGACGGGACGACAACCACGCGTAAATCCGTGGACTGCGAAGAATAATCGCGACGACGCCGAGAGCAAATCGCGAACGCGATCGGCGCCGAGCTTCAATACGCGACGGAATACGGCGGCCAAGCGAAACGCGTAGCGATTTCCTCAGGGCTCACGACGCCAATTCCTATCGGGAAAGCCGCAAGCTTGCCCAGCCCTCCAACTCGATCCGCTCTCTCAAATAAAATCCTTGCGCGCCCCACGCCGACAGCACGCCGGGAACATCAGGGATCAGCAGTCCGGAGACGATCGCTTCGCCTTCGCCAGCCATCACGCCGGCGAGCGACGGCGCGAGCAGCCGCAGCGGCTTGGCGAGGATGTTGGCGAACACGAGATCGTAGGGCGCGCCCTCTCGCAGCGCCCGGCTCTCGACGCCGCGCGAGACGATCGCTTTCGCCAAACCGCCGACGCCGTTGAGCGCCGCGTTCTCGTTGGCGACCGCGACCGCCACGGGGTCGATGTCGCCGAGCCATACCTTGCGGCGGAGAACCCGCGCCGCGGCGATGGCCAGCACGCCCGCCCCGCAGCCGACGTCGAGCACATGGCGAGGGCGGCGGCGCTTTAGCAGCGCGTCGAAATGCAGCAGGCAACCGCGCGTGGTGCCGTGATGGCCGGTGCCGAAGGCGAGCCCGGCCTCGATCTCGACGCCGACGTCGTTGACGCGCACCCTCTCGCGATCATGCGCGCCATGGACGAGGAAACGGCCGGCGCGGACCGGCTTCAGCCCCGCCAGCGCATTGGCGACCCAGTCCTGCTTTTCGGTGAGTCCGAACGCCACCAGAGCGGCGGCGTCCTCGCCGGCGGCGGCGGCGACCAGTTCCCGCAAGGCTTCCTCGTCGGGCTCAAAGCCGAAATAGACCTCGACCGCCCACGCCTTGCCGCCGCCCGGCCAGGGCGTCTCGGTCTCGAACGCCGTCGAGGCGGCCTCGGCCGGCTCAAAGCTCTCCACCATCAGGTCGGCGACCGCGCGGGCGCGGGCCTCGTCGAGAGTGACGCGCATCACATGCGCGGCGTTGTTGGGCGGCAGGCCTTCGAGCATCGCGGTCTCCGGGATCGCGTCGCTTTACGGCAAATCGGGTCCGCTGTCCGAAAGCGGTTGACTTCAGCGTCTCCGTTTTATTCAAGGCGATCAACGCCCCTCTCCGTCATGGCGAGCAAAGCGAAGCCATCCAGGGTCGTGCGCACGTCGGCTGGGTCGCTTCGCTTCGGTCGCCATGACGGTGCAAGCCACTCAGGAACCCCCATGTTCGACCCCACGCTTCGCGAGGCCGCGCAAGCGTCCAAGGCCTGGCCGTTCGAGGAGGCGCGCAAGCTGATTGCGCGCATCGAACGCACCGGCCAACAGGAGGTGCTGTTCGAGACCGGCTATGGCCCCTCGGGTCTGCCGCATATCGGCACGTTCGGCGAGGTCGCGCGCACGACGATGGTGCGCCACGCTTTCCGCGTGCTCACCGACGATAAGGTCAAGACCCGGCTGCTGGCGTTCTCCGACGACATGGACGGCCTGCGCAAGGCGCCTGACAATATCCCCAACCGCGAGCTGGTGCTGGCCAATCTCGGCAAGCCGCTGACCGAAGTGCCGGATCCGTTCGGCGAATACGAGAGTTTCGCCGCGCACAACAACGCGATGCTGCGCCGCTTTCTCGACGGCTTCGGCTTCGACTACGAATTCGCCTCTTCGACCGACTACTACAAGTCCGGCCGCTTCGACGCGGCGCTGTTGCATATGCTCAAGCGCTTCGAGGCGATCCAGGAAATCATGCTGCCGAGCTTGCGCGAGGAGCGCGCGGCGACCTATTCGCCGTTCCTGCCGATCCACCCTCATACCCGCGTCGTCATGCAGGTCCCGCTGACCGGCGTCGACGCGGAGAGGGGGGTCATCCGCTGGAGCGACCCCGCGACCGGCGAGGAATTCGAGACCCCCGTCACCGGCGGCCATTGCAAGCTGCAGTGGAAGCCGGATTGGGCGATGCGCTGGTATGCGCTGAAGGTCGACTACGAGATGGCCGGCAAGGACTTGATCGACTCGGTCAAGCTCTCCTCGCGCATCGTCCGCGCGCTCGGCGCCGAGCCGCCGGAAGGCTTCAACTACGAGCTGTTCCTCGACGAGAAGGGGCAGAAGATTTCGAAGTCGAAGGGCAACGGCCTGACCATTGACGAATGGCTGACCTACGCCAGCCCGGAAAGTCTGGCGCTGTTCATGTTCCAGAAGCCTAGCGCCGCCAAGCGCCTGCATTTCGACGTGATCCCGCGCACCGTCGACGACTATCTCAGCTTCCTCGACGCCTATCCGCGCCAGGAATGGAAGGAGCGGCTCGGCAATTCGGTCTGGCACGTCCATTCCGGCTTGCCCCCCGCGCCGGAGACGCTGACGCATGACGGGGAAACGACGACCAGCGTCTCGTTCGCGATGCTGCTCAATCTGGCGGCGGTCGCCAACAGCGACAATCCGGCGGTGCTGTGGGGCTTCCTGCGCCGATACGCGCCGAGCGCGTCGCCCGAGACGTATCCGCGGCTCGATAAGCTCGTCGGCTACGCCTGCGCCTATTTCCGCGATTTCGTGGCGCCGAAGAAGCGCTACCGCGCCGCCGACGACGTCGAGCGCGCCGCGCTCGAACAGGTCTCGGACCTGCTCGGCCGGTTGCCGGCCGAGGCGAGCGCCGAAGCAATCCAGACCGCGCTCTACGACGTCGCCCGCCCGATTCCGCGCTATCAGGATCTGAAGGCGAAGAACGCGACGGCGGAGCGGCCGGGCGTGTCGAACGAGTTCTTCAATATGATCTACGCGGTGCTGCTTGGCGAGGAGCGCGGTCCCAGGCTCGGCTCGTTCATCCAGCTCTATGGGATCGCCGAGACGCGGGACTTGATCGCAAAAGCGTTGGCGGGCGGGTTGCTGAGCGCGCTTCCCCCTCCCCCGTCGCCGGGTTAAGATCGCCGCCATGCCCTATCTGCCCGGTACGATCGTCGGCGTCGCGATCCTGTTGGTGGCGATCGTCCTGGTTCTCGGCCTCGTCAACATGCTGCGCGCCGGCTCGCCGAGCCGATCGCAGCAACTGATGCGCTGGCGCGTCGGTTTGCAGTTTGTCGCGATCCTCGCCATCGTCGTCGCGCTGTATCTACGGAGACATTGATGGTCCGTCTCAACCGAATCTACACCCGCACCGGCGATGCGGGCGAGACCGGCCTCGGCGACGGCGTGCGGCGTCCCAAATACGACGCGCGCATCGCCGCCTATGGCGAGGTCGACGAGCTCAACTGCGTCATCGGCCTCGCCCGCCTGCAAACCGCCGGCGCCGACCCGAACCTGCAACGCATCGACGCGACGCTGGCGCGCGTGCAGAACGATCTGTTCGATCTCGGCGCCGATCTCTGCGTGCCCCCCGCCGAGGGAAAAGCGGACGGGCTGCGGGTCACGCCGGGGCAGGCGAAGGCGTTGGAGCACGCGATCGACGATCTCAACGCGGAGCTGTCGCCGCTCAAATCCTTCGTGCTGCCGGGCGGCCTGCCCGCGGCGGCGGCGCTGCATCAGGCGCGAACCGTCTGCCGGCGCGCCGAGCGGGCGATCGTCTTTCTCGCCGGACGCGAGAGCGTCGGCGCCCCCGCGCTCGCCTACATCAACCGGCTGTCCGATTATCTTTTCGTCGCCGCCCGCTTCGCCAACCGGCGCGGCGAGAGCGATGTGTTGTGGGTTCCCGGCGCCTTCGGCGCCGCCGCCGAGGCCGAGGTGAGCTGATGAGCGACTATCTGTTCCCCCCGCCCCCCGTTCCGTCGCTCCCCGTGGAAGGCGATGCGCGACGCTATCCCGTGGCGCGCATCTTCTGCGTCGGCCGCAACTACGAAGACCACGCGCGCGAGATGGGCCACGTCGTCGATCGGGAGAAGCCGTTCTACTTCTCCAAGAGCGCGACGACGTTGCGGCAGGATGGCGAGACGATCGGCTATCCGCCCGGCACCGACAACTATCACTTTGAAGTGGAGCTCGTCGTCGCGATCGGCGCGCCCGCCTTCAAGGTGACGAAGGAGGCTGCGCTCGACGCCGTGTATGGCTACGGTTGCGGCCTCGACATGACGCGGCGCGACTTGCAGCTTTCCGAGCGCGCCAAGCAGCGTCCATGGACGCTCGGCAAGGACGTCGAGGCCAGCGCTCCGGTCTCCGCGATCGCGCCCGCCGTTCGCATCGGCCACCCGACGAAAGGCGCGATCACGTTGCGCCAGAACACGCTGCTTAAGCAGAACAGCGACATTTCCGGCCTCGTCTGGTCGGTGCCGGAGATCATCGCCCATCTCTCCGGCTTTTATCACCTGATGCCCGGCGATCTCATATTCACCGGCACCCCCGCCGGCGTCGGCCCCGTGCAGCCGGGAGATTTGCTGGAATGCGCAATCGAGGGCGTCGGCACGCTGACCACCGCCATCGGCGCAACGGAATGACGCGCGCCATCGGGGTCATCAGCGGCACCTCGATGGACGGCATTGACGTCGCCCTGCTCGACGGCGACGGCGAGGCGATCACGCAAGTCGGACCCGGCGCGACATACCCTTACCCGGCCGAGGTCGTCGCGCGGCTGCGCGAGGTTATCGCTGATCCGGAACTTGCGGCCGGCCCGCTGCACGCCTTGGAGCGGGACGTGACCGACGCGCATGTCGCGGCGGTCGAAACGTTTCTCGTCGCGCACGCCATACCCCGCGAAAGCGTCGCCCTCGTCGGCTTGCACGGCCAGACCGTATTGCACCGCCCGGCGCAGCGCTTCACTCGACAGCTTTGCGACGGCGCGCGCGCGGCGAGGCGTCTCGGCCTCGACGTCGTGTGCGATTTCCGCTCCGCCGACGTCGCCGCCGGCGGGCAAGGCGCGCCGCTGGTTCCGCTGTACCACGCGGCGCTCGGTGAGGGGCTCGAACGGCCGCTGATGTTCCTCAACTGGGGCGGCGTCGGCAATGTGACCTATCTCGGCGCCGCCGGTGAGATCGTCGCCTTCGATACCGGTCCCGCCAACGCGCCGATCGACGATTTCGTGCGGCGCCGCCTCGGCCTCGCACACGATGAAAACGGCGCCTTGTCGGCGCGGGGCGAGGTCGATGACGCCTTGGTGGCGCGCTGGATGCAAGACCCGTATTTCCGCAGCGCGGCGCCAAAATCGCTCGACCGCAACCACTTCCACGAACTGACCGCGGGGGTCGAAGCGCTGAGCGACGCCGACGGCGCGGCGACGCTCGCCGCGTTTACGGTCGAGGCGACGGCCGCGGCGCTGGCGCTGTTGCCCGAGGCGCCGAAGCGTTGGCTCGTTTGCGGCGGCGGCCGAAAGAACGCCACGCTGATGCGGCGGCTGGGCGCTCGGCTCGGCGCTCGGATCGAGCCGATCGAAGCGATCGGGCAAGACGGCGATTTCGTTGAGGCCGCCTGCTTCGCGCATCTGGCCTTGCGCTCGCGTCGCGAGCTGCCGCTCTCGCTGCCGTCCACGACCGGGGGCCCGCGCGCAACGACCGGCGGCGCGTTCTGGCCGAAGCCATAAAAAAGCCCCGCCGAAGCGGGGCCAGAAACGCCGTGCGCGAGGGAGGGGTCGCGAAGGCGCTTGTCAGTAGCAGACGTTCACGGCGCGACGGCCGAGGTAGTTGCCGTAATTGTCATAGGTCGGCTGATAACGGACGCAGCTATTGTAGCCATAACCATCGCCATACCCGTATCCGTAGTAGGGGTAGCCGTACCCGTAGGCGCCCGCCGCGAGCGCGCCCGCCGCTAGGCCCGCGCCAAGGCCCCAGCCCCAGCCGCCGCCGCCCCATCCGCCGCCGTGCCAACCGCCGCCGTGCCAGCCGCCACCGCCATGCCAGCCGCCGCCACCGCCGTGCCAGCCGCCGCCACCGCCGTGCCACCCGCCGCCGCCGCCGTGGAATCCACCACCGCCACCGCCCATGCGCATGCCCGCGGAAGCCTCAGTCGAGACGCCGGCCAAGCCGATCGTCAGCGCCGCCACGGAGGCGATTAACGTTCGATTGATAGTCATGACGAAACTCCACTCCTGAAAGTCTGTCGGGATCGCCACCAAGGTTTTGCTGGCGCGCGCCTTCATCTTCCCAACGTTTGCGTCGGAAACAGGTTCCACGGCGTCGCAAAACAGGCGGATTCTCGGCGCGTCGTCAAAAATACGTTATCAGCTAGTTGTTTATGAACGTTTGTTCACATTGGCCCGATCATAGCGCGGGATAGCGGGCGCCGTCCATGCCGATGGTGACGCCGGTGACGTAGCTCGCGCGGTCGGAACAGAGAAACGCGACGACCTCAGCCACGTCCTCGGGCGTGGCGATCCGTCCGAGCGGAATCGCGGCTGCCTCGCGGCGCCGCGCCTCGGCGAGGTCGACGCCGAGTTGCCGAGCCGTGGCGGCCAGGCCTTCGGTAAGCCGTTCGGTTTCGGTCAGCCCCGGATTGACGCCGACGACCCGGACGCCGCGCGCCGCGTAGGCGTTGGCGAGCCCGACGGTGGCGAGCATCAGCGCGGCGTTGGCGGCGCCGCCCGGCAGATGGGTCGCAGAGGCGACCTTGCCGCCCATGCCGATCACGTTGACGACGACGCCGCGTCCGCGCGCCGCCATGCGCTTCGACAGCGGGTCGAAGGCGTTGACATAGGTGAAGAATTTCGCGTCCATCGCCGCGCGCCAGTCGGCCGGCGCCAGCTCGTCGGCCGGCGTCCGTTTGGCTGCGCCCGCCGAATTGACCAGGATGTCGATCGGACCGAGCTTGGCCTCGACCTCATCGATCGCCGCCAGCGCCCGCGCGGCGTCGGCGAAATCGGCGGCGACGCCGAAGGCGCCGGCAAGCCCCGCCAGCGCCGCGTCTATGTTGGCGCGCTCGCGCGAAGCGATCGCCACCCGCACGCCTTCGCCGGCGAGCGCCTTGGCGCAGGCGAGGCCAATACCCTTCGAGCCCCCCGTCACCAGGGCGACGCGTCCCCCGAGCATGAGATCCATGGCGCGCTCAGACTTTGCGGCTATCGGCGGCGAACGCCTCGTGGCGCGCCGCGATCGCCTCGGCAAAGGCCCCGGAGAGGCCCATTTCCTCAAGCATCTGCGCGGCCTCGCGCATCTCCGCGGCGCATCGCACGCCGTGGCGCGCGACGCGGGTCGGCATCGTGCGCGCGACTTCGGCCCAATCCATGCCGGGATAGGAGGCGGTCAAGCTCTTCAGCACGCCCTCCATCACGCCCGCCCGGTCCGCGGCGAGGTTCAGATCGACCATGATCGCCTCCAGGCCCTTGATGACGAGCGAGCGGCAAAGCTTCGTCGCCGAAGCGACGCCCAGGTTAGGGCTCACGGCGTCGATCTTCATGCCGATCGCGTTGAGCCGTTTGGCGAGTTCCTCCGCCCGCCCCCCGCCGGCCAGGATCGGCGAGGCGATGCCGAGGCCGGCCACCGGCGACATCACCGCGAACTCGACGAAATCCGCGGCGGATACGGCGAGCGCCTCGGCCACCGCCTGTTTGGTGCGCGGCGAAACCGAGTTCAAGTCGACGTAGACCTGCCCCGGCTGCAGATGGCCGGCGGCGGCGCGCGCGGCCGCTACGGCCTGATCGGCGGTCACGGCGGAAATGACGATTTCCGCCCCGGCGATCGCCCCCGCGGGGCTGCCCGCAAGTTGAACGCCGTCCTCCGCCGCTGTCTTGGCGAGCGGCTCGCGGCCGAGCGGATCGTCGCCCTTCAGGTCATAGGCCGAGACCGCCGCCTCCTTGGCGACGAACTCACGCCCGAACAATTGGCCGACTTCGCCATAGCCGATCAGAGCGATATGCAGCGACAAGGCGCGTCTCCGTCAAATCAAGGGAATGGTGAGTTCGGCGATCACGGCGGCGGTCTCGGGCCGCATCCCGCGCCACCATGCAAAGGCCTCCGCGGCCTGCTCGACCAGCATCCCGACGCCGTCGGCGAGCTGCGCCGCGCCGGCCGCCCTGGACATCGCCAGGAACGGCGTCAGCCCGCGGCCATAGACCAGGTCGCAGGCGAGAGCCCCGGCGGCGATCGACGAGGCCGGCGCCGGCGGCAGTTCGCCGCGCCAGCTCGCCGATGTCGAGTTCAGCACGATGTCGTAGGCCGGCTTCGACGCCAGTCCCGCGTAGTCCGACGCTTCGACGCGACCGAGAGCCGCGAACGTCTCTGCCAGCCGCCGAGCCTTGCCGACGTCGCGATTGGCGATCGTCAACTGCGCCGGCCCCCGTGCGAGAATCTCCGGCGCCGCGCCGCGGGCGGCGCCGCCCGCCCCGAGCAGCAGCACCCGCCGTCCGGCGACCGCGACGCCGAGATTGACTTCGATGTCGCGCAGCAGGCCGACCCCGTCGAAATTCTCGCCGAATTTAAGATCGTCCTCGAATTTCATCGCGTTGACCGCGCCGGCGGCGCGCGCCCGATCCGAGAGCCTGTCGGCGCAGGCAAAGGCATCGAGCTTGAACGGCGCCGTAACATTGACGCCCTTGCCGCCGTTGGCGCGAAACGCCTTCAGCGCGGGGCCAAACCCGCCGAGCGGCGGCTCAACGGCGCCGTAGGTCATGTCCTGACCGGCGGCGCGCGCGAAAGCGGTATGAATTAGAGGCGATTTGGAATGCGCGATCGGATTGCCGAACACGGCGTAAGCGTCCATCAGCCTGTCACCTCCCCACGGCGACTCCCATGCGGCGTTTGGAGATCGCGATCAACGGGCAAACTCACGAAAGCGGGCGGCGGCGCGATGACCTAGCGCAACAATCGCGTGAAGGGGACGCGCGGGCGCGGTCAACAAAAAAGCCGGGCGAGCGCCCGGCTTTGACGACAGCGACGAAACCGCTCAGTGCAGGTAGCGCTGCCGGCTCTCGCCCTCGACGGCGAAGATGATACGGCTCTTGCGCTGCATCCACGGGGCCGCCTCGAGGCTCACCCGCTCGCAGCCGCCGAGATGCGCGCGAGCGACCCGCTCGGCCGCCTCCTCGCTGGCGGCTTCGATCACCTCGCTGCGGCAAGGGGCCGTGACGCCAGACCGATCATAGTAAAAGGCGTGCCAAATTTGATGGCTCATGTTGCCTCCCGCATTTCTGTCGCAACGCCGACGCCGGTGACGCCACGAATCGCTTTCTGTTGCTACAATACCACACTGCCAATAAAACAGGCAAAGAGAATCTCGGGATTCAAAATTTTTGTGAATGGCCAGTGGACGCCCGTGCTTCACCGTCCTTTCCAGGCAAGCACAATCTGAACAAGGGAAACCAACAACTCGGCGACGATAAGGATGGCGACCGTCGCTTCGAGCCGCGTGGCGCGGTTGGCGTCGATGATGTCGGTCAGGGCGTGCGCGGTCTCGACGATGACTTCGAGCTTGCGTTTGAGCGTGCCGGCGCGCTCCTTCAGTTCGTACTCATCCTCCAGCCGCGCATAGAGCCGCTCCAGGTCGGGGCGGTCCCACAGCACGTCGGGCTTCTCCTCGACCGCGACGCGGCCGGAAACCCGGTGCTGCGCCAGCAGCGCCTGGCCGATCAGCCGCAGCATGGCGGGCCGGCTGAACGGCGGCCGGCCGCGCTCCGCCAGTTGCATCGCGAACGGTTCGATGACGTCGAACACCCGGTTAACCTCGCGCTCGTCGCGCCCCAGAGCCACCGATTTCGCCAGCGCGTCGGCGACAACGAGAAAGCGCTCCGGCGACAGGCTGCGGATGTGGATCGGGCCGCCGGCCTCAACCGGTTCGTCGCCGTCGGGCGTGATCGCCAGCACCGCCGTCTCGTCGTCGCCGCGCGTGCGGGCTCCGGCGATGCGAGCGCGCAGTTGCATCAGCAGGTCCTCCTCCTCCAGCGGCGAGAGGCCGACCATTACCGCGACGCCGAAACGAAACAGCGCGACCATGCCGCCCGCGCCGGCGCGAAACGCGAGCGGAGCCTGCGACAGCGTGTCGGGCCGCTCAAGTCCCGACGTGTCGATGCGATCGCCGACCAGCAGCGCCCGCGCCGTCACGCGCAACGGTTGGCTTACGCTTTCGTTCATTACGGCCTAGAACGGTCACTTGACCGGTTCGACTCCCTCGGCCGTCACCCGGCTCAGTACGCCGGTGTGTATATCGAACATGAAGCCCTGAAGCGACAACCGTCCCGCCGCGACCGCATCGGCGATCCAGGGGAAGGTCATCAAGTTCGCCATCGAGAGCCGCACCACGGCCGCCTCGATTTCGGCGAGCGGCGGCGCGCCCTCGCCGTTGTAGGCCGCCAGCGCCGGCTTGCCGATCTCCACCCACGAAGCGACGAAATCGCGCGCCTGCGGCGGCGCGCCGTAGATCATCGCGCGCACGCCGCCGCATTGCGCGTGCCCCATCACCACGAGCCGCGACACTTTCAGCACCCGCACGCCGAATTCGATCGCCGCGCTGGCGCCGTGATAGCCGGGCGAATCGGGCTCATAGGGCGGCGCGATCGCCGCCACGTTGCGGAGCACGAACAGTTCGCCCGGCACCGCGCCGAAGATCGTCTGCGGATCGGCACGGGAATCCGAGCAGGCGATAATCATGGTCTCGGGGCTCTGCCCCCAATGGGCGAGCGCTTCGTAGCGCGCGTGTTCGGCTGGCCAAACCTCGGCGCGAAACTTCCGATAGCCTTCGATCAGTTCGTCCATGCTCGGCCCTGGTTTGCTTTCAGTCGACGCGGACCGGATCCGGCCTGATGCGCGCCGCCTCGGCGAGCGCTTTCAGCGTCGCCGTGCGCGTCGGCTGGATCAGTCCGGCCGACATGACGAGTTGCGCGGCCTCGTTCGGCGTGATCGCGAGTTCGACGACGTCCTTGACCGGCACGTAGAAATAAAACCCGGTGGTCGGGTTCGGCGTGCACGGCAGAAACACCGAGATCATCGGCTCCGCCCCGAGCGCGTCCTGGATTTCGGGCGGCGGCGAGGAGGAAATGAACACGATCGACCACTGCCCCTTCTGCGGATATTCGACGAGGCCGACCTTGCGGAATTGCGTACCGCCCTCGCGGAAGATCGTCTCGAAGATCTGCTTGAGGCTTTTGTAGACGCTGCGCAGCACCGGCGTGCGGTCGAGCATCGCCTCGCCGAAGCTGACGAGACTGCGTCCGGCGATGTTGGCGGCCAGGAAGCCGAGCAGCGTGATGCCGACCAGCGCGATGATGACGCCGAAGCCGGGGACATGCACCGGCAGATACGTGTCGGGCCAAAGCTGCGCGGGCGCGAGCGGCTTCACCCAATTGTCGATCAGCGAGACCAGCCACCAGGCGAAATAGACGGTGAGCCCCAGCGGCCCGAACACGACGAGCCCGGTGAAGAACCAGGACCGAAGCCGCTGCGCCAGCGAGCGGTGCGGCAGGGGGAGCCTTGGGGGTTCCAACGACATCTCAAGGGCCTCGCCGCGGCGGGCGTCGCCGCAGGCTTATTCGACGGTCACGGATTTCGCCAGATTGCGCGGCTGGTCGGCATCTTTACCCATGATGACGGCGGTATGATAGGCCAACATTTGTACAGGGACTGCGTAGACAATGGGCGCGAACGTCGGCGCGACATCCGGCATCGGCAGGAAGCTCTCGATCGCCACCGCCGCTTCCTCGGCCGCGTGGGCGTCGCCGATCAGCACGATCCGCCCGCCGCGCGCGGCGACTTCCTGCATGTTCGAGATCGTCTTCTCGAACACCGGATCGCGCGGCCCGAGCACGATCACCGGCATGGCGCTGTCGATCAGCGCGATCGGCCCGTGCTTCAGCTCGCCGGCGGCGTAACCCTCGGCGTGGATGTAGGAAAGCTCCTTTAGTTTCAGCGCGCCTTCGAGCGCCAGCGGGTAGGCGGTGCCGCGACCAAGATAGAGCACGTCGCGCGCCTGCGAGAGCACGCGGGCGATCTTTTCGATTGCCGGCTCCAGCTTGAGCGCTTCGGCGACGAGGCCGGGCGCGGCGACGAGTTCGGCGACCCGCGCCGTCTCCTCCTCCTCCGTGAGCGTCCCGCGGGCGCGACCGAGCGCCAGGGCGAGCGAGGCCATCGCGACGAGCTGGCAGGTGAAAGCTTTCGTCGAAGCGACGCCGATCTCCGGGCCGGCGAGCGTCGGCGCGACGGTGTCGGCGAGCCGGGCGATGCTCGAGGTCGCCACATTGACGACGGCGACCGTGCGCGCGCCATGCTCTTTGGCGTATCGCAGCGAGGCGAGCGTGTCGGCCGTCTCGCCGGATTGCGAGACGAAGATCGTCAGCCCGCCCTTGTCGACGGGCGGCTCGCGGTAGCGATATTCGCTGGCGACGTCGACCTCGACGGGCAGCTTGGCGAACCGCTCGATCCAGTATTTGCCGACGAGGCCGGCCATATAGGCGGTGCCGCAGGCGACGATGGAAAGCCGCGTCAGGGTCCTGGGATCGACCGGCCAGTCGAACGGCCGCAGCCGCTGCGCGCCCATGTCGACGTAGTGGGCGACGGTGTGGCCGATCACCTCGGGCTGTTCGTGGATCTCTTTCGCCATGAAGTGGCGATAGTTGCCCTTCTCGGCGAGCAATCCGTGGACCGGCGTCTTGTTGAACCGGCGCTGGACGACGTTGTTGTCACGGTCGCGGAACTCGGCGCTGGTGCGGGTGGCGATCACCCAGTCGCCCTCTTCGAGATAGGCGATGCGGTCGGTGAACGGGGCAAGCGCTAGCGCGTCGGACCCTAGAAACATCTCGCCGTCGCCCTGCCCGACCGCCAGCGGCGCGCCCTGACGGGCGCCAATAAGAAGGTTGTCCTCGCCGCGGAACAGGAATACCAGGGCGAAGGCGCCGCGCATGCGGCCGAGCGCCGCGAAAACCGCCTCGGACGGGCTCTTGCCGGACTCGATCTCGTCGGTGACGAGGAAGGCGGCGATCTCGCTGTCTGTCTCGGTGGCGAAGCGGTAGCCCTTGGCGAGCAGCTCCTCGCGAAGCGTGCGGAAGTTCTCGATGATCCCGTTGTGAACCACCGCCAGCCGGTCGCTGGCGTGGGGATGGGCGTTGTTTTCGGTCGGCTTGCCGTGCGTCGCCCAGCGAGTGTGGCCGATGCCGATCGACCCGCCGAGCTCCCGGTCGGCCAGCTTGGCCTCCAGGTTGCGCAGCTTGCCTTCCGCCCGTACGCGACGGAGTTCGCCGTATTCCAGCGTCGCCAGACCGGCGGAATCGTAACCGCGATACTCCAGCCGCTTCAGCGCTTCGACCATCCGCGGCGCCGCGGCGCCTTTGCCCAGAATCCCAACGATGCCGCACATATGCTCAACCTCTTCCTGCGTATCGCGCAGCAAACCTCGGGCCGGCGCCGGCGGGACGCCAGATTCAACTCGGGGAACGGTTAATGCCTTGCCTATTTTGGCGCGGGCGTGGCGGGGTCGCGGCGCATTTTACGCAAAGCTCGCTTCCGGGCGAGACGTCTGCTGACAGAATTTGTCAGTACGCCCGGGTAGACATGACCCGGCAACCCAGGAGCCGGACATGTTTGAAGCCCAATGCCGCTGCGGCGAAGTGCGACTGCGCATCGACGGCGAACCCGCCGTGCAACTCTACTGCCATTGCGACGATTGCCAGTCCGCGCATGGCGCCGCCTATGTCGGGGCGGCGATCTACCCCGCGGCCTCCGTGCAGGTCGTTCAGGGCGAACCGGCGCCGATGGTGGTCCGGGCGACGCCGCGCCTGCGCTGCGCCGAGTGCGGGACCTTCCTGTTCGCCGAGCTTGCCAACGTCGGGATGCGCAGCGTGAGCTTTAACCTACTGCCGCGCGGCGCGTTCAAGCCGCAATTCCACGTGCAATGCGACTACGCCGTGCTGCCGGTCGTCGACGCGCTGCCGCACTACAAAGGCTTTCCCGCCGCGTTCGGAGGCCGCGAGGAGTTCGTCGCCTGGTGACTGTCCCATTTCGGGACAAGAGTATCGCTTCCCCGCGCCGCCATTCGCACTTAAACGAGCGCTCTGAACTGGCGGCGAAGAGCGAGACATGCCCCCCCGGCTGCAACTGCGTGACATCAACCTGACGCTCGGCGTGACGCCGCTGCTGGCAGGCGCCGAACTGTCGATCTCGCCCGGCGACCGCATCGCGCTGGTCGGGCGCAACGGCTCGGGCAAATCGACACTACTGCGCATCGCCGCCGGCGAGATCGCGCCCGATTCCGGCGAGCGCTTCGTGCAGCCGGGCCTCGGGCTCGCCTATCTCGAACAGGCGCCCGACTTCGCTGGCTTCGCCACCGCGCTCGATTTCGTCGCCGCCGGCCTCGACGAGACCGAGGTCTATCGCGCCCGCGCGCTGCTCGAAGAAGCGGGGCTCGACGGGAGCGCCGATCCGAGCCGCTTCTCCGGCGGCGAGGCGCGCCGCGCGGCGATCGCCAAGGCGCTCGCGACCGACCCCGAACTGCTGCTGCTCGATGAGCCGACCAACCATCTCGACATCGTCGCTATCGAATGGCTGGAGCGGCGACTGATCGAGTCCCGCGCCGCCTTCGTGCTCATCAGCCACGACCGGCGGTTGCTGACCAACCTCACCACCTCCACCGTGTGGCTCGACCGCGGCCTCACCCGCCAGCTCGATCGCGGCTTCTCCGCCTTTGAAGCCTGGCGCGACCAGGTGCTCGAAGCCGAGGAGATCGAACGGCACAAGCTCGGCCGCAAGATCGTCGCCGAGGAGCACTGGATGCGCTACGGCGTGACGGCGCGGCGCAAGCGCAACGTCCGCCGGGTCGACGAGCTCGCCGGCCTCCGCGCGGAGTTGAAGACCGCCCGCACCGCGCCGGCCAACGTGACGATGAGCGCGCAGGATTCGAAACCATCGGGGGCAATGGTCGTCGAGCTGACCAAGGCGAGCAAGGCGCTCGGCGGCCGGACGCTGGTGAAGAACCTGTCGTTCCGGCTGCTGCGCGGCGACCGGCTCGCCCTCGTTGGGCCGAACGGCGTCGGCAAGACAACGCTGCTGCGGATGTTCACGGGCGAGCTCGCCGCTGACACCGGCGAGATCGCGTTCGGCTCGCGGCTCGCCAGCGTAACGCTCGACCAGTTCCGCGCCGAACTGCCGCCGACGACGACGGTGGTCGACGCGCTAACCGGCGGCGGCAGCGATTACATCGAGATCGGCGGCGAGCGCCGGCACGTGATGGGCTACATGAAGGATTTCCTGTTTCAGCCGGAGCAGGCGCGCACGCCGATCGGCAAGCTGTCGGGCGGCGAGCGCGGCCGGCTGATGCTCGCCCGCGCCTTCGCCGCGCCCTCGAACCTGCTGGCGCTCGACGAGCCGACCAACGATCTCGACATCGAGACGCTCGACGTGTTGCAGGAGATGCTGGCGACCTACCCCGGCACGATCCTGGTCGTCAGCCACGACCGCGATTTCCTCGACCGCATCGCCACCTCGATCCTGTTCGCCGAGGGCGACGGGACCTGGACCGAATACGCCGGCGGCTATTCCGACATGGCCCGCCAGCGCGGCGTGGGCATCGTCGCCGCGGCGGCGGCCGCGAAGGCGCAGGCCGGGCCGAAGCCCGAGCGAGCGCCGGCGGCGCGGCGAAAGCTGACGTTCAAGGACCAGCGCGCGCTCGACGCCCTGCCCGGCCAGATCGAAGGTTTCCGCGAACGGCTGGCCGCGATCGAAACGAGCCTCGGCGGGGCCGCGCCCGACCGCGTTCAGGCGCTCAGCGCACAATACGCGGCGGCGAAGGCCGAGATGGAGGCGGCCGAGGAGGAATGGATGCGGCTGGAAATGCTGCGCGAGGAATTGGAGGCGGGGCGGTGAGGGGCTGCTCTACCGGCCTGACGTTTGGGGACCGTAAAGCCTTCGTAGCGCCTCTACCTCACGCGCCAGCTGATCCGGCGGCGGCGAGGGCAATGGCAATTTAGCCGCGATCAACCCGGCGAAAACGTCGTGCTCGCTCGCCGCGGGACCAACCGCTTTCGCCGCCTCACGCGCCGAGATTTCGCCTGCCGAATAGCGACGCAGAACAGCTAACGTGTTCGCGTCGGGCGCGACAAGGTCGCCCCCACTCGGGGGTTCGCGCCTGGCGCTCGACGGGCGATGGCGTGCCATGTGTCCTCCGCGGAGTTGATGAGCCCGCGCTCCTCAGCGAAATTAAGCAGCGCCCGGGTCGTCGCCATGACAACCAATTCATCCATGCGTTCCCGCTGGATCAGCTTCGGCACTTTCTGGTCTTCATAGACCACCAAAGCCGGACCGCCAACTACTGGCAACATCTCGAGGAGCCAATCACGAATCGCATTCTCGCCGGCGTTTCGCAATCGAAATCGAGGATTTGCTTGCCGCGCCAAACGATAGGCCTCGCCAATCTCCGTAGGGGCGACCTCGACCGGCGGTGCGCCCTTCGGTGCATCCCGCTGAATCCAGGCGGCGACCTCGCGCGCCCAGGGCTTTTCAATGTCGGCGCTCGCCTCGAACGCCACCACGTCCATGACGATAACGCGGCCGAACTCATGCAAAAGAGTAAGGGCGCCCGCCGCCGCGAGGTGAATAAGCGGCGAAACATCGGGAACGACGACGGCCGGAGTGATCTCGATCTTCATGTCGCCTCGATCCCGGTCTCGGTCATCGCCGCTCCCGTTCGGTTACCGCGCTACTTCGTGGCCGCCACCCCGAACAGCACTGTCTCCGTCACCTGCCGCTTCGCCCGCTCGAACGCCTCGTCGGACAACGGCGCGCCGCCTTCCAGCGTCGCCACCTCGTGCGCGGCGTTGGCGTAGTGCTGGGTCGTCGCCCAGATCATGTAGAACAACACCTTCGGCTCAATCGGCCGCAGCTTGCCGGCGGCGATCCAGCGCCGCACCACGGCGGAGCGCGAACGCACCCAATCGGTCAACGTGGTTTCGAGAAAATCCTGGATCGCCGGCGCGCCGCGCATGATTTCGCTCGCCCAGATCTGCGACGACAGCGGCATTTCGCGCGCAAGGTCCATCTTGGCGCCGATATAGGCGGTCAGCGCCTCGACCGGATCGTCGCTGAGGTCGAAGGATTGCGCGGCGTCGAGCCAGGCGGTCAGCACGCGCGCGACGACGGCGCGATAAAGTCCCTCCTTGGTCGGAAAGTAATAGTGGATGTTGGCTTTCGGCGACCCCGCCCGCGCCGCGATCATCGACATGGTGGCGCCGGAGAAGCCGCGCTCGGCGAAAACCGCTTCGGCCGCGGCCAGAATGGCGCGCTCGTTGAGCTCCCGGATCGTCGGCTTGGCGAGCGGCTTGTCCATCGATCAAGGGTAAGGCGCCTTTTCCTGCGGCGCCAAGCCCATTCGCGCGGCGTCAGCGGCGCGGCGTCAGCACGTCTACCGCCTCCTGAACGCTATGGAAAATGCGTCCCTCGCCGATTTGCGCGGTCAGCCCGTGACGGACGAAGCTTGCCTCGGCGCGCACGGATTCCAGCCGCGCGACAGCAACCACGACGCCGCTCGTCTGCAACCGCGCGATGGCCTCACGCAGAATCTTCGCCCCGGTGTAGTCGAGCTCGACAATCGAGTCCGCCTCGATGACGAGCAACCCGGCGTCGCCGAGGCGGCCGAGCGCATCCTGGAAGCTGTAAGCGTTGAGGAACGATAGCGGCGCCTGCAGGCCGACGACGCGCACGCCCGGGATCGTCTCGCCCGGCGTTTTCGCCGATTTCGGCCACCAGATCGACGTGCCCGGAATGCGCGTGAACTCGACGACGCGCGCGCGCGTGACCGTCCACAGCCCGTGCAGGATCGACAGCGCAATGCCGACGCCGACGCCCTGCTCGATCGGCAGCGCGACGATCGACGCCGTTGTCGCGATCACGAGCAGGAACTCCGGCCACGCCCGCCGCGCCACGTCGATCATCGACCCGACCCGCAAGATGCGCAGGGCGACAAACACGAGCACGCCCGCCAGCGCCGCGTGCGGGACGTGCGCGAGCAGGCCGCCGCCGTAGAGCGCCAGCGCCAGCGCGATCGCCGCCGCGACGAGACCGGCGGCCTGCGAGCGGCCGCCGGTTTCGGCGACCACCGCCGTCCGCGGCGGGCTCGCATTGACGGGAAAGGCGCCCAGAAGCGCCGCCAGGATATTGGCGGCGCCGACGCCGATGAAATCGCGATCGACGTTCGGTCCGCGCGCGGGATCGTCGACGAACGCCCGGGCGGTCGCGGCGGTCTGCATCATCGCCACCGCCGCGACGATCAGCGCAAGCCCAGCCGTGTGGCGCAAGGCTCCGTAGGAGATGGGCGGCGCGGCGATCCGCAGCGTGGCGCCCGAAAGCGCGCCCAAGGTCGCCACGCCGCGCGATTCCAGCCCGAACAGAACGGTAAGCGCCGTAGCCACGGCGACGGCGACCAGCGCGCCAGGAAAGCGTGGGGCGAACCGTTCGCTCGCGATCAGGACGATCGTCACGCCGAGTCCGAGGGCAAGGTCGAGTGGATTGCCGGCGCCGATCTCATGCGCAATCGCCCATAGCCGCTCCGGCGTCGGACCGGGCGGGAGAGGCGCGCCCATCAGCGCCGGCGCCTGCGAGGCGAGGATATGGATCGCCACGCCGGCAAGAAACCCCGTCGTTACGGGGATCGACAACAGGTCGGCGACGAAGCCGAGCTTGAACGCCCCGGCGACGGTAAGCGCGACGCCGACCAGCAGCGCCAGCAAGGCGACTTCGCCGGGATAGTTCGGGGCGCCGGCCACCAACGCGCCGGCGAAGATCGGCGTGATCGTCGAATCCGCGCCGACCGAAAGAATCCGGCTGGCCCCGAAGATCGCAAAGCCGACGCCGCCGGCGACCAACGCCAGGAACCCGAGTTCGGGCGGCAGGCCGCCGAGCCGCGCGGTCGCCATCTGCTCGGGGACCGCGATCGCGGCGAGCGTCAGCCCGGCGAGCGCGTCGGGGGCGAGGTCGCGCGGACGCCAGCCGGCGAAGGTGGGGAACGCCGGCCGCCGTCCCGAATTCACCATGACGCGCCCCTCATTCGCCATTCATGCGACGTAGTAGGGGCCGCGTCGGGCGCGTCAACCGGCGATGACGGAGAAGCGGATGGAGACGTTGCTGCGGCGGTTGGCGCTCGCCGTTGGACTGGCCTGCGGGTTGTTGGGCACGCAGGCGCCGGAATTCGGCCAGCAGTATCGCCAACGGCTCGCCGGCGCGGTGGACGAACTGTCGCGGGTGGTGGGGACGTTCGACGCCGAGGCGCACGACGAAGGCGTTAGCCCGGACAAGGCGATCGAGCGCCTGGAAACCAACGGCGACACGCTCGCGCGCGAGCGCGGCCACGACATGGCCGACGACAAGGCGCGGCTCGACCGGCTGAAGGACGCGCTGGCGGCTTTCGCCGAGGGCGCGCCGGTCAAGCGGCTGTTCGCGTTTTTCGAGAGCTACGATTCCTCGGTCGCCCGCCGCGCCTGGAGCGACTTCACGCCGGCGGTGCCGACGACCCTCGAAGCGCTCGTCATCGGACTAGGCTGCGCGGTGGCCGGCTGGGTGGCGACGCATCTCGTGTTCTGGCCGGTTCGCCGAAGGGCGGCGCGGCGGCGGGCGGAGAATGTGCGGTCCGTTTGACGCTCGCGCTTGGCGCCTCGCGGCCGGGGCGCCGCCTCATCGCGTCAACTCACGCGAACGCGCGCCCCCATCTCCGTCGGCGCAGACGCGTTTCGACCCGAGGCGATGTCGATCGCCGCCATCACGCGCTGAGGCTCGGTTTGATGGACCATGTGGCCGACCCCTTCGACGCTATCGAACGTGCTCTGGGGCAAAGCGTCGTGCAGGCGCGCCGACTGGCCCGCAATATCCACGATGCGGTCCGCGTCTCCGGCGATGATGGCGACCGGCATCGTCAGCTCCGCGTAATGGCCACGGGCGGAGAATGCGTCCGGAATCATCAGCGCCGACTCCGCCGCACTGGCGCGAAGCGTCGACGGGCGCAGCGCCATTTCGACGGGAAACCCGTCGAACTTCCGCGGGATCGGCGAGGGGCCGAAGATCTTTTTCAGCAAGAGCGGCCACATCAACCGGCCAAGCAACGGGGAGATGGTGTAGCGGAGCACGTCGCCGAGGCCCGGCACAGCAGGGCCCGACGCCGTCACCACATCGGATCGAACGCTTGGGTAATAGTAGCCGGAGGCCAGCACCAGGCCGCCGACGCTTTCCGGGTGGTGGAGCGCAAGCGCAACCGCAACCGACGCGCCCCAGGAATGGCCGAGAACAGTCGCGCGCTTAACGTTAAGGGCAAGCAGCGCTTCGTGGATCAGCTCGGCTTGCGCATCGGCGGTCCAAACGGTGCTGCGCGGTCGCTCGCTGTGTCCATATCCCGGACGGTCGAAGGCGATGACCCGGTAGGACTTGGCCGCCATGTTGAGAAGGCCGCTGCTCTCGAAATCCTGGATCATGCTGCCGTTGCCATGCAGCAGAACCAGCGGTTCGCCCTCGCCGCGCTCGACGTAATGCAGGCGAACGCCCTTCACGTTGACAAACTTTCCCTCCGGAGGATTGGCCTTTTCCGCGCGCTTGGCGGCTAGATGGTTCAAGAGCGCGGCCGCGGCGAGCGCCCCGGTGGCGATCAGCGCTGTTGTGGCGTACCGGCGCCGCGCAGAGTTCGAGGGCTGCTGCGAAACTCGAGCCATCGCTTGTGAGAATGCCATTGTTCATCCATTTTGGGTTCGCGCGGCGTCTTCGCGAGGATTGTGCAGCGCAGCATGGGTAACGGATGAAGCTCGTCGGTGTTCCCCCCTGATCCCTTCGAAGGGTCGAGCGCCGACGCTGCCGGGTTCAGTCTCCACTGGCCCAAGCCCGACGTCGACCTCTACGTTCCCGCCCTGCTCTCCGGCGTTTTTGGGACGCGAGCCTGGATGGCCAGCGAATTGGCGCGCATGGCGGGCCGGACCCAATCGCCGGCCAAGGCGGCGGCGGCGCGGGCCAACGGCGCCAAGGGCGGGCGGCCGCGAAAACCCGCGACGGTCTGACGGGGCCTCAACTCGGCTACGCTCGTCGCGTCTTTATGCTACTCCGGGCGGCGGGAGACTTCCGCGATGAGCGAAACCCGGAAGCTGGCGGCGATTCTTTGCTCCGATGTGGTCGGCTATAGCCGGCTCGCCGGAGCGGACGAGGATCGAATCCTGGCGCGGCTTAGATCGCTGCGCAGCGATCTCATTGATCCTACGATCGCGGTTCACCACGGCCGCGTCGTCAAGCGCACGGGCGACGGCAGCATCGTCGAGTTCCGCAGCATCGTCGACGCGGTGCGCTGCGCGATCGAAATCCAGAACGCCATGATCGAACGCAACGCCGGCGTCCCCGAGGACCGCCGGATCGTGTTTCGCATCGGCATCCACCTCGGCGACGTGGTCGAGGAAAGCGACGGCGACCTGATGGGCGATGGCGTCAATATCGCCGCGCGGCTGGAAGGCGTCGCGGCGCCGGGCGCGATTTGCCTATCCGAAGACGCCTACCGGCACGTGAAGGGGCGGCTCGATCTCGCGGTGACCGACCTTGGGCCGACTGTGCTGAAAAACATTGCGGAGCCGGTGCGGGCGTATTCGTTGCAAGTCGGCGCGCCGGCCGCGACGCGACCCGCAACACATGCGAGACCGCCCGAGCCGAAGACACGATCGATGCTTGCGTTGCTCGTCAGCGCGATCGTCGCCCTCGTCGTGCTCGGTGGCGGAACATGGTTTCTTGTCGCAGGCCGGTTCGCCTCCGTTGGCGCGTCCGGCGCGCCTGCCCCGCATCTCTCGATCGTCGTGTTGCCCTTCACGAACCTCTCCGGCGATCCCGGCCAGGATTATTTCGCGGACGCCGTCACCGACAATCTGACGACCGAAGTCTCTCGCATCCGCGACAGCTTCGTGATCGCGCGCAATACGGCGTTCACCTTCAAAGGTAAAAGCGTCGACGCGAAGGAGATCGGCAAGAAACTTGGCGTGCGGTACGTGCTTGAAGGGTCGGTGCAGCGCGATCAGAACCGGGTGCGCGCCAACGCCCAACTCATCGACACGGAAACCGGCGCGCATGTCTGGGCCGACCGGTTCGAAGAAGACGTGGCCGACTTGTTCAAACTGCAAGACCAGGTGGTCGCGCGGTTGGCTAATGCGTTGAACTACGAACTCGTCCGGGCGGACGCGCAGACGAGCGCCCACTCCAAGAACCCCGACGTGATCGATCTCGACATGCGCGGCACTGTCGATCTCTGGCAATCTCAGCAGCATCCGACGAAGGAAGGCCTCCTCGCCACTCGGGCCTTGTTCGAACAGGCGCTGAAGATCGAGCCTGATGACGCCGTAGCGCTGAACGGCGCCGCCGTCACCTATTTGATTGAATATTCCTATGGCTGGGCGAACCCCGCAACCGATTATGAGGCGAAGGTGCTTGCGCAGGTCGATCGCGCCATTGCGCTCGCGCCCCGCACGCCGTGGAACTACTCGGCGAAAGTCGTTTGGCTAAGCATGACAGGCCGCTCGAAAGAGGCCCTCAGCGTCGCCAACGCGGAAGTTGCGATCAATCCGAATTACGCCGCGGCCTACTCCTATCGCGCGTTCGCCGAGTCGAACCTGCGTCTGTTCGAACAAGCCAAGGCCGACCTGCAACAAGCGCTGCGCCTGAGCCCGCTCGATCCCAGAACCGGCGCCTTTCTCGACAAACTGGGATGGGCGGAACTCGGCCTGGAGCATTTCGACGCCGCGATTGAAGCCAGCACCAAGGCGATCGAAGCCGGATCCACCGTGTATTTCACATACCTACTTCTGGCGACCGCGAATGCGCTCAAAGGCGACGTCGACGCGGCGAAGCCGGCGCTGACCGAGGCTCTCCGACTCAATCCTAAGCTCAGCGTGAAATGGATGCTGGGTAGCAAGCTATACCCGAGTTACAAGCCGACGTGGTACGACGCGCTGCGCAAGGCGGGGCTGCCGGAGGAGTGAGTCCGCCGCCGCTTGAGCAGGACGGCGCTGACGCTCCCCGAATCGTGCTAATCCCCGCCCCCCGTGCCCCGCCTCTTCACCATACCGGCCGCCGCGCCGTTTCTGCCGACGCTGGCCAGCGCCCTGCTTCACGGCCGGCTGATCCCCGGATTCCCTGGCGCGGATCCGCTCGCGCTCGCCGACGCCGTCGTCTACCTGCCGACGCAGCGCGCGGCGCGCGCGTTCGGTCAGGCGCTGGTCGCGGCGAGCGGGCGGACGAGCCTCGCGCTGCCGCGCATCGTGCCGCTCGGCGCCTTCGCCAGCGAGGAAGGCGAGTTCGCCGATTTCGACGCGGAGCCGCTCGACGAGCGGCCGGCGGTCGGCGATCTCGAACGGCGGATGACCCTCGCCCGGCTGGTCGCAGCGTGGGGCGGCGCGCTGAAGGGCGCGATCCGGCGGATGAACGCGGACGGGGCGCTCGAAACCGACCCGCGCGAGGCGCCGCTGGTCGCGGCGACCCCGGCGCAGGCGCTGACGCTCGCCGGCGATCTCGCCGCGCTGATCGACGACATGCGCATTGAGGGCGTCAGCTTCGAGCGGCTCAACGGGCTCGTCGCCGAGAGTTTCGATCCGTATTGGCGGATCACCCTCGATTTCCTCAAGATCGCGTTCGAGGCGTGGCCCGCCTGGCTCAGCGAGCGCGGTCTCGCCGATCGCGCCGAACGCACGCAAACCGGCGTCGATCGCGAGATTGCCGCGCTCGCCTCGGGCGCGCGGGGGCCGACGATCGTCGCCGGCTCGACCGGCGTCAACAGCGCGACGGCGCGACTGATCGACGCCGTGGCGCGCGCCGGCAGAGGCGCCGTGGTGCTCGCCGATCTCGATTGCACGCTCGATGAGGCCGCCTGGCGGCTCATCGCCGAGGCCGACGATCCCACCGCCGCCACCCATCCGCAGGCGGCGCTGGCGCGTCTGTTGCGCCGGCTCGGCGTCGCGCGCGACGACGTGGCGCCGCTTGGCGACGTGGGCGCCCGCGCCCGCTTCCATACCGAAGCGATGCGGCCGGCGGAGGCGACGCACCTCTGGCGGGAAGCGCAAGTCGATCCGGGCGAAGCGCTCGCCGGCGTCGCGCTGATCGAGGCCGACCACGAGGCCGAGGAGGCGCTGGCGGCGGCGATCGCGCTGCGCGAGGCGCTGGAGACGCCGGGCCGCACCGCCGCGCTGGTGACGCCCGATCCCGCGATCGCCCGCCGGGTCACGGCCGAGCTGGCGCGCTGGGGAATCGACGCCGAAAACTCCGCCGGGGCGACGCTCGGCGCCACCGCCGAGGGAAGAGTCGCGCGGCTCGCGCTCGCCGCCGCGCGCGAGTTCGCCCCCGCCCGGATCGCGGCGCTGTGCGGCGCGCCGGATGTCCGCCTCGGCCGCTCGGCCGAGGCGTTCGCAGACGCGGCGCGGGCGCTTGACCTTGGCGTGCTGCGCGCGCCGCCGCCGGGCGGCGTCGACGACCTCGCCGTCGCTCGCGCCGCGGCGCAATCGCCTTACGCGCATCGCGCGGTCGCCGCGCTCGGCGAGGACGATTGGGCCGCCGCGCAGGCGCTGCTCGACGATCTCGCCGCCGCGCTCGCGCCCCTGCGCCGGGCCGACGGCGGGCCGCTCGCCGGACTCGTCGCCGCCCATCGCGAGGCTCTGACCGCGCTCGCGGCGCCTGAGCCGATCGGCGAGGCGGTCGCCGATCTGCTCGACGAATGGGAATTGGCGGCCCGCGACAGTTTCGACTGCGGTCTCGCCGACTACGCCGCCATGTTCGAGACGCTGGTCGCCGGCCGAGCCCCGCCAAGCCCGCGCGGCCATCCCCGACTTTCGATCATCGGCCTCCTGGAGGCGCGGCTGCTGAGTTTCGACCGCATCGTGCTCGCCGGGCTAGACGAGACCGTGTGGCCGCCGGCGGCGCGCACGGACGCGTTTCTCAACCGGCAGATGCGCGCCGATCTCGGGCTGTCGCCCCCGGAGCGGCGCATCGGCCAGACGGCGCAGGATTTCGTCTTTGCGCTCGGAACCGCCGACGTCGTCATCGCTCGCGCCAAAAAACGCGACGGCTCGCCGACCGTCGCCTCGCGCTTCCTGCGCCGGATCGAAGCGCTCGCCGGCGATGACGTGCTGGCGCAGATGCGCGAGAACGGAGGGCGATTTCTCGACCTGGCGCGCTGGCTCGACCGGCCGACGCTCACCGCGCCGGCGCTGCGGCCGGCGCCGAAGCCGCCGGTGGCGTTGCGGCCGCGGCGGCTCAGCGTCACCCGCATCGAGACCTTGCGCCGCGACCCCTACGCGATCTACGCCGACCGAATACTGAAGCTGACGCCGTTGCCGCCGCTCGGGGCGCAGGCGGGGCCGATCGAGATCGGCAACGCCTGGCACAACGCCCTGGAGGCGTTCGCCAAGGCCGCGCCGAAGAGCGAGCCGCCGGACGCGGCGCGGGCGCGGCTGGCGGCGCTCGCCGAGGCCGCGTTCGCCGCGCTCAACGCCGACCCGGTGTTTCGCGCCTTGCGCTGGCCGCGCATCGTCGCCGCGCTCGACATTTTTCTGGCTTTCGACGCCGAGCGGCGCGCCGCGGCGGATCGCATCTGGCTCGAAGCGGAGGGCAAGCTCGTCTTCCCGCTCGCCGACGGATTGCCCTTCACGCTCACCGCGCGCGCCGACCGGATCGAGTTGGGGCGCGACGGGCTGGCGACGGTGATCGACTACAAGACCGGCGCCCCGCCGGGCGACAAAGAGATCGCCGTCGGCTTCGCCCCGCAACTGACCTTGGAGGCGGCGATGCTGAGCCGCGGCGCGTTCGCCGAGATCGGGCCGCTGCAAGCGGATGGGGCGATCTATTTGAAGCTCGGCGGCGCGGACGGCGGGCGGGTGCGGCGGATCAAGGTCGAAGACGGCTCGTTCACCGAGCTTGCCGAGCAGCATTTTGCCGGGCTCAATACGATGCTCAACGGCTACTGCGACCCAGGGAGGGGCTATCTCTCGCGCCCGTTCCCAAAATTCGTCGCCAAGGGGACGGACTACGATCATCTCGCGCGCGTCGCCGAATGGTCGCTCGCGGAAAGCGAGGAGACATGAACCTCCCGCTTCAGCACGCCGCCGCCCGGCAGCGCGAGGCGTCGGACCCGCAGAGTTCGGCGTGGGTTTCGGCCAACGCCGGCTCGGGCAAGACCCACGTGCTGGCGCAGCGCGTGCTGCGCTTGCTGCTCAACGGCGCCGCGCCGGGGAAAATCCTCTGCCTCACCTTCACCAAGGCGGCGGCGGCGAACATGGCCGAGCGGGTGTTCGAGCGGCTCGCGCACTGGACCCGGCTCGACGACGCGGCGCTCGCCGCCGACATCGTCCTCGCCGGCGCGCCGAAGCCGGGCCGGGCGGACCTTGAAGCCGGGCGCAAATTGTTCGCGCGCGTGCTCGAAACGCCGGGCGGCCTCAAGATCCAGACCCTGCACGCGTTCTGCGAACGGGTGCTGCACCTGTTCCCGTTCGAGGCCAACGCGCCGGCAGGCTTCCGGCCGCTCGACGAGCGCGAGGCGGCGCTGCTGCGCGATCGCGCGCAGGCGCGGGTGTTCGCCGACGTTGGGCGCGATCCGGCGCTGGCGGCGGCGATTTCGCGCGTTGCGGAAGTCGTCGACGCCGGCGGGTTCTCAGGCCTGATCGCCGAAACGGCGCGGCTCGGCGAAGCGATGATGATACATGGCGACGCCGCTGAATTCGCCGCCAAGCTCGCGGAGCGGCTGGCGCTTGCGCCGGGCGAGGACGAGGCCGCAATCGTCAAGGCGATGTACGAGGGCGGCGGCGGGCCGAAGACTTGGCGCGTCTGGGCGCGCGCGTTGCGCGAAGGCTCCGCCAACGACCAGAAGACCGCCGCCGTGCTTGCCGGCGCCGCCGAGACCGCGGATTTGACGAGCCGTCTCGCCGTCTATCTGACCGCTTTCCTGACCAGGGAGTGCGGGCCGCGCAAGGTGTTGGCGACCAAGGCGACGACCGACCGTTTCCCCGATATCGTCGACGCGCTCTACAGCGAACGCGACCGTCTCGTCGCGCTGCTCGACAAGCGCCGCGCCGCCGCCGCCGTGGCGCTCAGCCGCGACCTCCGGCGGATCGCCGACGCCTGCGAAGCCGCCTATGCGCGGGCGAAAGCCGCGCGCGGCGGGCTCGATTTCGACGATCTCATCCTCAAGACCGAGGCGCTGTTCGAGCGCAGCGACGCGGCCTGGATTCTCTACAAGCTCGATCGCGGGGTCGAACATATCCTGGTCGACGAGGCGCAGGACACCTCCCGCGCGCAATGGAAAATCCTCGCCAAGCTCGCCGAGGATTTCCTCAGCGGCGAAGGCGCGGGGCCGCGCGACCGCACATTCTTCGCCGTCGGCGACGAGAAGCAGTCGATCTTCTCGTTCCAGGGCGCGGCGCCGCATCTGTTCGACGCGATGCGGCGCTTCTTCGCGCGCCGCCACGCCCACAGCCGTCGCGCCTTCGCCGACGTGCGGCTCAGCCATTCGTTCCGCTCGTCGCCGGTGGTACTTGATGCGGTCGACAAGGTGTTCGCGGAACCCGAGGCGTGGAAGGGCGTCAGCTTCGGCGAGGCGACGGCGGCGCCACATCCGGCGATCCGCGAAAACCTGCCGGGCGTCGTCGAACTGTGGCCGACGATCCTCGGTGAGCCCGCCCCCGACCCCGGCGAATGGGCGGCGCCGCTCGACGCGCAGCGGCGCACCCACCCCGCCAATGCGCTGGCCGACCGCATCGCCGCCGTCATCGCGCAATGGATCGCGCCGGGCTCGCCGGAGCGCATCGTCGATCCCGATAGCGGCGCGCTGCGACCGATCCGCGCCGGCGACATTCTGATCCTCGTGCGCTCGCGCGGGCCTTTGTTCGAGGCGATGACGCGGGCGCTGCGACGCGCCCGCATCGACGCCGCCGGCGCCGACCGCCTGACGCTCGGCCGCCATATCGCCGTGCTCGACCTCTGCGCCGCGGCGCGGGTAGCGCTCTATCCCGACGACGATCTCGCGCTCGCCGCCGTGCTCAAATCGCCGCTGATCGGCCTCGACGACGAAGCGCTGTTGCGGCTGGCCCCTGGGCGCAAAGGCTCCCTCGCCGCCGCGCTGGCCGGTTCCGAATTTATCAAAGCGCGCGCGCAAGTGGCGCGGTGGCGCGAGCGGGCGGGCGCCGGGCCGTTCGACTTCTTCGCCACGCTGCTCGGCGCCGACGGCGGCCGGCGGGCGCTGGTCGGCCGGATCGGGCCGGAAGCCGGCGATGCGATCGACGAGTTCCTTGCCCGAGCGCTCGTGCATGAGCAGGGCGAAGCGCCGTCGCTGAGCGGCTTCCTCGCCGAAATCGAGGCCGCGGATTCGCAGATCAAGCGCGACATGGAGGCGGCCGGCGCGCAGGTGCGGGTGATGACGGTTCACGCCTCCAAGGGCCTGGAGGCGCCGATCGTCTTCCTGCCCGACACGCACGGCGCGCCGGGCGGGCGGCATGATCCGAAATGGCTGCGGCTGGCGCCGCCGCATTCGGGAGCGGCGCCGCTGTTCGTCTGGGCCCCGACCGCGGCAGGGGACTGCGCCGAGATGGCCGCCGGCCGGGTTCTCGCGCGCGAGGCGGCGGCCGGCGAGCACCGCCGGCTGCTCTACGTCGCCATGACGCGCGCGGCGCAGCGCCTGATTGTCGCCGGCTACGAAGGCGGGAAGACGCGTCCCGCGGATTGCTGGGCGAACCTGATCGCGAAGGGCCTGACGCCGCACTTGCAGGAAGTCCCGAGTTGGTGGGACCCCGCGCAACCGATGTTGCGGCTCGGCCAAGGCGCGCGCGCTGCGACCGCGCCGGCGCCGACCGAAGCGCCTCCTGCTTTCGCTGCGCCCGTTTGGCTCGGCGCCCCCGCGCCGCATGAGGTCGAATACGCGCGGGTCGCGCCGTCGCGCCGGCTGGCCGGCGACGTAAGCCCGGATCGCCTGTTTCGCCTCGAGGAAGGCCGGCTCGCGCACCGCCTGTTGCAGAGCCTGCCCGGACTGCCCGCTGAACGGCGGCGCGCGGCGGCGGCGGCTTTTCTGGCGCGACGCGGCGCCGCCTTGCCGGAAGACCGGCGGGCGGGCCTCGTGGCGCGGACGCTGGCGCTGATCGAGGCGCCGGCGCTGGCGCCGTTATTCGGCCCCGGCTCGCGCGCGGAGGTCCCGATCCTTGCGACGCTTCGACGCAGCGACGGGACGCCGGCCTCCGTCGCCGGCCGGATCGACCGCCTCGGCGCCACGGCGGACGGCGTATGGATCGCCGATTTCAAGTCGGGCCCCGCCGCTTTGCGCCAAGATTACGTACGACAGCTCGCGCTATACCGGGCAGCGATCGCGCCGATGTTTCCTCAAGCAGCCATTCGCGGCTTTTTGCTTTGGATCGATTCTGGGGGATTCCAAGACTTGACGCCGTTGACCTTGGACGAAGCTTTCCAAGACTGGACGACGGAATCGCAATTCTGATGATTTCGCCATCTTGGCGTCTCATTTGGCCGACAATTTCCGCCCCATGAGCTTAGGGGACAATCAGAGTTTGGCCCGCGCGGCGAGAGTCGCGTCGGTCGGGGGTGGGGGTTTAGCGTCCGCCGCCGCGCTCCTTGCGGGGCTCGCGTGGTTCGCCGGGGCGGCGCAAGCCGAGACGATGGTCCGCTACGCCCACCCAGTCTGGCGCAACGGTCATCGCGTGCTTTATCATGGGGCGTGGCGCGGCCACGGCGCCCGCGCGTCGACCGCAAAGGCGTCCGACGAAGACGATGATGACGACGCCAAAACGGCGAAACCCTCGATTGCCTCGTCGCACGAATTCATCGTGTTGGTCGACACCGACGATGCGACTTCGCTGCGCATGGCCACCGAACTCGTCAACACCGCGCGTAGCGCCGGATTGAAGGCGCGCGCCTGGGCCGGCAAGACCTCTCCCGACGCGATCGGCAAGGCGGTCGACGCGGACAGCGGCGATTTCGTCGTCACCGCGATCGACGTGATGGCGACCGATCCGAAGGGCGCGGCGCTGCGCGCCAAGGCGCCGCTCGTCGCGCGTCTCGCCTGCGAGCCGATCGTCGTTCTCGCCGGCCCCGGCGTCGACGACGTCAAGCAGCTAGACGGCAAGGCGGTCTCGTTCGGCGAAGCCGACGGCGTCGTTGACGCCAGCGGCCAGGCGCTATTCGCCAAGCTCGGCGTCGCGCCGAAGGTCGTGCATGACAACGTGTCGAACGGCCTCGCCGCGCTCACCGCTGGCAAGATCGACGCGCTGGTGATGCTGGGCGCCGATGAATCGAAGAGCGTCAACGACGCCGCCAGGGGCGGCAAGCTGCATGTGCTCGCGCTGCCCTGGCGCGACGACTTGGCCGGCCGCTATGCGCCCGCCCGGCTTACCGCCAAGGACCTGCCGCATCTCACGCCGGCGGACGGCGCGGTCAACACGATCAGCCTGCCGTTCGGCCTCGTCGCGCTCGACGCCGGCGACGGCTCGCCGCGCGCGACGCAGGACGCTCCGTTCGTCGCCGCCGTGTTCGAGCGCCATCAGCCGCTGCTGTCGGCCGCCGCCGATCCGAAGTGGCGCGAAGTCAACTTCACCGCGGAGACGGATTGGCCGCGCCTAGCGCCGGCGCGCGATTGGATCGACAAGCATCGCGCCGCCGGCGACACGGCGGTGGATTCGTTCCGCGAAGCGGCCAAGACGGCGCCTACGGATTCAGGGGCGACAGCGTCGGCGATCGCAGATAAACTCTACCAAAATCTTCTGCGGTCGGGGGGCGCGCAGTGATGAGGGAGCGTGAGTTGTGAGTATTCTCATCAAGGCGGGGACGGGTCTCGTTGCGGGAATCGTTGCGGGCGCGCTCGGATTGGCGTTTCTGCCTCGGATCGAGCCCTACGGCCTGAAACCGCGCAGCGCGGTGGAGAAGCCGCAATTCGTAGCGGCGCCCGAAGCCTCGCCGGCCGTCGCGCCGAGCGCGCCGCGCGCTGCGGCGGCGATCGCCGTCGCCGAGGAGACGCCGGAGGCAAAACCCTCGGTGGAGGCCAGCCGCCCCGCCGCAGCGCCGGTCGCCCAGGCGAAACCCGAGCCGGCGAAAGCCGCTGACGTCGCGACGGCGAAGCCCGAGACCGCCAAAGTCTCGCCGACCCCCTCCCCGATCGCCGAAGCCCGCGCCGCGGCGACGACGACGCCGAAGTCCACGGCCAGCGAGGCCTCAGCGCGATGGAGCGTGCGCGGGCTGGTCGCATTCGCGAAAGGCGACCTCTCCAGCGCGCGACTGTTCCTGACCCGCGCCGCCGACGAGGGCGATCCGCGCGCGTTCGTGGCGCTCGCCGAGACCTACGATCCGGCGATGTTGACGAAGCTCGGCGTGGTCGGCGCTCCGGGCGATTTGCAACGTGCGAAAGACTACCTCGCCAAAGCCGCCGCCGCCGGCGTCGTCGTCGCCAAGGACCGCATGGCGGCGATCGACCAGGATTCCCACGAAGTCCACTGACAGACTGTCACCGGGATTCAATCAACCGCCGCGCGTCGTCGCGAAACGCCTTGCGCGATTCGTCGCGTCCGTAAAACATGTGTCCGCCCGGATAGACGTCGAGCGAGAGGCGCGACGGCTCGGCGAACGGCGGCAAGCGGGCAAGCTCCAGCGCCGAGGCGAAATAGGGCGCCTGCACATCGGTCAGACCATGCGCCACCAGCACGCGATAATTCGGGTCGAGCGCCAGCATTTGGCCGAGATCGCCTAGCGCTTCCGGGGCCTCGAGGCCGTGGCCCCAGCTCCAATTGCGCGACACGGTCGAATTCAGCGTCTCGTACATCTCGTCGACCCGCCAGCCAAGCTTGTCGCGGTAGAGCGCGGTCATGGCGCTAGTCAAAGCCGCCGTGAAGCCGGGCAGCACCGGGTCCAGCGCATCCGCCCAGTCGGGCGCCGTCTCCCCGGCGGCGAGCGTCGCGTCGTAGAAGGCGAGCTTGCGCCCCAATTGCCGACCTCGCTCGCGCAGGAAATCCCACTCCGAGAGATCGCCGGCGTAGCGGCGCACGACCTCGGCGCTCAAGCCAGTGAGCGCGGCGACGCGCGCGACCTTGCGATCGACCGCGGCCTCATCGCGCGGCCCGGCAAGCCAATCGGCTAGGTATTCGCCGGTGGCGTAGGCCTCGACATCGGCGAGATCGGCGCGCGACACCGCGCCCTTCGCCTCGCGCGCCGCGGCGGCGTAGGACGGCAGCCGCGTCAGATAGGGGAACGGATTGCTCGGCCCGGTCGTGAACGGCGCGAAATCGAGCACCGGCGAGACGAGCACGATCCCGCGAACGCCGACGCCAAGCTCCGTCGCCAGCGACTTGGCGATACGCGGCGCGCGGAAGCCGCCGTAGCTCTCGCCGAGGATGAACTTCGGCGAAGCCAGTCGCCCGTGATCGGCGAGCCAGCGGCGGATCGCCTCGGAGAGAACGCGGATATCGCCGTCGACCGACCAGACCTGCGCTTTCGCGGCGTCTTGCGACGTGCGAGGCCGGCTGTAGCCGGTCCCCGGCGGATCGAAGAACACCAGATCGGCGAAATCGAGCCAGGTCTCCGCATTGGCGACCAGCGTCGGCGGCGTCGACGGCGTCAGCCCTTGCATTGGCAGCCGCCAAGGGCCGACTGCGCCGAGTTGCAACCAGACCGAACCGGCGCCGGGGCCGCCATTTATCGCAAACACGACCGGCCGCGCCGTCGCGTCGCCGCCCTCGGCGAGATAGGCGACATAGGCCAATTCCGTCTGAGTTTCGCCCTCGCTGGGCGCTCGGATCGAACCGGCGATCGTCCGGAACGAGAGACAACGCCCGGGCAGCGCCACGTGCTGCGATCGGGCGACGTCGGGCGGCAGATGCTTGCCGTCCTCGACGCCGACGGGCGCCTCCGGAGCGCCGGCGTCCGGCGGGCAGTCCTGCGCCGCGGCGCAGGCCGTCGCCAGAAAGAACGCGGCGACGGCGGCGAGCGCGCGAAACGACATGACGTCTCCCAAAAAAAAGTTGCGCGCCGCGGGGGCCGTGCGGCGCGCAACATAACGCAGATCCGTGGGAGGGGGATCAGTGCGCGTGAGCGGAACGCAGTTGCGGAACGAAAGCGGGCGCGACGATCGGCTCGGGGGCGGCGGGCTCGAACGGCGCGACGCACCGCGCATAGAACGCGAATTCGTGAGCGACCAGCCGGCGGCATGCGACCGCCAGATCTCGCGCGTCGGCGATCTTGCCCTCGCGATCGAACGCCACCAGCCCACGATCGGCCGCCAGCCGCAGGATCTTGCGCGCTTGCGATGCGGAGAGCCGGAAGCTCGCTCCGATCTCCTTGTGCGAGGGAATGCACTTTCCGCGCATCGTGGCGTCGGCGACCGCGAAAGCCGTGGCGAGACCGCCGTCGAGCGCAGCAACCGCGCTCAGCGCGGCGTCAGGCTCGCCGAGGGTAACGCCGACGACGCCCTCGTGCCGACCGCTCGCAACCGCAAGCCGGCCGACAAGCGCCGCGCCGCGCGGCCGCGCCACAAACCGCGTTCGATCCTGCGCGAGCAGGCCGAGGCTCGCCAGCGCCACTTCGTGCCGCTCGGCCTCCTGCGCGATCCACTTCTCGGTCGGGTGGAGGATCTTCAGCCGCCGATCGTACCAACCCTGCTGCACCGCCAGGTGCCCCGAGCGCTGCGCCAGCGTGATGACGGTGCGCAGAACTCTGGGACCACAGCTGGGCTCGCCGGCGCAGGGGTTCGACAGATGCAACAGCCGCTCGAACGTCGCGCCGTTGTCAGGATTGTCGGTCGCGTTGGCGAAATGCAGCGAAAGGATGCTCTTCAGAATGCGCCTGCGGGCGCTTGACGAGATCACTTTGTTGAAGCCGTTGAGCGTGCGGCGCCAAGTCACATAGGCCTCGATGTAGCTCGTGGCCGCGGCGTCAAAGTTGCGATCGGCCGCGATGGCCCGGGCGAAACGATCGGACGTGTCGGTCGGCTTGGGCATGGACGTATACCTGCTCGCTGAACTTTCCGCGTCGGCCGGAGCAGACTTCCCTCACGGGCTCAGTCTTCTTTTCAGCCGACTTTAGCCACATTACGCGAGGGCCGGCTGGCCACTGTGGCGAAAATATCCACTCAAAAGAAGGGGAATCAATATTCTACCGAGCGCGACCGGAATTAGGACCCGCCAGCGCAAAAAGCGCTGTTTTCATTCGCTTTGAAACGCCCCGACATCGAGGTCGAGCCCGTAGCCGAGGACGAACGCGAGAAATCGGCAGAGCGCGTCCAAATAAGCGCTCGTCAGCGGTTCGGCGTCTGCAATCCGGCCGCGTCCCGCCATAGCGATCAGTCCCTGGACTTCGGCGTATCGCAGGATCGCGCGCGTTTGGCTCGGGGAGACGTAGAACCGCTTGGCGATGTCCTGTGAGGCGGGAAGATCGCGACCGCGCCAGTGACAGTCGATGACGGTCGCGAGGACGGCGCGGCCGCCATCGAGCTGCAGCAAACTGGTCAGCGCGTCCGGCGCCGGATTCGGCTGCACTTCATCCTCCAGATAAGCCTGGCCAATCTTGACGAAAATCGAGATCATCAGATTCGGCTCCTCGTAGAGCCGCTCGCTCACCCGCAGACTGGGTTTCAGGGCGTCGACGACGCGGAACGCGATCGAAAAATATTCGCGCGTCTGCGCCAGCATCGCTTCCGACGGTCTGTAGATCCGCAACCGGCCGTCGCTCGGGCTGCGCGTCTGGGACACCAGGCCGGCGATTTCGGCGAGCCGCAGCGCCGTCCGCACGGCGCGGCCGCCGATCTGATCGCGCGAGGCGGAAAGCGCGGCGAGCCTAGCGAAAGTCGCGCCCTTGTCGCCGCCTTCGCCGGCCCGCGCGAAATGCAGATAGAGCAAATGCTCGAAGATGCGCTCGCGCGCGAGGTTGCAGGTGATCTTGTTGAGCAGGCCGAGCCGCTCGCGCCAGCCGACGAAATCGTGGAAAAACCGGCGCGACGCTTCGCGTAGGCGGGGATGCGAACGCATCGCCGCCGCCAGCTCCTTTAAGCCCGCGCGCCGCATTTCTAGTCGGCCCCGGCGGCTATAAAAGTCGAGGTCCAACGCCGCTGTCCTCTCATAAATTCAATCGAGGGCGGCGCAATATGCAAAAGCGCTAAAACCGGTGTGAAAACGGCAAATATTTTTTGGATATCCGCACCCGACGCTTTCGTTTGGCGCGACGGTCAGCGGCTGACTCGCATGAGAACGTCGGTTATCGGGTCGCTGGTCCAGGCGTAATTGACGAAATCCTCGTGGCTGACGTCGCCGGAATCGACGAAAGCGACGGTCCCCGGCCCCAGCGTCTCGGGCACGCCGGTCACGGTCGGAACTCCGTCGCGCTCCAACCTTGCGCGCATCTCGGTGTTTTCGGCCTTGGAGGAGGCCGAATAGGCGCTGACGAAGAACGCGCGGCTGCGCTCCTGCTCGATCCAGCGGGCGAATTTGTCGGGCTCGCCGTAAAGCGCGTCGAGCAGCAAGACGCCCTTGATCCGGGCGCTGGCGCCGCCGTGGGCGAGCGAAAACGCGGCGGGGAGATAGCCGCCGCTATAAGCGACGATGACCACCGGCATGCGCTCGAAATCGGCGCGCGCGGCGTTGGGGTAGAACCTCGCGATCTTGGTTTCGGCCTCGTCGAGAAACGCGGCGAAACCGCCCTCGCGCCAGAAATTGCCGGCGCTGGAGTCGCGCGCGTCCACGGCCATTTGCGGGGCGACCAGCACCGCGTTGAGCCGCGAAGCCGCCACCTGCCGCGGCGCCTGCTGGCGGGCGACCACGTCGCGCGACAGCGTCGCGTGGTTGCCGTGGAAATAGACGACGATGACGCCCGGCGCCTTGGGATCGAAGTTGGGCGAGGCGGCCACCAGCACGTGGCGGTCGTTGTAGGTCTCGTCCTCCCAATGGACGGCGCCGCCCGCCGACTTGTGACCCAACCGGCCGTTTTCCTCGACATTCAGGAACGGCTTGCCGCCCTCGCCCTCCTCGGAGGCGGGGATCGCGCCGTGATACGGGAACGCCGAGTTCTTGAACTCGACATAGGCGACCTCCACGCCGCCGGCGTCGGCGAATTGCGCCGGCGCCTGCGTTGTCGGCGCGGCGGTCGACACTTGCGGTTGGCTGGGAGGCGACGCGCAGCCCACGAGCGTCAGCGGCCGCGAGACACGCGCCAACGGCTTCAAAACGCATTGCCCCCTCCGCTTGGCTCACGCCGTCCGGCGCGACATTACACCACCGAAGGCCGGCCATGCTACAAAGTAGGCGAGCGCCGCGAACTCGATCACCGAGGCCAGCCCGAAGCTCGTCGCCAGAACCGGCGCCGCCGCCGCGCCGATCACCGAGAAACAGCCGTTCACGCCCCACGCCCAGATGAACATATGCTCCTTGCCGAGCCGGCCGAGCGTCGTCATCGCCACCGACATCGGGAAGCCCATCAGGAAGGCGGGCGGGGCGATGAACAGGAAACACAGGATCAAGCGTTCGGCGTAGGCGTAGCCGCCGATCGCGTCCAGCGCGCGGTCGAGGAACAGCGCGTAGCCGAGCAGCATCGCCGCTACGGCCACGAACAGCGCCGGCATGAAGGTTTTCATGATCGGCAGCACCCGCTCGGAGATCAGCGCGCCGAGGCCGGAGAACACCAGCATCCCGGTGATGAGGATCGTCGCCGACACGGTCGGGTTGCCGAGCGCCATCACGAAGCGGGCGATCAGGCCGACCTCAACCATGATGTAGCCGGCGCCGAGGCAGCCGAAATACAACACCGTGCGCGCCTTGCCTGGCGTCTTGGAGAAGATCGACCGCCAGCCGAAGACGAGCGGAATCGCCAGCAGCACCGCCGCGGTAAGGCAAGCGATGCCGAGCGTCGCCCAGATCAGCAGATAGCCCCATTCGTCCTGCAACGGCTCGAGCCGGTCAGGATCGCTGAAGATCGCCGGCAGGTCCTTGGTCTTCACGTAGCCGGTGAAATAGGGGTGGTCGTTGGTGAGCTTCTGGATGTCGAAGACGTAGCGTTCGGCGATGTCGGCCGCGTCGCCCTTGGTAAGCGCGCTCCACAACATGCGGCCCATGATCGTGGACGGCAGCACGCCCTCGTCCGGCTTGTCCGAAGGCGGCGGCGGGGCGGCGTCGGTTCCGTCGTCCGCGGGCGCGGTCGGGTCGGCGGCGTCGGCTTTCGAGGACGGCGGCCCGTTCTGCGGGGCGGCGGAGAACTGCGCGACATAGTCCTTCAAAACACGGTCGTTGTCGGCGCCGTCGTAGATAATAGCCCGGCGAGTAGATTTCGTCGAACGACATCGCGTGCGTGTGCTCGCGCAAGGCTTTGACCTCGTCGTCGCTGAAGCCGCCGCGTTTGTAGAGCACGGTCGCCGTCGACAGATAGGACGAGGCGACGAAGAAGGATTTCGCCATATCGTCGCCGTCGAGGTCGCGCGACGCGGCGGCCATCGTGCGATAGAGCCGCAGCACCGACTTCGGCGGCTCCTCCTTGTTCCAGATCGTGACCGACAGCACGCCGCCCGGATCGAGCGCGCGCATGTAGGTCTCCATCGCCTCCTGCGTATAGGGAAATTTCTCGACCACGGCGAAGCCGCCGGGATTGGAGAGACCGGTGGAGTCGGCCAGGCTCAGGTCGATGACGTCGAATTTCTGGTCGGTATGGGCGAGGAAATGCCGGCCCTCGTAGTCGACGACATGCACCTTCGACAGAATATCGTCGGTGAAGGTTTTGAACACGTCGCCGCGGAACGCCTGGAGGATCGCGCGATTGCCCTCGGCGATGGTGACATCCTTCGCCCCCGCCGCGAGCGCCACCTCGGTCGAGATGCCGCCGCCGAACTGGGTGATGAACACCTTCGGGTCCTTCTTGACCACGTAGGGGTAATACATCGGCAGGAAGCGGAAGTAGGCGGCGTCCTTGGCGCTGAGATGGCGCATGACGCCGATCGGGCCATCGCTGTCGATATAGAGGCCCATGTAGGCGTTGGCGGGCATCGACGGCAGGTTGAACGCAGCGTTGTCGGAGAGCCCCGGCGCGAAATGCAGATAGGAGGTCGTGTAGGCCTCCAGGAAGCCGAACGGCGAGGCGCTCTCATAAACCTTCTTCGCCTCGGGCAGCCGGCGCGCATACGAGGCGCCCTTGTAGTCGTTGACGGCGAGGCGCGGCAGGTCGAGCGCCGGGGCCAGCCAGAAATGGCCGCCAAACGCGGCGAGGCCGGCGAGGGCGAAGAAGACGCGAGCGCCGCGCCCGCCGGGCAGGAAGCTCCACGCCACGCACGCCGCCAGCCACAGCGTCAGCGGGGCGGCGATCAGGTTGACCGGATTGAGCAGATACATCGCGCCGAGGAAGACGAGGCCGCTGAGGCCGGAGCCGGCGAGGTCGGCGAAATAGACGCGGCCGAACGTCTTGTTGCTCTTCAGGAACACGCAGCCGAGGAACACCGCGCCGCCAAGGAAGGGGGTCAGCGAAGCGAGGAAGATTTCGGCGAGCTTCCATTTCTGGTTCGGGTCGGAGACCAGATAGATCGGGTTGAACTTGAGCTGCTGAATGTAGAGGTTGGCGGCGATCGCCAGCGGCCCCATCAGCCCGAGCCCGGCGGTGGCCGCGCCCTGCCAATGGCGCAGGAACCAGTTTTTCGCCGAGGCCATCACCGCGCTGGTCAGACCGAAGCCGAGCATCGCCAGGCTGACGACGAGCGAGCCGAAATGCGTCCAGTTGCCGACCGCGAACACCCGCATGATGTCGATCTGCAACGCGATGACGCTGCCCGCGGCAAGACCGACCGCAAGATAGAGCGCGAGCCGGCCGCGCGAGTCGAGTTCGACGTCGTCATGGAGCGCGACTACGGGCGCGAAGGCGGCGGCGTCGAGGGGTTTGTTCATGCACGATTTTCCTGTTCGCCGCCCCGCATGAGTCGGAGCGCCCTGCCGCAGCGCACGAAAGCTGAGCGGCGGAAAGGTTAACAAACGCCTACCGAGGTTGCGCATATTGCGGTCTCGGCCCGCCTGACGAGGCGGCAGCGCGCGCCGGCTATAAGGGCGAGCGGCGGGGTTTGCAAACCCCTGATCCGTTTGACGGCGCGAACCTCGACAACGTACAAAAGGCACTTGCGTGGACGGGAGGAATCTCTTAACGGTAGTTGCTTCCTTATGTCATATTGCCGTGTGAGTCATGCTTTACAATCGAAGGCAACTCCTTGCCGGATCGACGAGTTGGGCTCTTGGCGCCGGAGTAGGCGTCGGGCTCTCGCCGCGAGAGGCCAAAGCTTTCCTGTGGCTTGCAGGAATTATTGCCGACGCATTAGAAGGGTTCCTCGTGCGATCGGTTGCGAGCAGTACTGTCCGTGCTGGGATAAGCGCACTCTCGCGCGAAAGCGCCGAACGTATCGTCGCATCGGAGGCAGCGGTCGCAGCACGTGGCTTTGCCGCGCGGCAGCCATTCTCGGGCCTATACCAAGGTTCGACCTTAGGAAACATGTTTGCGGAAGGCGGCGGCGCAGTCGCTGAGGCGATATTCCATGCTTTACATCCTGGATTTGGGGTCGTACCCGGCGTCGGCAACTCAATAGGCAATCGTCAAGATGTTGGCATAGCACAGTTTCCCAACTCAGCCCAAGGTGCGCAGTCGACTCCGAGTTTAGGTGCCTCTGATCTATCGAGCTTGGATACGATTGCAAAATTCGTCCAGCACGATCGTGGATGGAACGATCACCAAGTAACCGGCGCCGTGTATCCGCTTGAAATGCTTGAATACCCTGAATATGATGAGATGTGGAACAGCTCCAGACCTTCTGTGTTTAACAGCGCTGCCGGAACTATCAGAATAATATCTATTGGCGTCGGGACGCCTGACGCGCGATGTCGATGCCGGATAACTCCTTTCAACGGCAGTCGCCTTTTCTTCGATGAGATTATTCTTCTTCCTCCGGCATTGCAACAATCGAGCCCTCAATAGCAATAGTATAATATTTCAGCCAATTGGAACCCAAGCATTGTCCGCAACATTAAAGCAGGCATTACGGCGCTTTGCATATTGCGTTCCGTCTTCTAGCCATGCTTGCGTTTCATATTCGCGACAAAGGCGCCCGCTATCGTCTCGATAGCTGCGAAGTGTCTTTATATCGCCGCTGCGGCGAGTATCCGGATTGCTCCACTCTTGATCCTGACCCGTTTGCAGCCCGGCAATAATCGCCTGTACAGCTAAACGCTTATCATCCTCGTTGAGATGACTCGCAATTTCCGGATCAATAAGATCATACATCAAGTTATTGAAAAACGGTTTTACCGGAACATTATTGGGAACATTGTTTACCATCCCTCCGAGAAACTGTCTAACTATCGAAAGCATGAGTGCTTGCTTTGGTCCAATTGCTTGACTGTTTCCATTGCTATTTGTCGTATTTCCATTTGACATACTTATAATATACGACGTTGTTGCATCGTCGCCGCAATCTTTCCAATGAACTAAATTTGCACTATCTATGTATACGTGCTTACATATCGCAGGCCCAGCAAATCTAATAAACACACTGTTGCCATCCGCCGACCACGTACCACTCGCCGTGTTTCCATTTGTATAAACGAAATCGACTTGTCCTTCTTTCGAGAAGAATGCACTCCATTGCTCATGGTCCCGGATTGTTTGGGCGTGCATAGTTCTGTTACTCAGTAAGGACCGCAGCTGAGATTCAGTGAGGTACCCACTTGACTCAGCAGTGTGCGTGCAAGCAAAAAAGCACAGCACCGCTGAAAAAACGCTCGTAGCGGGTGTGCTGACCATATGATGCGACATTGCGGCGCTTCCCGTGACGTCGGCTGATTATAGTTAGATAGTGATCGAACCAAAATTTTAACTCGATTGCAATGCTGTACCGCTTGCGAAACGAGAGCGTGGTCGAATTGCGAGTTACGGTGCCAGTGCATAAATCTATTCTTCCAATGGCGTCTCGGCCGCTAATCATCGTTATGGTTTAGGCTGACGATCCGCTCGGATCGTCAAGGCGCCGCCAATTTCCGCTCCCCCATTCCGTTTGCAAGGAGCGCCATTTCCGAATAGTCTGTCAACCGTTCCATTTGCCGCCGCGCCCCCTGTTGACGGGAGCCGCGCGGGCTTCTATATGCGCGCCATCCCAAAGCCACACGGGGTCCTGAGCGGTTAATCGCCCGCGCGGGACCTTTTGCGTTTCGGGCGCTCCGCAAGGGCCGGCCTCCACCGGACGCGGGGTTTCGCAACTCGGCGCCCCCAAGCGCCGCCGACATGGAGCGATGAGCCAATGGCTCGTATAGCAGGCGTCAATATTCCGACCAACAAGCGCGTCATCATCGCGCTTCAGTACATCCACGGCATCGGTCCGAAAAAGGCCGAGGAGATCTGCGAGAAAGTGCATATTCCCGCCGAGCGCCGCGTCTCTCAGCTTTCCGACGCGGAAGTGCTGCAAATCCGCGAGACGATCGACCGCGACTATATCGTCGAAGGCGATCTGCGCCGCGAGGTTTCGATCAACATCAAGCGCCTGATGGATCTTGGCGCCTATCGCGGCCTGCGGCACCGCCGGCAGCTTCCGGTTCGCGGCCAGCGCACCCACACCAACGCCCGCACCCGCAAGGGCAAGGCGAAGGCGATTCCGGGCAAGAAGAAGTAATCCCGCGCCCCTCGCGCAACCCCGTTTCGAGCGCCGTCGAGCGCCGCAAAGGATTAGAACATGGCCAAGGAAGCTGCCCGCGTCAAACGCAAGGAGCGCAAGAACATCGTCTCCGGCGTCGCGCACGTGAATTCGACGTTCAACAACACGATGATCACCATCACCGACGCGCAGGGCAACACGATCTCGTGGTCGTCGGCCGGCACGATGGGCTTCAAGGGCTCGCGCAAGTCGACCCCGTTCGCCGCGCAGATGGCGGCCGAGGACGCCGTGCGCAAGGCGGGCGAGCATGGGCTTCGCACGCTCGAAGTCGAAGTCTCCGGCCCCGGCTCGGGGCGCGAGTCGGCGTTGCGCGCCATCCAGGCCGCCGGCTTCAACGTCACCTCGATCCGTGACGTGACGCCGATTCCGCATAACGGCTGCCGGCCCCGCAAGCGCCGGCGCGTCTGACGTTTCGCGCCCTGTCGCTTCGTCTTTCCGTGAGGCCCATCCCGTGATTCAGAAGAACTGGCAAGAACTTATCAAGCCGAAGAAACTCGAAGTTTCCTACGGCGACGATCCCCGGCGTTCGGCGACCTTGATCGCCGAGCCGCTGGAGCGCGGCTTCGGCCAGACGCTCGGCAACTCGCTGCGCCGCATCCTGTTGTCGTCGCTGCAAGGCGCGGCGATCACGTCGATCCATATCGACGGGGTTCTGCACGAGTTTTCCTCGATCCCCGGCGTGCGCGAGGATGTGGTCGACATCATCCTCAACGTGAAGGACATCGCAATCAAGATGCAGGGCGACGGCGTCAAGCGCCTCGTGCTCAAGCGTCGTGGTCCCGGCGTCGTCACCGCCGGCGACATCCAGACGACCGGCGACATCCAGGTGTTAAATCCGCATCTGGCGATCTGCACGCTCGACGACGGCGCTGACCTGCGCATCGAGTTCACCGTCCAGACCGGTAAGGGCTATGTGCCGGCCGACCGCAACCGCGCCGAGGATTCGCCAATCGGTCTGATGCCGATCGACAGCCTGTTCTCCCCGGTGCGCAAGGTCTCCTACCGCGTCGAGAACACCCGCGAGGGCCAGGATCTCGACAAGGACAAGCTGACGCTGACGATCGAAACCAACGGCGCCCTATCGCCGGAGGATGCGCTCGCCTATGCCGCGCGCATCCTGCAAGATCAGCTCGGCGTGTTCGTCAACTTCGAGGAGCCGCGCCGCGAGGAGGCGCATCACGCGATCCCCGAGCTCGCGTTCAACCCGGCGCTGCTGAAGAAGGTCGACGAACTGGAGCTGTCGGTGCGCTCCGCCAACTGCTTGAAGAACGACAATATCGTCTACATCGGCGACCTGATCCAGAAGACCGAGAGCGAGATGCTGCGCACGCCGAACTTCGGCCGCAAGTCGCTCAACGAGATCAAGGAGGTGCTGGCGCAGATGGGGCTGCATCTCGGCATGGAGGTCACGGGCTGGCCGCCGGAGAACATCGAGGAGCTCGCCAAGCGCTTCGAGGAGCATTACTAGCGCCCTGTAGCCGCGGTCTCCAGACCGCGGCTCCCGCGATCCGGGGATCGCGGTTACAAATAAGGCGGCCGTACCGTGGCACGGCGGTCGCGATAACCTAAACGGAGATCCGCCATGTATCACGGTCGCGCCAAGCGCCGCTTCAACCGTACCGCCGAACACCGCCAAGCCATGTTCGCCAATATGGCGCAGGCGCTGATCAAGCACGAGCAGATCGTCACCACGCTGCCGAAGGCCAAGGACCTTCGCCCCGTCGTCGAGAAGCTGGTCACGCTCGGCAAGCGCGGCGACCTGCACGCGCGCCGGCTGGCGATCTCCAAGCTGCGGGACGCCGATTTGGTCAAGAAGCTGATCGACGTGCTCGGCCCGCGCTACAAGGACCGCCACGGCGGCTACACCCGCATCATGAAGGCGGGCTTCCGCCAGGGCGACAACGCGGCGATGGCGGTGATCGAGTTCGTCGACCGCGACGAAACGGCGAAGGGCAAGGATTCCGGCCCGGTTCTGGAACGGGCGGACGCCGAGGCCGCCTGAAGTTCCCCGAGCTTCCGCAAACGGCGCCTTCGGGCGCCTTTTTCGTTGCAGCGGGCGTTACTGGCCCTGAGATTGCGTTGACGCTTGGCGACCCAATCCCCTGTTTCAGGAGGGCACAGCCATGTCGGAGCGCCGAGCCGTCGCGAGACAACGGACCTTTCTCAAAGGCGTTCTCGCGTTCAACAATGGGAATTCCAGCGAAGATTGCCTGGTGCGCGACCTGACCCATCAGGGCGCGCAGATCGAACTGCCCTACCCGCTGGCGCCAAGCGCATTCGATTTCCTAGTTCCCGGGCGCGACTTGCGTCGGCGCGCACGGGTCATTTGGAAGAACAACGGCCGCTTCGGCTTGCAGTTCGAGGCCGCGGAGACGGCGCCGGCGCCGCTCAAACGGGGGTTGTCGGACGATACCGGTTACTAAGAATTATTACATGCCCTCCATCCGCTGCACCTGACGGATGTGGTGCACATGACGCACGTAGCTCATTTCCCGCATCCGGTGAACTTGCCGGACGTAGTGAACCTGTCGGACGTGGGCGTACTCACGCGCCCGATACACTTGCCGCATGTGGTGGACGTGATGGACGTAGTGAATTTCCTGGTTGACGGTCTGCGCGGAGACTCCAGCCGAAGACATTGCGACGGCAAACGTCGCCAGCGCGGCGAAGGCTAAGGGTTTCATCACGGGAATATCCTTGGTATGTGCGGCCTGAGCGTTCGCCAGGTCGAAGGCACAGCTTTGCAATCTTCAAGATGAACCTAGCCTGAATTGTAGGCTAATTCTTCAATTTCTTAACCCGTCACTTTTTAGTGCTTGCCAACAAAATAAACGCGTGGAAAGCCCGGATCAGTTTTCTGGAATGTTTTCCTTGAAGATCACGTGCAAGCGCGGCGGATGAGGATCGAACGGCAAACCACGCGCCGCGTGTTCGAGGATGTTGAGCGCCTCCCGCGCTTCGACCCGCGGGTTCTGATCGATCACCGCGTCGAGCGTCGCATCGAGCAGTAGCAGCCGGTTCTCCGCCGAAACTTCGTGGGCGATAAAGATCACCTCGCGCTCGCGCCCCCGCTCCTTCAGCGCCCGGGCGATGCCGGCGTTGCCGGCGCCGACGTTGTAGATCGCCGCGAGATCGGGATAGGCCTCGAGCAGCGAACGCGCCTCGGCATAGGCCCGTTCGACGTCGTCCTTCATCTCGCGCAATTCGACGATGCGCAGGTTCGGCGCTTCTTCCGCAATGAGATGGCGAAAGCCCATCTCGCGCTCCTCGTGTCCGCGATAGGCGAGCGAACCCGCGAAGAGCGCGACCTGCGCGGGCTTGTCGGCGCCGACGAAGCGGCGCATCAGATAGCCGGCGAGACGCCCGGCGGCGCGATTGTCGACCCCGATGTAGGCGACGCGCGGCACGTAAAGAATGTCCGAGGCTATCGTCACGACAGGAACGCCGCTCGCGGCGAGCGCCCGGATCGCCTCGCGCACCGCCGGATGGTCGAACGCCACGACTCCGACGCCCTGGGTGCGCCCGCGGTAGTCGAGCAGCGCGGCCGCCAGCGTGTCCGGATTGAAGCCCTCGATGGCGGCGACGCGTACGTCGAGCCCGACGCGGCGCCGCGCCTGCGCCTCAAGCTCCTCCCGCAAGGTCAGCATGAACAGATTGCCGCCGGCCGGCAGCGCGAAGTCCAACTGCACGATCGAGGCGGCCGCGGCGCCGTTGACGTGATGATCCGCACTCTCCGGGATGTATCCGAGACGGCGCGCGCTTTCGTAAACCATGGTGCGCGTGCGCTCGCGAACGCCGGCGCGATTGTTGAGCACCCGGTCGACGGTGGCGACGGAAACGCCCGCCTCGCGGGCGACGTCAAGAACCGTATAACGCAATCCCGTCCCCTCCTTTGTTGGCGCGTCCGGCGACGGCCTCCGCGCCAAATGAGTGGTTTTGCCGTTAATGATATTGACGGACGCCGCAATTCCTGTCAATTTCAATCAGAAACGCGAGGCATTGGCCTGCGGCCGCTGCCTGTTCGTGCAGGAAAGGGGGAGACATGGGCGACGCGAAGGGTTTTCAGCCCGACGTCGAAATTCGAGCCCGCGATCAGCGCATCGGCTGCATCGGCGCCGGCATGATCATGGCCGAATGCCACCTCGCGGCTTACAAACTGGCAGACTTTCCCGTCGCCGCGATCGCCTCGCGCACCCGCGCCAACGCGGCGAAGGTGGCGGAGCGTTGGGGCGTCGGCAAGGTTCACGCGACGCCGGAAGCGCTGATCGCCGACCCCGAGATCGACATCGTCGACATCGCCTATCCGCCTGACCAGCAACCCGCGCTCATCCGCCTCGCGCTTCGGCAGCCGCATATCAAAGCCGTGCTGGCGCAAAAGCCGCTGGCGTTGTCGCTCACCGACGCGATCGCCTTGCGCGACGAGGCCGCCGCCGCCGGCAAGATCCTCTCGGTCAACCAGAACATGCGCTACGACCAATCGATGCGCGTCGCCAAGTCGATCCTCGACAGCGGCGCGCTCGGCGAAATCGTGTTCGCCGAGATCGACATGCACGCGATCCCGCATTGGCAGGGATTTCTGCAATCCTACGACCGCCTCACCTTCTCCAACATGAGCGTGCATCATCTCGACGTGCTGCGCTTCCTGTTCGGCGAGCCTGACGCGATCACCACGCTGACGCGCAAGGACCCGCGCACCCAATTCGCCCATACCGACGGCATCACCGTCTCGACTTTGACGTTTCCCACCGGCGTGATGGCGGTCTCGATCGAGGATGTCTGGTCGGGTCCGCGGCAGGCGGGCTATCGCGACGACCAATATATCGGCTGGCGCATCGAAGGCGTGGACGGCGTCGCCAAGGGTACGATCGGCTGGCCGACCGGCGCGGCCTCAACGCTCACCTACGCCTCAACCAAGACCACCGGCGGCGAATGGGTGACGCCGACCTGGGAGACGATGTGGTTCCCGCACGCCTTCATCGGCGTGATGGAGCAACTGCAGCACGCGGTGAAAACAGGCGAAAAACCAGCGCTGTCGGTCGAAGACAACGTTAAGACGATGGCGCTGGTCGAGGCCGGCTATCGTTCGATGGCGGAAGGCCGCACGGTGAAGCTGTCGGAAATATCAATCAAAAACTAGGGAGGAAACACGACATGATGCAGGCAGGCATTTTCACAGGCTATTTCCCTTACGGGCTTGAGGAGACGGCGAAGAAGATTCGCGGCCTCGACTTCAACACGGTGCAGCTCGATCTGCACTTCAAGGATATCGACCTCAGCCACAAGCAGATAACCAAAGAGAAGGCGCGCAAGGTGCGCGACACGTTCCGCGACCACAACCTGCCGATCTGCTGCGTGTCGGGCTACACCAACATCATCCACCCCGACAAGGGCGAACGCGAACAGCGCGTCGGCTACCTCAAAGAGATCATCCGCCACGCCCGCGACTTCGGCTCGCGCTACGTGATCTCCGAGACCGGCACCTACAACACCGAATCCGACTGGGTGCATCACCCCAAGAACAAGACCGAGGAAGGCTTCGAGGAATGCCGCAAGGTGATCGCCGAACTCGCGCAGACGGCCTATGACCACGGCGCGATGTTTCTGCTCGAAACCTACGTCAACAACGTCGTCGGCTCCGTCGAGGAGACAGTCAAGATGTTCGCGCAGGTCGATCATCCTGGCCTCGGCCTGCTGATGGACCCGACCAACTATTTCGAGACGCACAACATCGACCGGATGGATCAGATCCTCAATCAGGTGTTCGACACGCTCACCGACAAGATCAAGATCGCTCACGCCAAGGACGTCAAGCGCTCGGGCGCGGACAAGTCGCGAGAAGCACGCCGACATCGGCGACGCCGAGGCGCTGGAGAGCCACACGTTCCGCGGCGTCGGCGAGATCGAGTTGCCGGCGCCGGGCCTGGGCGCGCTGAACTACGACCTCTATCTGAAGCGCCTCTCGGAGAAGCACCCGAACATCCCGGTCATCATCGAGCATCTGTCGCGAAGACGACGTGCCGCGCGCCAAGAAGTTCCTTGACGGCAAGTTCCGCGCCAACGGTCTGTAGCCGAGTAGCCGTCATGGCGAGCGAAGCGAAGCCATCCAGCCCTGCGAGATCGACTGCTAGCCGGTTAGGGCGGCGCGTGGATCGCTTCGCTTCGCTCGCAATGACACGTTTCTAACTTTCACAAGGAAAAGCGTCGCGCATGGTGGAGCTGTTCGGAAACAAACTGACCAAGCGCCAAGTCGACGCACGCGCCGGACTGTTGTCGCAGTTCGCCGGCGTGCGGCTGATGACGCTCGGCGACGGCGTCGAGCGCGGCGTGCGGATGCTCGAATTCCGTACCGGCAGCGGGCTGCGCTTCACCGTGCTGGTCGATCGCGCCTTCGACATCGCCGATTGCGACTATCGCGGCCAGGCGATCGGCTGGCATTCGCCGACCGGCTTTCGCCATCCCGGCCTCATCGAATACGAGGGCGAGGCCGGCCTCGCCTTCGCCGCGCTCGTTCTCCGGCCTGCTCGTCACCTGCGGGCTCGATCATATCCTGGGGCCAGTTGAAGCGCCGGCCGACAACTACGGTTACCCTGGGCGCAGGAGCGTCAAACACTCGTTGCACGGCCGCCTGACGACCATCCCCGCCCAACTCGCGGGCTACGGCGAGAGCTGGCGCGGCGACGAATGCGTGCTGTGGGCCGAGGGCATCGTGCGCCAATCGGCGATGTTCGCCGAGGACCTGCATCTGCATCGGCGCATCGAGGCCGACGTCGGCGGGACGGAAATCCGAATCTCGCGATCGCGTCGTCAATCACGGCTTCCGCCGCACGCCGCACATGTTCTTCTATCACGTCAACGTCGGCTATCCGCTGCTCGACGAGGGCGCGCGCTATCTGGCGCCGATCGAGGACGTCGTGCTCGCCGCCCACGGCGGCGAAAACTATCGCCGCCAAGGCGTCGGCTATCGTCGCATGGCGGCGCCGTCGGACGATTTCGTCGAGCAGGTCTGGCAGCACGAACTCGCCGCCGACGCCGCCGGCGAGGCGCCGGTCGCGCTGGTCAACGATCGGTTGAGGCTCGGGCTTCGAGGTCGTCACGCGCAAGGATCAACTGCCCTGCCTCTATCAGTGGCAGAACCTGCAATCCGGCCAATACGCGCTCGGCATCGAGCCCTCCACGCATCATGTGCTCGGCGAACCGTTCGCGCGCGAGCGCGGCGAAATGATCTGGCTCGAACATGACGAGGAGCGCCGCTACGACGCGCGTTTTCGCGTGCTCGACGGCGACGAGGCGATTGCGGCAGACGCAGGCGCGCATTGTGAGCGTCGCCAAACAGCCGGATCACGATTATCCCGAGCCCTCGGGGCGGTTCAGGCCGCTCAGAGGGCGCTAGAACAGACGTGTTTGATATGAATCGGAGGGTCGGCGCTGTAGGCGCGATTTCCAAATCGCGCTCGTTGCGGAAACAACGCGGTCTTGAGACCGCGTCTACAGCGGGCGCCTCTCGCTATGAGCAGCAAGCTCTAGAACTTGTGAGGACGAAAGATGGCCTACGTGGCTGAGGCGGGACGCGACTACAGTCTGGTGGGAGCGAGCACGCAACGAGCGATCGAGACCGGGCTGGCCTCGGCGGAATGGTATCACTCCGACGTGCCGCGAAAGACGATGAAGGAGCTGATGCAGCGCTCCGACGGGCCGGCGATCCGCGACACCATCCTCTGGATCGCGCTGCTCGTCTGTCCGGCGGCGGGCGGCATCTATTTCTGGGGCTCGTGGCTCTGCGTGCCGTTCTTCCTCGTCTATGGCGTGATCTACGGGTCGGCTTGCGACTCGCGCTGGCACGAATGCGGCCACGGCACCGCGTTCAAGACGCGCTGGATGAACGACGTCGTCTATCAGATCGCCAGTTTCCAGGTGATGCGCAATCCCGTGACCTGGCGCTGGAGTCACGCCCGCCATCACACCGACACCATCATCGTCGGCCGCGACGCGGAGATCGCGATCATGCGGCCGCCGGCGCTGCTGAAGACCGCCGGCGCACTTTGTCGGCGTGCCCGACGTCTATCATTCCATGAAGGCGCTGATCCACAATGCGATGGGGACGCTGTCGCCGGACGAGAAGAGCTTCATCCCAGAAACCGAGCAACCGAAGGCGATCTTCGCCGCGCGCGTGCATATCGCCATCTACGCGGCGACGATCCTCGTCGCGCTCGCGATGCGCTCCTGGCTGCCGCTGATGCTGATCGGCCTGCCGCGTCTCTATGGCTGCTGGCACATGGTGATGGTCGGGTTGCTGCAGCACGGCGGCCTCGCCGACAACGTGCTCGACCACCGGCTCAACTCGCGCACCGTCTACATGAACCCGATCAGCCGGTTCATCTACTGGAACATGAACTATCACGTCGAACACCACATGTTCCCGATGGTGCCTTACCACGCGCTGCCGCGGCTGCATGAACTCATCAAGCACGATCTGCCGGCGCCCAATCCTTCGATCTTCGACGCCTATCGCGAGATGGTCACGGCGGTGCTGAGGCAGACTGCGCGACCCCAACTATTATCTGCGTCGCGAATTGCCCCCGACCGCGCGCCCCTATCGCGAGGATTTGCACGAAGCGGCCCTCGGCCTGCAAAGCGTGGCGTGATTTCGACAACGAGGGGAAACTTCATGACGCGCGCACGAACCGACGGTCGCCGACCTCAGAGCGATGAAAGGCAAGCGTCAGCTCACCATGCTGCGCGTGCTGACTTTGGAGGAAGCCGAGGCGGCCGAACGCGCCGGCGTCGACATCGTCTCGATCCCGCCGTCGCTGATGCTTGACCCACGCTATCGCGACGCCGCGCCGAGCCTGTTTTCGATGCCGGGCGACAATTTCTACGAGATCGGCGCGGCGGAAGATTTCATCCGTTGGTCGTTCCAGATGTACAAGGCGAGCGCCGACGCCGTTTATTGCAGCGCCAGCTACGCCACCGTGAAAGCGATGGCCGACGAGAACATTCCGGTCATCGGCCATGTCGGGTTGATCCCGTCGCGCAAGACCTGGACCGGCGGCTTCAAGGCGGTCGGCAAGACCGCCGCCTCGGCGATGCAAATTTGGGAGGCGGTGCGCCAGTACGAGGCCGCGGGCGCTTTCGGCGCCGAGATCGAGGTTGTGCCGGTCGAAGTGGCGACGGAAATCAGCCAGCGCACTTCGCTGTTCATGATCTCGATGGGCGCGGGAACCGGCTGTGACGCGCAATATCTGTTCGCCGAGGACGTGCTGGGCACCAACCGCGGCCACATGCCGCGCCACTCAAAAGTCTATCGCAATTTCGCCGCCGAGTTCGACCGCTTGCAAAACGAACGCATTGCGGCGTTCCGCGAATACGTCGCCGATGTCAGCAGCGGCGCCTATCCCGAGCCACGCCACGTGGTGAGCATCGACGCGCGCGAATTGGAGCTGTTCAAGAGCCAGCTTCCGCATTGACGCGCCGTTTGCCGAGGCGCGGCGCCGCAGGTTGCTTGGCCTCGTCGCGCAATTGCGCGACCCGCAGCACGAGCGCCATCGCGACCGCAAGTGTCGCCGACAACGACTTGAAGCCGGAGAAGCTTTCTTCAACCACCTCGACGTAAGCGCGCGACAGCGGTGCGAGCGGCGAGAAAGCGCTGTCGGTCAGCGACAGGATCGGCACGCCCATCTGCGCCGCGGCGGCGGCGAGTTCGGGCGTGATCGAGTTGTAGGGCGTGAAGCTGACGGCGAGCAGCGCGTCGCGAGCCGTCGCGCCGCGCAGCACCTCGAACGCCGAGGCGCCGACGTTGTCGAGCGCGAAATTGCGTACGCCGAGATTGGCGAGCGACAAAGATATATAGCTCACCACCGCAAAGGCGCGCTTCGAGCCGACAAGGTAAAGAATCTGGGCCGCCGCCAGCGCCTGCGCCATCTCTTCGAGTCGCGCCAGATCGAGCCGGTCGCGCACGCGCGCCAGCGACGCCGCGGACGCGACGAGGAAACCATCAACCAATCGCGCCGCCTCGCCGTCCGCGCCCTCAGCCCGGCGCGCCGGCGGCCCGGAGACGCTGCCCTCCGCGAGATGGGTCTTGAACATCTCCTGAAGCTCGGAGAAGCCGGTGAAACCGAAGGCCTGGGCGAACCGCACGAGCGTCGACGGTTGAACCGAGGCTTGCGCGGCGACGCTGGTGACGGAGCCGAGAGCGACGGCGGCGGGATGTTGCCAGAGAAAGATCGCCACCTGTCGCAGCCGCTTCGGCAATCGCACGGTGCCTGAAGACAACACCGCGCGCAGCTCCTCGTAGCTGCCGGGCCTTGAGTAGCCGAGCGCCGCGCGGTCTTGCGGCGCGATTTCGAGCGCTTTCGGCCTACCCATCCGCGAGCGCGCGCTTCAGATAGCTATGGGCGTCCGGACCCAACAGGCCCGTGAGATGTCCGGCGATGCGGGCGACGAACGGCGCCTCGCGGAGATCGTCGCCGAAGATCGCGGCAAGGCCGAGCGCCGCGTCGGCGAGCTCGCGAAAGCTCGCGGCGCGCTCGGCCCGGTCAATGATCTCGCTGGCGAAGGGATCGCTCGCCGTCCAGCGCGCGCCGTAACGCCGCGCGCCCGCCGCGACATAGGCGATCCAACCCGCGACGGCGCATTCGAGATCAGGCGCCGCTTGTCCGCGCTCGCGCCGCACCCGCAACGGCGCGAGCAGGCGCTGCGCGATCTTCTGCGAGCCGTCGGTTCCAATCTGATGGCAGCGATGGCGGATTGCGCGATTGCGGATGCGCGCCAGCGACGTCTCCAGATAAGTGTCAGTCGCCATCCCCTCAACTTGCGGCAGCGTCGGCAGCGTTTCGCGCGCGAGCATGCGTTCGACCAGGCCTGAGAGCACGCCGTCGGCCGCCGCCTGATGGCTGAACTCGAACCCGACCAGCGCGCCCCAATGCGACAGCGTCGATTGCGCGGCGTTGAGCACGCGCATCTTGACGTGCTCGTAAGGCTCGGCGTCGGCGACGAATTGCGCGCCGGCGAGATCCCATGGCGGCCGCGGGCCGGCGAAGCGATCCTCGATCACCCATTGCCGAAACGGTTCGCCGAACACCGCCGCCTCGTCGCGCACGCCGAGGTTCGCGGCGAGCCCGGCAATCTCCTCAGCGGTCACGGCGGGAACGATGCGATCAACCATCGCGCAGGGGAACGACACATTCGCCTCGACCCATCCGGCGAGCGCCGGCCGCGTGGCGTCAATCATCGCCAGCAACCCGCCGCATAGGCGGCGCCCGTTGGCCGGGATGTTGTCGCAACTCAGCAGCGTAATCGGGCCGGCGTCGTCGCGGGCCCGCCGTTCCAGCGCGCGCGTGAGCAAGCCGAGCGCCGTCCGCGGCGGCCAAGCGCCGCCGAGATCGGCCGCGACGTCGGCGTTGGCTCTGTTAAGTTCGCCGCGCGCCGGCGTCAGGCCGTAACCTTTCTCGGTGATCGTCAGGGTGACGACATGCGTCGCGGGCGCCGCAAGCGCGGCGAGCGCGGCGTCCGCAGTCGCAGCATCGGTCATCTCAATCAAACCCTTCAGGCAACCGATGACCCGTGTCTGCGAGCTTTGGTCTCGCCGCAACGTGCGCGTGTACAGGCAAGCCTGCGGCGCGAGCGCGAACGCGGCCGGCGGCGGGGCGCAGATTGACGCCAACCACCCCCCACGGACCGAAGCGCGCCTCCAGCATGTCGTCGATATAGTCAAGCTGATGGCAGCGATGAAACGCGCCGACGCCGAGATGAGACGTGGCCGATCGCCAGCCGCTCCGCGATCGTAGGCCGGACGGCGCACGCTCGCCGGCAGCTCCGCAAGCCTTGTCGCGGCGAGGCGGTTCATCCGAACGCCGCCGATCACGAACTGCTCCTGATCGATGAGCGCCCCGGTCATCGGCTCCGACGCCGGCGACAGCAGAATAAAGCGCAAGCCGGCGCGACGTCTTGCGCGCTCAGCAGCCGCCCGAACGGCTGGCTGCGCGGCGGCCTCGACGAGCCATCCTTCGCCCGTGCCCGAGCGTGCGCGCCTGCATTTCGCGCTCCGCCGGCGTGTCGACCCAGCCGACGCTGATTCCGTTGACGCGGATGCGGTCGAAGCGGTGCGCGTGCGCGGCGTTCTTGGTGATCGCCGCCAGCGCCGACTTGGTTGACGCATAGACCGCCAGCGCGGGCGAGCCGCCATGCGCGTGCATCGACAAAATATTGACGATCGCGCCGCCGGCGCTCGCGCGCGCGCAGATGCCGCGCGAGCGCCTGCATGAGGAAGAACGGCGCGCGCGCGTTGACGGCGTAGAGCCGGTCCCACAGCGCGACGTCGGCGTCAACCAGCGAGCCGCGATCGGTCGCGCGGCGGCGTTGACGAGCGCGTCGACCTGGCCAAAGCCGCTCCAACGCCGCTGCGAAGATACGCGCCGGCGCGTCGGGATCGGCGAGATCAGCGGCGAGGAAGCGGCATTCGGGGCCGAGCGCGGCGATTTCCTCGGCGGCGCGCGCGCCCTTCGCCGCATCGCGGCCGATGATGAGCACGCCGCGCGCGCCCGCGTTGGCGGCGCCCTCGGCGATCGCGAGGCCGATGCCCTGCGCCCCGCCGGTGACGATGACGACCTGTCCTTGCAAACTGTCCTCCCGCGTCAGCGTCTTGGCGCCGCCCTCGCGTCTGGCGACGAAGTTTTGGATCAAAATTTCCGATTGTCAAATTCTGGAAAGCCCGGTGGCTGACGCGGGTCGACGACCGAACCGCGCTCACGGCTTTTACGGTCGAAACGTGAATTGCGGCGCTTCCGCCAAAGATCAGACGATTTGACAAATGGAAGAATTTTGCGAAGATCGGCGAAACGATAGAAAGTTTCCTGGCGCCGCCGAAGAGAGGCGGTCCGGGTCGGGAGTGCGCCGGATGCGGACGATCAAGGGGCCAGGCCTGTTTCCTGGCGCAATTCGCGCGCGACACGCCGCCGCACAACACGCTGCCGTCGATCGCGAGATGGGCAAAGGACTACGGCTACAAGGCGATTCAAATCCCGACGCTGGGACAAGCGCTTCTTCGATCTCGACAAGGCCTACGAGAGCGAGACCTATTGCGACGAGATCAAAGGCCAGCTCGCCGACATCGGCATCGCGATCAGCGAATTCTCCACCCATTTCCAGGGCCAGATGGTGTCGGTGCATCCGGCCTATGACGCGATGTTCGACGGCCAGTGTCCGGCGCCCGTGCGCGGCAATCCGGAGAAGCGCCGGCATTGGGCGGCCGATCAGGTGCGCAAGGCGGCGAAGGTCTCGCGCCGCTTCGGCCTCACCGAGCATGTGAGCTTCACCGGCTCGCTTGCCTGGCCGTATTTCTATCCCTATCCGCAGCGCCCCGCCGGGCCTGATCGAAGAATGTTTCGCCGAGCAGGCTCGGCGCTGGAAGCCGATCCTCGACGTCTACGACGAGAACGGCGTCGATCTCTGCTTCGAGATCCACCCGAGCGAGGACGTTTTCGACGGCGACACCTTCGACATGTTCCTCGACGCCGTCGGCGGCCACAAGCGCTGCAACATCAACTACGACGCGAGCCACTTCATCAAACAATGCATGGACTATCTCGGCTTCATCGACGTCTATCACGATCGCATCAAGATGTTCCACGTCAAGGACGCCGAGTTCAACCCGACCGCCAAACAGGGCGTCTATGGCGGCTACAAGGGCTGGCTGGAGCGCGCCGGCCGCGATCGCTCGCTCGGCGACGGACAGGTCAATTTCAAGGCGATCTTCTCCAAGCTCGCCGGCTATGATTTCGCCGGCTGGGCGGTCTACGAGTGGGAATGCTGCCTGCAGCACCCGGAAGTCGCGGCGCGCAACGGCGCGCAAGTTCATCGCCGACCATATCATCGAAGTGACCGACCGCGTGTTCGACGATTTCGCCGCCACCGGCGCCGATCGCGCGACCAATCTGAAGCTACTCGGCATCAAGGGCTGATGCGATGGTTCACGCGACAGCGCCGCTTCAAGCCTCGACGGCGGCGTCTGCGCGTCGGCATGGTCGGCGGCGGCCGCGACGCCTTCATCGGCGCGGTGCATCGCATGGCGATGCGGCTCGACGACCTCGATCGAGCTGACGGCCGGCGCGCTCTCCTCCGATCCCGACAACGCGCGCGCTCTCCGGCGCCGATCTCGGCCTCGCGCCCGACCGCGTCTACACCGACTATCGCGAGATGGCGGCGCGCGAGGCGGCGCGCGCCCGACGGCATCGAGGCCGTCGTCATCGTCACCCCCAACCATCTGCATTATCCCGTCGCCAAAGCGTTCCTCGAAGCCGGCATCGACGTCATCTGCGACAAGCCGCTGTCGACGACGCTCGCCGAGGCGAAGGAACTCGTCGCGCTGACGCGCGCGAAGCGGCCTGGTGTTCGCCGTGACGCTCAACAACACCGGCTATCCGATGGTGCGGCAGGCGCGCGAGATGATCGCCGGCGGGCGAACTCGGCGAGATCCGCGTCGTTCATGCGGCCTATATCCAGGACTGGCTGACGCAGCCGATCGACGCCGACGGGCACAAGCAGGCGGAATGGCGCACCGACCCCGCGCGCGCCGGCGCCTCCGCGTGCCTCGCCGACATCGGCGTGCACGCGCACAATCTCGCGCTGTTCGTCACCGGCCTCGAGGTCGACGCGGTCTCCGCCGATCTGACGACCTTCGTGCCCGGGCGGCGGCTCGACGACAACGCGCATGTGCTGCTGCGCTTCGTCGGCGGCGCGCGCGGCGTGCTCGCCGCGAGCCAGGTCGCCGTCGGCAATCTCAACAATCTGAGCCTCAAGGTCTACGGAACGCGCGCCGGCCTCGAATGGTCCGGCGAGACCCCGGAGTTCCTGCGCTTCACGCCCTACGGCGAGCCGCCGCGGCTGCTGCAACGCGGCGGCCCGGGCAATCGCGCATCGGCCGATCGACGGCTCGCGCATGCCGGGCGGCCATCCCGAAGGCTATATCGAGGGCTTCGCCAACCTCTATCGCGACGCCGCCGAGTTGATCGCGCGCGCGCCGCGCGGGCCGCGCGCCGAGAGCCGCGTCGCGCGCGCTGACGCCCAACGTGCTGCGACGGCGCGCGCGGCGTCGCCTTCATCGAGGCTTCGGTCGCGTCGAGCCGGAACAACGGCGCGTGGACGTCGGCGCGACTGTGAGGAAATCGTGTGCGTCGGCCATCGAGAGCCGGGCTTGCAGGGAGGAACGACAATGAAGGTTCATTATGGCATTGGGGCCGCGTCGATCGTCGCGCTGCTCGCTGACGGCGGGCGCGGCGCAGAGCCGCCGACAAATATGTCGTCGGCGTCTCCAACACGCTGATCGGCAACGGCTGGCGCGAGGAAATGATCTGCTCGATCAAGGCCGCAGGCCGAGGCCTCCGGGCAAGGTCGCGAAGGTCATCGTCGCCAACCGCAACGGCGGCCCGTCCGAGCAGATCGCCGACATCCGCAACCTGATCTCCGCCGGCGCCAACGCGATCATCATCAATCCGTCGGATCGCGAGGCGCTCAACCCGGTCATCAAGCAGGCCGCCGACAAGGGCATCGTCGTCGTCGCGGTCGATCAGGCGGTGACGCGCGCCGGAAGCCTATGTGCTCACCAACGATCAGGTCGAATACGGCAAGCTCGGCGCCAAATGGCTGTTCGACAAACTCGGCGGCAAGGGCGCGGTCGTCGAAGATGCGCGGCATCGATGGCGTTCCCGCCGACGCCGACCGTCACCAGGGCTTCACCGAAGTCGCCAAGAACTATCCTGACATCAAGGTGACGCAGTGTGTTCACCGGCTGGGCGCTCAACAAGACGGCGGAGACGACCAAGGATCTGCTCGCCTCCGGCAAGCAGATCGACGGCGTCTGGACATCCGGCATCGATTCCGACCGTCGTCGACGCCTACAAGACCGCCGGCAAGAAATTCGTGCCCGTCGTCGGCGCGGACAACAACGGCTTCATCGGCCAGTTGATCGATCTCAAGAACAGACGGCCTTTCCGGGCGCGGCGTGTCAGCAATCCGCCGGCGGTCGGCGCCGCCGGTCTTGGCCTCGCGCTCGACGTGCTGCAGAAGAAAGAGCCCCGCACGTCGTCAAGATCACGCCGACGGTTTGGGACAACGACAAGGACCTGGATAAGCTGAAAGGCGGCCTACAATCCGAAGCTCGATCCGTATTATTCAGCGTCGCGATCGACATTCCGCCCTATACGAACTTCACCATGGATCAGCTATCGGCTTGCAAAGGCCCCTGATCGCGTCTGAACTCCGGTTTATCGAGGTCGCGGCCGGCGGCGCAGCCGCCGGCCCTTTTGTGGACTGGGTGAGGCATGGATTGACGCCCCGCCGCTGCTGAGCATCCGCGGCGTCGCGAAAAGCTTCGGCTCAGTGATCGCGCTGCGCTCGGCCGATCTCGAAGTGCGGCCGGGCGAAGTGCATGCGCTGATGGGCGCCAACGGCGCCGGCAAGAGCACGCTCGTCAAGATCATCACCGGCGTCTTCGCCGCCGACGCCGGCGAGATGAGCGTCGTCCGGCCAGCCGGCGCGGTTCCGCTCGCCGGCGGAGGCGCGCGCGGCCGGCATCGTCTCCGTCTATCAGGACCCGGCGATCGTTCCCGACCTCACGGTCGCGCAGAACATGCGGCTCGCCCGCGTGCCGCTCGACGCGGTGAAGGCGGCGATGCGCGATCTCGGCGATCGAGCGCGTCGACCTCGGCGCGCCGGCGCGCCGCGTCGATTTCGCGATCCTTCGCCTGATCGATCTCGCGCGCGCGCTCGCCTCCAACCCGCGCGTCCTGATGCTCGACGAGATCACCGCCGCGCTGCCCGCCGATCTTTCCGAGCGGGTGTTCGCGGTGATCCGCGATCTAGCGCGAGCGCGGCGCGAGCGTGATGTTCATCTCGCACCGCATGGCGGAAGTGACGGCGCTCTGCGACCGCGCCACGGTGCTGCGCGACGGCGTGACGGTCGGCGTGACTGCTGACGCGCGGGGCGCGGCGACAAGATCGTCAACCTGATGCTGGGCGCGGAAGTCGCCAAAGCGGCCGCCGCGCCGATCGAGCGGCGCACGGCGGCCCGCGCCGAGGGTCCGCCGGCGCTGGAGGTCGAGAACCTCAGCTACGGCCATGCGCTTCACGGCGTCTCCTTCAAGGTCGAACGCGGCGAAGTGCTCGGCGTCGCGGCGCTCGAGGGACAGGGCCAGGAAGAATTGTTCGACTGCATCGCCGGCGTGCGCCGCGCCGACGCCGGCGCCATCAAGCGCAAACGGCGTCGCGCTGACGTTGCGTCATCCCGCGGACGCGATCCGCGCCGGCCTTGTGCTGGTGCCGGCGAACCGTCTCACGTCGCTGCTGCCGCAGCGCTCGATCCAGGAGAACGTCGCGCTCGCCGGCCTTTCGCCGCATGCGAAGTTGGGGGCCGATCGCGCTCGGTGCGGAGCGCGTGCGCGTCGATCAGGCCGTCGCCAAATTGCAGATCGATACGCGCGCCGCGGCGGAGGTGCGACGGCTCAGCGGCGGCAACATGCAGAAGGTCGTCATCGCGCGCTGGATCGCCGCCGGCTTCAAGACGCTGCTGTGCTTCGACCCGACGCGCGGCATCGACATCGGCACCAAGCGGCAGATCTACGCGCTGCTGCGCGAGGTCGCCGAACAAGGCGCTTCGGTGCTGCTGTTCACCTCGGAACTGCCGGAAATCCGGCTCGCCTGCGATCGCGCGATCGTGCTGTTCGGCGGCCGCATCTCCGGCGAGATGCCGGCCGCGGAGGCCGACCGAGGCGCGCGCTGCTGCGCGCCGCGCACGGCCTCGCCCGTCAACCGTTGCGAAGGCGTCGTGAGCGCGTCCCGGCGCGTCGGCGAAGCCGCACGCGCGTTGGCGATGCCGGCGCTGCTTGCCGTCGCTCTGCTGCTGACCAAGTTCGCCCATCCCGATTTCGGCTCCTTCGATATTCAATCGCTTGCGCTGGGCGCGCTGCCGCTGGCGCTCGCCGCCGCGGCGCAGGCGATCGTCGTCGTCAGCGGCGGCATCGATCTCTCGATCGGCTCGCAGATCGCGGTCAGCAACGTGCTGTCGGCGAGCCTCATGCAGCACGCCAGCTTTGGGCAATCGTTGCTGATCTCGCTGGTTGTGCTGGCGCTCGGCGCGGCACAAGGTTTCCTGAACGGCGTCGTGGTCGCGCTGTCGCGCATTCCCGACGTCGTCGCGACGCTGACCACCGGCTTTATCTTGGGCGGCGTCGCGCTGTTGATCCTGGAGCGACCCGGCGGCGGCGCGCCGCCGGACTATCTCAACATCGCCGCCGGCGCCGATTTCGGTCCGTGGCTGCCCAACGCGCTCCTCGTGATGATCGTCGCGGTCGCCGCGCTTTGGCTGCCGGTCCGGTTGACGCGCATCGGCCTGTTGATCTACGCCGCAGGCAGCGACCCGGTGGCGGCGTTCCGCAGCGGCGTCAACGTGCGCAGCGCGCGCACGATCGCTTATCTGTTCAGCGGCCTCGCCTGCGCGGTCGGCGGCATGACCCTGACGATGACCACCGGCATCGGTGCGCCGCTCGCCGGCGCCTATTACACGCTGAGCAGCGTCGCGGCGATCGTGATCGGCGGCGTCAGCCTCGCCGGCGGGCGCGGCGGCATGGTCGGTCCGGTGATCGCCGCGATCTTGCTGACGCTCGCGCCGATGGACCTGGTGTTCCTCGGCATCGACCCGAATTTCGGCCAGGTGATCCAGGGCACGCTGATCGTCCTTGTGGTGATGGTCGGCGGGGTTCGCCGACTATCTGCAGGAGCGCAAATGAAGGCGGCGCTCGATTTCCTGCGCGCGCGCACGATCTACGCGCTGATCCTGCTGCTGGCCATGTTCGTCGGCTTCGTTGAAATCGTGCGGCCCGGCACGGTGTCGCCGCTGTGGGCCTCCAACGCGCGTGATGTTCGCCGCGCCGCTGGCGATCATGGGCGGCGGTCAAACGCTGGTCATGCTGACCGGCGGCATCGATCTCTCCGTCGCCTCGGTCGCCACCGGCTCGGCCTATCTGCTCGCCACCAACGCCTCGCACGGCGACGCCTATGCGCTGGCCGTCGCGCTGGCGCTCGGCGTCTTCGTCGGCGCCGTCAACGGCATCGGCGTTGCGATGCTGCGCGTGCAGCCGCTGGTGATGACGCTCGGCACCGGCCTGATGACCGGCGGCGTGATGATCGTCTACAGCCAGCAGATGCTGGCGCAGTTCGCCGCGCGTGCCCGACATCATCCAGACGCTCGGCGCGGGCAAGCTCGGCGGGCTCGTGCCCGTCGATCTGTTCCTCTGGTTGATCGTCGGCGGCCTGATCCTGTTCGGCCTCCACCGCACCGGCTTCGGCCGCCTTGTCTATGCCGTCGGCGACAACCGCGAGGCCTGCCATCTGGCCGGCGTCCGAGTCTGGCGCGTGCTGTTTGTCGATTATCTGATCTGCGCCCTGCTTGCCTCGATCACGGGCGTCGTCATGGTTGGCGGCACCAATGCGGCCGACTTGAGCCTCGCCGACGGTTACCTGCTGCCTTCTGTCGCCTGCGTGGTGATCGGCGGCACATCGATCTTCGGCGGCCGCGGCGGCTACGGCGGTACGATCGTCGGCGCGCTGATCCTCACCGTGCTGACCAGCCTGCTGACGCTGCTCGACGTGTCGGAGCCGGCGAAACAAATCCTCTATGGCGCCATCATCCTGTCGCTTGCGGCGGCATATGCGCGCTTGACGGAATAGCCGGCGCGGCTGCATAGCGCCGGCAAAGGGAGACGAAAATGCCGAAACGCATCATCTTCACCGGAGGAACCGGCAAAGCGGGACGCCACGCTGTGCCGCATCTGAAGGCCAAGGGCTACGACATTCTCAACGTCGATCTGAAGCCGCTCGACCTGCCTGGGGTCAACACATTGATCGCCGATCTCACCGACTCTGGCCAGGCGTTCAACGCGCTGAGCCAGCATTTCGGCTTCGCCGGCTACACCGAGGGCAAGCCCCCGTCGGCGCCGGACGCAGTCGTGCATTTCGCCGCCATTCCGCGCGTGCTGATCGAGCCCGACAACGTCACCTTCGCCAAGAACGTCATCTCGACCTACAACGTGATTGAAGCCGCGATGAAGCTCGGCGTGCGCAAGGTGATCATCGCGTCGAGCGAGACGACTTACGGCGTCTGCTTCGCCGAGGGCGACAAAGACTTCAAGCAATTCCCGCTCGAGGAGGATTACGACATCGACCCACAGGATTCCTACGGGCTGTCGAAGGTGTGCAACGAGAAGACGGCGCGGGCGTTCGCGATGCGCTACGGCGCCGACATCTACGCACTGCGCATCGGCAACGTGATCGAGCCGGACGAGTACGGGCCGTTCGCCGGCTACGCGGAGAAACCGATGACGCGCAAGCGCAACGCCTGGAGCTATATCGACGCGCGCGATCTCGGCGAGATCGTGCATCTGTGCCTGCAAAAGGACGGGCTCGGCTTCCAGGTGTTCAACGCCACCAACGACACGGCGACGCTCAACGAGCCGACGGAAGCGTTCCTGAAAAGGCATTTCCCGCACACGCCGATCACGCGGCCTTTGGGCGAGCGCGAGGCGCCGCTCTCCAACCGCAAGGCGCGCGAAGTGCTTGGCTTCCAGGAATCGCATTACTGGCGGAAATATCTGTAGGGCTTTGCGCCTTTGTGGTGAAGGGTCTCACGAAGAGGACACTCGATGAGCAAGCCTAAACTCGCCGGCAAGGTCGCGCTCATCACCGGCGCTGCGGGCGGCATCGGCGGCGCAACGGCGGCGCTGTTCGAGGCGGAAGGCGCGAGGCTCGTCCTCACCGACCTCGACCCATCGCCGCTCGCCCCCTTCGCCGCGCGCGGCGCCTTGACGCTGGCGCAGGACGTGACCGATGAAGTGCGCTGGCGTGAGGTCGTTGACGCCGCGTTGGCTCAGCACGGCCAACTCGACGTGCTCGTCAACAATGCGGGCATCGCCCTGATCGGCAACATCGAGAACACTACGCTCGCCGATTGGCGCAAGACCCAGGCGGTCAATTCCGAGAGCGTGTTTCTCGGCTGCCGCGAGGCGGTGCGCGCGATGAAGGGGCGCGGCGGCGCGATCGTCAATATCTCCTCGGTCGCGGGGATCATCGGCGACGCGCAATCGGTCGCCTATTGCGCGAGCAAAGGCGCGGTGCGCCTCACAACCAAGTCGGTCGCGCTCTATTGCGCGCGCAAGGGCTACGGAATCCGCTGCAATTCGGTGCATCCCTCGTTCACCCGCACGGCGATGGTTGAGGGCTTCATCGCGACCGCCCGCAACCCGGTGCGCGTCCGCGAGGGGCTGGCCGCCGCCGCGCCTTTGGGCCGAATGGGCGAGGCGGCGGAAGTCGCCGCGGCGATCCTCTACCTCGCCAGCGACGAATCCGCGTTCACCACCGGCGCCGAGATCGTGGTCGACGGCGGGCTGACGGCGCAGTGAGAATCATATGAAGATCGTTGGTCTGAAGACCTTCGTCGTCGGCAATCCGCCGCCGACGCGCGGCGGGCGCTATTTCCTGTTCGTCAAGCTCGTCACCGACAACGGGATCGAAGGGCTCGGCGAAACCTACGCGGCGAGCTTCGGACCCAGCGTGTTCGAGCCGTTCGCGCTCGACGTGTTTGAGAAACATCTCCTCGGCGCCGATCCGTTCGCGATCGAATCGCTGTGGCGCAACGTCTACGGCCGCGGCTATTCGCAGCGACCCGACATCTCGTTGATGGGGATTTTGTCGGGTTTCGAAATGGCGATGTGGGACATCGTCGGCAAGGCGGTCCGCAAGCCGGTCTACGCCCTGCTCGGCGGCAAGGTGCATGAGAAGTTGCGCAGCTACACTTATTTGTATCCCGACGCCGCCGACGCCTACGCCGACAGCCCCGTCTATTCCGATCCCGACGCGGCGGCGGCGCGGGCGCTCGAATACGCGGCGATGGGTTTCACGGCGCTCAAGTTCGATCCCGCCGGTCCCTACTCGACCTTCGATCCGCGCCAACCAAGCCTGGAGCGTCTGGAGCTGAGCGAAGCGTTCTGCCGTCGCATCCGCGAGGCGGTTGGAACGCGCTGCGATTTGCTGTTCGGCACGCACGGCCAGTTTACGGTCTCCGGCGCCAAGCGGTTGGCGCATCGGTTGGAGCCCTACGCGCCGCTGTGGTTCGAGGAGCCGACGCCGCCGGAGATGCCGGAGGAGATGGCCAAGGTCGCGGCGGCGACGTCGATCCCGATCGCGACCGGGGAACGGTTGACGACCAAATACGAGTTCGCGCGTGTGTTGGCCTGCGGCGCGGCGTCGATCCTGCAGATGAACCTCGGCCGTGTCGGCGGCCTGCTGGAGGCGAAGAAGATCGCCGGGATGGCGGAGGCGCATTACGCGCAGATCGCGCCGCATCTCTATTGCGGGCCGGTGGTCGGGGCGGCGAACATCCAGATCTCGACCTGCTCGCCGAATTTCCTGATCCTGGAGAGCATCGAGCGTTGGGATGGATTCCAGGCGAAGCTGTTGAAGAAGCCGATCCGTTGGGAGAACGGCTATGTGATCCCGCCCGAGGAGCCGGGCCTCGGCGTGGAGCTCGACGAGGATTTCGCGCGCGCGCATCCGTATACCGGGAACGCGCTGCATTTGAACCCAACTTACGCGCCGATTGGTTGACAACTCAGTCAGCCGTCATGCCCGGGCTTGTCCCGGGCATCCACGCCGTGGGGCGCGCGACCGCAACGGCAAAGCACCGGCTCTCTTATCAACCGACGATCGCTCGCCGGCGTGGATGGCCGGGACAAGCCCGGCCATGACGGATAACGCCGTCAAGCCGCCTTCGCCGCCGGCGCGTATTTCCCATAGAAGCTCTCGCCGGTCTCCGCCATCGCCGCCAACCCGGCGCTCGGCTCGAAGCGCGGCCCGTACTTCGCCGCAAGCTCGCGAGCCCGCGCGACGAACGCCTTCGCCCCGACGCCGTCAATCAACGACAGCACTCCGCCGGTGAACGGCGCGAAGCCGAAACCGAGGATCGAGCCGACGTCGGCCTCACGCGGATCGGTGACGACCTTCTCCTCCATGCAGCGCGCCGCCTCCAGCGCCTGCGTGTAGAGGAAGCGGTCCTTCAAATCCTGCACCGACACCGTATCGGGATCGAGCTCATGCTGAGCGATCTTGGCCAGCCCCGGCCACAGCGATTTCTGCCCCTGCGCCGGATAATCATAGAAGCCCTTGCCGTTCTTGCGGCCGAAGCGACCCTCCTTGACGACCATCGCTTCCAGCAGCTTCTCCTGCGCGGGATCGACCGCGTTCGGCCCCAGATCTTTCTTGGTCGCCTGCAAGATCTTCCAACCGAGATCGATCGCCACCTCGTCGTTGAGCGACAGCGGCCCGACCGGCATGCCGGCCATGCGCGCGGCGTTCTCGATCATCGCCGGCGGCACCCCCTCCATCAGCATCAGATGGCCTTCGCGGATGTAGTTGCCGACGCAGCGATTGGCGAAGAAGCCGCGGCAATCGTTGACGACGATCGGCGTCTTCTTGATCGCCCGCACGAAGTCGATCGCGGTGGCGAGCGCCTTCGACCCGGTCTTCTCGCCCATGATGATCTCGACCAGCATCATCCGGTCGACCGGCGAGAAGAAATGAATCCCGATGTAGTTCTCCGGTTTCAGAGCCGTCTCGGCGAGCGAGGTGATCGGCAAGGTCGAGGTGTTGCTGGCGAAGATCACGTCCGCGCCGACGGCAGCTTGCGCCTGCGCGGTCGCCTCCTTCTTCACGCCGCGGTCCTCAAACACCGCTTCAACCACGAGATCGCACCCCTTCAGCGCGGCATAGTCCGAGGTCGCGTGGATGCGCGACAGAAGCGCGTCGCGGTCGGCCGCTTTGGCGCGGCCCTTGGCGACTTGTGAGGAGATCAGTTTCTCCGAATGCGCCTTGCCCTTGTCGGCGGACTCCTGGTCGCGATCAATCAGCACCACGTCGAGCCCGGCGCTGGCGCTGACGTAGGCGACGCCGGCGCCCATGAAGCCGGCGCCGATGACGCCAACCTTCTTCAGCTTCGTCGCCGGCTCCTGCGCGGGGCGCCGCGCGCCCTTGTTGAGCTCGCCCATCGACAGGAACAGCGAGCGGATCATCGCCGCCGCCTCTTTCGTGCGCAGGATTTTCGCGAAATAGCGGCTCTCCACCGCCAGCGCGAGGTCCATCGGCAGTTGCAGGCCCTCGTAGCCGCAGGACAGGATCGCCTCGCGCGGCCGGATAATTGTCATAGGTCTCGCGGCGATAGAGCGCGTTGGCCGGCGGCCAAATCATCATGCCGGTCGGAGAGAACACTTTGCCTGACGGCAGCTTGTAATCCGGCTTATCCCACGGCGCCTTGGCGCCCGGATTGGCGAGCACCCATGCCTTCGCCTTGGCGACGATTTCGGCGAGCGGCGCGACCTCGTGGACGAGGCCCATCTTCTTGGCCGCCGCCGGCTTGATCTGATCGCCCTTGGCGAGCATCTGCAAGGCGTCGGGCGTCGGCATCAGCCGCGAGACGCGCTGCGTGCCGCCGCCGCCGGGAAACAGGCCGACCTTGATTTCAGGCAGGCCGACGCGCGCCTTGTCGTGATCGGCGAGCACGCGATGATGGCAGGCGAGCGTCAGTTCGAAGCCGCCGCCCATGCACACGCCGTTGATCGCCGCGGCGAAGGACTTGCCTGAGGTCTCCAGCTTGCGGAAGACGAGATTGAGACGAAGGACGCCTTCGTAGAACGCCTTCATCGCCGCTTCCTCGCCCTGCGCCTTGGCGATCCTGGCGTATTCCGCGCCTGTGCCCGCGAGCATCGAGAGATCGGCGCCGCCGGAGAAACCTTCCTTGCCGGAGGTGATGACGGCGCCCTTGATCGCCGGGTCGGCGGCGATCTCCTCCACGAATTTCGCGATCTCCCCAATCACCTCGGCGTTCAGCACGTTCATCGAACGGCCCGGCGAATCCCAGGTGACGAGGGCGACGCCGTCGGCGTCGGTTTCGATGCGGAAATGCGTGAAGCTCATGGTGCGCTCCTTTAAGGGTTTATCAGGGTGGTGTTGAACCGCAGCATCACGTCGGGGCCGCGGTCGTAGAGGCAGGATTGGTCGCGATCGTCTTCGACGATGATCCAGTCCTGATTGTCGGCGATGAGGAACTGGAAGCCGGGCCCGTCGGGCGAGGCGGTGTAGAGGATGCTGCTCGATCCGAGTTCGCGATTGGCCCAAAAGCGCAACTGCTCCTGCGCGGTGAACTCGCGGCTGTCACGCGCGCAGCGCGGCAGCCCGGACCCCGGCGGGCCGAAATTCTCGCCCGACGCGTTCTCCGGCATATCCTCGTGCTGACCGAACGCAACGCCGCGGCTCACCAGACAATAGGCGGCCGACGTCGGGTCGTCGCGATGCAGGAACAGCCAGCGCTGCGGCAGGCGTCCGCGCTCGGTCGTGGTTTTCACCAGCATCAGCACGCTGTCGGCCCGGTGATCGTGGCGGAAGGAGAACGTGTCGACATATTTCTCCGGCCCCGCCGTTTCCTGTTTGATGAAGTCGCGCAACGCGCCGCATTCGGCGCGCGCCAGCGTCGGCGCGAAAACGAAGGCGAGCGCAAGCCATAGATGACGCATGGGTATCCCCTTTCGGATAAGTCCATGCGACGCTCCTTAGTCTTGCGGCCTTGCCTCAGACCCGCTCGATGATCGTCGCCGTGCCCATGCCGCCGCCGATGCACAGCGTCACCAGCGCCGTGCTCTTGCCGGTGCGCTCCAGTTCGTCGAGCACGGTGCCGAGGATCATCGCCCCCGTCGCGCCGAGCGGATGACCCATCGCGATCGCGCCGCCGTTGACGTTGATGCGGTTCCTGTCGATGTCGAACGCCTGGATGAAACGCAGCACGACCGAGGCGAAGGCTTCGTTGAGTTCAAACAGATCGATGTCGGAGACCTGCATGCCGGCGCGGGCGAGCACCTTCTTGGTCACATCGACCGGCCCGGTCAGCATGATCGCCGGCTCCGAGCCGATATTGGCGAAGGCGCGCACGCGGGCGCGGGGCTTGAAGCCGTGCTTGGCGCCCGCCTCCTTCGAGCCGATCAGCACCGCCGCCGAGCCGTCGACGATGCCGGAAGAGTTGCCGGCGTGGTGGACGTGAATGACGCGCTCGACTTCCGGGTGCGCCTGGATCGCCACCGAGTCGAAACCGCCCTGCTCGCCCATCACCGTGAACGACGGCTTCAGGCTCGCCAGCGACTGCATGTCGGTCGAAGGCCGCATGTGTTCGTCGCGGTCCAGCAAGGTGATGCCGTTGATGTCCTTGACCGGGGCGATCGAGTTCTTGAACCGGCCCTCGCCCCAAGCCTCGGCGGCGCGCTTCTGCGACTGCACGGCGTAGGCGTCGACGTCGTCGCGCGAAAAGCCGTATTTGGTGGCGATCAGGTCGGCCGATATGCCTTGCGGCATGAAATAGTTGGCGATCGCGAAGGAAGGGTCGGCGACCCAGGCGCCGCCGCTGGCGCCGATGCCTACGCGGCTCATCGATTCGACGCCGCCGCCGATCGTCAACTCGTGCTGGCCCGACATCACTTGCGCCGCGGCGAAGTTCACGCTGTCGAGGCCGGATGCGCAGAAGCGGTTGATCTGCACACCGGGGACGGCTTGGCCCAAGCCCGCCGCAAGCGCCGCCATACGCGGGACGTCGCCGCCGGCCTCGCCGACCGGATCGACGCAGCCCATCACCACGTCGTCGATCTCGTTCTCTTTGAGGTGATTGCGCGCCTTGATCGCCTTGAGGGCGGCGGTGGCGAGTTGCAGCGTCGGCACGGTGTGCAGCGAGCCGTCAGCTTTGCCGCGGCCGCGCGGGGTGCGGACGTGATCGTAAATGTAGGCCTCGGTCATGGGCGTTTCCCTGGTTAGTCGTGATCGGGATGCTGATGGCTGCCGACGTCGGCGACGCCGCGCGATTTGAGCCAGTCGTCAACCGCGGTGTTGGGCTTGTCGAGACAATCGCGGACCCAGGATACGGCGGCTTGCGCCTCCAACTGGAAGTCCGGGGCGACTGCTTCGGGATCGTCGAACGAACCCATCGTCACGCTGATCCGCGACGATGTGACGTTACGATAGGTCAGGGGCGTGCCGCAGTCGACGCAGAAGCCACGTTCGGCGATGGCGGAGCTTTGGAAGATTTTGGGGGCGCCGCGGGTGAAGGTCAGCTTGTCGCGCTCCATCGGCGCATAGGCGCCGTAAGGCGATCCCGTCGCCTTCTGGCACATCCGGCAATGGCAGATGCTTGCCCCGTGCGGCGTCTCGGCAAGCCGATAGCGCACCGCGCCGCATTGGCACCCGCCGGTCAGGCTATTGTCTCCCACGCGAAGCTCCCGTTCTTTGCAGGATATAGACCTTCTCCCCGTCTACGGGGAGAAGGGGCCGAAGGCCGGAGAGGGGCCGCTCGCTAAAACGCCTCCGCCGCGAGCCCCATCAGCGGCTCGGCCCCTGTGGTGATGCGGGCGAGATGCGCCGCGCCCTCCGGCAACACTCGCGCGTTGAAGAAACGGGCGAGCCACAGTTTCGTGTCGAGCGCCTCGTTGCTCGTCCCCGCCGACTGACGCGCCAGCACGGCCTTGGCGATGCGTCCCCACATATAGGAGAGCGCCACCAAGCCGAACAGATGCATGTAGTCGGTGGAGGCGGCGCCGGCGTTGTCGGGGTTCTTCATGCCGTTCTGCATCAGCCATAGGGTCGCCTGCTGCAACTGGCCGAGCGCGGTCTTGATCGGCGCCAAATAGGGTTGCAACGCCTCGCTCTCCTTGTTTTCGCCGAGGAAGCCGTTGACCTCGGCGAAGAAGGCGGTCAGCGCCCGGCCGCCGTCTTTCGGCAGCTTGCGGCCGACCAGGTCGAGCGCCTGGATGCCGTTGGCGCCCTCGTAGATCATGGCGATGCGGGCGTCGCGGACGAACTGCTCCATCCCCCATTCCGCGATGTAGCCGTGCCCGCCGAGCACCTGCTGCGCCTTCACCGCATTGGCGAAGCCGGTGTCGGTGAACACGCCTTTCAGCACTGGCGTCAGCAGGCCGATGCGATCCTCGGCGGCTTGACGCGCCTTCGCATCCGGCGAGCCGAGCGCCTCGTCCTCGGAGAGCGCGACCGAGACCATCAGCGCGCGCGCCGCCTCGTTGAACGAGCGGATTTCTAACAGCATCCGCCGCACGTCGGGATGCACCAGGATGGAGTCGGCCGGCTTGTCGGGCGATTTGGCGCCGGTCAGCGAGCGGCCTTGCAGCCGCTCCTTCGCGTAGGCCGCCGCGTTCTGATAGGCGACTTCGGAGATGCCGAGGCCCTGCACGGCGACGCCGAGCCGAGCGCCGTTCATCATCACGAACATCGCGGGAAGTCCGCGGTTCTCCTCGCCGATCAACCAGCCTTTCGCGCCATCGAAGTTCATCACGCAGGTCGAATTGCCGTGGATGCCCATCTTGTGCTCAATCGAGCCGCAGGCGACGCCGTTGCGCGCGCCCGTGTCGGGCAGGAATTTCGGGACGACGAACAGCGAAATGCCCTTGACGCCCGCCGGCGCGCCATCGATCCGGGCGAGCACGAGATGCACGATATTGTCGGCGAGGTCGTGCTCGCCGGAGGAGATGAAGATTTTCTGGCCGGTGATCGCGAACGAACCGTCGCCGTCGCGCGCGGCCTTGGTCTTGATGAGCCCGAGATCGGTGCCGCATTGCGGTTCGGTGAGGTTCATCGTGCCGGTCCATTCGCCGCTCGTGAGCTTCGGCAGATAGGTCTGCTTGATCTCATCGTTGGCGTGGACCGCGAGCGCCGCCGCCGCGCCATTGGTGAGGCCGGGATACATGGCGAACGCCTGGTTGGCGGCGATTGCGTATTCGCTGATCAGCACGCCGAGGAAATGCGGCAAGCCCTGGCCGCCGAACTCCTGCGCGCCGGAAATGCCGACCCAGCCGCCGTCCGCGAACGCCTTGTAGGCCTCCTTGAAACCCTTGGGCGTCGTCACCGACCCGTCGTCGTGGCGATTGCAGCCCTCGCGATCGCCGACGACGTTCAGCGGTTGCAACACCTCCTCGGCGAACTTGCCGGACTCCGTGAGCACGGCCTCGACGGTGTCGATCGGAGCGTCGGCGAAGCGCGGCAGGTTGCTCAGACGATTGAGGTCGAACACGTCGGTCAGCAGGAACAGCGTGTCTTGCACGGGCGCTTTGTAGGCGGGCATGGGGTCTCCTCGATGCGGCGCTCGACGGTATGGTTTACATATGAACCATTTTGGCGACGAGCGCAAGACGGTTTGCGCTGTCGTGAACCGCGGTCTGGAGACCGCGGCTACAGGGCGCTGTACCCGCGATCTCCAGATCGCGGCGCTTTGTACCCGCGATCTCCAGATCGCGGCCCCGCCGAACCTCAAAACGCCGACGCCTCGATCTCACCGGCGAACGGCCAATCCTCGGCCCTTGTCACAAGGCCCGCGCGTACGGGGTTCTCTCGCACGTAAGCCCATTTGCCGTCATAGCTTTCCTCCGATCGCAGCAATCGGTCGAAGAACTCGCGCTGCCACAAGGGCGCCGCGCGACCCGTCGCCGCGAGGATCGCCCGCGCCGACCACATCTTCAAGCCGGCGACGAATACGGAAAGCGTTGTCGGCGCCCGTTCTCCGCCCGGCGCGCAGAAGAAATGGATGTGGTCGGGCATGATCACGTAGCGCCGACAAGCCAGCCGTAGCGCCTCGGCGCTTGCGTGAACGGGTCGCGGAGAACCTCCGCAGCAGGGGCGTTCGCGAGAACGGGAGCGCGCCCGGCCGCGCAAGTCGTGATGAAATAGATCGTCGGCTCGATCCACACCCGATCGAGCCGCCGCAAGTGGCCAAAGGCGCGCCCGTTTTGTGGCATGGCGCTTTCTAAGCTAGTTAGCGGCGGGAGTCTCGGCGCGGAGGTCGGCCGCGATCTGGAGATCGCGGCTACAGGGCACGCTGTAGCCGCGATCTCCAGATCGCGGTCTGTCGCGACGGCTATCGGAGTCCCGCCATGTCTCCCGAAATCTTCGCCCGCCGCCACCTGCTCGGCATCGAGGGGCTCTCGCGGCCCGAGATCGAGAACCTGCTCGACCTCGCCGACGCCGCCGTCGACGTTTCGCGGCAAGTCGAGAAGAAGCGCGCCACCCTGCGCGGACGCACCCTCATCAACCTGTTCTTCGAAGCCTCGACCCGTACGCAATCCTCGTTCGAACTCGCCGGCAAGCGGCTCGGCGCGGACGTGATGAACATGTCGGTCGCCGTCTCCAGCGTGAAGAAAGGCGAGACGCTGATCGACACCGCGATGACGCTCAACGCCATGCGGCCCGACATCATCGTCGTGCGCCATCATCAGGCCGGCGCCGTGCATCTGCTGGCGCGAAAAGTCGATTGCTCCGTGGTCAACGCCGGCGACGGCGCGCACGAGCACCCGACGCAGGCGCTGCTCGACGCCCTCACCATCCGCCGCAACTGCGGACGCATCGAAGGCCTGACGGTCGCGATCTGCGGCGACATCCTGCATTCGCGCGTGGCGCGCTCGAACATCATCGCGTTGAGCGCGCTCGGCGCCCGCGTGCGCGTCGTCGGCCCGTCGACCTTGATGCCGGCGGGGATCGAGGAGACCGGCGTCGAGGTGTTCCACGACATGAAGGCTGGGCTCAGCGACGCCGACATCGTGATGATGCTGCGCCTGCAGCGCGAGCGCATGACCGGCGCGTTCGTGCCGTCGACCAAGGAGTATTTCCGCTATTTCGGGCTCGACGCCGAAAAGCTCGCCTACGCCAAACCCGGCGCGCTAGTCATGCACCCCGGCCCGATGAACCGCGGCGTCGAGATCGATTCGCTGATCGCCGACGGCGCGCAATCGCGGATTCGCGAGCAGGTCGAGATGGGCGTGGCGGTGCGCATGGCGGTGCTCGAAGCGCTCGCCCGTCACCTGCCGAACGCGGCCTAGGCCGCGCCGTCGGGCGCCGGCTCCGCGGCGGGCTCCGCCGGCGAACGCCGACGCATGAGCGACCGCAACGGCGCAGCGAAACGGTCGAGCCGGTCGAGGCCGCCGACAAAGCGCTCGCCGCGAGTCAACTCGCGGTCGAGCGCCGCCATCGTCTTGGCGAAATCCGGCGGCGAATCCTCAACCCAGATCGCGAACACTCGCGCCCAGGCGAGCGCAAGGCCTTGCAGCTTGACGGCGCCGGCGGGTCCGTCGCTGTCGATTTCCGCCGCCTCCAGCATGAAGCGCATGGAATTGACGGTGAGCCGGTTCATTTCTAGCATCGCGGTGGGATCGCGCCGCAGCCACGCGAAGATTTCCCGCAGCGCATCCCGGTACGGCGCCATCGCGTCGAGCCGGCGCATCAGCACGTCGAACAGCCGGTCGCGCGCCGAAGACGCCGACAGCTCGCCGAGCGGCGTCGACAACACGGCGCGGTCGATCTTCCGCGAGAATCCGGCCAGCGCCGCGCCTTTGGAGGGAAACGCATCGCGGAAATCGGCGAGCGAGACGCCCGCCTCGGCGGCGATGTCGCGAATCGAAATATCCTCGAAGCGGCGCTCGCCGGCGAGTTTCATCATCGCCTCGACGATCGCCGACTTGCTGTCTTTGCCTTCCGCCATCGCCTGTCTCCCTTAACCGCTAAGCGCCCGCGCGCGATCCCGCGCCGCCGTTACCGCACGGACGAGCAGCGCGTCGAGCCCGTCCGGCGCCTGCAACACGCCGAGCGCCGCCGCCGTCGTGCCGCCGGGGGACGTCACGTTCTGGCGCAGCGTCGCGGCCGGCGTCTGCGGCTCTCGCGCCATCAACTCGCCGGCCCCCTCGACGGTTGCGCGCGCCAGCCGCATCGCGAGTTCGGCCGGCAGGCCGACCGCCGCGCCGGCCTTCGCCATCGCTTCGACCAGCGCGAACGCGTACGCCGGGCCGGAGCCGGAAAGCGCCGTCACGGCGTCGATCAGCGCCTCGTCGGCGACCCATTCGAACACCCCGACCGCGCGCATCAGCCGCTCGGTCCAGCCGCGCTGCGCCGCGCTGACGGCGGCGTTGGCGGCGCCCGCCGCCGCGCCGCGACCGACGGCGGCAGGCGTGTTCGGCATCACCCGCACAAACGCACTCGCGACGGGAAAGCGGGCGGCGAGATCGGCGATGGTCTTGCCGGCCACGACGGAGAGCACCAGCGTCTGCGCCCCGGCGAGCCCCTGTAACGTCGGGGCGGCGGTGGCGAGCGCTTGCGGCTTGACCGCCAGCACCAGTGCGTCGGCGGCCTTGAGCGAACTCGGGTTGAGCGCGAAGCCGTACTGCTTTTGCAGCGCCAGCAACTCCGGCGCCGGCGTCGGCTCGACAACCGTCACGCCGCCGGCGTCGAGACCGGCGGCCAGCCAGCCGCTCAGCATCGCCCCGCCCATTTTGCCCGCGCCGGCAAGCGCCAGCGTTTGCGGCCATTCGGTCATCTGATCCTTCCCCGAGCCATCGGGCTGGTCCGGCCTAGCAGAATTTGCGCTACCGCCAAAGCGCGGGGCTTCGGGCGCCCCCGGGCCTTGCCTTCGTCACCCGCCTGTGGACAACGGGGACGATCGCCGCGCCGGCCTTGCATCCCCGGCCCCAGGCGCCGATCTGAGAGGCAATGAAATTTCCCCCGGAACTGCTCGACGAGATCAAGGCGCGGCTGCCGGCCAGCCAGGTTATCGGCCAGCGCGTCAAATTGAAGCGGGCGGGTCGGGAATGGCGCGGTCTCTCGCCGTTCAACGCGGAAAAGACGCCGTCGTTTTATGTCAACGATCAGAAGCAGTTCTACCACGATTTCTCCTCGGGAAAGAGCGGCGACATCTTCACCTTCCTGATCGAGGTCGAAGGGCTGTCGTTTCCCGAGGCGGTCGAGCGGCTGGCCAACGAGGCCGGCGTCGACCTGCCGCGTCCCGACGTCCAATCCCAGGCCCGTGAAAAGGCCCGCGCCACGCTGCACGAGGTGATGGCGCTCGCCGCCGACTGGTTCGAGCGCACTCTGAACGAGCCGATCGGCGCCCGCGCGCGCGGCTACCTCGCCGATCGCCAGATCGGCGCCGCCGCGCAACGCGCGTTCAAGCTCGGCTACGCGCCCACGGAGCGATTCGCGCTGCGCGAGGCGCTCGCCGCCAAAGGCGTCGCCGTCGAGCAGATGATCGAGGCCGGGCTCGTCGTTCACGGCGAGGGGATCGCGGTGCCTTACGACCGCTTTCAGAACCGCGTGATGTTTCCAATTCACGACCGTGGCGGCAAGGTCGTCGCGTTTGGCGGCCGCGCCCTGGAGCCGGGCGCGAAAGCCAAATACCTCAACTCGCCGGAGACCGAGCTTTTCCATAAAGGTTCGCTGCTGTTCAACCAGCACCGCGCCCGCAAAGCCGCGCACGACAGGGGCGAGTTGATCGCCGTCGAGGGCTATGTCGACGTGATCGCGATGACCCAGGCCGGCTTCCCGCACACCGTCGCGCCGCTCGGCACCGCGCTTACGGCGGAGCAATGCGCCCTGCTGTGGTCGATGTGCCCAGCCCCCACGCTTTGCTTCGACGGCGACAAGGCGGGCCGCAAGGCCGCCTATCGCGCGGTCGAGACGGCGCTGCCGCTGATCGGGCCGGGCAAGAGCCTGCGCTTCGCCCTGCTGCCGGACGGGCAGGACCCCGACGACCTCGCCAAATCCGGCGGCGGCGAGGCGATCGCCGCGGCGATCGCGCAGGCGCAGCCGTTCGCCGAAATGCTGTTCCAGCGGGAGACGGAGGGGCAGGTCTTCGACACCCCGGAAAGCCGCGCCGCGCTGGAGCGACGCCTGCGCGAGCTGACCGTCGCGATCGCCGACGAGTCGTTGCGTCGGCATTACGCGCAGAACATGGCCGAGCGCGTTCGCGCGCTGTTCGCCGGTGCGACCCATCGTCCGGCGCGACCGGGCCGAGGCGAGGCTCGCCCGCCGTTCGCGCGTCGGTTCGAAGCCGGTCCGCGCATCGGCGTCGCCAACCTGCCGTTGCAGCCGATCCGGATCGGCGAACTCTCGCGCGACCCGCCCCGCGAAATCACCATCGTCGCCGCGCTTTTGAACCACCCGGCCCTGATCGACGCGTTTGCGGAGGACGTCGCCACCCTGCCGTTCTCAAGCGTTGCGCTCGCCGACTTCCTGGCGCGGCTGCTCGCCGTTGCGCCGGAGAGCGACCCGGACGCGAAAAGCCTGGCCGCCGTGCTCGCGCAAGCCGGCCTCGGCGACGCGCGCGCCCGGATCGTAGAGGCGGCGAAGCGGACGCCAATCTGGTGGTGCCTATCCGAAGAGGCCTCGTTTGGCGACGTAGAGGCGGTTTTCCGCCAATCGTTGGCCTTGCAACGAGACTTCAGGACGCTAAATAAGGACCTGAAATCGGCGGCCTCCGCCTTCGAATCCGACCCTTCGGAACGCAATCTCGCCCATCTCTTGGATATTAAAGCGAGATTGGCGGACCTTACTGGCAAAGAGGCGGCCGTTGAGGGATTTGGAGCGGCTAGCGGCAGGGAGTTGCCGCCGCTTTAAAATTCTGGGTTAACGCGGGGTTAGGGGCCTACAACGACATTGGCGCCGCGAAGCGGATTCGCGGCGCTCAGCGTTTTGTCCCCCGACGGCGCAGCGAGATCGAACAGAACGGAGTGGCCGGCATGGCGAGAAACGACGAGCCGAAAGCGGAAGGCGAAACCCCTGTTGTGGAAGTCGCCGACGGCCCGTTGCTGGACCTCTCGGATGCGGCGGTCAAGCGGCTGATCAAGACGGCGAAGAAGCGCGGCTGGGTGACGCAGGACGAGCTTAACGCCGTATTGCCGTCGGACGTCAATTCCTCCGACCAGATCGAGGACATCAACGCGATGCTCAACGAGATGGGCATCAGCGTCGTCGAATCCGAGGAGGCGGAGGAGGCCGACAAGGAGCCGGAGACGCCCGACGAAGAGGAGAGCGAGACCGGCACCGAGGTCGCGGAGGCCCCGCGCACGACTGCGGTCGCGACGCGCTCCTCCGAGCCGTCCGAGCGCACCGACGATCCGGTGCGCATGTATTTGCGCGAGATGGGCTCGGTGGAGTTGCTGTCGCGCGAGGGCGAAATCGCCATCGCCAAGCGGATCGAGGCCGGCCGCGAGGCGATGATCGCCGGTCTGTGCGAGAGCCCGCTGACCTTTCAGGCGATCATCATCTGGCGCGACGAGCTCAACGAAGCCAAGATTCTGCTGCGCGACATTATCGACCTCGAGGCGACCTACGCCGGCCCCGACGGCAAGAAGACGCCGAAGATCGACATGACCGAGCCGCAGAACGCGGAGGCGCTCGCCGCCCGCATCGCCGAGCGCGCCGCCCCCTCGACCGCGCCGCGCACCCCGCCGCAGGGTTTCGATGGCGAGGGCGCGCCGCCGGACGGTTTCGACGACGACGACGACATGGAGAACGCCGTTTCGCTCTCCGCGATGGAGGCGGAGCTGAAGCCGAAGGTGCTCGAAACCTTCGACCGCATCGCCGACGCTTACAAGAAACTGCGTCGCCTGCAGGACCAGAACGTCGAGAACCGGCTGAAGAACGAGACGCTGTCGCCGGCGCAGGAGCGCAAATACAAGACGCTGAAAAAGGAGATCGTCACCGACGTCAAGTCGCTTTCGCTCAACCAGAACCGCATTGAGGCGCTGGTCGAGCAGCTCTACGACATCAACAAGCGGCTCATCAGTCTCGACGTGCGCCTGATGCGGCTCGCCGAGAGCCACGGCGTCGTGCGCGAAGATTTCATCAAGAACTACCAGAATTCGGAGCTCGACCCGAAATGGGTGTTGCGCGTGTCGAAGCTTGGCTCGCGCGGCTGGCGGGAGTTCGTCGCTGAGGACAAGGACACCGTCAAGGACATCCGCACGGAGATTCAGTCGCTGGCGCAGGAGACCGGCCTCGAAATCCAGGAGTTCCGCAAGCTCGTGCAGATGGTGCAGAAGGGCGAGCGCGAAGCGCGGCAGGCCAAGAAGGAGATGGTCGAGGCCAACCTTCGCCTCGTCATCTCGATCGCCAAGAAATACACCAACCGCGGCCTGCAATTCCTCGACCTGATCCAGGAAGGCAACATCGGCCTGATGAAGGCGGTCGACAAGTTCGAGTACCGGCGCGGCTACAAGTTCTCGACCTATGCGACGTGGTGGATTCGTCAGGCGATCACGCGTTCGATCGCCGATCAGGCGCGCACCATCCGCATCCCGGTGCACATGATCGAGACGATCAACAAGATCGTCCGCACCTCGCGGCAAATGCTGCACGAGATCGGCCGCGAGCCGACGCCGGAGGAGCTCGCCGAGAAGCTGGCGATGCCTTTGGAGAAGGTGCGCAAGGTGCTGAAGATCGCCAAGGAGCCGATCAGCCTGGAGACGCCGATCGGCGACGAGGAGGATTCCCACCTCGGCGATTTCATCGAGGACAAGAATGCGATCCTGCCGATCGACGCAGCGATCCAATCGAACCTGCGCGAGACGACGACGCGGGTGTTGGCTTCGCTGACGCCGCGCGAGGAGCGCGTGCTGCGCATGCGCTTCGGCATCGGCATGAACACGGACCACACGCTCGAGGAAGTCGGCCAGCAGTTTTCCGTGACCCGCGAGCGCATCCGCCAGATCGAGGCGAAGGCGCTGAGGAAGCTGAAGCATCCGAGCCGGTCGAGGAAGCTGCGGAGCTTCCTCGACAACTGAGCCTCAGCCCGCCAGCGTCGCGACGCCGCGGGCGAGACCATAGAGAGCGAAGGCGCCGAGCATGGCGCCTGCGCCGCGGCCGAGCCAGATCGTCGCGCCGCGGCGCGACAGCAGCGCATGGCGGGCTTCGGCCGCCGCCAGCGCCGCGCCGCCGTAGATCGCCGCCTGGACGAGCGCCGTCAGCGCCCCCATGACGAGGACCTGCCGCGGCCACGGCCCGAATTCGGGCCGCATGAACTGCGGATAGACCGCGATTGCGAACAGCCACGCCTTGGGATTGAGCAGGCAGGTCGCGAGCGCCTGCGCGAACACGACGGCGTGGCGGCGCGGCGAAGGTTCGCCCTCGAGCCGGTCGAGCGCCACGGCGCTGCGCAACAGGCCGTAGCCGATCCAGGCCATATAGGCGGCGCCGGCGACCATCATCGCGCCGGCGAGCGAAGGCAGCAGCCGCGCCGCCCCATAGGCCGCGCCGGCGCCGAACAGGGCGTGACAGACGCCACCCGACATCATGCCCGCCGTCGCATAGAGGCCGACCTTGCGCCCGCCGGTCAGCGCATGCGAGACGACGAAGATCATGTCCATGCCGGGCAGGGCGATGATGCCGACCAGCAGCAGGAAAAAGATCGACAGGCTCTCACCGTAAGTCATTTGCGTGTCCCCGCGCATGAAGTTGCGGGGCGCAGGCTAGAGCGGGCCTCCCGCCAGCGTTGTGGCAGTTGCGAAGCCAGGGGATCATGCGCAAGGCGGCCCGGCTGTTCGAGATCATCGAAATCCTGCGCGCGGCGCGGCGGCCGATCACCGCCGAGCGGCTCGCCGAGCGGATGGAGGTCGGCCTGCGCTCGGTCTATCGCGACATCGCGGCGCTGCAGACGATGCGCGTGCCGATCGAGGGCGAGCGCGGCGTCGGCTATGTGCTGCGCCCCGGTTTCGACCTGCCGCCGCTGATGTTCAGCCACGCCGAGATCGAGGCGGTGCTGGTCGGGCTCGCGCTGGTCGCCAACACCGGCGACGCCGAGCTGACGGACGCGGCCGCCGCCGTCGCCGCCAAGGTCGCCGCTGTCGTCGGCGGGCGTAGCCGCCATGCGCTGCAAGCCCAGGCGTTGCGCGCCTGGGGGCCGGTCGCGCCGGCGCCCTCCGGCGTCGATCTCGCCGACCTCCGACGCGCCATCCGCGACGAAGCGAAGCTCGCGCTGACCTATCGCGACGGCGAGAGCCGGGAGTCGCGGCGCGTCGTGCGCCCGTTCGCGCTGATCTATCTGCCGCAGGGCGCGACGCTGGTCGCCTGGTGCGAATTGCGCGGCGCGATCCGCAATTTCCGCGTCGACCGCATCCTCCTCAACGAGGCCACCGGCGAGCGCTTCGCCGGCCAGGGCGACCTGTTGCGCGCGCAATGGGTGCGCGGCTGGCGCGCGCCCCCCGCCTGACCGCTTTCCCTCGGCCGCGCCCCGGGGTTAAGGAGGGCGTCGCCAACCGGAGCTCTTCCATGTCCTACGCCGCCGAAGCCGCCGACCTGCTCGCCTCGCTCGGCGTCGCGCGCAGCGCGTTCGCCGGCGGTCCGCTCAAAGTGCGCTCGCCTATCGACGGCGGCGAGATCGCGGCCGTGCGCGAAACCACCGACCCCGCCGCCGCGATCGCCCGCGCCACCGTCGCGTTCCAATCCTGGCGCAACGTCCCCGCTCCCCGGCGCGGCGAACTGGTGCGCCTCCTCGGCGAGGAACTTCGCGCACACAAAGCCGCGCTCGGCCGGCTCGTCACATTGGAAGTCGGCAAGGTCGAGTCCGAGGGCCTCGGCGAAGTGCAGGAGATGATCGACATCTGCGACTTCGCGGTCGGCCTCTCGCGCCAGCTTTACGGCCTGACCATCGCCTCCGAACGGCCCGACCATAAGCTCACCGAGCAATGGCATCCGATCGGCCCGGTCGGCGTCATTTCGGCGTTCAACTTCCCGGTCGCGGTGTGGTCTTGGAACGCGGCGCTGGCGTTGGTCTGCGGCGACAGCGTGATCTGGAAGCCGTCTGAGAAGGCGCCGCTCACCGCGCTCGCCACCCAGGCGATCTTCGCCCGCGCCGCGCAGAAGTTCGGCGACGCGCCTGACGATCTGATGACGCTGCTGACCGGCGGCGCGAAAGTCGGCGCGGCGCTGGTTGACGACATTAGCGTGCCAGTGCTTTCGGCGACCGGCTCAACGCGCATGGGACGCGCGGTCGGCGAGCGGCTGGCGCGCCGCTTCGGCCGCGCGATCCTGGAGCTTGGCGGCAACAACGCCTCGATCGTCACGCCGAGCGCCGATCTGGAGCTGACGCTACGCGCCGTCGCCTTCGCCGCGATGGGCACCGCCGGCCAGCGCTGCACGAGCCTGCGCCGGCTCATCGTGCATGAGAGCGTCTACGACGCGCTGATCCCGAAGCTGAAGGCCGTCTATGCGCGCATCTCCGTCGGCGATCCCGCCCGCAGCGAGGCGCTGGTCGGGCCGCTGATCGACGGCGCCGCCTTCGAGGCGATGCAGAACGCGCTCGCCGAGGCCCGCAAGCGCGGCGCGGTTGTTCACGGCGGCGAGCGCATCGACGTCAACGGCCCCGCCTCTTTCTACGTGCGCCCGGCGCTGGTCGAAGCGCCGCGACAGGAAGGCCCGGTTGTCGAGGAAACTTTCGCGCCGATCCTGTACGCGCTCAAATACAAGGACCTCGACGAGGCGATCGCCTTGCAGAACGGCGTGCCGCAGGGCCTGTCGTCGTCGATCTTCGCCACCGACATTCGCGAGGTCGAGCGTTTCTTGAGCGCGCGCGGCTCGGACTGCGGCATCGCCAACGTCAATATGGGGCCGTCGGGCGCGGAGATCGGCGGCGCGTTCGGCGGCGAGAAGGAGACCGGCGGCGGCCGCGAAAGCGGGTCGGACGCCTGGAAAGCCTACATGCGCCGGCAGACCAGCGCAGTGAACTACGGCCGCAGCCTGCCGCTGGCGCAGGGCGTGAAGTTCGACGTCGGCTGACGGCGGCTTGCCGTCGCCGCGCATTCCGGCCACAATCAAACTGGGGGCGGCGTTCGCTGGGGAAGTGCGCCACGCCAAACAACAGTTGGACCGGGATTCCATGGGCGGCGATTTGGCGACGGGGGGATCACACATGGCGTCGGTGCGGCGCGCGTCGTTCGTCGCGGTGTCGGCGTTCCTCTGCGCGATGGTGGGACTGGCGCTGCAAGCCATCATCCCGGCGCATTTCATAACGGACGGGCGCGGCGCGGTCGGCTCGGTGATCGGCGTGGTCGCGCTGCTGCTCGCGCTGGTGCTGGGCCTCCTGATCTGGACGAGCTACGGCGTCTTCGCCACTCAGCAGACGGAATCGCAGACGCTCAGCGTGACCACGTTGCAGCTCGATTATCTGTTGGAGCAATATGGTCCCGAAGCGACGGCGGGGCGGCTAGGCTTGCGCGACGCGGTTCGTCGCTCCCGTGAGCGCTATTTCGGCGGCAAATCGCCGGATGTTGAGATCAGCTTCGCGTTGGCGCGCGAGAAGCTGCACAGCATCGATTCCTTCTTTTCGGGGCTGCACCCCGCGGATGATGACCGCAAGCAACTCCTGGCGACCGCCAAGCCAATGGCGCAATCCATCGTGCAGACCCAGTTGTTGATGTCGCGTCAGCTCGTCAATCCGGTCCCAGAGCTGTTGATCGTCATGGTGCAGATCTGGTCGTCATTGCTGTTTTTGGGCTTCGGCTTGATGGGCAATTTGTCCATCGTCTCGGCGCTGGCCGACGCCGCCGGCGCGTTCGCCATCGCCAGCGCGATCTTTCTCATCATCGAGTTCAGCGAGCCCTATTCCGGGCTGTTCCGCATCAGCTCTTCCGGCATCGACAAGGTGCTGGCGGAGCTCGCCGCCAACGCGCCGCCCAGCCCCGGTCTTATCAAAACCGGGCCGCTTCCCGATTGACGAGGGCGAGGCGCCGCGCGCCCCGCCCGCTTGCGCGCCTTACTTCAGCGCCTTGTCCGTCACCGCCGTCGTGTACGCGCCCTCCGGCGGCTTCGAGATCACCGGGTCCGAGCCGCCCGACAGCAGCGTGTTGACCGTGCGCTGGTAATCGGCCGTGTCGAGCTTGCCGTCGGAGCCGTCGGTCAGCTTGTTGATCTCCCCCATCATCTGCGTCTGATGATGCTCGGTCTGCGCGCCGGTGGCGTCGTTGTCGAGCACGAACTTGACCGCGTCCTTTGGATTGGCGCGCGCGTCCGCCCAACCTTTCATCGACGCGCGCACGAAGCGCGCCATCTTGTCGACGAACGCCGGGTCCTTCAGCTTCGGCTCCAGAACGTAAAGGCCGTCCTCCAGCGTCGCGACGCCCTGATCCTCGTATTTGAACACGACGAGTTGCTCAGGCTTGTAGCCGGCGTCGATCACCTGCCAATATTCGTTATAGGTCATGGTCGAGATGCAGTCCGCTTGCTTCTGCAACAGCGGATCGACGTTGAAGCCCTGCTTCAGCACCTTGACGCCGCCGGTCGAGCCGTCGGTCTTGAGCCCGAGTTTGCCCATCCAGTTGAGGAACGGATATTCGTTGCCGTAGAACCAGACGCCGAGCGTGTGGTTCTTCAGGTCCGCCGGCGCCTTGATGCCGGTGTCGGCGCGGCAGGTCAGTTCGAGGCCCGAATGCTTGAACGGCTGGGCGATGTTGACCATCGGCTCGCCCTTCTCGCGCGCGGCGAGCGCGGCCGGCATCCAGTCGACCACGACGTCGGCGCCGCCGCCGGCGAGCACCTGCTCCGGCGCCACGTCCGGGCCTCCTGGCTTGATCGTCACGTCGAGCCCTTCGGCCTTGTAGAAGCCCTTCTCCTTGGCGACGTAGTAGCCGGCGAACTGCGCCTGCGTGACCCACTTGAGTTGCAGCGTCACCTTGTCGGCGGCGTGAGCCCCCGTCGCGACGAACAGCGCCGCCGCCCCCATCAACGAATATGCGAATTTGTTCATTATCCTCTCCTCCAGCTATTTAGCCCGATAGGACGCATGCCAAAACGTCGCCCGCCGCTCGACCGTCGCGACGATGGCATAGAACAGCGACCCCGTCACCGCCGCCACCACGATCGTCGCCCACACCATGTCGATCGAGAGATGCCCGACCTCGGTCGAAATGCGAAAACCCATGCCGACCGTCGGCGTGCCGAAGAACTCCGCGACGATCGCGCCGATCATGGCGAGCGTCGTGTTGATCTTCAGCGCGTTGAACACGAACGGCAGCGCTGCGGGCAGGCGCAGCTTGAGGAGCGTCTGCGAATAGTCCGCAGCGTAGGTCTTCATCAGGTCGCGCTCCATCGCGCCGGCGCTCCGCAGACCCGCGGCGGCGTTCACCAGCATCGGGAAGAACGTCATGATGACCACCACCGCCGCCTTCGACTGCCAGTCAAAGCCGAACCACATCACCATGATCGGCGCGACGCCGATGATCGGCAGCGCCGAGACGAGATTGCCTAGGGGCAATAAACCGCGTTGCAGGAACGGCGAGCGGTCGATGAGAATGGCGACCACGAGACCGCTGGCGCTGCCGATGAAATAGCCGGCGAGCACGCCACGGATCGTCTGTGCGAAATCGGCGGCGAGCGTCGGGACGGAGTGCGCGAGCCGCCAGGCGATGGCGGAGGGCGCCGGTAAGATCACCGCCGGCACCTGCAACAGCCGCACCCCCGCTTCCCAGATCAGCAGCACGGCGAGGCCGAACAGCAGCGGCGGCGCGAGATCGCGCAGGCGGCGCGGGCTCATGCCGGGAACGCTAAGCGTTTGAGCGTGAGGCGGCCAATCAGGTCGATGAGCCCAACAAGCGCGCCGGACAGCGCGGCGGCGGTGAACAACGCCGCCCAGATCTGCACGGTCTGCCCATAGTAGGAGCCGGCGAGCAGGCGCGCGCCGAGGCCGCCGTCCTCGCTCTTCGTCACCTCCGCGACGACCGCCCCGACCAGCGCGGCGGCGGCGCCGATCTTCATGCTGGCGAAGAAGAACGGCAGGCTCGACGGCGCGCGCAGTTTCATCAACACCTGCGCGGACGTCGCCGAATAGGTGCGCATCAAATCGAGTTGCAGCGGGTCCGGCGTGCGCAGCCCCTTCGCCATGCCGACGGTGATCGGGAAGAACGAGAGATAGGCGGCGATCGCCGCCTTCGGCGTGATGCCGCCGATGTCGAACTGGTTGAGGATGACGACGATCATCGGCGCGAGCGCGATGATCGGCACGGTTTGCGAGGCGACGATCCACGGCATCAGCGAACGGTCGAGGAACGGCGCGGCGACAATCAGCACCGCCAGGCCGACGCCCAGCGCCGCGCCGATGGCGAAGCCGATCACGGTCTCTTCGAGCGTGATGCCGGCGTGGTAGACGAGGCTGCGCTTGGAGGTCGGATCGGTGGCGAAGATGAGCTTGTAAAGCTCGGCGGCGATCTGATGCGGGGCCGGCAGCTTCGGGCGCTCCATGTTGAGCGTCGCGGTGATGAGATCGCCGGTCGTGTAGGTCTTGTTGTCGTTATTGGCGAACAGGTCGCGTTGCAGCGGCGCGTTCATCACCGCGGCGGCGACGTACCAGATCGCGAACAAAGCGGCGAGGATGGTGAGGAGCGGGAGGACGCGGTTCATGCCGTCAGTTCGGTTGCAGAATCAAGGCCTTCTCCCCTCGCGGGAGAAGGTGGCCGAAGGCCGGATGAGGGGGCGTCCGCGCGTCGCGCCCCCCTCACCCCCGACCCCTCTCCCGCGAGGGGAGAGGGGGGACTCGCGGCGCAGGCGGCGTCAAACATCGTAGCTATGCCCCTCGCGCAACCCCTGCCGCACCCGGTGCGCCACCGCCAAAAACTCCGGCGTCTCGCGGATGTCGAGCGTGCGCGTACGGGGAAAGGAGCACTCTATCACCTCTTGAATCCGCCCGGGCCGCGGCGACATCACGACGATACGCGTTGACAGAAACACCGCCTCCGGAATCGAGTGCGTGACGAACAGCGCCGTCTTGCCGGTCTTCTCCCACAGTTGCAGCAATTGTTGATTGAGCATGTCGCGCACGATCTCATCGAGCGCCCCGAACGGCTCGTCCATCAGCAACAAATCCGGATCGAACGACAGCGCGCGGGCGATCGAGGCGCGCTGCTGCATGCCGCCCGACAATTGCCAGGGGAACTTGCCGCCGAAGCCCGTGAGGTTGACAAGCTCCAGCCCGCGCTCGACGCGCTTCTTGCGCTCGGCGCGATCGACGCCCATGATCTCCAGCGGCAACGCAATGTTTCCGCCGACGGTGCGCCAGGGATACAGCGCCGGGGCCTGGAACACGTAACCATAGGCGCGCTTCAACCGCGCTTCTTGCGGGCTCATGCCATTGACCCGGATCGTCCCCGACGTCGGCGCCTCCAGATCGGCGACGGCGCGCAACAGCGTCGTCTTGCCGCAGCCGGACGGGCCGATCAACGAGACGAACTCGCCCCTGGCGATGTTCAAGCTGACGCCGCTCAACGCGCGAACCGGGCCGTCGTTCGTCGTAAACGTCAACGAAACGTCGTCGATCTCAATCGCGTTGAGCTTCGTCGCCATGTTCATGCGCGCGCGACCGCCTTCGGCGCCGTGTGCTGCTTGTATCGGGCCAGCGCCGCCGAGTCGGGCGAGAACGGCTCGCGTTTCACGAACCGGCCGCGGCCGTTGTTGGCGAGCACGCGGCCATCCTCGAACACCACCGAGCCGCGCGACAGCGTGTAGCGCGGCAGGCCGTTGACCTTCACGCCTTCGAACACGTTGTAGTCGATGATCGACTGCTGGTTGGCGGCGGTGATGGTCTTGCTCGCCTTGGGGTCCCACACGACCAGATCGGCGTCGGCGCCCGGCAGAATCGCGCCTTTGCGCGGATAGAGGTTGAGGATGCGGGCGATGTTGGTCGAGGTCGCGGCGACGAACTCGTTCGGCGTCAACCGGCCGGTGCCGACGCCGTAGGTCCACAGCACCGGCATTCGGTCTTCGAGGCCGCCGGTGCCGTTCGGGATCTTGGTGAAATCGTCGCGGCCGAACTCCTTTTGTTTGGTGGTGAACGCGCAATGGTCGGTCGCCACCACTTGCAGCGAACCGGCGCGGAGCCCATTCCAGAGATCGTCCTGGTTCTTCTTGTCGCGAAACGGCGGGCTCATCACCCGCCGCGCCGCGTGCGCCCAATCCGGGTTGAAATATTCGCTCTCGTCGAGCACCAGATGCTGGATCAACGGCTCGCCGTAGACGCGCTTGCCGTTGGCGCGGGCGCGCGCGATCGCCTCATGCGCCTCGATGCACGAGACATGCACGATGTAGAGCGGCACGCCGGCCTGATCGGCGAGCACGATGGCGCGGTTGGCGGCCTCACCCTCGACGTCGGGCGGGCGCGACAGCGCGTGGCCCTCGGGGCCGGTGACGCCCTTGGCGAGGTAGTATTTCTGCAACGCCGCGACCAGCTCGCCGTTCTCCGCGTGGACGAGCGGCAGCGCGCCGAGTTCGGCGCAGCGCGAGAACGAGGCGAACATCTCCTCGTCGTTGACCATCAACGCGCCTTTGTAGGCCATGAAATGCTTGAAGCTGGTTACGCCGTGGGCGACCACCTTGCCCATGTCCTCGCGCACCTTGTCCGACCAATAGGTGATGCACATGTGATAGGCGTAGTCGGTGGTGGCGAGTTCGGCGCGCTTGTCCCAGGCGGCGATGGCGTCCATCAGCGGCTGGCCGCGGTCGGGGATGCAGAAATCGACGACCATCGTCGTGCCGCCGCTGAGCGCTGCTTTGGTGCCGCTGTCGTAATTGTCGGCCGAGCTCGTGCCCATGAATGGCATGTCGAGATGGGTGTGCGGGTCGATGCCGCCGGGCATGATCAGACAATCCTTGGCGTCGATCACCTTGTCGCCTGTAAGCCCGGTTCCGATCGCCTTGATCGTCTCGCCCTCGATCTGCACGTCGGCGACATAGGAGCGGTCCGCCGCGACGATCGTGCCGCCTTTGATGAGCGTGGTCATGGTTGTCTCCTAATGTTTAGCGTCAAATCCGTCATGGCGAGCGAAGCGAAGCCATCCAACCTTGCCATGATGCTGAGCGCGGGCTTGCGCAAGCGGCGCCGGCGTCGCCCCGTCCCCGCGCTGGATTGCTTCGCTTCGCTCGCAATGACGGCCTGCTTTGCGTTGTTGTTTCTTCGGAGGAGAACGCGATTCAGCCTGCGATCTCGGCCTTCTCCAGCACCGCGTGCAGCAGCACGTTGGCGCCGGCGGTCGACCATTCCTGTTTGATGTCCTCGACCTCGTTGTGACTGATGCCGTCGACGCAGGGCGTGAAGATCATCGAGGTCGGGCAGACGCGGGCGAGATAGCAAGCGTCGTGCCCCGCGCCGGAGACGATGTCGCGATGCGACAGCCCCAGGTGCTTGGCCGCCTCGCGCACCGCGGAGACGCAAGCCTTGTCGAACTCGACGGGCGCGTAGTAGAACACCTGCTTGAGATCGTAGGTCAGGCCGATCGCCTTGCAGATCGCCTCGACGCCCTCCTTGAACGCCGCATCCATCTCGCTCAGCGTCGCGTCGACGGGGTGGCGGAATTCCGAGGTCATGAACACCTCGCCGGGAATCACGTTGCGTGAGCCCGGATAGGGGTTCAGCATGCCGACGGTCGCCATCGCCAGCGGCGCCTTCGACAGGCCGATCTTGTTGACGAGTTCGACGATGCGCGCCGCGCCGAGCAACGCATCCTTGCGGCGCGCCATCGGCGTCGAGCCGGCGTGGCTCTCGAAGCCGGTGAGTTTGATCTCGTACCAGCGCTGCCCCTGGCCGTGGGTGACGACGCCGACGTCGATAGTCTCGTCTTCGAGGATCGGCCCCTGCTCGATGTGCAGTTCGAACGAGGCATGGATCGGGAAGCCGCCGATCGGCTTGTCGCCCTTGAAGCCGATGCGCGCAAGTTCGTCGCCGAGCGTCTTGCCCTCGGCGTCGACGCGCGAATAGGCGAACTCCTTGGAGTAAACGCCGGCGAACACGCCCGACGACACCATCGCCGGGGCGAAGCGCGAACCCTCTTCGTTGGTCCAGTTGGCGACGATGATCGGCCGCCGCGTCTTGATCTTCAGATCGTTGAGCGAACGCACCACCTCGAGCGCGCCGAGCACCCCCAGCACGCCGTCGAACTTGCCGCCGGTCGGCTGGGTGTCGAGATGGCTGCCCATCAGCACCGGCGCCAGGTCGTTCTCGACGCCGGCGCGGGTGGCGAACATGTTGCCCATCTCGTCGACTTCGACCGTGCACCCCTCCTTCTCGCACCAGGCGCGGAATAGCTCGCGGCCCTCGCGGTCGAGGTCGGTGAGGGTGAGGCGCTTGCAACCGCCCTTCGGCGTCGCGCCGATCTTGGCCATTTCCATCAGCGCGTCCCAAAGTCGCTGCCCATTGACGCGAACATTCGAGAGGTCGGCCAAATTTTCCCCCGTGAGCGATCCGGAGCCAAAACGCTATCGTGAATCTGACCGATCGGTCAAATGCCTCCGGAGACCGGGACTGTTTTGTCTTGTTCGCGGGATGGCGCTAGGTTTCGGCGCAACGAAAGGAGCCGCCATGTCCGAGTTCGCCGGCTTTGCCAGCCACGAGATCGCCCTCGGCGAGGCGACGATCTTCGCCCGCGTCGGCGGCGCCGGGCCGCCGCTGCTGCTGCTGCACGGCTATCCGCAATCGCATTTGATGTGGGCGCAGGTCGCCGATGCGCTCGCGTCGCGCTTCACCATCGTCGCCGCGGATTTGCGCGGCTACGGGCGCTCCTCGGTCCCTGATTCGCATAAGGGCGAGCGATACGCCAAGCGCGTCATGGCGCAGGATGCGGTGGCGCTGATGGCGGCGCTCGGCCATCCCCGTTTCGCCGTCGCCGGCCACGACCGCGGCGGTCGCGTCGCCTATCGGCTCGCCCTCGATCATCCCGAGACGGTGACGAAGGTCGCCGTGCTCGACATCGTGCCGACCTGGGAGATGTGGGCTGGCATGGACGCCGCGCGCGCCATGGCTGTTTACCACTGGATGTTCCTCGCCCAGCCCGAACCGTTGCCGGAATCGCTCATCAACGCCGCGCCGATCGCCTACGTCGACATGACGCTTCCCAGTTGGACCGGCGGCCAGACGCTTAAGAGTTTTGCGCCGGACGCGCTTGCGGCCTATCGCGCCGCGTTCCGCGATCCCGCCCGGGTCCACGCGATGTGCGAGGATTATCGCGCCGGGGCGACGATCGACCGGGCGATCGACGACGCCGACCACGCCGCCGGCCGCAAGATCGCCGCCCCGCTGCTGGCGCTGTGGGGCGCAGGGGGCATCCCCGCCAAGGGCGAAAACCCGTTGGAGGTATGGCGGCGCTGGGCGACGGACGTGCGCGGGGCGGGCCTCGATTGCGGCCATTTCCTGCCCGAGGAGGCGCCGGAGCCGACCGCCAAGGCGCTGGCGGCGTTTTTCTGAGAGCGCTCGAACGTCCGACCCAATCCTCACGTCCGCCCGGTTCTGAGCGCGCGAAGCGTCATCGACACGATGCGCTCGAAGCGCTGCGCCAGCGCAGCAGCCGGCGTATCGCGGTCAAGCCGCAGCGCCACGGGATGAAGGAACCGGTGGCTGGCGTCGAACAGCAACGCCAGCGCGCGCCGCCGGTCGGCCATCGCGAAGGCGCCGGAGGCGACGCCTTCCTCCACGACGCGCTGGATCTCCGATTGCACCCGCGCGCGGTGCTTTCGCGCGGCGGCGCCGTCCTTGGTCAGCGAATTCACCAGCAGGTCGAACAAGGCGGGGTCGGCGTCGAGCTTGGCGCGATAGGCGCGATGCACGGCGAGAAGCATGCGCTCGAGCTTATCGTAGGCGGGATCGGCGCCGTCGGCGGCCTCGCGCAGCTTCGCCTCCAGCGGCCGCAGCCACGCCGCCGTGACTTCCTCCAGAAGCGCGATTTTCGAGGGAAAATAGCGGTAGACGTTGGCGTGCGTCATGCCGGCGTCCTCGGCGACGCCGACGACCGTCGTCCGCGACGCGCCGAAACGTCGCACGTGCTCGGCGGCGAGCGCGACCAGCCGATTCTCGATCGGCTCGGGCGCCGTCGCCCGCGCCCGGACGGCTGCGCTCATGCGGCGAGCGCGGCGAGCGTGCGCTTGCTGAGACGGCAGGCGACGGAATAGGCGGGATTGAACACGTTCGCCACGTCGTAACGAACCGTCTGCCCCAGCAGATGGCTGGCGGCGAGCGGGTCGAGGCCGTAGTCCTCGCCGAGCCAGGCGATCATCTCGGTGGTGGCGTGTTGCAAAGCCTGATCGAGCGGGCGGGCGTTGCCGACCGTGAAGACGTAATCCGCCGTCTCGCCGCGCGGCCAGTTGATCTTTCGGCCCTTCAAGACCTTGACCGTGAACTCGACCTCGAACGAGGTTTCGATGCCGGTGCCGACGATCTCGCCGTCCCCTTGCGCGAAGTGCCCGTCGCCCAGAAAGAACAACGCGCCGGGCGCGAATACCGGGAAACGGACGATCGCGCCGGGGCCGAACCGGCGGTAATCCATGTTGCCGCCATAGGGGCCGCTGGTCGCGGTGGAAATTGCCTGGCCGAGCGGCGGCGCGACGCCGAAACATCCCAGCATCGGCGCGTAGGGGACGACGAAGTTCCTCAGCGCCGCCGGCGGATCGCCGAGCCGTGCGGTCTCGCCCTCAAGCCGCCACAGCGCCCGCTCGCGTTTCGGCAGAGCCGCGGCGGCGCCGGGGTCGACGACATTCGCCGCCACGGGCGCGAAGGTCCAGCCCTCGTTCCGGTTGGCGGTCATCCGAGCGATGCGGACCTCCAGCGCGTCGCCCGGCTCGGCGCCCTCGACATGAAACGGGCCGGTCATCGGGTTCGGCGGCGGCTGACGACGGGCGCCGGTCTTGTCAAAGCCCCACGCGTCGACCGTCTCGGTGATTATGGTCTCGCCGTCGGCGACGCGGGCGACCGGCGCGAACGACCCGAGCGCATTGTGAAAAATCTCGGGGATAAATCTGCGCGCCATGCGCTTCAGAATGGCGGCGAACGCGACTGGGCGCAAGCGGTCAAGCGGCCTTCGGTCCCCCGCGCGGCGAGCCCAGGCCCGCGGCAAGCACGCGATTGCGGCCGGTGCGCTTCGCGCGATAGAGGGCGGCGTCGGCCTCGGCGGTCAACGTCGCAAAGCTGCAAACCCCGATGTCGGCGCTGGCGACGCCGAAACTCGCCGTCACCACCCCGAGTTCCTCGCCGCCGGCGTGCGGGATGCGCATCGCCGCCACCGCAGCGCGCAATCGTTCGGCGACCCGGCGCGCTTCGCCGAGCGGCGTCCTCGGCAACAGCAGGATGAACTCTTCGCCGCCGTAGCGCGCGGCGACGTCATCCTCCGCGCCGATCTCCTCGCGCGCGCAGGCGCCGACCTTTCGCAGGCACTCGTCGCCGGCCTGATGCCCGTAGAGGTCGTTGTAGCTCTTGAACCGATCGACGTCGTAGAGCACCACGGAGACCGGCGACACATAGGCGCTGTCCTTCGCCCACAGTTTGGCGGCCGTCTCTTCGAGGCGACGGCGGTTGGCGAGTCCGGTCAGCGGGTCGTGGCGAGCCTCCAGGCCGACCTCGTCCATCCGCATCCGGTTGCGCAGATCGAGCATGTAGCTGCGCCGCGCCGCGCGATTGCGCTGGAACGCGGAATACAGCGTCATCAGCACGCACAGCGATATCGGGATCAATCCGCCGAGATAGACCGGCTGCGGCGCGAGATGCGGCGCGCGGGCGACGATGGCCAGCAGCCCCAGACAGAGAGCGGTCGTCCACAACGCGGCGCGCGAGCTCAGCGGCAGGCTTGCGTTGCAGAGGATCGGAATGACCGTCAACAGCGTCAGATATGACGGCGAGCCTTCCGAGGCGCTCGCGAAATAGGTCGCTGTCACCTGCAACGCGATCAGTACCGGCATCGCCACCGCGAGCATATCGCGTCGCCACGCGGTGACGGCGCTACGCGCGAAGGCGGCGATCATCAACAGCGCGGGGGTGACGACGCCGAAATGCAGCGCCGCCGCGTAGCCGAGCGCGTCGGGAGTCAACGACGATTCGGCGATGAGCTGGACATTATAGACCAGCGCCGCCGCCAGGCTGGCGCGGAACAGGGCGCGCGCCTGATCGTCGGCGGTTTCGCTCTGGAAACGCTCTTCGAGCCAAGGCGGCAGCGCGCGGAATTGCCGGTCGGCGAGCGCCTGGTCGAGATCCGCCAGCGGTCCGTCGTCACTGGCGCCGCGCGGCGCCCTGCGGCGTGTGGAGGACCTGGCGTCGTCAAAGAAACGGTTCAAAGGCATGGTCCGGGAGAACTTTGCGACGAGAGGCGCAGGACCGGCGGTAAGGCGCGCCGGCCGCCGAGCCGTTCAGGCCGCGCTTCCTCGGCTTTTCGCCTCGGCCGCCTTGACGAGCCCGTACATGTCGCGCGTGCCGAGGCGGGCCTCCGCGAAGATGGCGGTCAGCAGGGAATTGGAATTGACTCGCGTCGTCGGCGCCCGTTCGCGCGCGCGGCGGAACGCCTCGCTGAGCAGACGGGGGTCAATATCGGCAAACGGGTTGGTTTTGGCGTTGTTCAACACGTTCTCCTCAAGGTTGCGACCCAAGGACAACGTGTAACACCAAATCATATAGGAGTTAGCAAAGCCGCTAAGTCAAATCTAGCAACGCCGTTAAGCTCGGGTCAACGCTGTTACAAAACTTCTGCAAGCAACCCGACGCCGCGCCGCTCCAGTTCGAGATCGGCGAGCGGGGTCGGGTAGTCGCCGGTGAAACAATGGTCGGTGAATTGCGGCGCCGCGGGGTTGCGGCCGGGATACCCCATCGCCCGATAAATTCCATCGACCGAGAGAAAGGCGAGGCTGTCGGCGCCGATGAACGCGCGCATCTCCTCGATCGACAGCCGCGCCGCGAGCAGCTTGTCGCGCTCCGGCGTGTCGATGCCGTAGAAATCCGGATGGGCGATCGGCGGCGACGAGATGCGGAAGTGGACCTCGCGCGCGCCGGCCTCGCGCATCATCGCGACAATCTTGACGCTGGTGGTGCCGCGCACGATCGAATCGTCGAGCAGCACGATGCGCTTGCCTTCGACGACGGCGCGGTTGGCGTTGTGCTTGAGCTTGACGCCGCTCTCGCGGATCGTCTGCGTCGGCTGTATGAAGGTGCGGCCGACGTAGTGGTTGCGGATGATGCCGAGTTCGAACGGCAGCCCGAGCGCCTGGGCGTAGCCGAGCGCCGCCGGCACCCCGGAATCGGGGACCGGCACGACGACGTCAGCGATCGCCGGCGCCTCGCGCGCCAGTTCCGCCCCCATCGCCTTGCGGGCGTTGTAGACCGAGCGGCCGTGCACGATTGAATCGGGACGGGCGAAATAGACATATTCGAAGATGCAGGGCCGCGCAGCGCGCGGCGAAAACGGCTTCAGACTGGTGACGCCGGTCTCGTCGATCACCACGACCTCGCCGTTCTCGACATCGCGTACGAAGCGCGCGCCGATGATGTCGAGCGCGCAGGTCTCCGAGGTCAGGATCGGGCAGCCGTCGAGTTCGCCGAGCACCAGCGGACGGATGCCGAGCGGGTCGCGCGCGCCGATCAGCTTTTTGTTGGTCAGCGCGACCAGCGCATAGGCGCCCTCGATTTGCTGCAACGCGTCGATGAAGCGATCGACGATGCGGCGCTTGCGCGACCGGGCGGTCAGCAGCAGCACGACCTCGGTGTCCGAGGTCGATTGGCAGATTGCGCCTTCGGCGATCAGTTCGCGCCGCAGCGTCAAGCCATTGGTCAGGTTGCCGTTGTGCCCGACGGCGAGGCCGCCCGCCGCGAGTTCGGCGAACAACGGCTGCACGTTGCGCAGGATTGTTTCGCCGGTCGTTGCGTAACGGACGTGCCCCATGGCCGCCGATCCCGGCAGGCGCTCGATCGTCGCGGCGCTGGAGAAATGGTCGCCGACCAGCCCCATCCGCCGCTCCGCGTGGAACCGCTCGCCATCGAAGGCGACGATGCCGGCCGCCTCCTGCCCGCGATGTTGCAGCGCATGTAGCCCGAGCGCGGTGAGCGCCGCGGCCTGGGGATGGCCGAGAATGCCGAACACGCCGCACTCTTCGCGCAGGCGGTCGGCGTCGAGGTCAAAAGCGTGGGTCAAGGTTTCGACAGCGAGGGAGCGGGGGCGGGTGGCGGGAGCGTCACCTTGCCGTTGATGAGCGCGTCCAGCTTATCTCGGTCGGCGGAGCCGGATTTCAATGCCGGCGCGCGCGTCGCGGCGGGGGTCGGGGTCGGGCTCGGCTCGACCATGCCGGGCTTGGTCTCGTCGGCGGGGACGTCGGCGCCGCTTGGGGCGGTCTTCGACTTGATCCAGGTCTCCAAAGTCGTCGCGGCGTCCTCCGGCAACAGGGCGATGATGCGGTCGGCGGTGTCGGTCAACATCGGCCTCGTCTTGGCCCGCGCCACCCAGTCCGGCTGCTGCTTGTCGCCGACCAGCCAGTTGAAGATCGCGAACGCGACCACCGCGAGCAGAAAGCCGCGCACCGCGCCGAACACGAAGCCGAGCGAGCGGTCGAGCGCGCCGATCTTCGAATCGAGGATCGCGTCGGACAGCCGGACGGTGAACAGCGAGACGATGATCAGCGTGGCGAAGAACACGACCGCCGCCGCCACCGCCTCCAGCACGACGGGCTTATGGATATACGGCGCGAGATAGGGCAGCAGCAAAGGGTGCAGGTAATAGGCCGCTGCGGCGGCGGCGATCCACGAGCCGATCGCCAGCACCTCGCGGGTGAAGCCGCGCATCAGGGACAAAACAGCGGATACGAAGACGACGCCGATCACGCCGATATCAAGGTAAGACGGCATCAAGGGGCCTCGTTGGCGCGCGCACTTGGCGCAGCGCCGGTTTCCGCAACGCGGCGCCTTATAACGGAGGGCGCCCGGTTCGTCACGCCTTGTCCGCCTCGCGCTTTTGCGGTCGCGCCGCCACCCCCGCCGCGGCGATTTCCGCCACCAGGCTCGCCACCGAAGCGACGGTCGCGACCGGCATCGGGCGGTCCTCGTCCTTGGCTCCGCCGCCGGGCGCGAAACCGCGGGCGAAGCCGAGCTTGGCGGCCTCCTTGAGCCGCAAGCCGGTGTGGTTGACCGCGCGCACCGCGCCCGAGAGCGCGATCTCGCCGAAATAGACGGCGTCGTGCGGCAGCGCGACGCCGACCAGCGAAGACACCAGCGCGGCGGCGGCGGCGAGATCGGCGGCGGGCTCATTGATCCGCAGGCCGCCGGCGACGTTGAGATAGACGTCGTGGCCGCCGAGCTTCAGCCCGCCGTGCGCCTCCAGCACCGCCAGCACCATGGCGAGCCGGCTCGAATCCCAGCCGACGACGGCGCGTCGCGGCGTGCCGAGCGTCGATGGCGCGACCAGCGCCTGGATCTCGACCAGCACGGGCCGCGCGCCCTCGACGCCGGCGAACACCGCCGCGCCCGGCGCCGCGACGATCGCGGCCGGCGAGGAACAACGCCGAGGGGTTGGCGACCTCGGCGAGCCCGGCGCCGGTCATCTCGAACACGCCGATCTCGTCGGTGGCGCCGAAGCGGTTCTTGATCGCCCGCAGCACGCGGAACGCATGCGCGCCCTCGCCCTCGAACGACATCACGGCGTCGACCATGTGCTCGACCACGCGCGGGCCGGCGATCTGGCCGTCCTTGGTCACGTGCCCGACCATGATCGATCGCCGCGCCGCTCGATTTGGCGTAGCGGATCAGCGCCTGGCTGGCCGCGCGCACCTGGCTGACCGTGCCGGGCGAGGATTCGACCGCGTCGCTCCACAGGGTCTGGATCGAATCGAGAATGACGAATTTCGGCGCGTCGCCGGAGCCGAGCGTGGCGACGATGTCCTCGACCAGGGTTTGCGCCGCGAGCTGCACCGGCGCGTCGGCGAGCCCCAGCCGGGCGGCGCGCAGCCGTATCTGCTCGGTCGATTCCTCGCCGGAGACGTAGACGACCCGGCCGCCGCGCCGCGCCAGCGCCGCGCAGGCCTGGATCAGCAGCGTCGATTTGCCGATGCCGGGCTCGCCGCCGATCAGCGTCGCCGACCCCGGCACGAAGCCGCCGCCGGCGACCCGGTCGAGTTCGCCGACGCCGGTGACGATCCGCGTCAGCGGCGCGGAGGCGCCGGACAAGGTCCTCCAGCGGGAACGGGCGGCCGCCGACGCCCTTGCGCACCGCGGCGCCGCCGACGCCGAGCGCCGCCGCCTCCTCGATGATGGTGTTCCACTCGCCGCAGGCGTCGCACTTCCCCTGCCAGCGCTGCGAGATCGGCGCCGCAATTCTGGCAGACATAAGAGCGGGTGCGGGCCAATCAGGTCTCGCAGAGGTCAGTTCGGCGGATTGCCGTTCTCCGCGAGCACGGCGCCGGCGAGATAGAGCGAGCCGGCGATCAGGATGCGCGGCGGCTGCGGCCAGTTCTCGGCGGCGATCGCGTCGAGCGCCGCGCCGACGCTGGCGGCGACGCTCGTCGGCAGGCCGGCGCGGGCGGCGAAGCCGGCGATCTCGTCGGCCGAGCGGGCGGCGTGTTCGCCGGGGATCGGGACGGCGATCACTTCGCGCGCGAGGCCCTTGAAATGGGCGAGGAAGGCGCCCGTGTCCTTCGCCGACAGCGTGCCGCAGATCATCACCAGCGGCCGCGGCGAGGCGTCCTCGAAATCCGCCATCGCCTCGGCGACGACGCGGCCGCCGGCCTCGTTGTGCGCGCCGTCGAGCCAGACCTCGGCCCCCGCCGGGGCGCGGGCGACGAGCGGGCCGACGCGCAGCCGTTGCAGCCGCGCCGGCCATTGCGCCTCGGCCAGCCCACGCTCGTAGGCCGCTTGCGGCAGATCAGGGGCGACTGTCCGCAGCGTCGCGATCGCGGCGGCCGCGTTGCCGAACTGGTGACGTCCCGGCAGTCGCGGCTTCGGCAGATCGAGGAGACCGTCGTCGTCCTCGTAAACGAGCCGGCCGTTCTCGGCGCGGATGAAATAGTCGCGGCCTTCGAGCCGGCGCGCGACGCCGAGCCGCAGCGCCTCGCGCTCGATGACGCGCAACGCCTCGTCGCGCTGCGCCGAAATGATCGCCGGCGCGCCGGCCTTCAAAATGCCGGCCTTCTCGTAGGCGATCTTTTCGATCGTCGCGCCGAGGAACTCGGGATGATCCATCGACACCGGCGTGATGACGGTCGCCGCGGGTCGGGGGATTACGTTGGTGGCGTCGAAGCGACCGCCGAGGCCGACTTCGAGCAAAAGAAAGTCGGCGGGGGTTTCGCTGAACAGCAGGAACGCCGCGGCGGTGGTGATCTCGAACACCGAGATCGCCTGCCCATCATTGACGCGCTCGCACACGTCGAGCGCGGCGTCGAGCTTGGCGTCGTCGACGAGTTCGCCCGCGAGCCGGATGCGCTCGTTGAAGCGCACGAGATGCGGCGAGGTATAGACATGCACCCGACGCCCCGCTGCTTCGAGAATCGCCCGCATGAACGCAACGGTCGAGCCCTTGCCGTTGGTGCCGGCGACATGGAGGATCGGCGGCGCGCGCGTTTCCGGGGCGCCGAGATCGGCAAGCAGCCGCTGCACGCGCCCGAGCGAGAGATCGACAAGGCGAGGATGCAGGGGCGCGAAGCGTTGCGTGATGGCGTCGGTCAACAGCGGCTCGCGATGGGTCAGGCGGCGGTCGCCGCGGGCGTCTTGGTCAACATGCGGCAGAGCCGCGCCAGCGTCGCGCGCATCTCCGTGCGCGGGACGACCATATCGACCATGCCATGCTGCTTCAGGAACTCCGCGCGCTGGAACCCCTCGGGCAGGCGCTGGCGGACGGTCTGCTCGATCACCCGCGCGCCGGCGAAGCCGATCACCGCGCCGGGCTCGGCGATCTGGATGTCGCCGAGCATCGCGTAGGAGGCGGTGACGCCGCCGGTGGTCGGGTTGGTCAGCACGACGATATAGGGCAAGCGGGCCGCCCGTAGCCGCTGCGCGGTGACGGTGGTGCGCGCCATCTGCATCAGCGAGAACATTCCCTCCTGCATGCGCGCGCCGCCGGAGGCGGTGAAGATGACGAACGGCGCCCGCTTCTCGACCGCGGCGGTCATCGCGGTGACGATCGCCTCGCCGGCCGCCATGCCGAGCGTGCCGCCCTGGAACGCGAAATCGTGGACGGCCGTGACGACTTCCTGGCCTTCGAGCTTGCCTACTGCCGCGACCACGGCGTCCGTCGAGCCGGTCTTGGCGCGATGCTCCTTCAGCCGGTCGGCGTAGCGCTTGATGTCGCGGAATTTGAGCGGATCGGTCGGAACTTCTGGCGCCGCGATCGTGTCGTAGACGCCGTCGTCATAAAGCGCGGCGAGCCGCGGCCGGGGCGCGATCGCCATGTGATAGCCGGAGCCCGGAATCACCATCAGGTTCGCTTCGAGGTCCTTATGGAACACCAGCTGCCCGCTCTCCGGGCATTTGACCCACAAGTTCTCTGGCGTGTCGCGCCGGAGCAGCGAACGGATTTTCGGCGGAACGACGTTCGACATCCAGTTCATGCGAGCCTCCTCAACGCGTCGCGCCGGCGACTCCTGCGGCCAATTCGCGGACCAGCTTGGCGACCGCCTCGGCCGGTCGTCCCTCGGGAAGCGCTTTGCGGACCGCCTCGACCAGCGCCGTGCCGACCACGACGCCGTCGGCGCAAGCCGCGATTGCGGCGGCGCTTTCCGCGTTGCGCACGCCGAAGCCGACCGCAACCGGCAAATGGGTATGCCGTTTGATGCGCGCAACGGCGGCGCCCACCAAATCGGCGTTCGGGGCGGCCGCGCCGGTGATGCCGGTGATCGAGACGTAGTAGACGAAGCCGGACGTGTTGGTCAGCACGGCCGGCAGGCGCGCGTCGTCGGTGGTCGGCGTCGCCAGCCGAATGAAGTTGAGCCCCGCCTTCATCGCTGGCAGGCACAGCTCCTCGTCCTCCTCGGGCGGCAGATCGACGACGATGAGCCCGTCGACCCCGGCGGCCTTGGCCTCGACGAGGAATTTCTCGACGCCGTGGACATAGATCGGATTGTAATAGCCCATGAGCACGATCGGCGTCGCGTCGTCGCTCTGGCGGAACTCGCTGACGAGGCGCAGCGTCTTGACCAGCGTCTGGCCACCTTTCAGCGCGCGCAAGCCCGCCGCCTGGATCGCCGGACCGTCGGCCATCGGGTCGGTGAACGGCATGCCGAGCTCGATCACGTCGGCGCCGGCGCCCGGCAAGGCTCTGACGATCGAAAGGGAGGTCTCGTAATCGGGATCGCCGGCCATGACGAACGTCACCAGCGCGGCGCGGTCTTTCAATGCGGCGAAGCGGGCGTCGATCCGGGTCATGCGCGCGGGTTAGCACGCGCGGACGGCGAGGGAAACCAACGAAAATTAGGTCAGCGCAGCGAACGTGCTATTCGGCCGCCGCTAGTCGCTGGGCAGCGCGCGTGAAGGTCAGCACGCCATCGTCGACGGGTCCGAAGCGCAGCAGGCGCACGTCCCTCGCGTAGTTCTGATAGACCCGCCACGGCGCCTTGTCGCCCTGCTTCGGCAGCTTGGCGACGGCGCGTTGGATGTAGCCGGAGGTCAAATCCAACGCCGGCGTCGCCGTCGCGCCTTCGGCGTGCGGCGGGGTCGCGGCGGCGAACCCGCGGCGGTGCAGAAAGTTCAGCAGCCGGCAGGCGTAGCCGGCGATCAGGTCCGCCTTCAGCGTCCACGACGAATGGGTGTAGCCGAACACCGAGACGAGGTTCGGCACGCCCTCGTACATGCAGCTCTTGTAGGTGCGCAGGCGCGAGAAATCGACGCGAGCGCCGTCGACCTCGAACGCGACGTCGCCGAGCACATTGAGCTCCAGCCCCGTGGCGACGACCACGATGTCGGCGTCGAGATTGCGGCCCGACTGGGTTCGCACGCCCGCCGGGGTGAAGGTCTCGATCGTATCGGTGACCACCTGCGCGCGTCCGTCGCGAACGGCCTGGAAGAAATCGCCGTCCGGAACCAGGCACAGCCGCTGGTCCCACGGCGCGTAACGCGGGGTGAAATCGGCGATGTCGACGTCCGGCCCGAGCGCGGCGCGCGCCATGCCGATGAGCTGCGCCTTGCCCTTCTCCGGATATTTGCGCGCCAGCCGATAGAAATACAGGTTGAGCAGAACGTTGCGCAGCCGCGTCAGCTTGTAGGCGAGCCCCATGGGCAACCGGGCGCGCAGCGCGTTGGCGAACGGGTCTTCCGCCGGGCGGGCGACCATGTAAGTCGGCGAGCGCTGCAACATCGTGACGCGGGCCGTCTTCGCCATTTCCGGGACGATCGTCACCGCCGTCGCGCCGCTGCCGATCACCAGCACCCGCTTGCCGCCGTAATCGAGATCGCCGGGCCAGAATTGGGGATGGACGATGCGCCCGGCGAAACTCTCCAGGCCGGGAAACTCGGGTAGATAGCCGCGATCGTAGCGGTAATAGCCGGCGCAGATCGCCAAAAAGCGCGCGAAATAGCGCTGGCGGGCGCCGCCGCGCTCGGTCTCGACCGTCCAACGCGCCGCCGCGGAGTCCCAGGCGGCGGAGACGACCTTGGTCTCGAACGTGATGTGCTTGTCGACGCCGTTGTCGGCGGCGGTCCGCCGCACGTAGTCGAGGATCGATGGGCCGTCGGCGATCGACTTCGCCGCCGTCCACGGCCGGAACGAGAAGCCCAGCGTGAACATGTCGGAATCCGAACGCACGCCGGGATAGCGGAACAGATCCCAGGTGCCGCCGATCGCCGCGCGGGCTTCGAGGATGGCGTAGCGCGCCCACGGCGCGCGCCGTTGCAGGTGGCAGGCCATGCCGACGCCCGAGAGGCCGGCGCCGACGATCAGGACGTCAAGAACTTCGGTCATGAGCGGCGACTTCGAGCGCGTGGGTCAGGAACGCGGCGGCTTCGTCGAGCGAGGCGCGGGCCTCCGGCACATAGGCGTGGACGAACTGCCAGACATGCGGCGCGCCGTCCCAAACCTTGATCTCGGCCCGCGATCCCGCTGCATTGGCGGCGCGCGCGAAGCGGATCGAGTCGTCGCGCAGCAGTTCGCTCTCGCCGACGTGGAACAGCATCGGCGGCAGCCCGTCGAGTTCGCCAAGGAGCGGCGAGCAGCGCGGATCGGCGGGGTCGGCGCCGTTGAGATAATAGACGCCAAGGTTGCGCAGCGCGTCGGTGAACATCGCATCGCGATGGCGATTGGCGATCCAGGACTCGCTGGCGCCGGTGAGGTCGGTCGCGGGCGAGAACAGCGCCGCCGCCGCCGGCGCGCCGCGCTCGCGCTTGACGATCAGCGCGAGCGAAAGCGCCAGATTGCCGCCCGCGGAATCGCCGGCGACCGCGGCCGGTCCGCCGACCTGCGCCGAAAACCCGCGCCAGGCGGCGACCACGTCATCGACGGCCGCGGGAAACGGATGCGCCGGCGCCAGCCGATAGGCCGGCGCAAACACGCGAAAGCCGCGTCGCGCGAAGCCGCCGGTGATCGTGCGATGCGTCTTCGGGGAGCATCCGACGAAGCCGCCGCCGTGCAGATAGAGCAGCGGTCGCTCGCCGCCGGCTTCCGCCCACTCCCCAGGCGCGCCGCCGACGACATCGTCGCGGAACCGCACGCCGCGCGGCGGCGGCACCGTCCCGCCCTCGAACACGCGCCGCAACCGTTCGAGGTCGCGCATGTCGCCGAGCCGCGATCGCACGCTGAGCCGAAGAAGCGCGGAGAACGCGCGAAGCCGCAGACTAGGCGCCAAGAAGCCTCCGCAACACGACAGGGTGGGCGACCGGCAGCAAGCGCTGCAAGGCGTCGATCACGCGCGCGTCGGCGCCGACCAGTATCCGTTCGCGCCGCCGCGCGATCCCCTCGGCGATGATCGTTGCGGCTTGGCTCGCCGGCATCCGCAGCATCTTCTCCCACCGCCGCGCCGCCTCCGCCAATTCGGCCGGCGGGATTGGCGCGTGCCGCGCGTTGGCGGCGATATTCGTGCGAACGCCGCCGGGATGAACCACCGAGACGCCGACGCCGGTCTCGTGCAGTTCCGCCCGCAGCGCCTCAGAGAAGCCGCGCACCGCGAATTTGCTCGCCGCGTAAGCCGTCTGGCCCGGCGGCGCGATCAGGCCGAACACGCTGGAGACGTTGACGATGCGCGCCTCCCCGGCCTGCCGCAGGCGCGGCAGGAAGGCGCGGGTCAGCCGCACGACGGCGCCGAAGTTGATCGCCATCAACCAGTCGAAATCTTCCGCCGTCACCTGCTCGAAGCGGCCGCCTAGCGCCACCCCGGCGTTGTTGACGAGCAGATTGACGGACTCGGGAACCGCGCTCGCGATCTGCGCGGCGGCGTCGGGGTCGGCGAGGTCGACGACGTGCAGCCCGGCGATCCGTCCCGGCGAGGCGGCGGCGACCCGCTCCAGTCCCTCGCCGTCCTTATCGACCAGCGCGAGCGTCGCGCCGCGCCGCGCCAGCTCCGCCGCCAAAGCCGCGCCGATGCCGCTCGCGGCGCCGGTGACGACCGCTACGCCGGACGCGAAAGGAAAGCTCGACGCGTTGGCCAAATGGCGCGCTCCTTTGCGTCGATCTTGGCGCCGCGCCGCCGGAAGGTCCAGCGCGCTTCAGGCCGCCGGGCGCGCAAACATTCGTCGCAAATTGTCGAACAGCTCGATCTTGGCGCCCGCGCGCTTCATGATCAGCGATTGCTGCAACACGGTCAGCGAATTGTTCCAGGCGTAATAGATGACGAGGCCGGCCGGGAACGAGCCGAACATGAACGTGAAGATGAACGGCATGTAGGTGAACATCATCTTCTGCGTCGGATCGGTCGGCTCCGGCTGCATCTTCATCTGCATGAACATGGTGAAACCCATGATGAGCGGCCAGACGCCGAGATGCAGGAAGTGGCCGAACGCCGGCAATACCGTGGGATCGAACGGGATGAGGCCGAACAGGTTGAAGATGTTGGTCGGGTCGGGCGCGGACAGATCCTTGATCCAGCCGAAGAACGGCGCGTGGCGCATCTCGATGGTGATAAAGATGACCTTGTAAAGCGCGAAGAACACCGGGATCTGTATCAGCATCGGCAAGCAGCCGGCGACCGGGTTGACCCCTTCCTTGCGCATCAGCTCCATCTGCGCTTGCTGCTGCTTCTGTGGATCGTTGGGATAGGTCTCCTTCAGCAGCGCGAGCTTTGGCTGGATCACCTTCATCTTCGCCATCGAGCGATAGCTCTGGTTGGCGAGCGGGAAGAACACCGCCTTGACGATCACGGTGACGCACAGGATCGCGACGCCGAAATTGCCGACGATCTTGTAGATGAAATCGATCAGCTTGAACAACGGCTTGGTGATGAAGTAGAACCAGCCCCAATCTATCATCAGATCGAACTTCTTGATGCCGTACTTGGCGCCGTATTCGTCGATGACCGAAACTTCCTTCGCGCCGGCGAAGATGCGGGTCTGCTGCGAGGCCGACGCGCCCGGCGCGACGTCGATGGCGGGGGCGACGAAATCGGTCTGGTAATCCGGCCGGGTCGTCGGTCCGCTGGCGGAATAGCGCGCGGCGACGTCTTCGGTCTGACCGGGAATGATCGCCGAGGCCCAATATTTGTCGGTGAAGCCGAGCCAGCCACCCGGTCCCTTCATCTCCTTGACCCGGTTGGTCTCCTTCTCGATGCCGGAGTACGTGACCTCCTGCACCGAGGAGTCGCCGATCACGCCGACGAAACCTTCGTGCAGCACGGAATAGCCGCTCACCTTCGGCGTGCCGCGTCGCAGGATCAGCGCGTAGGGCCGCAGCGAGACCGGCTTGTCGCCCTTGTTCTCGACCTTGTCGGCCACGGTGAACATGTATTTGTCATCGACGGCGATCTCGCGCGAGAACACCAGACCTTCGCCGTTGTCGAAGGTGAGCGTCACCGGATGGCCGGGGGTGAGGTCGCCGCCGCTCGACGTCCAGTGGGTCTCGCGATTGGGCGCCTTGATCGCCTTGTCGGCGCTGACGAAGCCGGTCTCCGCCCAATAGGGCTCGGCGGCGCCGGCGGGCGAGAACAACACGACATGCGGGCTGTCGGGGTCGATCGTCTCGCGGTAGCCTTTCAGGAAAATGTCGTCGATCTCGCCGCCGTCGAGATTGATCGAGCCGCCGAGGCCGGGCGCGTCGATCGTCACGCGGGGGCTGGCGGCGAGCGCGTCGGCGCGCGGTTTGACCGCGTCAATCGCGGGCGTCGCGGTCTGCGGCGCGGCGACCCCGTTGGCGGCGGAGTTCGCCGCGATCGGCGCGTTGGCCGGCGCCGGATGCGTCTTCGGCGCGAAGACGTAGTTCCAACCGATCAGGACGATCGCGGAAAGCACGATCGCCAGGATGAGGTTGCGGGTCTCCTCGGAATTCATGATCGTCGGTCTCGGCGTGCGTCCGTCCGGCGAAGCGCGCTGGCGATGTCGGCGACGAGCGCGTCGAACCGTATCGACAGCGCCTCGCGGCGCGCGATCAGCACGTAGTCATGGTCGGGCTTCGCGTCCAGCGCGGAAACGCGGCGCATGGCTTCGCGCAGCCGGCGCTTGATGCGATGGCGCGCCGGGGAGTCGCCGGTCTTCTTGGTGACCGTCAGTCCCATACGCGGGCCCTCGGCCGGCGCCTCGGGCGGCCGGGCGTTGGCTTGCAGCGTGAAGGCGGTGCCGCTGACGCGCCGACCCTTGCCGGCGCGCTGGTATTCCGCCCGCCGCGTCAGCCGTCCCCAGCGGGCCCCGTCGTCGAGCAAGGGTCAGGCGGAGAGTTTCTTGCGGCCGCGCGCGCGGCGAGCGTTGATGACCTTACGGCCGCCCGGCGTCGCCATGCGGGCGCGAAATCCGTGGCGGCGCTTGCGCACGATCTTGCTCGGCTGGTAGGTGCGCTTCACGACGGCAAACTCCTGATCCCGGGGGCCCGCGGGGCCCCAAAAAAATTGCGGCGGAAAAACCCCGCCGCTTTGGCGCGGCTTATAGGCGCGGGGCGGCGGCCAAGTCAACGGGACGCGAGGCGATTGCGCGCCCGCCGCTTTTGGTGCTCTTTGAAGGAAAGCCGCGTTGCGCCGAGGGAGGTAACTTTGCAAGTTGAGCCACGTCCCCGGCGCGCGGCGCCGTTCGCATTCTTCTTTGCTAGTCCCGAGGGTTCATGACCACGCCGCCGCGCTTCGACGAAAGGTTTCGCGCCGATCTCGATGCGCTCATCTCGTGGCGGCGCGACGTGCGGCGCTTCCGGCGCGATGGGGTGCCGCGCGCGCTGATCGGCGAAATCCTGCGACTCGCTCAGATGGCGCCGTCGGTTGGCAACAGCCAGCCGTGGCGGTTCGTCGAAGTCGCCTCCCCGGCCAAGCGCGAGGCGGTGCGGCGCAATTTTTGCGCCTGCAACGCGGCGGCGCTCGCCGCGCAGGACGTCGCGCACGCCGCCGCCTACGCCCGGCTCAAGCTCGAAGGGCTCGACGCCGCGCCCGCGCAAATCGCGGTGTTCTGCGATCGCGGCACGGCGCAGGGCCACGGGCTCGGCGCGGCCACGATGCCGGAGACGCTCGACTATTCCGTGGTCGGGATGATCGCCGTGCTGTGGCTCGCCGCCCGGGCGCGCGGGCTTGGGCTCGGCTGGGTTTCAATCCTCGATCCGGCGGCGCTTTGCGCCGATCTCGGCGTGCCCGCGCCCTACAAGTTCATCGCCTATCTATGCCTCGGCTGGCCCGAGGAGGAGCAGGACGTTCCCGAACTGGAGCGCGTCGGCTGGCAGGAACGCACGCCGATCGGGCAATATATTCTGCACGTGTGAGGCTGACTGCCGCGGCGGCTCCCTCGCCCGCCAAGTGCGGGGCGAGGGAACGGCAGGCGGCGAGGCTTACTCCGCCGGCTGTTGCGCGCCCTCCGGCCAGACCTCTTCGGCCTCGGCATGCGGCTTCGGCTTGCGCACTTTTGTCTTCGAGCCCGACAGCCAATGCGACAGCCGGTCGAGATAGAGATAGATCACCGGCGTAGTGAACAGGGTCAGCGCCTGGCTGACGATGAGTCCGCCGACCATCGCGTAACCGAGCGGCTGGCGCAGCTCCGAGCCGGTGCCGTGGCTGAACATCAGCGGCACGCCGCCGAGCATCGCCGCCATCGTCGTCATCATGATCGGACGGAACCGCATCTTCGCCGCCTTGCGGATCGCCTCGAAGCTGGAAAGCTGCTCGTCGCGCTCCACGGCGATGGCGAAATCGACCATCATGATGCCGTTCTTCTTGACGATGCCGATCAACAGGATGACGCCGATCAGCGCGATCAGGCTGAACTCGTAGCCCGCCAGCATCAGGATCGCCAACGCGCCGAAGCCAGCCGACGGCAGGGTCGAGAGAATCGTCAGCGGATGGATGAAGCTCTCATAGAGCACGCCGAGGATGATATAGACCGCGAGCAGCGCCGCCAGGATCAGCAAGGGCACCGTCGACAGCGAATCCTGGAACGCTTGCGCATTGCCCTGGAAGGCCGTCTGCAACGCCGCCGGCAGCTTGAGATCCTGTTCGGCCCGCTGGATCGCGGCGGTCGCCTGACCCAGCGCCACGCCCGGAGCGAGGTTGAAGCTGATCGTCACTGCCGGGAACTGCCCCTGGTGACTAATCGACAGCGGCGCCACCGGGACGGTCGTCCACTTGGCGAAAGCGCTGAGCGGCACCAGTTGGCCGTTGTTGGGCGAGCGCAGATAAAGCTCGTCGAGCGTCTTGGGGTCCTTCTGCAACTCGGGCGTGATCTCCTCGACCACGTAATATGTGTTCACCTGCGTGAAGAACTGCGTCACCTCGCGCTGACCGAACGCGTCGTAGAGCGTGTCGTCGATCTGCTGCGGCTGAATGCCGAACCGTGCGGCCATGTCGCGATCGATCTTCAGTTGCAGCGTGGTGCCTGAAGATTGCTGATCGGTGCCGACGTCGCGCAGTTCGGGCAGACCTTGCAGCTTGGCGAGGATCTTCGGCGCCCAAATGTTCAGCTCGTCGTAGTTGGCGTCCTGCAACGTGTATTGGAACTGGGTCAGCGCCGCGCGCGCGCCGACGGTGACGTCCTGCGCCGCCTGAAGATAGAGCTTGACCCCGACGACGTGAGCCGTCTTGGCCCGCAGTCGGCTGATGACCTGGAAGGCGTCGACGTCGCGATCCTCGCGCGGCTTCAGCGTGATGAACATGCGGCCGTAGTTCTGCGAAGCGTTGCCGGTGCCGGTGCCGAGACCCATCGCCATCGTGGCGACGGCGGGATCGGCCTGGACGATGCGGCCGACCTGCTCCTGCAATTTGTACATCGCTGGGAACGACACGTCCTGCGCCGCGACCGTGGTGCCGAAGATGATGCCGGTGTCCTGCTGCGGAAAGAAGCCCTTCGGGATCTTGATGAACAGAAAGCCGGTGGCGGCGACAGTCGCCAGGAAGATCATCAGCGTGATGAAGCTGTGGCGCAGCGCAACGTCTAGCCCGCGCGCGTAGCCGTTCGCCATCGCGTCAAAGCCGCGCTCGCTGAGCTTGTAAAGCCAGCCGTGCTTCTCCTCGTCGTGGGCCTTGAGAAACCGCGAGGCCATCATCGGCGTCAGCGTCAACGCCACCAGCGCCGAAACGCCGATGGTCATCGCGATCGTCACCGAGAACTCGCGAAACAAGCGGCCGATGATGCCGCTCATCATCAACAGCGGGATCAGCACCGCGACCAGCGAGATCGAGATCGAGATCACGGTGAAGCCGATCTCGCCCGCGCCCTTGAGCGCGGCCGGATACGGCTTCATGCCCTCCTCGACATGGCGCTGGATGTTTTCGAGCACGACGATGGCGTCGTCGACGACGAAGCCGACCGCGATGGTGAGCGCCATCAGCGACAGATTGTCGAGCGAATAGCCGACAGACCACATCAGCGCGCAGGCGCCCAGCAGCGCCAGCGGCACGGTGATGCTAGGGATGATCGTCGCCCACACGTTGCGCAGGAACACGAAGATGACCGCCACGACGAGGCCGATCGTCAGCATCAGCGTGAACTGCACGTCCTTGACGGAGGCGCGGATCGTCGTGGTGCGATCGGACAGCACGCCGACGCTGATGTCGGGCGGGATCGCGGCGGTGAGTTTGACCAGCTGCTTCTTGATGTTGTCGACCGTCGAAATGACGTTGGCGCCCGGCTGTTTGAACACGACGAGGAAGATGCCGCGCTTGCCCTGGCTCCATCCGGCCTGCGTGGTGTCCGCCGGCCCCGACACCGCCTTGCCGATGTCGCGCACGCGCACCGGCGCGCCGTTGCGATAGGCGACGATGACGTTGTCCCAGTCCTTCGCCAGCGTGAGCTGGTCGTTGTCGTAAATGGTGAACGCTTGCTGGTCGCCGATGATCGAGCCCTTCGGATTGTCGACGGTCGCGCTCATGATCTGCGCGCGCACGTCCTCGAGCTGGATGTTCTTTTCGACGAGCTTGGCCGGGTCGATCTGGACGCGCACCGCCTTCTGCTGCTGGCCGCCGATGCGCACCAGCGACACGCCATCGATCTGGCTCATGCGCTGGGCGAGGATGTTCTCGGCGACGTCGTCGACCTCGACGATCGGCTCGACGTCGGAGGTGACGGAGAGAATCAGGATCGGCGTGTCGGAGGGGTTGGTCTTGCGATAGGTCGGCGGGCTCGGCATGTTTTTGGGCAATTGCCCGGCCGCCGCGTTGATCGCGCCCTGAACGTCATTGGCGGCGGCGTCGATGTTGCGGTCGAGCACGAACTGGATCGTGATCGCGGTCGCGCCGAGCGAACTGGTCGAGGTCATCTGCGAGACGCCGGCGATCTGCGCGAACTGGCGCTCCAGCGGCTGCGCCACCGACGAGGCCATCGTCTCCGGCGAGGCGCCGGGAAGCTGGGCGCTCACCGTGATCGTCGGAAAGTCGATCTGCGGCAGCGGCGCCACGGGGAGCAACGGATAGGCGACGACGCCGACCATGAACAACGCCAGCATCAGCAGCGTGGTCGCGACTGGCCGGCGGATGAAAACTCCCGAGAATCCTCCGGACATTCGTTCAGCTCCGCTGATCGGCGGTTTGGACGGCGACCGTCGAACCGGGCCGCAGCAGCGACTGTCCGTTGACGACGATCCGTTCGCCGTCCTTGAGTCCGGAGGCGAGCGCCGCCTCCTGCTCGTTCTGATGCGAGATCTTCACCGGCCGCACTTCGACCTTGTTGTCGTCGCCGACCACATAGACGAACAGACCCTTCTGGCTATGCTGCACGGCCGCAGTCGGGATGACCACGGCGTTCTTGTCGTCACCAAGCGTCAGGTCGGCGATCACCGCCAGCCCAGGCCACAGGTGGTTATCCTCGTTGGTGAAACGGGCTTTCAGCTTGACCGTTCCGGTCGCCGTGTCGACGTGATTATCCACCACCTCCAGCACTCCGGTGGCGAGCGGCGCTCCGTCGGTCGTTTTGACCTCGACCTTGGCGTCGCCCGTCTTCATCAGCGCGTTGATCTCGCCGACTTGCTCCTCCGGCGCGGTGAACGTCACCGCGATCGGATGCAGCTGGTCGATGATGACGATGCCGGTCTGCTGGCTCGCCGCCACCATGTTGCCCTGGTCGATCAGCCGGAACCCGACCCGCCCGGTCAGCGGTGCAGTGATCGTGGTGTAGCTGAGCTGGGTGGTCGCGGCGTCCACCGCCGCGGCGTCGGCGGCGATCTGCGCCGTCAGCTGGTTGACCAGCGCGTTCTGCGTGTCGAGCTGTTGCTGCGAGGCGAAGCTCTGCTTGGCGAGCGTCGAATAGCGGGCCTGATCGAGCTTGGCGTTGGCGAGACTGGCCTCGTCCTGGTTCTTTTTCGCCTTGGCCTGGTCGAGCGCCGCCTGGAACGGGCGCGCATCGATGGTGGCGAGCAGATCGCCCAGTTTCACCGTCTGGCCCTCGTCGAAGGCGATGCGGGTAACCTGGCCGTCGATGCGGGCTTTGACGGTCACGGTATTGTAAGGCGCCACCTGGCCAAGCGCTTCAAGCAGGACCGGAAAATTCTTGCGCGCCACCGTCTGCACCTCGACCGGCACCGGCGCGGCGGCGGCCGCCGCCGCGTCGGCCGCGGGTTGCGCCGCCGCAGACCCCTCGGGCGGCAGCGGCAGGTGGGCGCGAGCCTGTCGCGCCAGCGCGGCGGCCTGCGGCGAGAACTTCTCGATCGCCGTCGGTGAATAGACGGCGTAAGCTGCCCCCGCCACCGCAAGGATAACTACAGCCCACACAATAGATCTCAAGGACATGGCGATCTCTAAATCGGACGGCGGAGCTTTGGCCCAGCGCACGCGTCCCTCACACCTAAGGATGGTAGCGCCACAATACGAAAAAAGGGCGCCGAGAACATTTTTTAATGTGACTTTCGTAATGTTCCAACCCATCGCCCAGCGGCGCGGCGTTCATATGTTGGTCATCTTCGACGGCGCATAGCATTGGGGGGAAAGCCCCCTCGAAAGGGGTTCGATGTGACGGGGAATATTGGACTTCGGGGCTGGCTCGGCGCCGCCGGCATCGCGCTGATCGGCGCTCTCGGAGTTCTCGGCGCGCAGTCGATGACGGTTCCGGATTGGTGCGGCGGCGTGCGGCCGTGTCCGCCGCCGTGTCTTGGCGCGCCGGAAGTCGCGCGCGAGCCGGAAGAATTCATCAAGCTCGCCCGCTACGAGCTGCGTACCCCTGCCCGCCGGGTTTACCGGTGGACGCCGCCGCTGCGTCGCCAGGTCTTCCACCCGCTGTGGTCGCCGCATCCGCGCTGGCGCGCCGCCGCGCCGGCTTTGCCGCCGGTCGCCGAGCTGCCGCCGTCAAACCTGACGATGCCGGACCTGCCCGACCCGAAGAACGTCTATTCCGAGATCGCCGCGGGAAAAATCAGTCCGGCGACCGCCGGGGCGTTGAATCGCGTCTATGCGCCAAACCTCACCACCGGCCGCGTCGACGTGATCGATCCCGCGACGTTCAAGGTGGTCGACAGTTATTTCGCAGTGCCGAGCCCGCAGCACATCGTCCCGTCGTGGGATTTGCAGACGCTCTGGGTATCCGGCGACATCAGCTATACCGGCGGCCACGCCTCGGTCGCGCCGATCGACCCGAAGACCGGCAAGGTCGGCAAACCGATCGACGTGCCGGACTCCTACAACATGTATTTCACGCCGGACGGCCATTCGGCGATCCTGGTCGCCGAGGCTAAGCGCCGGCTGGAGTTCCGCGATCCGAAGACGATGGCGTTGCAGACCTATATCGTCGTGCCGGATTGCGCGGGGGTCAATCACGCTGATTTTTCGCTCGACGGCAGCTACGCGATCTTCACCTGCGAATACGACGACAAGCTCGCGAAAATCGACCTCGTCCACCACAGGCTCGCTGCGATGCTGCAACTCTCGGCCAAGCACATCCCGCAGGACATCCGCGTCGCGCCCGACGGCTCCGCCTATTACGTCGCCGACATGCTCGGCGACGGGCTGATCGTGATCGACGGCGACAAGTTCGAGGAGACCGGCTTCATCAAGACCGGCGTCGGCGCGCATGGGCTCTATCCGAGCCGCGACGGCAAGAAGCTCTATGTCTCCAATCGCGGCACCCACAACCTGGCGGGCGTGGCGAAGGGCGAAGGCAGCGTGTCGGTGATGGATTTCGCGACGCGCAAAATCGAGCAGACCTGGACCATCCCCGGCGGCGGCAGCCCCGACATGGGCAACGTCAGCGCCGACGGCAAATACCTATGGCTCTCCGGGCGCTACGACGGGGTGATCTACGCGTTCAACACCGACGACGGCGCGGTGAAGACCATCCCGGTCGGCGGCATGCCGCACGGGCTGACGGTGTGGCCGCAGCCGGGAAGGTACTCGCTGGGCCATACGGGGAATTTAAGGTAGGCGGCGAACTTGTCGCCGAAGACGACCTTGACGTGACGGAGACTTTATACTGCCTCGCGAAGCGGCAGCCCGATTTGGGATTCAGGGCGACAGCTATCGCGCATCTGTGACTCCATGTCCGGGTAGAAGAAGCGATAGACGCCGCGCCCCTGCGCCTTGGACATGTAGAGCGCGAGATCCGCGTTCTTCAGCAGCGTGTCCGCATGGACCGGATCGTCCTTCGAAAGTGCGATCCCAACGCTCGCGCCGATCACGATGTCGTGCTGCTTGACCTTGTACGGCGCCGACACGGCCTCGATTAATTTTTGCGCGAGCCCCGCAACCTCGGCGGGATCGAAGACGCCCGTCAACAGGATCACGAACTCGTCGCCGCCAAATCGCGCGATCGTACTGTGAGCTGGCGCCGTGTGCTTCAGTCGCGCGGCGACGTGTTGCAACAGCGTGTCGCCCACATCGTGCCCGAGCGTATCGTTCACCGCCTTGAAGAGGTTGAGGTCAATGAAAAGGACAGCGATTCGGCCGTGACGGATCGCTCCGTCCACCAACTGTCCGAGCCGCTCCGTTAGGACAGTGCGGTTCACGAGCCCGGTCAACACGTCATGATTGGCCAGGTAGGAAATCTTGTCTTCGGCCCGGCGTCGTTCGGTGATGTCTTCGTGCGTCGCCACCCAGCCGCCGTCCGCAAGCGGCTGGCTTTGAATGGCGATCGTCCGGCCGTTGCCGAGCTCCAGCACGGAGGCGTGCGGCGAGCGCGCCCGAGCAACCAGCTCAAGCGAAGCCAGAAAGCTCTCGCGATCGATATCGCGTAGACCCACAAATTCGCAGATCGCCGCGACAATGGCGGAGAGGTCGGCGCCGGGGTGCGCAACGTCTTCGGGAAGATCGTACAGATCCCGAAATCTCAGGTTGGCCACGATCAGGCGGTGATCGCCGTCGAAGAAACAGACGCCCTGGATGATATTCGAGAGCGCGACGTCGAGTTGATTGTGCGCCGTCTCCGCCTGAAGTTTCTTCGCTGCAAGCGAAAGCTCCGAGATTTCCAGCCGCCGCACCTGCCGGGCGAAGACGTACAGCAGCCAGACGACCACGAGCGCGGCTAAAACGCCGCCAAGGGCGAGCCAGATCCGTTCGCGACTCCAAAACGCCAACGCTTCCGCCGCAGGCGCGGTGGTCTCGAGCGCGAACGGCGCGTCCTTGAACCGGCAGATTGCTGCGACAACCGCGGAATCGTCCACAAGATCGGGGCCGAAAGAGGCGACGCAGGCCCCCTTGTCGATCGCCAGTCGTTCGGGATGCGTCACGCGGGCGACCGTCGCCTGCGGAAGCGGATATTGTACGAGAACCGCGCCGTCGTCGCTCATCAGCGTGACCGCGCGTCTCGGCGGCATGGCGATCTGGTAGAAATCCCGCAAGGCGGGCGTCGATATCGTGGCCAAAACCACGCCGCCGAACCGCCCGCGCGAATCGCTCAGGCGTCGCGCCAGTCTGAAGCTGTCACCCGCGAGATCGATCTGCGTGGCCGGCGCTTCGCTTGCGCGCAGCGTCTTGAAAAGGTCGCTCGCGGAGACGTCCGTCCCTTCGGCCGGGCCGCCCGGCGTCGCAGCCACGATGCGGCCGAAGGCGTCAGCGACGGCCAACGACGCCAGTTCGGTCATCGCCTTGCCCCGTTCGAACAACGACGCGGCCGCGCGTTCGCCGCCGTTTTCCGGCGACGCCGAGACGGTCGCGACGTCCGCCAACAACTTGTCGATCCGCTCCAACAGATGCGCGGTTTGCGCGGACATGCCGCGCGCGAGGTTGCTCGTCGCCGTCTCGTAAGCGGCGATCGAGGCGTCGCGCTGCATTGAAATGGTGATAGCGTCGCCAACGGCGATGGCCAGGAGCAGGGCCGCCCCGATCGTCACGAACCGGTTGAGCGGCCATAACCGGCGGCGCGGCCGATCCGCCGCGGCCTTCGCCACGCTTTCCTGGGCTTCGAGCGCGTCGACAAATGACACCAATGACATTTGAATACGTCCGGAAACCTGCCGTAGCGACGCGGCTAATTAGAGGGCCAGGGAACCGAAGCGTTGCGTTGCCTCGAAGACGGCGGCCGCCATAGACCGCGAAGGGACAAACTCCGTATTCGGGCCGGCATGGACGTCCGGCTTCACGCCGCCACTCCTTCGACGAAGCGACGGGCAGTCCTCCGAACATACTACAAGGGCTTAAAACAAGGATTGAACATTCGCGTAAAAGTTGCCGTCTCAAAGGACGCAATATTTTACGATTGCCTCCTCCACGTTCGGCGACGCACTGAGGTCGGCGCGTCTTCGGATTGGGGCTACGACCCCGGCCCCGCGATCCGCGCCGCCGCCGGCCGCGGCCGTCCGTGCGCCGTCTTGTGCCAATAGAACGGCCGCACGATCAGTTCGTACAGCGCCACCCAGGTCGCCGCCGACACCAGCGCGTAGTAGAGCGGCATGCAGAGCAGCGCACGCCCATATTGCCGCAAGCCCCGCCGGCGCATCGCCACCAGCGACGGCAGCACGACGGCGAGCGCGCCGGTCAGCGTCAGGATGTAGGTGTAGACGTCGGCGAGGCGCGAGATCACCGTCTCCGACATCATCTCCGCGTAGCCGCGCCATAGCGCCTCGATCAGGAACGGCGGGCCGAACAGGCCGGTCATCACCGTCCCGGCGATCAGCGTCAGGCCGGCCGCGCCGCGCTTCCATCCGAGTTCGCGGAAATAGCGCAACGGCTCGCGGGTGTGGACGATCATCGTCTGCATCCAGCCCTATAACCTACGTTCGCAGAGATCCGCGCACGTCCGTTGGGGTGCATTTTATGTTTGTAAAACAATGTGTTAGTATGCGCGCTTGTTCCACGCCGTTCGCGGAGTGCCGCGTATTTTGTTGCGACAGTGTTGCGACAGATTGAAAGAGTGAGTGCATATAAATGCCTGGTGGATCTGGACTGACCCGCGCCGCCGTACCTTTGACACATCGTACAATCGAGGGTTTGCGAGCCTCAGAGCTACCTTATCGTGTCCCCGATCAGCGCTGTATCGGTTTGGCGGTTCGGGTCGCGCCAAGCGGCGTTAAGACATGGGACTTGGCTTATCGAGTCCGCGGCTCCAATAGGACGCGACGCCTCTCACTAGGCCGTATTTCCGATGTACAGCTAGACGAAGCTCGAGTGCGGGCCAACCAATTGACCAGCGCCGCTAGGACCGGCCGTGACCTAGTCGCAGAAGAGGAAGAGAGGCGAGCGGCGGTCGCAGCGCAGGTGACGGTTGGAGGCCTGATCGAGCTGTACATCCGTCGCAGAGTCACCGGTCGATTGCGGACTGCGCGTGAGATCGAGCGTCGTCTGAAGCGCGCGCTTTCCACGCTGTTGACTAGATCCGCTGCAGAGGTCCGCAGGCGGGACATTAGGGGACTGCTGGACGCTGCTGCCGACCAGGGGATTGAACGTGAAGCTGAAAAGCGCCGGCAGACCGTTGGCGCAATGTTCCGGTGGGCTTCGTCCCAAGACATTGTCGAAACCGACCCGACCGCTGGGCTGAAGGCGTACGATCCTGGCACACCGCGAGAGCGCGTTCTTATCGCGGAGGAAATTAAAGCGCTTTGGAGATGGCTTGATGACGGCGACCTGCCGCCCGATCGAGCTGACATCTTAAAGCTCCAGCTCCTGACTGGAGCACGCTGCGGTGAAATCAGCGGACTGCGTAGGGAAGAAGTCGATCTCAATGATTGGGTCTGGACCCTACCCGCCGCACGGTCGAAAAATAAGCGACCAAGAGTGACTCCCTTAGTTGGTCTAGCGAGAGAGATCATCGAGCGACGTCTTCATTTGGACAATGTAGGACCGGTCTTTACGAGTGAATTTGGGTCAGTTCTGACCTCGGGTCACGTTGGTCACTCATTGTGGGTCCGCGACCAGAGGTTGCCAATTGCGAAATTCAATACCCACGACCTTCGCAGAACTGTTGCGACCATGTTGGTTGAGATGGGCTTCGCGCTCGAACTAGTTGCGGCGCTAGTCGGTCACGAATTGGAGGGCAAGGATGTACGCACACTGACGCGACATTACGTCCGTACTGACCTTCTTGTGCGCAAGCGCCACTTGCTTCACGCATGGGATGAGCGAATACGGAACATTCTTGGAGCAAGCCCAATCAAAAACGAGCATGCGGACAGCTAATCAAGCGAGAGACGATATTCAGCGGCGCCTGGCTGAGCGCGCGAATCGAAATATAATATACATGTTTTTTGGGTGATTAATTTCGCAATGACTTGACATTTCAATATGTTAATGGTACCGTGCAATCGTGCGGAGAACCGTGAGTCGCGCCCGCGCGGACCGTGGGCGACCGGTACATTCCCATTGCGCCGCCCACCCCCCGCGCCGATCCCAAACCCTCAGGAGCAACCAATGACGTGACCACAATGCCACCCAGCAATCGCACTCTCACGCGTTTTTGCCTTCACCGTCGGACCCTTCGGGGTCCGTGCTGATTCTAGGAGCCTACTCAATGACAAATTCACCCCAGACAAAACCAATGCCAACTCCTGCTCTTCTCGTGTACGGCAAGCCTCCGAGTCCCGGTCTGCCCCAGGCTTCGTGGTTTCGCGCCGAAGATCGAGCCGCAGTCCTCGCAGCCGCCCAAGGGCTCAAGTTCGCCGTCATCGACGTCAGGACCGAAGCAGACCGGGCGTTGATCGTCGGGGTCCACGAAGGCGTTCTCAAAGCCAACGGGCGAATGATCGTCGGTTCGGTAGCGGCCGACGTCTACCAGCGGATCGTAGAACACGCCGCGAAGACGGCCGCCGCGTTCGGCGCGATGGCGTCGGGCGGCACCACGGGAGCGGCCTCAGAACAAACCACGAACACAAGCGAAAAGACTGCCGCTCCGCCGTCACCCGATCCCTGGGGCGAGTTGCGCATCGGCTCCTACGCAATCTGCAAACACTGGCTCGCGACAGGCGCGGCCAACGGTTGGTGGCTGGCGGTCATCACCGATATTGATGGCGACGACTTCGTTGTCCGTTGGCCGGACGAACCCCTGACGCCCCCGCTTAAGATCGAGCGAAAACATATCGCGATTTTTCACCCGTCATATGACATCAAACGGGAATGGGATCGCAGGCGCTGAGCCTGCGGCGCAGCAATCAACGCCACCAATCACTGGGGCGGCCTTCGGGTCGCCCCTTTCATTTAGCGCGCCCGGGCATCCGGCGCGCATCGAACCCATTCCAACATTCGAAAGGATAGACCATGACCTGCACCGCCAAATCCAACACCGATCGCATCCGTGAGCTCAATGATGCATTCCGCCGGACATTTGTCGGCGGGGCCGTGATGATCACCGCCGGGATCGAAGCTATGCCGCTCGATCAACGCCGGGCGCTGCTGCAGAAGGTGCGAAGCTTCGAAGCTTTTGGCGAAGACAATGATCCGCACGGCGAACATGACTTCGGCGCGGTCGACGAGGCTGGCGAGCGCTACTTTTGGAAGCTCGACTACTACGATCAGGCGATGGAATCCGGCTCGCCTGATCCCGCCGATCCGACAGTTACGACGCGGGTGCTGACCATCATGCGGGCCGACGAATACTAAGCTCAACACTCCCTGACACAGTTCCAGGGAGTGGATTTCCGTAGCCGGCGCAAAGCCAACGTTGTGGCGCGCTATCGCGTAACCCAAGGGTACGCATCGGCGACTGGCAGCAGAAATTCCCGGTCCATCCACCTCTCTTCAGAACACCAATCAATCGCAGATGGTCGCCGATGCGATCGCGTCGGCGCTCGTCCACTCATGCTCCAACAAAGAAGGAATGTCTCTCTCATGCCCGGAAAACAGGCCAAAGTGATTACACCGCCAATGCTAAAGCGAATGCTGCGCCGTGTATCAAAATCACCGTTTCCCGCGCGAGACCGCGTAATGATCCTTTTGTCCGCAAAGGCGGGGTTGCGCGCTTGCGAGATAGCGGGACTCGATTGGTCAATGGTGTTGGACGCCCAGGGCAAGGTTTCCGGCACGATCCATGTGCGTGACGTCATCGCCAAAAAGCGCGGTGGTCGACGAATACCAATGCATCCGGATCTACGACGAGGCTTAGAGAAGCTAGCGACGACCGTGGAGCCCTGCGGGCCGGTTATCCGGTCCTATCGCGGCGGACATCTGAAAGCGAATAGCGTGGTGAATTGGTTCGTCGCGCTGTTCGAGGAGCTCGGGTTTGAAGGCTGTTCGTCGCACTCCGGCCGCCGCAGCTTCATCACGGTCGCTGCCCGCAATGTCCATCGTTCCGGCTGCAGCCTGCGTGACGTGCAGCTCTTGGCGGGACACCGCTCCATCGAAACGACCGAGCGTTACATCGACGGCGATACGTGCGCCCAGCGGAAGCTCGTCGGATTCGTCTAGCCAAGCGCGAAGCGTCCATCAACCCGCTCCAAACACCGCCTCCAAGCACCCTCTTTCCTTCCATCAAGGACCTGAAGTGGTCCCGGAAAATGGGACCGGTGTTTAAGTTGGAACAGTCTGCTCCGATATAGGCGGGAACGGAGCGAAAATGGCGAATACGAGAAGGAAAATAGACGCGGCGCTGAAGGCGAAGATTGCGCTGGAGGCGTTGCGCGAGCAGGCGACGGTGAACGATCTGGCGCAGCGCCATCAGGTACATCCCAACCAGATTTATGCCTGGAAAAAGCAGCTTCTTGAGCATGCGGCGCGAGCCTTCGACGGCAAGATCGGAGCGGATGCGGAGGCGGTGTGTGCGCGCGAGATCGAGAAGCTCCACGCCAAGATCGGCCAGCTGACGATCGAGAATGATTTTTTCGCCAAGAGGTTCGGCAGATGAGCGCGTCGGACCGCAGAGGCCGGCTCGATCGTGCGCATGCCGAACTTTCGATCCGGCGGCAATGTGAGATGCTGGGCTTGGCGCGCTCGGGCGTCTACCGAAAACGGCGGCCCGCCAACGACAACGATCTGGAGGCGATGCGACGCATCGACGCGCTGTTTACGGCGCGCCCGTTTTTCGGCGCGCGGCGTATTGCTGCGACTTTGACCGAGGAAGGCTTTCCGATCGATCGCAAGCGCGCGCGTCGCCTGATGCGATTGATGGGCGTCGAAGCGCTGGGGCCAAAACCTAGAACGACCAAGCCTGCGCCGGGCCACAAGATTTATCCCTATCTGCTGCGCGACATAAAGATCGACCGGCCGGGCCAGGTTTGGGCCGCCGACATCACCTATATCCCGATCGGAAAGAGCTTCCTCTATCTGGTGGCCGTGATCGACTGGGCGAGCCGGGCGGTGTTGTCCTGGCGCCTGTCGAATACGATGGACGCCGCGTTCTGCGTCGAGGCCCTGGAGGGGGCGCTGGCGCACTATGGCCGGCCCGAGATCTTCAACACTGATCAGGGCAGCCAGTTCACGGGCGCGGCGTTCACCAGCGTCCTCATCGCGGCCGGTGTGCGGATCTCGATGGACGGTCGCGGCCGATGGATGGACAACGTTTTCATTGAACGGCTCTGGCGCTCGCTCAAATACGAGGAAGTCTACCTCAAAGGCTACGCCGACAGGATCGAAGCTCGCGCCGGCATCGGCGAATGGATCGCCTTCTACAACGAGCAACGGCTTCACCAGGCTCTCGGATACCGCACGCCGATGGCGCTTCTTTGCGACGCTGCAGCGGCAGGGACCTGTGGACATGTGGACAACGCGCTCCGATGCAACCCCAACCCGAAGCGCCGCGCGTTGACCACATCCCCACAGGAGGAGCAGAAACAGCAGACAGGATCTTTAGCGGCTTGAAGAAAACACATCCGGCAGACGGTCTTCCAACTTAACCAGACCCTAAATCGGTCCCGCTTCGCGGGGCCACTTCAACCATCCCATGTCGAAGCACACTGTTTGTCCAGAAGGCGGAGCCATGATCATTGAAGACCACAAGACGCGCCGAGCCGCCCTTTGCACGTTGGCGGGCGTCAGCGCCCTCGCAATTCCGATAGTAACCGCCAGCGTGAACGCGCGGGCAGATCCGATCTTTACCGCGATAAGACGCCACAGGTCCGCTTACCAGTCCCTCAAGGCGACGAGGTCAGCAATGCACGCCTTGATCTCTGAACGTGAGGTGTCGAAGGCCGAATGGGACACCTATGATCGGGCGCACGAGAATGAGGACGCTGCGTTTGACGAGTTGGTCACAGACGAGCCGAAAACCGCGGCGGGAATGCGAGCGATCATAGTTCATCTCATCAGCATCGACGACGAACGACTTTCTCCGAAGATGAGGAAACTTCTAGTGTTGTTGCTGAGATCGCACGTGTTGGCGGGTTGAGGTTGATGCTCCCACGTCGGTCGTCCATATGGATAATTTTCGGCACTTAGGAATCCGAGAACAGCTTTCGATACAACCGCGCACGGAACGTCGGTCGCTCGGACAGCCAACAACGCATGCAGCTGATGGCGTAGCCGTCGCTCTGTCACTACGGCCTGAGCGTTACATCGCCGGCGATACTTACGCTCAGAGGGAGCTCGTGGAACTCTTTTCGCGTGCAGTTCCCGAACGCGCTGGATACCCACGTGAACAATCAGCTGAATAATCGAGACACGCGCCCGAGCGGCTACGGCGTGTCGTGTCAATTTGCCAACCAAGACTCACAAGGACGAGCTATGACGAGATTCAATTTCAGCGTAACGCTTCTCGCTTGCATTGGCGCAGAGGCAGATACGAGAGCTCAAGCCGAGCACAAGCTTCGCGAGGCACTTACAAGATCAGAAGCTACCCTAGGTATGTTGGAGGGCGAGCCGATCGTTACATCGATCGAGATCGAAGGGGCACTAGATTTGATTGACGTTGAGGAAAACGCGAAAGGAGCCTGCCCTGTATCCGTCGCAGCGGCGGATGCTTCACTGCGTTCGTCGGACCTCACTCAGGTTGAAACACAAAAGATAGTGGATTAGCGTGCACTTTCGCATCTTCTGGCGCGACACAAGGACCACCTTCGGGTATTACTTTGACCGCAGCAATGTGCATTTTCACCAAACTTCAAGAATCCTACGGTGTTCGGCCGGCGACCCAATCGCCGTCGACATAGATGCCTGCATTTGCGCGCAAATGTCCGGGCGGCCCGCTTTTTCCTGCACTCTTGACAAAAGCAAGGCGCGATCCTTTGGATCGAGCAGGTCGGTGACCGGGGGGATAGCCTTGTCGCCATGGTTGCTAAAAAGTGATTTTAACTCCGCCTCGTTGCGATCAACCATCGCGACGCGCGCGCCTGCGGCTGGCGTCGCCTCGGCGCGCCCGTCCGATCCCCGACGCCGCCCCTGTTACGACGGGACCCTCGCTTCCAATTCGCTGGCCGTTGAGCTCTCGCTTTGTTGGGGTCACCACCCCCTATTCCGAGCCTAGCGACCCGGATTAGAGTTGTTGCCCCGTTTTGCGGACCTCCTCGCGTTCAAGCATCAAGGGTCGCGTGACGGATCGCGACCAAGCTCGTATGGCTGAGAGGCCTCAAGCTATCTACCGCCTCTACACCCAAACCTACCTTGATCACTTGATCAGGCCGCTTCCGCGCGCGCAGTGCTTGTCGCAGATCGACCGTCAGCATCGAACAGCAATGGCTGACGTGTCTTCAGCGCCAAGTGAACCGGTTGTCCCACGCCGATAGTTACGTCGCCCTCGGTTTTGACTGTAACGAGAACGCCCTCGCCGATATCGACGTAGACGAGGGTCTCGCCGCCAAGATGCTCAACAACTGAGACCTCGCCGGCCAACGGCCCGTCGCCCTGAATGACGATGCCTTCAGGACGTAATCCCAGGGTCGCCTGAGAGCCCGCTGGCAAGTTCCCGCTTGAGAACGGCAAGTTGAGCGTCGCGCCACGAGGAAGCGCAACGGTTGCGCCTTGCGCATTGGAGCTGGTCACCTTCACCGGAATAAGGTTCATTCTCGGGGAGCCGATAAACCCGGCAACAAACGTATTCGCCGGGTTATTGTAAAGATCGAGCGGCGTGCCGACCTGCTCGATAACGCCGGCCTTTAGCACAACGATGCGATCCGCCATTGTCATGGCCTCGACCTGGTCGTGCGTGACGTAGATCATGGTCGCTTTAAGCTCGCGATGGAGCCGCGCAAGCTCGATGCGCATTTGCACGCGCAATGAGGCATCGAGGTTCGACAGCGGTTCGTCGAACAAGAAGACTTTCGGCTGCCGTACGATCGCACGCCCGATGGCGACCCGCTGACGCTGGCCGCCAGAGAGCTGTCCCGGCTTTCGCTCAAGAAGCGGCTCCAGCTGCAGAATGCGCGCGGCCGCCGACACCTTGGCTGCGCGCTCTACCACTCCAACTCCCGCTAGCTTCAGCGCGAAACCCATATTGTCCGCGACCGTCATATGCGGGTAAAGCGCATAGCTTTGGAACACCATCGCGAGACCGCGGGCGTCCGGTGGAACGTCGTTGACAACCTGGCCGTCGATGGCAAGATCGCCTGCGGAGATGGCCTCCAGGCCCGCGATCATCCGCAACAATGTGGACTTGCCGCAACCCGAAGGTCCTACAAAGACGACAAATTCCCGATCCCTAACGGACAGATCGACGCCTTTGATGATCTCGACGGCGCCGTACTGCTTGCGTACAGATTTAAGCTCTACGGTGGACATCGGATTTCCTTATTTGACGGCGCCGAAGGTTAGACCACGCACCAGTTGACGCTGGGTTATCCAGCCAAACACCAAGACGGGCGCCACGGAGGCCAGTGAGGCGGCAGATAGCTTCGCCCAGAACAACCCCTCGGAATTCGCAAACGACGCAACCGCCAGTCCCAGCGTGCCCGCCTCTGTCGAGGTTACGTTGATGCACCAAAAGGACTCGTTCCAGGCCAGAATGACCGACAAAAGGGCCGTTGACGATATGCCAGGCAAGGTCAAGGGCAGGAGCAGATACCGCATCTGGGTTAGCGGTTTGGCGCCGTCCATGCGACCCGCTTCAAGGATCTCGTGCGGCACCTCCTTGAAGTAGGAGAACAACATCCACACGACGAGCGGCAGATTGCTGAAGAATGTAATAACGATCAGGGCGAACCTGGTATCGACAAGGTGCGTCCACACAAGGATTAGATAGATAGGAACCAGCACGCCGACCGCCGGCATAAATTTTGTCGACAGCATCCAAAGCATGAGGCCGCGCGTTCGGTTTGATGGATAGAACGCGCAGACATAAGCAGAGGGCACGCCGACAAGTATGGCGAGAATCGTCGCCGAGAACGACACAGCTGCGCTATTCAAGGCGTGATGCAGATAGTCGATGCGCTGGCCCATCTCGGCGAAATTCTCCAAGGTTGGCTTGAAGAACAACAGTGGGGGCACCGCGGCCGCGTCCTTTTCACTCTTGAACGCCGCAAGCGCCATCCAAATGACTGGAAACGCCATCAGCAATCCGGCAAACCAGCCAAAAAATGCTCGTGCGATAAGGCGAGGAGTATTGTTCACGACGGACGCCTCAGAGTTGCCGGGAGACGATGCGGACAAAGAAAAACGCGACGATGTTTGCAAAAAGGATCGCAAACAGGCCGCCGGCTGAGGCAAGACCGACATCGAAGCTTAGAAGTGCGCGCGTGTAGATGAAGAAAGGTATGTTGGTTGTTTCAGCCCCTGGGCCTCCAACCGTGGTCACATAGATCTCAGCGTAGGTCGAAAGGAAGAAGATCGTCTCCAGCATAAAAACGACGGAGAGAGATCGGTACAAATGCGGCAGAATGACGTACCTAAAGATGTGGAAGAATTTGGCGCCGTCCATTCGCGCTGCCTCAACTTGCTCGCGATCGAGTGACTGAAGCGAGGTCAGAATGATCAGGGCTGCGAAAGGCGTCCATTCCCATGAGATAATGATGACAATGGCGGTCATGGGATAGGTGGAAAACCAGTCAATCGGCTCAAGACCAACGAGCCTTAGGAGCCATGCCACGAGCCCCCAAACCGGGTTCAGGAACAGGTTTTTCCAGACCAGCGCGGCGACAGTCGGCATCACGAAAAACGGCGTGATCATTAGAAGACGCGCAATGCTTCGTCCGGGAAACGGGCCGTCGTAGAGGAGCGCAAACACTGTACCCAGGCAGATCGTAACCGCCATGGGAATTAGAATCAGTTCGAGCGAATTACGGATCACCGTGAGAAGGTCTGGATCCGTGAAGAGATAGAAAAAATTGTCGAGCCCGGAAAAGCGCGCCGGAGGGGTCTGCAAATTGTAGTTCAGCAGCGAAAACCAAATTGTCAATACGAGCGGCACGACTGCCCACACCGCCAGCAGCCCGACGGCGGGGGCCAGCAGCGGCCAGGTCCGCGCTTCGCGTCGAGGCGCTAGGCCAAATCCTTTTCGGGGCGACACGGATTGAGTCACTGCAATGACCTTTGTTGGCGGAAGCAGGCCGTGCTCGACAAGCCGAGCGCGGCCTCCATTTATCGCTGCTTACTTGAAGTAACCGCCCGCCTTCTGCAGCACTCGGTCGGAGTTCGCTGCCGCGGCGTCAAGGGCCTGATCGACGGTCATCTTGCCTGTCAATGCGCCGGCGATCTCCTGTCCGGTGAAGTTATTGATCGCTTGCGTTTCCGGGATAATCGCGAAGTTGATACCGACGTAGGGTTTCGGATTCATGGTGTCATCCACCATCTTCGCACCTTCGATCGCCTTCAGCGTCGGGATCGCGAACGGAGCCGCCTTCAGATAGTCCTGGTTCTCGTAGGTAGACTTGCGCGTCCCGGGAGGGATGGTGACCCAACCGTCCTTTTCGCCGACCATCTTGATGTAGTTCTTCGAGGTAGCCCATTCGATGAACTTGCGCGCCTCGTCGGGCTGCTTGGAGGACGAGGGAATCCCGAGCGACCAAGCCCACAGCCACGCGCCCCCCTTGTTCCACTTCTCGATGGGGTTCTGCGCGAATCCGATCTTGTCGGAGACTTTGGAGCGCTTCGGGTCGAAGATGACGCCCGCGGCGACGGTCGCGTCGTTCCACATGGCGCACTTGCCGTCCGTGAGGAGGGCGAGGTTCTCGTTGAACCCGTTACCGACCACACCGGGAGGGCCGTACTTGTTGGCGAGATCGACGTAGAACTTAATCGCGTCCTTCCACGCCGGGCTGTTTACGCCGGAATGCCAGTCCATGTTGAAGAGCTGACCGCCCCACACATTGCCCACAAGCCCGAGGAGAGCCATGTTCTCGCCCCAGCCCGGCAGCCCGCGGATGCAGATGCCGTGCATATCGTTCTTTTTGTCATCGAGCTTGGCCGCGAACTCTTTGATCTGAGTCCATGTCGGCTGGTCGGGCATTTTCAGGCCAGCCTGATCAAAGAGGTCCTTGCGATAGAAGGTCATCGCGCTTTCGGCGTAGAAGGGAACCGAATAGAGCTTGCCGTTGTAGGAAAGACCGTCGCGCACGGACGGCAGGATGTCGTCAACGTCGTAGTCTTTCGACAGGTTGTCGAAAGGAAGCAACCAGCCGGCCTTGCCCCAGATCGGTGTTTCGTAAAGGCCGATCGTGATCACGTCGAACTGACCACCCTTCGTCGAAATGTCTGTCGTCACGCGCTGGCGCAGCGTGTTTTCGTCAAGCACCAACCACTTCAGTTTGACGCCCGCGCTCTTTTCGTATTCCGCGGAATACTTCTGCATCACAACCATATCAGGGTTGTTGACGGTGGCGATGGTAAGGGTCGTATCAGCTTTGGCGCCTGCAATTGCCGCGAGCAGCATGGTCGCAGTCGTGGCCATCAGTTTTCGTATAAACATTCGTTCCTCCTTCACACGTTAGTGTTTCACAGCTTGTCCGCGACCATTGTTGGGGCGCGCGACATCGAGCCGCAGTCACGTGGCTGCAGAATTCAAAGACCAAATTCGGTATTCGCGCCTTTTCAAAAATGCGTTCGTTCTAGCGGCCCTGCGCATGTCGAGCAGGCGCTTCGGACGCGTTGGCGCGATTTCAGATAGCTAAGGGTCGTCAGCCAATGGGCTGCGAATGTTTGCTACTCCTGCGTACCTCCCAAGATCGTTTAAGCGCGTTGTCCGTATTGTACGTACAGTAATGACATACTCGTTATCGAGATGCAAGCCCGAGTAGGCGCTCACGTGTATTTTTTTCTCTTCGGCGTGGATTTCCCGAAAGAAACCCAGATGCGAAGCGCTCCTGACGAAAGATAGTTGAGGCGCTTTTCATCGCTTCAGCTGCGTCCGCTTTGCATTTGCGCGTTGAGGTTTGTGCGGAAGTTCGGGTAAGCGGTTTCGTAAACGCGCGCCCACTCCCCAAGCGGATCAATCCGACGCACCTCTCGCGTTCGGCTTAAGTCCGGGGCGCTGCCCGTCGTGGCGCCTATGCCTAGGCACGCTGCGCCCATGGCGGTCATTTCGGGTTCGTCAATAACAAAGATCGGCGCGCCATAAACGCTCGCGCGCAATTCAATCAACGCCCTCGAACGCGACCAGCCGCCGGTGGCGTAAATAGGTCCCGTCGGCGCATCCGCTTCGGTGATGGCATCCATCATACGCCGCGCGTAAAACGCCGCATGCTCAAGCGCGCGGCGCGGGACAGACACCTCGTCGAGCGGCACGCCGGGGAGACTTGGTTCTGCGAGAAACGCCCTCAGTTCGTCGCCACTGAGTTCTGTTCCCGCCATCGCGGCGCTGAATTCAAATACGCCAAGACATGCGATACCTTCGCCGCCTCCGGGCGGAAGCGAAAACGCGAGATACGGATCGAGACACGGTTCAGTCGGACCGCGCGCCTCGCCGTAGACGAGATTTGCTGTACCCATCGAGTTCGACGCGAGCGTCGGGGGATATTTGTCGAAGCGTATAGGCCGCGATGGGATGATCGTGGCCGCCGGCAACGACGTGCGTGTCGCTTGATGCCGCACCGCATTCCAACAAACGCCCTTGGACAACGGGGCCCACCACTTCGCCCGCCTGCACAAGTTCTGGAAGCTCTGGCGCTCCTACCTCGGCAAGCAGATCGGTCATCCACGTGCGCCCATAGATGTCGAATGAAGCTGTTCTCGGCGCCAGTGTGGCGCTCATGAAGGGCTGTCTTGTCCACCAAGCGCTCGCATAGTCGGTCAGCGCGAGCCAGTGTTTGGCCTCAAGCAGCTCCTGCGAACGATGGCGGCGGGTCCACAGCCATTTCGCCACGGCCCTGTCCGCGCCGATAGCAATGCCGGCTTTCGGATCGGCAAAGCGAGAGTTGCGAAGCCAACTCGCTTCGCCCTCCGCTCGGCGATCGAACCAAGCGAGCGCCACTCCGGTCGGCGTCAGGTCGTGGCGGACGTTCAGGCCGTCCTCCCCGACACCAACCACAGCGATCGAGCGCAAGGGTGCGTCGCCCCCCGCTGCACGCCACGCCTCTGCGATCATCTCCTCAAGCATCGAGACGATCACCGCGCCGCTCGTCGCCACGCCGCCTTCGTCGTCGATCCGCGGTGTGGGACGCGCGCGGACACATAACGAGCAACCGGAGTCGTCCACCAGCGCCACCTTGACGCTCGTGGTCCCGAGATCGACTCCGCAGTGAAGACGTTGCATGGCGGCGACTTGTTGTAGCAACGAAGGAAGTAGTGCTCGACATCGCGAGCCAAACTGGAAGAAACGGTGTTTGGTTGCGCTTGGTTGTTCAGGCGAAGCGAAGTTGGGTCTTTACAGCCTTGCCGGCAACCATGCTTTCCACCGCCGCCGCAAATTCCCAAACCGGGAACGGGTCACCAAGCAGCACCGCAGCGCGGTCGGCGATGTCAGGCATGATCTCCGCCGCCGCGGCGAACTTGTCCGCGCAGGAATTGGAGCCGACAATCGTGATTTCGCGTTCGTAAATCTTGAAAGGGACAAACTGAGACGTCGCATGTTCGTCGTGCACGCCAACCTGAACAAGTGTTCCCGTTTTCTCGACTAGGGTCAGCGCCTGGCTGAGTGCGCGCGGCGCTCCGGCGGCTTCGAACACCACGTCGAAACATTCCTCGCCAAGCAACGCAGGGTCGATGACTTCGCTTATGCCTGCCTGTCGGGCGATCGCATGCTTCGCGGGAACGGGGTCGGCCAGGACGACGCGACCTGCACCCGAGACTTGCGCGACGACAGCGATGAGGAGACCCATCGCGCCGCCGCCGAGGACTAGCACACCACGGTCCCGCACATCGCCGGACGACTCTATTGCGTGCATGACGCAGGCCAACGGCTCGATCAGCGCGGCGATGCCGTCGCCGAGCGATTGCTTCACGACAAGAGCGTTTTTCGCAGGCGCGGCTACATATTCGGCTGCAGCGCCAGGGCGTCCGACGCCGATCGGGCTCAGCTCCGGACAGAGATTGGGGCGCCCCGCCCTGCACCAGCGGCAGTGACCGCAGACGACGTTCGGATCAACCGCGACGAAATCCCCTTCTTTGATACCGCGCACGTCGGAACCTGCCGCGACAACATGGCCGGCAAATTCATGGCCGGGAATGACTGGATAGATGGTGCCGGGAAAACCGTGCTTGAGAATATGCAGATCGGTGCCGCAGATGCCGCACGCCGTGGGCCTAACGAGAATGTCGCTGCGCCCAATTGTCGGGATCGCGGTCTCAATGACAGCGATATCATGCGACTGGGTGATCTCGACTGCTCGCATACGGCCAGAGGAAACGGAACTCCGAGCGCCGGAGGCGTCAAATAGGGGATCGAGGCTCATAGCGGATCGCTCGCCTGTTGTTTGGTTGTCACGTTTCGTCGGTCGTCGCCTGCGCCTCGACGGTAATCTTGACAACGTCGGTGCGCACCCAGGACGTGTAGTGATCGAACACCTTGCGGTCTTTGCCCCAAGATATCGATGTAATCAGCAGTAGCGGCGAACCTTGTGGGATTTGAAGCTTCTTGGCGACGGCATTTGGAGCGGCTACCGATTCGATGCTGCGGCGCGCGCCGAAAATCTTGTAGCCTGCGGCGCGCAACACCCTGTTGAGCGAGCCATGCGGTTGCATCACCTCGCTTTCGAGGATGATTCTTTCAAATTCCGCGGGAAGGCAGTTCTCGGAATAAAGCGCGAGCACGCCGTCGAGTTTACGCAATCGCCGAAGACGAAACCCTTCCTCGCCTTTTCTCAAGCTAAGCGCTACCGCCGCGGCCTCTGGCAGCGCACCGCGCCGCGCCTCCAATACGGCAGTCTCGACATTGCGCTTGTTGTGGTCGACTTCGCCTTCGAAAAACCCTGTGGTGACCTGCAAACCCCAGGCTGATTCATTGGGATCGACGACAAACGCGCCGCGGCGCGGCACGAGCTTGATCTTTCCCTTCTCCTCGAGGTTTCGCAGCATCTCTCGGACCGTGGAGCGGGCGAGATCGTACTGGCGGCACAGCTCGCTTTCGCCCGGCAGCCGGCCGCCAACGGCATATTCCCCAGAGTCGATCGCCTGCTCCAGTTGTTTCGCGAGCTGGATGTAAAAGGGTTCGGGCGACGATCGGTCAATTTGTGCGAGCGCACCCACCTTCTTTCCCTCCCTTAGTTTTGTACGGACAAAACGTACATCACGGCGGTTTGCAAGCGCTTTTTTGGGCATGGTCATGGCGATGGTCTCGAAAAGCTGAGCCTCGTCGCTGATCGCGACGGGCCAGCAAGGTCGATGCCCAATATCGGCCGAGTTTTCAACGACCCGAAAAACTCGCGGCGTGGCAGCGTTCAATAAAATGACCTCCTGTTCACATACGCTTTAGTTCTGAGCCGCCGCGACAGCTGCGAGCCAGATTGACACGGCCTGCGCGCCGCCATCGGGCACACCCATTGCGCGGGCGCCGAGATAACTGGCGCGCCCAAGTCGAGGTGGCATCGTCGCTGTCGCTCGCGCACCCGCCTCGGCTGCCGCCGCCGCCTTTGCCCACGCAATGCGCGCTGGCTCCCGTGCGGTCGCTGCCGCGCGAAGGGCGGTCACGACTGGCGCCAGTGCGTCCACCATGGTGCGATCTCCGGCGCGGGCGCCGCCGAGAGCGGAGATGCCTTCCACCGCGTGCTCGAAGGCCTCAGCTGCCACGGCAATATCGTCGCCTTTGACGCTTTCCAGACTGCGGGCGGCGCGCAACAGGCCGGTTGCGTAGAACGGCCCGGAACTACCTCCGATAGCGCGCCGCAGCGCTTCGCCGACGGCGCGCAGCACGTCGGCAGGCGCGCTACGCCACACTGCTTCGGGAAGGGCCATAACCGCCTCCGCCCCGCGTGCGAGACTCTGGCCGAGGTCGCCATCGCCAGCCCTGGCGTCGAGGTCGGTCAGCAACCGTTCGGATTCAATCAGCACCTTCGCGGCAGCGATGATGCTCGCCCGCAACTCTGGCGAACCGCCGTTGGCGGCGACCGGGGGCTGAGCACGAGCCGGAGAACCGGGCAATACGATTCCACCGTTTACGCTGACGCGTCCACCGCGAGGCCACGCTGCGGCTTGCGTTGGCGCGTCGACGAGCGCGAGACGTTCGGGATTGAGGGTCAACAAGGATAGCGAGCATCCGGGCATGTCGAGCGCGGTGAGGAACGTTCCCGTCCAGGCGCGCTCGACCTGTAATCCCTGTCGTCGCAGCTCGGCCGCCGCCTCCCGTGCAATGATCGCCAGCTCCATCGGCGGGGTTGCGCCAAGACCGTTGACCAGCAACGCAAGTCGATCCGATGTGGTCACGCCGAGATCTTTAATTATGGCATCGATCATAACGCGCGCCAGTTCCGCCGCTGGCTGCAACGTTGTCCGCGAGACGCCGGCTTCGCCATGAATGCCTAATCCGAGCTCAATTTCGTCATCACCGAGCACAAATCCTGGTTTGCCCGCGGCAGGCAATGTACAGGCGCCGAGCGCTACGCCCATGGAGCCGATGGCCTGCGCGGCCTCACGCGCAAGCCGCGCCACAGTGACAAGGTCGTCGCCCCGCGCCGCGGCAGCACCGGCGATCTTGTGGACAAAGAGAGTTCCCGCGATGCCGCGACGTCGCTCCCGCGGCACCGTCGCGTGAAGAGCGACGTCGTCAGCGACGACGACGACCTCGATCGGAATTCCTTCGCTGCGCGCCAATTCGGCTGCGAGCCCAAAATTCAAACGGTCGCCGGTATAATTCTTGACGATGAGCACAGCGCCGGAGGGCCCTGCGGCGGCCCGAATACCGGCGAGCACGGCGTCGGAACTCGGCGAAGCGAAAACATCGCCGGCGACAGCGGCGGTTAGCATACCTTCTCCGACATAGCCTGCATGCGCGGGCTCGTGACCGCTTCCTCCGCCGGAAATTATTGCGACTGTGCGCTTCTCCGGAGCAGGCAGGGGATGTCTAAGGACGACATTTTCGTCGGCGAGAAGAGCGAGTTCCGCGGATTGTGCAACCAATCCCTCCAGCATCTCGCGAACCACGCTACGGGGATTGTTGATCAATTTTTTCACGGTTTGACCCCCTGCGTAAGAACAGTTTCGGTAACAACGCGATGCATCGAGGCGATGTGGCGCGACGGTAAGCGCAACACACCTCGGTGAGATGGACGCCCTTCAAGCCGGTCGCTTAGGACGGCAAAACCTGAGAGCGCTTGGGACACAGGCGCCCGTCAGGCCTCTACAGACGATCTAGTCTTTCATGCGCGAGCCGCATCCCAGCGGCGCCACGCCTTATGTGCCGCGATCAGTCGTTGAATGTCTTGCTGCGCGTGAGGGCGGCGATCTCGCTGAGAACTTTCTCCGCCGGGCCGCGCTCACGTTGCCAGATATTGCGGCCGACAATCACGCCCCGCGCCCCGGAGCGGATGGTGCGAGCAACAGCTTCAATCGTTGTCGAAGGATCGCCCTCGAGCGGTCCCCCAGCGATGACGAGCGGGACCTTTAGCTCCTCGACAAGACGCTTCGTTCTTTCCTCTCCGGGAAAGGCGATCTTGATGATGTGTGCGCCGAGATCATAGGCGATGCGCGCGACTTTCTCCTCCGCGATGATCACTTCTTCTGATCGGGGGGCTCCAATGATCACAGGCTCCAGCACCAACGGAATGTCCCACCGGTCGCACGCCGCAACGACCTCTCCGACACGCGTGCACATCGCCACGCGTTCTGCCTTCGACATGTTCCACGGGAAAAGCATCTTGACCGCGTCGACACCCATGCGGACGGCTTCCTCGACCGTCGTGATGAGCCCATGCGAGCCGCCCTCGCGCTCACGGTAGTCGTAGAAGGTATCGATTGTCAGAACGCGCGTCAGATGCGGATGCGCGGCAAAGAATTTTTCCGTCTGCTTCACCTGGCCCGGCGTCATCATGAACCCTGTGACGTCGTTATTCGCCCAAGCGGGAAATGGCGCGGAAGGGGTTTCCAATCCTTGAATGCGGTCAAAGATAAGCCCGTGGTCGACGGGCATAATAATAGCAACCCGATTGCTGGGCAGCGTACGGCGAAGACGGTAGTTCATGGACATTCAGATACTCCAGATGGATGATTGAATATTCTCTGACAATCGTCGCCAGGATCCAGGCAACGGCGCTTTGGAGGATGAGGCGAAGTCAAAACCTGCGGCTCTGCGGGCTTTCGCGCATAACGTGCGCATCTCAGCGCGTTTGGTCCGGCGCAAGATCCCATCGCTGAGTACGAATGTAAGATTGCCTAGCTTCTGACAGCTGAATCCCGCGGCTGCAGTGCCGTCCGTATAGCTGGCCATCCTAGGACCTCCCTGCTCTTTAAACTCAGCCGCCGGTGAGTTTGATTTCTGAGTCCCAATACGCAGATGACGTACGGTCCATTTGTCCAGTCCGTACGTACAATACGGACCTAGCTTCGTCAAGCTCTAAATTGGCGCTTTGACGAGCAGGCGAATTTCGCAGTAAAAGCTGTGTCGTCGGAGCCACGGGCCCGAGCGGCTTGGAGTTGGCGTAAGCGCAGCGCAACAGATAACCATTCACGCCGAGCGCAGAAAGCTCGAGCAGGAGCCGCTCAACCGCAAAGAGCCCGTCCTTCGCGTCATGTCCTCGGCCGAGTGTTGATTTCCGCGTCAGATTGGCCCACTTTTTATATGTACCGTTGACTCGTCTCGCTTGAGAACGGCTCAATTCGCTGGTTACTCGTACGCGCGACGAGCGCGCCGCTATTATTGGCGAGCATCGATTGTAGCGCTTTTCGTCCTTGACGTTGTATAAACGACGCCAACTCAGTCATTAGCTGCTCGAGCAGCGGTCTCGCGCCTCGGGCGACCAGTCAAAGCGAAGAGTGACTCAGCGCGCATTGCGTTCTTAGATCCTGTCGCGTTCCTCGCGGATGAGCGCGGCCGCCTCGATGCAGCACACTTGAAAGGCCGCCTCTTGGTGGCTTAGGAGTTCCTGGCCAGGAAGCGGCGGCGTTCGGTGGGTATGGAACGTCTCGATCGTTTTTTGGAGTCAGCAACTCCAAATGACCAAGATGGGCGACGTCCAGAATAGGTTCTTCGATCATCTCGTTCCTTCACCATTGGGTTGCACTCGGCAATGTAGCCCTAGTGCCCCGCGTCCTTGAAACTTAGGAGCATTTCTGAATCTCTGTGACCGCGCCGTCGGGGCGAGGATGGAGATGATTCGTGGCGGGGACGGGCACGGGGGTCAAGAAGTACGTCGTTAGGTTGAGCTCGCAGGAGCGCCAGCGGCTCGAGTCGCTGATTGGCTCGGGCAAGCGGTCTGCGCAATTGATCACAAAGGCGCGGATCCTTTTGAAGGCCGACACGTCGGATTTAGGCGAGGGTTGGACGGACCGCGAAATCGCGGGGGCGTTGGATACCAGCCTCAACACGGTCGGTAACGTGCGACGACAACTGGTCGAGGAAGGATTTGAAGCGACGCTCGTACGTAAATACAATCCGGGCTCCGCCCGTCCGCGGATTTTTGACGGGGCGAGGGAGGCCAAGCTGATCGCCTTGGCCTGCTCGCCGGCGCCAGAGGGCTTCGCGCGCTGGAGCCTGCGCTTGCTCGAGGAAAAGGTGGTCGAACTCGAGATCGTCGAAAAGGCGAGCGACAACACGATCGGACGGACTCTAAAAAAAACACGCTCCAACCCCACCGCAATCGGCAGTGGGTGATCTTGCCCGACAGCAACGCGGCTTTCGTGGCGGCCATGGAAGACGTGCTGGAAACTTACCAAAAGCCGCGCGATCCCGATCGCCCCCTGGTTTGTTTGGACGAAACGTCCAAACAGTTGATCGTCGAGACGCGCAAGCCGATCCCGTCCAAGCCCGGGCAGCCGGTCCGGCACGATTACGAGTACGAGCGCAACGGCGTGGCCAACATATTCATGATGTTCGCTCCGCTGGAGGGTTGGCGCAGAGTTAAGGTCACCGATCGTCACGCCGCTGTCGATTACGCGCAGGTGCTCAAAGAGCTGGCGGACGTGCATTTCCCGACGCCAAACAAATTGTGCTGGTTCAGGACAACCTGAGCACGCATACGCCGGCCTCGCTCTACGCAGCCTTCCCGCCCGAGGAAGCTCGACGCCTCGCGAAGCGTTACGAGTTACACTACACGCCCAAACACGGAAGCTGGCTCGACATGGCCGAGTGTCTGGATCGCCGCATTCCCGACAAGCAGACCCTCGAAACAGAGGTAACCGCCTGGGAAACCCATCGAAACCAGCATTGCGCCAAAGCCGATTGGCAGTTCACGACCGCCGACGCCCGCATCAAACTCAAAAGGCTATACCCCCAATTCTGAGCGACTCAGGACACTAGCCGTCCAACTCTCTGTTGCGCGCACCCGCCGGGTCTAGCGGGCTTCCTAGCGCAGGTCTCGCAGAATTAGACCGACGCCGCCTTTTCTCGTTTCTCTCAAAAGCAGATTTGGAGAGAGCCTTTCTGGATATCTCGGAATCAACGGCTTCGCCGTAGGTCGTGCCTGGGCACGCGGCGTTTGAGGTGATGATATCCTTCGAGTAGGCCGCGCCATTGCGCTGGCCTGCTCGAGCCCACGGAGACCTCGATGACGGACGCCAGATTGCAGAACTCCACTTCGAAACAAGAAATGGCCGACCATCGCCGAGAAGCGCGCGTGACCCACCGTTCCTTCCCGCGCCCGACCCTGTCTACTGCGGTTTCGCATGTTGTCATAGATGCCGCGCCTCGGCACGCCGTCCAGCACGCGAAAGGCGCGATTGTGCGCGTCGAACAGCATCTCGTGAGTCTGCTGCAGATAGGCTCGGAGAATGAAAGCGCGGCTGTAGCTGAGCTTGAAGTGAGCGACCTGCAGCTTGGTCCGCTCACCGGCAATGATTGCCCAGTCTTCTTCCGACCATTCGAACTGGAACGCCTCGCGCGTCGAGAACGCCAGGCATGAAGACGCCTCGGCCGGCTGTCTTCTGCTCCAGCTGCCGAGCGGCCTTCCAGTCGCGCGCGAAGGCCGCCACGCGATTGTAGGAGCCGTCGTAGCCAAGAGCGACCAGATCGGCGTGCAACTGCGGAATCGTCCGCTTCTGCTTGCGCGACTTCCCGCCTCCCGTCGCAGCATATGCGACAGCTTGTCGGCATGCGGATCGAGCTCAGGGAGGTTGAACTTCGGCTCCTCGCTGCCCGAGCGCCGGAATCTGCGCACCGTGTTCCTCGACAGACCTGTGCGTCGAGATATCCCCCGGATCGAAAAATGATCTCGAAAACGCCAGCGCCGGACGACGCTCAATAACTCCGTGTCGATCACTCCGTCGCCCCCAGGCCGCGCCAAGGGGGTAAGGTTCGAACATGGGTCAGTTCTCGGTGGAAAACCTGAGCTGCCTGGGTCAGTTCTCAGTGGAAATCAACACACGGCCCGGTGGATGTTGCCTTGACGACAAACTCACTATGAAAACAGTCTGCGCAATCGAGAGAAGGACGTATGCTAGAGGTTCAAGGCGCGCCAAGCGTCAGGTCGACCTCAGCTCAGCTGCTCAGCGCGTCCAGGTCTACGTTTCCGGCTTGACTGAGAATCGCGGCAAGGTTCGAACTCGCCCGTAGTGGGATCCCCTGTTCGAGAAAACGCCACGACGCCAGCATGGGATTGAGCGAGCGACGTGGCGCGGCTCATCGCAGCCGCCGACGACTGCACCTCTTTCGGCTCGCCGACGTTCTCGCTCGTATCGCCGACGGTCGCTGTCTCGGCTCGCCGAACTCTTGCGATGGAACTGGCACCCCGCCAATCCTATCGAGATGGTCGCGTGAGCACGGCCCTCACCGGACGCTCACGCAAAAAGCCGCATTAGGCCGAGCTGAAGCTCGGCGCATTCATTCAAAATGCTCGGGGACGGAATCTGACCCTTTCGGGCTACTCGAGCGCGGAAGAACGATGCCGAACGCGCCACGCGTTGGTCGCGCATCCTCCGTGCCATCGGCGGGTTCTTCCTGGGAAGGCTTGCGCGGCACGGCGCGATTGGTCGACCTGAAGCCCGCCGCCACAACGCCTTCAGATGTTTGCGGTATCGAAAGCATGGCTTGCGACAACCAAGAAGCTGATCGCGCGGCATTTGACCGGGCAGACTGGGGCCCGTAACCTCCGAATCAGAAGAGAAGCGAGAGTACGGGAGGAACAGCCGGATGAGCAGCATCTGCCGAGCCTGGGCTTGGGCGGGCGTTACTTCGCTGATGTTGGCCCCGATGGGCGTAGCAATCGCCGCTTGCCCTGGGCCAAACGGGTCGATTCCGGCTGGAGCAAACACCACGGATCCATCGGTGCCCTTTTTCATAGATGTCGCTGGCTTGGATTTGAGAACCACGCCGCCCACTCGCGACCCAAAAAATCCGAACTATCCAACGGCTACAGAACTCTCCGATGGACAGCTGCCGGCTGACGACGCAGAAGGGAACTTCATCATTGGACCAACCCACAACCCCGCGCCCGAAAACGAGGCGCATGGCGAGGTTCCGAAAGGCGCTGTCACATCGTTCACGATGTCCTCGAACGACAGCGTGATCTTCAACCCCGGCTTGATCCGCGACGACCCAGACGGTTGTATGAACTCTTCGCTGCAGACGGCGCTGACACCTCATGACGACCGTTCCAATTTGCTAGTGACCACAAGCCACGCGGGTATTTGGACTCGCACGGTCGATGTCTACGTTCCCGCCGGATATAAGCCGGGCACCGAAGCACCGTTCATGGTCATCGGCGACGGCGGCCCGACCCGTTGGTATCCGGAAGCCCAAATCTTCACGATCCTCGATAATCTGATTCAGCAGCATCGCATACCGCCCACCGTCGTCGTGACCATCGCGGCCGGTGGTCAAGACGCGCAGGGTAGCGAGCGAGGCTTTGAATATGACGCGGCGTCGGGCGCCTATGCCGAATGGGTGGAAAGCGAAGTGCTTCCGCTTGTCGAGAAACACGCCGGGGTCAAACTGACCAAGGACCCGGAAGGACGCGCGACGATGGGCATCAGTTCAAGTGGCGTCGCGGCTTTCACAATGGCGTGGTTTCACCCCGATTTCTACCATCGGGTTCTCGCCTATTCGCCCACCGTCGTAAATCAGCAATGGCCTCATAACCCGGCTTTGCCTGGTGGCGCGTGGGAATATCATAGCAAGTGGGCGGGACCGGCCGTTCCCAGCCGCGAAGTCAACGGGGCCAGGATCACACAAACCAACGTCTCGTTCGGCTCTCCGTTGATTCCGAACAGTCCGCAAAAGCCAATTCGCATCTGGTTCGAAACGGGGGATCGAGATTTGTTTTATCCCTTGGCTTCGCTTCCGGATGGCATGCACGACTGGACGCAGGCAGATGAGCGATTCGCGAAAGTGCTCGCCGCCAAAGGTTACCACTATCAGTTCTTATTTGCTCGCAACGCCGTGCATGTGGACAAGGGCGTTGTCGCGCAGACCCTGCCGGAGGCGCTGGAATGGCTTTGGAAGGGATACGCTCAGCGATAATAGCCATGCGCGTAGCGGAGCATGGCATTGTCTAGTTGGTGACGATAGGAGCGGCCGCCCGTGTGGAAATCGGACCACACGACACGATCCCCAGGCCCGGCGCTTTCGTGGGCTTCAGGCCGCGATGTTAGGTTTCTCCACATGTACACTGTCGCTGGTTGATCTGGCGACCTCAGTCTTCAGTGTCATCTGATCGTGAGGGTGCATTCATATCCGCTTGCCCGTCCACTTTTCCGATGACGCGCGATGAGACCTCGCTGATTGAGGCGTTGAGGTCCCGGAGACAATCGCCGTCGCAAAAGGCAAATATAAAGCCTCTTCCGTTTCGGGATCAAACTGCGTGCGGTCATTGATGCTGTCGCCGTACAATGTGATGGCCCGCGAATGGCGGAACGGCGTGCGGCCATTGCGCCTCACACTTTGAATGGCGAACTCGGCCGTTTCATCGTCTGTTGGCGTGGCGATCCCGAAGCCAACGTGAAATGGACCGGCATCGAATAGCCGCATACCGAAAGCGCCTACAGGGGGAGCGCGTTCTTCCATGGCCTGGTCCATCCGCCAAAGCCTACGGTTACCATCGAGAAGGTCTTCGAGACTCCACGCCGGCGGTCTCCTGGCGGCCCGTACAGTGGAACAAAGAGAAGAAGGCGTGGCTCATCCGCTGGGCCAGCTCAAAATCGGTGGCGTCGAACCGAGGCGCGTTGCCGTCGAGAAAAACATCGAATGCCCGTCGGCCTCGTTGATTTGGTTCGAAAAGAGCTATGTCCGAAAGCATCTCGGCTGCTTCGTCGCCTTCCGGCAGAACTATCTTTTCGTTCACCCACAAGCCCAGGGCCTTAGCGGCACGTTTCAAGTCGGACTGACTGCAGGCGCTGACCGACTTATCTAGGATGCGTATGACCGACGCGCGGATCGGACGGTAGAGCGCTAACGCCGCATCCCGATTCATGCTTCATCCTTCCGAAAATCAACGGTCGCAACGGTCCCTCGCGGGCATTGGCTCAGTCACAGCGCTGATTCATGCATAGGAGGTCATTTCGCCTGGAGCGAGAACCTCTTTAATCCGCCAGCGGCGACCAACGCCCTTGGGCTCTCAATCTCTTCGAGTGCGAAGATCGGTTCACGACAGCGCGGCCGCGCAAGCGGCCGCCCACGATGAGAGACGCGATGCGAAAGCGTATGCACTTTGCCTGAAGCAACTCGGGATTGAGTTGTTCGCAGGCCCAGGCGTTACGGACAAAACATTTCCGCGCGCGTCCATGAGGGCGATTTCGATTCCCGCCTTGTTTGCTCGCTGGGCCATGCGCATCGCAATGGTGCGGGTTGTCGGCGTGAGCGGCACCACTACGATTTGCCGCATGCCGTCAACCAGCAGAGCGCCGTGACACTGCCTGACGGCCTCGCACAGGCCCCTGCGCAGGCGCGACGGCGCACGCCCAGATATTTCGTGCAACATAAAGGACGTTATGATACTCAAGTGTTTGTGTAATAATATCAATGTTTTACGCCGATATCACATGATCGCAGTTGGAATTCAGTGCTACCTTGCAAGGACGCGCAGGAGACGCGTAAATTCAGGCGGCCGGGTTGGGTTCGGATCGACTTCGGAATATTCGATGATTCCGGTGGGGCCAATCGCGTAGCGGGCAGACATCGCCAACCAGCTTCGCCCCGCGCGATCCGCGGCCGGTAAGGACGCCCCGATTTCCGCATGGCCAAGCGTCGTTACCCCGGTGGATAGCTTGTAATGCAAGCCGAACGCTCGGGCTATTCGTCCTCGGCTGTCGCTTAGAAGCGGAAAATTGAGTCCGAGCCCCTCGGCTGTGGCGCGGTTATCGGCTACCAGCTGCGGCGTTATCGCCGCAGCGCCCGCCCCGGTCTGAACCAGGGCGGGCAGAAAATCCTGAAGCTCGCTCAGCTCCGCACGTGACACGGGGCACCAGGGTCCTCGCGAGAACACGAGAATTAGCGGCTGCTTGGCGAAGCGCCTCTCCAAAGAAAGGGGCGCCCCATTTGTGTCGAGCAGGCGAACGGGCGGGGCGTAGCCGCCAGCGTGCAGCGCGTGAGACGCAGCAGCAGTATCGATCAAGGATAAGGCGACCTGACGAAGGGCGGTGGCAAAATCATCCGTCAAGGGAGCGCCTTCGCTAACGGCGGTGCATCAGATCTGGGCGAGGCCGCCGTCGACGTGCAGATCGACGCCGTTGACTCGTACGCCTTTTGAATGGTTTTTCTTCGTCGATGGCGCGGAGAGATGAGTTCTCCTTGACTCCGCCTTCCACGAGCAGTTCCAGGCCGGTGATGAAAGACGTCCCCAGGTTAGGGAGGCTGCGACGATCCTTTCCCTCCAGCGGCGCTATCGTAGTGAGCATCGACGGGGCCCGGATCGTGGCTTTGGCGCAGTTCCTCCTTTAGTCGTCCCACCTCCCGTTCCAGGCTTTCGATGCGATCGAGAGTGTAGTCGAAGCTGGTGTATTCCATCGCTTGCAGCCAGGAGAAGAGGGTCGCAAGCGCGCGACGAAATCTCCGTTGCCCTGGAACCAGATGGTTCGCTGTGTCTGTCATCGGAAACTCCTCATTGCGAAGCTTCACCCGGGGGGACCGTCGCCACGGATGCGGCATTGCGGTTGAGAATGCGGGCGGCCGTCAGCGCCGTCATAGGCTCCCGGAAGCGCCGAATTGGCGTGTTGCGCCGCGCGAGCCCTCTCATACCGCGGCCTTTCCGATGGAGCCGCCGCCGTCGACGAAGAGGGTCTGCCCGGTGATAAAGCTGGCGTCCTCCGAGAGCAGGAAGGCGACCGCCGCCGCGATCTCCTCTGGCTGCCCAAAGCGCCGCATCGGGATACTTGCGAGAAAGGTACGCTCAGCCTCGCTGCCGCGGGGCGTGTTGCGGTGGAACAATTCTGTCTCGATGGGGCCCGGTGCGACCGAGTTGACTGTAATGCCTGCCTCCGCCAGCTCCAGCGCCCATGTCCGCGTGAAGCTTCCCAGCGCCGCCTTGCTGGCCGCATAGGCCGTTCGGTTCACCATTCCGAGGGTCACCACGCTGGTGATGTTGACGATACGGCCCCATCCCTTCCGCCGCAGCGTCGGGAGGATCGCTTGGACGGCGTTGATCGAGGGATGCAAGTTGAAGTGCATGAGCTGGTCGACGACCGCAAGATCGACCTCGCCCAGCCGCTGCAGCTTACCGACGCCGGCATTGTTGACCACGCCGTCGAATGAATGGCGCTGGGCAAGATCGACAAAGGCCTCGGCTGAGGCTTTGTCATCACTTAGGTCAACCGAGACGAGCGTTCCGGGGAACGAAGGAAGCGGCTCGCGAGCGATACCAACGACCTCGTGTCCTGCGGCGGCGAGGCGTTTTGAGATCGCGAGACCGATACCTTTTGAGGCGCCGGTCACAAGGAAAGTGCGCTGAACCATGGCTTGCACCGCCCTCAGAGCTGTGACCAACCCCCGTCGACCGGAAGTTCCGCGCCGGTCGTGAAGGTCGCGTCGAACGCGAGAAAGAGGACGGCCTTGGCTATTTCCTCCGACGTTCCAAAGCGCTTCATGGGAACCATGCCGCCCATCTGCTGCCTGATCTGGGCGACCGCGTTTTTATCGGGAAACACTTTGCCGAGGATCGGCGTGTCAATGGGACCGGGCGTAACCGCGTTGACGCGAATCGCTTGAGGAAGCAACTCAGCGGCGAGCGTCCGAGCTAAGGATCGCAGCGCGGCCTTGGCGGCTCCGTACGTGGCTTGACCGGGCAATCCCTTGACATTCGCAACCGAGGTGGTGAGGACGACTGAGCCTCCCCGATTGATTAGGGGTGCAAGCTTCTGGACCGCGAAAAAGGGGCCCTTGGCGTTCAGGTTGAACATCTCGTCGTAGACGGCCTCGGTCACGCTCTCGATAGGCGTTGGAATGCTGAACCCGGCGCTGACGGAGAGCAGGTCGAAGGTGTCGAACTCTGTCTTCACTTGAGTGGCGAGGGCGTCGATGTCCGTCAACGACCGCGCGTCGCTCGAAACCACATGGGCGTCCTTCCCGAGCTCTTTCCGCGCCAAGTCCAGACCAGCTTGCGAACGACCCGTCACCAGAACGCGCGCGCCCCCATCGAGCAGCATCTTCGCCGTCGCGAGTCCCATGCCGCTCGTGCCGCCGATAATCACCACCTTTTTATCTTGGTACCGTTTCATGTGCATTCTCCTCGCGACGCCTGGTTCGCTTTGCTGATTGTGAACTGTTTGGTATGATAATCAGGCGCGGAGGCTGTGGTCAAGGGATTTTTGAACTATTTATTTCAAAAATATTATAAGGCCCATGCCCAGCTCGTGGCTTCAGAGCGTAGAGAGCATTCATCGCCTTCTGCGCAGAGCTGCAGGGTTGTTGTCTCGGGCAAGGGCTGCGTTCCAGTTTTTCTCATGAGGTCCGACTACCGGTGGATCGCTATCGCCGCGACGGAGGCCGCCATCAGGACCGCAGCGCCCGGCAGGTGCCCCCAGTCGCGACTACGAATCAGGGTCGCGACTGCGGTCAGCATGAAAATGGCGCTCCCGATCGCCCCAACCCACGCCGTCACCGGGATCACCAGAAGTAAACCGAGCACGACTCCGAAGCTGCCCGCCACCTGGTGAAAGCCGGCCGGATAACCCCAGAGCGCGAAGTTCCTACGCGCCAATGCAGGACCGGCGAAGTTGGCCGCGCCAGTCCCGATCATCACGACGCCTAGTGCGATCGGAAGCCCAACGGCGATGAGTTTGATCACAGGCATGGTCTTGTCCTCGCATTGTTGGCGGTAGTGACTCGCGGCGTCATGACGGTTAGCCCAGCGGGCGCGGAGTCGGCTCGGCATCGGCGACCATTTTGCCGCGACCGACGCTCAAGACACCGCGCTTACGGATGCCGGGTAAGACAAATCGACGCCAGAGACCTTGACGACAGTCTGCCACGCGGCCTCTTGATAGGCGCAGTCGTCGAGGTGTGGGTGACCCGGCGCCTCAATCGGGCCCGTGAACTTCCCTTGAGCCGAGCGACGGATTGCCCTGAAACGTCGGTTCCGAACGCCGATGCTTGCTGGTTACTTTTCAGGCCTACTTTATGAAACGGTGAATTGCCTCGTTGGCGTTATCTTGAAAGGACGTATTTTTCAGATCAGTGAAAAACGTGCTCTGGTCCACCATGTCCCCTGATAACTTGCCCTCTTTACTGGCATAAAAAACGCCGCTTTTATACCGCTCATCCGAAATTCCATCTATAAATCGTTTTGCACCTACTTCGATCCCATGAACCATTTCGCCCATCAATGGAAATACAATAGGCATCATCACATAATTCAACATAAACCGCATTGGCGGGGGGAGAGTATCTGGTGCCTGAGTCCCTTTTGTATTTCCTGGGCTCACAACAACAAACTTGAGGTTAGGGTATTTTCTAGCCATCGATAATGTCCACATGGTTTCCGCATATTTGACATATGCGTATGCCTGCAATGCATCGAACTTTTTACCAAAATATGATCCATCAAGCACAGAAGCAAACTCATCTACAGACGACGTTTTCATTGAAACTGGTCTTACCCCGAGCATCTTTACTCCGGGGACAGCCTCCGCGCTGACTGACAAGACTGTTTTCCTTAATTTGTCACGCGCAATTAGCTCATCCACCAGAATTACATTACCTAAAATATTCGTAGCAGCTAATTGATTCATGCCGGAAAGCGTCAATTTCGCAGCCGTTTTCCCAATGACTCCACCCGCATTCAAAACGACTGCATCCACAGGTTCCCGTATTTTTTCTACCGCTTTTCGTACAGAATCTTGCGTCCGTAACATCACCAATCAGAATCTCAAAAATCCTGCGCCCCGTATTTTTTTCGAGGTCTTTTTTTGCAGCCTCTGCTCTCGCTTGATTTCTGCAAAAAAGAATGACCTTTTTCGTATCGCTTTTCTTTGCCAACTGTCGGGCAGTCTCTTTCCCAAGCCCAGCATTTGCTCCAGTTATCAAGATACTTTCGTTCATACGTCTGTCCTTTTAGTTTATTAATGAGCGGCCGTTTTCTTTACCCGAGCCAAGCTGCGCCCAATGACGACCTGGCGTTGGCCCTTGGCGCGAGCAGGCTGCCTGCGGCATAACCGTGCCCAGAGGTGGTGCCCGTGACGAGCGCGATCGAATGTTCCATGGGCGGCTCCGTTGTGCAGGAGGAAGGTCGAGTCGTGAGGCCCCGCGAAAGCCGGGGTCGGCTTGCTATTTTTGAACTGTTCGGTTATATATTGGTGCGATGACGATGGTCAAGGAGTTTCTTTACTGAATGGTTCAGAATGCCCCTATGCCGCGTGGACGGCCGCGCAGCTTCGACGAAACGGAGGCGGTGGAAAGGGCGATCCAGGTGTTCTGGTCGAAGGGCTACGACGGCGTCACGATCGACGATCTTGTCGCCGGAATGGGGGTGGGACGGCCGAGCCTCTATGCCGTTTTCGGGGACAAGCGGACGATATTTTTGCGCGCGCTCAAAAAATATGCGGAGAAGAAAGGCGCTCGCGCCGCCAAGGCGCTGCTGTCGCCGAAGACGCTTCGGGACTCGCTGACCGGCTTCCTGAAGAACGCCGTCGAAATGGCGACCGAGAAAGGATCAGCTCGGGGATGTCTTCTCGTGTGCGTCGCGCCGCTTGTGGACGATGCTGAGGTCCGGAAGTTCCTGCAAAACGCCGCCGCAGGCGGCGCAGCGCTGGTGGAAGGTCGTCTCCGGGACGGTATCGCCGCCGGAGAAATCCCGCCCGACTTTCCGGTAGCCGTCCGCGCAATCCAAGTTACAGATTTTGCTCGTGGTCTTACCATGCGTGCGCAGATGGGCGTGCCGCGCAAGACGCTGCTCAAAGACGCTGAGGAAGCGGCGGACTTGGTCCTCCTGCCTCGGCGTGGAAATCCGGAGCCGGAACGTTGATGCTGGATGCCTGAAGGTTAGAGCAAGCAGCTTTTCGCTGGCGCCGCCTCTCTTGTTTGCTTGTACCCAAGCGGCTCGGCGAGGCCATAGAGCCCTGGGCGGATTTCATCACAGACGTCATCGTCGGGAAAAAGCGAATTGCTCGAAGTCTTCGGCGCGATCGCACAGTTCGAGCGCTGCCTCACCGCCGAGCGCACTCGTGACGGCATGAACGCCGCACGCGCCAATAGCGGCAAACCAGGCCCGATCGCGCTCATTTAGGAAAAGCTGAGCGCCCGGGCCGATCGACTGTCTATCGCGAACTTCAAACCCTTCCCTGAGGTTGAGTCCTCTGCGTAAGGATTTGGAGCAGGCTCTACGTTGACCCCGCTACGGCAGTTTTTGGGCGAGGACGTCGGCTTTGCGGATCCGCGGCGGGCTCGCCAGGAGCTCGTCGGCATGCGCCATAAGAGCGGCGGCCACTTGGCCGTTAAGATGGGCCTCGCGACCGCTCTCGTCGCCGAACGCGTCGAAGATGGCGAACGTGTTGCGGTCGAAGCGGACGGCGAACCAGGCGACGGTGCCCTGCTCTGTAAGGACTAGGCTCCGAGCGCTCTGCAGGAAGGCAGCGACCGCGTCCTCTTTTCCAGGCTTGGCTTTGAGCTCAACGAAGAGCGACACATTTGTCATGCAGTAGTCTCCTTCTGACCGACCAACCATATCATGCGCGCAATGGCGCGCCTAAAGCGCCGAATGATCCTTCACGGCCTCTTCGAGCGTAGGCTTCAGCGCGAGGAACCGCTCATCCACTGCGGCCGGATTGTCGCGATTGAGCGCGATCATCTGGGCTCTGGCCTCGCCGCCGCGCACCACTTCAAAGGCGTTGGCCTCGATGCCGCCGACAATGGCGTCCGCCACCGCGGAAGCTGGTTCCCGTCCAAAGCCGAGTTCGGGTCCGGCGCGGTTGGACCTCATCATCGGCGTGTCGGTGCCGCCTGGATAGGCGGTGAGGACGTGGATTCCCTCATCCTTGAGCTCGCGCCGCAGGGCCTCGCCAAACCGCGCTAGACCCGCCTTGGTCGCGGCGTAGGTCGCATAGAATGGCGCGCCGACGAGCGCGATCCCCGACGTGACATTGACGATCATCGCGTCGCCGCTGGCGCGCAGGGCCGGCATCGCGGCCCGCGTCACCATGATCGGCGCGACGAGATCGACGTCGATCATGGCTTGCAATTCCGCCTCGGGCGTCTTCTCCAGCCGGCCGGCGCGGACGCCGCCCGCATTGTTGATGAGGATGTTGAGGCCGCCGAGCGCTTCAACGGCCCGCTGGAGCGTGGTCGCGCGGCCCTGCGGCGTAGCGACGTCTGCCGCGACCTGATGAACGGTTGTTCCGACGCTCTGAAGTTGCTTGACCGCCGCGTCGAGGACATCGCGCCGCCGCCCGGTGATAACCACATCCGCCCCCTTGGCCAGCAGGGCGTGAGCCAGCGCCAAGCCGATGCCGCTCGAACCGCCGGTGATGAGGACGCGCTTACCGTCAATGTTCATGATTGCGCTCCCACGAGTTTGTCCTGCGTTTTCGTCTCGAAATCACTGGCGTCGTGTCGCTCGTGAAGTTGCGTCGAGGGATCGCCGAAAGTCCGATTGACCATGCGGCCGCGCTGCACCGCCGGCCGGCTCAGGACAGCGTCAGCCCATCTCTGGACGTTGCTGTACTCCTGGACCGATAGGAACTCGGACGCATTGTAAGCCCAGCCCTTGACGAGGCCGCCATACCAGGGGAACACGGCCATGTCGGCAATCGAATAGTCCTCGCTTCCCAAATAGGGGCTCTCAGCAAGCCGGCGGTCCAGCACATCGAGCTGACGCTTCACCTCCATGGCGAAACGCTCGATTGCATATTCGATCTTCGTCGGCGCGTAGGCGTAGAAATGGCCAAAGCCGCCGCCGAGATAAGGCGCGCTGCCCATCTGCCAAAATAGCCAGTTCAGCGTCTCGGTTCGGTCCGCCGCGTCCTGCGGTAGGAACGTTCCGAATTTCTCTGCCAGATACAACAGGATAGAGCCCGACTCGAACACCCTGACGGGTTTTGCGCCGGATCGATCCATCAGCGCCGGGATTTTCGAGTTCGGGTTCACGTCTACAAAGCCCGAGCCGAACTGGTCGCCGTCGCCGATCTTAATCAGCCAGGCGTCGTATTCGGCGCCGGCATGCCCCAGGGCCAAGAGCTCCTCCAGCATGATGGTGACTTTCACCCCGTTGGGCGTACCCAGCGAATAAAGCTGAAAGGGGTGGCGCCCGATCGGCAGCGTCTTCTCATGCGTCGGCCCGGCGACGGGCCGATTGATGCTGGCGAAAGCGCCGCCGCTGGGCTTGTCCCAGGTCCAGACCGCCGGCGGCGTATAGTCCGAGGCTTCCGTCATGCTCGTCTCCACAATCGGGGCCGGCTCAAGCCGCCGGAGGATAGTTGGACGGGAAGAGCGCGCGCTTAGTCTCCTCGTCGTTGATCTTCTTAAACTCGTGATCCTTGCCGACGGCGCGGGCGCGGGCGACCGCCGGACGCGCGTCGACGGTTTCAAACAGTCGCTTGAGATTCGGGAAGGCTGCGAGAGGATCGTCTGCGCCCTTCAACACGCGCGAGGCGCGGTCGAGCCATCCCCAGGCCGACATGTCGGCGATCGTATATTCGTCGCCAGCGATGTAGGTGCGCCCTTCGAGATGTTTGTTGAGCACGCCATAGTGCCGCTCCGCCTCGCGTCGGTAGCGGTTGACCGCATAGTCGAGCCCCGCGGGCGCGGCATGCTGGAAGTGAACTGCCTGTCCGGAAAAAGGCCCAAGCCCGCTCGCAACAAACAGTAACCACGACAGGAGCTCGGGACGGTCCTCGGGTTTGCCGCGAAATCGGCCGGTTTTTTCAGCGAGGTAAATAAGGATCGCAGTCGAATCGAAGACCCGCGCCTCGCGGCCGCCGGGCCCTTCGGTGTCGACGATCGCCGGCACCTTGCCGTTCGGGTTGATGGCCCGGAACGTTGGGCCGTGTTGCTCGCCCTTGCTGGTGTCGACAGGGACCACCTCATACGGCAGACTCGCTTCCTCCAAGAACAGCGCAATTTTTGCCGGGTTGGGAGTTGGGTGGAAATAGAAACGGATCACGAAGGACTGCTCGCGGGCTGGGAAAAGGTAGACTGTCCACGCACGGGCCTGGCGGCCAGCAGGACTCCAAGCACAATGACGACAATCGCCGCGACTTGGGGCCCAGAGGGCGTCTCGGCGAGGATGGGGACGGCGAGGATCGACGCCGCAGCGGGCAGCAGCGCGATGATCGCCGTCGCTGCAGAAGCGCCAAGCAGAGAGACGGCGCGATTGAAGGTGACCAGAGCCACGCCGCTCATCAACACGCCCTGGTAGACGGCCTGAACAGCGATCTCGCTCATCGAGGCATGGCCAAATCGGCTGAGGCCGAGGAACAAATACAGGGGCAGGAAGAACACGGCCGACCAAAAGCAGATCAGCGCGGCGGCCTGGATCGGCGACAGCCAGCTGCGGCGGAACAAAAGGGTATAGGCGGCCCACATGGCGGCGGCGGCAATGAGTACGCAAATCCCGATCGGATTCGGCGCTCCCCGGACCGCCGCGCCGGCGGCCACCAGGCCCGCGAGGCCCGCGACGATCGCCGCATAACCAAGCCAACGCAGTCGCCCCTGGGGCTGCCCTAGCAAGCCCCAGGCGAACAGCCCGGCGAAGACGGGCATCAGGGTCGGCGCGATGGAGGCGGCCTCGGCGGCCGATGTTAGCTGAAGTCCGAGCGCCACGAGCAAGGTGAAGGGCAAGCCCCAGAGAGCCGCGAACAACAACCCCTCGCCCCATGCAATAATCGGCACGCGCGACCCTTGGCGCAGAACGGCCGGCGCGAGGAGAACGGCGCCGATGCCGAAACGAAGCGCAGCGATGTCCCAGGCCTGCAGAGCGCGCTTGACGCTGAAGCGCGTGACGACGAACCATCCTGAGAAAATAGTCACCGTCACCACTGCCCAGAGAAAGCCGCGGCTGCGCGAGTTGAAAATCGCCGTCGCCGCAACGATCGGAGGCAGCGGGGATACAATGGGCGCTTCGCTCGCCATCGATCAGAGCGAACGTAGTGTCTTCGACGCGGCAAGAACCGCATCGAGCTCAAAACCTTGGCTACAACCGACCTCGATATGGACCGGGACGGTGCGCCCGACAGAACTCGTCATCGCGGCCCCTTTCGTTCGGAGCATTAGGCCGCCAGCTTCGACGCGGGCGGGAAGTCCACGGCGACCTTGGTAACACTGTGAAGGTAATTGCTGATGATCTTGTCGCCGACAGCCATGATGACATCGACGACGTTTCCCTCCGTCCAGCCGGCAGCGAGGAACGCCTCGGTGGTGGTGGCGGCGACCTTGCCGCGATTCTCCGCGACCTCCCGTACGAAGCGAGCGAGCGCGTCAAGCTTGGGATCAAAGCTGGCGCGACCGCTACGGATTTCGAGGATCTGCGCATCGGTGAAGCCGACCATCTTCCCGACAGCGGTGTGGGCGGCCAGGCAATATTCGCAATCGTTGACCTGACTGACAACGAGGTTGACGATTTCGCGCTGTTTGGAATTGAGCGAAGACTTCGCGTTCTGCAGCGCCAAATAAGTACCCAGCGCTGTCGCCGAATGGGCGAAGGTGGCGTAGAGGTTCGGCACGAACGAGACCGTCTTCTTGAGATTGTCGAAGATTGCCTGATTGTCCGGGGAGACCTGATCGCGGGTGGGGATGGGGAAGTGGTTCACGGCTTGTCTCCTTGTCCCGCGCAGCACGCGCAGGCGTCAGCTTGCAATTTACGCCTTCCATTTTGGGATAGTACTTGGCAGAAATGCCTTACAGTTATTCCAAAGGGGAATTGGCGAATGGACCGGCTGGCTGCCATGAAAACCTTCGTACGGGTTTCCGAAGCGGGATCTTTCTCGAGCGCAGCGCGCGAAAGCGCTACGACCCAGAGCGCGGTGAGCAAGCAAATCGCAGCACTAGAGGCGCATTTGGGCGTCAAACTGCTGAGCCGTTCGACGCGGGCGTTATCGCTTACGGCGGAAGGCGAGGCCTTCTTTCCCGAAGCGCAGCGGCTTGTGGCGGATTTCGAGGCGGCAGAGGAACGGTTGCGTGGCGGGCGCGCGCGGCTCACAGGCTGGCTGCGCGTTGCCGCCTCCGTGGGATACGGCCGGCGCATTCTAATGCCGCGTGTGCTGAGTTTTCTCAAAAAGCATCCCGACCTGCGGATCGATCTCTTGCTCCACGACGGATTCACCGATCTTGTCGAACAGGGCGTCGATCTCGCCGTGCGGATCGGCGATCTTCCCGACAGCAGCCTCCTCGCACGCAAGATCGGCGTCTCGCAGCGCGTGCTCGTCGCCCACCCGTCGTACTTCGTCGGACTTTCTGACGGCGGCCCGAAACTCGATCATCCGCGTGATCTGATGGCCCACAACTGCATCGTTTATACGGAGGCAGCTTCTCTGAACGACTGGGAGTTTGTCGGACCCAACGGCGAGAGCGCGCGCGTGCGCGTCAGGGGAAATCTTCAAACCAACAGCTCCGAAGCGATCCGAGCCGCGGCCCGCTCGGGACTTGGCATTTGCCACGCACCCAACTGGCTGGTCGCAGAGGAGATCAACTCAGGCGAGGTCAGGACCTTGCTTCCGGAATGGCGCGGCAAGCCGTTTCCCATCCACGCCGTCTACCCTGCCCACCGCAAACAAGTCGCAAAAATCGACGCATTCGTCTTGCATCTGTCGGCGTAAAACGAACCGCAGCGACCCGTCATACCGACGTCCAGTCTCACTGAACAGTTGATGTCAAATCTCGATTAGGCGAGCCCGCGAGCCGGTCTGAGGACCGCGTGTCTGTCGGGATTTTGTTTGTCCGCTTTTTGTCTCCTGCCTGGATGATTGGGCCACGATCCGCTCAACTTGGCGTTCGTCTTGAGCCACATTTTGGAAACGCTACAAACGCTCAATCACACACCTGTGGGGGCAGAATGGGTTCGACCACGCTTGTCTTAGGGTGGCTCTGTTCTGTCATGCCTATTGGAATCTCTATAATTTTCGCGTTGCCAGGGACCGATGCAGCAAATGTTGTAAATGCCTAAGGTTCTTGGTCAGACATACCGCTTGAGCAACGACTTGGCGGACTGGATCGACGGATGGCGTTCCCTAAAACCGTCGGAAATGGGAATTTGTGCGATTGCTTTCAATCCTAGGCGTTGCCTAGAAGGCTAATCGCAAGCGATTTGGTCCACACGTCTATTTACATCTAGGTGTATGCTTATTCCCAGCGCGGCTGTTGACCGCCGCGGCAATTCGCTCCGTGAACCATGGCAAAGGGCGTTGACATTTTATAGCGCCCGCTCCACAACCTTTGTAGAGTGGTCGCTATAGTATTCGGCGGCTGCGTTCGGCTTTTTCCCAGAGGGCGCGTCGAGTTCGACCTCGAATCTCGTCCGCCTACTCAGAGTAAGGATTACCGATCATGGTTGAGCGCACTTTCCTTGTGACCGGCGCCTCAAAAGGTATCGGTCTCGCGATCTCAAAACGCCTCGCCGCCGCAGGACACGAGGTCGTTGGTATCGCTCGCGAGCCGCTTCCTTCGTTCCCCGGAACGCTCGTCTCGGTTGACCTAAGTGATGACAAAGCCTCAGCCGAGGCCTTTGTCGATCTTGCCCAGCGCCATTCATTCGACGGCGTGGTCAACAATGCCGGCGTCGGTAAGCTGCAGCGGCTGGGCGAGGTCGATCTTGCGGTCGTCGACCAGCTCATGCACTTCAACTTGCATCCCTCGATCAACGCCGTCCAAGCGATCCTCCCGACGCTGCGGCGGAAGGGATGGGGCCGTATCGTCAACATCACCAGCGTGGTGACCCTCGGAATGGTGAACCGAACGGCCTATGCGGCCAGCAAGGCGGCGCTGGGAAGCTTCACGCGGACATGGGCGCTGGAGCTGGCGGAGGCAGGCATTACAGTCAACTCGGTCGCACCGGGCCCCATCGAGACAGAATTGTTCCACCGCAACACGCCCCGCGGCAGCGAGGCTGAGCGTACCTTTCTCGCAAGTATCCCGATGCGGCGTCTGGGGCAGCCAGAGGAGATCGCGGCGGCGGTCGCCTTCCTGCTCTCGGAGGACGCCAGCTTTATCACCGGGCAGACCCTCTTCGTCGACGGCGGCGGCTCCATCGGAAAAGCCGCGATATGAGGTCGCGCGGCGCGGCAGAGGGTTCGCTATCTGAGGCCACTGCGCAGCCTAGCCGCTGCGAATTAGCCGCTCGAAGGTTCGGCGTCAGGCCACGCCGGCAGCGCGAGCGCGATCGTCCGACGCAAATCTTTACGGCTGGCCCCGGACTGGGCTTCGACGGCCATGCCCCAGGCAATCACCAGCACCAAGCGCGCAAGGGAATCAGCGTCCGTCCCGGCGGGAAGACCCTCGCCTCCGCGCGCTTCGGCGAATCGATCGCGTAACCGCTTCCTCATTTGGTCGCGCAGTTCAGCCAGCCATTCTCGCGGCGGGTCGCCCGCCGTACACGGAAGCGAGCTGTTCAAGGCGAGGCAACCCGGTGCATGACGCGGGTCCGTGAGCACGTCGGCATACCGGCGGAGAAAATGCCCCGCGACGGCTCGCGGGGTCGGCTTCCGAAACGCCGCCTCGAGAATTCTACCTTGTTCGGCAAAGTACCGTTCAATAACCTTTTTGAACAAACCTTCCTTACTGCCGAAAGCGAAATAGAAGCTCGGCGGCGAGATGCCGATCGCTTCCGTCAGATCGTTGAGCGACGTCCCCTCGTAGCCATTCCGCCAAAAGAGGCCCGTCGCCTTCTCGATTGCGTCGTCAATTTCAAATTCGCGAGGGCGGCCCATCGTCGTCAAGCCCGTGTTTTGTACCACCCGCTATATAACCCCTCGCGCCGTCTGACAATTTGGTTGTTCGCGGCATGAGCGACCCGATCTTAGTTATATATCGAACGATATAGTACCTTGACATCGGCACGGCTTATATTATAGCGTTTGATACAGTTTGAATGCCCGTCCGCTTTGGGCTGTGGGCGTGCGCAGACGCAGAAATCACGGAAGGTCCGGCCCATGGAGACTCATCGGAATCCTCATCGAGGCGAGCTTGTCGCTCGCGTCGGGCGCGAGAAAACTGCGCGGCAAAGCCGGCGAAAACAGAAGAATTGGAGATCCCGTTGAGCGACGCCATAGACCGCTGGACAGTGGGAGATGTCACTATCACCCGGGTCGTCGAATTTGAGACCGGCGGCTTCCCTCCGGGTTTCATGTTTGCGGGGCTGACCGAGGAGCGCGTCAAATCCATCGACTGGCTACACCCTCATTACGCCGATCCAGACGGAACGATCCGGTACGCCGTGCAAGCCTTCGTGGTGGAGTCGCAAGGCCGCCGTATCATCGTCGACACCTGCGTGGGCAACGATAAGGAGCGCGGCAATGCAGCTTGGAGCCATCTAAAGCTTCCCTTCCTGGAGCGGTTGACCGCGGCGGGCTTCCCCCCGGGTTCAATTGACACCGTTCTTTGCACTCACTTGCATCTGGACCACGTCGGCTGGAACACGCGCTGGGATGGCGGCAAATGGGTCCCCACGTTCCCAAACGCCCGCTATCTGTTCGGACGGACGGAATTCGAGCACTGGACCTCAGAAAGTCACGCCAGCGGCGACATGCCGGACCAGGTCATCGCGCTGGCCGAGCAAGATGTCGTCATGGTCGATTCCGTGCTTCCGATCTTGAACGCCGGTCTGCACGAACTGGTCGAATCCGACCACAAGATCACGGAGGAGGTCAGCCTCTTTCCAAGCCCGGGCCATTCACCGGGGCACGTCAGCGTTTCAATCCGGTCCCAGGGAGCAGAGGCCGTGATTACGGGCGACGTGGTCCACAATCCGATTCAGTTCACTGACCCGAGCATCTGCGCCAATTTCGACTTTGATCAAAGGGTTGGCTTGGCGACGCGGCAGGCGCTCATCAACAACCTCGCCGATCGCGATGTGCTCGTGCTCGGCACCCACTTCCCCACGCCCGCGGTCGGACACATCGTTAGAGACGGAGACGGATGGCGCTTCCTCGCTGACCGCGCCGACTTGTAGCTAGATGCGCCAGGCGTGATTCAGAAAAATTCATCGATCTCGTTTTTTTTCAAAGGGAGTTGGAAATGAAGGTTTTAGTGATCGGCGCGAGCGGCCCCGCGGGCAGTGCGGTGGTTGCAGAGTTGGCCGAACGGCACGAAGTGGTTCGCGCGGGCCGCGAACACGGCGAGCACCGCGTCGACATCACGCGCGACGACAGCGTGGAGGCGATGTTCAAGGCCGTTGGCCCGTTGGACGCCATCGTTGTGACGGCTGGCGGCGTGTTCTTCGGACCTCTAGCGACGATGCGTCCAGCTGATTTCAACATCGGCTTGCAGGGCAAGCTGCTCGGCCAAGTGCGGGTCGCGCTGCTCGGCCAGCACGTGCTGCGCGACGGCGGCTCTCTAACACTGACCACGGGCATCGTCGCGCAAGAACCTGCTCGACAGCTAGCCAATGGGACCACCGTCAACGCGTCACTTGAAGGCTTCGTGCGGGCGGCGGCCATCGAATTGCCTCGCGGCGTACGCATCAACGCCGTAAGCCCGAGCCTATTGACGGAGTCCAAGGCCGCCTTTGGGCCGTTCTTTCCAGGCCTCGAATTTGTGCCGGCGGCGCGTGTCGCGCTGGCGTATGCACGGAGCGTGGAGGGAGCGCAAACCGGACGTATCTATCGCGTGTGGCAATGAGAATCTGGGCGCCGTCAAAGTTGACCGATGGGCGCGCCGTGATCCCCAACGTCCGGCAGGGATCCCTTAGGAAGGCTCTCATCGAAACGATGCCGTGGACGGACCGAGGGTTCAGATATGCTTCCAGGCCTCTCGAATTCAGTCGATTTTTCGCGTCAGAGTTTTAACTGATGTCGCGCGGCCCGGTGATTGGCGAGAAAACCACTCGGAACTCCTCGGCATCACCATTGCGCCGGACCCCGCCAACTTGCCGGAAGTCAGTCGCGCGATAGGAACAGCCCCGCGAGAAGCGGCGCGTATGCGGCGAGCCTGCGGGATACGAACTCGGTGAAGAGCCGCACGCGCTTCGTCTTGCGTGTCTCCCCCTGTGTGAGAAGCCAGAGCGTTCCGTACATGTGCAGGTCAGAGCCCGGCACCCTCGCCAGCAGGGGGTCGGCATCTCCGACGAAGCACGGCAGTGTCGTCATCCCGAGCCCTTGCCGTACAGCAACGATCTGCGCCTCGGCGTCCGTGGTCCTGAAGGGAACCCCCGTGGCGCGAACCTCACCCTGCGCTGGCCCAATCCGGAATTCCATGAATGCTTATGACGATCCACCGGATGGGATCAGGCGCGCCCGCACGCCATGCGGCTAGTCGATCGCGGGACATGTAGACGCCGCCGAACAGCTCCGGCCCCTTCAGGCCGTGAAGATTGAGCGGCAGGGTTTTGCGGTCGTAGACGACGCGGATCGCGACGTCGGCCTCTCGGTTGGTCAGGTTTGCCAGCTCGCCGGACGACAAGATTTCCATCTCGATGTCCGGATGCAGACGCGCGAAATCGGCGAAGTCCGGCATGAGCAGGTGTGTCGCGAGGGGCGGCGCCAGCGTCACCCGCAGAAGCCCGCGCACGCTCTGGTCGCGGCCGAAGACGCGCGTCTCCAGCTGGTGCGACGACGCTTCCATCTGGTTCGCGAGCTCGAGGACCTCCTCGCCCGCAGCCGTCAGGCGGTAGCCCGAAGGCAGCTTTTCGAACATCTGCGCCCCGAGGCGTTCCTCGAGCTGAGCGATGCGTCGCAGCACGGTCGCGTGATTCACCCCGAGGCGCTCGGCGGCGGCCCGCACCGAGCCTCCGCGCGCGACGGCAAGAAAGTAGCGAACGTCATCCCAGTCGATCATGGTGCAATCCGGCGCCGCGAGGTGCGCCTTCTGAAACGCATACCTAGCACATCGACCAGAGTTCCTGCGATCGTCGCGCTGAGATCAGTCGTCCAACCGGATCGATTTCGCACCACCGATGTGCGCGCTTCCGCACTCAACGCCTCGCCTCCGGCGAACCCATCTTGAGGCTCTCGGGGACCTCCTCGACAGCCAAAGACCGAGACGGCGAAACAAGGACTGCACGACATGACCAGATTGAATGGAAAGACCGCCGTGATCACCGGCGGCGCCACCGGCATCGGCCTCGCCGCGGCAAAGCGCTTCATCGAGGAGGGCGCCTTCGTCTTCATCTTCGGCCGCCGGCAGGAAGCGCTCGACGCCGCTGTGGCCGACCTTGGGCCCAATGCCCGCGCGGTGAAGGGCTCGGTCTCCGATGAGGCCGACCTCGACCGGCTTTACGCGGCGGTGAAGGCCGAGCGCGGAACCCTCGACATCGTCTTCGCCAATGCCGGGGTGGGAAGCCAGCTTAAGCTCGGCGAGATCACCGCCGAGCACATCGACGAAACCTTCGACACCAATGTGAAGGGTACGATCTTCACGGTCCAGAAGGCGCTGCCGCTGATGGGCCAGGGCGGTTCGATCATCCTGACCGGATCGAGCGCCGGCACCACGGGCGCCCCGGCATTCACCGCCTACAGCGCGAGCAAGGCGGCAGTGCGCAACCTCGCGCGGACCTGGGCGGAGGACCTGAAGGGCACCGGCATCCGGGTCAACGTGCTGTCGCCCGGGGCGACGGCGACCGAACTCGCGAAGGAAGCGCTGGGCGAGGAGGGCCAGAAGGCCTTCGCGCGCGATGACTCCGCTCCAGCGCATGGCCGATCCGGCGGAGATCGCGGCCGCGGCCGCCTTTCTCGCGTCGTCGGACAGCAGCTTCATGACCGCCAGCGAGGTCGCCGTCGACGGCGGCCTGGCGCAGCTCTGACCCGGCGCGGTCGCCTCGTCCGACCCACACACAACGAAGGATGAAGATTATGAAAAAGCTAGAAGGTAAGGTCGCTGTCATCACGGGCGGCAGCAGCGGGATTGGGTTGGCCACGGCCAAGCGCTTCGTGGAAGAAGGCGCGCACGTCGTGATCACCGGACGACGAGAGAAAGAGCTGAAAGAGGCCGCAGCCCTCATCGACGGAAACGTTACGACGGTCGTAGGCGACGTGTCGCGCTTGGAAGATCTGGACCGGCTCTATGCCGTCGTGAAAGAGAAACATGGTCACATCGACATTCTCTTCGCGAACGCAGGCGCGGGGACAATCGCACCGCTCGCGGCGGCGACTGAGGCCCATTTTGACCAGACCTTCGACGTGAACGTGAAGGGGCTGTTCTTTACGGTGCAGAAGGCCCTTCCTCTCCTCAAAGACGGCGGTTCGATTATCCTGACCTCTTCGGTCTCCAACGTGTTGGGGCTGCCAGGGTTTAGCGCCTACGCCGCGAGTAAGGCGGCTGTGCGCAATTTCGCGCGCGCTTGGACACTGGAGCTGAAAGATCGCAAAATCCGCGTGAATGCAATGAGCCCCGGACCAACCGAGACCCCGGCCTTGGAGACAACGACGGGCCTTACCCCTGAGCAAGCCGAGCAAGCGGCCGCCCAATTTGCCTCACAGATCCCGATGGGTCGCAGGGGCAAGCCAGAGGAAATCGCGGCTGCCGTCACGTTCCTCGCCTCCGATGAAAGTTCTTACATCACCGGCGTGGATCTCGCCGTCGATGGCGGCATGGCTCAGGTCTGACCCCGGCGCCACACAAGATCGGAGAACCATCATGAGCTACGCAATCATAGGCTTCGGCAAGATCGGCCAGGCTCTGGCCAAGGCGTTTGCCCGCAAGGGCATTGAAGTGTCCGTGGCAACCACGCGCGACCCGGAAAGCTTTGCAGCCGACGCGGCCGCGATCGGACCCACGATCATTCCCAAAACATTGGCGGAAGCCGTCAAGGCGGACATCGTCTTTTTGGCGGTCCGTTTCGAGTCGCACCGAGATGTCGCGAAGGCGCTGCCCACCTGGCAGGGGAAGACCATCGTCGATGTGACCAACGCCTACGGCGTGCCCCCTGAGCAACTGGGAGGACAGCCTTCTTCCAAGGCCGTCGCGCAGGCCTTCACTGGCGGTAGACTGGTCAAGGGCTTCAACCATTTGGTCGCTGCCGTCCTTGACCAAGATCCGGCCGTACATGGCGGCAGGAGAGTCGTGTTCCTGGCGAGCGACGATGACGACGCCGCAGCGGAGATTGGCGCGCTTGCGGAAAATCTCGGTTTCGCGCCGATCAAACTTGGCGGGCTTTCGGAAGGCGGACTGCTTGTGCAGGCGCGCGGAAAGAGTTGGGGTCGGCTGATCTTTCAGGACTTGGTCAAGTTCGACTGAGGAATCGTGATCGAATCGTTCGATCATCCCACTTGATATTCAACGAACTAAATGGAGTTGATCTATGACTTCCGCTTTAAACGACCCGTCGCTTGATCAGATTTTTCGCTCCGCTCGCACCTTCAATGGTTGGACAGATCGTCCCGTTGAGGACGATACGGTGCGCGAAATCTATGACCTCATGAAATGGGGGCCAACATCCGCGAACAGCAGCCCTGCGCGGTTTGTTTGGGTGCGTAGCGCCGACGGAAAGGCCACGCTCGCCGGGCTTGCTGCGGAACCGAACAAGCCGAAAATTCTGAAGGCTCCTGTCACGGTCATCATTGGCCACGATTTGGATTTCGCCGGCAAGCTGCCAAAGCTTTTGCCTCACGCTGCTGAGGTCATGCAGCAGTACTTTGCGGCGCCAGGCGTGGCCGAGGTGACGGCGATGCGGAACGGAACGCTGCAAGGCGCTTACCTCATCGTCGCTGCGCGGGCGTTGGGACTGGACTGCGGCCCCATGTCGGGCTTCGACAACGCCGGCGTCGATAAGGCCTTTTTCTCTGGCACGCGAATCCAGTCGAACTTCATCTGCAGCATTGGCTACGGCGATCCAGCTTCCGTGTTTCCGCGCAATCCTCGCCTTGGTTTTGAGGAGGCCGGTCGCTGGGCCTAACCATGAGATCGGACGCGATCCGATCCGAGGAATGGAGAAGTTTCTATGAGCACTCAAGAGAACGTCCAGACTGTGAAGGACTTCTTTGCCGCGATCGGCGGCGGCGATAAGCAAGGTCTGCTGGCGCTGGTTGCCGAAGATATCGAGTGGATCATTCCAGGCGAGGACTGGCCGCTGGCCGGCACGCATCGCGGGCACGCCGGGGTGGCGGCTGTGCTTCAGAAGGCGTCCGAAGAGGTGGAAACGACGTACCCAGAGCCCCCGGAATTCGTGGCGCAGGGAGACCGGGTCCTGGTCGTCGGCGTCGCCACGGGGAAAATCAAAGCCACGAATAAGCCGTTCAAGGACGATTGGGTCTTCGACATTACCGTTCGAGACGGCAAAGTCTGACGAGCATCCGGGAGTACATCGACACGCAGGCGCTGGCGCGGGCCTCGCAGATGGACGCGTCCGGGCCAGCGTAACGCTGGCCGTCTGCGGTCATCGGTCCGGGTCGACGGTGAACGAGCCGTAGATCGCCGCCCCACACCCTGTGCGTCGAATGCCCAACCGTAACGGAGATTCCGATGTACGACCAATCCAAGCTATCCGAGTTGATCCGGTTCGCACGCGTCGAGGCGGGCTCCACTGTCATCGACGTTTACCCAGGCGACGGCGACTGGACGCGCCTCTTCTCCGACGTCGTGGGACCCAAAGGACGGGTCTACAGCTTCGTGCCGGCCGAAGTCGCCCACTTCAAGAACGATCCGGTCGGCCGCATGCGGACGCTTGCGAAGGAGCCAGGCCGAGAGAATGTCGAAGTCGTCTCGGCGGACCTCGTGGCGATGTCGGAGGCCACGCAACCCGCAGATGTCCTGTGGTTGCACCTGTTCTACCACGATCTCCACACCGCGCTGATCCAGGCCAGGGGCGCGACGGCGGCCGACTTCAATCGAGCCGTCTACGAGCGGCTGAAGCCCGGTGGGTCCTACGTCATCGTCGACCACGCCGCCGCCGTCGGCGCGGGCACGAGCGAGGCCCAGTCGCTGCATCGGATTGAGCCTGCATTCGCCCGCAAGGAGGTGGAGGCGGCCGGCTTCGTACTGGACGCGGAAAGCACCATGCTCGCGAACAAGGACGATCCGCACGCGATCAAGGTGTTCGATCCCTCGATCAAGGGCCAGACCGATCGCTTCGCCTATCGGTTCGTGAAGCCCTGACAATGCGGATTCCGATGATGTCGGATTTCAATTCCCATCAAAGCCGGACGGGGATTCCGATGCAAGGCGGACAGGGATTTCCGATTGATCTCGTCCAGTCGTTGTCGATGTAGGTGAGGTCAGGCGACAGCCTTTAATGTTCAATGATCTGAATGGAATGTGTATGCTCAAGAAGCGCTTGGTGGATCTCGACCGCCGGCTGAAGCGGTAAAACTCAACTAGTTCCCGGGAGTTGGAGTCGGCCTAAGCCACGGCTCCTCCCATTTTCAATAGAGGCACAAAACATGAAGATCGGCATTGTTGGCGCTGGCAATATCGGCCGCGCACTCACCCATGTTTTCCGGGCCGCAGGGCACGAGGTCACGATCGCCAATTCGCGCGGACCAGAGTCTCTGGCGAACCTGTCGGCGGAAACCGGCGCGCGGGCAGCGGTGATTGAGGACACTGTCCGCGGCCAGGAGGTCGTGGTCGTCGCCGTCCCTACAAACAAAATCCCTAGCCTGCCCCGCGAACTGTTCGCATCCACGCCGGCCGACGTCGTCGTAGTCGACACGACCAACTACTACCCACAACAGCGCGACGGTCATCTGAATGGAATTGAGGACGGGCGCACTGAGAGCGAATGGGTCGAGCGGCACCTTGGGCGTCCCGTGATCAAGGCCTTCAACACAATAGAAGCAACCCATCTTCAACCCGGCGCCAAGCCAGCGGGCTCCGCGGACCGCATCGCACTCGCGGTGGCGGGCGACGACGCCAGGACCAAATCCAAGGCCATGGCGCTGATCGACGGGATTGGATTTGACGCGGTGGACGCCGGCACTATCGCGGAGTCCTGGCGCCAGCAGCCGGGCTCACCAGGCTATCTCAAGGACTATGACGTCAAGGGCGTCCGCAGCGCGCTCGCCGAGGCGAACCCCGAACGCCAACCTGCATGGCGCGCCACGCCCAACAGCCCAGGCACATACGAGTCGCCGGCGTAGACGCCCTTGGTCCCCACCCACGGACGATCGAGGATCAGCCGATGCGCACGAGCTGGATGGCCTTCCTGGCCGCGACGGCCAGCTGACGAGCGGGCCCGCAGGATCGCTCATCGATCCGATCGGTGTCGTCTGCCAGAACTATGAGCCAAGCTTTTGTGTCGCAAGGCCGTAACGACGAAGCGCTTTCCCAGGCTGAGGTTCATCGGAATTACAGATCTGGACATCGTACTCGCCGGACGGCGCGCGCTGGAACGGCAGGGGTGACGGCGGTGGAGGACTTCGGCGCAGTGCCTGCGTTGGCTGCGGCTGCTTGAGTCATCGTTTGATCTGGGAGAAACCTCATGAAAGTTGGGTTCATCGGCGCTGGTCGCATGGCTACGACCATCGGTCGTCATTTGATCGGTGCGGGCCACGAGGTCGTCCTTTCCAGTTCGCGGGGGCCGGAGGCGTTGGCGGGGCGCGGCGCCGATCTGGGTCCGGCCGCCAGCGCAGGATCCAAGCAGGAAGCTGCGGATTGCGATGTGGTGATCCTCGCCACGAATTGGGCGGATGCGCCGGAGGCGGTCAAGGGAATCGACTGGGGCGGCCGCATACTCGTCGACGGGACGAACGCCCACATGGGCGAGAAACCGGACATCAGCGCTGCCGGCGTAGCGAGATCGGTTGCCGCGCTGGAGGGCCGCACGTCGAGCGAGATAGTCGCCGCAATGGCGCCCGGGGCTAGGCTGGTGAAGTCGATCAGCAATATGCCGATGGCTTGGATACAGGATTTCTCGCCACAGAAGCCGAAGACCATACTGTTCGTGTCAGGAGACGATCGCGAAGCCAAGGCGCTCGTGGTCGAACTTATCGATTCGACTGGCTTGGTCGCGCTCGACCTCGGCTCTCTCGCGGACGGCGGTGCGATGCAGCAGCTCGGCGGCCCACTATCCGCTGTTGAATTGCACTTCGTCCGCCGGATTGTTCGCTAAGCTAAATTTAAGCCGCGTGTTACGCCTTGCACGGTGATGCGCCGACCGCTTGCGACACGCCGAAGCCGGGCGAGCATCTCCGGCTTCATGCACCGGCCCCATCGAAAATGCCCGACGTGACTGCGCGGATGCGATGCGAGCGCCCCTCAATGCGCATCACTTTTTGAATGCCGTCATCCGCGCGTTCAATCATGCCGCGCTCGCCGAGAATTCTTGCTACCGCGCCCGGATCAAGGCCCGCGCAAACTTCAACTCTCCGTGTCTCCGTCGGAATGAGTCATCGTCGATCCCCGCCCAATCACTTCCGCCAGCCAGCGCGGTTCGAAACGGGTTTCGCGTCGGCCGCGTCGAGATTGTCGAATCGCGCTTCGCCGTGCGCTTCGATGAAATGGCGGACTTGAGCGATGGCCTGCGCCGTCTCGGCCGGTTCGGTTCCGCCCCGCCCGTCAATCCCTTGCGCTAGCGCCCAAGCCGCCGCGTCTCGCGCCTCGCTCTCGCGCCAGGGCGTCAGACCAAATTGCGTGTCAAGTTCGCCCGCCGCCACGATCAATTCGAGCCGATGCGCCGCCCTGTCGATCTAGCCCGACTTCGCGGATTGGGGTAGTTTTCGACTTTCTCGGCCAAGGAGATCAATACCTTGACCTAAGAGGTCTTCACTACAGGGAGGTCAGCGAGGCAGCGCGGCAGCGGCGATTTTGGGGGGCGGTTGAGCCGGCAAGGCGAGGTTCATCCGGTCGATCAGGAGCCGTAGATCGCGTTCGGGTTCGGTATAGCGGGTCAGCACAATTTCGCGCCCGTCGGTGGTTGGCAAATGCACGTCGATCATCTGAACGCCGGCGAACTTCGCCAGGGCGCTGCGGGCGGTCAGGCCCGGCGCGAGGCCGTGCAGGCGGCGGGTGAGCGTGATCTGAAGACAATAGGCGAGGAAGGCGATGAAGATGTGCGCCTCGATCCGCTTCTCGTCCTGATGAAAGATCGGACGAATGGCCAGATCGCCCTTCAGCGTCTTGAACGCCTCCTCCACCGCGACGAGCTGAACGTAGTATTGCCAGAGAAGCGCGGGATCGCTCTCGGTCAGATTGGTGCGCAACAGATAGCGGCCCTCGCGGCGTCTGACGGCTCGCAGCTTGTGGCGATCGAGCGCGAAGCTCAGCGCACCGGTCTTCTTGTCGACTTCCGTTCTGACCAGGCGCCAGGCGGAAGGCGCCTTCGAGCGCGCCGCGCCAAGCTTCATCAGCCGCTCTTGCAGCGTCACCTCCATGAGAGAGAGCTTCTTCAATCTCGCCCACAGCCATTTCAGCTGCCGGCGTCGCATCGCTCGCTCCTTGGCTACGCGGTCGGCGCTTTGCGCGAAGACGTAGAGTTCGTCGTCTTGCGACAACAGCTTGACGTCGACGCCCTCCCGCGCCTTGCGCCACGGCTTATCGATGAGATGCTTTTCGAGCCGGTTGAGGCGACCTTTTGGCGTTCCCACGAGATAGCTGACCGGCGGATCGCTGGCGCGCATTTCGGCCAGAACCGCTTCGGTGGGCACGCCGCGATCCATCACCCAAACCCGCCGCGCCTTGCCGTATTGGCTTTCGATCTTGGCCAGGAACGCGCGCAGGGTTTTGCTGTCGGCGGTGTTGCCGGGCAGAACCTCGTAGGCCAGCGGCAACCCCTCGGGCGTGACGACGAGCGCGATGACGACTTGCGGGCAATCCGGCCGCTTGTCGCGGCTGTAGCCGTGGCGACGCTTGGAGCCTTCGGGCAGATCGGCGGCGTTGACCTCGAAATACGTGCTTGTCAGATCATACAGCAACACGTCGAACGAGGCGTTGAACAGATCGCGCCAGCGCTGCGTCAGATGCGAGAACAGCGCCTGTTTGTGGGCGAGCAGCAGGTCGTGGCAGGCGTAGAGTTTATGAGCCTCCGCCAGGCCGAAGTCGGACCCCAGCAGATCGGCCATCGCGCTGTCGAGGAACCACTGGCGATGCAGCCGCCACTCGCTACCGGGCGAGATGAGCCGGTAGGTCGCCAGCACTTGCAGCACATGATCCCAGCGCGTGCCCTTGCGGCTTTTCGGCAATCGCTCGGCCCAGAACCGATCGAGCCGCAACTCCCGCCACAGCAGGCCCGCCAGCCAACAGGCGCCCCACTGGCGCGGGCGGCAGAGCCGCATTTCGCTCAGACGCAGCCGGATGACATCGTCGCCGGCTGGAGCTTCGCAACGATCTTCGGGAAACAGGGCGAGCGTTCGCGCGCGGCCGGCCTCCTCGTCGAACACCTCGACGGCCCTGCGCCACGCCTCGGCCTGAGAGGAATTGATCTCGCCAAGATAGAGCACGTGACGCTGCGCCACGCGACCACCATCGACACGCCGGTTCTCGACGACGCTCCAATAGAGGTGTGTCTTCCCGTTCTTCCGCCGCTCGGTCTTTCGCAGGAACATGGCGAAGCGATTCTGCCACGACCGTGCGATTCTAGGAATCCTGTGCGAGATTAGTTGGTCTTCACTACAGCCGTTTTTCGCCCCGTTTGCGAAACCCGCATCAACCAACTCAAATACTTACAGCTCGCAAAAACCCGCAAAATGGGCTTATCCACAGGCGAATCCGCGAAGTCGGGCTAGCCGTCCGCGCTGGCCCGGCGCGCAAAGTCTCGCCCGTCACGTTTTCGGAAATCAGGCGCCGCACGAATTCCGGCCCAGCCGTTCCATACGTCGCCACCGCCGCCAACCTGCAAGACTTGGCGAGGCTGGCTGCGTCGCCGTCCGGCACCGGATTTTCAAACACGCCGCAAGCGCGTCGCGCGGCATTTAGAGCATCCGCACAAGCTGACCGGCGCGCGACTTTCCGCCGCGTTCCTCGGCGAGCTTGGCTCCGATTGTCAATTCGCCACTTGAGAGACGATGACGCACCAAGACTTCGGCTTGGCGCTTTCATCGCGCAGAAACGATCACCAGCTTCCCTTTGGGCAAACCCGTCTTCTCAAGGGCCACCACGGCCGGAATCGCCTCGCGCAAAGGCACGATGCGGCCGATCATCGGGACGAGCTTGCCCTGCTCGGCCGCCTCGGCGATGGCCGCCAGTGCTTGTAGCGTGGGATTTCCGAACACTAGATGATGTCGCGACGGGAGCAGGCAACCCACCATCTTGGCAAAGGTTGGGACGATGTGCAGGGACATCCCGCCGCGTTTCAGCGTCGCGCCACACTGGCTCAGCGACAACACGCCTGCCGTATCGAAGACGAAGTCGAAGCGATTTCGATACGAACCGACGTCGAAGGCGCGATAATCCACCACCTCACTTACGCCTAGCGCCAGCGCTTCCTCGCGCCCGGATGCGCTGCAACTGCCGACGATGTTTGCGCCACGCATGCACGCGATCTGTACCGCCGAACGCCCAACCCCGCCCAGGCATCCGGTGATCAAGACCGACTGGCCAGCGCTCAGCCTCGCCTTCGCCACCAGCGCATTCCAGGCCGTCAGGCCCACGATAGTAAAGGCGGCCGCCTGCTCGAACGAGAGTGAAGGCGGCTTGAGCCAAGCGCTTTTCTCGTCCGCAACGACGTAATCGGCGAACGCGCCCGCGTGTCGGATTGAGGTGACGCCGAAGACTTCATCGCCCACCTTAAGTCGCTTCACGTCCGGTCCGACGGCGTCGACTACTCCAGCGAAGTCATGGCCCAGCCCGCGCGGAAACCGGGAACCGGAGATCGCCTTCATTTCGCCCCGGCGAAGTTTCCAATCCATCGGGTTGGCTGCCGCCGCCCTGACCTGAACGCGGATTTGACCCTTTCCCGCATCGGGTATCTCCACCTCGTCCAGCCTGAGTTCGTCCGGGGAGCCAAAATGGAGATATTGAACGCGCTTCATATCAAGTCCCTCGATCCGTTCGGCCCCGACGTGCCGTGCGTGGTCATCGCCCAACCCACCACAACCAGAGGAATCCCGCCGCGAGCACCGCCTCGCCGACGACCGCGCGAAAGACGCCAGCGCTCACTCGTCGAGCCAGGAACTCGAACAGCCCGAGACCGGCGAGCAGCGTGATCGCTCCGCCCATCACCAGACACACCGCCGAGCGCAGATCCGAGGGGGCGGCGGTTCGTCCGAGGAAGAACATCAGGGCGAGGGCAAGATACATCGCGCCGATCCGGCGAAATAGGATAAGCGACCCCGCGGTAGTTTCGACGCCCCATTCCTTGAGCACGGAACCTCCGGCGAAGATGAAGCGGAGGCCGAGAACGCAGCCGGCGCACGTCATGATCAACGCCATGACCTGAAAAGTCATTGTCGGTCTCCCGCACGCCGCAGCTTGTTTGTTCGACAGATGGCGATTGCGTCGAGAGAGAGCATGGACGATTGCCGTCAGACGATCCATGCGATAGCGTCCATTCTTCGTTGGAGATCGTCCAAAGATGGATCCTCTATCCGATGTCATTTCGCTTTTGGAGCCGAGAAGCTATCTCGTCGGTGGCTTCGAGGCGGGCGGAGACTGGTCGATCCGCTTTGATCCTTTCAACGGGATCAAATGTTATGCCGTGACCGCAGGGGCGTGCTGGCTCGCGATTGAGGGTGCTGGGGAGCCGGTGCTTCTCGAAGAGGGCGACTGTTTCCTATTGCCGCGCGGCTGGCCGTTCCAGGTCGCAAGCGATCTGACCCTGCCGGCCGAGGACTGGAAGTGCCATTTTCTTGGCTCCCGCGACGGCGAACTGGTCAAACTGAATGACAAACGCGGGGTCACGGTGCTCGGCGGCCATTTTCAGCTCGCCGGGCCGCAGTTGGAGATGTTGCTCGGCATGTTGCCGCCGATCGTCCATCTGCGAAAGGAAAGCGAGCGCAAGACGTTGCGCTGGGCTTTCGACCGGATGGGACAAGAGCTGACCGAGTCCAAGCCGGGAAGCTTCTTGATCATCCAGCAGCTCGTCTACATGATCTTTGTTCAGGCTCTCCGTCTCCACCTCGACGAGCGCAACGGCGTCGGCTGGCTGTTCGCGCTCTCCGACAAGCAGGTGGGGGCGGCGATCGCAGCCATCCATCGCGAGCCGGGGCGGCGCTGGACGGTGGCGGCGCTGGCCTCAGAAGTCGGGATGTCGCGATCCGGTTTCGCGGCGCGATTTGGACAATTGGTCGGCGATGGGCCGATAGAATATCTCACGCGCTGGCGTATGTTGCTCGCCGGCCGCAGTCTTTCGCGCGGCGAACCCATCG
>CAWEDI010000034.1:0-108825 GCA_963807735.1 uncultured Pseudomonadota bacterium | reverse complement strand
AGTCAATCGCCCGGAAACCGTATCAAATAGCGACCAAAAACCGTGCCAATTTCCGATCAAGGCTACACCGGTTTTTGGCCCAAATCCGCGCGAGCAGATACTATGCAGACCGTGCGAAAAGGCGTTGGAAAACGGTCACGTGGGATTCCGCTGCCGATAGCGTGTCGGTAAAATCCGGCATGGCGCACATTTCCGGCTTCGCTCGCGATCAACTGCTTTTGCTTCCTGAAGCAGTCGACGATTATGTGGACGCGGAAAATCCGGTTCGATTCATCGACGCGTTTGTCGAAGGACTCGACCTGACTGAGGCGGGGTTCGAGCGGGTCGAGGCCAAGGCGACAGGGCGGCCGGGCTTTGCGCCGAGCGATCTGCTGAAGCTGTACATCTACGGATACCTGAATCGCGTCCGCTCGAGCCGCAGATTGGAGCGGGAATGCCGCTGCAACGTCGAGGTGTTCTGGTTGCTGCGTGGGCTCAAGCCAGATTTCAAGACGATTGCGGACTTCCGACGCGACAACGCCAAGGCCTTTCGCGTCGTGTTCCGTCAGTTCGTGCTGCTATGCCGCAAGCTCGATCTTTACGGCCGCGAGCTTCTCGCTGTCGATGGAACGCGGATCAAGGCCGTCAACAACAAAGATCGCAATTTCACGCGCGGCTCGCTTGGCCAATTCCTGCGCGCCGCTGACGAGCGGCTGGCTGACTACCTCGCAAGGCTCGACGCCGCCGATAGCGAAGAGGGCGCAACGCATGGCGGCGCTAGAGTGAAAAATCTCGCCGAGAAGATCGAGGCCCTGCGCAAGAAGCGAAGCCGTTGCGAAGCGATGGTGGCGCATCTGGAGCGCACGGGCGAGGACCAGATTTCGCTGACCGATCCTGACAGTCGAGCCATGGCGGCGCATACGAGGGTCGACGTCGGCTACAACGTCCAGGTCGCCGTCGACGCCAAGCACAAGCTGATCGTCGAGCAGGCCGTCACCAACCAAGTCGTCGACATGGGGCTTTTGACGGATACGGCCACGCCCGCGCGCGAAATTCTCGGGGTGACGAAGATCGACGTCACCGCTGACCGGGGCTACTTCAAGGCCGAGGACATCGAGGCCTGCGAGAAAGCGGGCTGTATTCCGCACGTCCCCAAACCGCAGCGCGGGGCCGCCGTGCGCGAGGGGTTCTTTCGCAAGGACGAATTCCAATATCTGCCCGAGCGCGACGTCTACCGCTGTCCGGGCGGCCAGGAATTGAAGCCATTGCGTCACGGCAAGCTGCGCGACCTGGGAAGGATCGACTATGGCAATCGCAGAGCTTGTCCAGCCTGTCCATTGCGGTCGCGCTGCACCAACGGGATGACGCGCACCATTACTCGCCTCGGGAATGAAGCTGTCCTTGACCGCATGGCGGCCCGGCTTACGGCGCGGCCTGAAATTCTCGCTCTTCGGCGTCAGATCGTCGAGCATCCATTCGGCAGCATCAAGCAGTGGATGTATCAAGGCGCGTTCCTGATGCGCGGCCTGACCAACGTGCGCGGCGAGTTCAGTCTGACCGCGCTCGCTTACAACATGCGCCGGGCGCTCAACATCCTTGGCGTCGGGGCCATGACGGCGGCCGTGGCGGCCTGAACAAGGCCTCTAGGTAGCGTCGGGCGCGCGGGGAACGCCCGGCGGCCGCTCCGGGAGCGGCCGGCGGCCTCACGAAGCCCAAATCCGGCAATGCCGCCCGAAACGCGCTATATTTGCCCCAAGCGCCGTCCACAGCCAATAGCGGCCAAGTTTTCGCACGGTCTGCATGAATTTTGCGCCAAATTCCATTCATCGCGATTTCAATGGGTTACATGTCACAAAAATCAGGCGCAAATGTCGGAGCCACAGAGATTGAGTTGTTGGATTATATTTTCGCATATCCGTCTAGATTTAAGACCGTCGTCGCCAATCACTTACCGATTGCTTTACATAACTCAACGAATATCATGTTAACGCATTTTATATTTGCTTGTATTACGCACAAAATTCAGTTGCAAAACCCTGGTTTGGAAAGGCCGCTCTCCGCCCAATTGCGACGTTCGCGAAGGGGCTCCAAGCGTTCGGCTTCGGCCGCTGGCTTTCCACGGATCGACGAGGTGGCGGCAGCGGGGCGAAGCGCCTCCAGCTTCCAACTAACATACGGCCTGGGTGGCAGGCTCAGTTGACCTGCCGGCTCCTCGCTTCCCAATACGGCTTGCGCAATTCGCGCTTCAGGATCTTGCCGGCGCCCGACAGCGGCAGCATCTCGTCCTGAATCTTGACGCTGCGCGGACACTTGTAGTGCGCGATGCGGGCGCGGCAGAACGCGATGATCTCCTCCTCCGTCGCCACGGCGCCGGGCTTGCGCATGACGACCGCATGCACCGCCTCGCCCCAACGCTCGTCGGGGATGCCGATGACGGCGCATTGCGCGACGGCGGGATGCAGCGCCACGCAATTCTCGACCTCCGCCGAGTAGACGTTCTCGCCGCCGCAGACGATCATGTCCTTGACGCGATCGACGATGAAGACGTAGCCGTTCTCGTCCATGTAGCCGGCGTCGCCCGTGTGCATCCAGCCGTCGACGATCGCCGCGCGGGTTTCCTCCGGCCGCTCCCAATAGCCCATCATCACGACATCGCCGCGTGCGACGATCTCGCCGACCTGGCGCAGCGGCGCGGGGACGTCGGCGGGATCGACGATCCGCAGCTCGACCATCGGCGCCGCGCGCCCGCCCGAGCGGTGACGGCCCGAGGCGCGCGCTTCCGGCAGGTGGTCTTTCGGCTCCAGATAAGTCGCCACCGGGGAAAGCTCGGTCATGCCGTAGGCCTGGACGAACTCCGCGCCGGGCAGCGCCGCCATCGCCCGATCGAGCAAGGCTTCGTTGATCGGCGAAGCGCCGTAGGTGAGCCGTCGCAGCGAACTCATATCGAACTCGGCGAAGCCCGGTTGATCGACCAGCATCTGGATCATCGTCGGCACCAGCGTGATGCTTTCAACGCGGTATTGCGCGACGGCGCGCGCGACGCCATCGGGCGTGAACATCCGAAGGATCGCGTTCGTGGCGCCGCCCATCAGAGATCCGTAGAATGACCCGACGCCGGCGAGATGAAACAGCGGCAAAGCGTGCAGGTGACACTTCAGATCGGATCTCAAGACGCCAAGCGAACTGCGCGCGCTGGCCAATAGATTGCGGTGACTGAGCATGACGCCCTTCGAGCGCCCCGTCGTGCCGCCGGTGTAGAAAATGCCGGCGAGATCGGTCTCTGGCGCCTCTGCGTCGGCGACCGGCGGCGCGCTTGCGATCAGCGCCTCGTAGTCGCGCGCCCCGGCCGGGCGCGCTTGCGGCGCGTCGTCGGCGTAGACGAGCGGCAGGCCGTCCAGCGCCGCGCACAAGACCTCGCTCATCTTCGCAAAGACGGAATCGACGAATAACAGCTTCGGCCGGCAATCTTCGAGGCAAGCCTGATTTTCGGGAGCGCTCCAGCGAATGTTGAGGGGAACCACAACCGCGCCGGCCCAGGCGATGGCAAGGTAGAGCTCAAGATAGCGGTCCTGGTTCAGCATCAGGATCGCGACCCGATCGCCGCGGCCAATCCCGAGATCGCGGAGTCCGCCGGCGAGCCGCGCGACGCGATCGCCGACCTCCGACCAACTGCGGACGCGCCCCTCGAACAATGTGGCGACGGCGTTTCGATCGAACTGAAGCGCGCGGTGAAGCCCGTAAGTCGTGCTCACGCCTATCCTCCTGCGGCGTTGCTTTCGATATACACTGGGGCGTTCCCGCCAATTTGCGAAGGCTGTCATAACCGCCGGGCGAACTCAAGCCGCCGCAGACGAAAATCGCGGGCGCCTCCCCGTTGTCGCGCCGCCCAATCTGTCGGACAGTCCCGTCTGAAATCAGGGGGCGCGTCATGCGGCTGTGGATCAAGAACCCGCTCGCCATCTTCGCCACAGGCGCCGAAGGCGGGCTCGTCGTCGAGGACGGCCGCATCGTCGAACTCGTGGCGCGAGGCGCCGCCCCGTCGGCGCCGGCCGAGGCGACGTTCGAGGCGAGCCGTCACGTCGTGCTTCCGGGCCTCGTCAACGCGCATCATCATTTCTTCCAGACGCTGACCCGCGCGCATCCCGACGCCATCAACAAGGAGCTGTTTCCCTGGCTGAAATCGCTCTATGCGGTGTGGGCGCGGCTGAAGCCGGAGCAACTGCGGCTCGCCGCCAAGCTGGCGCTCGCCGAGCTGATGCTGTCCGGCTGCACCACCGCCGCCGATCACCACTACCTCTATCCCAAGGGCCTAGAGAACGCGGTCGACATCGAGGCGGAGGCGGCGCGCGAGATCGGCCTGCGGATTACGATCACCCGCGGCTCGATGAACCTCAGCGAGAAGGACGGCGGCCTGCCGCCCGACAGCGTCGTGCAGGACGCCGACGAAATCCTCGCCGACAGCGAGCGCGTGCTGAAACTGTTCCACGATCCGACGCCGGGCGCGCAAATCCGCGTCGCGCTCGCGCCGTGCTCGCCGTTCTCGATCGACAAGCGATTGATGACCGAGACCGCCAAGCTCGCCGAGCGCTATGATTGCCAGCTGCATACGCATCTCTGCGAGACCATCGACGAGGAGCGTTTTTGCCTCGAAATGTACGGCGTCCGCCCCGTCGATCTGCTCGAAGAGACCGGCTGGATGTCGAAGCGCGCGTGGCTGGCGCATGGCATCCATTTCAGCGACGAAGAGATTGTCCGGCTCGGCCGCGCGGGCGTCGGCGTCGGCCATTGCGCGGCCTCCAACATGGTGCTCGCCTCGGGCATCTGCCGCACCTGCGAACTGGAGCGCGCAGGCTCCCCCGTCGGCCTCGGCGTCGACGGTTCCGCCTCGAACGACAGCTCCAACATGATGGAGGCGGTCCGCCACGCGCTGATGATCGGTCGGCTGCGCTACGGCGCCTCGGCGATCTCGCATTCCGACGTGCTGCGTTGGGGCACGGAAGGCTCGGCGCGCTGCCTCGGGCGCGACGACATCGGCCGCATCGAAGTCGGCCGCCAGGCGGATCTCGCGCTGTTCACGCTCGACGAACCGCGTTTCTCCGGCGCGCAAGACCCCCTCGCCGCGCTGGTGTTGTGCGGCGCGCATCGCGCTGACCGGGTGATGGTCGCCGGCGCGTGGCGGGTGATCGACGGGGCGCCCGTCGGCCTCGATCTCGATAAACTGATGGCCGACCACCGCCAAGCCGCGCGACAATTCGCTTGATCGAGGCGCGGATTGCCCGCAAGGGGCGCGTATGACCACCTGGATATTGCTCATCGTCGCCTCGCTGTGGGCCGGCGCGCAGAACGCGCTCGCCGGCGGCGGCTCGTTCATCACCCTGCCGTCGCTGATGCTGACCGGCATGGACGCCCGCGCCGCCAACATCACCTCGACCGTGGCGCTGTTTCCCGCGCAGATCGTCATGGGCCTCACCGGCCGGACGCAGGCCGAAAGCCCGCGCGGCGTCAGCTTCCGCGCGCTGTTCGTCATTTCGCTGGTCGGCGGCGCGCTCGGCGGGCTGATCCTGCTGGCGACGCCGTCGGACTTCTTCGCCAAGCTGGTGCCGTGGCTGGTGCTGTTCGCGACCGTGGTGTTCGCCTGGGGCAGCTTCTTCCGCAAACCGCCGCCGCCGGGAACCGCCGCGATCCCGCCGCGCACGGAAATGGTCATCCAGTTCCTGATCGCAATCTACGGCGGCTATTTCGGCGGCGGCATCGGCTTCCTGATGATGGCGTCGCTGACTCTTGCCGGGTTGGCGGTCCGCGCGGCGGGGGCGACCAAGAACGTGCTCGCCGGCGTGATGAACGCCTCGGCGGTGGCGATCTTCGTGTTCTCGCACGACGTGCATTGGTCGCAGGTGCTCGTCACCGCGATCGCCTCGTCGATCGGCGGCTATGCCGGCGCGAAGATGCTGACGCGGGTCGACGAGAAGGTGTTGCGGGTGTTCGTGGTGATTATCGGCGTCGCGCTGACGGTGGGGTTGTTCTGGAAGGCGTAGGGAGGACGAGATGATCATTCGGGAGTGGAGAGGGCGGGCGTCGCCGGCCAACGCTGAGGCTTATCCGGCGCATTTTCGGAAAAATGTCATGCCCGCGTTGCGTCAACTCGACGGCTTCCTCGGCGCGCACCTTAGCCAGCGCCGGTCTCATGATCGAATGGAATTTCTGGTGCTGACGCGCTGGCGATCCAGGCACGCCATTCGTTCGTTTGCCGGCGATAACGTCGAGCAAGCCATCGTTGAGCCGGAAGCTGTCGCGGCGCTTGAGGATTTCGACACTTTCGTTCGACACTACGAAGTGCTCGAAGACGTGCCCGCCGGCCCGGCTTGAGCCCAGAGCGCTAAGATTCACGCCAAGCGCGATCGAAAAAGCTACAGCGCCAAGCGAAGGAGCCGGTCGGCGAGTCCATCCGGATTGGAGAGCGCGACCAGATGTCCCCCGGGGACCACGTCAACCTCCAACTTCAGACGATCCCGGGCGACCCGCCGTTGAAAGTCAAGCGGGAAGAAGCGATCGTCGGCGGATGCGATGACGTGGATCGGAATCAAAGGCCAGCGCTCAAACCGGCAGGGCTGCAGGAATATCGCTTCGGCTTGGGAGCGCTGATCGGAAGGGCCGTCGCGCAACACCGCCTCCGGCACATCATGCAGGAAGTAGGTCGCCAAATCGAAATCAGCGCTGTACCCGTTGGCCTCAGCGGCGGCTTGGCGCGCTTCGACCGCACCGGTGTTCCTCCACCACGCCCCAGCGGTCTCGTCGGGGACGGGAATCATCGCGTTGACGAGGATGAGTTTGCGAACGGATGCCTGGGCGCAGACGAGCGGGGCGGTGAACCCGCCAAGGGATTGGGCGACAAGAACGACGTTCGTCCGCTCTCCCATCGCGCGAACTACGAATTCGGCGTAGTCGCGCAAGCCCATTCGCTCGTCGTCGCCGGGCAGGTCGACGGCGATCGCTTCGTGGCCTGCTCTCTGGAGGAGCGGCGCGACCCGGCTCCAATACCAAGCCATTCCCCCGGCGCCCGGGATAAGGATGAACGCGGTCGTCATTCTCGTGGGTCCCCCGGCCGCTTCGCGCTCGCAAGCCTATTCGGCGAGGAGCATACCGACTAGTCGGTATAGAAACAAGGCCTGCGAGGAAACCTTCGCGTCCCCACCCTCACCACGTCAGCCACCTCCGCCCCGCGAGCGCCCCGAGCGCCACCACGATCGCCGTCGCCAGCGGGTACCAGGTCGCGACGAACAGCGGCGAATCGTCGGTGCAGTTGGTGGCGTAGATTGTCGCGGCGACCCCCGCGGCCGCCGCCCCCGCCAGCGCCCCGGTCAGCGCGGGATGGCGCGGCGCGCCCTCGCGCAGCGCCAGGATCAGCGCGGCGAGCGGCGGCAAAGAGAGGGTCGGCACCAGCGACAGGCAATGCCACCAGTTCGTGCCGATCAGCTTGGCCATCCATTGCGCGCTCGGCACGGTGGCCAACTCCACCCCAACCGCCACGGCGAGCAGCGCGATCGGCGCCAGCAGCCAGGCCAGCAGCGCCCCCGCCGTCGCCTCTGGCCGCGTCAATCTGAGGCACAGCAGCAGCGCCGGCGCGAGCAAGGTCAGCGTGTCGAGAAACTTGAGGTCGAACCGCATCGTGTGCATCGCGGTCCGGACGTCGGGCCGCGGCCCGATCACGGCCATAAACAGGACGAGGCTCAGCAAGGCGCCGATCGCCAGCGCCGTGACGACGCGCCGTTGCAGCGCCGGGGCCGGCGCGGCGTCGGCGCTGAGCGTCGCGATGAAATCCTCGGTTTTCATGATTGCGTGGCCTTCCACGCCGTCGCCAGCGCCTTTAGCGCGCGATGCAGCGCCACCCGCACGGCGACCTCGCTCATGCCAAGCCGCGTCGCGGTCGCCGCGATCGACTGCTCTTCGAGCGAGATCGAGCGCACGATTTCGCGCGCGCGCGGCGTCAGCGTCTCCATCAGCTTCTCAGCGTCCGAGCGGGCGTGCGGGTCCTGCGGTTCGGGCGCGGCGATGATCGCCTCGAAATCCTCGATCGGCTCGACCCGGCGCGCGCCGCGGCGGCGCATCGCGTCGATCAGCTTGTGGCGCGCGATCGCGTTGACCCACGGGGTGAGCCGCTGGCTGGCGTCCCAGGTTTGCCGCTTCAGGTGGATCGCCAACAAGGTTTCCTGCACGACATCCTCGATATCGCCATCGCCGAGCCGGGCGCGCGCAAAGGCGCTCCGGATCATCGGTCGGATGGCGCGGCTGATCTCGGCGAGCAGGCGGCGATATTCCGCTGCGTCGCCTGCCGACGCCGCGCGCATGCGCGCCGCCCAGGCCTCCTCACGCGCATCGCTGGGATCAGGAGCCATACATCGTTCGCCGAAAGGAAAGGGTTGTTACAAGTCCCGTGAAATTTGACCGTTGTCGAACGTTGGCGAAGCCCGTGTAACACGCCGCCGCGTCATGTCGAATAGGTCAGCGAATCTCAAGAAGGAACGCGAGATGTCGCCTCGCATCGCCGCCAGTTTGCCGCCCCGGGCGGGAGTCGGCTTCAAGCCCGAGCATTTCGACGCCGTGATGGCGGAGCGGCCGGAGGTGGGCTTCTTCGAGATCCACGCCGAGAACTACATGGGCGACGGCGGACCCCCGCATCGCCGGCTGGAGGCGCTCAGAGCGCGCTATCCGCTCTCGCTGCACGGCGTCGGCCTGTCGATCGGCGGCCCACGCCCGCTCGACCGCGAGCACCTCAAGCGCCTTGCGGCGCTGCGCCGGCGCTACGAGCCCGGCCTGTTCTCGGAGCATCTGGCTTGGTCGAGCCACGACGCCGGCTTCCTCAACGACCTGTTGCCGCTGCCCTACACGCAGGAGACGCTCGCCGTTGTCTGCGATCACATCGACGAGACGCAGGCGGCGGTCGGACGCATGCTGCTCGAAAACCCGTCGACCTACGTCCGCTTCGCCGAGAGCGACATCCCCGAGACTGAATTCTTGTGCGAGATCGTGCGGCGCACCGGCTGCGGGCTGTTGCTCGACGTCAACAATGTCGAGGTGCAGGCGGGCAACCACGGCTTCGACCCCTACGCCTATCTCGCCGATTTCCCGCTCGAAGCGGTGGGCGAGATCCATCTCGCCGGCTACGCGGAAGCCAGCGACGACGCCGGCGCCGAATTGCGCATCGACGCCCACGATTCGCCGGTGCGGCCGCGCGTGTGGTCGCTCTATCGCGCCGTGATCGCCCGCATCGGGCCGAAGCCGACCCTCATCGAATGGGACAACGACGTCCCGGATTGGCCGACGCTCTACGCCGAGGCGCGCCGCGCCGACGCCGAGGCCCGCGCCGCCGCTCGGGTGGAGTTCGCCGATGTCGTTTGAAGCGACGATCTCCGGCTTCGCCCGCGCGCTCGCCGACCCGGCCGCGCCGCCGCCAGGGTTGGCGGGGCGCCCCGACGCCCGACGCTTCGCCGTCTACCGCAATAATATTGCGGTCGGGCTGAGGACGGCGCTGGAGGCGCGCTTTCCGGTGACGCGCCGGCTGGTCGGGGACGAGTTCTTTCGCGGGATGGCAGGCGCCTTCATCGCCGCGGAGAAGCCGAGATCGGCGGTGCTGATCCACTACGGCGCGGCGTTTCCCGGCTTCGTGCGCGATTTCGCCCCGGCCGGCGAGCTTCCGTATCTGCCCGACGTGGCGGCGCTCGAAAACGCCTGGGTAGAGTCCTATCACGCGGCCGAGGCCGAGGCGTTGCCGCTGGCGGCCCTCGGCGAGGTGGCGCCGGAGCAGTGGGAAGCGTTGCGCTTCCGGCTCCATCCCGCGGCGCGGGTTCTGCATCTGGCGACGCCCGCCGCCAGCATCTGGGCCGCGCACCAGGGCGAGGGCGAGCCCGTCCCGCCGGCGATCTGGGCGGCGGAGGACGCGCTAGTCACCAGGCCGGACGCCGACGTCGCGTTGCGGATTCTCCCGCCCGGCGGCTACGAACTGTTCGCCGCGTTACGCGACGGCGCGCCGTTGGGCGCAGCGGCGGCGCCGTTGCTTGAGGCCGGCGACGATCCCGGCCCCCATATCGTCGGCCTCGTCGCGGCCGGCGCGATCTCCGCGATTATCTGAATTGTCGGCAAGGTCCGCCTCGCCTGGAGACTCCCCATGCCTTCGATCGCCGTTCCCTTCGCGCCGATACTTGCCCGTTTCACTCCAGCGCTGTTCGGCCTCTGGCCGCAATCGCTGACGCTGCTTCTGCTGCGCGTGACGCTGGCGATGCCGTTCTGGGCCTCGGGCCTGACGAAATGGGACGGCTGGTTCACGCTGTCGTTTGGCGCAAAAGCTTTGTTCACCGACGAATACCGGCTGCACTGGTTCGGGGCCGAATATCCCTTCCCGTATCCGGAGGCGATGGCGCTGGCGTCAGGGATCGGCGAAATCGCGCTGCCGTTGCTGCTGGTGCTCGGTCTCGGGACGCGTTACGCCGCGGCGGGGCTGCTCGTCATGACGGCGATCATCCAACTCACCTATCCCGACGGTTGGCGGAATTTTCATTTGCCGTGGGCGACGATGGCGCTCGCGCTCGCCACCTTCGGCGGCGGCAAGATCGCGCTCGACTGGTTGTTGGGGCTCGACCGGGAGCCGAAGCGCTGACGTCAGTCGCGGCGGACGACGCTGACGCCCTTGAACGCGAGCCGCGTCGATTCCGTCACAAACAACCGGAATTCGATCTCGTCGCAATTGTCCGTCAGCTCCAGCGTCAAAGCCGCGTCGGAGGGCCGGGCGACGTGTTTGCGGGCGAGCGTGGTTTTGCCGCGATCGGTGGAAACGTCGATGGTGAATTCCGCCGCTTCGCCGTGCCCCTCGACCGCGAACGCAACGTCATAAGCGCCGGCGACCAAATAGGCGTAAGGGTAGGGGCCGCAGACCAGGCATCCCGCCTTGCCGGTCGTGACGATGCGCGCGCCTTGTTTCTCCCCGACGATGGTTGGGAGGTAGACGGCGGAGATGTCCAGGATGGGCGCAGCCTCGCCGCCTGCGCGAACCGCCTTCGCCTTGGGAGGAGAAGGCGGCGAAAGCCGCAACAGTTTCAGGATATGGCCAGCGCGCTGCCCGACCTCGGCGAAAAAGGGGCGGGCGCTTTTCGACGGCGCCGGCGAGGAAACTCGCGGCGCCAGGAACTCGGCGGAGAGATGGGCGGCGAGCGCGTCCGCAACCGTGTCCGCGATTTCGGCTTTCAGCTTGCGCTTGGCTTTGGTCCGCGAGCGGTGCTTCAGCGGCATGTTGTCAAAAATGCTTCCGGTCTTCGCGCAATCAAACGCGTAGAGTCCATTCTCCAACAGCGCGTCGACCGACTCGTAAAACGCGTCGTAGCAGCGCTGGAAATGGGCGGCTTCCGTAGTTGAATAGGACAGTTGGAGGCGCGCGCTCGCGCCGAGAATCCGCTCGATGCGAAGCGCCCGCGCGCAGCCTTGCAGCGCGGCGAACAGCAACGCTTGCGGCGTGACGTCGCGAAACGCCTTGGCGGCTTGATGAACTTCGTCGAACGATCCGGTCGCGCCCTGCATCCGGGAGATCAGGAGGACGACGTCGGACGTCAGTTCAAAGATCGCGCCAGGAACCAGCGTGAACCCGATGGCGTAAAGCTCCGCGCCGTCGGCGAGCAGCGAAATCGCCAACTCGCCTTGGTTGCGGTGCATCTGCGGCATGCCGATCGCGATCTGGTAGGTTTTGCCGTCGACGATCCGCTCAAACACCGGCAGCCCGGAAACAAACAGGTCGGAGAGCGAAAAGGGTTTGATCGCGCCGGCCAAAAACTCAAAATGTCGATTGTAGCATCGCAAGCGGTCCTGCGGGCCGAGCGTCTTAACGAGATAATGCGAATGCAGGAAAAGCTCGATCGGCCGGCTCGGAATTCTGTTCAAGCGAAGACCGTTTCCGATGGCGGCCTTGCGGCCAAGAGACAAAGAGCGACCGCGCGCAACAAACCCGCCCCGGCGCGCGGCGGCTTTTAAAACTCCGACGCGTCATGTCAAATTTTATCTAAGGGGCGCCGCCGCGCGGACGATCGCCGCCATCGGATCGTCGCCGAGCCCGGCGATCACGCCCTCGCGGTCGGCTTCGTTGCGGTTCTGGCTCGCTTTCCACTTGCCGCGCAAATCCGTCACCGCGATCTCGACGCCGACGATCGCCCGCATCTGCTGGGCGATGAAATCCTCTGGCGCGTCGCCGACCGCCCAAGGCTTTTCCCGCGCCGTCTCGCGCTCCCGCGTCAGTTGCTCGATTTGCGCGCGCAGCCAGTCCGCCTGCTCGAACACCGTCGGGACGCCGCGCGCCTGGACCACGACGTAGTTCCAGGTCGGCACCACCTTTCCGGTCTCGCGCTTGGTCGCGTACCACGACGGGGTGATGTAGCTGTCATCGCCCTGGAACACGACCAGCGCCTCGGCGGCGCCTTGCAAGTCGCGCCATTGCGGATTGGCGCGCGCGAGATGGCAGCGCAAGATCCCGTTGGCCGAGCCATCGTCGACAAGCGTGAACGGAATCAGGTTGGCGAGCAGGCCGCTCGCGCCGTGGCTGATAAGCAGCGCCAGCGGACGCGCGCGGATCAGCGCGAACAGCGCGGCGCGGTCGTCCTGGCGATGTAGCGGCGGCTCGTACATGCTCAGGCGGCCGACTCAACAGGATATTTTTCGACCTTGATGGCGTCCGCGCGCTGTCGCGCCTGCCAGAGGTCATGCGACAACTGGTTTCGAAGCCAAGACTCCGCGGGTCCCCAGCCGGCCTTTTCCAGACGGATAGCCATTTCCGCGGAGACGCCGTTGCGTCCGTTCAGCAGCTCGGACAGCGATTGCCGCGAAACGCCGAGCCACTTCGCGGCGGCGGTCACGGACAGTCCAAGAGGAATGAGACAGTCTTCTCGGATGATTTCGCCGGGATGAGGGGGGTCGTACATCGTCATCTGAGAATTTCGCCGTTCAGTGGTAGTCGATCAGATCGACATTGATTGCGTCTTGATCTTCAATTTCGAACACCAAACGATAGTTACCTGTTACCCAGACCGACCACAGGCCCGCTCTATCGCCCTTCAACGGATGCAATTTGTACCCGGGAATGTCCATGGCGTCTGGCAACGGGCCGTCATCCAAACGCAACAACATACGTCGCAGCTTGGGCGCCATCCGAGGGTCTAGGCCTCGCGTACTTCCCTGTCGTAGGAGTGCTTCAAGTCCCTTGTGGCGGAAGCGTTTAATCACTCCCAACTGTAAACCGATAGGCGACGGGTTGCAACAGTCTACTCCGCCGCCGCCCGGCCCGAGACCCCAAACCGCTTCTCGATATAGTCCTCGACGATCGTCTTGAACTCGCGCGCAATGCCTTCGCCGCGCAGCGTCATCGCCTTCTGCCCGTCGATGAACACCGGCGCCGCCGGCGTCTCGCCAGTGCCGGGGAGCGAAATGCCGATGTCGGCGTGCTTGCTCTCGCCGGGGCCGTTGACGATGCAGCCCATCACCGCGACGTTGAGGCCCTCGACGCCGGGATAGCGGCTCTTCCAGGTTGGCATCGACTCGTCGAGATAGGTCTGGATGTCGCGCGCCAGTTCCTGAAACACCGTCGAGGTCGTGCGCCCGCAGCCGGGGCAGGCGGCGACTTGCGGGGTGAAGATCCGGAACCCCATCGTCTGCAGGATTTCCTTGGCGACCTTCACCTCCAGCGAACGATCGCCGCCCGGCTCCGGCGTCAGCGAGACGCGGATCGTGTCGCCAATACCTTCCTGCAACAGCACGCCGAGCGCAGCGGAGGAGGCGACGATGCCCTTCGATCCCATTCCGGCCTCGGTGAGGCCGAGGTGGATTGCGTAATTCGAGCGCGCCGCCAGCATGCGATAGACGGTGACGAGGTCCTGCACGCCCGACACCTTCGCGCTCAGGATGATGCGGTCGCGACCGAGGCCGATCTCCTCGGCGCGCTCCGCCGACAGCAGCGCCGATCTCGTCATCGCCTCGCGCATGACGGCGCGGGCGTCGATCGGGTTCTCGCTCTTGGCGTTGTCGTCCATCATTGCGGTCAGCAATTCCTGGTCGAGCGAGCCCCAATTGGCGCCGATGCGCACCGCCTTGCCGTACTCGATCGCCTTCTCGACGATGGTGGCGAACTGGATGTCGCGCTTGTTCTTGAAGCCGACGTTGCCGGGATTGATGCGGTACTTGTCGAGCGCCTCGGCGCAGGCGGGATGCTCGGTCAGCAGCTTGTGGCCGATGTAGTGGAAATCGCCGACGATCGGCACGGTGATCCCCCGCGCCCGCACCCGGTCGCGGATATGCGGGACCGCGGCGGCGGCCTCGTCGCGATCGACGGTGATGCGCACCATCTCCGACCCGGCGCGGGCGAGCGCGGCGATTTGCCGCGCCGTGCCCTCGATGTCGGCGGTGTCGGTGTTGGTCATCGATTGCACGACGACCGGCGCCCCGCCGCCGACCGTGACGGCGCCCTCGCCCGCGCCGACGCGCACGGCGACGGTGGCGTGGCGGCTACGGGGGCCGAAGGCTTCGGGGGCCTCGATCGACATGCAGAAACTCCAGGCAGGGCAGGTTGGTGTTCTAAACCGAAGCCGCTTCAGGGGAAACCCCTAGCTCGGCTTGCCGAGCAGGGCCTCGACCGCCGGCAGAATGCGCTCGACGATCACCTTCACCCCCTCCGGCTTGGGATGCAGGCCGTCGGGCTGGTTCAGCTTCGGGTCGGCGGCGACGCCGTCGAGGAAGAACGGGTACAGCGCGACGCCATATTGCGCCGCCAGATCGGGGAAGATGCGGTCGTAGGCCGCCCGGTAGTCCGGCCCCAGGTTCGGCGCCGCCTTCATGCCGGTCAGCAGCGTTGGGATATGCGCCTGATGCGCCTTGGCGAGGATCGCCGACAGCGCCCGTTTCGCGCCTTCGACCGGCATGCCGCGCAGCATGTCGTTGGCCCCGAGCTCGACGATCAGCGCGTCGGTGTCCAACGGCACGCTCCAGTCGAAACGCAACAGGCCGTCTTCGGCCGTTTCGCCGGAGACGCCGGCGTTGATGACGCTGACATCGTAGCCCTTGGCCTTCAGCGCCTTCTCCAGCACTTCGGGGAAGCGCAGGCCCGGCTTGACGCCGTAGCCGGCGGTGAGGCTGTCGCCGAACGCCACCAGCTTCAAGGTCTTCGCCTCGGCGACGCCGGGCGCCAGCGCCTGGACGGCGACAATAAACATCCCATATGTCGCTTGCCTCCACGAGATCGACATGACGGCTCCGAGTGATTCGACCGACCCGATATATGCAGTCCCGCCGCGCCGTGCAGCGGCGGCCGATCCGATAGCCCACCCGCAGGAAATCCCCGCCGTCGAATTGCGCAATGTCGACCTCAGCCTCGGCGCGGGCGCGGCGCGGGTGCATATCCTGCGAGGCGTCAGCCTGTCGATTGCACGCGGCGAGACGGTCGGGCTGACCGGCCCTTCGGGGTCGGGCAAATCGACGCTGCTGATGACGATGGCCGGGCTCGAACGCCCCGACAGCGGCGAAATCATCATCGACGGCGAGCCGGTCCACAAAATGGGCGAGGATGCGCTGGCGCGCTTTCGCGGCGCGCGCATCGGCATCGTGTTCCAATCCTTCCAGCTTATCCCGACCATGACGGCGTGGGAGAACGTCGCCGCGCCGTTGGAGCTTGCCGGGATGCCCTATATCGTCGCGCGCGCTCGCGCCGAAAAGGAGCTCGCCGACGTCGGCCTGGGCGATCGGCTCACGCATTATCCCGCGCAGCTTTCCGGCGGCGAGCAGCAGCGCGTCGCGCTCGCCCGGGCGCTGGCGCCGCGGCCCTCGCTGGTGATCGCCGACGAGCCGACCGGCAATCTCGACGAGGCGACAGGGCGCGGCGTGATCGACCTGTTGTTCGCGCTGCCGCGCGAGCGCGGCGCGACGCTCGCGCTGGTGACGCACGATCCCGCCCTCGCGGCGATGTGCGACCGAACCTTGCGGATACGCTCCGGCCAGATCGAGGCGGGCGTTTGAGACTGGCGGCGCTGACGCGGCTCGCCGCCCGCGATCTGCGCGGGGGTTTCCAGGGCCTGCGCATTTTCCTCGCCTGCATCGCCATCGGGGTGGCGGCGATCGTCGGCGTCAACTCGCTGGCGCGCTCGCTGCAAGACGGCTTGGCGCGCGAGGGCCGCCGCATTGTCGGCGGCGACGCCTCGTTCTCCGTGATCCATCGCCAGTTGAGTCCGGAGGAGCGCGGCTTCCTCGCCGCCCACGGCACGCTCGACGATGTCGCGACGCTGCGCGCCATGGCGCGCAACGCCGCCGGCGACGCGACGCTTGCGGACGTCAAAGCCGTCAGTCCCGCGTGGCCGCCGATCGGCGAGGCGAGTTTCGCCCCGCCGGAGACCCCGGCGCAAGCCTTCGCCGGCGGCGGCGACACGTTCGGCGCCGAAGTCGACGACGTGCTGCTCGACCGCCTGTCGCTGAAGGTCGGCGACACATTCCAGATCGGCGGCGTGAATTTCGTCATCCGCGGCAAGATCGTCACCGAACCGGATTCGTTGGCCTCCGGCATCGGCTTCGGCGCGCGCGTGCTGATCTCGCAAGCCGCGCTGTCGGCAAGCGGGCTGGTGCAGCCGGGCTCGCTGGTGCGCTGGACGACGCGGGTGAAGATGGACCCGGACGGTCCGCCGCCGCCGCTCGCCGAGGTGCTGGCGATGACGTCAGAAGCGAAGGCGAAATTCCCCGAGGCCGGTTGGGAGGTGCGCAACCGCTCCAACGTCTCGCCGGATTTCTCGCGCAATATCGACCGCTTCGGCGAATTCCTGGCGCTAGTCGGGCTCATCTCGCTGGTGGTCGGCGGAGTCGGCGTCGGCAACGCGGCGGGCGGCTTTCTCGAACGCAAACGGCCTTCGCTGGCGATCCTGAAGGCGCTCGGCGCGACCGGCGCCGAGGCGGTCGCCGTCGCCGTGATCGAGTTCCTCGCCGTCGCCGCGCTCGGCGTCGTGCTCGGCCTCGCGCTCGGGGCGTCGGTCCCGTATCTCGTCGCCGGCATTGCCGCCACAGCCTTGCCCTATCCGATCGAGCCCGGCCTCTATCCCGGCGAACTCGCGCTCGGCGCGCTCTACGGCCTGCTGACGGCGCTCGCGTTCTCGATCGCGCCGCTCGGCCGCGCCCACGATCTGCCGGCGACGGCGTTGTTCCGCGATCTCGTCGCGAGCGACGCCCCAAAACCGCGCGCGCGATACGCCCTCTTCGCCTTCGCGGCGGCGGTGGCGCTGGCGCTGGTCGCGATCTTCGCCAGCCCGCAACGCAGCGTCGCCGTGACGGTGGTGGTGGCGACCGCGGCGGCGCTGGTCGCGCTGCGCGGCGTCGCGCTCGCCGCGATGGCGCTGGCGCGGCGGCTGCCGCGGCGCGGACCCGTGGAATGGCGGCTGGCGCTGTCCAACCTGCACCGGCCCGGCGCGGCGACCCCGGCGGTGGTGCTGTCGCTCGGGCTCGGGCTCGCGGTGATCGTCGCCTTGACGCTGGTCGACGTGAACCTGCGCGGGCAGTTGCGACCGGGTGCGGCCGGGGCGCCGGATTTTTATTTCGTCGATGTTGCAAGCGGTCAGGCGGACGATTTCAAGTCGTTTCTTCAGAAGACCGCGCCCGGCGTCCGCCTCGCCGAGGCGCCGATGATGCGCGGCCGGATCGTGCGCGTCGCCGGGGTCGACGCGGAGAAGGTGCGCGCCCGGGAGAGCGCCCAATGGGTGCTCGAAGGCGACCGCGGCATCACCTTCGCCGAGACGCCGCCGGCGGGCGCGGTGGTCGAGGCGGGCGCTTGGTGGCCGCGCGACTACGACGGGCCGCCGCTGGTCTCGGTCGATGGCGACATCGCCAAGGGGCTGGGGCTCAAACTCGGCGACGTCATGACTGTCAACGTGCTCGGCCGCGACGTCACCGCGAAAGTCGCGAATTTTCGTCGCGTCGATTGGCGCACCTTCGCGATCAATTTCGTTCTGGTGTTCTCGCCGAACACGTTTCGCGGCGCGCCGCACTCGCTGTTGATGACGGCGGAGCTTGCGAAGGGCGCGCCGCCCGCCGCCGAACTCGCGATCGTGCGCGACGCAGCCCGCGCCTATCCCGATGTCGTGACGGTCCGGGTGAAGGAGGCGCTGCAAACCGTGGAAGCGCTCGTCGCGCGGCTCGACATGGCGATTCGCGCCGCCGCAGGCGTGGCCCTCGCCACCGCCGTGCTGGTGCTCGCCGGCGCGTTGGCGGCAAATGCGCGGGCGCGGCTCGCCGACGCCGTCACGCTGAAAATTCTCGGCGCCACGCGGGGGCGGCTCATTGTCGCATCGCTGCTGGAGTTCGCGACCCTGGGGGCGGCGACGGCGGCGTTCGGGGTCGGCGCGGGGGCGCTCGCAGCTTATGTGATCGTGGCTTACGTGATGGAGTTCACGTTTGGCTTCGCCTGGACGCAGACGCTCGTCGCCGCATTCGGCGGCCTTGCGCTGACGGTTTTCCTAGGCCTGATCGGCGTTTGGCGCACCCTCGGCCGCAAGCCGGCCGAAGTCCTGCGCGCGCCCTGATTCGGTCACGGGGGCCAGAAAATAATGGATCGGCCACACCGTCTGGCCGACGAAATCCTCCGGCGGACCGTCGTCGAGACCGAGGCGTTCCGGCGCGCTGTCCGGCAGGTAGAACGTGCCGAACAGCACGTCCCAAATCGCCAGCGCTTCCCCGAAATTGCTGTTGCAGCCTTCGCCGACCGGGGTGTGATGCCAGCGGTGCAGGGCGGGGCTCACCAGCAAGTAGCGCAACGGCCCGAATCGAATATCGACATTGGCGTGGGTGAAGATGTTGTAGATCGCCGAGATCGGCGCCACCGCCAGGATCGCCGCGACGGGGAACCCGAGCGCCAGCAAGGGCGCTGTCAAAACAACGCGTTGCACGATGACGTTGACGGGATGGTTGCGGATCGTCGACAGCCAATCCATCTCGACGATGCCGTGATGGATGGCGTGGAACGCCCAAAGCCGCCGGCCGTGCAGCCAGCGATGCGCCCAATAGGACAGGAAATCGGCGAGCAAGAACGCTTCCGCCGCCTGCGCCCAGAACGGCTGACGCCCGATCGTCGCGAATCCGATCGCCGCCGACCCGGTGAGCGCCGTAGCGACAAAGGCGGCGCCCGCGGCGATCGGCTTCGGCGCCAGCGGACCGTATAGAAAATAAGGCGTCAGCCAATAGATGAGGTCAGTGACGAAGCCGGAGCGAACAAATCGTTGCGCGGGATGCGCCGGGCGCAACCTTTCCAGCGCTCCCATGGCCGCCCCGATCAGGACGAGCCACGCGATCGAATTGCACATCGCCCCAAGCATGGCCGGGAATATCGCCGCAATCGCAACCCTCAGCAACGAACATGAACGAAAGTGCTTAACGACGTTCAAAGGTCGCCCATGCGTCAAGCGACGCCCAGGGCTTTTATCCGCGGGCAATTCATGAGAAATTCAGTTTCGCCGGTTTTTGTCAGGATGTCCGCCCTTCCCTTGGCAATCGCCGCACTTGCGCTTAAATGGGCGTTCGGGACCGCGAGCCGCTCTCGTTCGGGGCAATCGAGGTCGATAGGATCGCGATGAACGCCAATCTGCGCAATTTCGCCCTCTGGGTGATCATCTTTCTGTTAGTTCTGGCGCTGGTTACGCTTTTCCAGAGCCCGGCTCAGAAATCGCCGAACAGCGAAATCATGTTCAGCCAATTGTTGACCGAGGTCGACGGCGGTCGGATTCGCGACGTGACCATCTCGGGGCCGGAGATTTCCGGCCACTACAAGGATGGCCACGCGTTCCAGACCTACGCGCCGAGCGATCCCGAGCTGATCGACAAGCTGTACGCGAAGGGCGTCGCGATCACCGCGCGGCCGCCTTCCGACGGCAATTCCTGGCTGCTGACCCTGCTGATCAACGGCTTGCCGCTCGTGCTGTTTCTGGGCGTATGGATCTACATGTCGCGCCAGATGCAGGGCGGCGCGGGCAAGGCGATGGGATTCGGCAAATCCAAGGCCAAGCTGCTCAACGAGGCTCAGGGCCGGGTGACGTTCGAGGACGTCGCCGGCGTCGACGAGGCCAAGGAAGACCTGCAGGAGATCGTCGAGTTCCTGCGCGACCCGCAGAAATACCAGAAGCTCGGCGGCAAGATCCCGCGCGGCGTGCTGCTCGTCGGCCCTCCCGGCACGGGTAAGACCCTGACCGCGCGCGCCGTCGCGGGCGAAGCCAACGTTCCGTTCTTCACGATTTCCGGCTCCGACTTCGTCGAAATGTTCGTCGGCGTCGGCGCGAGCCGCGTGCGCGACATGTTCGAGCAGGCGAAAAAGAACGCGCCCTGCATCATCTTCATCGACGAGATCGACGCGGTCGGCCGCCATCGCGGCGCCGGTCTCGGCGGCGGCAACGACGAACGCGAGCAGACGCTGAATCAATTGCTCGTCGAGATGGATGGCTTCGAGCAGAACGAAGGCATCATCATCATCGCCGCGACCAACCGTCCGGACGTGCTTGACCCCGCGCTGCTGCGGCCCGGCCGATTCGACCGGCAGATCACGATCTCCAATCCCGACTTCATCGGTCGCGAGAAGATTTTGCGGGTCCATGTCCGCAAGGTGCCGCTGGCGCCGGACGTCGATCTCAAGGTGATCTCGCGCGGCACTCCGGGCTTCTCCGGCGCCGACCTGATGAATCTCGTCAACGAGGCGGCGCTGCTGGCCGCGCGGCGCGGCAAGCGGGTCGTGACCCGGCAGGAGTTCGAGGATTCGCGCGACAAGATCATGATGGGCGCCGAGCGCCGAACGCTGATGATGACGGAGGAGGAAAAACGCCTCACCGCCTATCACGAGGCGGGCCACGCGCTGGTGTCGCTGTCGATGCCGGCGTCGACGCCGATCCACAAGGCGACGATCATCCCGCGCGGTCGCGCGCTCGGCATGGTGCAATCGCTGCCCGAGCGCGACCAGATCAGCCAGAGCTACGAGCAGCTCATCTCGATGCTGGCGATGGCGATGGGCGGCCGCGTCGCCGAGGAGACCGTGTTCGGCAAGGACAAGGTGACCTCCGGCGCCGCCGGCGACATCCAGCAGGTGACGAAGATCGCCCGCGCGATGGTGACCCGGCTCGGCTTCTCCGAGAAGCTCGGCACGGTGATGTACGGCGAGAACCAGGACGAGGTGTTCCTCGGCTATACGATGGGGCGTCAGCAGAACATCTCCGAAGAGACGGCGAAAACCATCGACGAGGAAGTGCGCCGGCTGATCCACGAGGCGCACGACACGGCGACCCGCATCCTCACCGAGCGCCGCGCCGATCTGGAAACGTTGGCTGGCGGCTTGATGGAGTTCGAGACGCTGACTGGCGAGGAAATCATCGCCCTGCTGCAAGGTGTGCGCCCCGTTCGCGAGGCGGCGGACAAGGAAACGCCGCCGCCGCCCCGGACCGCGGTGCCGGCGACCGGCAAGCCGCGCAGTTACGGGCCGGACCCGGGCCTGGCGCCGCAGCCGCAGACGTAAGGCAAAGCCCCGCTCGAAAGAGCGGGGTTTTTGTTTTGCAGGCGTTTGGAGCGTTCTACGTGCAGGGTGAGCCGTCTCGGCGGCGCGCTGGGCGTCATCAGCAACCCTATCCGTCATGACCGGGCTTGTCCCGGTCATCCACGCCCGGACGCGCAAAGCCGTCGCAAGGCGAGCGCGTCTTCGGATCGGATCGAGTTCGGCCGAGGAAGGGTCGACCTCCAGGTCGACCTGGAGGTCGAAAACGGCGGCGTTATAACTGTGCTCGTTGCACACAGCTTTGACTTTCTGAACGCGACGCGCCCTGTCGCGACGTGGATGCCCGCGACAAGCGCGGGCATGACGGCGTCGAGGCTCGCGTGAATTTATCGCGCCGGAATAGCCGCGACGTATCGACGTCCTTGCGGTCTCGCGCGTGAGACGCTTCCTCAGCGCAGGCAGGTCGCCCGCACCCACCAGTCCGGCCGCATTCGTCTCAACCGGCCGCCCGCGCGCGCGGCGGCGTGGCGATCGGCGTAGAGCGCAAAGCACGTCGCGCCCGAACCGGACATGCGAACGAGCCGCGCGCCGCCGGCGCCATGCAGCGCCTTCAGCGTCTCTTCGATCGCAGGCGTGAGCCACACCGCGCTGACCTCCATGTCATTCCGGCCGCGCGCGAGAGCGGCGATCACATCGCCGTCGAGCGGCTCGGCGAAGGGCGGCCAGCCCGACGCCGCGCCTTTGGCGAGCCCCATCCCTGCGAACACCGCCGGGGTCGGCGAGGCGACGCGGGGATTGACGAGCACCGCCGACAGCGGCGGCAGCGCCAATCGCGGCCCGATCCGCTCGCCGATGCCGCTCATGCGCCGCGCGCGCGGATCGAGACAGACCGGCACGTCCGCGCCCGTCGCCTGCGCCGCCGCGAACAGTCGGGAATCGTCGGCCGCAAGGCCGTTGGCCCGGGCGAGCGCCCGAAGCGCCGCCGCGGCGTCGGCGGAGCCGCCGCCGAGGCCCGCCGCCACCGGCAACTGCTTCCACAGGCGGAACCGTCCGAGCCGCAGGCCGCTTACGCGCTCGGCGAGCGCCCGCGCCGCACGCAGCACCAGATTGTCGTCGTTGAGGCCGGCGGCCGCGGCCGTCGGACCCGCCATCTCCAGCGACAAGAGCGCGTCCGGCGTAAACGCCAATCGATCGCCGACGCCGGCGAAGGCGACCACGCTATCGAGTTCATGATAGCCGTCGGCGCGCCGGCCGAGGATGTGCAAGGTCAGATTGACCTTGGCCGGCGCGCGCTCGAACAACAATGGCTAACCGCCGGTTTTGCTCGGCTCCGGGCTCGGCGACGCCGCCGCCGCAGGCGGTTCGTCCGGCAGCCCGTCCTTGATCTTGCCGAGAATCTTCGGCAGATCTTCGGGCTCCGGCCCGAAATCGCGAGCGTGGTTCCACTGGAAATGCGCTTCGGTGCGCCGGTTCACCCGCCAATAGGCGTCGCCGAGGTGATCGTTGACCACGGGATCGGCCGGCTTCAACTCGACGGCGTGCTCCAGCGTCCGCGCCGCTTCGTCGTAGTTGCCGAGCTTGTAATTGGCCCAGCCGAGGCTGTCGACGATATAGCCGTCAGTCGGCTTCAGATCGACCGCGCGGCGCAGCATCTTGAAGGCCTCGTCGAGATTGACGCCTTGGTCGACCCAGGAATAGCCGAGGTAGTTCAGCACCAGCGGCTCGTCGGGATAGAGCTTCAGCGCCTCCTTGAAGTCGGCCTCCGCCTTCGGCCATTGCTTCGTCCGCTCAAAGCAGATGCCGCGGAAATAAAAAAGCACCCAGTGCGCCTTGTCGGGCGCGGGCAGCAAACCGATCGCCTTGTCGTAGGACGCGGCGGCGGCGGCGAAATCCTTCGCCGAACGCTGCAGCGTGCCGAGCGCGCTCCAGGCTTCCGGATCGTCGGGATGCTCGGCGACGACTTGGCGCAGGAGCGACAGGCCCTGATCGGTCTGCTGCTCCTCGTCGTATTCGATTCCCGCCTGGATGCGCGCGCTTTCCGACAGCGGCGACGTCTTCGGCACGGCGAGATAGGCTTCGATCGCCTGCGGCCCGCGCTTCATGTCGGACAGCAGATTGGCGACGCTGACGGCGGCGAAATCGTGGTCGGGCCGCAGCGCCAGCGCCAGCCGCAGATAGATCAGCGAGGCGAGTTCGTCGCCCTGGCGCGTGCCGGCGCCGCCGAGCCCGTACAGCGCCTCGGCCGCGCCGTCGCGCGGGTTGCGGACCACCGGCGTCACCGGACGGCCCGAGGCGATCTCCGCCAGCGCCGCCCGCACGACCGGGTGGTCGGGCGTGTTGGCGGCGAAGTCGGCGTAGATCTTTTTGGCGCCGGCGACGTCGTTCTGTCGCGCCAGAAAGCGCGCATAGGCGTCGACGAGCCGCAGCGTTTGCGAATCCTTGGCGTAGGCGAGCTTGTAGCGGCGCAGCGCCTCGACCGGATCGCCGAGCGCGTCGGCGATCAGCGCTGCGTGGAAATCGCGGAACACCTGGACGTTGGGATCGCTGATGCGGTCGACCGCCTCCAGCGCGTGCCGCAAGTCGCCGGCGCCGGCGAAGGCCCAGGCGGTCAGCAGCTGCGAGGTGACGTCGCGCGCCTTGCCGGCGTCGCCGGCGGCGAGCTGCGCCCGCGCGCCGGCGTATTGGCCGTTGGCGAAAGCGCGCGTCGCCAGCGCCAGCCGCGCCAGCGAGTTGCCGGGATCGCGGGCGGCGAGCCGATCCGCCAGACCGTAGGCGTCCTTGGCGTCGCCATTGGCGAGCGTGGCGGCGAAGGCGCGCTCGACCAGATCGAGATTGTGCGGATCGGCGCGCAACGCCTCGCGGAAATAGATCGCCGCCGCGTCGGTGTCGCGGTCGGCGCTGGCGACGAGGGCGGAGAGATAGTTCCCGGGTTCGCTGGTGGCGATATGGAGCCGCGACGCGTCAGGCGTGTCGGCGAAGGCGGGCGACAACAGCAGCGGCGCGAGGAGGGCGGCTTTGAGAAAGCGATGGGGCAAGGGGGGCTCTGCTCACAAGGGCGGTTAAACTGTCTATCGCGGAATTGCGGCGATGGGAATCGGCGGCGAGTTAAGTTTCCTCGCCGCGGCCGGTTACGCGGCGATCGTCAGCCCGCGCTGCACGGCCGGCCGCACCAGGCAGAGATCGAGCCAACGCTGCACGCGCGGGAACTCGTGCCATTCGACGAGATCGCCCGCGCCGTAGAACCCGACCAGGCCGCGCACCCAGCCGAGCGTCGCCACATCGGCGATCGTGTAGTCGTCCATCAGCCAGTCGCGGCCGGCGAGGCGGGTCTCCAATACGCCGAGCAACCGCTTCGATTCCTTCACGTAGCGTTCGAGCGGTCGCTTGTCCTCGTATTCGCGCCCCGCGAATTTGTAGAAGAAGCCGACCTGCCCGAACATCGGCCCGATCGAGGCCATCTGGAAGAACACCCAGGCGAGCGTCTCGTAGCGGGCGGCGCCCGCGGGCAGAAGCTGGCCGGTTTTCTCGGCGAGATAGACGAGGATCGCCCCCGATTCGAACAGCGCCAGCGGCTTTCCGTCGGGGCCTTCGGGATCGATGATCGACGGGATCTTGCCGTTCGGGTTCAGCGACAGATATTCCGGCGTCCAGCTCTCGTTAGCGCCGATGTTGATGCGATGGGTCTCGTACGGCAGGCCGATCTCCTCCAGCATGATCGAGACTTTCACGCCGTTCGGCGTCGGCAGGCCGTAATATTGCAGGCGGTCAGGGTGGGCCGCCGGCCATTTGCGGGTGATCGGAAATTCGCTGAGATCGGCCATGAGTCCTCTGGGGCTTTCGCGGCGCGTCGCCGCTCTCCGCATATGGTATATATTCACGCCATGAGAAAGCTGCTTCCGATCGCCGCCCTTGCCTTCGCCACGCCCGCGCTCGCCGACGACGCGCTGACGATCCCGCCGCTGGAAATCGACCCGCATCCCGCGCCGTCGTTCTGGAACGGCCTCTATGTCGGGACCGGCGTGACCGCCGCCTTTGCGAAGGGGCAGAAGGGCCAGTTCGGCGGCGACGTGTTCGCCGGCTACGACAAGCGCTTCGACAACAATCTCGTGCTTGGGGTGAAGTTCGACACCGGCTACGCGCCGTTCCTGACCTCGCACGGCCGGTTCCAGGGGTTCGACTTCGCCATGAGCGAAGTCAAGCTCGGCTACGATTTCGGCCGCGTGACGCCTTACATCTACGCCGGCGGCGGCCTGGCCCGCGCGACTTCGTTCGCCTCCGGCTTCCCCGACGCGGCGACGACGATGAACGGCGTCTTCGGAACGGGCCCGGGGTTCGGCGTGGCGACCTTCGGCGCCGGCGTCGACTATCACGTCACCAACAACGTGACGATCGGCGTGTCGGCCGGCATGGTGAAGGGGCCGGGCGCGGGGTTCTGAGGGGGCGGTCGGGACGCGTTGAAAGCGATGGCCGTCGTTTCGCAATCGTTGACTATTGACCCGTCGGGTGGTACATAGGGTCACAACAAGAATCTTCGAATGATCGCCAGCTTCCGAGATGAATGGTTGCGCGCGTTCTTCGTTGAGGATACCCGCTCCCGAAGCGTCCCTCCCGATTTGGAAGCCAGGCTGTTTCGCAAGCTTCAATTGATCGACGACGCGTCGACCGACCAGGATTTAAGGGCGCCGCCGAGCAACCACTTCGAAAAATTGCGCGGCAATTTGAACGGTTTCCACTCCATCCGCGTGAACAAGCAATGGCGGCTCATCTTTGAGTGGGACGGTGGTCGAGGTGAAGCGACGGGCGTGTATCTGGACGACCATAGCTATCATTGAGGTGAACCATGCTGACGACAAATCGCAAGCCGGCGAGCGTCGGCGAAATTCTGATCGAAGAGTTCATGATTCCGATGGGTTTGACGCAAGGCGCGCTGGCCCAGGCCATGGGCGTACCGCGCAAGCACGTCAACGAACTCTGCACCGAGCGCAGAGCCGTGACTGCCCCCACCGCGCTCATCCTAGCCCGCGTGTTCGGCAACAGCCCGGATTTTTGGTTGAATGTGCAGCGCCGCAACGATCTCTGGAAGGCGATGCATTCGCCGCACGAGCGCGAACGGATCGAACGGGCGCGTCCGTTGATCGGCGCGGGGTGAGGCGAAGCGTTCGGGTTAGGGGTTTGGATTTTAGGCCACCTCCAGCCGCAAGGCGTCGTCGTCGTAGGAGCAGGGCGGTCGGCCCCGGCTGGCGGGCGCGCGACGACTTCGTGCGACGAAGTTTCGCGCCGGCGGGTTCTGAGGGGGCGTTAGGCCGGGCGCGCGACGATCATGACGAGCGCGCCGGCGCCGAGCGCCCATAGCGGATTGCGCGACGTCAAAATCACGAACGCGGCCGCGCCCGCCGTGACGACGATCGCCGCCGGATTCACGTCCGCGAGCCGCACCATGGTCGCCCCGCTGGCGAGGATCAGGCCGAGGGCCAGCGGGGCTAGTCCCGCCTTCACGCGGGCGATCACGCCGCTGCCGGACCAGCGCGACAGCCCGCGCGCGACAAGGTAGCAGATCGCGCAACTCGGCAGCACGAAAGCGAGCGTCGCGACGATCAGGCCGGGGAGGCCAGCCACGCGCCAGCCGATAAGGCTCGCCAGAATGACGTTCGGCCCCGGGGCGGCGGTCGCGATCGCGAAAGCGTGGGTGAAGGCCGCATCGCTCATCCAGCCCTGGATCTCGACGGTCTGACGGCGCAACTCCGGGATCAGAGCGTTGACGCCGCCAATCGACACCACGGACAGCGAGCCGAACGCGACCACCATGCGCGCGAGCAGGGCCGAGTTCATCGCGAAGGCCGCGCCAGCGCCACGCCGAGCGGCGCCAGCGTCAACACCACCGGGACCAACGGCCAACTTAGAAGGCCGACAGCGACGAACGCCGCCACGACGATCAACGCTCCGCTCGCCGTCCAGCGAGCCTTGAGCGCCATTTTCGCGCCGGTTCCGATCACGAGGCCCGCCGCCACCGCCGCCGCGCCGGAAAGCGCGGCGACGACCGCGGGATGCGCGGCGAAACGGTCGTAAAGTGCGGAAAATGCAACGACGACGACGAGCGGGACGAGAAGCTGGCCGACGACGCCGAGCGCCGCGCCCGCGGCGCCTTGGAAACGGTGGCCGATCAGGATCGCCGCGTTCATCGTGTTGGGGCCGGGGAGGGCCTGTCCGACGCCGAGAACTTCGAGATATTCGCTATCGGATAGCCAGCGCCGTTCCTCTACGATCACATGCCGCGCGTAAGGAGCGACGCCGCCGAAGCCGAGCATGCCAATTTTGAGGAAGCCGAAAAACAGGTCGAGCTTGGTCGGCGATATCAGGGCGTGTTCAGACGTCGAGACATTCAAGCGGCGGCTTCCCATCCCGTACAAGGACTGCTTCACCTAGGGTTTCGGTAAGTTTAGCGTATTGAATTGACGAACGCCCCAAGAGCACCCCGCGCCGCGGCGGTTCGGCGTTCAGAGAGACGTAGCCGTCAAGACGCTTTACGGAAGCCGCAGGGCCGGACTGCGTTTCGCGTGTTCGCGAACGTCGGCAATATCGTCAACCATGCGTTTAAAGTCGTCAAGCGCGGCTATTTCCGGCTTTGTCAGCTTCGTTCTGTCAAGATGTTTGACTAAGACGACCAATACATCTTCCATTCTTCCGAGCTGTTTGCCATAACTGGCCGCGTCTTCTATTATATTTTTTTCCAAATCAGCATCTGAAGACTTGCCCACATTCACGTTTATGAGGCCAATCTGGTTCGTGTTCCCACTGAACCAAGAGGTCCAAAGCTTGAAAGCCTCGGCGACGGGGCCGGACAGAGGCAGGTTTACATCTCCCATGGGCCAATCTCCCGAGAACTCCCGAGCAACCTATCGATCAACATAGGGAAGTTGCAAGTCACATAGCGCTGGCCCGACAAGAGAATATCGCCTGCCGGGCATACCCCTGGCGCTTGGTTGCGAAGGGCAGTTTTTGACGCTCAACCGATTGAAATCAGGACGCCGCAGCCAGACCGCGCTACTCCGCCGCCTCGGCGATCACCGCCGCCTCGGCCTTCGCCCAAACCCTGATGTCGTGGAACGCAGCGCCGCCGAACGGCGCCACGCTCTCGTCCGACGTCAGTGTGTTGATGCCGCGGCCGTCGAGGAAATCGCGGTTTTCCCACAACCCCTCGCTGACGATGACGCCGGGGCTCACCGCCTCCGACAGGCGGACATGCAGCCGCACCGAGCCGCGGCCGTTGCCGAGCCGCACGACGTCGCCGTCGGCCACCTCCAGCCGCGCGGCGTCGTCGGGGTGGAGCAGGGCGGTCGGCCGCGCCTCGCGGGCGCGCGACGACTTCGTGCCGTTGAAGCTCGAATTGAGGAAGTTTCGCGCCGGCGAGGTAGCGAGCTTGAAAGGGAACGTTGCGTCGCTCGTCTCGTTGACCGGCCAATGGTCGGGCAGCGACGGCATCCGCGCCCAATCGCCCTTGAGGCCGTTGTTGGCGTAGGGCGTGTTCGCCCAATCCGCGCGGAAGTGGAATTTGCCGTCGACGTGGCCGAAGCCGTCGAGGTAATGCGCCTCGCGAAATCCGGGCCGGCAGTCGAGCCAGCGTCCGGCCTCCAGCTCCATTAGCGTCCCCCGGCCCGAGACGCGCAGCGTCTCGTCGATGATCTCGCGTGGGCTCATCGTAAACCCGCGATGCTCGGCGCCGAGGCGCTTGGCCAGTTCGCAGACGACGTCGTGGTTGGAGCGGCAGCCGGGCGGCGGCTCGATCAGCTTCGGCGCGAACTGCAAATATTGATGGGCGCTGGCGGTGTAGAGGTCGTCGTGCTCCATGAACATCGTCGCCGGCAGCACGATATCGGCCATGCGAGCGGTGTCGGTGAGGAACTGTTCGTGCACGACGGTGAACAGGTCTTCGCGGGCGAAACCGCGCCGCACCTTGTCCTGATCGGGCGCGACCACCATCGGGTTGGTGTTCTGGACCAGCATCGCCCGGACCGGGCCGCCGCCGGCGAGCGCGTCGCGGTCGTGGGTCAAAACGGCGCCGACTCGGCTCTGGTGCAGGCGCCGGATGCCGTCGTCCTTGACGTCGAGCCCCTCGATCAGGGTCTTGTCGAGCTTGTAGATCGCGCTGCTCGCATGAAGCGCGCCCCCGCCCTCGTGCGCCCAGGCGCCCGTGACGGCGGGGATGCACAGCGCCGCGTGCATGTTCGCCGCCCCGTTGCGTTGACGCGAGAACCCGTAGCCGAGCCGAAAGAACGTCCGCTTGTTGCGCCCGACCAGCGCCGCAAAGGCTTCGATCTCCTCGACCCGCAGACCTGTCGCCGCGGCGGCCCAGGCGGGATCGCGGCTCGCGACATGCGCTTCCAGCGCCGCCGGCGCGTCCGTATACTTATTCATATAGTCGCGGTCGGCGAGACCGTCGCGAAACAGAACGTGCATGACCGCGCAGGCGAGCGCGCCGTCCGTGCCCGGCCGTAGCCGCAGCGCCATGTCCGCCTGCCGCATCGTTTCCGTGTCATAAATGTCGATGACGACGATCTTCGCGCCGCGTTGTTTTCGCGCCCGCGTGACATGGGTCATCAGGTTGACCTGCGTGGCGACGGCGTTGGTTCCCCAGATGACGATGCAGTCGGCCTTCTCGATCTCGTCGGCGTTGACGCCGCGCATCTTGCCTGTTCCCGCGATATACCCGGGCCAGGAGATGCCGATACAGATGTCGCCGAAATAGCGGGAATAGCGCTTGGCGTGGGTCAGCCGCTCCAGGCCGTCGCGCATCACCAGGCCCATGGTGCCGGCGTAGAAAAACGGCCAGACGCTGTCGGCGCCGTGTTCGCGCTCGGCCTTCAGGAACGCCTCCGCCGTGCGGTCCATCGCCTCGTCCCAGGACACCGGCGCGAACTGGCCCGAGCCCTTTGGCCCGGTGCGGCGGAGCGGCTGCGTCAGGCGGTTCGGGCTATGGATGCGCTCGGCGTAGCGCGCCACTTTCGCGCAGACGACGCCGGCGGTGTAGGGATGATCCGCCGCGCCATGCACGCGGCCGATGCGGGTTCCGTCGATCACTTCGACGTCGAGCGCGCAGACCGAGGGGCAATCGTGGGGACAAACGGACGGACGGCGGACGGTCGGCATCGCAAGCTCCTGAAAGCCGTCGGAAGCATGAACGGGTTCGCCGAGCCTCGCAAGTCTCGCGCAAGCCTGCGCCGTTAAGCGCCCGGCAAGCTGTTTCGCGTTCTGTTCTCGCTGCGGTCCCTCCCGAGAACCGATCCTTGCGTCTGCCGCTCCTCGTCCTCCTCGCGTTCATCAGCGTCGCCAAGGCCGCGACGGTCGAAATCCACTATGCGCCCACCGAGAACCTGGAGACGATCGATGTCGACCTCCTCGGCGCCGCGGAGACGTCGATCGACATGGCCGCCTATGTGCTTTCCGATCCGGCGGTGATCGAGGCGCTCGGCGACGCCGCCGATCGCGGCGTCGCGGTGCGGCTCTATCTCGATCGCGGCGAGTTTCGCCGCCATGCCGAGGCGGTCGCCGCACTGCTCGACAGGCCCGGCGTGTCCGCGCGGCTGAAGCCGTCGGGCGTGCTGATGCACATGAAAGCCTATGCCGTGGATCGGGCGCGGCTGCGCACCGGCTCCGGCAATTTTTCGCGCTCCGGCCTTTCCGAGCAGGACAATGACCTGTTAACCACCGACGACGCGCGCGCCATCGAAAGCTTTGAACGCGATTTCGACGGCAGTTGGTCGCGCGGGCTTCGGCCGCAGAGCGTTGCAGTGAATTGATGCGGCGCCGAAAGTCGCAATGGCGCCGCGCAAGGGCCGTGGTATAGGACCGGCGGCCTCCCCATATCTTGCATGGGCGGCCGCCTGACGGCCGTACTCACGGCCCAACATCAATGGGATCAACCATGGCCTCGGAAAAAGCGCAGAACTTGCAGGACACGTTCCTCAATCATGTGCGCAAGAGCAAGACGTCGGTCACGATCTTTCTCGTCAACGGCGTGAAGTTGCAGGGGTTCGTCACGTGGTTCGACAATTTTTGCGTGTTGTTGCGGCGCGACGGTCATTCGCAGCTTGTCTATAAGCACGCCATCTCCACCATCATGCCCGCCGCTCCCATCCAGATGCTGGAGGCGGTTGACGACGGCGAACATCATTGACGGATACAAAGAGCCCTAACGGTTTCGATTCCGGCGTCGGCCGTCGCGAACAGACGGTCGCCGCCCACACGAGAACGCTCGTCGTTTGCCCCTACGTAAATGTTCGTGGCGACGGGGGAGCCACGCGTTCGCCCGAGGCGCGGTGCGAGGAGGCGGTGGGTCTCGCGGCGGCCATCGATCTCGCCGTGGTCGGCTCGCAAATCGTAACACTCGCCGAAATTCGGCCTTCGACCTTTCTCGGCGAGGGCAAGGTCGAGGAGCTCGCCGCGCGGGCGAAGGATGAGGAGATTGCGCTCGTCGTGATGGATTGCGCGTTGTCGCCGGTGCAGCAGCGCAACCTGGAGAAGGCGTTCGCCGCCAAAGTGATCGACCGCACGGGGCTCATTCTCGAGATTTTCGGCCGCCGCGCCCGCACCGCCGAGGGCTCGTTGCAAGTGGAGCTCGCCCATCTCGACTATCAGAAGTCGCGCCTCGTCAGGTCGTGGACGCACCTGGAGCGCCAGCGCGGCGGCTTCGGCTTTCTCGGCGGCCCCGGCGAAACCCAGATCGAGACCGACCGCCGGCTGATCCAGGAGCGGATCATCAAGATCAAGCGCGATCTGGAGCAGGTGAAGAAGACCCGCGCCTTGCATCGCGAGAGCCGCAAACAGGTCCCGTTTCCGATCGTCGCGCTGGTCGGCTACACCAACGCCGGCAAGTCGACGCTGTTCAATCGCCTCACTCGCGCCGACGTGATGGCGGCCGACATGCTGTTCGCCACGCTCGATCCGACGATGCGCGCCATCCGCCTGCCGCATGGCGGGACGGCGATCCTGTCCGACACCGTCGGTTTCATCTCTGACCTGCCGACGATGCTGATCTCGGCGTTCCGCGCAACGCTGGAAGAGGTGCTCGCCGCCGACGTGATTCTGCACGTGCGCGACATCTCGCATGTCGATGCCGAGGCGCAGGGCGAAGACGTCGAGGCGATCCTGGCGGACCTTGGGGTCGATCGCGCCGATGAGAAACTCATCGAGGTGTGGAACAAGGTCGACCGGCTGGACGAGGCGCATCGCGCCGAGCTGCGGATGACCGCCGGCGAGACGGTCGCGGTCTCCGCGCGGACCGGCGAGGGCGTCGAGAGCCTGATGGAGGCGATCGAGGCGCGACTGGCGCGCGGGCGTCCGACGGTGGAGCTCGATATCGACGGCGCCGACGGCCGGTCGGTGAGCTGGCTCTATGAACACGCGGAAGTGATGACCCGCCGCGACGATCCAAACGGTCGGGTGCACATGACAATTCGCGCCGCGCCGGAGGCCATGGCGCGTATCCGGCGCCGATTTGCGTGATTTTGAGGGTTTGCGAATCAGCATCGCGGCCCTGAGTTGGGGCGCGGGCGCTATCTTCCGCACCTTCAGGGCGAGCTGCGCGGTCTGACACACGTCCAGCTTGTGCGTGAGGCGGGGCGAATGTTGAGCCCTCATCGACCCCCCGTCACATTTTGTAATAGTTTTGCTGTGCGATTGCTGGGTAAGGTGGCAAATTCACTGTTCGCTTTGCATCGATGCTTGCAACCTCCGGAAGGCGAATACATGGTATTGCTAGATTCGCAAATTTACGATTCGTAATCGGGATAAGCGACGGTATTAACCGTACTGATTATGTTTAATTACGCATTTTCAGCACATATTTGATCGCCGCCTTTACGGAATGTCGGAATCGATGGCTCGACATTGAGATTTTTCGCGACTAGACTTCCGTTGCGCTGGCAAGAACATCACAAGTCGACTGCGAACTGCTGCACCGCCAGGTTCGCCGGGAAACGCAAAATCGCAATGCATATTGCCGCGATCTACGCCGGTTGAGGCCGCCGGGCGTGGGTGGGAATCAACCTGAGACCGTAGACACCAGAGGGCGCTTTGAACGACGCAAATATCACCGAGTTGACCGCAGACGTTGTGAAAGCCTTCGTCGCGAACAACGCCATCCCCGCAAGCGAGCTGAAAATGCTCGTGGAGTCCGTGCACGCGACATTCTCGCGGCTCGCCACCGTCCCCGCCGCGCCGCCCACGCCACAGCCGGTGGCGACGCCGGCGATGATCCGGGATTCCGTGACCTCCGACTTTCTGATAAGCCTGGAGAACGGCAAGAAATACCGCACCTTACGCTTCCACCTCGCCAAGCTCGGGCTTACCCCCGAGGGCTATCGCCAGAAGTGGCGTTTGCCGCCGGACTATCCGATGGTGGCCGCCTCATTCGCGGCGCGGCGCTCGGCGCTGGCGAAGGCGAGCGGGTTTGGAAAGTCGCGCAAAGGCAAGTCTTCGCGCGGAGCCGCGAAAGCCGCGCGCTGAACGCGGGGGCGCGTCGACAGCTCAGGGGACAATAGCCGGCTCGTCATCATCGACGACGCCGTATAGCGTCTGCGGCGTCGCGACCCCTCGCAAAAGCCGCGATCCCAGAGGCGCGAGGCGACCGCCGCAGAGATTGGCGGCGCGCGCAAAACGCTCGGACGCCAGAAGATTGCGGCCGAACGAGTTCGCAGAGTTTCTCGATGCGCGCCGCTTCGTTGACCGCCGGCCCGATGACGGTGAAGTCGAGGCGATCCGCCGCGCCCACGTTTCCGTAGAGAATTTCCCCCACATGCAAGGCGATGTCGGCGTCGACGACGGGTTTGTCTATGGCGCCGCGCCGCTTGTTGTCAGCCGCAAGGGAAAGCAGAGCTTCCTCTGCGGCGTCGAGAGCGCGTCGACACACCGCCGCCTCGGGCTCTTGGTTGATCGCGAAAATGGCGAGCATGGCGTCGCCGATGAATTTGAGCACTTGCCCGCCGCGCGCCCGCAGCGGCGCCGCCAACGCCTCGAAGGCGTCGTCGAGCATATCGATGATCGCGGGTCCGGGCCAATGGTCGCTGACCGTGGTGAACTCCTTCAAGTCGGCGTACCAGATCACGGCGCGCAGGCTGTCGGTGGTGCCGCGAATCACCGCGCCCGAATGCACGCGCCGCCCGGCGTCCTCGCCGAGATAAGTGCGCAGCAGACTGGAGGCTATGTCATAGCCCGCGTGCGCCTTCAGTCCGAGCGCAAGGCCGGGCAACGTCGCCTCCATCAGCATGATGTCCGTGTCGGCGAAACCCTCCGAGCCGTCGGCGGCGAAGGACAGGACGACGCCCATGCCGTGCGCGGGATCGCCGTTGACGCCGAATGTGTAGACGATCGCAAAATAGTCGGTCGCGCCGGCCTCGTGAAATTCGACAAGCGCGGGAAAGTCGCGGTGGTCTGGCCCCTGCGCCAGGCGTCGCCGAATCGACGGCGTCGCCTCGCCGGCGCGGGCGCGCTCGATCAGGTGGAAGAACGGGCTACGGAGCCACTCCGAAGAGGGCGCTTCGACGCGGGCAAACTGCTGCTCGCGCACTGTGTTGAGGCGGCGATGCCAAGTGTAGCCGTAGCCGGTCCACTGCGGATGCAGGGTCTGCGTCGAGACATGGCCTCGCAGCAGGGCGACGCCCGTCTCCACGAGCCGCCGGCAATAGCCGTCGAACAGCTCGGCGGCCGTCGCGCCGTGGAGGCCCGCCTCCATCGTCCAGACATAGAGGTCGGCGATGGAGCGCGCGCGGGGATCGGCGAACAGGCGCTTGGCGCCCACCAGAGGTCGCATATCCGCGCGCATGGGGTTCTCTCGCTGTTCAGCAAGGCGTGAGGAATTTCTCCTAACATGGGCGGACGGAGGGCGCGAACATGCGCATGGAATCGATCGAATTTCCGCTGGAGGGCGCCGTCGCCCCGATTCGCGGGCAGGGCCGCCTGCGTTTCGCGGCGGGCGTGGCGCGGGCGCCCGCGGTGGTCATCGCGCATGGCTCCTCGGGCCCGGACAGTCGGGGACGCAGCTACGCCGACGCCTTGGCCGAGGCGGGCCTGTCGAGCCTTGAACTCGACATGTGGACGCCGCGCGGCTTGCGAGGCGGTCTCGACCGTCCCAAAAGCGTCGCCGACACCTTGCCGGACGTCTTCGGAGCGTTCCGCTACCTGACGACGCGGCCCGAGTTCGACGCCTTGCGAATCGGCGTGATGGGCTTTTCCTGGGGCGGCGTGCTGTCGATGCTGAGCGCCACTCGCGCGGTGGCCCGGCGATATTTGCGCAACGGCGAGCGATTCGCCGCGCATGCGCCGCTCTATCCCGTCTGCTGGCTGTATAACAACGTTCCCGGCTACGAGTTTCGCGATCTCACCGGCGCGCCGATCCTCCTGCAATGCGGCGCGGCCGACGATTACGACGCGCCGGACGCCGCGCAGACTTTGATCGATTCGCTCGATTCGGCGGACCGCGCCTCCTTGCGCGCGATCGTCTATCCCGACGCGACCCACGGCTTCGATCAGGTCGAGGAGGCCGCAAAGATCGTCACCGACCCGCTGGCCCACCAGGGTCGCGGCGGCGAGGTGGCGTTCACGCCGAACGCCGAAGCCGGCCGTGCGGCGCGCGCCGCGACCGTCGAATTCTTCCGCCGGTCGTTGCTCGCCGTCTGACTGGGTTCAGGCGCCGAGCGGGCCGAAGCGCAGAATGCGGCACGTCTCGCCCGCGCGCGCCGGCGGCGCGTGCGGCGCCCGGACGATCAGGCCCTGCGCCTCGGCGAGCGTGCGCACGAGCGAGGAATCCTGATTGGCGGCCGGGGCGACGGTCCAACCGCCGTCGTCGCGCGCGATGAGGGCGCGCATGTAATCCTGGCGGACGCCGTTGGCGGGCAGGTCGACCGCGAGCCGCGCCGGTTCGCTCAAATCGGCGCCGGCGCGGGGATCGCCGACCAGCGCGCGCAACAGCGGGCGAAGGAACAACAGCGAGCAGACTGCCGAGGACGTCGGATTGCCGGGCAGCCCCAAGGCGAGCATGGCGCCGATGCGGCCGAACATCAGCGGCTTGCCGGGCCGCATGGCGATGCGCCAGAAGCCGAGCGCCATGCCTGCGTCGGTCAGCGCCTTCTGCACCAGATCGTAATCGCCGACCGAGGCGCCGCCGAGGGTCACCAGCACATCCGCCCGAGCTTCTCGCGCCGCCGCGATGCGTTCGGCGAGCGCTTCCGGGCGGTCGGCGGCGATGCCGAGGTCGATAGCCTGCGCCCCTTCCGCTTCGGCGAGCCCCGCGACGAAGAAATTGTTGGAGGCGACGATCTGCCCGGGCCCCAAGGACTCGCCGGGCGAGCGCAACTCGTCGCCGGTGGCGAGAATGGCGACGCGCGGCTTGCGCCGGACGCGCGCCGTCGGCCGGTTCGCCGCCGCGATCAGCGCGACGTCGCGCGGCGAAAGCCGCCGACCCGCCGCCAGCAGCGCGTCGCCCTCGCGAAAATCGAGCCCGACGTTGCGCACGTGGTCGCCGTGGCTCGCGGGCGCGTCGAGGATCACGAACTCGCCGTCGCGCCGCGCGTCTTCTTGCAACGCAATAGCGTCGGCGCCGAAGGGCAGGGGAGCGCCGGTGAAGATGCGCGTCGCCTCGCCGTCGCCGATCGCGCCGGCGAAGCCGCGGCCCGCCGCGGATTCGCCGATGACGCGCAGTCGCGCGCCGGGGGCGGCGGCGTCGGCGGCGCGCAGCGCGTAGCCGTCCATCGCCGAATTGGCGAATGGCGGCTGCGTGCGGCCGGCGGCGATCGGCTCGGCCAGCGTTCGACCGAACGCCTCCATCAGCGCGACCTCCTCCGTCTCGACCGGCATGGCGGCCGCCAACACCCGCGCGAGCGCTTCCTCGACGCTTAACATCGGCTCCTTCATGGCTCCCCCGCGCGCCAGTGTCCCGATTTGCCGCCGAGCTTCTCGATCAGCCGCACGCCTTCGATCCGCATGCCGCGATCGACGGCTTTCGCCATGTCGTAAATCGTCAGACAGGCGACGCTGACGGCGGTCAGCGCCTCCATTTCGACGCCGGTCGCGCCCTTGACGCGGGTACGCGCCCGCACCCGCAGCCCGGGCAGCGCCTCGTCCGGCTCGATCTCGACTTCGACGCCGGTCAGCGCGAGCGGATGGCAGAGCGGAATTAGCTCATGCGTGCGCTTCGCCGCCATGATGCCGGCGATGCGCGCCGCGCCGAGCACGTCGCCCTTCTTCATGTCGCCGGCGCGGATCAGCGCCAGCGTGCCCGGCTGCATCGCGACTTGGCCTTCGGCCACGGCGACGCGGTCGACGTCGGGTTTTCCTGACACATCGACCATGCGCGCTTCGCCGGAGGCGGCGATATGGGTGAGGGCGGTCATCGGCAAAGCTCGGGTTGCAGCGGCGCCACCATGCCCGACCGCAGCGGGGGAGTCACAAGTTTTCGCGCCGTCGAGCCGGACGCGGGACTTGCGATCAAATTGGCGTGCAAAGCTCGGTCTTCGCGGCAAAGCCGAGCCGGGCGGCGTGGAAACGCCCCAAAGCCGTAGCAGCCTCGCGCCGCGGTCGGCGAAACGCTCGTCCGGCCTGCCAAACAAGCGGGAGGACGTCGATGATCGCGATCCATGTCTACTTTGGGCCCGACGCGCGGGACGCGCCCCTGGGGATCCGGAAGATAGGCGTCTCGGACGCCTTCGGGGCGCTCGCTGAAGGGTTCGAGGACTTCCAGGCGATGCCGACGCACCTCATTTTCCTTGCCATATTCTACGTGGCGGCGGGAATCGTGTTGACCGCCTTGAGCTCGTTCGGCGGCGCTCTCCAACTGGTGTTTCCGCTAGCGGCGGGCTTTGCGCTGGTCGGCCCGTTCATGGCGATCGGGCTTTATGAATTGAGCCGCCGGCGCGAACTCGGACTGAGCGTCAGCCGCTCCGACGCGTTCGTCGTCGCCAATTCGCCGGCGTTGCCGTCGCTCGCTTGCCTTGGGCTGGCGCTGGTGGCGATCTTCGCGGCCTGGATCGCGACCGCGCAAGCGCTCTATGTCTGGCTCTACGGCGCCGACGCGCCTACGTCGGCGTACGCGTTCCTGAATGACGTCCTGACCAGCGAGCGCGGTTGGCTGCTGATCGGCCTGGGCGGCGGGATCGGCTTTCTGTTCGCGGCCTTCGTGCTGTGCATCTCCGTCATCTCGTTCCCACTGATGCTCGACCGCGATGTCGGACTCGTGCCGGCGGTGGCGGCGTCGCTGCGGTTTAGTGCGATAAATCCGCTGGCGGTGGCGACCTGGGGCGCGATCGTCGCGGGATTGCTGATCCTCGGCGCGCTGCCGCTGTTCGTGGGACTGGCGGTGGTGATGCCGGTGCTGGGACACGCGACGTGGCGGTTCTACCGCCGAGCCATCCAGCGCGACCCCGCTCACGAACAGCATCCGGCGTGGCCGAATGTCGCAAAGCGGCCAGCGCGCTACTACTCGACGCCGCATTCCGTGATTTTCCCGCTGCCGCAGCGCGAGGACGCGTAAAGCGCAGCAGGGCTTACGGGGAGCAGTCGCGCGGCGGTCGGTCGCCGAGCGCGACTTGGTCGAGCGGCAGCGGGTTGCGGTTGGTCGTCAGCCCGGCTTCCGCCAGCTTCAGCAGCAGCGCCGGCTCGTCGAGATAGCCTTTGATCCGCAGGATTTCGTTGACCTGCCGGCCGCCGGTGTCGAGCACGGCGATCGTCGAGTTGAAGGTCGGGTCGATGTGCAGGGCGTAGACGAGCCGGCCGGCGTCGCTGTGCTCATCGGTGATCGGCAGCGGGATGAGCACGAAATGCGCTTGTCCGGCGAGCGTGTTGAACGTCGGGCAGCGCAGCACGTTGGCGAACAGGCCGCCGTCGTCGCCTTCAGTCGCGATCACGACCGGCAGGCCGTCCTGCGCCGCGGCGCGAAACGCCAAGCGAATGTCGTCGATGCGCCAGCCGATACGCGCGCCGGCGATTTGCATTTTGAAGCGCGGGGCGAGTACGGGATCGTGCGGACCGATCGCCGCGTAATCAAGATCGGCGGATGATTCAGACTTGGCGGGAGCGCCGAGGCAGGTCAGCGCCGCCAGGACGACAAAACTTCGAGTTGCGAACATCGGTTTCGTCGCCTGTGGTTCACATGCCTAAAGTTATCGGAGTTGCGGCAACTTTTACGCAACGTAAGTTAAGAAATTCGCACCGCCGTCTCTACGCGCGCGCCATGACGGCGACGACGCCTTCGCGCATTTCACTCGAAGGTCGGCGCCGCGTTGATGAGTTTCTGGGTGAGAGTTTTGCCCACCGGCGCTTCCGCGTTTCTCCCCGTCGCCGTCCGCGATAAAGAGCCCGCTATCCCGAACGCGTTCCTCAACCTATATGGCGGGCTTGGCGATGCGCGGAGGCGCGATGAGCGAGGATGCAAAAGCGGTCGTCGTCAGTCAGGCGGACCGGCGCCGCGAGCGCTTTGATCGGCCGGAGCGCGGCGAGGCGTCGTGGTTCACCCTGCTGAGCGGCGACATCGCCCCGACGCGTGGCCTGAGCGCTGGCCTCATGGAGCTCGCCCCCGATGGAACGCTCGCGCCGCACCGGCACGCGCAGGCCGAGATTTACTTCATCCACGAGGGCGCGGGTTTGCTGACGGTCGACGGCGTGACGACGGCTGTCGGCGTCGGCATGACGGCCTATATCCCCGGCGACGCGGAGCATTCGTTGCGCAACGATTCGGACCGGACGCTGAAAATCTTCTACGTGTTCCCGACCGACCGATTTGCCGACGTCGTCTATCGCTTTTCGACCTGATAAACTGCGCCGCATGTTCCCCGCGCTCGATCTTGCCCGATTCGAGTCCGCATCGGCGGCCGGCCGCCGCGCGATCGGCGACGAAGTCGACGCGATCTGCCGGGCGACCGGCTTCCTGAACCTCGTCAATCCCGGAGTCCCCGAGGCGACCATCACCGCCCTGTGGCGGCAGGCCGAAGCGTTCTTCGCTCTGCCGACGGCGGTCAAGTTCCGCGCCAAGGCGCCGTCGCCCGGCTATCCCTACGGCTATTTGCCCCCGCTCGCCGAAGCGCTGGCGCGCTCCAGAGGCCTCGACTCGCCGCCCGACCTGAAAGAGAGCTTCAACGGCGGCCCCGAAGCCGCTCCATCCGGCCTCGACGATCCAGAGGCGCTTGCGTTCTGCTACGCGCCGACGATCTGGCCCGAGCAGCCCGCCGGCTTCAAGGCGGCGTGGCTCGCCTATTATCGCGCGATGGAGGACCTCGCCGCCCGGGTCATGCGCGTCTTCGCCGTCGCGCTGCGCCTGCCCGAGGAATTCTTCGCGCCGTTCCTCGACGCACCGATCAGCGCGCTCAGGGCGCTCAACTATCCGGCGCTCGATCACGCGCCGGCGCCGGGCCAAATCCGCGCCGGCGCGCATACCGACTACGGCTCGCTCACAATCCTGCTGCCGCAAGCCGGCTCGCGCGGCCTGGAGATCCTCTCACCCGAGGGCCGATGGCGCGAAATCGCGCCGATACCGGGCGCGTTCGTCGTCAACATCGGCGACCTGATGGCGCGCTGGACCAACGACCGCTGGGTCTCGACCCTGCATCGCGTCGTCATCCCCGACGACGGCGGCGCACAGCGCCGGCAATCGCTCGCCTTCTTCCACCAACCGAACTGGTCGGCGGTAATCGAGTCGCTGGCGCCGGGCGAAGCGCCAAAATACGCGCCGGTGCGCTCCGGACCTTATTTGATGAGCAAGTTCCAGTCGACGACGAGCTGAGGCCCTTCATGCGCTACCAAATCAACGGCAACATCATGCAGACCGTGGCGATCGACCTCTCGCCGGGCGAGACGGTCTACAGCCAGACGAACACGATGTGTTGGATGAACGACGCGGTGTCGATGGACACCCATACCGGCGGCGGCTTTCTCGCCGGATTGAAGCGCAGCTTCGGCGGCGGCTCGTTCTTCATCACCGACTTCATCGCGCAGGGCGCCGGCCACGTCGCCTTCGCGCCGCGCTTTCCCGGCACGATCGTCCCGGCGCTGCTGCATCCTGGCCAGTCGCTGATCTGCCGCAAGGAGACATTCCTGGTCGCGGAGAAGTCGATCACGCTGGAGCTTGCCTGGCAGCGGCGGATCGGCTCCGGCTTCTTCGGCGGCGAGGGCTTCATCCTGCAAAAGGTCACCGGCCCCGGCGTCGTCTGGCTCGACCTGTCCGGCGAATTGGTCGAGCGCGACCTTAGCCCCGGCGAGCGCCTGCTGGTCCACGCCGGCCACGTCGGCGTATTCGAGCCCAGCGTCACGTTCGACATCCAGATGGTGCGCGGCTTCAAGAACATCCTGTTCGGCGGCGAGGGGCTGTACCTGGCGACCCTGACCGGGCCGGGTCACGTCTGGCTGCAAAGCATGCCGATCCTCAACCTCGCCGAGGAGATCGCGCGCTATCTGCCGCGCGGCGGCGATACCGGCGCGAACTCGACGGCGGGCGGCGTCGCCGCCGCCTCGGCGTTGGGGGTGGCGGGGGGAATTCTCGGCGGGCTGTTGGGCGGAAACAGCAACGATCAGACGTGAGGGGCATGCGATGGCGCAGGCGAAGAAACCCGTCGACAAGCCGCTCGAACCCTTCGAGCGGGTCGATCCCGACTTGCTCGACGACGCTGTTCTGGCGATCCTTTACTACAACGAAGCCACGGCGGGCGGCGCCTGGAAATCGTTGCCCTGGGCCGCGACGGATCGTCTGCACGAAAAGGGTTTCATCAGCGATCCGACGAAACCGCGCAAGTCCGTCCATCTGCTCGAAGAAGGGTTTGCGCCGGCGCGCGACGCTTTCGAGCGGCTCTTCACGCGACGAGAAAGCCAATGACGCGCTCGCCCGTCGCCCGCCTCTTGCTTGACGCCCTCGCTCGGCCCATGGAAAACAGGCATAGAGGGCCTCATGCGCGTCACGCTGATCGACAACTACGATAGTTTCACGTTCAACCTCGTCCATTTCCTCGGCGAACTGGGCGCGGACGTCAGCGTCTGGCGCAACGATGCGCGCAGCGTCGAAGACACACTGGCCGAGGCGCCCGACGCGATCGTGCTGTCGCCCGGCCCCTGCACGCCCAACGAAGCCGGCATTTGCCTCAAACTCGTGCAAGCCGCCGCCGAGACGACGCCGATCCTCGGCGTCTGCCTGGGCCATCAGACGATCGGCCAGGTATTCGGCGGCAAGGTCGTCCGCGCCCCGTTGCCGATGCACGGCAAGGTGTCCACCGTGAGCCATAACGGACGCGCGCTGTTTCGCGGCGTCAACGGGCCGTTCCAGGCGACGCGCTATCACAGCCTCATCGTCGAGCGGGCCACGGCGCCGGACGATCTCGAAGTGACGGCCGACAGCGACGGACTCATCATGGCGGTGTCGCACCGCCGGCTCAACGTCCACGGCGTGCAGTTCCACCCCGAAAGCATCGCCAGCGAACACGGCAAGACGATCCTCGGGAATTTTCTGGATCTCGCGCGCCGCCCGCGCGCGAACTGACCCCGATGGAAGCCTTCAAACCGCTCATCGCCAAAGTCGCCGCCGGCGCCGAACTGAGCCGAGCCGAGGCATTCGACGCGTTCGAGGCGATGCTGTCCGGCGACGTGACGCCGGCGCAGATCGGTGGGTTCCTGATGGCGCTGCGCGTGCGTGGCGAGGGCGTCGAGGAGATCACCGGCGCGGTTGCGGCGATGCGCGCGCGGATGCTGCGCGTCGAGGCGCCGGCGGGCGCGGTCGACATCGTCGGCACCGGGGGCGACGGCGCCGGCTCCTACAATGTCTCGACGCTCGCCGCGTTGATCGTCGCCGCCTGCGGAACCCCGGTCGCCAAGCACGGCAACCGCGCCGCCTCGTCGAAATCCGGCTCCTCCGACGCGTTGACGGCGCTCGGCGTCAAGATCGGGCTGCCCCCCGAGGGCGTGGAGCGTTGCATCGATCAAGCCGGCATCGGCTTCATGATGGCGACCACGCATCACGCCGCGATGCGGCACGTCGGCGCGGCGCGGGTGGAGCTCTGCACCCGCACGATCTTCAACCTGCTGGGGCCGCTGTCCAATCCGGCCGGGGTCAAGCGTCAGGTGATTGGCGTGTTCTCCGCCGCTTGGCTGGAGCCGATGGCGCGCGTGCTGCGCAACCACGGCTCCGAGCGGGTCTGGCTGTGCCACGGCGGCGATGGGCTCGACGAAATCACGACGACCGCGCCGACCGAGATCGTCGAGTTGCAGGGCGGCGAAATCCGCGCCTTCACCGTCGCGCCCGAGGACGTCGGCCTCAAGCGCGCCGCGCCGGCCGAGTTGAAGGGCGGCGATCCCGCGTTCAACGCCGCCGCCTTGCGCAGCGTGCTTCACGGCGCACGCAACGCCTATCGCGACATCGCGCTGTTCAACGCCGCCGCCGGCCTGGTCGTGGCCGGCGCGGCGCGCAACCTTGGCGAGGGCGTCGAGCGCGCCGCTCGCGCGCTCGACGACGGCGCAGCGGCGGCGACCTTGGAGAGACTCGTGCAAGTCTCCAACGCATGAGCCGGCGATGAGCGACATCCTCACTCAGATCGGGGCCTACAAGCGGCGCGAGATCGCCGAGGCCAAGGTCCGCGTGCCGCGCGCCACGCTGGAGCGCGAGATCCGCGAGCAATCGCCGCCGCGCGGGTTCCTGAAGGCGCTGGAGCGGGCGCGCGAGGAGGGCCGCTTCGGCCTGATCGCCGAAATCAAGAAGGCGAGCCCGTCGAAGGGGCTGATCCGCGAGCATTTCGAGCCGAAGTCGCTGGCGAAAGCCTACCAGGCCGGCGGCGCCTCCTGCCTCTCCGTGCTCACCGACGCGCCCTCGTTCCAGGGCTCGCCGGAGCATCTGAAGGCGGCGCGGGCCGCCACGCAACTGCCGATCATCCGCAAGGATTTCCTTTACGATCCCTATCAGGTGCTGGAGGCGCGCGCCTGGGGCGCCGATTGCATCCTCATCATCATGGCGGCGGTCGACGACGACCTCGCGCGCACGCTCAACAAGACGGCGCACGACCTCGCCCTCGACGTGCTGATCGAGGTGCATGACGAGAAAGAGCTCGCCCGCGCCTTGACTCTGGAGGGGCGGCTGATCGGCGTCAACAATCGCGATCTGAAGACCTTCGAGACCTCGCTCGCCACCTGCGAGCGGCTGGCGCCGCATGTGCCCGCCGACCGGGTGCTGGTCGGCGAAAGCGGCATTTTCACCCATGGCGACTGCCGCCGTCTCGCCGAGTCCGGGATCGAGTGTTTTCTCGTCGGCGAGGCCCTGATGCGGCAAAAGGACGTGACCGCCGCGACGCGCACGCTGCTGACCGGCATCGAGCGGTAGCAACCGAATAATCGAGGGTTGCGGCGCAGCTTCGTCGATGGACCTAACCGGCCAGCGCTTGCGCCGCGAGCCCGGCGAACAGGATCAGCCCTGAATCGCGGTTGGAGCGGAACAGCCGCAGCGCCGTCGCGGGGCTCGTCGCGTCGATGCGGAAGACCTGCCACGCCAGATGGCCGACGAAAGCGGCCCAGCCGAGCTCAGCCCATACCCCGGCGCCCGCGCCGAGGATCGCCGCCTGGGTCAGCGCCGCCGTCGCCGCGTAGAAGGCCGCCACGGCCGGCCGCGCCTGCGCCCCGAACAGCCGCGCGGTCGAACGGATGCCGACGATGGCGTCGTCGCGCGCATCCTGCTGCGCGTAGATGGTGTCGTAACCGATCGTCCACGTGAAGGCGGCGAAGTAGAGCGCGAGCGCCGGCCAATCCAGACGCCCGAACGTCGCCGTCCAGCCGACCAGCGCACCCCAGGAGAAGGCGAGGCCGAGCACCGCCTGCGGCCAAGACATCACCCGCTTCATCAGCGGATAGATCGCCACCACCAGCAGCGAGGCCATGCCGACGCCGATGGTGAAGCGATTGAACGACAGCAGCACCGCGAGCCCGACGAGCGACTGGACAACTACGAACGCCGCCGCCGCCTTCGCCGTCACCCGGCCGGAGGGGAGGGGCCGCCCCCGCGTCCGCTCGACGCCGGCGTCGAGGTCGCGGTCGAGAATGTCGTTGTAGGTACAGCCCGCCCCGCGCATCGCGATCGCGCCGACGAGGAAAAGCAAGAGATGGGCGAGATGGGGCGGGCGCCCCGCGGCGATAGCGGCCAAAGCCGTCGCCCACCAGCAGGGGGCGAGCAGCAACTGCCAGCCGATCGGGCGGTCCCAGCGCGCCAATTGCACAAACGGCAAAGCCCCGTCGGGGGCAAACCGCACCGCCCAGCTCTGCGGCCGCGCGTCAGGAAGGACGGCGGCGGCGCGCCTCAAAGCGGCCCGGCCGGGAGCGGCTGCACTGCCGGGGCGCCGCCGGCCTGCTGCTGTTGCTGGGCCGCCTGCGCCGCCTGCGCCTTCATTTTCTTGATCTGCACCGCGACCGTGCAGGCCTTGCCGCCGAACGCAACGCTCTTGGCGTGCGATTCCTTGAGCTGACTGACCGCCTCGTCGGGGATCTGACACCAGTCCTTGTTCTTCACCATATAGGCGAGCATCGCGTCCTCGGCGGCGTTGAGCGGGCGCGAGTGCTCGCAGAACGCCTCCGGGTCGAGCTTCTTGCCGTGCGCGGCGGCGACCAGGTCGTTGATGCTCTTCAGCGCCGCCTCGCGGCGCGCCGCCAGCTTCTGCAAATCGGCGCCGCAATCCTGATCGGCGAGCGCCGGCGCGATCCCGCACAGAACCGCCAAGCCGACCGTCAACAGAGAAAGCCTAACCATGCCGTCAATCCCCGGCGCTTATCCCAAGCATGTTTACGCATTTCGCACACACTAGGAAAACGGCTAATTAACGGCCGCGCCTCAAGCCCACGCCCGTCCGGAATAATCTATGGCGTAGCGTTCCGGCGCCGCGGCGATCGCCGCCATGCCGACGAGCACCGAATCGGCGCGGGTGACCAGCCGGGTCGGGATCGCGCGGGCCAGCGCGTCGACCGGGGCCTTGTCTTCGAACGCGGCGCGGAACGTCGCCTCGTCGAGCAGGTCGACGATGCGCGGCAAGACGCCGCCGGCGAGCGTCACGCCGCCGCGGGCGACGAAGGCGATCGCCACATCGCCCGCCATCCGGCCGACGATGCGCCAATAGAGCCTGACCCCCTCGGCCGCTTCGCTCTTGGGATCGGCGAGCGCGGCGGCGGTGACGGCGGCGGGATCGTCGAATTCGGGCGTCTTGCCCTTGGCGAGCAGGCGGGCGCGGTAGACGCGAGCGAGGCCGGCGCCGTTGGTGACGCTCTCCGTGGTGATGCGCCCATGCGCGCGTTCGAGATGCGGCCAGATCGCCCATTCCTCCGGCGTCGCCGGCCCGAACCCCATGTGGCAGAACTCCGACGACACCGGCGTATGCTTGCCGGACGCCTCGATCAGCGCGGCGACGCCGAGCCCGGTGCCCGGCCCGAGAATGACGCGCGGCCCCTGCGCGCCGAAGCCTGCCGGCCCGATCTGGCGCGTCCAGCCGTCGGGGATCGCCGGCAGCGACAGCGCCTGCGCTTCGAAATCGTTGAGCAGCAGCCCGCCGGTCAGCTTGAGCCGTTGGGCGACCTCGCGCCCGTCGATATGCCAGTCTGCGTTGGTGAGCTTCAGCCGGCCGTCGACGATCGGCCCGGCGCCGCAGGCGATCGCCGCGCGGGGCCGGCCGGCGAGCTTCGGCAGGATCGCCTCGATGGCGTCGGCGAGGCCGGGGTAGTCGCCGGTGCGGACATGCACCGGCTCCGGGAGCGGCGCGTCGGCGCGCTCTTTGAGAGCGAAGCGCGCGTTGGTGCCGCCGATGTCCGCGACGAGGACGGGAAAATCGAAGCTCATGCCCACATTTGCCGCCGCGCGCGGGCGGCCGTCAAGGCGGATCCCAGGAGGGTCGTCCTTCCGGCAGAACTGGAGGTCGATCCTCTGCGCGCGGCTTGAGCGGACGGCGCGCAACTCAGAGAGCAATCCGCCGTCCGAGCCGGCGCTCAGCCCAAAATAGCCCAGGCGGTAGTCGTCAATGAAAGGGAGCGACGCGCTGTTGGAGCCGCCGCGGACGTTGACGACGAGGCCGCCGGACACGCGGGCGTATGACAGGTCGCGCTGGAGTCGAAGGGCGTCAGGTCTATCGCCTCGCTGCAGGTGAAATCGAAATCGTAGGTGTCGGATTGGAGCTGGCGGGCGTCGCCCAACCGCGGCTCGGCGTAGTTGCCGTCGAAAACGACTTTCTGCGCCGCGGTCGATGGCGCTTCGCGAGGCTACCGTTAGTTCGTCCAAACCGCCGTCGAGCCGAGCCGCTTTAGGCCCGCTCGCTCCCAGTTGGGTTTCGCCGCGTCAATAGGTCAGCCATTCGCTGTTCGACCCCGTGGCGAGCTTAAATCCGCTGGCGTTGTAACTGCCGACGAAGTGGAGCGATGCGCTCTGGGCGCCGTCGCTGATGTTGACGACGATGCCGCCGGAGACGTTGGCGAACGACTTCGTCGCATTGGCGTCGAAGCCGATCAGGTCGATCGCGTTCCCGTGGGACGGGGCTTGCGTGGGCGCGGCGTCGAAATCGTCGATGCTTGATTGGAATTGAACGGCGTCGCGCAAGCCCAACGTGGCGCCGTCGCCGTCGAAGAATACGGACTGCGCCGCGGTCGATTGCGCGTCCAGCTCCAGATAGGCGCGGCGCTCAATGACAGCGTAGCCGGCGCCCTGGAGTTCCCCGGTCACGTCCATGGCGGCCTGGGTGCCGAGAAAGATCCTGCCCGTGTTGGTGACCGCGCCGGAGACGACGACCTTGTTGGTTATCCCCTGAAAGTGACCGGAGCCTTCAATCAACATTCCCGCAATGTCGATGCTCGCGCCGGCGCCTCCGAACGTCACAGTCGAAGCGCCGGAAAATATCTGAAACGATTGCCCGCCTTGGATGGTGAACGAGCGCCCGGCGGCGATCTCAAACGAGCCGTGGAGCGTGACGTCGCCACTCTGAGCGACCGTTCCGTCGTCTACAATCCGCATCGCCGTTGTCGACCCGATGGTTCCGCGGAGCAAGACCGTGCCGTTAGCGCGGATGATCCCGCCGCCGTCGATGTCGCCGTCGAGCGTTCCATTGGCGAGGGTCAGCGTCTTCCCGGTCGGGATGACGAGTTCGCCGGACCCGCTGACGAATCCGAAACCGCCGGTGAAGGTAACGTTCGCATCGAGAGTTGTAAGACCACCGGAGCCGGCCTGTTGGATTTGGAAGTAGGCGACCGTGATCTCGGGCGCATCGATCGTAATTTGCGCGTCGGCGCCGATCTGCAACACGCCCGCTCCCGTGATCCTTCCTCCCAGCGTGGCGGTACCCGTGAGAACAAGCGTACTTTCGAGATACAACAGTTCCAGCAGGCCCGTGTTGGTGAAGTCGTCGCATTCGATAAAGTTGGCGGCGACCGGGAGAAGCGGATTGTAAGAGACGCCGAGCGTGCCCGCATTGTTGACGATGCTTGCATCTAACCGCGTACCCTGAACCATGTAGTAGGAATGGCCGCGCGCTATGGTCAGCGAGCCGTTCACGTCGACGGCATCGGTCTGAGCGATCGCGCCGGCGTCGATGACGTCGGTCGCCGTCGTCTGACCTATGAATCCCTCAAGCTGAGCGCTGCCGTCGATCTTCAGCGTCCCGCCACCGTCGATGTCGCCGTCGTCCTCCGAATTATAAAGCGTTGCGTAGCCGGAAAACGTCAGCGTCTTTCCTGGCTCGATAACGATCTCGCCCGCCTGGTAGTTGAATTGCCCGACATACTTCACATTCACATTGAGCGTGGTAACCGTGCCGCCGCCGTCGTAGGTAACGGCGCCGGTCACGGCGAGTGTGCCGTCGCCATCGATGTTCTCGATGGCGGCGCCGATAAAGTCGTCGTACGACAGGGTCAGCGTGGCGCCGGTTGCGATGTCGAGCGCGGCGCCGTCGGCGATTTCGAGGTGGCCGTTGATGCCGCTGTCGTGCGCAAGCGTCAGCGCGCCCGACTGCACGTCGAGCGTCGCCGCGATTTCTGTGACGAGCGACCAGATCGTGTCGGTCGAATTGAAGGTGACGACGTAGCCCGAGGAACTCATTGTTGCCGATGCGGACCGAGTTCGTCTGCGCCGGGGACGGAATTCGCGGGCTCGCCGGGGTCGGTCACCGTCCAGTTGCTGGCGTCCTCCCAGGCGCCGTCCGTTGCGGTCCATTGCGCGGCGTCAGGGCCGGCGGACGTGGTCGGAATCGAGGCGACGAAGCCGTGGCTGACGCCGTTGGCGTCCTGATATCCGCCGACAATGACGCCGGCGTCGTTTATGTCGCTGGCGCTTGCATCCACCGAACCGGCTGGATCCAGAGTTGTATAAACGCCGTTTTCATAGACAAAGCCGTGGCTGGCGCCATTAGAATCGATATAATCACCGACTACGGCGCCGTTATTGTTTAACGCTGTGACGTCCGTTCCGCCTGTCCCGTTGGGGTCTGAAATCGTTGCAAATGTGCCGCCGAGTATTGTAAACCCGACTCCCTCGCCTGAACTGTTTTGATAGTCTCCAAGAATTTCATTGTCATTATTTATCTCAATACACTGAGTTGATGCGGTCAGATCAAAGGGCACGCGTATAGTTGTGTAATAACCGTCAATGTCTTTAAATCCATACGATTTATTATTGACGTAATACGACCCAACAATCACTCCATTGTTATTTATACTGTATGGAACAGTGATGCCGCTTGGGTCATTAATGTTGGTGTAAACACCATTCTGGTACATAAATCCGCGGTTGCCGATGTTGCCGACGACGGCGTCGCTGTCGTTTATGCTGTTTACACTCGATCCTGCTTCAAGCAACTTGATCGAAGAGCCATTATATATAAATCCACAATTCGTTTCACCATTGTTTTGTGAAACCCGAATAATTCCCGCTACATGACCAAAATCATTAAACCCAGTCGGTGCGAATATGGCGTCATCCAAATTTGTAAATGTTGAATTTGCATAAGTAAAAAATTGCGAGAACTCATGATTGTCAATTATCCCGCCCAAGATGTCATCACCCGAATTTATAAACGCTAGGGAAGTTCCGCTGCCGGAAGTGTCAGCCGCGTCGGGGTCGTCGACTATCGCGTATTCGTATCCGCTCATTTGTTTCCCGCAAATTACTGTTTAGATTTTCTAATGCAATCGTGAACGCCATTTGTTGCTTTGGGCGTAAAGGTTCGATCTGGAAAGCGCGTGGCCGGAGCAGATTGCGAACAACGCAAGTGAGCTAACGTCGATCCGGAGATCGACCGTTGCATCCGACAGCGCAGATTGATCGTTGTCCGCACGTTAGGGCAAAGACCAATCCCGTCAAGACGCCGCCTCGGCGCTTTGTCGCCGCCTGCGAGCAACTTAGAGTCTGTCCGGGAACATCATGGGGAATAACATAGCTTTCGTAGCATGAGCCGAATGGATGCGAGTTTGAGGAAAGCGAGCGCCTTGCGGTTTAGGCACTCCCAGTCTTTGGCCAACCGGCGGCAACGATTGAGCCATGCGATCGTTCGTTCGACGATCCATCGTTTCGGCAGGACGACGAAGCTCTTTGCCTGATCGGATCGTTTGACGATTTCAATGTTGAGGTCGTTGACGATCTTCTTCACTGCGGTCTGGAACTGTTGGCCTTGATAGCCGCCGTCGGCGTAGAGCTTGAGAAGGAACGGATACAGGCCGAACAACGTCGCCATGAGCAGGACGCCGCCGTCGCGATCCTGGACATCCGCGCCATGCACGATGGCGTGCATCAACAGGCCCTGCGTATCGACGAGTATGTGCCGCTTCTTGCCTTTGATTTTCTTGCCCGCGTCATAGCCATGGGGATCGATATAGACCCCCCTTTTTCCGCGCTCTTCACGCTCTGGCTGTCGATGATGGCGGCGGTTGGGGAAGCTTCGCGCTCCGCGCGCTCGCGACATTGAACGTAAAGCGCGAAATGGATGCGATCCAGCGTGCCGTCCCAACTCCACAGGTTGAGGTAATCATGCAAGGTGGAGCGCGGCGGCAGATCCTTTGGGATTGCGCGCCACTGGCAGCCGGCGCTCAAGATATACATCAAGCCATTGACGACCTCGCGCAGGTCCACGCTGCGCTTGTTCCCACCGCGTTTGGCGGGCGGAATCACGCAACCCGCGCCCATTCCGGGTCCGTCAAGTCGCTCGGATAGCGCAGCCGGCTTCTGTCGTACCGAGCGCGATTTTCGGTCGTCCACATTGCAGGCGGCTCCCTGTCGAATCAGCCCGCCCCTATGGAATCACAACCGACTCCCACGACTCAACATGTTTCCGGACAGACACTTAGGGTTACCGCGCAAGGTCGCAGAGCGCTCTTGTATATTTGCCAGTCCACTAGGACGGCGGCGCGAATTCGGCTTCAAACTGCGGCAACGCGACTTGCGCGAGCGCAGGCGTCGGAGGTAGCCGCACGGGCAGGGCGACGATGCCGATTCGGAGCAACAGTGCATGCCGGCGGAGACGGCGCGGGGCGGCTTTCTCGAATTCTTCTGCGGCGGCGGCATGGCGCGCGTCGGCTTAGGAGCGCGCTGGCGTTGTCAGTTCGCCAACGACATCGACCCGCGCAAGGCGCGCGCCTACGCCGCAAACTTCGGCACGGATCGTCTCACCGTGAAGGACATCGCAACGGTGGCGCCCGAGGAGATCGCGGAGCGGGCCGATCTCGCGTGGGCCTCGTTTCCCTGCCAGGATCTGTCGCTCGCCGGCGCCGGGGCCGGGCTCGACGGCGGCCGCTCGGGCGCGTTCTGGCCGTTCTGGCGGCTCATTCAACGGTTGCGCGACGCCGGCCGTGCGCCGCGGCTGATCGCGCTGGAGAATGTCTGCGGCCTGCTCTCCTCGCGCGGCGGCGCGGACTTCGCCGCGCTTCTCACGTCGCTGTTGGACGGCGGTTATGCGGCCGGCGCGCTCGTCGTGGATGCGGTCGAATTCGCGCCACAATCACGGCCGCGGCTGTTCTTTCTCGCCGTGGCGCAGGACGTCGCCATTCCCGAAGGTCTGATCCAGGCGACGCCGCCGGACTGGGGCGTCTCGCCGGCGTTGCGCGCAGCGCATGACCGGCTTCCCGCGAACTCGCGGTCGCGCTTCCTCTGGTGGCGCCTGCCGCCGCCGCCGCGCCGCAACGCGGCGCTCGCCGATCTCGTCGAGGAGACGCCGACCGGCGTCGAATGGGCGAGCGCGGACGCGGTCGAGCGGCTACTGTCGCTGATGGCGCCGAACCATCGCGCGCGCGTGACGGCGGCGGTCGCGAGCGGCGGACGCCACGTCGGCGCGTTGTATCGCCGCACGCGGCCGGTCGCCGGCGGCGGCAGGACGCAGCGCGCCGAGGTGCGATTCGACGGCCTCGCCGGCTGCCTGCGCACCCCCGCCGGCGGCTCCAGCCGCCAATCGCTGCTGATCGTCGACAAGGGCCGCGCCCGGGCGCGGCTGCTGAGCCCGCGCGAGGCGGCGCGGCTGATGAGCCTGCCGGATTCCTACGCGTTGCCGGGCTCCTACAACGAGACCTATCACCTGCTCGGCGACGGCGTCGTGGCGGCGGTCGTGCGCCATCTCGCCGAGCATTGGATGGCCCCGTTGTTGCCCGTCGGCGCGTGACGTCGCCCGAACGCTCCGCCGTCATGCGCGCGGTGAAGTCGCGCGACACGGGCCCCGAGCGCGCCGTGCGCAAAATGCTGCGCGAGATCGCGCCGGGCTATCGGCTGCATCGCGCCGACCTGCCCGGCAAGCCGGACGTCGCCTACGGCCCACGGAAGCTCGCGATCTTCGTGCACGGCTGCTTCTGGCACGGCCATTCCTGCGCGAGAGGAAATCGCCCCGCGAAGGCGAACGCCGACTATTGGCGCGATAAGATCGCCCGCAACCGCGCCCGCGATCAGCGCCATCTCGACGCGCTCGACGCGCTCGGCTGGCGCACCCTGGTCGTCTACGAATGCGCGCTGAAGGACCCCGCAGCTCTACGCGAACGCCTCGCCGCGGTGGTGGCGGAAAATGCGCCGCGTGGCGCGGCGCTTGCTTGACAGTGCGCCGTCCGTCTGTCCTTGCAGGCGGTGTTGTGAGGCCCCGCCATGTCGAACGTTCTCGCCTTCGATCCGCCCCCCGACGCCGAAAAGGACGTGCCGCTACGCGAAGACATTCGCACGCTCGGCCGCCTGCTCGGCGATACCGTGCGCGAGCAGGAAGGGGCGGAAGTCTTCGACCTCGTCGAGCGCATCCGCAAGGCGTCGATCCGCTTTCATCGCGACCACGAGGTCGGCGCGCGGCGCGAACTCGCGGCGACGCTCGACAGCCTCGACAGCGATCAGACGCTCGCGATCGTGCGCGCGTTCAGCTATTTCTCGCATCTGGCCAACATCGCCGAGGATCAGCACCACATCCGCCGCAATCGCGCGCATGTCGTGCGCCGCTCCGCCGCCCGTCCCGGCTCGCTGCGCTATGCATTGAACCGGGCGCGCGCGGCGGGTTTCGACGGCGCGGCGCTGATGCATTTCTTCGACGGCGCGCTGGTCAGCCCCGTGCTGACGGCGCATCCGACCGAGGTCCGCCGCAAGAGCACGATCAACCGCGAACTGGAGATCGCCGCGCTGCTCGACGAGCGCGAGCGCATTGTCGGCGACGACGGCGAAATGCAACGCAACGAGGAGCAGTTGCGGCGGGCGATCCTGCTGCTGTGGCGCACCAACATGCTGCGCCAGACGCGGCTGAAAGTGATCGACGAGGTCGCCAACGGGCTCTCCTACTACGACTACACCTTCTTCCGCGAGATGCCGCGCCTCTATGCGGCGATCGAGGACGATCTCGCCGCCGCGGACCCGAGGGTCGCCGACCGGCGCGTCAAGCCGTTCCTGCGCGTCGGCTGCTGGATCGGCGGCGACCGTGACGGCAACCCGTTCGTCACCGCCGACGTGCTGAGCGAGGCGACGCGGCTGCAAAGCGCCCGCGCGCTCGGCCATTATCTCGACGAACTGCACGAGCTCGGCGGCGAGTTGTCGCTGAGCGCCACGCTGAGCCGCGTGACGCCGGAACTTGCCGCGCTCGCCGACCGTTCCAGCGATTCCGCGGCGGCGCGCAAGGACGAGCCGTATCGTCGCGCCATCGCCGGCGTCTATGCGCGCCTCGCCAAGACCGCCGAGACGCTCGACCACTACGTGGCCCTGCGCCATCCCACCGGCGACGCGCCGGCATACGCGACGACGGAGGAGTTCGCCGCCGATCTCGCGACGATTTCGGATTCGCTCGAAAAGGGCGGCGCGAAAATCCTCGCGCGCGGGCGGTTGCGCGCGTTGCGGCGCGCGCTCGACGTGTTCGGTTTCCATCTCGCGCCGCTCGACCTGCGCCAGAATTCCGACGTGCATGAGCGCACCGTCGCCGAACTTTTCGCCGCCGCCGAGCCCGGCGTCGAATATTTGAAGCTCGACGAAGAGGGGCGCATTGCGCTGCTGCGCAAGGAGCTCATCTCGCCGCGGCCGCTGCTGCTGCCGTTCCACGTCTACGGCGAGGAGACGACGGGCGAGCTCGCGATCTTCCGCACCGCCGCCAAGATCAAGGCGACCTACGGCGAGGCGGCGATCGTCACCGCGATCATCTCGAAATGCCAGGGCGTCTCCGATCTCCTGGAGCTGGCGCTACTGTTGAAGGAGGTCGGCCTCATCGACGTTGGCGGCCGCTCGCGCATCAACATGGTTCCGCTGTTCGAGACGATCGACGACCTGCGCGCCTGCGTCGGGGTGATGGATCGGCTGCTATCGATCCCCGAATACGCCAAATTCGTCGCCTCGCTGGGCGGCGAGCAGGAGGTGATGCTCGGCTATTCCGACAGCAACAAGGACGGCGGCTTCGTCACCTCCGGCTGGGAGCTTTATAAAGCCGAGATCGGCCTCGTCGAAGTGTTCAAGACCCACGGCGTCCGCATCCGCCTGTTCCACGGGCGCGGCGGCTCGGTCGGGCGCGGCGGCGGCCCGAGCTACGACGCGATATTGGCGCAGCCCGGCGGCGCCGTGCAGGGACAAATCCGCATCACCGAGCAGGGTGAGATCATCTCCTCGAAATATTCCAACGGCGAGGTCGGCCGGCGCAATCTGGAGACGCTCGTCTCGGCGACGCTGGAGGCGAGCCTGCTCGAGGAGCAGACCCCGGCGCCCGATCCCGCCTATCTGTCGACGATGGAGGCGCTCTCGGCCGCCGCCTACAAAGCCTATCGCGGCCTCGTCTACGAGACCGACGGCTTTGTGCAATATTTCTGGTCCTCGACCGTCATCACCGAGATCGCCACGCTCAACATCGGCTCGCGGCCGGCGTCGCGCAAGAAGACGCAGGCGATCGAGGATTTGCGGGCGATTCCCTGGGTGTTCTCGTGGGCGCAATGCCGGTTGATGCTGCCCGGCTGGTACGGCTTCGGCTCGGCGGTTGAGGCCTATTGCGCCGAAAATCCCGAGAAGGGGCTGGATCGCTTACGCGCCATGTACAAGCACTGGCCGTTCTTCCGCACGCTGCTCTCCAACATGGACATGGTGCTGTCCAAGTCCAGCCTCGCGATCGCCTCGCGTTACGCGAGCCTCGTGCAGGATGTGGCGCTGCGCGAGGCGATTTTCTCGCGCATCTCGAAGGAGTGGAAATCCTCGGTCGACATGCTCAATGCGATCATGCAGCAACCGCATTTGCTCGCGCACAATCCGCTGCTGCTGCGCTCGATCCACAACCGCTTCCCCTATCTCGATCCGATCAACCATGTGCAGGTCGAGCTTCTGAAGCTGCACCGGGCGCACGCGACTAGCGAGAAGGTGCTGACGGGGATTCAGCTGACGATCAACGGCATCTCAGCGGGGTTGCGCAACAGCGGCTGATGACCGGGTGGAACACAACAGGCGCTGTCATGACTGCGCTGGTCCCCATAAGCGCCAATTAGGCTCGCCGCTCCAGGGCTTCAACAACCCCATCCGTCATGACCGGGCTTGTCCCGGTCATCCACGCCGGGACGAGCAGCGCCGTTACATAGCGCCGCCCGTTGCGTAGACGTTCGGCAAGCGGGGCGCCCTGTCACGACGTGGATGCCCGGGATAAGCCCGGGCACGATGACGTTCGGATTTGCCTTTTGTTTTCAATGGTGCGCGGCTACCGCGTCCTGCCGGGAGTCGGCGTCATGACAAGGGCGCGGGCCTGCGCTAGTTTCCCCAAATGCGGCTCGCGAAATGGCTTTCCTACCTGTTTCACGGCCCGGCCTGGATCACATTCCTGGTCATGGGACTGGCCACTGGCGGCGTGGCTCTGTGCACGCTCGATCTGTTCACGATCTTCCGCGCCAATTTCGATCTGTTGACGACCTACGGCGCGATGGCGATTTTCGACGGGGGCTTGTTGCAACTCGTCGAGTTGGTCGTCTGGGGCTATTTGGGGATGGCCTGCTATCTCGTGTTCAAGGGTTGCGTGGACGGCCTCCTTGCGCGGGTGCCGCGGGACCGGCCGTCGCGCACGGTCGGGGAGAAATCGCCTAGCGCCTGAAGGACCGGCCTACTCGTAAGTGACGAAGGAAACCACGTTTCCGTCGGGATCGCGGACATGAAAGTCTGTCCCGCCCCAAAGCTGGCGCGTGGACGCCTGCGCGAACGCCGCGCCGCGTTGCTCGATCTCTTTGAACAGTTCCTGCACGTCCGTGACTTCGATGGTTGCTAGGATCAGCGAGTGCTCCTGCTGCGCAAGCGCCGCGAAATTCGGCTCGCGCACGCAGCGAAAGTGCAGACAGACGCCGTCCCGCGAAACCGCGCCGTAAAACGGCGGCGATCCATACAGGAAATCGACCGCGAACCCGAGCTTCTCGCGGAAATAGTCCGCGCTCGCGGGCACGTCCCGCACGAACAGGATCGGCACGACGGATTTCAACCTGGGTTCGCTCATCGCCTGTTCTCCCATGCTGTAAGGGCTAGGGCCGTGCCGCCGCCGCCTCGTCGCCGACCGGCCCCATGCCGCGCACGCGCCGCTCCTCGCGATAACGCTGCTCCATTTCGACCGACCACGCGCCCGCCTGCTTCTCCAGACCCGGCGCGCGGACCGGCGCGGCGCCGAGGTCGGCGCCGACGAACGCGCACAGCCGCTTGACGGCGCCGGGCAGATCGGCGGCGAGCTCCTCGTAGGCGAGCGGCATGGTGATCGCCTCCGCGCCCTTCAGCGTCGCGCGCCAGCCTTCGGTCGCGACGACGGCGCTGTGCACCTGCCAGTCGATCTTGTCGAAATCGTAAGGCGCGCCGCGGTCGCTCTCGCCCGGGCGCACGGCGCCGCCGAGCCGGCTGTTCCAAATGTTGGTCGAAATGGCGACATAATGCGAGATCGCCTGCGCGACGATGTTGTTGCGCCGCAGCCAGACGAAGCGGAGATCGGGGAAGTAGCCGCGGAGCACGTCAAGCGCCGGCGCGGCGGGATCGGCGCGAAACGTCGCGACGCAATCGCCGAGCTGGAAAAAGTGGACGGAGGCCGCGAAGATGCCGCCCATCTCCGAGCCGGCCTTCAGGATGTAGCCGCGCCAATCGGGAAAGCTCGTGAACGCAACGCCGTCGGGCACGCGCAGCTCGGCCCGCAGCCACGGCTTGTCGATCTCGACGCGACTGAAATATTCGAACGGCTTGCCGGCGCGGCCGGTGGCGCGCAGCGTCGCCGCCAGCAGGCTCGAACCGGTGCGCGCGTCGCAGCAGACGAGATAGGCGCGGCCGGGGAATGTTTCGGACATGGAGCCTCCGCGGCCGGATCGCCCAGCCGGCGGGTTCTTAGCCCAGGCGGCGCGCGAAGGCCAAGCCGCTCCGGCTCACGCTTTTTCGCGCCGAAAGCACAACCGCGGCGGTCCTTTTCCCGTTATGCCAGGGCGCCGAATGTTCGCCGCCATGGAAGGGATGCCCGAATGAACCGCTTCACCGCCGCCTGGCTCGCCAGCCTTTGCCTGACGACGACCGCCTTCGCAGTCACTGCGCCGTTGCCGCGGAGCGGCTCGGTCAAGCACGCGGCCTACACGGTGTGCCGCTCCGCCGCAGCGATCGATCTCGGCGAGGTCGGCTCGGACTCCTCCGCCGATTGCACCGGCATCGTCAAAACCGCCGACGGCTCCGCGCCGTTCGATAATCTCGCGCTGCATTGCCTTGAGGAATTGGTGGCGCGCAAGGCCGGCTACAAATTCACCGGAACCTGCGTCGAGACCGACGGCGACGGCGACAAGCTCTATCTCGCCTACGAGGGGCCGGAGAGCGGCCCGGTGCAAGTGCTCGGGGGGACCGGCAAGTACAAGGGGATCACAGGCAAGGGGCAGTGGCGCGTCACCGACGCGCCGGGCAACACCGCCAGCCTGTTCGCCTTCACGCTCGCCTACGGGTTCGATTGGACTTTGCCGTGAGGGCGCAAGCCTATTCCGCCGGCGCGCTCGCGGTCTGCGGCGGGGTCGCGGGAATTGCGCGGCCGGAAACCTCAGCGCCGGCGTCGGGGTCGAGCCGCAGGAAGATCAGCGTCGAGGCGAGCGTCACCGCGGCGACCACATAGAAGCTTACTTGCATGTCGCGCGGCGCCAGCACCGGGTCGTGAAACAGCCATTGCAGGCTCTGCACCGAGGCCGCCGCCACCGCGACGCCGACCGCTTGGCTCATCTGCTGCGACACGCTGGCGAAGCTGGTGGCGCGGCTCATCCGCGATTGCGGCACGTCGGCGTAGCCGATCGCATTGAGCGCGGTGAATTCGAGCGAACGGAAGAAGCCGCCGATCAGCAGGCCGAGGAAGATCACCGAATGCGGCGTCTGCGCGCCGATGAGCCCGTAGGAGGCGAGAAAAGCGCCCGAGATCACCGCGTTGCCGACGAGGATGTTGCGGAAGCCGAAGCGCTTGATGAGCCGCGAGGCGGTGAATTTCATCGCCATCGCGCCCGCGGCGGCGGCGAAGGTCAGCGAGCCCGATTCGAAGGGCGACAGGCCGAAGCCGATTTGCAGCAGCAGCGGCATGAGGAACGGGATCGCGCCGATGCCGAGCCGGAACAGGAACCCGCCAGCGACGCCGGCGACGAAGGTCGGCAGTTTCAGCAGGTTGAGGTCGAGGATCGCGTCGGGCGTGCGCCGCGCGTGGCGGACGTAGAGCGTCAGCAGAATGAGCCCGGAGACGACCAGCGCCGCGACGACGGAAGCCGGCGCAAACCCTCGGCCGATCACCGTCAGGCCGAACACGAGGCTCAGCAGCCCCAGGCCCGACAACACGAAGCCGCGCTTGTCGAAAGCCGCGACATCAAGCTCGCGCACGTTCTCGATGAAGCGCAGCGTCAGCGCGACGCCGAGCAGGCCGATCGGCACGTTGATCCAGAAAATCCAGCGCCAATGAAAGTAGGTCGTGATGAAGCCGCCGAGCGGCGGCCCGACCACCGGGCCGATCAGCGCCGGCACCGTGAGGTAGGCGAGCGAGTCGACCATCTCGGACTTCGGGATGCTGCGCAGCAGCACCAGCCGCCCGACCGGCACCATCATCGCCCCGCCAAGCCCCTGAAAGACGCGGGCGCCGATTAGCGTCGGCAGGCTGGTCGAGGCGCCGCAAAGCACCGAGCCCAGCGTGAACACGACGATCGCCGAACAGAACACGGTGCGCGCGCCGAGCTTGTCGGCGACCCAGCCGGAGGCGGGGATGAACACCGCCAACGTCAGCATATACGAGGTCAGCGCCAGCTTCAGCACGATCGGGTCTTGGTGCAGATCGGCGGCGATCGCGGGCAGCGAGGTGGCGAGCACCGTCCCGTCCATGTTCTCCATGAACAGAGCGGTGGCGATGATGAGGGCGGTGACGACGGCAGGGCGCATGATCGTCTCCCCCTTTGGCGCCCCGGCGCCCGCGGGGCAAGCCGCGCGATGTCAAGAGATGTTGAGCAAGCTTACATTCAGCGCGCCGGCGGCAGCTTGTCGAGCGCGATCCGCTGCGGCTCCGAGCTGTTGCGATCGCGCCACGGGCTCAGCACGGGATCAAGAAACTCGCCGGTGTCGTGCCGCTCGATCAGCGCGGCCTGGTCGCGCAGGAAGCGGGCGCGGTTGGGGCCGCGGTCGTCGCGGCCGCGCGACGCCAATTCGTGATGAAACAGCGTCGCGAACGGCGTGTAGACGGTGCGGAAGCCCGCGGCGTTGGCGCGCAGGCAGAAATCGACGTCGTTGTAGGCGACGGCGAAATTCTCTTCGTCGAACGGGCCGGCCGCCTCCAGGCAGGCGCGCGAGATCAACATGCAGGCGCCCGTCACCGCGCTCATCGTCGAGCGCACCGCCAGGCGTCCCATCGGTCCGGGATAGTCGGCCGGGCGATGCGCGAACCAGTGCCCGGCGAGACCGGCGAGCCCGACCACGACGCCGGCATGCTGGAGATCGCCGGAGGGGTAAAGCAGCCGCGCCCCGACCACGCCGACCCTAGGGTAGGCGAGGCAGCCGACCATCTCGTCAAGCCAATCCGGCGCGGTCACCTCGATGTCGTTGTTGAGCAGGAGGATCGCTTCGCCCTTCGCCAGCGCGACGCCGCGATTGACCTGGCGCGAAAAGTTGAACGGCGCCGGCGTCATGTCCAAGATGAAATTCGGCTTCTCCCGCAGGCGCTCGTAGAGCGCGAGCGTGTCGGGATCGGTCGAGCCGTTGTCGACCACGATCAGCTCGAAATCGGGATAGCGCGTCTGCTCGAACAGGCCCTCCGCCGCCTGGCTGAACAGGCGGAACGCGTCGCGATTGGGCATCACGACGGACACTTTCGGCCGTCGCGCGCCGGCGGGAAGGTCGAGCCGCACCCGATGCAGGTCGGGCAGGACAGCCGGCTCGACTTCGGCCGGGGCGCCGTCCCGCGCGTAAGCTTCCGCGAGCGCCCGGCGTGCGTTGGCGGTGGCCTTCTCAATGAACTTGACCGAGAAGCTGCGCCCGTCGCGCCGCCAGATATAGGCGGGGTAGGGGATATGACGGACTTCGTCGCGCGAAAGCCGGGCCAGCGCGCGCAGCAGCAGGTCGTAATCCTGCGAGCCGTCGAAACCCTCGCGAAAAACGCCGACCGAACCCAACAGATTGCGTGAATAGAGCGACAGGTGATTGATGTAATTGACGCCCGACAGCAGCACGTCGTCGAACGCCGGCTTGTCGAAGAAATCGAGGCCGCGCATTTGTTTGTCGGCGATCAATTCGTCGGTATAGAAAAACCGCGCCCCCGGGTTTTGTTCGAGCGCGCGCAGGATGACCGCAACCGCGTGCGGCGCCAAGGCGTCGTCGTGATCGATGAAGCCGATCCATCGTCCCCGAGCCGCGGCGACGCCGGCGTTCGAGGCCGCCGCGATGCCGCGATTGACGGCGTTGCGTACGACGATGAGCCCCGGCTCGTTCTCGTGTCGGGCCAGCCATTTCTGCGTCTCGGCCGACGCGGAGCCGTCGTCGCTCAACACCAGCTCGGCGTAGCCGGGCACTTGCTGGCGGAACGAGCCGTAGAGGTCGTCGAGATAGCCGCCCGGCGTGTTGTAGAGTGGCGAGACGAACGAAATCAGCGGGGCCGCCGGCGGCGTCGTGAACCGCCCTTTAAGCTCGCGGCCGGCCAGCGCGCAGGCGCGCAAGAAATGCTCGTGCATGGTCTTCGGCTTGCGCGCGACGCCGAACGGGCGGCCGGGCGCGGCCGGTGCGAACTCGCTGACGAGAATGTCGCGACGCACGGTTGCGGCGCGGCGCGCCTCCCAGGCGGCGAGCGTCGGTTCGACCTCGCGCGCCAGCGCCTCGCCCTCGGCGTTGACGGCCCAGCGGAAGGTGAACTCCGCCATGGCCTCCAGCGGATCGAAGCGCAACCGCCGGAGGTCGCGGCAGCCCCGGAGATCAAGGCGGATGAGCGCGGCGCGCCCGCTCTCGCAGCCGATGCTGTCGTCCTGCGAGAAGCCGCCGCCCCAGTTGAAATAGATGCGCGGCGTCAACGCCCCGTCGCGCTCGCCGAGGAGGTAGAGGACAAGAGTCGAGACCTCCCTGGGCGGGGTCGGGAACAGAAACTGCGGGTCGCTGGTCATCGCCCGGTAGACGTCGCCGTCGTGGCGGGCCAAGCCGACACCGGTCGGCTCGAACGGTCCGCCCTTGAACTCCGCCGCCCGCGCGATGCGCGCGCGCAAGACGTTCTTGAACCGCTGGATCGGCATTTCCGTCAGGCCCGCGACGCGTGGCGAGGGGAGGGTGAGAACCGCTGCGCTTTCAGGATGTTGCTCCCTACCCAGGCGACGGCCTCACGCCGCGCGGTTGGCCGACTCGATGACGAGGATGTCGTGCCACACCGCATGGCAATAATTGTTGTCCGGGAAGTCGACGACGCGCGTCGCGAGATAGAGGTCGTGCGGCTGGCGCAGCGGCTCGGGAAAGGCGATCTCGGCCTGATGCTGGCGGAACGCGGCGCGCACCGCCGTCCAGCCGCTGAAGCGGAAGGAATCGGCGAGCGCATCGATGTCGCGCGCCGGCGGTCCGGAACGACGCGCCCACAGCGCGAACTCGACAGGCCGCGACTGCTCGTGCTCGACCGAGAACGAGGCGCGCAACCCCGTTGCGCCCTGGAACACCGCGTTCTTCAGCCGCACCAGGGCCGGCCGACCGGCGAGCGGGTGGTGCATCGTCGGCTGGCCGGCGTCAAAGTAGCGCCCGAGGAAATCGTTCGCCGGCGTCAGCAGCTCGGCCGCCGCCAGCACCCGGCGCGGCAGCGGCGTCACGCCAGGGGCGAGATTGACTCCGCTCGCCGTCTTGAAGTCGAACAGCGCGACCTCGGCGTCGAGCGATCTCCAGTACACCCGCCCGCGCGCGGCGGCGTCGCACTGCGTCATCAGCAAAAGGTCGGCGCTTTCCTCGAACGGCGAGGGCAGATTGAGCGCCAGTTCGCCCGGCGCGCGCCATCCCGTCCAGGCGAACGGCGCATCGCCCTTGAGCGTGTCGCCGTCGAGCCGCAGCACCGCGAAGCGATCGCACGCCACCAACGCGACCCGCGCGCCCCCCGGCGCCTCGACCGCCGCGACGAGCCGCCGCGCGCTCGGCGGGCAGACGCCCGCCGCCTTGATGACGGCGACGCCGTCGCGAACAGGATGCGAGATGGCGCCGCCGTCGTCGCTGCGCACGTCAGCGTCGGCAAGGCCGACAATGGCGCGCGCCCGCTCGGCGGCGATGCGGAGCAGCGCCACTTCGCGGCTCCGCGCTGGCGCGGGGCGGCGCACGGCGCCGAGCGCCGCCTTCTCCGCCGCCGCCTCGGCGCCGGCGCGGGCGATCGCGGCGAGTTCGGGATCGTCGAGCCAATGCGCGAACGCGAACGCCTCGGGAAAGCGCGCGCGAGCGAGACAATAATCGAGGAACGGCCGGTTCTGCTCAGAACTGTCACGCTGCGGCATGAACGACAGTTTCACCGCGAGATCGCGAGCGACCGCGCCGAGCCCGGTCAGCGCCGCCGTCACCCGGTCGCGCGTGCGCGGGCCGGAGGCCACCACGCTTTCGAGCGCCGGTCCAAGCAGTCCGGCCTCGCGCTGCGCGAAAGCTTGCAGCATGCGGCGCTGATCGGCCGAGGATTCGGAGAAGCCGAGCGTCGCCGCCGGCCGCTCGCGCCGCCAGAACAGCGGCGTCGCCGCGACTTCCAGGGCCGCGCCGGCGAGCGCGGCTTGCGTCAGCAACAGGCGATCACGCAGGGCCGCGCTGGCGTCGGCCGCGAAGCCGCCAACCTCCAGGAAGCGCGCGCGATCGATCAGGAAACACGCCTCGCCCAGGCAGTTCTCGAACGCGGCGAGCGTCAGGTTGGCGCCTGCCGGCAACAATGAGACGAACCCGTCCCAGCCGTCGCGCGGCGCGCCGGCGTGGGAGAATTCGAGCCCCGGGCTGGTGACAATCTGCGCCTGCATCCCCTCGGCGACGGAGAGAAAGGCGGCGAGTGCGTCGGGCTTCAGAATGACCGAGCCCTCGTCGGCGAACATCAGCCAGGGGCTTTGCGAATGCGACGCCGCGAGATTTCGGGCGGCGGCGAGGCCAAGCCCATGCTCGACGACGCGGCGCACGCGCGTGTCCGACGACGGCAGCGGCCGATCGTCAGCGGACACCACGACGATCTCGGCGAAATCCTGTGCGACGAAGGACGCCCACGCCTCGGGCGCCAACGTCTCGCTGGCGCACAAAGCGAGACAGAGGGAGACGGCGCGAGAGGGGACCGGCGGCGCGGTCCGCCCGCGCGGCGCCTCGGCGACGAGGTCGAGCCAGGCTTGGCGCGAAAGCTCTTGAGGAACGGCCATTGCGGCGGTCGTCGCCCCCTTGTCCAGCGCCGCGGCGAGCGCGGCGGCGAGCGACTCCGGCGTATTGGCGCAAAGCGAGCGCGCGCGGTCCGTCTCGGCGATCAGCTCCGCCGTGCCGCCGCTGTCGGTGGCGATGAACGGCACGCCGGCCAGGAGACATTCGGCGACCACGCAGGGCGAGTTCTCGGCGCGCGACGGCGTCACCGCCAGCACGCCGGGGCGGCTCAGATATTTGAGCGCGTCCTCCTGCCCGAGCTCGGTGATGAGGGTCGGCGGCGCCGGCCAGTTGCGGGTCCGCTCCAGCACATAGACGCCGGAGTGGACGCCTTCGATACGGGAGAACTTGCCGAGGAACGTCACCTTGGTCCCCGACATGTTGCGTGCCGCGCAAAGCTGCGAATACGCCGCGAGGAACAGATCGACGCCCTTGCGCGCTTCGAGCCGGCCGAAGAAGACGATCTCGTCGACCGGCGCGCTTGGACGTGCGGGACGCGGCTCGACCGGCAGCGCATTCTGGATGACGCGGGTTGAGGCCGGCAGCCGCCAGCCGCGCTCGCGCATCCAGCCGACCAGATACTGGCTCGGGCTGATGAGATCGTCGGCGAGCTCGACGCTGCGTCGCTCCAAGAAATCGACGGAGATCGGGTGCAGGCTCCAATAGAGCTGCGCATTGAGCTCCAGCACCCAGGCGTTGGCGCCGTGGGTGACGACGACCATGCGCGGCGCCTCGGGGAACAGCCCCTCTTTCTTGGCGAGCAGCGAGAAATAGCCTTGGCCGCCGCATTCGTTGAAAAACACGGTGTCGAAGCCGCGTCCCTGCAAGTAGGGGAACACGGTGAAGCTCGCGGCGACATGGTCCTCGTGGCCTGCGCGTAGCAGCGGATTGCGCGGCACGAATTCGAGCCTGACGCCGCGCTTCTCCCAGGCCGCAATCGTGTCGGCGGCCGAGGCGACGCGCTCGTCGAAATCGACGAGGCCCGCGTCGACGTAGGCGACCGTTACGTCATGCCCGGCTTCCGCAAGCGTCAGCGCCAGACCGGTATTGGCGGTGCCGATGCCGCCGTTCTTGAACAGGCCGTGGAATTCGGTCGTGACGATGCAAACGCGTTGTTGTCTTTGCCCCGAAGGTGAAGGCATTCCAGTCTCCGAGCGGCCGACTCGCGTCGCGCTCTTACCCCAAGCGTCGGTCCCGGCGCAAAGGGCGCTCAACTGCCACGGTAGGTGGAGTAGCTCCATGGGGTCGCCACCAGCGGCACGTGGTAGTGCGCGGCGGGGTCGGCGATGCCGAAGCGGATCGGCACGAGATCGAGAAACGGCGGTTCGGCCACGGCGACGCCCGCTTGGCGAAAATAATCGCCGATGTGGAAGACGAGTTCGAACCGCCCCGCCTTCGCCGCGCTCGCCGGGATCAGCGGATCGGACGTGCGCCCGTCGGCATTGGTGCGGGTATGGGCGATGCGTTCGAGTGTCCCGTCGGCGCCAAGCGCGAACAGCTCAATCTCAACCCCCGCGGCCGGGCGTCCGGAAACGGTGTCGAGCACGTGCGTCGTCAAGCCAGCCATGCGTATTCCCCATTGCTCGCGATCAAGTTAGCGGCTTTTCGGGCTGTTTGCACGGCGCGTGCGTTGCATTTCGCCGAAAGACATGCACCATGCGAATAACAGATAAGCCGCGCCGTCCTTGCCAAGGCGGGGGCCGCGTGACAAGGGGGCCGCAGGGTTCGCAGCGACGAATTGTCGCGGTCCGCGCGCTAGGGAGGTCTTTATGTCCGAGGCGAAAGACGACGCCGAGCGCGGCGAATGGCTGGACGCGCTCGACTCCGTCGAAGCGTTCGAGGGCCTCGACCGCGTCGACGAGTTGCTCGAAGCCGTCGTCACCTCCGCCCGCCGCAAGGGCGCGAAACTGCCGTTCGCCGCCAACACCGGCCTACGTCAACACCATCCATCGCCGGAGCATCAGCCGGAACATCCCGGCGACCGCAAGCTCGAAATGACGATCCGCCGCTACGTGCGCTGGAACGCCGCGGCGATCGTGCTGCGCGCCAACAAGGAAACCTCCGAACTCGGCGGCCATATCGCGAGCTTCCAGTCGGCGGCGACGCTCTACGACACCGGCTTCATGCATTTCTGGCGCGCGGCGGACGAGAAACACGGCGGCGATCTCGTCTATTTCCAGGGCCATTCCTCGCCGGGCATTTACGCCCGCGCGTTCCTCGAAGGGCGCCTGAGCGAGGATCAGCTCGTCAACTTCCGCCAGGAGGTCGGCGGCAAGGGCTTGTCGTCCTATCCGCATCCCTGGCTGATGCCGGATTTCTGGCAGTTCCCGACGGTCTCGATGGGCCTCGGACCGCTGATGGCGATCTATCAGGCGCGCTTCCTGCGCTATCTGCAAGGCCGCGGCCTCGCCGACACCGCCGAGCGCAAGGTCTGGGTGTTCTGCGGCGACGGCGAAATGGACGAGCCGGAATCGCTCGGCGCGATCTCGCTGGCGGGGCGCGAGAAGCTCGACAACCTGATCTTCGTCATCAACTGCAATCTGCAGCGGCTCGACGGGCCGGTGCGCGGCAACGGCAAGATCGTGCAGGAGCTCGAAGCCGACTTCCGCGGCGCCGGCTGGAACGTCATCAAGTGCCTGTGGGGCTCCGGCTGGGACGCGCTGCTCGCCAAGGACAAGGACGGCAAGCTGCGCCAGTTGATGGAGGAATGCGTCGACGGCGAATATCAGGATTTCAAGTCGAAGAACGGCGCCTATATCCGCAAGAATTTCTTCGGCCGCCATCCCGAGACCGCCGCGATGGTCGCGGACTGGACCGACGACCAGATCTGGGCGCTGACGCGCGGCGGCCACGATCCGGTCAAGGTCTATGCGGCCTACAAGGCGGCGGTCGAGCACAAGGGCCAGCCGACCGTCATCCTCGCCAAGACCGTCAAGGGCTACGGCATGGGCGAGGCGGGCGAAGGGCAGATGATCGCCCATCAGGCGAAGAAGATCGGCGAGCACGCGCTGCAAGGCGTTCCGCGACCGCTTCCAGCATTCCGCTGACCGACGAGCAATTGACCAAGGTGCCCTTCCTCAAGCTGCCGGCGGGCGGCCCGGAGGCAGAATATCTGCACGAGCGCCGCGCCGCGCTCGGCGGCTCGCTGCCGGCGCGCCGTCGCGCAGTCGACGCCGCTCGAGATCCCGCCGCTCTCGGCCTTCGACGCGCTTGCTGCAGGCGACCGGCGAGGGCCGCGAAATTTCGACGACGATGGCGTTCGTGCGCATCCTCACGACGCTGCTGCGCGACAAGAACGTCGGGCCGCGCATCGTGCCGATCGTGCCCGACGAGAGCCGCACCTTCGGCATGGAGGGCCTGTTCCGGCAGATCGGCATCTTCAGCCAGGTCGGCCAGCTCTACCGTCCGCAGGACGCCGACCAACTGATGTACTACCGCGAGGACCCGAAGGGCCAGATCCTGCAAGAGGGCATCAACGAGCCGGGCGCGATGGCCTCGTTCATCGCCGCGGGCACGTCCTATTCGACGTCCAACACGCCGATGATCCCGTTCTACATCTACTATTCGATGTTCGGCTTCCAGCGCGTCGGCGATCTCGCCTGGGCCGCCGGCGACATGCGCGCGCGCGGCTTCCTGATCGGCGGCACCTCGGGCCGCACGACGCTGAACGGCGAGGGCTTGCAGCACGAGGACGGCCACAGCCACGTGCTCGCCTCGACGATCCCGAACTGCGTCGGCTACGACCCGACCTACGCCTATGAGGTCGCCGTCATCAGTCCAGAACGGCCTCAAGCGCATGTATGTCGATAACGAGGACGTCTATTTCTACATCACCACGCTCAACGAGAACTACCCGCATCCCGCCATGCCCGAGGGCGCCGAGGAGGGCATTCTCAAGGGCATGTACAAGCTGAAGACGGTCGAGCGACGGCGGCTCGGCGCTGAAAGTGCGACTGCTCGGCGCCGGCGCGATCCTGCGCGAGGTCGAAGCGGGCGCGGAACTGCTCGCCAAGGATTTCGGCGTCACTTGCGAAATCTGGAGCGTGACCAGCTTCACCGAACTGCGCCGCGAGGGGCTCGACGTCGAGCGCTGGAACATGCTGCATCCGGAAGCGGAGAAGCGGGTCTCCTACGTCGAGAAGTGTCTCGGCAAGGGGCAGGGGCCGGTGATCGCCGCGACTGACTACATGAAGGTGATCGGCGACGGCATCCGGCCTTACGTTCCCGGGACGCTACAAGGTGCTCGGCACCGACGGCTTCGGCCGCTCCGACTATCGGCGGCGGTTGCGTTCGTTCTTCGAGGTCGACCGCTTCCACGTCGCGATCGCCGCGCTGAAGTCGCTCGCCGACGATCAACTGCTGCCGGCCAAGCGCGTCAGCGAGGCGATCGCCAAATATGGCGTCGACCCCGAGAAGCCGAACCCGGCGAAGGTGTGAGGCGATTGGTGAGAGAAGAGTTTCTGAGCGCTCCGCCGTCACGGCCGGGCTTGTCCCGGTCCTCCGCGTCGCGATGCGCAACTGCGGGGGACGTAGCGATGCGGGCGTGTCGCACTGCTACGAAGATACGTGCGGCGCAACGGCGTGGATGCCCGGGACAAGCCCGGGCATGACGGCTCCGCGCGCCCATTGAACAGCGTCGCTTTTGCGCGAGGGAGAAAGCCTTGTCGAAGATCGAAGTGAAAGTCCCCGACATCGGCGACTTCAAGGATGTGCCGATCATCGAAATCCTGGTCAAGCCCGGCGACGCGGTGAAGCCCGAACAGTCGCTGCTGACGCTCGAATCCGACAAGGCGTCGATGGACGTCCCTTCGCCGGCGGCCGGAATCGTCAAGGACGTGCTCGCCAAGATCGGCGACAAGGTGTCGATGGGGTCGCTGATCCTGACTCTTGAGGACAGCGCGGCGGCGCCCGCGAAACCGCAGGAAGCGCCGAAGGCCGCTGCCGCCCCGGCTTCTTCCGCGGCGACCGAGGTGAAGGTCCCCGACATCGGCGACTTCAAGGATGTGCCGATCATCGAGATCCTGGTGAAGCCCGGCGATGCCGTGAAAGCCGAGCAGCCGCTGATGACGCTGGAATCCGACAAGGCGTCGATGGACGTGCCGTCGCCGAGCGATGGGACGGTCGGCGAATTGCGCGTCAAGGTCGGCGACAAGGTGTCTCAGGGGACGGTGATCCTCACGCTAAGCGGCGGCGCTGCGCCTGCGCCCGCGGCGGCGAAGGCGGAGAAAGCCGAGCCGGCCGAGGCGCGCGAGCCGCCCGCCCAGGGCGCCGCGAAGCCTCCGACTTCGGACACGTCGACGCCCGACAAGCTGACGGATTTCGCCGGCGTCAACGCCGGGCCGTCGGTGCGGCGGCTCGCGCGCGAACTCGGCGTCGATCTCACACAACTGACTGGATCGGGCGAGAAGGGCCGCATCACCAAAGACGATTTGAAGGCGTCGCTGTCAGGCGGCGCGTCGAGCGGCGGCGCGGTCAAGGGCGGCGTCGGGCTGCCGGAGGTTCCGACCGTCGATTTCGCCAAGTTCGGGCCGATCGAAACCAAGCCGCTGTCGCGCATCAAGAAGATTTCCGGCCCGCGGCTGCATGCGTCCTGGGTCAACATCCCGCATGTCACCCACACCGACGAAGCCGACGTCACCGAGCTGGAGGCGTTCCGCAAATCGCTCGACGATTCCGCCAAGGCCGACAAGAAGGCGCCGTACCGCGTCTCGCTGTTGCCGTTGTTGATGAAGGCGAGCGTGGCGACGCTCAAAGCGTACCCCACTTTCAACTCGGCGCTGAGCCCGGCCAAGGATGCGTTGATCCATCGGCTCTACTGGAACATCGGCGTCGCCGTCGACACGCCCGACGGCCTCGTCGTCGCCGTCGTCAAGGAGGTCGACAAGAAGGGCGTCGTCGAGCTGTCGCGCGAACTCGGCGCGCTCTCCTCCAAGGCCCGCGACGGCAAGCTGAGTCCGGCCGACATGCAAGGCGCGACCTTCACGATCTCGTCGCTCGGCGGCATCGGCGGCGTCGCCTTCACCCCGATCGTCAACGCGCCGGAGGTGGCGATCCTCGGCGTCGTGCGCTCGAAGATGGCGCCGGTGTGGGACGGCAAGGCGTTCGTCCCGCGCCTGATGCTGCCGCTTTGTCTCTCCTACGATCACCGTGTGATCGACGGCGCGGCGGCGGCGCGCTTCATGCGCCATCTCTGCGGCGTCGCCGAGGACATGCGGCGCGTGCTGCTGTGACGGCCGAGGATTGATGCGCATTACCCGTCATTGCGAGCGAAGCGAAGCAATCCAAACTCTCCGCGCAGCTGCGGCTTGTCGTTTCCCTCGCGGGGCGGCTGCCTTTCCTGAGCCGGCCGTGCGCCCCGATCTGGATTGCTTCGCTTCGCTCGCAATGACGCCCCCTCTCAGCGGAGCCTGACAATGGCGAGCGAAATCCGGCTGCCCGACATCGGCGACTTCAAGGGCGTGCCGATCATCGAAATCCTGGTGAAGCCCGGCGACGCGGTGAAAGCCGAGCAGCCGCTGATGACGCTCGAATCCGACAAGGCGTCGATGGACGTGCCCGCGCCCGCCGACGGGGTGATCGGCGAGATCAAGGTCAAGATCGGTGACAAAGTGAGCCAGGGCGACCTGCTCGGGACCTACGCCGGCGCCGCCAGCTCCCCCGTGGAGAAGCTGGACACGCCGGCGGATAAGCTTCCCGTCGCCAAAGAGGCCGAAAAGCAGGCGGCGCCGCAGCCCGCCGCGCCGGCAGAGAAAACCGACCTCGAATGCGACGTTCTGGTGCTCGGCGCCGGCCCCGGCGGCTACACCGCCGCCTTCCGCGCCGCCGATCTCGGCCAGCATGTCGTGCTGGTCGAACGCTGGGCGACGCTGGGCGGAGTCTGCCTCAATGTCGGCTGCATCCCGTCGAAGGCGTTGCTGCATGTCGCCAAGGTGATCGACGAAGCCTCGCACATGGGCGCGCACGGCGTCGCCTTCGGCGAGCCGTCGCTTGATCTCGACAAACTGCGCGGCTTCAAGGACGGCGTCGTCAAGCGGCTGACCGGCGGCCTTACGATGCTCGCCAAGCAGCGCAAGGTCACGGTCGTCACCGGCGAGGCGAAATTCACCTCCGCCAACACGCTCGCCGTCGAAACCGCCGACGGCCGCCGCATCGTCCGCTTCGCCAAGGCGATCATCGCCGCCGGCTCCGAGCCGGTGGCGCCGGGCTTCATCCCCAAGGACAAGCGCATCTGGGACTCCACCGGCGCGCTCGATCTGGGTTTTGTCCCTAAGCGGATGCTGGTGCTCGGCGGCGGCATCATCGGGCTCGAAATGGCGACGGTCTACGAGGCGCTCGGGGCCGAGATCACGGTCATCGAGATGCTCGACCAACTGATGCCCGGCGCCGACCGCGACATCGTCGCGCCCTTCGCCAAGCGCGTCGAGAAGCGCTACGCGAAGATCATGCTGAAGACCAAGGCGACCAAGGTCGAGGCGGGCGATTCCATCAAGGTGAGTTGGGAGAACGACGCCGGCCCGGGGCAAGGCGACTTTGACGCCATGTTGGTCTCTGTCGGCCGCCGCCCGAACGGCAAGGCGATCGGCGCGGAGGCGGCGGGCGTCAACGTCGACGAGCGCGGCTTCATCGCCGTCGACAAGCAGATGCGCACCAACGTCAGCCACATCTTCGCGATCGGCGACATCGTCGGCCAGCCGATGTTGGCGCACAAGGCGACGCACGAAGGCAAGGTGGCGGCGGAAGTGGCGAGCGGCCACAAGTCCGCCTTCGACGCCAAGTGCATCCCGTCCGTCGCCTACACCGATCCCGAGGTCGCCTGGGTCGGCGTCACCGAGACGGAACTGAAGGCGAAGGGGATCAAATACGGCAAGGCGGTGTTTCCCTGGGCGGCGAGCGGGCGCTCGCTGTCGCTCGGCCGCGACGAGGGTCAGACCAAGACGCTGTGGGACGACGCGAGCGGCCGGTTGATTGGCTGCGCCATCGTCGGCCCCAACGCGGGCGATCTGATCTCCGAGGCCGCGCTGGCCATCGAGATGGGCTGCGACGCGGAGGACATCGGCCTGACGATCCACCCGCATCCGACGCTGTCGGAGACCTTCGCCATGTCGGCGGAAGCGTTCGCCGGCACGCTGACGGATCTGTATATGCCGAAGAAGAAGTGAGCCGCGCCCGGCTCGACGAGAGTTTGATTGGAATTGACAGGCTCCGCGTTATAGCCGCGATCTCAAGATCGCGGCCGCGCGGCCAGCGCGGTCTTGAGACCGCGCCTACAGCCGGCGCCTGCGATCATGCCTCGGCAGGCGCATGATCGCTCGTTTGATCGCCGCCCGCGCCATGAGCCTTGCCGCGTCGAGCGCAAGCCAAACCCGCAGCGGCCGGCCGCTTTCCGCGCGCAGCCCAATCGCCGGCGTCTCGAACTCCAACGTGTCGCTCCATACTCGCCCGATCATCGGGTGATCCTCGGCGGCGCAGGAATCAACCAGCGTCAGGCCCGGCGTCGCCGCCAGTCGGCGCGAATGGGCGAGCGTCAGTTGCACCCCCGGCGAGGCGGCGGCGTGGGTCTCGTCATAGGCCGTCTTCCAGTAGAAGGCGCGGGGCGCCGCGATCAGCACGAGCCCGGCGGCGACCGGCGTCCCGTCGCTCGTTAGCGCCAACGCGTTGAGGCGATCGGCGCGCGCGAAGGCGCCGAGCGCGGCGCGCGCGAACGCGAGGCGGCGTGGGTCATCGGCGAGCGCGCTGCGGCGCGCGCCTTTCCAGCCCTTCCGCTCGATTTCGAAAAACGCCGCCACGGCCGTTTCCGCGGAGGCCTCCTCGATTTTGCCGAGTTTCCGCGCCTGCCGCGCCCATTTCGTGCGCCGCTTCGCATCGAGGCTCGTCTCGAACGCGGTGACGCCGGCGAGACGCAGCGCCGCGCGTCTCGTCGGCGCCGCGACCTCCAACGGCCGCGCCCCGGCCGCGGAACGCAGCGCGGCGGCGAACGGTCCGTCGCGCTCGACGAACGGCCAGACGACGCCGACGAGCCGCGTTCGCTCCGCAACCAGCCTCAGCAAGGCGTCGAGCGCCGCCGGCGCGGCGTCGCGATCGAACGCGACGGCCGGCAGCGCGGCGTAGGGGCTCGTCCATGCCCGCGCAAGGCCGACCGGCGGCAAGATGAGCGCGGCGAAGCCGATCAGGCGCCCTTCCTCGCGCACCACCGCGAAAGCGAGCCTCCGCGGGCGCTCGTAGGCGAGGAGCGGCAGCAGGAAGTCAGGGTCGGCGAACGGGTTTGGCTCCAAGGCGCGCGCGCAGAGATCGCGCCAAGCCGGCGCGGCCTCAGCCAACTGTTCAAATGCGACGAACTCGGCGACTTCAGCGCTCACAAGGGCAGGGCGCCGGAGGTGATCGCCTCGAACAGCGCGCCGTCGACCCTGCGATACGCGCGCTGCCCGCGATCGTCGAAATAGAGCGGTTCGTCGACGCGGGCGGGATCGAAGCCTTCTGCTACGAGTTCGGTCTTTTTCGGTTTGAACGTGCTGGTGCTGTCGAGCGCGGCGCGGAAGCGCAGGAACAACGGGCGCGCGTAGGGCGGCAGCGCCGTTTCGATATTCGCGCGCAAGCCGTCGAGATCGAATTCAGCGATGTTGTCGACGACAAGCGCCGCCATGCCGGCGCGACCCTCGTAGCCCGGCGCCGCGACGCCGTAGGCGATCGCCTCCTGCACGCCGGAAAAGGCGGAGATGGTCTCGGCGACTTCGGTGGTCGAGACGTTCTCGCCCTTCCAGCGGAACGTGTCGCCGATGCGGTCGATGAAATAGAAATAGCCGCGCGCGTCGCGGCGCATCAGATCGCCGGTGCGGAACCAGGAATCGCCCGGTTTGAACACGTCGCGCAGAATTTTCGCGTTGGTCGAGGCGGCGTCGGCGTAGCCGTCGAAACGCGCCGCGGGAAAGCGCGGATCGTCGCGGATTTCGGAGATCAGCTCGCCGACTTCGTCCGGCCCGCAGATGCGGCAATGCCCGGCCGCGTCGCGCGGGTGCGTGTCAGCGTCGATGTCGTAGGCGATCAGGTTCATCGGAAAGCGCGACGCCGCCCAAGCCGGGACGCGGCCGATCGCGCCGGGCCGGAAATCGAAATTGACCATCACCGCGTTGCCTTCGGTGGAACCGTAGAACTCCAGCACCGCGCGGATGCCGAAGCGCTTCTGGAACGCCTCGTATATGTCGGGTCGGAGGCCGTTGCCGACGCAGGCGCGGATTTTGTGTTTGCGCTCGCCGGGCCGGACGGCTGCGTTCATTAGATAGCGGCACAATTCGCCGATGTAGACAAACAAGGTGGAGCGCTCGCGTTGAACGTCGCTCCAGAACGCGCTCGCCGAGAATTTCTCGCGGATATAGGCGCAGCCGCCGACGCTGAGCGCCAGCCCCAGCGCGATCAGGCCGCCGTTGGTGTGATACATCGGCAGGCACATGTAGACCCGATCGCTGGGCCTCGCGCCGATGGCCGCCGCGAATCCCATCATGATCCGCAGCGCCCGCGAATGGGTGATGCGCGCCGCCTTCGGCATGCCCGTCGTGCCGGAGGTATAGATGTACAGCGCGGGATCGGTCAGGGTCAGCGCCGGCCGCTCGGACGCATCCAGCGGCTGGTCGGAGAAGGCGGCGATCTCCAGATCGAGCCGCGGCTCGCCGCTTGGAGCTTCGCCGTAGAAATAAGCCGGCGCGCCGTTCGGCTTGCGCGCCGTAGCGAACGCGGCTGCGAGCGTGGCGTCGACGATCGCCGCCTTGGCGGCGACGACGTCGAGCGAGTGGGCGAGGCTGGCGCCGGTGAGATTGGTGTTGACGAGAGCGACGCCGAGCCCGGCGCGCACCAGACCGAACCAGATCGCCACATATTCGGGCCGGTTCGGCATCATCAGCGCGACGGTGTCGCCCTTTCGCAAGCCGCGCGCTGCGGCCCAGCGGGCGTAGGCGTTGGCGCGCGCGTCGAGCGCGCGATAGCTGTAAGATTCGCGGTCGTCGGCGAGCGCCGGCCGGTTCCCGTGCTGCGAGGCCCATTCGGCGAGGTGGTCGCCGAGCGTGCGGTTCGCCCGCTTGGTGGCGATCCGGGTCGCGCGCACCACGCGCAGCAATCCCGCGGCGTAGGCGAGTTCGCTGCGCAGGCGGGAGATCATGGGGCCTCGGCGATCGGGAACAGGAGCCTGAGTGTTTAGGCGAGGCGTTGGGGCAAGGAAAGAGTTTGCGCCGAACCTACAGCCACGGGGGGCAAACAATGGCGAACGATCGTCTCTATCACGGCACGCGGGCCGATCTGAAGCCGGGCGACCTGATTGCGCCGGGCTACGCCTCCAACTACGGCAAGCGGAAGATGGCGACCTATGTCTATCTGAGCGCGACCTTGGACGCCGCCACATGGGGCGCCGAGCTGGCCTTCGGCGACGGGCGCGGCAAAATCTACATCGTCGAGCCGACCGGCGCCATCGAGGACGATCCCAATTTGACCGACAAGAAATTCCCCGGCAACCCGACGAAGTCCTACCGTTCTCGCGAGCCGCTGCGAGTCGTCGGCGAGGTCACGGACTGGCAAGGACATTCCCCCGCAGCGCTCAAGGCGATGAGGGACAACGTCGAAAAGCGGAGAGCGGAGGGGGTCGAAGCGATCGAGGACTGAGGCTTTGGAACCGCCGAACCGTCATCGCGAGCGAAGCAACGCGAGCCACAGCGCCGCCACCACCGGCTCATCGGGTTGCCTTCCGAGTTCGGCGCGGCGCCATGACGGCGGCGGCGCCTAGTCGTCCAGCCCCTTTCCGGCCAGGATTTGCGGGACATATTTGTCGATCCTGGCCTGGCGGGTCTTGGCCTGTTTGGCGGCCGCGAAATGCAGCAAATAGGCGCGCTGCCGACCCGGCGTCAGAGCCTCGAACGCCGCCTTCAATGCTGCCGACGCCTCCAGCCGGGCGCGAAACTCCTCGGGGCAGGCGAAGTCCGCGGTCGTCTTCTTCTCGACCTTCAGCCCCGCCTTCTCGATCCCGATCGCCTCTTCAACATAAGCCTTCAGGATCGCGCGCCGGCGCAAAATCTCCTCGACGCCCGCGAACCGGATTTGCCGCGCCGACTGCACGTTTTCGGTTTGCTGGATCAGCAGGCCGTGCGGGTCCTTCATCAGCGCGCCCTTGACGAACAGCAGCGCGCAATAGTCCTTGAAGCCGTGGATGATGAGAACGTTCCGACCGTCGGCGGTGTAGCAGGGCTGGCCCCACTTGATCTCCTCCTGCACCGGGCAAGCCAGCACGATCTCCCGCAGCGCCAGCTTTTCCTCGCGCCAATCGCCCTTTGCGAGGAGGGCGTCGACCGCAGGGTTTCGGTTCGCCGCGCTCATCGCGTCAACCGACCGCCGTCCCGGCGAGGTCGTAGGCGTCGGCGCTCTCGATCCGCACGCTGACCAGGTCGCCGGCGCGAAGCGGGCGGCGCGACGTCACGTGGACCGCGCCGTCGATCCCCGGCGCGTCGCCCTTGCTGCGGCCTTTGCCGCCGCGGGCGTTGCCCTCGTCAATCAGCACGTCAAGACGGCGTCCGATCTTCGCCTTCTGCTTGGCGGCGGAGATCGTGCGTTGTTTCTCCATGAAGCGGCGCCAGCGACTGTCCTTAATCTCCTCGGCGACCGGTTCGAGGCCGAGATCATTGGCGCGCGCGCCGCGCACCGGCTCGTATTTGAACGCGCCGACCCGGTCGAGCTTGGCCTCGTCGAGCCAGTCGAGCAGCAGGCGGAAATCTTCCTCGGTCTCGCCGGGGAAGCCGACGATGAACGTCGAGCGAATCGTTAGGTCCGGCGTGATCGCCCGCCACGCGCGGATGCGTTCCAGCGTCTTCTCCTGGTTGCCTGGGCGGCGCATCGCCTTCAAAACCGCGGGCGAGGCGTGCTGGAACGGCACGTCGAGATAGGGCAGCAGGCCGCCGCCGTTCATCAACGCCACGACGTCGTCGACATGCGGGTAGGGGTAGACGTAATGCAGCCTGATCCACGGACCGAGCTGCGAAAGCTCGCGGGCGAGATCGCGGAAGCGGGCGGCGACTTCGCGGTCGCGCCACGCGCTCGCCGCATAGCCGAGATCGAGGCCGTAGGCGCTGGTGTCCTGCGAAATGACGAGAATCTCCTTCACGCCGGCCCGGGTCAGTTTCTCCGCCTCGCGCAACACGTCGGCCGCCGGCCGTGAGGCGAGCCGGCCGCGCAGTTTCGGGATGATGCAGAACGTGCAGGCGTGGTCGCAGCCCTCGGCGATCTTGAGATAGGCGTAGTGGCGCGGCGTCAGTTTGACGCCCTGTTCAGGGATCAGGTCGAGGAACGGATTGTGCGGGGCCGGCGCCGTTTCATGCACCGCCGCCATCACGCTTTCATAGTCCTGCGGGCCGGTGATCGCGGACACGTTCGGGAACGCGTCGCGGATTGCGCCCGGTTCGGCGCCCATGCAGCCGGTGACGATGACGCGACCGTTGGCGGCGAGCGCTGATCCGATGGCGTCGAGCGATTCTTTTTTCGCGCTGTCGAGAAAGCCGCAGGTGTTGACGATCACCGCGTCCGCCCCGGCATGGGTGCGTGACAGCTCGTAGCCCTCGGCGCGCAGCCGGGTCAGGATGCGTTCGGAATCGACGAGCGCTTTCGGACAACCCAGCGATACAAAGGAAATGCGCGGCGCGGCGGAGGACATGGCGTCCGCTTGCCATGACCAACGCCCGGCTGCAAGGCGGGGCCCCCTTGGCGACAAGGGCGATGTCGCGCTAGGGACCGCGCGCGCCTCGGGCGCGGCGATGACGAGACAGCGATGGTTAAGATTTTGCGCGCCCTCGGGGCGGTGTTCCTGACCGCCGGTCTTGCAGTCGGAGCGCCGGCGCGCGGCGACGAGGCGCCGCGAACCGTGTCCGACTATTACACCGCGATGAACGACTCCGCCGCGCGTCTCGACGTTGAGGTGTCGGACCGCCAGCGGGTCTCCAACATGGCCGCGGCGCAGCGGCTCATGCTGGCGGCGGCGATGGTCCGGCGCAGCGCGGACGAGTTTCGCAGCGTCGAGCAGGCTTCGATGAACGACGACGTGAGCGGCCTGCCGGCGCCGATCCCCGACCTTGTCGCCAGGGCGCTCGCCAAAGCGGGGGAGGCGGAGCGCGTCGCCGCCGACCACCCGACGTTCGTCGCCGAGGCGCAGCGCACGTTCAACGCGCTGATCGCCGCGCTGCCGGCGAAAAGCCCGCATCCGGTCCTTTACGGCTTGCTTTCGAACGATCTCGCCGAGCCGGCCGCGCCGCTGCCGGGCGACGTCGTCATCTACGGCTTCCGCCTGACGGATCCGATCATCAAGAGTTCGGGCGGTGGTATACTACCGCAACCAGGAGTTGCCGCCCGGCTCAACCGTCGCGACCGAGGATTCCATCGCCGTGAAGCTGCCTGCGGATGTCAAGGCGGAGGTCAATTTCGCGCCGCCGCCCTGCGACCCCCGCGCCGGTTTCGCCTTGCGGATGAGCGAGACCTACACGCGGCAGCGCGGCCTCTGGCCGCTCTCCTGGACCGAGGAGGTCTTCTCCAACACCGATTTCTACGCCTTGCCGTCGCCGCGCGTCTATTCGGCCGAATACGTCGCCAGCGCCGAACTGCTGGCGGGACGCGCCTCAACCATCGATTTCAGCCTGAAATCGAACTTCACCCTCGCCGATTGCGGAGAGACGAAAGGCGTCGAGATCGCGCTTCCGCTGCCCGAAAAGGCAACGAACGTGAAGTGCTCCGCCGCCTGGGTCGACACCTCCGGCGCCGCGAAGCTCGGCGAACGCTGCGGCGTTGAAGGACAGGCCGTTCGCGCCCATGGCGAGATCACCGCGGGTCCGAAAGTATGTTCGCCCGGTCCGGACAGTCTCTGCACCTGTTCCGTGCTTGCGCAAGGTTTTCTGCAGGCGCAGGGAAGCTACCAGGTCGAAGAGGCGGCGAGCGAGGTCAAGACCATATCCGGCACATCGTCCATCGAATTTCCGAGCGGCGGAGCGGCGGAAACTCACGTTTCCATCGGCGACGGCCAGAAGTTGCGTCACCTCCTGGTCAAAATTTCCCGGCGCGCTTGCCCGGCGACCCTTGACGAAATCAATCTCGTGGTCAGCAACTCTCCCAACGCCAACACCGACGGCGTCTCCAAGACGGGCGCCTTCCGCGCCGCGTTCGCGGCGGGCGCGCTGCGGGTCGGCGTCGCTGACGCGTTTGCCGCCGACGTCGAAAAAGTCCCGTAAACCGCGACCTGAACGGACGTTGTCAAAGCGCCTTTGTGGCGCCGCAATGAGGCCCAACTTCAGACCGGCCGCGCTTCCACGACGTGCGCTGGCCGCGCCGTCGGCGCTTGCAAAAAAAGCCGTCGGCGCTTGCAAAAAAACCTGCGGGGTCCTAGTTTGCGTACGCTTTTTCAAAACCTTCGGCAGTCGCCGCGTGTCGAGCATGGCGCGGCCGTGCGCGGCTTTGGGGTGTGAGACGTCATGCGCTCGACATCTGACTTTCGCTTGGCCGTCATCGGTCTGGGCTACGTTGGCCTGCCTCTAGCCGTCGAGTTCGCCAAGAGGCGGCCGGTCGTTGGGTTCGACATCAGCGAACCCCGCATCGCTGACTTGCGCAATGGGCGAGACGTGACGCGAGAGCTGTCGCCGGAAGAACTCGCCGAGGGCCGGATGCTGCGGTTTTCAACCAAGCCGGCCGACATCGCCGATTGCAATTTCTTCATCGTCACCGTGCCGACGCCGGTCGACGACGACAAGCAGCCCGATCTCGGCCCGGTCCTGTCCGCCTCCGCCACTATCGGCAAGGTGCTGAAGAAGGGCGACATCGTCGTCTACGAGTTGACCGTCTATCCCGGCGCGACCGAGGAAGATTGCGTGCCGGTGCTCGAAAAAATCTCCGGCCTCAAGTTCAACGAGGACTTCTTCGTCGGCTACAGCCCTGAGCGCATCAATCCCGGCGACAAGGACCGCCGCGTCGCCACGATCAAGAAGATCACCTCCGGCTCGACGCCGGAAATCGCCGACGTCGTCGACCAGCTTTACAACGAGATTGTAACGGCGGGGACGCACAAGGCGCCGAGCATCAAGGTCGCCGAGGCGGCGAAGGTGATCGAGAACACCCAGCGCGACCTCAACATCGCCATCGTCAACGAATTCGCGATGATCTTCTCCAAGCTCGGCATCGACACCGAGGCGGTGTTGAAGGCGGCGGGGACGAAGTGGAACTTCCTGCCCTTCCGTCCCGGCCTCGTCGGCGGCCATTGCACCGGCGTCGACCCCTGGTACCTCGCGCACAAGGCCCAGTCGGCCGGCTACTACCCCGAGATCATCCTGGCGGGGCGCCGGCTCAACGACTCCATGGGACCTTATGTCGCAAGCCAAGTCATCAAGGCGATGGTGAAGAAGCGCATCCATGTCGTCGGCGCGCGGGTGCTGGTGCTCGGCTTGGCGTTTAAGGAAAACTGCCCCGATTTGCGCAACACGCGCATCGTCGACTTCGTCCACGAGCTGAAGGATTTCGGAGTTAACGTGGAAGTGAGCGATCCCTGGGTGGTGCCGGCCGACGCCAAGCGCGAATATGGCATCGATCTCGTAAAGTCACCGGAACAAAACGTCTATGACGCGATTATCGTGGCGGTGGCGCACGACGAATACCGCAAGTTGGGTTCGACCGGAATTCACGCCTTCGGGCGTGACCCGCACGTCCTGTATGACTTGAAGTATGTGCTGCCCTACGAGGAATCAGACTTACGGCTCTGATTGACGGTTGCGTGTGGCCGCGTTTCGAGCCTGAGGGGAGGCGAGAGTGAGTTACGTCATCGAGTCCAACGTGATCGCGCCCGAGGGGTCGGCGGTCGCGAGGCCGGATTTCGGTGGCGTGGCGCCTGCGGGACCATCCCCCCACTTCCTGGATCGCGTCGGGGTGCAATTGCCCGGCGCGCTGGCGGCGGCGGTGGGACCGCTGTTCTATTACACTTGGGACCCGTACGTCTCGACCTCGCTGCTCGGCATGCTCGACGCCTACGCCGGCAGCCTGATCTCGGTCACGCTCGCCTATTACGTGCTGAAGCGCGTCACCAACTTTCCGACTACACACGAGGCGGCGGCTGTGCTGCCGATCTTCATCGGCAGTTTCGCCTTGGTTCTCGGCTTGCTGGCGTCGTTGGGCTGGCGGTTCGATCCGGCGCCGATGTTCGTCGGGTTCACGCTGTCGGTCGCATGGCTGACCGGGATTTTCCTGTTGGCGCGCCGCGTCCGGCGGCGGCAGTTCGCGCTGCTGCCGGTCGGCGACACGTTGTCGTTGATTTCGCAGCCGGGGCCGCAATGGAAGGTGCTCGCCGCGACGTCGGCGCTGCCGTCGCCCTGCGACGGCGTCGTCGTCGATTTGCGCGCCGACATTCCCGGCCATTGGGAGCAGTTCCTGACGACCTGCGTGCTCGCCGGCGTGCCGGTCTATCATCTCACGCAGGCGCGCGAGCAACTGACTGGCCGGCTCGACATCCGGCATTTGTCGGAGAACATGCTGACCTCGCACGATCCGCATCACGCCTATCTTGCGTTGAAGCGGATCATCGACACGCTCGCCGCGTTGGCGGCGGTGGTCGCACTGGGGCCGATGCTGATTGTCGTCGCGATCCTGGTGAAGCTCGATTCGCCGGGTCCCGCGCTGTTCACCCAGCAGCGCATCCGCAAGGGCGGCTCGAAGTTCACCATCTACAAGTTCCGCACCATGAAGATCGGGGCCGCACAGCCGTTATCGCGGAACGACGCGATGACGCTCGACCGCGATCCGCGCATCACCCGGCTCGGCGCGTTCCTGCGTAAATCCCGGATCGACGAACTGCCCCAGATCCTCAACATCCTCAAAGGCGAAATGAGCTGGATCGGCCCGCGCCCGGAGGCCGCGCCGCTGGCGGAGTGGTACGAGAACCAGCTGCCCTTCTATCAGTATCGCCATATCGTGCCGCCTGGCATCACCGGCTGGGCGCAGGTCAACCAAGGCCATGTCACCGACCCCAACGACGTGCTTGACAAGCTCCACTACGATTTCTTCTACATCAAGAACTTCTCGATCTGGCTCGACATGTTGATTGTCCTCAAGACCCTGCGGACGATGCTGACCGGCTTCGGCGCGCGTTGACGTGCTCGTGACAAATACCGGCGACGCGATCGCCTATCACGAGACGCTGGCGGCCGGCTGGTCCGACCGCTACGCGAGCGGCGGCTTCAAACGACGCGCCGCGTTCTTCCGCGACGAAGTCGCGCCCCTGCTGAAACCGTCGGGGGAATGGCTAGACGTCGGCTGCGGCAGCGGCGTGTTCAGCCGCATGTTGGCGGAGGCCGGCGCCGAGGTTCTCGGGCTCGACGGCTCGCCGGCGATGGTCGAGGCGGCGCGCGCCGCCACCCCGGATGCGAAGGTTCGTTTCGAAGTCGCTCGCGTCGAAGAGGTCGGCGCGCTCACAAGCCGCTTCGACGGCGCGATCTGCCTCAGCGTGCTCGAATATCTCCCGCGGCCGGACGAAGCGCTTGCGGCGATCGCCGGCAGGTTGAAGCCGCGCGGGCGCCTGGCGCTGTCTGCGCCGAACCGCGGCTCGACTTTGAGGCTCGCGCAACGGGGTCTGCGCCCGCTCGCGGCGGCCACGGGCTACAAGGCGCTGTCCTATCTCGACAGCTCCCGGCATCGTTGGTCGAAGGGCGAACTCGCGGCGTTGGCCCGATCGGCGGACCTTGAGGTCGAGGCGATACTCGGCTTCGACCCCGTGGCGCCGAGGGCGCTTTGGCCGCTGATCTCGCCGAGCCTGTGGTTTCTGGTGGCGCGCCGGCGCCGCTGATTTCGCCGCAACGCAACGCAAACGCCCTCGGTTTCCTTAACGTTAACGATTGGCTGCGAAAACGATTTCGCCTCCCTGCCGTTGAGGATCGCCCCTTGGCTATGCGTGTCTCCTTCCCTCTTGCGCGCCGCTCCGTCGCCGTGGCGGCGCTGGCGCTCGGTTTTGCCGGCGCCGTCGCCCGCGCCGACGACAAGCCGCCGACGCCGACGTTCACGCCGCCGATGGTCGCCGTGGTTGCGCCGGCGGTGACGGTGCCGGTCGATCAGCTGATGTCGATCGGACCGTTGCCGGATCTGGTCCAGGGTTCGCCCTCGGCGCCGGTCACCATCATCGAATACGCCTCGATGACCTGCTCGCATTGCGCGGCGTTCCACGACACGACGTGGCCGGAGCTGAAGAGCAAATACGTCGATTCCGGCCGCGCGAAATTCATCCTGCGCGAATTTCCGCTCGATCCGCTCGCCACCGCCGCGTTCATGCTCGGCCGCTGCGCGGGCGCCGACAAGCGCAATCTCTTGATCGATCAGTTGTTCACGCAGCAGAAGACCTGGGCGTTCGTCGACAAGCCGATCGAGCCGCTGCTCGCCATGGTGAAGACGGTCGGCTTCAGCCAGACCGATTTCGAAACCTGCCTGCGCAACCAGGATCTCTACGAGCAGGTCAGCCAGAGCCGCGAGCGCGCCGCCGAGGCGTTCAACATCGATTCGACTCCGACTTTCTTCGTCAACGGCCGCAAGCTGACGGGCGAACTAACGATCGTCGATTTTGACAAGGCGCTGGAGTTGCAGGCGCGGTAAGCTGGTCGCGCGCGTGAGTGCGCGCGATCGGAGCTAGAGCCTCGCCATGGGTCGTTTCGAAACCACGGCCGCGACCTATGCGGCGCGCCGGGAGCCGTACCCGCCGGCGTTTTTCGCCGCTGTCGCTGAGAAATTGCGCCTCACCGGACGCGAGCGCCTCATCGACCTCGGCACGGGGCCGGGCGTGCTCGCCCTCGGCTTCGCGCCCTATGTCGGGGAGATTATCGGCGTCGATCCGGAGCCAGCGATGGTCGCCGAGGCGGAGAAGGCGGCGGCCGAGGCCAAGCTGACGTTTCCCATTCGCCCCGGCCGCGCCGAGGATATCGGTCTTGAGCTCGGACCGTTCGATCTCGTGACGATCGGGCGCGCGCTGCATTGGATGGATCGGCCAGGGCTGCTCGCGGCCCTCGATCGGCTGCTCGCGCCGGGCGGCCGGATTCTGATCTGCGGCGCCAGCAGCAGCAAGGACAATCCCTGGCGCGAGGCCTACGAGCGCGTGCTGCGCGCGTGGTCCGCTGGCGGCGAGGGGCACCGGCGCCTGCACGAGCATTTCTTCAGCGAAACCCGCTTCGCAAGGGTGGCGGACATCAAGGTCGCCACTCAGGCGTCGATCGACGCTGAGGGCTTATTTGCGCGCGCGCTGACCCGCTCGACGACCTCGCCCGCCGTTCTCGGCGCGAGGGTAGGGGAGTTCCGCACGGAAGTCCTGGCCGCGCTGGCGCCATTTTTCGGCGAGGGCGCGCGGATGGAGATTATCGAGGCGGGGGCTTGGGTCTTCGCGGCGGAGCGTTGAAATGGCGGTCGGGTTTCGTCTGCGCGCCGCGACCCGCGACGATTTGCCGCGCATACATCAGGTGCGTCACGGAACGGCGGAAAACCGCCTCACCGACCCCTCGCTGGTCACCGACGAAGAGGTCGCGTGGTACATGGACCAGGGCGTGTTTCTCGTCGCGGAGGACGCGGAGGCCGTCCAGGGCTTCGCCTGCGCCAACACGCTGACCGGCTATGTCTGGGCGCTGTTCGTGATCGACGGCGCGCAGGGTCGCGGCATCGGGAAGGCGCTGCTCGACGCGGTTATTCAGCGACTTCGCGACGCCGGCCACCGCCAGGCCTTTCTGAATACGGACCCGGACACTCGGGCTGCGCGCTTCTACGCCGCGCGCGGCTGGCGCCCGATGGGCCAGGACCTGCGCGGCGAGGTCGTTTTCAGGCTTTGGCTGTAGGACGAGTTACGCTCGGCCAGGTGTCGGAGAGCCGATAGCCGCTGGGATAGGGGTCTGTCGGGTCCAGCATATGCTGATGCACGCCGGTGATCCACGCCTGCCCGGCGATGACCGGGAGGATCGCCGGCCGTTGCGCAACTGTCGTCTCCGCCTCGATATGGCAGTGGAAGGTCGAGCCGATGATCGAGCGGGCGACATAGCGGTCGTCGACGCGCATCCGCCCCTTGGCGTGCAGCACCGCCATCCGGGCGGAGCAGCCCGTGCCGGTCGGCGAGCGGTCGACCTTGCCCGGCCGGATCGCCACGGCGTTCGCGCCGGTCAGCGCGCCGTCCGGCTGCGTGAGCGGCCCGGCGAACTGACAAAACGAGATGTGGGCCCACTCGGGATTTTCCGGATGAGCGAATCCAAGCTGTTCGTTGGCCGCCTCGGTGATTCGGACCCCGATTTCTGCGAGATCGCGCGCTTCGTCCGGCCGGATCGCGAAGCCGAGCGCTTGCGCGTCGACGATGACGAAACTATCGCCGCCGAACGCCGTGTCGACCGTCAGCGCGCCGAGGCCCTCGACCTCCAGCTTCGCGTCGAGCTTGTCGGCGAACGAGGCGACGTTGCGCACGCTGACGCGTTCCGCCTTGCCGTTCCGGCAGACCGCACGCACCTCGACGAGACCGCCGGGCGCCTCCAGACTAAGCCTCGTCTCCGGCTCCCGCATCGGCACCAGACCCGTCTCCAACAGTACGGTGGCGACGCAGAGCAAGTTCGAGCCGGACATCGGCGGCGTATCAGCGGGCTCCATGATGATGAAGCCTGCGGCCGCGCGGGGGTCCCTCGGCGGAACCAGCAGGTTGACATGCCGGAAAACCCCGCCGCGCGGCTCGTTGAGGACAAAATTGCGCAACGTTTCGTCGCGCGCGATGAATCGCGACTGCTCCCAGAGCGTCGCGCCCGGCGGCGGCGCCACGCCGCCGACGATGACGTCGCCGACCTCGCCCTCGGCGTGGCAGGAGACGACGTGGATGACTTTGCTGCTGCGCATCGCGCCTCCGGCCCGCAACGTCATGTCGAGCGAAGCGCGACCATCCAGCGCCGGGGCAACCCCAAGACTCGCAGAAAAGCGAGCGGCTGCAAGCGCAAACCCGCGAAGTTGGGCGCGAGGCCGGGTCAAACTCCCATACCGTCGCCGTTCAAGGCGGCTGCGCCCTCATTCGCGGCGATCTGATTGATCAGCGGCTCCGACAATCGGCCGCTATCCACATCCCGAGGGAACCGCTTCGCCCGCTATGACGAAGCCGCGGGCGTTCTAACGCAACCCGCGCATCGGCCGCAGATCGAGATCCTTGATCTTCTTGCGCAGCGTGTTGCGGTTCAGGCCGAGAATCTCGGCGGCGCGGATCTGGTTGCCGCGGGTGGCCGACAAGGTGGCGGCGATCAGCGGCGCCTCCAGATCGCGCAGCACGCGGTGATAGAGGCCGACCGGCGGCAATTGCTCGCCGAACGACTTGAACAGCTCCGCGACGTGGCGGTCGAGTCCGCGCGGCGAAATGCTCGTTGCCGGCGCCGCGGTCGTGCGGGGCGGTCAGCCGCGGCGGCTCCGCGCCGTCAAGCGACCCGCATCCCCCCGAGCGACGACAGCGGCGCGACGAGGCTTAACTCCGCCTCGATGATCGACTCGGTGATGACCTCCTGCGGATAGAGCGCGGCGAGGCGGCGCGTCAGGTTTTCCAGCTCCCGGATATTGCCGGGCCAGGCGTAGCGCTTGAGGCGGTCGATCGCCGGCGGCTCCAGCGATTTCGGCGCGAGGCCCTCGGAGACGTTGCGCTGGAAAAAATGCCGCACCAGGTCGGGGATGTCCTCCGAACGCTCGCGTAAGGGCGGCAGCCGCAGCGGCACGACGTTGAGCCGGAAGATACAGGTCTTCGCGGAACTGGCCTTGCGCGATGGCGTGCCGCAGCTCCTTGTTGGTCGCCGCGACGATGCGGACGTTGGTCTTGATCGGCGTGCGGCCGCCGACGGTGGTGTATTCGCCCTGCTGCAGCACGCGCAGGAGCCGGGTCTGCGCCTCCATCGGCATGTCGCCGATCTCGTCGAGAAACAGCGTGCCGCCCTCGGCCTGCTCGAAGCGCCCGACCGAGCGGGCGTTGGCGCCGGTGAACGCGCCTTTCTCGTGGCCGAACAACTCGCTCTCGATCAGGTCGCGCGGGATCGCCGCCATGTTGATGGCGACGAACGGCCCGGTCTTGCGCTTGCCGTAATCGTGCAGCGCGCGGGCGACGAGTTCCTTGCCGGTGCCGGACTCGCCGGAGATCATCACCGTCAGATCGGTCTGCATGAGCCGCGCGAGCGAGCGGAAAATGTCCTGCATCGCCGGCGAACGGCCGACCAGCGGCATGTTCTCCGCGCCGTCGTCGCCGACGTCGGTTTCGCGCCGGGCGCGCGGCTGCGCGAGCGCGCGGCCGACGATGGCGACCAGCTCCTTCAGATCGAACGGTTTCGGCAGATATTCGTAGGCGCCGCGCTCGGAGGCCTTGATCGCGGTCATGAACGTGTTCTGCGCGCTCATCACGATGATCGGCAGTTCTGGCCGCATCCGCTTGATGCGCGGCAGCAGTTCGAAGGCGCTGTCGTCGGGCATGACGACGTCGGTGATGACGAGATCGCCCTCGCCGGAGGCGACCGAGCGCCACAGGCCCGCCACCGTCCCGGTCGTCCTCACCTCGTAGCCGGCGCGCGAAAGCGCCTGGCTCAGGACGGTTCGGATGGCCGCGTCGTCATCGGCGACGATGATGCTGCTGCCGGTCGCCATTTCTCACCTCCCGCGAGTCAAGGTCGCGACCGGTTCGGTCGCCAGGACGTCCACGGGCTTCACCCTTCGATCCTCAATCGCCCGGCCTCGACCGGCATCAGCACGCGAAAACGTGTTTTGCGCGGCAAAGAGTCGCACTCGACGATACCGCCATGATCGCCAATGACTTTTGCAACGAGTGCAAGTCCCAGGCCAGACCCCGAGTTCTTCGTCGTGACGAACGGGTCGAACAGATTGGCGACGATCTCGGGGGCCACCCCCGCGCCGTTGTCGCGCACGCAGATCTCCAGCGGCAGGCTGACCGGCTCGGCGCTGGCGCGCGACTTCAATCGCATGCCGGGTCGATAGGCGGTCGACAGCATGATCTCGCCGTCGATGCTGTCCGTCCCGATCGCCTCGGCCGCGTTCTTCATCAGATTGAGGAAAACCTGGATGAGCTGATCGCGATTGCCGATGACATGCGGAAGCGAGGGATCGTAGAGTTCGGTGATGCGGATGTGGCGCGCGAACCCCGCCTGCGCCAGCCGTTTGACGTGATCGAGCACCGCATGGATGTTGAGGCTGTCGCGCGGCGTCGGACGCTGATCGGAGAACGACTGCATCCGGTCGACGAGCTTGACGATCCGGTCGGTCTCTTCGCAGATCAGTTGGGTTAGCCCGCGATCCTCGTCGCCGACCGAACTCTCCAGCAATTGCGCCGCGCCGCGGATGCCCGACAGCGGATTCTTGATTTCATGGGCGAGCATCGCGCCGAGCGCGGTCACCGAACGGGCGGCGCTGCGGTGGGTGAGCTGCCTGTCCATTTTCTCGGCAATTGAGCGTTCTTGCAGCAACACCGTCACGCCGTCGTGGCTCGGCAGCGGCGCGATGAAGGCGTCGACCAGCCGCCCCTGGGTGGATCGCGGCGTCGAAATATCGAGGCGGTAGCCGTTGACCGTCGATTGCGAGGACAGCGCGTCGGCGATTAGCGCGAACACGGGCGAACCGAACGGCAGCAGGTCGTGCAGCGTCGAGCGGGTCAGCGCCGCGCGGCCCATTTCAAAGAAATTCTCGGCCGCCGTGTTGACTTCGACGATCGCGCCGGCGGCGTCGATGGCGATCAGCGGCTGCGGCAGGGCGTTGAGCAGGCGCAGCGGGTCGGGGCGCGCGCGGGGGCGTGGCGGCGTCTCACGTCGGTTCACGCAACCCTCTTTATTTCGCCGGCGAATGCGCGCGACAGCAGTTCGAAGGCCTCTTGCGGCGCCTCCGTCGTCACCAGAGCGCTGGCGCAGCGCCGCCGGCGCATTTTCGTTGACGGCGTAGGCGGCGAGATGTTTGCGGGCGTGACGCAGGCCGGACTGGGCGCCCATGCGCGTCAACAGATGGTCGAGATGCTCGGCGGCGTCGGCGAGCCGCGCGGCGGGCGGGGGAGGAAACGCCGGCCCGCCGGTTTCGAGCGCCCGGGCGACCGCACCGACGAGCCAGGGCGCGCCGGTCGCCGCGCGGCCGATCATCACCGCTTGCGCGCCGGAGGCGGCGAGCATGGCGCGGGCGTCCTCGACGCTGCGGCAATCGCCGTTGACGACGACGGGAATCGACACCGCTTGCACCACCTCGGCGACCGCCTGAGCGTCCGCCGCCCCTTTGTAGAACTGGCAGCGGGTGCGCCCGTGGATGGTGACGAGCTTGACGCCGACGCTCTCGGCGCGCTGCGCGAGTCCGGCGGCGTTGCGCGTGGTCTCATCCCAACCGAGCCGGGTCTTCAGGGTGACGGGAACGGGCGAGGCCGCGACCACCGCCTCGAGGATGCGCGTGGCCGCGTCGAGGTCGCGCATCAAAGCGCTGCCGGCCAGCGACCCTGCTACGCGGCGGGCGGGGCAGCCCATATTGATGTCGATGAGTTCCGCGCCGTCGCCGGCGAGCCGCTCGGCCGCCTGCGCCATCGCGGCAGGCTCGCGACCGACGAGCTGCACGGCGAACGGCGCGCCGGGAACCGACTCGGCGCGCGCGCAGGCTTCCGGGTCGCCGTCGATCAAGGCTGAGGATGCGACCATTTCCGAGAATGTCAGCGTCGCCCCGCGTCGTTGCGCCGCGCGGCGCATGCCGGCGTCGGTGACGCCGGCCATCGGCGCCAGGAACGCGCGGCCGATGAGCGTAAGCGACCCGACTTGCCACCGGGCGAGGTGGATGCCTAAATTGTGAGCAACGAACATCTTGCTCAGTTTATGACCATACGTTCTCCGGTGCAAGCGGGCGAAGCTGGCGTCCGGCGCCAAATCGCCGTATCGCGTCCGAACTCGGAGGCGAGAGCCGGACATGAATATAGCCGCCCTGACGACCGCGACGCCGATTATCCAGGCGCATGCTTACGCGGTCTTCGCGGCGATAGCGCTGGGCGGCGCCCAGCTCGCCCTTCCCAAGGGAACGCCGGCGCATCGCGCTTGCGGCTGGAGCTGGGCGGCGTTAATGGCGGCGGTGGCCGGCTCGTCGCTGCTCATTCACACGATCCGCACGTTCGGCCCGTTCAGCGCGATCCATCTTCTGTCGATTTTCACGCTTGTGGTCGTCCCCCTCGCCGTGTTCGCCGCGCAACGCGGCCGAATTGTCGACCACGCACTCACGATGCGGCTCACCTACGCGCTGGCGCTGATTGTTACGGGACTATTCACCCTGTGGCCGGGGCGAATCATGCACAAAGTGGTTTTCGGAGGCTGAATCCAATCGGCGCGGAGTTAACCGCATTGTGAATTGCTGCGTCGCCGCAATGAATATTGAAGTTTCCGCGGGTTTGTGTCATGGAGCCGCCCGTCCCCGCAACATAGTCCGGATAGCAATGTCGTTCCTGAACTCGCATAAGTTCCAGGATCGTCAGGAAGCCGCCGCCAAAGCCCGCAAGGCGATGGCCGAAAAATTCCTGGCGCGTCCCAAATACGATCCCAATGATCCCGCCGTCATCGCCCGTGAGGCCGAGCGCCGCAGGATCCTAGAGTCCCGCGCCGAGCGCGACGCCGAACGCGCAAAGCGCAAGGCCGAGCAGGAGGCCGCGGAAGTTCTGCGCAAGGCCGCCGAAGAAGCGGCGCGCCTAGAGCAACTGAAGCTCGAAGAAGCCGCGCGCCAGCAGAGCGAGGCTTCGCGCCGCGAAGAGCTCGAGCGCGTCGAATTCGAGAAGAAGCTCGAACGGGACGCACGTTACGCCGCGCGCAAGGAGCGCAAGAAGAAGAAGCTCAGCGTCGCCGAGCGTTGGGGCCGCTGATTCGGCCCCTGGGCCTGCCGATGCGAGGCGCGCGATGCCGAATAGTCCGTTAAGGGTAGGGCTCGCGGGTCTGGGCACGGTCGGCGCGGCGCTCTCGCGACTGATCGCCGCCAAACGCGAAGATTTCGCCGCCCGCACCGGGCGGGCCCCCGAAATCGTCGCTTACAGCGCGCGCTCCGCCGGCGATCGGGGCGGCGGCGCGACGTTTTTCGCCGACGCCAGCGATATGGCGGCCCGCGCCGACATCGACGTATTCGTCGAGTTGATCGGCGGCGCCGACGGGATCGCCCTCGCCGCCGTGAAGGCGGCTTTGGCGCGCGGCGTTTCGGTCGTCACCGCCAACAAGGCGATGCTCGCCGCCCACGGCGTCGAACTCGCGGAATTGGCGGAGCGCTCCGGCGCGGCGCTCGCCTTCGAGGCGGCGGTCGGCGGCGGCGTCCCGGTCATCAAGACCTTGCGCGAGGCGCTAGCCGGCAACCGCATCCAGCGGGTCAGCGGCATCCTCAACGGCACCTGCAACTATATCCTTTCGCAGATGGAGACCGAGCGGTTGCCGTTCGACGTCTGCCTCAAGGACGCGCAGCGTCTCGGTTACGCCGAGGCCGACCCGACTTTCGACGTCGGCGGCTTCGACACGGCGCACAAGCTTTCGATTCTCGCCGCGCTGGCGTTCGGCGCCCGCATCGACGCGGCCGCCGTCTCCGTCGAGGGCATCGCCAACATTACGCTCGCCGATCTCGCGGCGGCGAATGACCTCGGCTACCGAATCAAGCTGTTGGGCGTCGCGGCGCGCACCGATCACGGCGTCGAGCAGCGCGTGCATCCGACGATGGTCGCGAAGTCCGAGCCGCTGGCGCAAACCATGGGCGTGCTCAACGCCGTGACGATCGACGGCGACGCGGTCGGCGCGCTGACGCTGGTCGGGCCGGGCGCCGGCGGCGACGCGACCGCCTCGGCAGTGGCCGCCGATCTCGCCGACATCGCGCGCGGGCGGGTGGGACCGGCGTTCGGCCGGCCGACGTCGGCGCTTGTCGAGAGCGAGCGCGCTTCGTTGCAACGGCACGAAGGGGGCTATTACGTGCGGCTTTCCGTGCTCGATCGCCCCGGCTCGATGGCGACGATCGCCAAACACATGGCCGACCGCGCGATTTCGCTCGAATTGATAGTTCAGAAGCGCGCCGGCGAACTTGGCCCCTATGTCTCGGTGGTGATCGTCACCCACGCGACCACCGAGACCTCGATTCGCGACGCGCTAGCCCTCACGCTCAAGGACGGCGTCGTGCGCGAGACGCCGCAAGTGATCCGCATCGAGCGCCCTTAAACGGCGACGCCGAGATCGCTCCAGGCGGCGTCCGGATATTCCGAGAACTCGACCACGAGCCCCTCGCGAAAACGGAAGAAATCGATGAAATCGCACTGGTAGCGCCGGCCGCTGTCGCGCCGGCGGCCCACCGCGGTGCGATGAACCACCGCGCGGTCGCCGTCGATGACGATCTCGTGCAGCACGGAGACGATGTTCTCCAGCGCGCCGCCGTAGTGGCGCAGGTTCTTGGCGACCTGATCGCGACCGCGCAGCGGCGCGGAGACTCCCGTCCAAAACCCATTCGAGGGAAACACCACGTCGGGCGCGAGATGGTCGATCATGCCCTCGACGTCGCCGAGCGCCCATTTCTCGAACAGTCGCCGTATCCGCGTTTCGATCTGATCCCGGTCAAGATCGCCAATACGTCTTAGCGCGTCTTCGCTTAGCACAGCGCCGCCCCGCCGCCCGCTTCGTCGTCAATATATGGCTATGATACCCCGCCTCTGTCACGCAAGGTTCAAAATTATGCGGGGTCAAAACGTGCGAAGGCGCTGACGAGCGAAATCGCCGTCAGCGCCAGCGCGATTTCGACGTAGGCGCCCGCCGCCAACGCCCGCGCGGCGAGGGCGCTGCCGGCGAGTCTTGGGGCGAGGATATAGCGATTGCCCAGCGCGACAGCCGTCATGACCAGGAATACGAGGATTTTGACGAGCAATCCGACCCGATACGGACTGTGGGGCGGCCAGGGCAGGGCGCCGGTGGTCATGGCGACGTCAACCGCGCCGGTGAGCAATATGCCGGGGACCGCGAAATGGCCAATCCGCGAGAACCGCATCATGGCCCCCAGCGTATCGCGCCTGCCACAGGTGAAGCTCCGCAGGCAGACTAGAAACGGCGGCAGGCCGCCGAGCCAGTAGGACGTCAGCAGGAGATGGGCGGCGTGATTCAGGCGATGCGCCAAGCCGAGCGCGCCCGTCTGCATCGCCGCGTGGCCGACTAGGCCAAGGCTCGCCACCGCCAATCCGGAGACGAGCGCCGGCGCGCGCCAACGCCGGTCCGGGCGCAAGGTAGCGATCGTAAGCAGGATCAGGATGACCAGCCGCGCCTGCCAGACCCGCCCAAACGCCGTTCCCCAAAACACCTCGCTGACGGTGTCGTAATCGAGCTCGCCGTCCGCCATGTCGCGCGCCACGAACACGAGCCAAGCCGCGGCGCTGGCGAGCGAGAGCAGCGCAAACGTCGGCGCGAGACGACGCAGCAGCGCCGCGAGATCGGCGATCGGCGACGGAGGCGCCAGAGCGGCCGCATAGAACGTCGCGCCGAACAACGTCATCGTCGCGGCGAAGTGAACGAACCGCGCGGCGACGAGCGCGGCGTCCATGGTCGGCCGCTACATCTTCATGCCTTTCATCTCGTGAGAGACGCCGCCGGGACCGCCTGCGCCAATCGCGAGTATCGGGAGATCGACGGCCACCTTGCCCGCGTGTTCGAAGGTTAGCGTCGCCTTGGCGGTCTCGCCTTTGACCAGCGGATGTTTGAGCCCGATGAACATCAGGTGATAGCCGTTCGGCGCCAGTTTTACGGTTCCATGTGCGGGGATTTCGAGACCGCCGGCGACCTCGCGCATCTCCATGACGCCCTTGTTCATCTTCATTTCGTGAACCTGCACGATGGCGAAGTCGACGGTCACGCCGGTCAGGCGGTCGGCGGTCGCCCCGTCGTTCTTGATTGTGAGGTAGCCCGCGCCGACTTCCGAACCTTTCGGGGTCGCGCGCGCCCAGGGACTTTCCACGGTGATGTTGCCGACCTTGACGGTGTCGGCGACGGCGGGACCGGCGCCGAGCGCCAGAGCGAGCAGAGCGATAGAAAGCTGAATTTTCATGTGATTGGCATTCCCAAGTGGACAGCTATCCACGGCGCCTTCGGCCCCCGCTGCGTGGCGGGAGATCGCGGGGCGACGCGCTTTTACTTCACGGTAAAGTCGAAATCGCCCTGGGTGTGGTGTGTGTCGACCGACACCGCATGCCATTTGACGGTGTAGGTCCCGGGAGCCAGCTTCTTGCCGACCTTGACGACCATCACCTTATTGTCGCCCGGCGCGACGTTCGCCTTGCCGACCGGCACAGCGCCGCCGGGGCCGCTGACGGCGACGCCGGAGAATTTCGGCTCGACGCCCTCGGAGAAGGTGATGCGGATCTCCGATGGCGAATCGACCGTTCCGCCGACGGGCGGGGAGGCGCTTTCGAGCAGCGCATGCGCATGGGCGGCGCTGGCCGTCAGCAGCGCGAAGACGGCGGCGAGGGCGAGTTTCATGGCTTGTTCGCTCCGAAGATGGGTCGACCGATGAAGGAATTGGGGAACATGTCGTCGAGGAAAAAGTGCAACTCGCCGACGACGCCGACGCCGCGTCCGCTGGCGCTGTTGATGGGTAGGATCGCTTCGAGCGAGACCTGATACGTGTCCGCCAGATACATCACGCCCGGCTGCACCGTGCCGGTCGTTATGTTGGAGCCGGGCGCGAAGTTCGCGACTGGCCGAGAGAACGTGAACTCCGTCAGCGGAATGAGGCGCTTGATGATCGGGTTGTCGATCTCAGCGATATTCGCGTTGAAGTAGGGCAGGCTGTACTGGATCGTGAACCCCCAATTGAGGTTCTGGGGATTTTGGCTGCCGTTCGTCCAGGTCTGGCCGGGAACGTCGTAGCTGACCTCGCCCGTCAGCGCGAGCGGCCTCAAGATATTGAGGCTTTTCGGCAGACTGCCGAACCCGAGGCCGATGTCGAGCTGGGGCGTATAGGTGTTGAAGTCGTTGCCCATCCCGTTCGTGTAGGTCTTGCCGATGTCGACGTTGCCGGAAATCGTTCCCATGAACTCGGCGTCGGGCACGCAGAAGAACTGGTAGCTCAATCCCAAGTTCAAATCGTCGCGGCCCCAGCCCTGGCCGTTGAGGTGAGTGGCGCCGTCCGCAATGTTGAAGCCGAGGTCGGGGAGGATGGTCTTCGTGTAGCCGAAACTGACGTCGGTTTCGCCGACCCCGTCGCCATTGTGGGGAAGATACGTCACTGTGGGCAGCGCCAGTTCGTCGCTGACGCCGGGATCGTCGATGCCGAGCGTGGCGGGAAACACGCGAGGGCCGCAGATGGCATGCGAAAGCGCAGGACCAGCGGTTGCAAAAGTTGTGACAAGCGCGAGCGTCGCCGCCCGCACGGAAAGGGAGCTGTGAGACACGGATTTGGCCTTTCGAGACGTGAAAGAACGAGGTTTTCGTTGCGATCAAGTCTGTGAAGGCGGCCCGCGCGCGAGTGAAAACGGAAGCGGAGGCGGCGGAATCTCGCCCGCTCGCGGAAAAATCCCGAGCTTGGCGACAAGGGTTGGGGCCGGCGTGAGCAGCGGCTCGGCTTGCGGGGCGTAGAAGGCCAGGGACGCGGCGGCGAGCCGACACAGCGGACAGTCGTCATGGCGATGAAGCGGCTTCACCGGCGAGCCGGCGCCATCCTCCGACGCGCAGACGACGACGGCCGGCCCGAGCAACGCTGTCAGTTCGGCAACGGCCGCCCGGGCGTCGGGCGCCACGGGCATCGGCGGCGAGGCGACGACTAGGGTCTGCAAGAGCAGGGCGAAGGCGGCGAGCCAAAGACCGACTCGCGCGAGCAGGCGCGCCGCGAAGCCGGGCCTGCCCTGCCGTTTGCGATTGTCGCCGCGGCGCAATTGCGCCCCCTTCCCAAGTCTCGCCACGATGAACGGAACTCCCGATCGCGTCAATGGCCGCGCCGCGGCTCCGCCTTGCAGACCGATCGTGTTGCCCGTAATCAATAGGTCCCGTGTTCAATAAAGTCGCAGGCGTGGCTGCGCGCCAAAGGTCGATATTGACCCCGGCCTTGGTTTCCTCCTCCTCCCGCATTGCGCCGCCGCATTCCCGGCGGGAGCGCGCCCTCGCGATCGGGCTGATGGCGCTGGCGCTCGTTTGTTTCACGGCGCTAGACAGTTCGGCGAAATTCCTCAGCCGCGAGTTGCCCGCGCTTGAGATCGTCTGGGCGCGCTATCTCGGCGCGGCGCTGGTCGCGGTCGCGGCGACGCGGGCCTACGCCAAACCGAGGCTCGTGCGCTCCCGCCGCCCGGCGTTGCAGACATTGCGGTCGGCGCTGCTGTTCGGCTCGACGCTCGGCAATTTCCTGGCGCTGCGCAAATTGCAGCTCGCCGAGACCTCGACCATCGCCTTTTTGGCGCCGATCTTCGTCGCGCTGCTCGCCGGGCCGTTGCTCGGCGAATGGCCGGGCCGGGCGCGGTTGGCGGCGATCGCCGTTGGCTTCTCTGGCGTCGTCCTGGCGACGCGGCCGGGGGCCAACGCCTTCCAGCCGATTGTCTTCGTCGCGATAGCCGGCGCCCTGTGCAATTCCGGCTACCTGCTGGCGACGCGCGGCGTCGCCGCCCACGATTCCGGCCAGACGACGCTGCTTTGGACGCAACTGGCCGGCGTGGTCGGCTTGACGCCCCTGTTGCCGTGGTTTTGGCACGCGCCGTCGAGCGCATGGAATTGGGGCGTGATGGCCGGCCTGGGGATATTCGGCGCGCTCGGTCACGCGATGCTCATCAAAGCCCACCAGCTCGCCCCGGCCTCGACGCTGGCGCCATTCGGCTACTCGCAATTGTTGTGGATGATCGCCTCCGGCTACCTGGTGTTCGGCGATTGGCCGCCGGCGACGACGTTCCTCGGGGCCGGGCTGGTGGTCGGCTGCGGCCTGTTCCTGCTGTTTTACGAACGCGCGTCGGCGTTTAAGAAATAAGTTGAGCGATTATATAGAAAGTGTACAAGGCGGTGACGAGGAGCGTTGAATGTTGCACGCGATCAACCCGCTTTATTCGCTGTCCGGGCTCGCAGTTGGCCTGTTGGTCGGCTTCACCGGGGTCGGAGGCGGGTCGCTCATGACGCCGCTGCTTGTGCTGTTGTTCGGCATTCACCCCTCGACCGCCGTCGGCACCGACCTGCTTTACGCCGGCATCACCAAGATCAGCGGCTCGGCGGTCCACAGTCGCAACGGCGCGGTCGATTGGAGGGTCGTGCGCCGGCTCGCGCTCGGCAGCGCGCCGGCGGCGGCGTTGACGCTGCTGGGGCTATCGCATTTCGGGCTGGCAGGGAAGGGAACCAACCACGTCATCACCACAACGCTCGGTTTCGCGCTGCTGTTGACGGCGATCACAATCCTGTTCCGCAAATGGCTGATCGCCCGTTACGGCGCGGCGCTCGATGGCGCGACCCCGCGGCAGATTTCGCTGCTGACGACCGCCCTCGGAGCCCTACTCGGCGTGCTGGTGACGATCTCGTCGGTGGGCGCGGGCGCGCTCGGCGTCACGGCGCTGATCATGCTCTACCCGAAAATGCCGACGGTGCGGATCGTCGGCTCCGACATCGCCCATGCGGTGCCCTTGACCCTGATCGCCGGCGCCGGCCATTGGATGATCGGTTCTGTCGATTTCCCGCTGCTGTTCTCGCTGCTGATCGGCTCGATCCCCGGCATCATCATCGGCAGCCATTTCGCCTCGCGCGTGCCGGACTCGGTGCTGCGCCCGCTGCTGGCCGGCACGCTGGCGCTGGTCGGCGGCAGACTGGCGTTCTAGTCGCTTTTCCTGAACGGCAAGCCGGCCTCATAATCGGCGATCTGCTCGTCGACGGCTTCCCGCTCGCGCGCGAGATAGTCGCGCACGGCGCGGGCGAAGCGGGAATCGCCGAAATCGTGGGCGGAATGGGTCGCGACAGGACGGTAGCCGCGCGCCAGCTTGTGCTCGCCCTGCGCGCCGGCCTCGACACGAGCGAAGCCGTGGTGGATCGCATATTCGATCGCCTGATAGTAGCAGACCTCGAAATGCAGGAACGGCCGTTCCTCGATCGCGCCCCAGTTGCGCCCGTAGATAGCGTCCTTGCCGAGAAAATTGATCGCCCCCGCGATATGCCGGCCGCCGCGGCGCGCCATGACCAGCAACACCTTGTCGGCCATGGTCGCGCCGATCTCGGTGAAAAACGCCCGGGTCAGATAAGGGCGGCCCCATTTGCGCGAGCCGGTGTCCATGTAAAAGGCGAAGAACGAGTCCCAGTGGCTTGACTTGATGTCGCTTCCGGTCAGCAGGTCGATTTGCACCTCGTCGCCCAGGGCGTCGCGCCGCTCGCGGCGGATAGCCTTGCGTTTGCGCGAGGCCAGCGCCGCGAGAAACGCCTCGAAGTCGGCATAACCCTCGTTGAGGAAATGGAACTGCTCGCCGGTGCGGCGCGCGAACCCCGCCGCCGCGAGGGCGTCGGCGTCGGCGGCGTGGGCGAAGGTCACATGCGCCGATGAGGCGCCGACCGCCTCGCGCAGGCCGCGGATCGCGCCGATCAGCGTCGCGCGCGCGCCGTCCGGCGCGTCGGGCGCGACCAGCAGCCGCCGCCCCGTGACAGGCGTGAACGGCACGCAGACTTGAAGCTTGGGGTAATAGCGGCCGCCGGCGCTTTCATAGGCGTGCGCCCAGGAATGGTCGAACACGTATTCGCCCATGCTGTGCGTCTTCACATAGGCCGGCGCGCAGGCGACGAGCCGGCCTTGCGCCTCTTCGACGAGCACGTGAGCAGGGGTCCAACCGGTACGGCCGCCGACGGAGCGCGAGCGCTCCAACGCGGATAGAAACGCGTGACTGACGAAAGGGTTGTAGCGTTCCCCGCAAGCGTCGCTTTCGGTCAAGTCGGGAGGATTGGCGCAGGCGTCCCACGCTTGCGCGTCGATGCGGTCGAGGGACGGAATTGTTCGGGCCGAAAATTCGGGCATGGCGTCTTTCAGGTGCAAGGCCGGGCGTTCGTCGCCGCTGCGATGCAACCTAAGCGCCGCGACGAGGCGCGGCCAGAGGCCGGCGCTCGCCTTCACGGCGACGGTTCAGACCCGGCTCGGCGCCGCCTTGCGGACACGAACCGCGCCGGCCGACGACGACGGAAGGCGGGCGTCAATCGTATCGTGCTAGCCTCCTCTAGAGCGGCGAACCGCCCTAGCGCCTGTGCTAACAGAATCTCTCCGGAACGGAAAAGGCCCGACGGCTTACGCCGCCGCGGCGAGCGCGAACGAGCGCGCCGCGAGCGGCACGCCAACCTCGAACGGCGTCGGGTCCGACCAGAAACGCGCCTTGAATTTCGAGGCGTCGACGCGATACGGCCGGTCCCACGCAAAGCGCATCTCGACGAGTTCGCTCATCATCGGATTGAACACGCCGAGGCCGCGCAGCGCCCAGAACGGCAGGTTGCGTACGCGCAACGGCGCGCCGAGCGCCGCCGCGCCCAGCGCCAGCAGTTCGCGCGGGGTGCGGATCGGCGCGCAGGGCACGTGCCACGCTTGGCCGAACGCATCGTCGGGCGCGTCGAGCAGGCTCACGACCGCGCGGGCGTAGTCGGGCACGTAGGCCATGTCGTGCGGAATGTCGGCGTCGTTGATCCACATCGCCGACTTGCCGCGCGCCAGCGCCGCGAGGCCGGTGTCGCCGAGCACGGAGTTCTTGACGCCCGCGCCATAGAAATCCGGACCGCGCAGCGCGGCGAATTTGACCCTCCCCGCCGCGCTCGCCGCCTGCCAGATGCGCGTGGCGGCGGACCGAGCGGCCGGCTTCAGCGGATAATCCGAGAGCGGCATGGTCTCGGTCAGCGGCGCGGTCTGCGGCCCGTACATATAGAGATTGTCGACGAACACCACGCGCGCGCCGGTCTCGGCGGCGGTTTCGACGACGTTGTCCATGATTTTCGGCCAGAGTTCGCGCCAGACCGGGCCGGAATAAGCGAGCCCGATGCTCAGCACGATCTGCCCGGCGCCCTCGGCCGCCGCGCGGAGCGAGGCGCGGCTCTCGACATCGCAACGGACGAAGGGAATAGCCTGCGGCAGGTCCGCCGGGCGCTTGCGTTGGGCGACCCGCACCTGTCGCCCCTGGAGCCGGGCGACGGTCGCGGCGCCGACCGGGCCATAGCCGATCAAAAGAATGGTGTCGTTCATAGCCAGTCTCCATTTCCGCCGCCAACCATAGCCCAGCCTTGAACATGACGGAAATGCATTGTTATAATGAAGACCATGCGCGAAGTGAATTTATCCGGCGTCGACCTCAACCTGCTGCCGGCGCTGGAGGCGCTGCTCCGCCGGCGCAACGTCACCCGCGCGGGAGAAGACGTCGGCCTCAGCCAGCCCGCGATGTCGCGCGCGCTGGCGCGGTTGCGGGCGTTGCTCGACGATCCGATCCTCGTCAGGGCGCCGGGCGGTCTCGCCCCGACGGCGCGCGCCGAGGCGCTGCTGCCGCAACTCGCCGCCTCGCTCGATCGCATCGGCGCCGTGCTGCGGCCGCCGGCGTTCGACGCCGCGACCCTCGACCGCGCGTTCCGCATCGCCGCCGCCGATATGCATGCGCTGCTGCTCGGTCCACTGCTGCTGGCGCGGCTGCGCGCGCTCGCGCCGCGGGCGACATTGCGCTTCGAAACCGTGCGGCCCGACTTGCGCGATCGCATCGAGACTGGCGACATCGACCTCGCCTTCGCGCTCGCGACCACGCCTTTGCCGCCGGGCGTGCATAGCGAACCTCTGATCGAGGATCGGCTGGCGCTGGTCGCGCGGCGCGGCCGCTTTCCCGCCGATGCGCGCTGGTCCCTCGAGAACTACGCGCGCTGCGACCATGCGACCGTGGCGATCTTCGGCGACCGCATGTCGGAGATCGACGCCGAACTCGCGGAAGCGGGGCTGGTGCGCCGGATCGTGTTCACCACGCCGCATTTTCTCGCAGCGCTCGCCGCCGTTGGCGCGACCGATTGCGTGACGACGCTCTCGGCGGCGCTGGCGCGCCGCTTCGCCGAGCCGTTCGGCCTGTCTCTATACGAACCGCCGCTGCGCCACACGCGGCTGACGGTGACGATGGTGGTGGCGGCGACGCGAGCGGGGGATCCGGGGCTAGTCTGGCTCAAGGCGCGGCTCAAGGAGGCGGCGGCCGAAGTCTACTCGGCCTAATCCCTCGCGCGTTTGTGCTTTGCGCGGCGTCAATGTCGGACTAAAACGGATGCGCGCTCCGTTTCCTCGCTCGACGGCGAGCGGGAGCGCGCTACTCGACATGCGAGGACGCAATGGCTTTCCAACTCAACGTCAATGGCGGTACGCGTCAGGTGGACGCGGCCGGCGACACGCCGCTCCTGTGGGCGTTGCGCGACGAACTGAAGCTCACCGGCACGAAATACGGCTGCGGCCAGGCGCTCTGCGGCGCCTGCACGGTGCATGTGGACGGGGCGCCGGCGCGCTCCTGCCAGATCTCGCTCGCCGATGCGGCGGCGATGAAGATCGTCACCATCGAGGGCATCTCCGGCAAGGCGGCCGACGCGGTGCGCGCCGCCTGGCGCGAACTCGACGTGCCGCAATGCGGTTACTGTCAGTCGGGCCAGATCATGTCGGCGACGGCGCTGCTGACCGACAAGCCGGCGCCAACCGACGCCGACATCGACGACGCGATGGACGGCAACGTCTGCCGCTGCGCGACCTACCACCGCATCCGCGCCGGCATCCACCGCGCCTCTGAAATCATGAAGGGGTGAGCGCCATGACCCTACAATTCTCACGACGCGGCTTCTTCAAGATCGCCGCCGGCGCCGGCCTCGTGCTAGGCCTCGCGCCCGATTTCGCGGACGCCGCCACCGGGCCGTTCCAACCGAACCCGTTCGTGCGCATCGCGCCGGACAACACCGTCACCGTCCTCGTCAAACATCTCGACAAGGGGCAGGGCATCGCCACCGGCCTCTCCACCCTGGTCGCCGAGGAGCTCGACGCCGATTGGGGCCAGATGCGCGCCGAGTTCGCCCCCGCCGACAACGCCAAATACAAAAACCTGTTTTTCGGCATCCAGGGCACCGGCGGTTCGACCTCGATGGCCAATTCCTTCCAGCAATACCGGGAGGCCGGCGCGGTCGCCCGCGCCATGCTGGTCGCCGCCGCCGCCGCCGCTTGGAGCGTGCCGGCGGCCGAGGTCGTCGTCGCTGCGGGCGTGTTGTCGCACAAGTCCGGCCGCAAGGGCGCGTTCGGCGACTTCGCCGATGCGGCGGCCAAGCTCGACGTGCCGACAAATGTGCCGCTGAAGGCGCCGGCCGATTTCACGCTGATCGGCAAGACCGTCCACCGGCTCGACACTGAGGCGAAGATAACCGGGCAGCCGATCTATACGCAGGATATTCACCTCGACGGCATGGTCGTCGCCGCGGTGATCCATCCGCCGCGGTTCGGCGCGACCGCGACGAAGATCGACGCCAGCAAGGCGGCGAAAGTCGAAGGTTTCCTCGACGCGAAGATCATTCCGCAAGGCGTCGCAGTCTATGCCAAGAGCACCTGGCCCGCCTTCAAGGCGGCGCCGCTCGTCGACGTCACATGGGATGATTCCAAGGCCGAGAAGCGCGGCAGCGCTGAGCTGCTGGCGGAGTACAAACAGCTCGCCGGGACGCCCGGCGCGGTAGCCGCCAACATCGGCGACGCCGACGCGGCGATGGCGAAGGCGGCGAAGGTGATCGAGCAGGATTTCACCTTCCCCTATCTCGCCCACGCCGCGATGGAGCCAATGAACGCCGTCGTGCAATTCGCCGACGGCGCGGTGAAAATCTGGACCGGCTCGCAAATGCCGACCGTCGATCAGGCGGTGGCGGCGAAAATCTTCGGCGTCACGCCGGACAAGGTCGAGATCGACACCAAATACGCCGGCGGCTCGTTCGGCCGGCGCGCCGTTCCGGTTTCCGACTATGTCGCGGAAGCCGCCATGGCTGCGAAGGCCTGGGGCAAGCCCGACCCCGTTAAGCTCGTCTGGCGGCGCGAGGACGACATGAAGGCCGGCTATTACCGCCCGGCCTATCTGCATCGCGTCAAGGTCGGGCTCGACGCCGACGGCAACATCCTCGCGTGGCGCCACACGATCGTCGGTCAGTCGATTCTCGCCGGCACGCCGTTCGCGGCGCTGGTGAAGAACGGCGTCGACACGACCTCGGTCGAGGGCGTCAGCGATCTTCCCTACGCCACGCCGAATTTGCACGTCGAACTGCACACCACTCAGGTGGGCGTGCCGTCGCTGTGGTGGCGTTCGGTCGGCCACACCCACACGGCTTATGTCGTCGAGACGATGATCGACCGCATCGCCGCCGAGTCCGGCCGCGATCCCGTCGCGTTCCGGTTGGCGACGCTGAAGGACAAGCCTCGCCACGAGGGCGTGCTGAAGCTCGCAGCGGAGAAAGCGGGCTGGTCGAGCCCGGCGCCGGAAGGGATTTTCCGGGGCGTGGCGGTGCATGAAAGCTTCCGCACCTTCGTCGCCCATGTCGCCGAGGTTCGCCTAGGCAAGAACGGCGAGCCGAAGGTCGAGCGCGTCGTCTGCGCGGTCGATTGCGGGCTCGCGGTGAACCCCGAAATCGTCAAGGCGCAGATGGAGGGCGGGATCGGCTTCGGCCTCGGCGCGGCGCTGCGCGACGCGATCACCTTGAACGGCGGCGTGGTCGATCAGGCCAATTTCGACACCTACGAACCGCTGCGCATCGGCGACATGCCGAAGGTGGAGGTGCATATCGTGGCTTCCGCCGAGGCGCCGACCGGCGTCGGCGAGCCAGGCGTGCCGCCGCTGGCGCCGGCCGTCGCCAACGCGATGTTCAAGGCGACGGGCAAGCGGATCGTCGATCTGCCGATCATCCCGCTGATGGCGAAAGGGACCTGATCGAGCAGGGGTCCGCTTATGCGGGCCCCTGCCTTTTCGGCGCGACAGGCCCCGATGCGCCGATTATAGAGCGCCGTCCTGACATCCCGAGGAGGCGCGCTTGTCCGCTTATGTTCTTGATGGCGCCTCCGTTTCCGACGCCACGATCGCCCGCGTCGCCGAGACCGCGCGCGCATTCGCCGCGAAGGGCGTGACGCCCGGTCTCGCGGTCGTGCTGGTCGGCGCCGATCCCGGCCAGCCAGGTCTATGTCGGCGCCAAGGGCAGGGCGGCGAAGCTGTGCGGCTTCCACTCGCTGCAATTCGATCTGCCGGACACGACCAGCCAAGGCCGAGCTGCTCGCGCTCGTCGACCGGCTCAACCGCGACCCCGCCGTTCACGGCATTCTCGTCCAGCTGCCGCTGCCGAAGGCGATCGACGCGACGCGTGTGCTGGAGGCGATCGACCCGGCCAAGGACGTCGACGGCTTCCACCCCGTCAATGTCGGCCTCGCCGCCTCGGGCGTGTTCGAGCGCGCGCTGATCCCCTGCACGCCGGCCGGCTCGATGATCCTGATCGACCGCGCGTGCGAGCGGCTCGGCCGCAAGCTCGACGGGCTTGAGGCGGTCGTCGTCGGCCGCTCCAACATCGTCGGCAAGCCGATGGCGCAGCTGCTGCTCGCCGCGCAATTGCACGGTGACGATCGCCCATTCGCGCACCCGCGACCTGCCGGCAGTCGCGCGGCGCGCCGACGTGCTGGTCGCCGCGGTCGGCCGGCCGGAGATGGTGACGGGCGATTGGGTGAAGCCCGGCGCGATCGTCATCGACGTCGGCATCAACCGCATTCCCGCGCCGGAGAAGGGCGCGGGCAAGACCCGCCTCGTCGGCGACGTCGCTTACGCCGAGGCGGCGGAGGTCGCCGGCGCGATCACGCCGGTGCCCGGCGGCGTCGGCAAGATGACGATCGCGATGCTGATGGCGAATACGCTAACCGCCGCCGCCCGGTCGCACGGATTGCCCGCTCCGGATTTCGGGCATGCCCGTTAACTTTTAGCCGGCGCGCGCGGCGACTTTTGGCGAATAAGGGCTTTCTGCGGCTTTGTGTGCGTTGCGGCGCGGGCGCGTTTCTGGCAAGACGGCGCCCGATCCAACCGACACGGCGCGAAACAAGGCGCCGTATTCTTAAGAGTTCCGGGGGCCGAACGCTATGGCATTAGGGCTGATAATCTTGTGCGGTTTGCTCGCGCTCGTCTACGGCGGCGTGACGGTCAGTCAAGTGATGGCGGCCTCCGCCGGCTCGGCGCGGATGCAGGAGATCTCGGCCGCCGTGCGCGAAGGCGCGCAAGCCTATCTCAAGCGTCAGTACCTCGACCATTGCGGTCGTCGGCGTCGTCGTCTTCCTCGGGCTGGCCTATCTGCTGTCCTGGGACGTCGGCGATCGGCTTCGCCATCGGCGCGATTCTCTCCGGCGCCGCCGGCTTCATCGGCATGAACGTCTCGGTGCGCGCCAACGTGCGCACCGCGCAGGCGGCGAGCGAGTCGCTGGCCGCCGGCCTCGACATCGCCTTCAAATCCGGCGCGGTGACCGGCATGCTGGTGGCGGGTCTCGCGCTGCTCGGCGTCGCCGGCTATTTCTTGGTGCTGACCGGGCCGATGCACCACGCGCCGGGTGATCGCGTCGTCATCGACGCGCTGGTCGCGCTCGGCTTCGGCGCCTCGCTGATTTCGATCTTCGCCCGTCTCGGCGGCGGCATCTTCACCAAGGGCGCCGATGTCGGCGCCGACCTCGTCGGCAAGGTCGAGGCCGGCATCCCCGAGGACGATCCGCGCAACCCGGCGACGATCGCCGACAACGTCGGCGACAATGTCGGCGACTGCGCCGGCATGGCGGCCGACCTGTTCGAGACCTACGCGGTGACGGTCGTCGCGACGATGGTGCTCGGCTCGATCTTCTTCGCCGGGACCGACTCGCTGTTGCCGTCGATGATCTATCCGCTCGCGATCTGCGGCGTCTGCATCCTCACCTCGATCGTCGGCGCCTATTTCGTCAAGCTCGGCGCCGACAACTCGATCATGGGCGCGCTCTACAAGGGCCTGATCGTCGACCGGCCTCCTGTCGATCGTCGGCCTCGCGCATCGCCACCGTGTTGGTGATCGGCTGGGGCGAAATCGGCATGGTCGCGGGCAAGTCGATCACCGGCCTCAACCTGTTCGCGTGCGGCATCGTCGGCCTCGATCATCACCGGCCTGATCGTCGTCATCACCGAATATTACACCGGCACCGGCAAGCGCCCGGTGGTGTCGATCGCGCAGGCCTCCGTCACCGGCCACGGCACCAACGTGATCCAGGGCCTGGCCGTGTCGCTCGAATCGACGGCGCTGCCGGCGATCGTCATCGTCATCGGCATCATCGCGACGTTCCAGCTCGCCGGCCTCTACGGCACCGCGATCGCGGTGACGACGATGCTCGGCCTCGCCGGCATGATCGTCGCGCTCGACGCGTTCGGTCCCGGTCACCGACAACGCCGGCGGCATCGCCGAAATGGCGGGCCTGCCGAAGGAAGTGCGCCACTCCACCGACGCGCTCGACGCGGTCGGCAACACCACCAAGGCGGTGACCAAGGGCTACGCGATCGGCTCGGCGGGCCTCGGCGCGTTGGTGCTGTTCGCGGCCTATTCGAACGACCTCACCTACTTCTCCGCCAACGCCGACAAGTTCCCCTACTTCAAGGACGTCCACGTCTCGTTCGACCTGTCGAACCCCTATGTGGTCGCCGGCCTGATCTTCGGCGGCCTGATCCCGTATCTGTTCGGCGGCATCGCGATGACGGCGGTCGGCCGCGCGGCCGGCTCGGTGGTGGTCGAGGTGCGCCGGCAGTTCAAGGAAATGCCCGGCATCATGCAGGGCACGCAGCGGCCCGACTATGGCCGCGCGGTCGACATGCTGACCAAGGCGGCGATCCGCGAGATGATCATCCCCTCGCTGCTGCCGGTGCTGGCGCCGTTCGTCGTCTATTTCGGCGTGCTGGCTGATCTCCGGCGACAAGGCCAACGCCTTCGCCGCGCTCGGCGCCTCGCTGCTCGGCGTGATCGTCAACGGCCTGTTCGTCGCGATCTCGATGACGTCGGGCGGCGGCGCCTGGGACAACGCCAAGAAGTCGTTCGAGGACGGCTTCACCGACAAGGACGGCGTCAAGCACTTCAAGGGCTCCGACGCGCACAAGGCGTCGGTGACCGGCGACACCGTCGGCGACCCCTACAAGGACACCGCCGGCCCCGCGGTGAACCCGGCGATCAAGATCACCAACATCGTGGCGCTGCTGCTGCTGGCGATTCTGGCGCACTGAAGCGCAGCGAATGCAGGGGCGCCGGCCGGGCCGGCGCCCTTTTTTGCGCCCAAATTTTGCAGGGCCAATGCCAACCTTCGTCATTGTTAGCAGATACTGATCAGACAGAATCGGCCCGTCATTGCGAGCGAAGCGAAGCAATCCAGCGCGCCGAGATCGTAGGCTAGGCGGTGAAGCTCGGCTCGGCGGAGACGTGGATCGCTTCGCTTCGCTCGCCATGACGGCGGTACAACTTGATCGGTAACCGCTTTAGAGCAATGCGACGAAGCAACCTGTGCAAACGACGTGGGGCGCCAGATGGTCGACCTCCAGGCCGACCTGGAGGTTGATCCTCCCATGACGTTCGCAGCCTGTTCGGAGGGCGCTCGCCGCCGCGTCACAAACGCGCGACGACGTTGGGATTTGCGCTTCTTCTTCAGGCGGCGAGACGTAAACAAGCAATATGGATTGCATTATCGACGGCCAAGACCTTATTACACCGAAGTTTACTTTACGATTTGCCCTCAATTTACCCAGCGTAAGCTAATATCGACAACCTTGGGCTCCTACCAAAGAATTTCATTCGCAATTATGGCTTGAAATAACTTCAATTTACGATAAAGTGCGCTGTGTGGTCGTTTCATGCCTCACGCTTGCTGTCCCATTGCTTCGAAAAATCCGACGCAAGACGGCGCATCTGCAACAAAGCGCATGAGACAAGCAGGGGCCGGCGCGCAGCCCGCGCCGGCGCGTTGCGTTTTGCCTGTTCGATAGGGGCTCAATTCGCGGCGCACGACATGAATGCTCGCTCTGAACTCTTGATCCGCTCTGCAAAAGCGACAAGGCCCGCCGAGAAAACCTTGCAGAGTTGGTTCGCGAATTTCCTGA
>CAWEDI010000033.1:0-18457 GCA_963807735.1 uncultured Pseudomonadota bacterium | reverse complement strand
CGCCTCCGACTTCCTCGTCGACAAGCTCAGCGCCGATTGCAAGGCGGCCGGCCTTCCGGTCATCGAGAAATCCGTGTTCAACGGCTCGACCGACATGGTTCAGGCGGTGCTTTCGGGCCGCATCGACGCGCGCATGGACGACGCGACCGCCTCGAGCTATTTCGAGCGCACGAGCGGCGGAAAGCTCGTGGTGCTGCCGCAACTCTACGAAGTGGCCCCGCTCGGCCTCGCGGTCGCCAAGGGCGACAAGGCGACGGAAGACATGATGCTCGCCGCCCTCACGCAATTGTTCCAGGACGGCGGCTATCAGCGGGTGCTCGACAAATACGGCATGGGCAAATACGCGATTCGCGCGCCCTATCTGGTCGACGCCATGGACAAGCTGCGCCAGGACTAGGAGCCGCGCGCAATGCAGGAGGCCGCCGCGGAAGCGTCGTTCGACGGCGCCGAGACCCTGATCGTCGTGCCGCGGCGGCGCTACGGCGTCTGGTTCGGCGCCGCCATCGTGGCTCTGCTGGCGCTCGCGCTGCTGCGAGCGTTCGCGGCCAATCCGACGTTCGGCTGGGACGTCGCGATCCATTATCTGTTTCATCCCTCGATAATGCGCGGCCTCGGCGTCACCCTTCTGTTGACGGCGGTGATTATGGCTTGCGCCATCGTCATCGGCGCGCTCGTCGCGGTCATGCGGGTTTCGCCGAGCTATTTGCTGCAAGGCTTCGCTGGCGTCTATGTCTGGTTCTTTCGCGGCGTGCCGGCGCTGATCCAGCTCATCTTCTGGTTCAATCTGTCGCTGCTGTTCCGAACGTTTTCGCTGTCGCTGCCGATCGTCGGAACCCTATTCTCGGTCCGCACCAACGACGTGATGACGCCGTTCGTCTCCGCCGTCGTCGCGCTTTCGCTGTGCGAGGCGGGCTACATCGCCGAGATCATCCGCGCCGGCGTTCGTTCCGTGCCGCACGGGCAATTTGAGGCGGCGAGCGCGTTGGGCATGCCGCATCGCAATATCCTGTTGCGCATCGTGTTGCCGCAGGCGATGCGCTTCGTCGTGCCGCCCATCGGCAACGAGGCGATCAGCCTGTTGAAGATGACCTCGCTCGTCACCTTCATCGCCGTCGACGATCTGTTTTACACTGCGCAGAGCATCTACGCGCGCACCTTCGAGACCATCCCGCTGCTGATCGTCGTCGCCTTCTGGTATTTGTTCGTCGTCACCGTGATGTCGTTCGCCCAGCATTTTCTCGAACGGCGCTTCGGCCGCAGCGACCGCCGCGAGGACACGCTTCTGCATCTGATTCTGCGCGCCGGCCTGACGCGGCGGCACGGGTGAACGGCAAGTCGGAAAATCAGCGGCGCTTCGGCGTACCCGCCGACGCGATGATCTTTGCTCGCCGCGTGCGCAAATCCTTCGGCCCCCTGGAGGTGCTGAGAGGCGTCGATCTCAGCGTACGGGCCGGCTCGGTCTGCTGCATCATCGGCCCGTCGGGTTCGGGCAAGAGCACGCTGCTGCGCTGCATCAACCATCTGGAGAAGCTCGACAGCGGCGTGTTGCTCGTCGATGGCGAGTTCGTCGGCTACGACCTGCGCGGCGGAAAGCTTTATGAGTTGAAGGATCGTCTGCTCTGTCAACGGCGCGCCGAGATCGGCATGGTCTTCCAGTCCTTCAATCTGTTCTCCCATATGACTGTCCTCGAAAACCTGATTGAAGCGCCAACCCACGTGCGCGGCGTCCCGCTGCGGGAGGCGAAGGCCAAGGCGGAGACGCTGCTGGCGCGCGTGGGGCTCTCCGACAAGGCCGGACGCTATCCGCGCGAGCTGTCGGGCGGCCAACAACAGCGCGCGGCGATCGCGCGGGCGCTGGCGATGAATCCCAAGGTGTTGCTGTTCGACGAGCCGACCTCGGCGCTCGATCCGGAGTTGGTCGGCGAAGTTTTGCAAGTGATGCGCGATCTTGCCGCGACCGGGATTACGATGGTTGTCGTCACGCACGAGATCGGCTTTGCGCGCGAAGTCGGCGATGAGCTGATTTTCATGGACGCCGGCGTCATCGTCGAGCAAGGGCCGCCGCGCGATGTGATCGCCAATCCGAAATCCGAGCGCACGAAGGATTTCCTGTCGCGCGTGTTGTGATGCGCTTTCCGGTATAATTGCTCGCCTCTCTCCATCATTGCGAGCAAGCGAAGCAATCTACGGCGCCGCTGATGCGCCCCATCCGGCAAGACGACGATCTCTGAGGGCTAAATGGCTTCGCCGCGTAGAAATCATCCCGCCGCCCGCGCGAAAGCTCTGTCGAGGATCTCGACCCACTCCCCCCATAACGGCCTGGCGAGCTCGTGACCGAGTCCAGCGTAGAGGTGCAGCTCGGAATTCGGCAATCGCCGCGCAAGCTCGAACGCAGCGGCGGGGTCAATCAAACGGTCGTCGCGGCCGTGGATGACGACGGCCGGCCGCTGACACGTCTCCAACCCGGCGATTTGGCTTGGCAGCCGCCCGATGGCGGCGGCTTGGCGAGCGACGCCGGCGGGCGCATAGCAGCGCTCGTAGCTGCGCGTCGCCCATTCGCGAACCCAAACCTCGTCGAATTCAAAGGCGGTCGATTGCGAAAGGCGTTCGCGCTCAACCAAGGCGGCGATCGCCTCGTCCCGGGGCCGACGGACGTAGAGATTGGCCGGGTTGACCGCAGCCTCCTGGCTGCGCGATCGGAGATAGCCCGTTCCGGGCGCCGTGTAGAATAGAGCGAGCGAGCGCACCCTTCGCGGGTCACGCAGCGCCATCAACTGCGCGATCATGCCGCCCATGGACTGACCGACCACATGCGCGCTGTCAAGCCCGAGCGCATCGAGCACGGCGAAGCCGTCGTCCGCCATATCCTCCAACGAATAGCCGCCGTCGAATTCCTCGGGGCCGCCGAACGATTGCGAGAGCCCGACATCGCGATTATCGAAGATCACGACGCGCAGGCCCTTGTTGACGAATTGCTGGAGAAACGCCTCGCGCCAGCCGATCATCTGGACGCTGAAGCCCTCGATGAACAGCACCGGAACCCTGTCGTCCTCCCCGCGGGTTTCGTAGTAGATGCGAGCGCCGGCGGATTGCGCGTAGGGCATGACGTTTCTCCTCAACCCGGCGGAGACACGGCCGGCGCCGCGTCGATCTTGCCGGCCATCAACTGCATCAACTGAAATTCGCTCAGCTCCGCCTTCTGGAACAAGCCGAGCTGCCGCCCCAGAAACAGCACGACGAACGTGTCGCCGATCGGGTAGGCGTGGCTGACGTTGTGCGTGATGAGGATCACGCCGATGCCCTTGGCCTTGGCGCGGCGGACATAGTCGAGCACGATTTCCGCCTGCCTGACGCCGAGCGCCGATGTCGGTTCGTCCAGGATCAGCACGCGCGCGCCGAAGTGGACGGCTCGCGCGACCGCCACGCTCTGCCGCTGCCCGCCCGACAGCGTGCCGATCGGCCGCCGCACCGCGTTGACATCGACGCCGAGGTCTCGTAACGCCTCCGCCGCAACCGTGATCGCTCGGCGGCTGTCGAACCGACGCAACGGCCCCCAACCAATCGTCGGCTCGCGACCGAGGAAGAAATTGCGGTAGACCGGCATGATCGGCACCACTGCAAGATCCTGAAAGACGGTCGCGATCCCTTTGTCGAGCGCATCGTTGGGGGAGCGAAAGCGGACGTCCTGACCAGCGACGCGCAGCCGCCCGGTGTCCGGTTGCGCGACACCGCTGAGGATCTGGATCAACGTCGATTTGCCGGCGCCGTTGTCGCCGAGCAGGCAGACGACCTCGCCCGGCCGGACGCGGAGGGTGACGTCCTGAAGGGCGGCCACGCTCTGATAGGATTTCGAGACGCCGATCGCCTCCAGATACGGCTCGCCGTCCATCAGCTCCGCCCCCGCGGCTTCAGTGACTGAATACGAATGGCGTTGTTGATGAACACCGCGACGAGCAGCATCAGGCCGAGGAAGGTCATGAACCATACGTCCGGCAGCGGCGTGAAGAAGAAACCCTGGTCGACCATGCCGAACAGCAACGCCCCGAACATCGTGCCGATCGGCGAGCCATAGCCGCCGGTCAGCAGCGCGCCGCCGATGACCGCCGCCGTCACCACCTCGAACTCGCGCCCGATCGCCGCGTTGGCGTTGCCTTGATTGATGGCGAACAGGTCGAGCGTGGCGACCAACGTGGTCGAGACGGAGACCGCGATATAGAGCAGGATCTTTACGCGATCGACGGGAATGCCGGTCCGCATCGCGGCCGCCTGATTGCCGCCGGTGGCGAAAATCCAGTTGCCGAACGCCGTGCGATCCAGGATCCACGCCGCCAGCAGCGTCAGGCCGATCCACCACACCAGCGAGACCGAGAACGGCCCGACCGAGCTCGAAAACAGCGCCCCCAGCCCGCCCTCGCCGATCGCCTCGCGCACGCCGTCGATGGTGCTCGTGCCGGTCAGCATGCGCAACACGCCCTGCGCCGCGCCGCGCACGATGAACAGCATCGCCAGCGTGATTATGAAGGATGGCAGCTTCGTCCGCACGACGAGCAGGCCGTTGATGAATCCGATCGCGGCGGCGAAGACGACCGCCGCGGCGAAGGCGGCGGCGAACGACCAACCGGCGACGACGGTGAGATAGCTGATGATCGTCTCGCCGGCCGCGACCGAAGAGCCCACCGACAGATCAAACTCGCCGGCCACGATCAGCAAAGTCGCCGGCGCGGCGATGATCCCGATCTCAGCCGCCACTTCGAGATAGTTGCGCGTCATCGCGATCGAGAGGAAACCCGCCCGTCCGGTGAAGATCGCGAAAAACGCAAACACCAGGATTGTCCCGGCGATCGCCGTACACTCCGGGCGGGTGAGCAGCGTGCGCAGGCCGAAGGCCGGCGGGCCGCTGTTTTTGGACGTCTGGCTTGCGCTCATGAGACGACCTTCGTCATCGCGAAGCGGCGGCGACCTTGGCGACATTGTCCGGCGTGACCACGGCGGGCCCGGTGACGAAAGTCGACGCCCCTGGTTGGATCGCCTGCCGCAGATAGAGCGCGAGCATGACGACGGGATAATAGCCCTGCGCATATTGCTGCGCGTCCAGCGCGAAATCGAGCTTGCGGGCTTTCAGCGCGATGATGGCGCCCGCCGTCACGTCGATCGTGCCCCAATGCATCGCGGCGCCGCGGTCGCCGAGATCGGTGCGCACCTGCTCCATCGCGGCGATGAACGCCGATCCAACCGAGAACACGGCGTCGATCGAGGGGTCCTTTTGCAACAGCGTCTCCGTGATGGTTTTGACGCGGTTGGCGTTGCTGGCGTCCGGCAGCGGGATTTCCGCAAGCGACGAAGATCCCTTGAACGCCCTGGAGAATCCGTTGGTTCGCGCATCCACGAACGGGATGGCGCCCGTCGGCGTGGTGATGACCAGCGCATGTTTGACGCCCAGGGCGTTGAACTGCTGCGCGCCAAGCTCTCCCTGATGCGACGGTTCGTCGCCGACGAAGGCGAGCGCGCCGACCTTCTCGACCTGATCGCCGCCCTGGTTGACGAGGATGACCGGGATTCCGGCGTCGGACGCCTTTTTGATCGTCTCGTTGAGCGACGCCGGCGTCGGGTCGCTGACGATGAGGCCGTCGGGCTTGGCGGCGATCGCCGCTTCGAGATTGCGGCGCTGCTGGTTGGGATCGTTCAGGTTCTTGTCGGTCCCGCGATATTGCACGTCGACGCCGAGATCTTTCCCGGCCTGACTGAGGCCTTTGGAGACGCTCACCCAATAGGTGTCGGACTCGGGCGAGTGCGTCACCATCATGATTTTCAGCGGATCGGCGACGGCGCCGCCGATCCAAAGTGCGCACAATCCCACCGCCCAGGCGAATTTCCGCATAATGGTCTCCTCCCTGATGGCTGCGCCGCCCCGGCGAAGCGCGCGCGCGGCGGCCAGGTGAAGCGCTTCAATTTGCGTCAGTAGAGCGCTTCACCTAGACGATGTCAATCCGACGGAGCATTGCGGTCATGATCGCCTCGGTCACTATGGACGACATCGCGGCCAAGGTTGGCGTCTCGCGCGCGACGGTGAGCCTGGCGATGCGGCGTTCGCCGAAAATCTCCGCCAAACGCGTCGATGAGATCCTGCGCGCCGCCCGTGAAATGGGCTATTTCCCGAACGTGAACGCCAGCCGCCTCGCCCGCGCCAGTCAATCGAGCTACGGCGTTCTGCTTGCCGATCTTCACAACCCCATCATGGCCGAGATCTTGGACGGCTTTGCGCCGGCGGGCGACGGCGAAGCGCCGGACATCTATCTGGCTTCGGGCTTCAACGACGCCGGCCGGGAGCGCGCATCGCTGGATTCGTTCCTGTCGCACCGCGTCGCCGGAATCGTGCTGGTTGGCTCGCAACTCGACGCGCCGCAAATTCAGGCGCTCGCGGCGGCCGTGCCCACGGTCGCGGTCGGGCGCAACGTTCCCGGCGTCGATTGCGTGTTGTCGGATTCCCGTCTCGGCGGCCGGTTGGTCGCCGACCACTTCCTTTCGCTCGGCCATCGCAAGGCGGCGCACATCGACGGCGGCGGCGGCGCCGGCTCGCAGGAGCGAAGGGAGGCGTTTCTGCGGCGGTTCCAGTCAATCAAGGGCGCTACCGCGACAGTTTGGACGGGTCATTATACGCAGGCCTCCGGCTTCGAGGCCGCCAGAGCTCTGTTTGCGGCCCGCGACCGACCGACCGCGGTCTTCGCCGCCAACGATTTGACCGCGCTCGGCGCGCTCGGCGCGGCGAGGGAGCAAAACCTGATCGCGGGGTCCGACTTCGCGCTTTGCGGCTACGACGACATCGAGATCGCCGCCTACGGCTATATTTCGTTGACCTCGGTGAGCTATTCGCGAAAGGAGGGCGGCCGGGTCGCCCGGGAATTGTTGCAAGCGCGTTGCGCCGAACCGATGCGGCCGACCCGTCTCGTCAAGGTCCGACCCAGGCTTGTGGTCAGGGGAACTTCATGCGCGCGGTCAGCCAAGTCCGGGTGACCCGCTCGCCGTCAATCAATCCGGACGCATCAGGCGTCCGCTCTCTTTTCTCGGAGTAGGTTGAACATGAGCGCACCTGACCCGAAGGCGCCGCGGCCCCCGCGACCGTTGCCGAGCGGCTACCGACAGGGAATCATTTCGGCCATCACCGTGGTTGTCGGGTTCTCGCTGCTGTTTGTGCGCTATTGGGGCTTCGAGGCCGAAGGCGAATGGAGCGCCGCCTCGATTGTTTCCGCTGTCCTGTTGGCTCTTGCCATCGCCATGGAGTTTGTCGCGCTGTGGCGCGCGCTGTTGCCGAGGGACGACGACGAACCCGTCTATCAGGTGACGCTTCAATTGTTTTTCGCCTCCGTGCTCGTACTGGCCGCCGCCGTTCTGCTTTCGGGCCTGATTTCGGCGCATGTTCTGAAGTGAGACGGTCAACAAGCTTTAACGGCCAATATCCCTCCGCGCCTCATGCTTGCGCCACGGTTGCCTGAAGTGGGGCTCGCCAGGGTTTTCACGCAGTCGCTCACCGTGGGGCGCTTGCTTCCGCGCGGGAGACTTCGGCTCATGCGGACTCGGCGCGGTATCGTCTATTTCGCAGACAATTTCCTGGATCAGGATATGGATGAGGCGCTGCTTCGTGCGCGTGTCTGCTGTCGGCGCGTTCCGCCGCGGGGTTGAAAGTGGAGTTGCGACCGATCGAACTCGCGAGCCTCGGCGAATTCGACGGCGCGTTCCTTCTGCGCCTTCTGAGCCGATCGGCGGCTTCGTGACGACGGACCACACTTTGTTTCAATCCAACGACGCCGCTTTATCCGCTATCGCGATGAAGCGTGGCCTGCCGAGGATCGGGGTGCCGCTCGCCGCCACCCACGACGGGCTGCTGGGCTACGGCGTCGACTTCGTCGAATTGTATCGGCACGTCGCCATCTTCGTGAACAAGATTCTCAAAGGCGCGAAACCCGGCGACATCCCGATCGAGCAGGCGACGAAGTTCAAGACCGTCGTCAGCTTGATGACGGCCAAGGCGCCGGGGCTTGAGATCTCCCCAGTGTTGCTCGTCGGCGCAGATGAGGTGATCCAATGAAGCGGCGCGAGCTCATTGCGCTGCAAATCTCCTGAAGTCGCGAGCGCCCGCTAGCCGCCCGTCTACGACGCTCCTGAGTACCAAGTGTTGGATTTTGACCCCTAGAGTGTTTCAAATTTAACGGTCAGCACCCGATGGACGCATGACGCGCGGACAAAAACAAGTCGGCGGGTTTTAGGCCCGTATCCTTGCGGCGACGCGATGGTTTGCGCCGCTATTTGGATAAGAGGCCAGTCGGCGAGCGATCGCTTCATCGTACAAGGCTTGCTCGGTGGTCTTGTGAACGCTCGAAAAGCGCACGAGCACCGCGGCGACTGCGCAGGCGATGGCCGCGAGCCCCAGGATCAGGAAGCATTCCTGCACGCTTCCGATACCGCGCAACAGGAAACCGGCGATGACGCCGCCGATGTTGCCGCCGGCGCCGATGATCCCGGCCACGCCCCCCAGCACGCTGCGGTCGATAAAGGGAACCAGCGCGTACAGCGATCCGCAGGCCATGTGCGTGAACAGTCCGAACGCAATGAGAAAAACGATCGCCAGGGCGACGACATTGGCCTGCGAGAACGCGATCAGAAGCCCGCCCTCGAGCAACAGCATCGCGGCCAACATCCAGACGCGGGCGTCAAGACCGCCATAGCCCGCGATGCGATCCGACAAGATGCCGCCCAGCGCGCGCGCGAACAACGCGAGCAGCCCGAAGGCGCCGACTGCATATCCCGCTTGCTCGACGGAAAGGCTGAAGCGGTTGAAGAAATAGGTGACGGCGATGCTGTGGACGAAAAGTTCGACGCCGAACGAAGCGCCGTAGCTGGCGGCGAGAATCCAAACGCGATAATTTCGCGCGGCGACCTTCATCACGTCCCAGCCGCCCTTCTTGCCAGAGTCGACCGACACGCCTTTCCGGCGCAATTCGAGGATGTTTCCTTGCGGCGTATCCTGTGTGAACCGCCAGTAGAGCGCGGCGACGATGAGCATGAGCACTCCGGGCGTCAACACCGCCGCTCGCCAGCTCAAGGTTTGACTGACGCCGAAGGCGGCGATGGCGCTCGTCAGCAGAGGCATCAGCGTTTGCGTCGCGCCGCCGCCGGCGTTGCCCCAGCCGCCCACCGTCGCGTTTGCCGTGCCCACAACGTTGGGCGCGAACATCACCGAGGTGTGGTATTGCGTGATGACGAAACTTGCGCCGATGACGCCGACCAACAATCGAAGGATCAGAAAGGACGCATAGTTCCACGACAAGCTGATGAGGAAGACCGGGATCGAACCGAGAACCAGCAAAAGCGTGTATGTTATGCGCGGACCCAGGCTGTCGCAGAGCGGCCCAATCGCCATTCGCGCAAGGATCGTGGCGAACACGCCCGCGATGGTGATGTCATACACCTGATCCTTGCTGAGCGTGAGATCCTTGGCGATGATCGGCATGAGCGGCGCGGTCGCAAACCAGGCGAAGAAACAAACGAAGAAGGCGAGCCAGGTCATGTGAAACGCGCGCATTTGCGGGGTGCGGAGACTGAAGAGTTCAATCCGCGTGGCCTTCGCCAATGTCAGATCGACCGGCATATCGCGCTCCGATGAAATAAAAAACGCCGCGCCGGCGGCAAATGCCGCATTCACGACGCGCAACCGCTGAGATTTCGTTGGCATGTATCGTGCCAACTCGTCTCGCGACTACCGCAACCGCGCCGGGAACGCGCTCGGCGCGACGCCCACGGGGGGCCGCCAAAGCGTCGCTTGAGCGAACAGCGACGCCGCCAGGGCGATGGCGAGCCCGGCGCTGACCAGTTTCCAAACCAGCAGCGGGTTTTGATCGTAGAGCGGCAGCGGCGTCGGGGTCGGCTGGCCGCCGCGCATTTGACCCTGTTCCAGGTCGAACAGCCACTCGATCGCGTCGGCGGGCCGGTCTCGGGGGTGGAAGGCGTGCGCGCGCGCCAGCAGGGGTCCGAGCCAGCTAGGCAAATCGGGACGAAGCCGGGAGAGCGGCGCCGCCCGACGAAAGCTCGGGCGAGCGCGCGAGTCCGTTTCCGCATAGGGAAAAGCGCCGGTGAACATTCGAAAAAGCGTCACGCCGAGGGCGAAGATGTCGGAGCGCTCGTCGCCCCTGGCGCCGGCGTAGAGTTCGGGCGCCATATAATTTGGCGTGCCGGGCGCGACGTCCTCGGGAAAGTCATCGAGCTGCGGCGCGCGCGCCACGCCGAGATCGATGAGCCGGAGGCCGCCGCTGGCGAGGAGAATGACGTTGTCGGGCTTGATGTCGCGATGGATGACGCCGGCGCGATGCAACGCCGCTACGCCCTTGATCAGCTGCGCGGCGATGGCGAGCCCGAGCGTCGCGCTGACCTTCGGCTGCCGATTCAGGCGGCTTTCGAGGGTCTCGCCCTCGTACCATACCAGGGCGGAATAAAGCTGGCTTCGCTCTCGCTCGAGGCCTTCTCCGACATAGGGACTGCGGACCAGCGAGGCGACCCAATTCTCGCGCAGGAACGCCTGCCTCATCACCTCGTCGCCGACGACATGTTCTTTCGGAAACTTGACGAATACGGGGGCGTTGCGCGCGAGATCGATCGCCTTGAAGACGCGCGTGTAAAATCCGTCGGCGACAAGACGCTCCATGCGCAAGCCGTCGACGATTTCGCCCGTTTTCGGCGCCGGCCGGATCGGGAGCGCGCCGAGCACGGTTTCGACGTCGGCGAGCCGCGCCTCCGGCACACCGGCGACATCGAGAACGAGCGCCGTCGCATTGTCCACCCCTCCCGAGGCCAGCGCGGCGTCTGTCAGCGATCGCGCGATTTCGCCTGGCGACGCCTCGGCCTGCAAAAGTGTCGCGAGCGCCTGACTGTTGAGCACGCCGTGCACGCCATCGGTGCAAAGCAAAAAACGATCGCCGGCTCGCAACGCTTCCGCGGAATAGTCGAGCGAACAGAAGGCTTGGCCGCCGAGCGAGCGCGTCAGGACATGGCGGCCCTCGAAGGCGTTGAGCACATGATCGTGCGTCAGCAAATCCAATTTACCTTGACGCATCCGGTAAATTCGCGAGTCGCCGACATGGACGATATGCGCGGCGCCTCCGCGTAGAATGAGCACGGACAATGTCGTCGACATGCCCGCGAGGTTGGGATCGGTCCCGCCCTGCGCGTGGACCCAGCTGTTGATCGCCTTCACGCCGTTCGCCGCGATCCTTCTCACACCGCGCGATGCGAGATCGCCGACATAAGCTTCGATGAAGCCCCGCACCGCGAGTTCCGCCGCCACGCGGCTGCCGCGACCCGCACTGACGCCATCGGCGACGGCCGCGACAACGCCGCGCAGCGATCGTTGCTCCGGCGTTCCGAGATATACCCCGGCATAGTCCTCGTTGCGCTCGCGCGGCCCAGCGCAGGTCGAGAGGCCGGTCTCCACTTGCAAATGGCTCGGCCGAGACTGTGAAAAAAGAGAAGCGCCCCGTGTCAATATCCGACGCCTCGCTTTCGTCTCGCCCGACTTCCGTTCCTTGGACCCGGGCAGCGGGCCGGTCTGGCATGTTCTTCGCATCAAATGGGAGATGTCAACGACGACGGTGGTTGGCGCGGCGAGGAGGTCGCGCGAACTCAGGAGCGTACGCCGCCAACGATGCGCGCGAACCGCGGCTCGATGGCCCGCGAAAGAGGATTTGGCTGATGGAGTCATTCCCGAAGTTTCTCAACGGGGTGTTCGCTTACAAGGGCAGCGGATTGGCGCGTCCCGCGCTCCTCGACAGCAGCCTTATCTACGTCGTGCCCGGGGATCGCCGGGCGCAGCTCGTGTATTTGCGCGCCGGCAATTCCGGTGCGGAGCTGATGACGCTGTTCCTCATGCGCGACGGCAAGCCGATGCGACTCTTTCCGATCGGCGCCAAAGCCGGCGCCCATGTGCCGCTGACCGTGGTCGAAGACCTCGAGCCCGACACCAAGATTGAGATTTACGTCTCCGCGCCGGAGGGCGTCTCCGGCGAGACAGTGATCGATATCGGCATCCTCGAAATCTGAACCGTAGCCGACAGGGTTCACTCCATGATCAAACAGAAGCTTGTCGTCGTCGGCAACGGAATGGCGGGGGCGCGAGCGGTCGAGGAAGTGCTCGCGCGCGGCGGCGGCGAGCAATTCGATATCGTCATGTTCGGCGAGGAGCCTTACGGAAACTACAACCGAATCCTGCTATCGAATTTGCTCAACGGCGCCCAGACGGCAGATGAAATCTTAATCAACCCACTCGATTGGTATTCTCAGAACGGCGTTACGCTGCATAGCGGGCATCTTGTGACGACGATCGACCGCGCGGCGCGGGTCGTCGTTTCCGCGCAGGGCGCGCGCGAGACCTATGATACGTTGCTGATCGCGACGGGAAGCCGCGCTTTCATTCCGCCGATGGCCGGCGCTCGCGGCGACGACGGCCGCCTGAAGCCGGGCGTGTTCGGCTATCGCACGGTCGACGATTGCGCGGCCATCGTCGATTACGCCAAACAAAGCAAGGTCGCCGTGACGATCGGCGGCGGTCTCCTGGGTCTCGAGGCGGCGCGCGCGATGATGGCGCTTGGTTGCGAGTCCCACGTCGTCCATCTCGCCGGCCATCTCATGGAAATGCAACTCGACGGGACCGGCGGCGGCATGCTCAGGAAGACCATGCAAGACATGGGAATCCATGTGCATCTGGGCAAGCTGACCTCGGAGGTGTTGGGAGACCGGAAAGTCACGGGGCTGCGCTTCAAGGACGGCGGGACGCTCGATTGCGACCTCGTCGTGGTCGCCGCAGGGATCAGGCCGAATTCGGAGATTGCGGTGAAGGCCGGCCTTACGGTCGAGCGCGCCATCGTCGTCAACGATCACATGCAATCCGTCGACGACATGCATGTCTACGCCGCCGGCGAATGCGCGCAGCATCGCGGGCGTTTGTACGGGCTCGTCGCGCCGCTTTACGATCAGGCGAAAGTGTTCGCCGATCATATCACGCATCGCGACCGGCAGGCGGCCTATCACGGCTCTAAGCTTGCGACGAAGCTCAAGGTGATGGGCGTTGAGCTCGCATCGATGGGGATCACCGAGCCGGCGGAAGAGCGCGACGAGGTCATCCAGTTCACCGAACCGAAGCGCGGCACGTACAAGAAGCTCATCGTCCGCGATGGACGGCTGGTTGGCGGCATTCTGATGGGAGACATTTCCAAGGCCGCCTTTCTCATGCAGGCGTTCAACCGCGACGCCCCGTTGCCCGACGAGCGCCTCGGCCTGCTGTTCGACCTCGGCACGCCGAGCGCGAAGGTCACCTTTGATGAAATGCCGGTGGATATGCAGGTGTGCAACTGCAACGGCGTCAGCAAGGGCAAGATTGCGGCCTGCGTGGCCGACGGCAAACGCACGCCGAAGGCTGTGATGGACGCCACGCGCGCCGGCATGGGCTGCGGCTCCTGCAAGGGGCAGATCAACGAACTGGTGTCATGGCTCTGCGGCGGCGAGGTCGAGGACGACCCATCGGTCCACTACTACGTGCCGACGATCCCGCTCCGCAAGCCGGAGCTGATCCGCGAAGTTCTGGCGCGGGGGCTGAAATCGGTTTCGGCGGTGTTTCGCGAGCTCGGCGGCGGCGTCGAGGATCCCAACGCCAAACCGCCGCTCGCCTCTTTGCTCATCACAGTCTGGAAGGGCGAGTACGAGGACGAGCGAGATGCGCGCTTCATCAACGATCGTGTGCACGCCAACATTCAAAAGGACGGCACGTTCTCGGTCGTGCCTGAAATGCCCGGCGGCATTTGCACGCCCGAGGAATTGATCCGCATCGGCGAGGTCGCCAGGAAATATGATGTGCCGCTCGTCAAACTGACCGGCGGCCAACGCATCGACCTTGTCGGCCTGAAGAAGCACGACCTTCCGAAGATTTGGAGCGATCTGCAATTCAAGGCGGGCTACGCCTGGGGCAAGAGCTACCGCACTTGCAAAAGCTGCATCGGCATCGAATTCTGTCGATTCGGTCTCGGCGACAGCATGGGTTTCGCGCAGCGCATCGAGCGCCGTTTCCGCGGTATCGATTCCCCCGCCAAGCTGAAGCTTGCGACCGCCGGATGTCCGCGCAATTGCTCCGAAGCCTATGTCAAAGACGTTGGCTTCGTGGCGATCGGCGAGGGCAAATGGGAGGTTTATGTCGGCGGCGCCGCCGGCGCGCATATTCGCAAAGGCGACCTCCTGCATACCGCCGCTTCTGAGGAGGAGGCGATGCTGATCGGCTCGCGCTTCATGCAGTTCTACCGCGAGAACGCGAAGTGGAAGGAGCGGACCTACACGTTCATGGAGCGGATCGGGCTCGAACGCGTGCGGGCGGTGGTGGTGGACGACTCGGAAGGCATTTGCGAGGCGCTTGACGCCGCCATGCAGGCGTCCGTTGACGCCACTTACGATCCCTGGCTCGAAGCCGCCAAGCCCAAGACCGCCAATCAATTCGCGGACGTGATTCCAGCCAAGGAGACCGCGTGATGCCGGCAGACAAGGTTCTGGTGACGACGCTTGCGGAAATTCCGCCGGGCGAGGGTCGAGTGTTCCGCGTCGATGGCAAGGACATAGCTTTGTTCCACACTCACGCCGGCGAAGTTTTCGCGACGCAAAGCCATTGTCCGCACCTCAACGGGCCGCTGGCGGATGGACTGGTTGGCGGAGCCACGATTGTGTGCCCGCTTCATGACCGGACGTTCGATCTGAAAACGGGATGTGGCTTGAGCCATGAGCGTCTGGAGATCGCCACCTATCCCGTCGAACTGGGGGCTTCGGGAGAGATTTGGCTCAAGGTCAGAGTAGAGGAGTTCGCTCCCGCCTGAGGCGGCTGGCCGGCCGCTGGCACGATTAATGCGTCAACTTGGGGCGTTAGCGCTTTTCCGTACGCCACGCGACGCCCGTGCACACGCGTTGGCCATTTCGCTCAAGTCGGTTGCACGCATGACGAGCAGTTCCGCTCCTTCCGTAGTCAAAACCGTCTGCCCCTATTGCGGCGTGGGCTGCGGGATGGAGTTGCATGTCAAGGGCAATGCGGTCGTCAAGCTGAGCGGCGACAAATCCCACCCTACGAATTTCGGCCGCCTCTGCACCAAGGGCGCGACGAGTTCGCTCGCCATCCATGCGCCCGGCCGTCTGGACAGCGGCTATATCCACGACACGCGCGTGAAAGATCTCGTCCGGGTCTCGATCGACCAGGCGATCGCCGAGACGGCCCGGCGCCTCAGCGCGATCCGCGACACCCACGGCCCTGACGCGCTGAGCTTCTATATCTCCGGGCAGATGTCGATCGAGGCTCAGTATCTCGTCAACAAGCTCGCCAAAGGTTTCATCCGAACCAACAACATCGAGTCCAACTCGCGGTTGTGCATGTCGAGCGCGGCTTCAGGCTACAAGCTGTCGCTGGGCGCGGACGCACCGCCCGGCTCCTACCAGGACATGGACCGCGCCGACCTGTTCTTCATCATCGGCGCGAATATGGCGGACTGCCATCCGATCCTGTTCCTGCGCGTGCTGGACAGGGTGAAGGCGGGCGCAAAGATGATCGTGGTCGACCCCCGGCGCAACTCGACCGCCGCGAAAGCCGATCTTTACTTGCCGATCAGACCGGGCAGCGATCTCGCCTTGCTCAATGGCCTGCTCTATCTGCTGCGCGACGCCGGCCGGATCGATCTCGATTTCATCGCGGCGTTCACCGAAGGTTGGGATCAGCTTTCCGATCTGATCGACGATTACCCGCCCGCGCGCGTCGCCGAGATGACCGGTCTCAAGGAGGCCAACATCCGGCGCGCCGCGGCGATGATCGCGGACGCCGGCGAATGGATGACGCTCTGGACCATGGGCCTGAACCAGAGCGTGGTTGGGACCTGGAACACCAACGCAGTCTGCAACCTTCACCTCGCGACGGGGAAAATCTGCCGCCCCGGCAGCGGGCCGTTCTCGCTGACCGGCCAGCCGAACGCCATGGGCGGCCGCGACATGGGCTACATGAGCCATGGCTTGCCGGGGCACCGCCTTGTCGCCAACGCCGCCGACCGCGCCTTCATGGAGGCGCTGTGGGGCGTGCCGGAGGGCGCCATCCGCTCTGAACCGGGGCCGGACACGGTCGCCATGTTCAACCGCATGGCGGCCGGTGAGATCAAGGCGGTTTGGATTATCTGCACCAACCCCATCGCCACTGTGCCGAACAGAGCGAACGTCATAGCGGCCCTGGAAGCGGCCGAACTCGTCATCGCGCAGGACATCTTCCTGGACACCGAGACCAACCGCTACGCCGACATTCTGCTGCCGGGCGCGCTCTGGGCCGAGGCCGACGGCGTCATGATCAATTCCGAACGCAACATGACGCTGATGCCGCGCGCCGTAGCGCCGCCCGGCGAGGCGATGGCGGACTGGCGGATCGTCGCGCGGGTCGCGTCCGCGATGGGCTACGAGGCGGCGTTCCACTACGACTCGGCGTCCGAGGTGTTTGACGAGATCACCCGCGCCTCGAATTTGAACATGGGCTACGACATGCGCGGCGCCTCGCACGCACGCCTGAAGATCACGCCGCTGCAGTGGCCCTGTCCGCCCGAAGACGAAGCCAACCGCCATCCCATTCGCTACATCAACGACGGCGTCAGCCAGACCCGTTTCACGGACGCGAGCGGCGGGACGCCCCGGCTGGCTTTTCCCACCGCAAATGGGCGCGCCAAGCTCCACGCGCGACCATGCCTGCCGCTGCCGGAAATGCCTGACGAGGAGTTTCCGTTCATCTTCAACACCGGGCGCCTTCCCCATCAGTGGCACACGATGACCAAGACGGGGAAGATCGCCGCGCTCAACAAGTTGAACCCTGCGCCGTTTTTGGAGATCAACCCCCAGGACGCCGAGGCGCTCGGCGTCCGCGCCAAGGACCGCGTTGCGGTCCGGTCACGGCGAGGAACAGCGGTCCTACCGGCGATCGTCACCGACCGCGTCGCCGCTGGCGCCTGTTTCGCGCCTTTCCATTGGGGCGACGTGTTCGCCGATGATCTCGCGGTCAACGCCGTGACGAACGACGCGGTCGATCCGGTCTCCAAGCAACCCGGTCCGAAATACGCGGCGGTGAGCCTGGCGCGCGTCGCCGTCGAGACGCCCGCGAAAACGAGGGCGCTCGCCCTCGCCGGATCGGGCCTTAGCATTGACGAGGGGAACGATGAGCGGGGCACGCCTCATGCACGCGGCGCGAAAGAAACTGGGGCGCAAGCGTCGAAGCCTGGATCGTCCATGTCGCGGATCGAAGCGCTAAGTTCTCTTATCGGCGTAGGTCCCGCGCCGGCGCCGGCGCCGACTGAAGCGGAGCGCACCTACCTCAGCGGCTTTCTGAGCGGCTTGCAGGTCTCGGAACAGCAATCCGCCCGCGGCGTCCCGATGCTGCCGCCGACAGCGCCGTTGGCGCCCATGACGAGGCTGTGGCTCGACGGCGTGTTGGCGGGGCTGTTTGGTCGCGACCATGCTTCGGAGGGCGTTCCGCAAGCCACGAACGGCGCGGCGGCTGCGGCGAAGACGAGCGTCGTCGTGCTATGGGCGTCGCAGACCGGCCGCGCGGACGAGCTTGCGGAGCGTGTCGCCGCGCGCCTCGCCGAAGCGGGTCTTGATGTGCGGCGGACGGCGATGGCCGATTTTCCCATTGAGGAGATCGACCGCGCGCAAAACCTTTTGTTGATCACCAGCACCTATGGCGACGGTGAGCCGCCGGATAACGGCGTGCCGTTCTGGGAGGCGCTTACCCGCGAAGACGCGCCGCGGCTGAATCAGCTTCGCTTCGCGGTGCTCGCTCTCGGCGATCCGAGCTACGACAAATTTTGTGGCTACGGGCGTGCGCTGGACGCGCGGCTGCATGAGCTCGGCGCCGTACGGATCATGGAGCGCGTCGACTGCGATCCCGATTTCGAGAGCGCCGCCAACGCCTGGCTCGCGGAAATTGAAAGCCGCGTCGCCAGGGCGGACGCTCCCGCGACGGTGACGGAGCAACCGAACGCCGCGATCACGGAAAACTCGGCACCCGCCGCGCCGAACCGCCGCAATCCCTATGCGGCGCGTCTTCTCAGCAATGCGCGGCTCAATCCCGGAAGCCCAACCAAAGACGTGCGCCATGTCATCTTCGGTCTCGAAAACGGGCCGCTGACCTATGAAGCCGGTGATTCGCTCGGGCTTTGGCCCGTCAACGATCCGGAACTCGTCGACGAGATCCTCAACGCGGCTTGTTTGGACGGCGAAGCGACTTGCGGCGAGAGCACGCTGCGCGAGGCGCTGCTCACTCGCTTCGAGATTGCCGCTCCCAGCAAGGAGATGCTGGCGCTGGCGGCGAAGCGCGCCGGCGGCAGTGACCTCGACAAACTGCTTGAGCCCGATCGCGCGGCCGAGC
>CAWEDI010000032.1:0-195865 GCA_963807735.1 uncultured Pseudomonadota bacterium | reverse complement strand
TCCTCAAACGTCTGCGCCAGCAGGGCGACGCGCGCGTCGAGATCGCGCGCCATCGTTTCGTGGGTCTCGGCGACCCGCGACGCCGAGGCGTCGGCGCCCTCGCCGATCGCGGAAAGCGCGCGCCGGCTCGCGTCGTCGAACGCCACGACCAGCCGGTCGATCCGGCCGTCGAGTTCGCGCGCCACCGTCTCCTGCGTGTCGGCGACCCGGGCGGCGGCGACGTCGGCGCGCTCGCCGAGCGCGTCGATGACCCGCTGGCCGCCGCTCTCGAAGCCTTGCAGCAGACCGGTGACGCGAGCGTCGAACTCGTTCGCCGCGCCTTCGTGGGTGGTGGCGATCTGCGCCACCGCCGCGCTGGCGCGATCGGCGACCGCGGCGACAACGCGCTGGTGATGCTTTTCGGACGCTTCGAGCAGGGCGGCGATGCGTCCGTCGAATTCGTTGGCGACCCGGCCGTGGGTGTCGCCGACGACCTGCGCGGCGGTGGCGGCGCGGTCGCTGACCGCGCCGATCGCCGCTGATTGCTCGGCGAGCGCGGTCTGGAGTCGGGCCAGCAGTTCGGCGTGGCGGGCGTCGAACTCGCCGCCGACCCGCTCGTGCGCCTCGGTGACCAGCGCGGCGTAGTGATCGCCCTGCGACTTGAGCGCGTCGAGCGAGGTCTGCGCCACCGCCTCCAGCCGTCCGACGACGTCGACGCCGAGCGTCTGCTGCTCGAATTGCAGCTTGGCGCGCGCCTCGGCGAGACGCTCCGCGGCCGCGTCCGCGCTTTGCGCGAGGGCCTGCGCCGCCTCGGCCGAGGATTGCGCGAAGGAGTCGATGAGATGGCGCCGGCGTTCGTCGAAATCGCGCGCCACCGTCTCGTGCGTCTCGGCGATGCGCGCGACCGTCAGCTCGGCGTGGGTCTCCAACGCGACCGAGGTCGAGGCGGTCGCCTCGGCGAGCCGCGCCAGCAGCCCGTCGGACTTCGCCTCGAACGCCTGCGCCAGTTGCTCGTGCGATTGCGCGACGAGCGTCGCGGCGGCGTCGGCGCGCTCGCCGATCGCGCGGCTCGCCCCGTCGGCGCCTTCGTTGAGGTGCTGCAACAGCGAGGCGACGCGGGTGTCGAATTCGCGCGCGACGCCGTCATGCGCGCCGACGATGCGGTCGGCGGCGGCGGCGCTACGACTGTCAAGCGCCTCCAACGTCTCACGGCTGGACCGATCGAGCGCCTCGACAAGGTCGCGGGCCTGGGCGCCGAAGCCGCCGGCCACCTCGGTATGGGTCTCCCGCACGGCGGCGGCGACGGCCTCGGCCTCGGCTCGCATCGCGTGTACCGCTTCCCGGCCGCTTTCCGCGATCCGGCCCTGCAACAGGTCGCCACTGACGCCGAACTCGCGCGCCAGCGAAGCGCTGGAATCGGCGAGCCGCGCGGCGAGCGCGTCGCCATGGCTGCGGATCGCCTCCAACGCCTCGGCGCTGGTGACGCCGATGCGGTCGGTGATCTCGCCGCCGCTCGCCGCGATCTGCTCGCTCGTCGCGTGCGCCGCCGTCTCCAGTTGCACCACCACGCTGAGCCCTTCGCTGCGGACCACTTCGAGGACGCGTTCGGCGGATTCGGCGAAGGTGCGGCCGATGTCCTCGTGGCGGCGCCCGATCTCCTCGGCGAACGCGGCGCCGCGGGTTCGCAATGTGTTGTCGAGCTTCTCAGCCTCGCCGATCAGTTGGGCGGCCGACTTCTCGGCCGCGACGACGATGTTGCGCGCGATCTCGTCGCTGGCCCCGGTGAGGCGGGCGACTCCCGTGGCGCTGGCGCGCTCGACGACCTCGGCGAACTGGCTGCTCGATTCGCCGAGCGTCGTCTTTGCGACCGCGCCGACCTCGCCGACCTTTTGGGCGAGCCTCTCGCCGATCCCCTGCAAATCGCGTGCGGCGTCGCCATGCGCGGTGGCGATGGCGGCGCGCTGGTCGGCGAGTTCGGCGATCAGCACGCGCAAGCGGCGCTCATGCTCGCCCGAGGAGCGCTCCAGCGCCGAAATCTCCTTGCGGACCAGGCCCTCCAGCTCGGTGGCGCGGGAGAACGCGCGTTCGACGCCGTCGCCCATGCTCGACACCTCGCGGCGGATTGCCTGGGCTAGCGAGGAAAACTGTTCGTCGGCCATCGATTCCGGCTCGGCGAGCCGGACCGCAACATGCGCAATCGAGGCGGCGGACTGGCGCAGCTCCTGCAAGCGCATGCCGAGCGCGGCGAAGCCGGTCATCATCAGCGCCGGCGCGAGCGCGGCAAGCAGGAACAACACCGTCTCGGGCCGGAACAGGAGCGACGGCGTCGACGCGTAGTTCGGGCTGCGTTGATAGCCGTAATAGGCGCAGAGGCCGAACCATAGCAGCGACAGGACGATCGCGGCGGCGAGCGGTGCGCGGCTCGGCCGCTTGATCTGCAGGGCCTGCACGATCGGGCCGGCCGCCGCGCGATCGTCATTGGCGGCGCGGGCGGCCGCGGAGAGACGCGCCGCGTTCGGCTCGGCGAGGCGCGGCTCTTCGGCGCGGGGGCGGGCCGGCTCCTCGCGGGGCCGGGCGGGCTCGTCGACGCGGGGGCGAGGCGGCGCTTCGGGCGTGGGCAGCGCCGCCGCCTTCTCGGCGGGCGGGGTCTCGGCGGGGGGATTTTCGGCGGCGGGCGACGCGGCGTCCTGCTCGATGCCGAGGTTCAGCGCGTCCTCGATCGCGAGCATGGCTTGGGATACGGGATCCGAAGCCTTATTTTGATGGGCCATATCGTCCGCCTTACGTTCTTTACGTGCCGAGCCGCGCGCGGCGCGCCGGCGCGGATCGTGGAAGGTTCGCGCGGGGAGAGATCAGCGCGCGGCCCGCTGGCGAAGCGCACGCGCCTTTGGCCTCGCGACGCGCGTCGAGCGGATTAACCAAATCCACTCTAGCCGCGCGGGGGCGCCATTGAAACCTGACCTCCCGCCCGATTTTAAAACGTCGTTAACGTTCACGTCGCCATATTCCAGGGGTCTTACGTCGTGTCCATACCCGACCGAGACATGTTTCCCCAAGAAATCAGCGTCAAGACAAGTCGAGTCGGCCTCGGAGACCAATCTTCATGCGCGTCGCCGCGATTTCCTATGCAAATGCCGTCGATAAATTACCGGGCGCCGTAGCGCCGCCGATCGACCTCGTCCATCTCGCCCGGCAGACCGACGGCGACGAATCACTCGAGGCCGAACTGCTGGCGATGTTCGATCGCCAAGCCGAGAAACTGGCCGAGCGGGTGAAGCTCGTCGATCTGCCGCGCCGCGCCCGCGGCGACATCGCCCACCGCTTGCGCGGCTCGGCGCTGGCGATCGGCGCGTTCGCGGTGGCGCGCGCCGCCGAGGCGGTCGAGGCGGCGTTCGGGGCGGATGGCGACGAACCGGCAGCCGAGATCGCTGCGCTCGGCGCGACGGTGGCGCAGGCGCGCGTCGCGATCGCCCGGCTCACCGGCTGATCCGGCCTCTTCCCCCGCGGCGCGCCGCCCTCTATGTAGGCCGCCGAACGGAGTTCAGGCGGGGCAGAGCGATATTCGATGACGAAGATCACCTTTAACGACGCCACCGGCGCGTCGCGCACCGTCGAGGGGCAGGACGGCTCGACGGTGATGGAGACCGCGATCCGCAACGCCGTGCCCGGCATCGAGGCCGAATGCGGCGGCGCCTGCGCCTGCGCGACCTGCCATGTCTATGTCGACGAGGCGTGGATCGAGATCGTCGGACCGCCCTCGCAGATGGAGGAGGACATGCTCGACTTCGCCTTCGAGGTGAGGCCGACGTCACGGCTCTCCTGCCAGATCAAGGTCGCGCCCAATCTCGATGGGCTGCTGGTGACGACCCCGGCCAAGCAGGGTTGACGATGACCGAGACGATCGAGACCGACGTCGCCATCGTCGGCGCCGGGCCGGCGGGCCTGTTCGCCGTGTTCGAGCTGGGGCTGCTCGACATCAAGTGCCACCTCGTCGACATCCTGTCGAAGGCCGGCGGCCAATGCGCCGAGCTTTATCCGGAAAAGCCGATCTACGACATTCCGGGCTTTCCCGAGATTTCCGCGCAAGGCTTGGTCGACAATCTCATCAAGCAGATCCAGCCGTTCCAGCCCGTGTTCCACATGGGCGAGATGGTCGAGCGGGTCGAGACTCTCGGCGACGCGGCGCATCCGAAATTCCGCCTTGCGACCGACGCGGGGACGGAGATCGTCGCCAAGGCCATCGTCGTCGCGGCGGGCGGCGGCTCGTTCATGCCGAAGAAGCCGCCGATCCCCGGGATCGACTCCTACGAAGGCAAGAGCGTTTTCTACGCCGTGCGCAAGGTCGAGCAGTTCCGCGGCCGCCGCGTGACGATCGTCGGCGGCGGCGATTCCGCGCTCGACTGGGTGTTGAACCTGCATCCCGTCGCCGAGCGCATCACGCTCATCCATCGCCGCGACGCGTTCCGCGCCGCGCCGCATTCGGTCAACGCGATGCGCGAGCTGGTCGCCTCGGGGCGGATGGATTTCATCATGGGGCAGGTGTCAGGCCTCAAAGGGGACGGCGGCCAGCTGTCCGCGCTCGTTGTGCGCAAGGAGAGCGGCGAGACGGTCGACGTCGCTTGCGACGACATGCTGCCGTTCTTCGGACTGACGATGAAGCTCGGCCCGATCGCGGGCTGGGGCCTCAACTTGCACGAGAACCTGATCCCCACCGACACCGAGAAATTCGAGACCTCGACGCCGGGCGTTTTCGCGATCGGCGACATCATCACCTATCCGGGCAAGCTGAAGCTGATCCTGTCGGGGTTCCACGAGGGCGCGTTGGCCGCGCAGAAGATCCACCGCTACGTCTATCCGGAGAAGCGGCTGGTGTTCCAATATACAACGTCGTCGACGAGCTTGCAGAAGAAGCTCGGGGTGGGGTGAGGGCGGGGCGGGTTCCCCTCGGCGGTGCTATCCCTCGCGGCTCGCTAGGGGCTCGGCCACAACGCATCCGTCCGCCCTAGCAGGCGGTAGGATAAGAGCCCGAAATATTCGTGCGCGGCGAGGTCGAGGTCCTGCAGCCCGTCGGCCAGCTCCAGCGGCGGCTTCACGTCGTCGAGCCAGCGATAATCGACGGGGTCGGCGATGACCGAGAAACCGGCGACGCGGAAGCATCCGACCGCGCGCGGCATGTGAAACGCCGACGTCACCAACACCCACGCCTCGCCAGGCTTGGGATGCGCGATCGCCGCGGCGTAGAGCGCGTTCTCGTAAGTGTTGCGCGACTTGCGCTCGATCTCGATGCGTTCGCGCGGCACCCCGAGCGCGACCAGCACATCCGCCGCCGCGTCGGCTTCGGCGCGCCGGTCAGCCTCCAGCGGCGTCGGGCCGCCGATGTCGAGGACGCGCGCTTCAGGGTGCGCCTTGGCGAGGCGGGCGGCTTCATAGAGCCGGCCGATCGCCGGCTCGAAACCGGAGCCCGGCCATTTGTCGAATATCGCGGCGTTGAGCGCCCCGCCGATGACGAGAATCCCGTCGAGCCGCGCCGGCGCGGACATGGGCGGAAAGGTCGCCTCCAGCCGCGACAGCGCAAAGCCGCCGACGGGGACGATCGCCGCTGATGCGAACAGGACGAGCGCCGCCCACAGCAGCGGCCGGCCGCGCCGTCCGATAGCGGCGCCGACGATCGCGACGGCCAACAGGACGCCGCTCGGCGCGGCGAACACCCAGCCGACCTTGGAAAGCAGATAGAGAAACGTCAGCGCAGGCCCCCTCGCCACGCCGGGATCAGGCGCGCGCGCGCCGCGCGGCGCAAGCCCGAGGGAAGCGCGACGTAGAGCAGCGGCAGCACGACGACGCAGCCCCAGATCATCATCTCGGCCAGAAAGATCGGCAGCGTCGTCGGCCGCACGAAGGCCTGCAACGCCAGCGCCGCGCCGAGGCAGATCGCCGCCGTGGCGACGCCGATCGCAAGCGTGCGCCCAAGATAGGGCAGGAAGCCGGAAAGCGCCGGCATCGCTGCGAGACGCGGCGCCAGCGCGCCATAGGCGAGGATCTCGGCGATCCCGAGACCCGCCGCGAGGCCCGGCGGTCCGGCGAGCGACTGGCCGATGACGCAGCCGAGCGGCCCGAACACGATCAGCCCGAGGCGCAGCAAGCCGATTTCGCGCGAGCGGTTGGCGTATTGCAGCAGCGCCACCGGCTGCTGCAACGGCGCGACGATGAGCAGCGGGAACAGCATCGCCGCCGAGATGCGGGCGTCGTAGAGCCCCGCCTCGCCGGCCCAATAGTAGGTGACGGTCTGGCCGAACGCGAGGATGCCGCCGACGAACGCGCCGCAGATCACCGTCGTCATCCGCCCGACCTGCGCCGTGATCTGCCAGGCGCGGGCGAAATCGCCGGAATGGCTGAAGGTGGCGATTTCAAGCCCGGCGCCGACCGCGGCGAACTGGAACGACTGACGGATCTGGTTGACCATGGTTCGCATCAGCAGGAACGCGGCGATCTCGGAGCCGACGACGCCGCGTGCGGCGAATACAAGAATCGGCGTTTGCAGCCAGACCGTCGGCGCGATCAACTGCAAGGCGAACCACTTGACGTGGCTCAGCGTCGCCGAGAACTCGCGCCGCGTCGGAAACGCGGGACCGGCGATCCATTCGCGGCGCCGCGCCCGCACGTCGATATGGAAGAACGCGAGGCCGCCGATCCCGTAGACCGCGAAATACAGGGCGGCGACGACGAGCGGGCCGGCGCCGAGCGACACCGCGACGAACGCCGACAAGGTGTTGGCGACCACGGCGCCGGCCGAGAGCAGCGTGCCATAGGCGAATTCGCCGGTCGAGGAAAACACCGTGCTCGCCGGCGCCCGCAGCACCGACAGCAGATTGCCGACACCGAGCAGCCACAGCATCCAGCGCGTCGACTTCAAGTCGAGGTTCGGCAGGTGGAGCACCCGGTCAGCCCCGCCGGAGACGACGAGCGCAGTGAACAGGACAGCGAGCGGCGCGACGATCGCCAGCGAAATCCCGAGATGGGTCGCGGCGATCCGGCGGAAGCGCGGCTTGTCATCGCGCACGAAGGCGTTCTGTTCTTCGTTCTGGAAGTAGATTTGCGCGCCGAGTTCGACCATCAGCAGCAGCGCGGCCCAGGATTGCACGATGGCGTAGTTGGCGAAACCGTCGGCGCCCCACACGCGCAGCAGCAGGCCGACGAGCACGATGCGATCAATCACGCCCGCCGCGAGGGTCACGACCTGGGCGGCGATATTCGACGTCGCCCGCCGCAAGCTCGCCATGGCGTCGCGATCCTCTTTGCAAAAGCTTCCGCGCGGCTAAATCAGTCTTGGCGCGTAAACACAAGTCCGGGGGCCGCGTTGCGAGGCGCGGCGCAATCCTGTACCGCGACGACGGACGGGACAAACACAATGCGCGTTGGGCTGCTCGCGCCGGCGAGGCGGTACGAGGATTCATTTCTCGGCGCATCCGATGCGCTGTTTCGCGCCAGCGGCGACAACCTTGGCAATTTCGCCTTCGTCGAGGCGCTGTGGCGGCACTTGTCGCCGCACGCCGCGATCTTTCCCTGGCATGTGTCGGCGGCGGAGGCGCGCGAAAAGTGCGACATTCTCGTGCTCGCCGCCGCCAATCAGCTCGGCGGCCACAACGATCTCGGGGCCTTCGCCGCCCACCTGGAGAAAATCGGCCTGCCGATCGTGGTCGTCGGCCTCGGCGCGCAGGCGCCCAACATGGCCGCCGCGATCACGCTTCCGCCGGGCACCGAACGCTGGGCGCGCGTGTTGGCGGGCCTCGCGCCGACGCGGAAACCCAATATCGGCGTGCGCGGCGAATTCACCCGCGGGGTTCTGGAGCGGCTCGGGCTCGGCGAGCACGTCGCGACGATCGGCTGCCCGTCAAACTTTCTTAACGATAGTCCCGAGTTTTATCGCACGCTGCAACGAAACTTCGAACGGCGCCGCATCGACCGGCTCTGCGTCGCCGCCGGCAGCCGCCACTTCGCCGGCACGCGCGAGCTCGAGCGCCGACTGGTCCGACTGGTCGCCGAGACCGGCGGCGCCTATGTCGCGCAGGCCGACATCCACATGGTGCGCTGGGCGCGCGGCGACGACGAGACGAGCGCCGAAGCCGAGGCGATCCGCGAGTTTCTCGCGCCTGACTTGGCGCCGGAGGCGCTCCGCATCTGGCGGCGGCGCCACGCGGCCTGCTTTTGCGACGCGACCTCGTGGCTGGAGGCGATGCGCGGTTACGATTTCGTGGTCGGGGCGCGGTTCCACGGCGTCATGCTGGCGATCCAGGCGGGCGTCCCCGGCGGCGTGATCGCCCACGACAGCCGCACCCTGGAAATGTGCCAGACGATGGCGATCCCCGTGCGTCTGGCGGGCGAGATCGCCGCCGATTTCGGGCTCGCCGACCTGTACCGGCTGTTCGATCTCGACATCGCCGCCTTCGCCGCGACCCGCGAGCGGCGCCGTCGCGTCTATGTCGATCTGTTGCGCGGCTGCGGCATCGAGCCGAACCCGCGGCTCACCACGATCCAGGCGGTGTCGGCGTGAGCGACGCCGACGCCGACGCCGTCGTTGTCGGCGCCGGGGTGATCGGCCTCGCCGTCGCCCGCGCGCTGGCGCTGTCGGGCCGCTCGGTGGTCGTGCTGGAGGCGGGCGCGCGGATTGGCGAGGAGACCTCGTCGCGCAACAGCGAGGTCATCCATTCCGGCATCTACTATCCGCAAGGGAGCCTGAAGGCGCGGCTCTGCGTGATGGGACGCGTGCGCCTCTACGATTACTGCGCGACGCACGGCGTGCCGCATGCGCGCTGTGGCAAGTTGATCGTCGCCGTCGACGCCGAGGAACTCTTGGGGATCGAGGCGCTGGCGACGCGCGGCGCGGCCAACGGGGTCGACGACCTCGCGCTTCGATCCGCCGCCGAGGCGCGCGCGTTGGAGCCGGCGCTAAGCTGCGTCGGGGCGTTGCTGGCGCCGTCGACCGGCATTCTCGACAGCCACGCCTACATGCTCGCGCTACAGGGCGACGCGGAGGCGGCGGGCGCGGCGTTCGCCTTTCGCGCGCCGTTCGTCTCGGCGCAGCGGACCGGCGCGGGGTTCTCGGTCGAGGTCGGCGGCGCGGCGCCGATGCGGCTCGCGGTCGGGACGCTCGTCAATTGCGCCGGGCTATCGGCGACGCGCGTCGCGCGGGCGATCGAGGGGTTGTCCGACGTTCCCGAGACGCTTTACGCGAAGGGCAATTATTTCGCATTGCGCGGGCGCTCGCCGTTCCGGCGGCTGATCTATCCGGCGCCGCAGGCGCACGGACTCGGCGTGCATCTGACCTTCGATCTCGCAGGCCAGGCGCGCTTCGGGCCGGACGTCGAGTGGGTCGAGCGGGTGGGCTACGACGTCGACCCTGACCGTTCGCGCGGCTTCGCGGCGGCGATCCGGCGCTATTGGCCGGGGCTTCCCGAGGACGCCCTGGCGCCGGCTTATTCCGGCGTGCGCCCGAAACTTTCCGGCCCCGCCGAGCCGGCGGCCGATTTCCGCATCGATGGCCCGGAGGCGCATGGGGTCGCGGGTCTGGTTAACCTGTTCGGGATCGAGAGCCCGGGGCTCACGTCGTCGCTGGCGATTGCGGAGGAAGTGTTGGCGCGGCTGGAGGGGTGAACTCGCCGCCCTGCCGGCCGCAAGCGGCGCGACCCTCCGTAAGGGCGGCAGACCGCGTCGATCTCCGCTAGCAGAACATGGGCCTTCTCCCCGCTTGCGGCGGGGCCGCTCGGACGGCGCTTGCATTCTACGCCCGCCTCGGCGTCAGCTTGTGCGCCGCCAGGGTCTCGTAGAGCGGCCGCGCCTTCTCGGCGAGCGGCTTCAGTGCGTCGGGCAGGTCGTCGAAGCTCGGCTCCGGGCGCGGCGGGGCGAAGCCGGTCGAATTCTCAACCGCCCCATACCACGCCGGCGCCCAGACGCCGTCGGTCGGACGCCGGCCCGCCGGCCAAGACAGCATCGCCGCATCAAAGGGCACGCCGCAGGCCGCGCAGAGCGCCTTCAGCATCCCCTCCGGGTCTTCAAGCACGTCGCGGCCCTCGACCACCGGCGCCGCGTGGCCGAGTTGATCGCCGGCGCGGAAGAACAACTCGACCTGCGTCGCAATGCCGATCTCGGCGAGCGTGAAATCGTCGCGCACGCGATGATAGGAGGCGAGCACCGCCTCCGGGGCGCGGATCAGGAAGGCGTTGACGCAACGCTCGACCCAGGTGCGCGGGAAACCCTCGACCATGTGGTGGGTCATGTGCTTCTGGTACCAGATCGGCTTGTCGCCGGGGATCGGCCCGAGCATCGCCGCGACGACTTCCTCGGCCTCGGTCGGCTGCGATCCGATCACCGCCTCGCGCAAGGGATGCACGAGGCCGGTCGTCGCGAGATAGGCCGCGTAGAACGGCTCGTCAGAGACGGCGCAATCGGGTCGATTGCCGAAGGCGCGCATCATCGCGGTGGAGATGTTGCGCGGGCCGGACCACATGGCGATGCGGGTCATGAGCGGCCTCGGGCTTCCTCGCGCTCCAGCGCTTTGTAGAGTTCACGCAGCCGTTTCGTCAGCGGCCCCGAGGCGTCGGCGGAGCCGTCGGGCTCGCCGATGAGCCGGCCGTCAATCTTGCGGACCGGCGTCAAGCCCGCGAACGTGCCGGTGCAGAACGCTTCCTCGGCGCTATAGACGTCGAACAGCGAGAAATCCTTTTCATAGGCCGGAATCCCGGCCCGTCGCGCCGCGCGCAACACGGCGTCGCGCGTGATGCCGCCGAGGCAATAGCCGCCCGCCGAGGTCCACACCTCGCCGTCGCGCACGATGAAGAAATGCGTCGAATTGCAGGTGGCGACGAAGCCGCGATCATCCAGCATCAGCGCCTCGTCGGCGCCGGCCTCCATCGCCTGGATGCAGGCGAGGATGCAGTTGAGCTTCGAGTGCGAGTTGAGCTTCTGGTCCTGCTCGGCCGGCCCGGTGCGACGGATATGCACGGTGAACAAGTCGAGGCCTTTGGCCACCATCTCGGGGCGCGGGACTTTCCATTCCGGGATGATGACGATGGTCGCCGCGCCGATCGTCAGCCGCGGGTCCTGATAGGGCGAGCGTTTGACCCCGCGCGTCACCATCAGCCTTATATGCACGCCGTCGCGCATGGCGTTGGCGTCGATCGCGTCGAACAGGCGCTCGATCAGCTTTTCGCGCGTCACGCCGATGTCCATGCGCAGCATTTTCGCGCCGGCCGACAGCCGGTCGAGATGGCGGTCGAGAAACGCGATGCGGCCGTCGTTGAGCCGGAGGCCCTCCCAGACGCCGTCGCCGAGCACGAAGCCGGAGTCGAACACCGAGACTTTGGCGTCAGGGCGGCGCAGGAGTTCGCCGTTGACGGAAATGAAGGCTTCGTCGTTGCGGGGATCGCCGACATACTCCTGGCTGCCGGCTGGAACTTGGGTCATGGGGCCTCGGGGCGACTAGGCAGGCTTGAGCAGCGGTGGCTCGTCATCGCGAGGAGCGAAGCGACCCACGCCGCCGCCGATGGCGCGCCATCTGGCGCGCTGACGATCGCTGAACCCTGGATGGCTTCGCTACGCTCGCCATGACGGCCGGGCGAGGTTAGGGCCGCCGGCGCGGCGCGGCAAGCCGCGTTGCTCCGCACGCTGCGGCGATCTACCTTAGAAACAACGCGCGGGAGAGAGAACATGCCACAGCCCCTCATCGTCATCGACCCACAGCCGCGCGGCTTGACCGAGATTTTCGAGCCGGCGGTGTGGCGCAAGCTGCAATCGCTCGGCCGGCTGGAGGTCCACGAGCGCGACGGCCGCATGGCGGCCGAGCGGCTCGACGCGCTGCTGCCGGAGGCGGAGTTGCTGATCGGCCAGTCCGACATGCCGCGCGAACGGCTCGACCGGGCGGGAAAGCTGCGCGGAATCATCAACGTCGAGACCAATTTCCTGCAGAACGTCGATTACGAGACCTGCTTTGCGCGCGGCGTTCATGTGCTGACGCCGAGTTCGGCGTTCGCCAAGCCGGTCGCGGAAATGGCGCTCGGCATGATGATCGATCTCGCCCGCGGCGTCACCGTCGCTGATCGCGCGATGCGGGCGGGCCGTGAGAAATGGCTGCTGGACGGCGCGGCCGGCTGTTTCTCGCTCTATGGCGCCGAGGTCGGGCTGATCGGCTTCGGCGACCTCGCGCGCGCCTTCGTCCCGCTGCTCGCGCCGTTCCAGGCCAAGGTGAAGGCCTACGATCCCTGGGTTTCCGAGCACTATATGGCCGGCTTCGGCGTCGCGACCGCCTCGCTCGACGAGGTGTTGTCGGCTTCCCAGGCGATCGTCGTGTTCGCCTCGGTGACCAGCGAGAACCAGGGCTTCCTCGGGCGACTCGAGTTCGAGCGAATCCGCCCGGGCTCGATCTTCCTGCTGATGAGCCGCGCGGCGGTGGTCGATTTCCCGGAGTTCCTGCGCCAGGTCGAGTCCGGCCGCTTCCGCGCCGCCACCGACGTGTTTCCGACCGAGCCGGCGCCGGCCGACGATCCGGCGCGGCGGGTCGAGGGGCTGTTGCTGTCGCCGCATCGCGCCGGGGCGATGCTCGATTCGCTCTATGAGATCGGCCGCCAGACGGTCGCCGACGCCGAGCTGATCCTGAAAGGCCTGCCGCCGCTGTCGTGCCGCCGCGCGCAGCGGGAGACCGTGTTGCGCTCGCGCTCGAAGCCGATCGAGAAAAGCTGAAGCGCCCACGGGGTTGCGCCGCAGCATCGCCGCCGGGCATAGGGCAGGGGTCGCGCTGACGAGGCCCCATGCCGGAAACCTTTGTTCTGTCTCTGCTGCTGGCGATGTTCCTGGTCATCGCCCTGCTGTCCGTGTTGGCGAAGCGGCTGCACGCCTCGACGCCGGTCGTCATGCTGGTCGCCGGCGTCGTGCTGGCGCTGCTGCCAGGCGTGCCGGAAATCACGCTCGACCCCGATCTGACGCTGCTCGCGCTGCTGCCGCCGCTGCTCTACTACTCCGGCGTCGGCATGAGCTGGCGCGGCTTTCGCTCGAACCTGCGGCCGATCCTATCGCTGGCGATCGGCTGCGTTCTGTTCACCGCGACGGCGGTGGCGGCGGTCGCGCATTACTGGCTGGGCCTGAGCTGGCCGGTCGGCTACGTGCTCGGCGCCATCGTCTCGCCGCCCGATTCCGTCGCGCCCGCCTCGCTGCGGCGGCGCTTCAGGCTGCCGCGCCGCCTGCTGACGATCCTCGAAGGCGAAAGCCTGGTCAACGACGCGACCGCGCTCGTCACCTTCAGCCTCGCCGTACGCGCCGTTGAAACCAGCCATTTCTCGCCGACGCAGGCGGTGACGCAATTCTTCGTCATCCTGCTCGGCGAGATCGCCTACGGCTGCGCGCTGGGATGGGGCGTGTTGCGGCTGCGCAACGCCGTCGACGACGCGCGCGCCGAAATCCTCGTCGCGTTGACGACGCCCTATCTCGCCTTCTGGCCGCCGCATCAGCTTGGCGGCTCCGGCGTCGTCGCCTGTTTCACCGTCGGGCTCTATGTCTCGTGGAACGGCCGCAACTACATCCGCCCGGCGACGCGCTTGCAGGGTTTCTTCATCTGGGGACTGGTGAGCTGGTGCGTCGAGGCGATGACGTTTCTGATCTGCGGGCTGCAAACGCGCGAGATCATCCGGCATCTGACGGCCGAAGGCTGGCCGGAGCTCGCCAAGGCCGGCCTGATCGTCAGCGCCACGGTGATCGTGGTGCGGTTCTTCTGGGTGTTCCCAGTGACTTATCTGCCGCGCTGGCTGTGGCCGCCGCTGCGCAAGCGCGAGCCGGTCCCAAGTTGGCGTCCGCCGTTTCTGATCGGCTTCGCCGGCTTGCGCGGCGCGGTCAGCCTCGCCGCCGCGCTGTCTATCCCGCTGACCGCCGCGGACGCGCCGTTTCCGCATCGCGACCTGATCCTATTTTCGACGATTTGCGTGATCGTCGCGACGCTGATCGGGCAGGGGGCGGCGCTGGGTCCGCTGACCAAATGGCTCGACCTCGGCCGCGTCGCCGCGCGCGAGACGGCGGCCAACGCGCGGGCGGAAACCGTCGCGCGCGCAAAAGCTTTGGACGCGGTGCTGGCGCGGATCGACGCGCTGGAGGACGAACCGTCCGCGCGCTCGTCGGCGGTGGCGGCGCTGCGCAAGTACCACGGCGAGCGCCGCGCGAGGCTGCTCGACGACCTGGAGCCCGATCCGCACGCCGGCGAGGCCGATGTCGTCGCGCTGCGGCTCGACCTGATCGGCGTCGAACGCGGCGCGATCGCCGAGGCTTACGACAAGAACCTCATCACCGACGAGAGCCGGCGGCGGTTGGAGCGCGCCTTCGACCTCGAAGAGGCGAGCGTGCGCCACGCGCGCGGCGAGGCGGACGGGGAGTAGGGCGACGACAAGGCATTGACGGAAAATAGCCGTCATGGCGTGCGAAGCGAAGCAACCCAGCGCGACGAGATCGTCCGCATGCTTGATTGAGCAGCCTCAGCGGCGCCCTGGCTCGCTGCGCTACAAAGAGGGGACGTCTACTCCGCCTTGATATTGGCGATCCGTCGCAGCAACTCCCAAGAGACCGTAGTCGCCGAGAAGATCAGCACCAGCGTCGAAGCCGCGAGCATATTAAATTCCTCGCCTCGGCCGATCGCCATGCGCACAGCGGCGACCAGCAACAGCACGAAGCCGATCGCCGACGCCAAATAGCGACGCAGCGCAAACACCAAAGATTGCCGCGGCGCGGGATGTTTGAACGCCTGGAATACGCGCACCCCCACCCACGCCGCCCGCGCCGCAACGGCGAGGAGACAGATGACGCCGAACGTCTGCGCCTCCCAATTCGGAAACAGCGCCAGCAGCGCGACGATCATCACCGTCAGATAATTCTGGAACGCCTGTTCGGTCATGCCTTGCGTCAGTCGATCGCCCGATCCCAGCGCGGCCGCCGCGTTGACCGAGACCGCGACGAACAACAGACCCATCAGCGTCGCGGCGGCGGCGCCGATCGTCGCGTAATACGAAGTCCAGGCTTGCATGGCCCCCTCGTCACGGCCCGGCGAGAGGGAGTCAAGCGCTCGCCTCCAAAAGCGCGTAAACTTCGGCATAAGGCGTCGCGTCGCCGAGGAGCGCATATGGCTGAAGAACAAAAGATCATGCTGCTGACCGGGGCGAGCCGCGGCATCGGCCATGCGACGGTGAAGGTGTTTCAGGAGCGCGGCTGGCGGCTGCTGACGGTGTCGCGCCAGCCGTTCTCCGAGGAATGCCGCTGGCCGGCGGCGCGCGAAAGCCACGTGCAGGCCGACCTCTCCGACCTCGCCTCGATCGGCGAACTCGCCGCGACCGTGCGGGCGCGGCTGCCGAACGGCAGGCTGCATGCGCTGGTCAACAACGCCGGCGTGTCGCCGAAGGGGCCGGCGGGCGCGCGTCTCGGCGTGCTCGCGACCGACGCCGCCACCTGGACGCACGTGCTCAACGTCAATCTGGTTTCGATCGCACTGCTGGTTCAGGCGCTGGTCGACGAGCTTTCCGCCGGCAAGGCGTCGATCGTCAACGTCGCCTCGATCGCCGGCTCGCGCGTGCATCCGTTCGCCGGCGTCGCCTACGCCGCCTCGAAGGCGGCGCTTTCCGCACTGACGCGCGAACTCGCCCACGAACTCGCGCCGCGCGGGATCAGAACCAACGCCATCGCGCCCGGCGAGATCGACACCGCGATGCTGTCGCCGGGCACCAACGAGCTTGTGCATCGCGCCGTGCCGATGGGGCGGCTCGGTTCCCCGCGCGAGGTCGCGGAGACCATCCATTTCCTATGCAGCGAGGCGTCGGCCTACATCAACGGCTCGTCGATCTATATCGACGGCGGCCAGCACGTCTAAGCGCGAAACCACGCGCCGGCGCGGATCGCGACCGCGACGACGGCGCCGTAAACGACGAGCGCCAGGCCCAGCATGACGAATACGGCGGCGAGAGAACCCGTCAGCCGCCACATCAGCCAGCCGCCGCCGACCGCGAGGCCGAGTCGCAGGAACCCCGCGATCAGCGGCCAAGCGAGGCGGCCGGCGCCTTGGCTGGCGAAATAGAGCGACAGGCCGAGCCCGAAGAAGCCGTACGCCGGCCCGACGCAGCGCAGATAAGCGCCGCCGACCGCGAGCAGCGCCGGGTCCGATCCGAACAGCCCGAGCCAGGCGGTCGGGAACGCCGCGGCGACAAGGCCGACCGCTTCGCAGGCGAGGAACGCCGCTGCGCCTCCAGTCAGCGCGACCTTGAGCGCCCGATCGCGCCGCCCGGCGCCGATGTTGGTCCCGACCATCGCCACCAGCGGCGCGCCGATGCCGAACACCAGCGGAATCAGCAGATATTCGAGCCGCGCGCCGGTGCCGTAGCCGGCCACGCCTTCCGGCCCCGCGGCGGCGCCGACGAGCCCGGTGGTCAAAGCCACGGTCGCCGTCGTCAGCAGCGTGTTGATCGCCCCGGCGCCGCCGACGCGCAGGATGTCGGCGAGCAGTAGCCAGCGCAGCCGCGCGAACCGGAAGCGCACGAGGCCCTCGCCCGACACGACGTACCAGCCGAGCAGAAGCGTCATCAGCGCCGTGGTGACGACGATGGCGACGCCGCCGCCGGCGACGCCGAGGCCCGGAACAGGCCCGACGCCGAAGATGAACAGCGGCGAGAGCGGAATCAGCAGCGCGACGCCGACGCAAACGACGAGCGAGGGAAACCGCATCTCGCCGCTGCCGCGAATGACGCTGGCGAAGCCGTTCATCAACCACAGCATCGTGTTGCCGGCGAACACGACGTTGGAGTAGGCGAGCGCCGCGTCAAGCGAGCCGCCGTCGCCGCCCATCGCGGCGTAAAGCCAACGGCCGAAGACGAGGAACAGCGCCGAGGTCGCGAGCCCCAGCACGAGGTTGATAACCAAAGCGTGCAGCACCAGCGCGTCGGCGTCGGCGCGACGTCCTGCGCCGAGGGCTCGCGCCACCGCCGAAGCGATGCCGCCGCCGACCGCGCCGGCCGACAACATACCCATCATCATGTAGCCGGGAAACACCAGCGCCATGCCGGCGAGCGCGTCCGAGCCGAGGCGCGACACCCAAAACGTCTCGATCAGCCCGGTCGAGGCCTGCGCCACCATCACCAGCACGTTCGGCCAGGCGAGCCGCAGCAGCGTCGCGAGGATCGGCCCGTCGAGCAGCAGGGCGGTGCGCGCGGAGCGGGTGTCGAGCAGGCGCTCGGCGGCGGCGAGGGCTGTCATTGGGTCATCCCTGTTTCTGCGCGGCGAGACGCGTCGAGCGCGCGACGAATTTTTCGCGCGTCGCCGCGCTCGCCGCCGGCCCGGCGGCGACGGCGAAATCGGGCTCGGCGAGCGGCCGACCGCTGAGGCGATCGACGAGGATCGGCTCGGCGGGCGCGCCGGTCGCGGCGTCGACCACGATCACGCTCGGTCCCTCGGGCGCAAAATGGCGGTTGCCGAACGCCAGCATCGCCAGCAGCACCGGCCGGAAATCGCGGCCGCGCTCGGTCAGCACATATTCGTAGCGCGGCGGTTTGGCGCTGTAGCGCCGTCGCGCCAGCAGTCCCGACTTCACCAGCGCCTGCAAGCGGCGCGTCAGCGTGTTGGGCGCGACCCCGAGGCTCCTGGCGAACTCGTCAAACCGCGTCATGCCGGCGAAGGCGTCGCGGAGAATCAGGATGCTCCACCACTCGCCGACGCGCTCCAGGCTGCGGGCGATCGGGCAATCCATCTGACCGAAGCTGACGTGGCGCATGAGTGACTCCCATGATGATAGTAACTACGCGCGACTGACTTTGCAACGCCCCGCCGATCGTGACTTGACAGGCGGGGCGCCCTCGGCGTCCATGCCCGCCGACCGCCGGCGCTAGTCCGCGGCGAAAGGGAGGAAACGATGAACAAAACCTTGACGCTCGCCGTGATGGCCGCGCTCGTCACGGCGGCCCCGGCGCTCGCCGCCGACAAGCCGGTCTACGGCGTATTGATGAAAACGCTGTCGAACCCGTTCTGGGGCGCGATGGAGCAGGGGGTGCGCGAAGGCGCCAAGGAGGCGGGCGTCGAATATTTCCTGCAAGCCGTCGAGTCCGACCAGGCCGCGGAGCCGCAGCTCAACACCTGCAACACGATGTTGCAGAAGCATCCGGCGACGATGATTACGGCGGCGATCAACTCGACGATTCTGCTGCCTTGCCTCAAGCAGGCCAACGAGATGAAGATCCCGGTCGCCGACCTCGACAACAATCTCGATCCCGAGATCACCAAAAAGGCCGGCGTCGAGATCGCCTTCCACATCGGCTCCGACAACGAGGCGGCCGGCGGGAAGGGCGCGGACTATGTCGCCAGCGTGCTCGGCAAGGACGCCAAGGGGCCGGTGCTCGTCGTCGAGGGGCTCTCCGGCAACATCACCGGCCAGAAGCGCGCGCGCGGCTTCGCCAACGAATTGAAGAAGGCGGCGCCCGGCCTGACCATCGTCGCCTCGTTGCCGGGCGACTGGGACCGGCAGAAGGCCGCCAACATCACCAACGACCAGTTGCAGCGCCATTCCGATCTGGTCGCGATCTTCTGCGCCAACGACGGCATGGCGCTCGGCGCGGTCGAGGCGGCGCGGGCGGCCGGCAACGACAAGGTGATCGTCGTCGGCGTCGACGGCAATTCGGACGCGGTGAAGTCGATCCTCGCCGGCCGGCTCAACGCCTCGGTGGCGCAATTGCCCTATCTCGTCGGCAAGCAATCGGTCGAGACGATGAAGAAGGTGCTGGCCGGCGAGAAGGTCGACGAGTTCACTTACGTCCCGACGCTGGTGCTGACCAAGGACGTGCTGGAGGCGAAGAAGGAGCCGATGCTGCAATACGTGAAGTGAGGGCGGCGGCGTTCCCTCCGCAATGACGCTTACTCGTCATGGCGAGCGGAGCGAAGCCATCCACGGCGCCGCCGATGCAGCCCTATCCGGCTGACAGACGATCTCGTTGAGCCGGATGGCTTCGCTTCGCTCGCCATGACGGCGCCCTTGACCTCAGCAACCTTGTGAGCCGCGATGTCCGCAACCCTCGCCGCCGCTCCCGCCGCGCGCCGTCTGCTCAGAGCCTCCGGCTTCCGGCTCGAAAGCCTGCTCGTGCTGGCCGTGCTCATCGCGGTGATGAGCGTCGCGGCGTGGCCTTATTTCCTCACCGTCTCCAACGCCCTCAACATCCTGCTCGCGAGCTCGACCCTCGGGCTGCTCGCCATCGGCATGACGTTCGTGATCTCCTCCGCCGGCATTGATCTCTCGGTCGGCTCGATCATGGCGTTCGCCGGCGTCGTCGGGTGTCTGACGGTCAACAACCTCGATGCGCCGTGGCCGGTCTGCATCGTCGCTTGCATCGTGGCGGGCGTGTTTGCGGGCGCGATCAACGGGGCGCTGGTGACGTTCGCCGGCATTCCGCCGTTCATCGTCACTTTGGGCATGCTTGGCGTGGCGCGCGGCGTCGCGCTGGTGCTGACCAACGGCGTGCCGGTCTATGGCTTGCCGGCGCCGATCGTATTCCTCGGCCAGGGGCGGCCGTGGGGCGTGCCGACGCCGGTGCTCATCCTGATCGCCGCGGCGATCGTTGCGCATGTCGTGCTGATCCACACCCGGTTCGGCCTCTACGCACAGGTGGTCGGCGACAACGAGGGCGCGGCGCGGGCGATGGGCGTGCGCGTCGAACGCCTCAAGGGCCAGCTTTATGCGTTGTCCGGCGGCCTTGCCGGGCTGGCGGGATTGGTGTTTTCGGCGCGCGTCAACGCCGGCGATCCCACGGCCGGCGTGTCCTACGAACTGACCGCCGTCACCGCCACCATCATTGGCGGGACCAACCTGTTCGGCGGACGCGGCAGCGTCGTCGGCACAGTGATCGGCGCGCTCATCATGGGCGTGTTGCAGAACGGGCTCAACCTGCTCGCCGTGTCCTCCTACTATCAGCAGATCGCCATCGGCTCGGTGTTGGTGCTCGCCGTCTGGCTCGATCGGCTCAACCGGCAGGAGGGCCGCCGACGATGAGCCTGCTTCGGCTGCACGACGTCCGCAAGAGCTTCGGCGCGATCGAGGCGCTGCGCGGCGTCACGTTCTCGGTCGAGCCCGCCTCGGCGGTGGCGCTGGTCGGCGACAACGGCGCCGGCAAATCAACGTTGATGAAGACCATCACAGGCGTTCATACGCCCGACGTCGGCGAGATCGAATTCGACGGCCGCTCGATCGTCGGCATGAACCCCGGCGCGATCCGCGCCGCCGGCATCGAGATGATCTACCAGGATCTCGCGCTCGCCAAACAGCGCGACGTCGCCAGCAATATCTTTCTCGGCCGCGAGATCACGCGCAACATTCTCGGCGTGCGATTGATCGACACCAAGGCGATGCGCGCCGGGGCCGAAGCGATGATCGAGAAGCTCGGCGCCCGCGTCAAATCGGTGACGCAGATCGCCGGCCAACTTTCCGGCGGTCAGCAGCAATCGGTGGCGATCGCCCGCGCGCTGACCTTCAATCCCAAACTCGTCATCATGGACGAGCCGACCGCGGCGCTGGCGGTGCGCGAGATCGAACACGTGCTCGATCTCATCCGCACGCTGAAGGCGCGCGGTATCGCCGTCATCCTCATCAGCCACCGGCTGACCGACGTGTTCGCGGTGTGTGATCGCATCGTGGTGCTGCGGCAGGGCGCGGTGATCGCCGACGACCCGACGAGCCAGACCAGCATGAACGCGGTCGTCGCGCACATCGTCGGCGCTGCGGAGGAGGCGGTGAAAGGGTGAGGGGGCCCCTCGCCGGAGGAGAGCGAGGGGCCGCGAGCCCTGGCGCTCCCTAGCAGAAGGGAGCTTCCCGCGCCGCAACATCAGATTGCTTAAATCGGCGGCGTTAAGCAAGCGCGCCGCCGTTCAAAAACCTGTCATGAGCGCCGACGGCTCACTCGCCGGGACAATCCTTGATCGCCTTGTCGACCGCCTGGCTGAAGCCGCTCAGCGAGTAAGTGTCGGTCGTCGTTCGCCCTTTCTTCGACGCGGCCTTGATGACGAGCGTCGCGCCCTTGCGCATTTCATCAATCACCTTGCCTTCGTCGGCGGGGTTCTTGATCCACAGGTCGTTGCCTTTCGGGGCGAGGTCGAATTCGGCGTCGCCGATCGCCGCCGTCGGCGAAACGGATTCGTCGTCGTCGCCCTTCTTCGGCTTCTTGTCCTTCTTGCGCTCTTTCGCTTCCGCGGCGCTCGCGACCTCGAAGCCCATCACGAACGATAGCTCGTTGCGCACCCGCTCGGAGGGGCGTTCGGAGATGAACGCATACGCCTTATCGCGCTTGGCGTCGTCGGGATCGCGGCTTTTCGGCTCCGCCAGGAGATAGCAGATGCGGGCCTTGCCGGCGGCGCTGTGATAGACTTTCCAGTCCCCGTAGGAGCCGACAAGCGCGGGTTTGGACGGCGTGTCCTTATCCTTGTCCTTCTCCTTTTTCGCCGCCGAGGCGTCGATCGCGCCGGCGAGCAGGGCCGCGCAAACGAGCAACGACGCAGCCAATTTCATTTGGCGAACTCCCATCAGGTTATTCCGGCCCGACCCCTGCGCCGGGAAACGGGCGAAAATCCGATCGTGGCGGGTTCCTTCCCGCGCCGGACGGCGTTAGCTTGCGGTAGGTTAATGAACATTGAGTAAAGCTGGTGAACGCCTTCAAAGCCCTGGTCTGCGAGACGCTCGGCGCTGCCGCCGACCTGCGAATCCTCGACGTCCCGGCGCCGGAGGCGGGGCCGGGCGAAGCGATCGTCGAGGTCGCCTTCGTCGCGCTGAACTTCTTCGACACGCTCATCATCGCCGGCAAATATCAGGCGAAGCCGGCCCTGCCGTTCTCGCCCGGCGGCGAGTTCGCCGGTCGCATCGCGGCGTTGGGGCCTGACGTCGAGGGCTTCCGTGTCGGCGAGCGCGTGTTCGGCAGCTTGCCCTTTGGCGCGGCGCGCGAGCGGATCGCCGCGCCGGTCGCCCGCCTGGCCACGGTTCCCGCGGCGCTCTCGCTGGAGCGGGCGGCGGGTCTCTCGATCGCCTACGGGACGACGATGCACGCCCTGGCGCAGCGCGCCAACCTGCAAGCCGGCGAGACCCTGGTCGTGCTGGGCGCCTCGGGCGGGGTCGGGCTGGCGGCGGTCGAGATCGGCGCGCTGATGGGCGCGCGGGTGATTGCCTGCGCCTCCTCGGCCGAGAAACTTGCGCTGGCGCGCGCCCACGGGGCGGCGGAGACGATCGATTACACGGCGGTCGATCTCCGGGCGGAGCTCAAGCGGCTCGCCCCCGACGGGGTCGACGTCGTCTACGATCCCGTTGGCGGCGCGCAGACCGAGACGGCGTTGCGGGCGCTCGCGTGGAAGGGCCGGCTCCTGGTGATCGGCTTCGCCTCGGGCGAAATTCCGCGGCCGCCGCTCAATCTCGCGCTGGTCAAGGGCGCCGACATTCTCGGGGTCGAATGGGCGAAATTCGCCGCCCGCGAGCCGGAAGCGAATCGCGCCAATATGTCGCGGGTGACGCAATGGGCAGCTTCAGGCAGGCTCGCGCAACATATTCACGCCATCCACGATCTCTCTGATTTTCAAGCCGCATTTTTGGAAATCAGCGAGCGCCGCGCGCAGGGCAAGGTGCTACTGCGGCTTCACGAGTTATTCATGCCGCCGGATTAATCTTGCGATCTATGTTGCAGTGCACAATATGTCGCCTGGGAAACGCTCAGGAGCGAACCGGGATAGCGCTATGAATGTAACCAAGACCCCGCCTCCCGCCGACATCCGTCGGCTTTGGCGGTCCGACCTGCCGGCCTTCCGCGACCACCTGCTGCGGCTCGACGACGTTTCGCGCCACATGCGCTACGGCGGCGGCGTTTCCGACGCGTTCATCCGCCAATACGCCGATCATTGTTTCGGCAAGGGCGATCTGGTGTATGGCGCGTTCCTCGACGGCGGCTTGCACGGTGCGGCGGAGTTGCGCTCGAACGAGGCGATCTGGAGCGAGCAGGCGCCGTTCAACCGCCATATCCACGCCGAGGCGGCGTTCAGCGTTGAGGACGCCTACCGCAGGCGCGGCCTCGGCGAAAAACTGTTCCGCCGGATGGCGGAGGCGGCGCGCAATCACGGCGTCGAGGTGATCGACATCGTTTGCCTGCCAGAGAACCTCGCGATGCGGCGGTTGGCGGCGAAGTTCAAAGCCGAGTTCGTGTTCGACAACAACCAACTGCTCGGCCGATTGACCGCGCGGCGGCCGACGGCGTTCTCGATGCTGCGCGAGGTCGCTCACGACGTCGCAGACTTCGGTGAGGCGATGTTCGACGCCCAGATGCGCGCGCTCAGACTTGGAGACGCGGCTTAAGGGCCGTAGGGCAGCGGCGGGGCCTGGATCAGGTCCCGCCCCAACTCCAGCGTGAGCGTGCGCTCGCGCAAGCCCCTTCGTCCGACCGCGACCTCGCCGAAGGGTTCGACGCTGCGAAAAAATTGTGTTTCGTCCGCGTCTTGCCCGTTGTCCTTCGCGCGGACGATGAGGCCATTGCGGCCGACGCGGCGCCGGGTGTCGCAGGCGAAGGCGAAGCCGCGCGGATCGCCGCCCATCGCGCATATCGGCACGCTGGGGCCGAGCGCGACGCCGAGGCGGCCGCCGAGCCGCCAATTCTCGATCAGCACGAAATCGGCGCCCGAGCGGGCGTAGGCGTCGCGCAACGGCGCCGGCGGCCAGTCATACATGCCGCGCGTCGGATCGCGCACGCCGGGGATGTCGATAGGCCCGAGCAGAACGGCGGCGAGATAGCCGGCGAACACCACGACCGCCGCCGCGACGGCGAAGCGCGAGAAGCGGGAGAGGAATCGCGGCGTCCGCTCGGCGAGCCAAGCGCCGGCGAGCGGAAACGCGAACAGCCAGCCGGAATTGTACCAATGCGAGATCGGACGCTCGCCGGCGAGCGGCATCAACGTGAACAGCAGCAGCGGCGGCGCGGCGAGCCACAGCAGAAAGCGCTCGGGACTGTCGGCCCCGCGGCGAAACGCGCGCGCGAGCCCGGCGAAGAGCGGCAGCAGCATCCACGGGGTCATCGATGCGACTTGCGCGCCCAGCGATTCAGCAATTTCGCTGAGAGCCTTCATGTTGAGCGTGAACTTCTGCGCCGCCCGCCCGGATTGAAAGGCGAGCGAAACCCAGCCGTGCTGGGCGTTCCAGATCAGCGTCGGCGCAAGACACGCCAAGCCCAGCGCCGCGCCCGCGTAGGGTCGAGGATCGGCGATCCAGCAGCGAGCCCTCGCGGACGTCAGCATGAAGCCGAGCAGGCCGAGCGGCACGAAAATCGCCGAATATTTGGCGAGGCCGGCGAGCCCGAGCGCGATCCCGGCGACTAGCCACAGCTTCGTTTCGCGGCCCGGCGGCCCGAACACGACGTCCGCCACCGCCCAAACGCCGAGCGCCGACAAGGCCAGCAGCGGCGGGTCCGGCATGATGTAGCCGTCGGGATAGACGAGAAAATACGCGCTGGCGTTGAACGCGAACGCCGTCCACCAGGCCGCGGCCTGCGAGAACAGCCGTCGCGCCAACCCGAACAGCGCGACCGTCGTCGCCAGGTTGAACGCGAGGAACGGCAATCGCGCCGCCCGGCCCTCGCCGAACGCCGCCTCCCAGGCCGTCAGGATCCATTGATGCAGCGGCGGATGATCGAAATAGGAAAGCGCCGGCGTCCGCGAAATCGCCACCACATAGGCCTCGTCGTCGCAGAAGCCGGTGGCGAAGATCGCCACGAGCCGCAGGAGCAGCGCGGCGACGAGGAAGGTCAGCAGGAAGCGGACGGAAGGGTCCCGCGAATCCGAACGGAGTGCGACGTCGGGCATGGCGAGCGCCGTAAAGGGGCGATGCGGCGGGCGCAATGGCGGTTTCCGTCATGGCGAGCGAAGCGACGCCATCCAGCCCGACGAGATCGGAGGCTGGAGCGTCAAGCATAGGTCAGGCGGCGCCGTGGATCGCGTCGCTGCGCTCGCGATGACGGGCTATTTCTCGTCCAGCACCATCATCGCCTCCCAGGTCTCGGGCAGCGCGCTCGCCTCCAGCGCGTTGAAGCGGCGGCTATGGAAACCGTAGAGCCCGCGAACCGGCAGCGGCGCGCGCTGCTCCAGCTCCCGCGCGAGCTCGCCCGCAGCGGCGAAATCACGCTGCCGATACAGCGTCATCATGCGCTCGTGCGCCCCGGCGAGCGCGGCGAATTCTCGGCTCGCGGCGACGTCGGCGTCGCCGACCAGCGCGAACACGCCAACCGGCCGGGTCTTGTTCTTGAATACGACGGAATCGACCTCCAGCCAGGCGAAATGCGCCGCCTCGGCGCGCGTCGCCTCGCTGGCGATGATGTCGACGCCGAACATCTTGCTGGCGCTCTCCAGCCGCGAGGCGACGTTGACCTCGTCGCCGATCACCGAATAGTCGAACCGGCGCAGCGAGCCGAGATTGCCGACGCACGCCTCGCCGGTGTTGAGGCCGACGCCGAAGCGCACCGGCTCAAATGGCCGACCCGCCGTTTCCGCCTCATGCGCCCAATGCGCATTGAGCAGGGCCAGCGCGTCGCGCATGCCGAGCGCCGCCTCGACGGCGTGCGCGGCGTGACGGTCGTCGTCGAGAGGGGCGTTCCAAAACGCCATGATCGCGTCGCCGATATATTTGTCGACCGTGCCGCGCTGCTTCAGTACGATGTCGGTCATCGGCGTCAGATATTCGTTCAAGAAACGGGTCAACTCGCTCGCCGTCTTGCCTTCCGACAACGTGGTGAAGCCGCGCATGTCGGAGAACATCAGCGTAACCCGCCGCTCCTCGCCGCCGAGCCGCAACACGGACGGGTCGGCGGCGAGCTTCTCCACCACCGTCGGCGAGACGTAGCGGCCGAAGGCGGCGCGAATCTCGCGCGCTTCGCCCTGCTTGCGGGCAAACAGCGACAGCACGCCGCAGATGTAGACCGCCCCCGACGCCAGCGAAGGCATGATCGGATCGAGGATCAAGCCATGCCGGCTAAACGCCCACCAACTTCCCGCCACCGAGACGGTGGCGGCGATCGCGCCGATCACCGCGCCGCCGACGGTCGATAGAAAGGGCAGGGTGACGGCGAGCATGGCCGACAGCGCGACGGTGTAGAGAAATTCCGCGCCCGGCGCCCAATCGGGGCGGCTCAAGAGGTCGTTCATCAAGATCTGGCCGACGATTTCGGCGTGCTGTTCGACACCGGGGGCGGCCGGGGAAAGCGGCGTCGCGACGATGTCGAAGAGAAGCTGGCCCGTGACGCCGATGAACACGATATTGTTGGCGAAGGTCGAATAATCGGCGTTCGGCTCGAACAATTTCCACGCCGGCACGCGGAGGCGCGGATCGTCGCCGGCGAAGTGGATGCGGAAGTCGCCGCGCGGGCCGGTCGCGGCGATCGAATCGCCGTTCTGGATCGCGACCATCCCGGTCGAGGCGCCGAAACTATATTCGCCGCTGCCGTTCGAGGATTTGATCGTGTAGCTCGACGCCCCCTGGGCGACCCGCAACGCCTCCATGGCGAAGCTCGGCGTCAGCGCGCCGTTGCTGCTGGCGACCAACGGCACGCGGCGCACCACCCGGTCGTTGTCGGGCAGCCAGTTGAGGAAGCCGACGCCGGCCGCGGCCTGGGCGAACGGCGGCAGCGGCGCCATCGCGCCGCGAAACGCATAGGCGAAGCGGGTCGGATCGTCGCCGGCGAAGGCGAACCCGGACTTGTTCAGAAGCGGCGGCGCATTGCCGTCGTTGGTGAAGAACAGGCCGAGCACGACCGGCCGCCCCCGGATCGCCTCGACCAGCCGAGCGTCGTCCTGCGGGTCGCCGGGATCGTAGAGCAACAGATCGAGCGCGACGACGGCGGCGCCGGCTTGCGTGATCCTTTCGATCATCTCGGCGAGCCGCGCGCGCGGCCACGGCCAGCGGCCGAGCTTGGCGATCGAGGCGTCGTCGATCTCGACGATGCGAATGGGAGGCGGCTCGGCGTAGTGGCGTGGCCGCCAGCGCTGGAACTCGTCGAACAGCAGGTTCTGCACCGCGGTGCGCTCGACCGAATTGACGAGCGTCCACGGCGCGGCGACGATGATCGCCAGCGTCACCACGATCCAATAGGAAAGCCGCGCCCCGAGCCGCCACATCCGCTGGCGCTGAGCCGAGCGGTCGCGCTGTCCCGCGGTCTCTTTGGTCACGTCCAGCATGGGCGTCCTTCGCCGGCCTCGGCGCGATCCTAACCCAATTCGTGTAGCCGTGGAAAAGTAGTGGAATCTGCGCGCAACGGCTTAATAAGGGTATCTGGGCGACGCATAGCCGTCGCCAGGGCGGGGCCATCGGGGGGCGTTCCGTGTCAACAAGCTCGAAGATCGCGTCGGCCGCGGGGGCGGCCCTGTTCGCCTTGACAGCGGGCGGCCGCGCTGTGGCTGGGGACGCTGGCGGATTCTACGTCGGCGCCCTCGCAGGCGCCGGCGCCGAGCAGTCGGACCGCACGGAGACGAAACTGCCAACCCTTTTCATGCCCTATTCGCAGACCGCTACTTCGCCGGGCGACGACTTTACGCCGTCGCTCTCGTTGTTGGTCGGCAAGGAATGGCGCGTTTCGGATCGGTTCTCGCTGGGACTGGAAGCCGAAGGCGCCTACGAAGACGCGCGCGGGGCCTGGAGCGGCGGCGCGAAGTCGTTCTTTTACGGCGGCCCGTTCGGCGGCGGCGCTTCCGACAATGTGACCTCATCTTCGGTTTGGTCGCTGGATTGGCAGACCGCCCTGCGCGCGCGCGTCGCCTACGCCCTGACGCCGGCGATTTCCGTCTTCGCAGCCGCCGGTCCGGCGTTGGGATACGCCCGCCTGCATTCGTCCCTCGTCGAACAGAATTTTGGCGAATACTTCAATCGCGGGACATTGAGCGAGGTTTCCTACAACAACACTTATACCGGGGCCTACGACCGGACGGCCTGGAGGCCAGGGCTCAGCGTAGACGTCGGATTGGAGGCCGCCGTCGGCAATGGCGTCAGCTTTCGCGCCGGTTATGGCGTCACCGCATTCCAGCCGATCTCGCTAACCGTGGGCCTGCCGAGCCTCCCCGCTTCCTCGCTGTTAAACGCCCCAACCTACGCCGGCGACCTCAAGGCGACGCCTCTGCTGCAAAGCGCGCGGTTCGGTTTTATCAAGCGTTTTTGAGCCTTCCGCGCGCATCGAGCGCGACGACGGCGTTCGCGAAAATCGCAACACAAAATAACAGACTTTCCGCAATTTACCGGCGTTCGCCTGTTGTCATCTTCCTGTCGCAGCGCAAGGGCAAGCGGGCGCGCGCATCGAGACGCGCGCTCGCCGCGGGAAAGCGTCCAAGGGGCCGCTTTTTCGTTTGCCAAACCGACATGCAATGTGGTTCCCGATGGCTAACCCGAACTGGTGGACCGGCGCCGAGGGGGCAGGGGACAAGCCGATGTCGCGTCTTTACTCGTTCGCCGCGCTCGGACGGCGAGCGCTGCCGAACCATTGGGACGTGGTGGCGTTGGCGGCGATCCTGGCTGGGCTCGCCGCGATCGCGCGAGCTTATCACGGCATCGCCGGGCCGCTGCCCGCCGCCGATCAGGCTGTCGTCTCGCTCGACTATTGGGAACTGCCCTATTATGCGCTGCGCACCACGCTTCGCATGTTCGCCGCGCTGTTCTTTTCGCTGATTTTCACCTTCACCTACGCGACGCTGGCGGCCAAGAGCCGGCGCTGGGAGATGGTGCTGATCCCCGTGCTAGACATCCTGCAATCGGTGCCAATTCTCGGATTTCTGTCGTTCACCGTCACGTTCTTCCTCGGGCTTTTTCCCGGCAACGCGCTCGGGGCGGAATGCGCGGCGGTGTTCGCGATCTTCACCAGCCAGGCCTGGAATATGGCCTTCTCGTTCTACCAATCGCTGCGCACCGTGCCGAGGGACCTCGATGAGGTCGCGCGCGCCTTTCGTTTCACCGGGTGGCAGAAGTTCTGGCAACTCGAAGCGCCGTTCGCGGTGCCGGGCCTGATCTGGAACACGATGATGTCGATGTCGGGCGGTTGGTTCTTCGTGGTCGCCTCCGAGGCGATCACGGTCGGCGACACGACGATCACGCTGCCCGGCGTCGGCTCATTCATCGCGAAAGCCAATGACGCCGGCGATTGGAAGGCGATCGGCATGGCGGTGCTGACGATGGCGGTCGTCATTCTGCTCTACGATCAGTTGTTGTTTCGCCCGGTCATCGCCTGGGCGGTGAAATTCCGCGTCGAGCTGTCGGCGGGGCAGGAGATCGAAAGCTCCTGGGTGCTGAGGCTGCTATTGCGCACGCGCTGGGTGCGCGGCTCGGCGCAGCCGGTGTTTCAGTTCTTCCGCTCGATCGCGCTGTTGCGCATCGGCCGTCGGCCCGCCGCCCGCGCCAAGCTGTTCGTGGCGTCGCAGCAGATGACCCAATTGTTGGATTGGGTTTGGTACGCCGTCATCGCCGCGATCGCGATCTATGCGATTTACAGCGTCGTCGCTTTTATCGGGACCGAGCTTGGCCTCGGCGACGTCGGCGAGGTTTTCCTGCTGACCTCCTTCACGCTGCTGAGGGTGGTCGTGCTGATGGCGCTGGCGACGCTGTTCTGGGTGCCGATCAGCGTTTGGATCGGCTTACGGCCGCGCTACGCCGAGGCGGTCCAGCCATTCGCGCAGTTCCTCGCCGCCTTCCCGGTCAATCTGCTGTTCGGCGCGGCGGTCAGCCTCGTGCTGGCGTTCCATCTGAACACCGACATCTGGTTGAGCTTCCTCATCGTGTTCGGCACCCAATGGTACATCGTGTTCAACACGATCGGCGGCGCGGCGGCGTATCCCAACGATCTCCGGGAGGCCAGCGCGAACCTGCGCGTTCACGGCTGGGCCTGGTGGCGCGATGTCATGCTTCCAGGCGTTGCGCCCTATTACCTGACCGGCGCGATCACCGCCTCCGGCGGCTCGTGGAACGCCTCGATCGTCGCCGAGTGGGTCAAATGGAAAGATCAGACGGTGTCGGCGCATGGCGTCGGCGCCTACATCGCGCAGGCGACCGACAAGGGCGATTTTCCGCGCATCGTGCTCGGCGTCGCCGCCATGTCGATCGTCGTCACTTTGTTCAACCGCCTGTTCTGGCGCAGGCTCTACGCCTACGCGGAACGGCGATTCGCGTTTTGAGGCGCCGCCATGCTCGATCTCGCCAGGCCGCTGCTTGAAGTCAGCCACGTCAGCCAGAGCTTCGCCAAGGGTTCGGGCGAGCAGGGCGCGCCGATCCTCGAAGACGTCTCGATGTCGTTGCGCTCCGGGGAAATCGTCGGGCTGCTCGGCCGGTCAGGGTCCGGCAAGTCGACGCTGCTGCGGATCATTTCCGGCCTCAACCGTCCGACCGGCGGCAAGGTGACGCTCGACGGCAAGCCGGTCGACGGCCCCGCCGAAGGCGTCGCCATGGTGTTTCAGAGCTTTGCGCTATTTCCCTGGCTGACCGTGCTCGACAATGTCGAACTGGGGCCGCTGGCGATCGGCGTCAACGCCATAGAAACGCGCAAGCGCGCGCTGAAGGCGATCGATACGATCGGCCTCGACGGTTACGAATCCGCTTATCCGAAAGAGCTCAGCGGCGGCATGCGTCAGCGCGTCGGTTTCGCGCGCGCGCTGGTCGTGCAGCCGAAGATCCTGCTGATGGACGAGCCATTCTCCGCGCTCGACGTGCTGACGGCGGAAACCCTGCGCACCGACCTGCTCGACCTCTGGCATGAGAAGCGTCTCAACATCCGCTCGATCCTGATGGTGACGCACAACATCGAGGAGGCGGTGCTTATGTGCGACCGCATCCTCGTGCTCGCCACCCATCCCGGCCGCATCGCCGCCGAGATCGCCAATCCGCTGCCGCATCCGCGCGACCGGCTCGATCCAGACTTCCGCAATCTCGTGGAGAAAATCTACGCCCTGATGACCCAGCGCCCGGAGCCGAAGCCGCTGCAGACCGGCGCCGCTGCGGGGCCGAACCTGGGCGTCGCGCTGCCGCGCGTCAGCACCAACTCGATCGCCGGCATGATCGAGGAGATCGCCGCGCCGCCCTACAATGGCGTCGCCGATTTGCCGCACCTCGCCGACTCCCTGCAAATGGAGATCGACGAACTGTTCCCGCTCGGCGAGACGCTCCAACTTTTGAAGTTCGTCGAGTTCGCCGACGCCGACATCAAGCTGACGCCGCTCGGGAGACGTTTCGCCGACATGGACGTCGATCAGCGCAAGAAAGTGATGGGCGAGCAATTGCTCGCCAACATCCCGCTTGCCGCCCACATCAAGCGGGTGCTCGACGAGCGGCCGAGCCATCGCGCGCCGGCGACGCGCTTCCGCGAGGAATTGGAAGACTTCATGTCCGAGGACTACGCCGAGCGGACGCTGCGTTCGATCATCAACCTTGGGCGTTACGGCGAATTGTTCGCCTATGACGAGGACGCGCAAACCTTCTCCTACGAAAACCCGACCTGATCGACGGCGCGCGGGCGCGGCGATGACGTAGGCGTATTGGCCATAATATCGGCTTGTTTCGGCAGGGCCGATCCGCTAGCCCTATTGCAACGCACAATCGTCTTAGCCATCTCTCTCAGATGGACTAAAAGGAGCGACCCGATGGCCTCATCCCCCGCGATTCTCACCGTTGGCGACAAGAAGGTCGAACTTCCCGTCAAGTCCGGCTCGATCGGGCCCTCCGTGGTCGACATCGCCAAGCTCTACGGCCAGACCGGCATGTTCACCTTCGATCCCGGCTTCACCTCGACGGCGAGCACGGAATCGAAGATCACCTACATCGACGGCGACGAGGGCGTGCTGCTCTATCGCGGCTATCCGATCGAGCAGCTCGCCGAGCACGGCGACTTCCTGGAGACGTGCTACCTGCTGCTTTACGGCGAGCTGCCGACAACGGCGCAGAAGGCCGACTTCGACAATCGCGTAACGCGGCACACGATGGTTCACGAACAGATGTCGCGGTTCTTTTCCGGCTTCCGCCGCGACGCGCATCCGATGTCGATCATGGTCGCCTCGGTCGGCGCGCTGGCGGCGTTCTATCACGACTCCACCGACATCAACGATCCCTGGCAGCGCGAGATCGCCTCGATCCGCATGATCGCCAAAGTGCCGACGCTGGCCGCGATGGCCTACAAATATTCCATCGGCCAGCCGTTCGTCTATCCGAAGAATTCGCTCGACTATTCGAGCAATTTCCTGCGCATGTGCTTCGCGGTGCCGTGCGAGGATTACGAGGTCAATCCGGTTCTTTCGCGCGCGCTCGACCGCATCTTCATCCTGCACGCCGATCACGAGCAGAACGCCTCGACTTCGACGGTGCGGCTCGCCGGCTCCTCGGGCGCGAACCCGTTCGCCTGCATCGCCGCCGGCATCGCCTGCCTCTGGGGCCCCGCGCACGGCGGCGCCAACGAGGCGGCGCTGAAGATGCTCGGCGAGATAGGTTCCGTCGACCGCATTCCCGAGTTCATCAAGCGCGCCAAGGACAAGAACGACCCGTTCCGGCTGATGGGCTTCGGCCATCGCGTCTATAAGAACTACGACCCGCGCGCGAAAATCATGTCGCGCACCGCCCACGAGGTCCTGAGCGAACTCGGCATCAAGGACGACCCGCTGCTCGACATCGCGATGGAGCTTGAACGCATTGCGCTGCACGACGAATATTTCATCGAGAAGAAGCTTTATCCGAACATCGACTTTTATTCCGGCATCACGCTGAAGGCGATGGGCTTCCCGACCGCGATGTTCACCGTGCTGTTCGCGGTGGCGCGCACGGTCGGCTGGATCGCGCAGTGGAAAGAGATGATCGACGATCCGGCTCAGAAGATCGGCCGCCCGCGCCAGCTCTACACCGGCGCGCCGCTGCGCGAATACACGCCGATGGGCAATCGCTGAGGTGAACCTCTACCGCATCCTGACCGGCCCCGACGACGCGGCGTTCTGCCACCGCGTCACCGAGGCGATCAACAAGGGGTGGGGCCTCTACGGCTCGCCGGCGCTGACCTACGACCCCGAGGCGAAGCGCGTCGTCTGCGCGCAGGCGATCGTTAAGGAAGTGTTCGGCGAGAATTACTCGCCGGAGATGAAACTGTCGGAGCAATAGGGGCGGGCAGATGGGCTTTACGGCCAAATGTCCGACACGCCAGGCTATCCCATAGGCGCTAACTGAAGGTTCCGCGGAGCAGCTTCAGCCCCATCCGTCGTGGCCGGGCTTGTCCCGGCCATCCACGCCGGGACGAGCAACACCGTTTCAAGGCTATAGCGCCGGCCACTGGCTACAAGACGCAAAGCAACGCCGTCCTGCAATCCTACATCCAGCGGAGGCGTCAACGAGACGCGAAGTCGTGTCCGGCTACCCCGGCCGCGTCATCGCCTCGGGATCGACCCAGGCGTCGAACTTGTCGGCCGGCACCAGCCCGAGCTCCTGCGACACCTCCCGCAGCGTCTTGTTCTCCTTCAGCGCCGTCTTGGCGATCTTCGCCGCGTTGTCGTAGCCGATGTGGCGGTTGAGCGCGGTGACGAGCATCAGGTTGTTTTCGAGCTTGCGCGCGATCGTCTCGCGATCCGGCTCGATTCCGACGGCGCAGAAGGCGTTGAACGCGCGCATCGCGTCGCCGAGCAATGCGACGCTCTCCAGCACATTGTGCGCCATCACCGGTTTATAGACGTTGAGTTGGAAATTCCCCTGGCTGCCGGCGAACGCCACAGCCGCGTCGTTCCCGAACACCTGCGCGCAGACCATCGTCAGCGCCTCGCATTGCGTCGGGTTCACCTTGCCCGGCATGATCGAGGAGCCGGGTTCGTTCTCGGGGATGCGGATTTCGCCGATGCCGCAGCGCGGGCCGCTCGCCAGCCAACGCACGTCGTTGGCGATCTTCAGCAACGCGCCGGCGAGCGTGCGCAACGCGGCGGAGACGTTGACCAGCGCGTCATGCGCGGCGAGCGCGAAGAATTTGTTGTCGGCCGAGCGGAACGGCTCGCCGGTCAACGCGGCGATGTGGCGCGCGCAAGCCGCGCCGAACTCGGGCGGGGCGTTAAGCCCGGTGCCGACCGCGGTGCCGCCGATGGCAAGGTCGTAAACGCCCTGCATCGCCGTTGTGAGATGGCTTTCGGCGAACCGCAACTGCGCCGCCCACGCGCCGATTTCCTGGCCCAGCGTGACCGGGGTGGCGTCCTGCAAATGCGTGCGGCCGGTCTTGACGACGTCGGCGAACGCCTCCGCCTTGGCCTCGAACGTCGCCGCCAGCGCGCGCAAAGCCGGCAGAAACGCGCGGAGCTCGCCGACGACGGCGACGTACATGGCGGTCGGGAACGTGTCGTTGGAGGATTGGCTGCGGTTGACGTGGTCGTTGGGATGGACCGGCGATTTCGCGCCCCGGCGCCCGCCGAGCCTTTCGTTGGCGCGGTTGGCGATCACCTCGTTGGCGTTCATGTTGGTCTGCGTGCCGGACCCGGTCTGGAAAACCACCAGCGGGAATTCGTCGTCGAAGCGCCCGTCGATCACCTCCTGCGCCGCCTCGGCGATCGCGCGGCCGATCTCGGGGTCGAGTTGGCCGAGTTCGACATTGGTCAGCGCCGCCGCCTTCTTCAGCACGCCGAACGCCCGGATGATCGGCGCGCCCCAGCGAAACCGGGCGACGCCGATCGGGAAGTGTTCGATCGAGCGCTGCGTCTGCGCGCCCCAGTAGCGATCGGCGGGAACGTCGATCGCGCCCATCGAAGTCGGTTTCCTGGCGGGTGGCGCTCATGGCGATGGCCTCTTTCAATCAGCGCGCCGGGCGCCAACGTCACTTCGCGAGTTCGCGCAGGGCTTCGCGATAGTCGCCCATCCCCTCCCGCGCCAGCTTCATCTGTTCCTCATGCCGCGGGTCCGCGCGAACGATCCGAAGTTCCGTCGCCGCCTTCGTAAAGCAAAAGCAAATCCTCCGCCTTCAGGTTCATGCGCGCGAGGAGATCGGTCGGGGAGTTCGATCCCCAGCGTCTGGCCAACGGGACGCAAAGTGACGCCGGTCATCGCTAACCTCGGCCAGTCAAAATCCATCCGAAGCCCGAGCCCATGTGGCTCTGCAATCGCCTCAAGGCTTGCTGAACACGTCGTTCGTCTGCGCGGTCACCCGCACGAACGTGGTGCGCTTCGGCACCTCCTTAAGCTGCGTCGCGCCGATATAGGTCATCATCGAGCGCACCCCGCCCATGATCTCGCTCATTGTGCCTTCGACCGGGCCGCGATACGGCGTCTCGACCGTCTTGCCCTCGGCGGCGCGATATTTGGCGACCCCGCCGGCGTGTTTCTTCATCGCCGTCTCCGACGACATGCCGTAGAAGCCCATCGCCACCGGCACCCGCTCGCCGTCGCGCTCCTCGTAGCGGATCTCGGCCTCGCACTCGTCGTGGCCGGCGAGCATGCCGCCGAGCATGACGAAATCCGCGCCCGCTCCGTAGGCTTTGGCGATGTCGCCGGGCACGGTGCAGCCGCCGTCGGCGCATACCAGACCCTTCAACCCATGCGCGGCGTCGGCGCATTCGATGATGGCGGAGAGTTGCGGGTAGCCGACGCCGGTGACTCGCCGCGTCGTGCAGACCGAGCCGGGACCGATGCCGATCTTGACGATGTCGGCGCCGGCGAGGATCAGCGCCTCCGTCATGTCGCCGGTGACGACATTGCCGGCCATGATGACCGATTTCGGGTTTTCGTCGCGCACCCGCTTCACCGTGTCGAGGAACCGCTCGGAATAGCCGTTGGCGACGTCCAGGCAGATGTAACGCGGCGGCGCCCGCTTGGCGACGGCCGCCAACTTATCGAGATCGGTCGCGGTGACGCCGAGAGAATAGAACGCGTGACCGCCGTCGTCGCCGGCGAAGAACTCGGCGAGCTTGCCTTCGGCGTAGTGCTTGTGCAGCGCCGTCATCGCGCCGAACCGGCCGAGCGCCTTGGCCATCGCCATCGTGCCGGTCACGTCCATGTTGGCGGCGATGATCGGGAAGCCCTTCCACTCCAGACTGGTGTGGTAAAAGCGGAACGCGCGATGAATGTCGACCTCGTTGCGCGAATTGAGGGTCGATCGCTTCGGGCGGATCAGCACGTCCTTGAAGTCGAGCTTGACGTCGGTCTCGATACGCATGGGAATTCCAGAGTAAAGATAACGCGCAACATTACCATGAGGACGCGACGGTGACGAGGGCGGGGCGAACGCGCAGGCCCAGGCCCTCTCGCTAGATAGGCGCCGGGTCTTCCGCTCGCCACCCCTCAGCCCTTGACCGCCCCCGCGGTGAGCCCGGCGACGATGTAGCGTTGCGCCAGCAGGAACATCAGGACCGCGGGCAGGATGGTGAGCGTGATGAAGGCGAGCACGAGCTGCCACGACGTCATGTATTGACCCTGATAGGCCATCAGCCCCAGCGTCCAGGGATAGCGCGACTCGCTGTTGAGCACGACCAGCGGCAGCAGATAACCGTTCCAACTGTTGACGAAGCCGATGACGGCGACCGTCGAGAGGATCGGCCCCGACAGCGGCAACGTGACATAGCGGAAGAAACCGAAATAGCTGCACCCGTCCATCAGCGCCGCGTCTAACAGCTCGGCGGGCAGTTGTTTGAACGCGTTGCGCAGCAGCAGGATCGCCATCGACAGCGCGAAGGCGACCTGCGGCAGGATCACGCCCCAGTAGGAATCGAGCAGGCCAAGGTCACGAACCTTGATGAACACCGGCAGGATGGCGGCGGCGGCCGGGAACAACAGGCCAAGCTGCACATAGGCGAGCAGGAACCGGTCGCCGAAGAATTTTATATGCGCGAAGGCAAAGGCCGCCATCGAGGCGACCAGCAGGGTCAGAAACACCGTCGCCAGGGCGATCGTCAGCGAATTGCCGAGCACGCGCCAATAGCGTTCGCCGGTCAGAATCTCCCAGTAGTTGCGCCACACCCAGACGTGCGGCAGGCCGACGGGATTGTCATGCAATTCGCCGAGGCTTTTGAAGCCGTCGAGCACGGTCGTCGACAACGGCAGCAGCACCATCCCCGCCAGCACGAACAGCGCCACGAGACGGACGCCGGCGCCGACGAGCACACCGGGGCGCGCGAAATCAGTCATCGCGCATCACCCAGCGTTTGTAGCCAACCGCGAACACGACGCAGACGAGGAACAGCACATCGCCGACCGCGGCGCCGAAGCCGACCCGCATCCGGGTGACGCCGAAATAATAGAGGAACGACACCATTGTATGCGTGGTGTCGAATGGGCCGCCGGCGGTCAGCGCCGCGACGACGTCGAACAATTGCAGCGAACCGACGACGGCGAAGAAGATGCTGAGGCGGATCATCGGCCCGAGCGCCGGCAGCGTGATGTGCCAAAACCGCTGCCACGCGTTGGCCCCGTCCATTTCGGCGGCCTCCAGCAGCGATTTGTCGACGCTCTGCAACCCGGCGACATAAAGCATCATGTGGAAGCCGAAATATTTCCACAGGATCACCGCCAGGATCGTCGTGAAAGCGAAGTTCTCGCTCGCCAGCAGGTAAACGGGGGCGGCGCCGAGGAAATCGGTGATCGCGCGGGCGAGGCCGAAATCGCCGTCGAACAGGAAGCGCCAGATCAGGCCGGCGGCGACGTCCGCCAGCACATAGGGCAGGAAGAAGATCATCCGGAACCCGACCGAGCCCCAGGCGCGCCCGGCGACCCACAGCGCGACCCCGAGCGCCAGCGGCAATTGCAGCGCGAGCGAGACGGCGATGACCACGAGATTGTTGACGACCGCCCGCCAGAAGGTGGCGTTCTCGAATATCCAGCGATAGTTCTTCAGGGCGATGAAGCGCTCGGGGCGGCCGAGGCCGTTCCAATTGAAGAAGCTGTACCAGCTCGCCTCCGCCATCGGCAGGAACACGAACACCGTGAACAGAAGCAGCGCCGGCGGCAGGAACACGACGAGCACCGGTCCTGTGCGCAGGCGCGCTCGACGCGGCGGGTTCAATCCCAGTCTCGACACACGGACGTCCGCTTTTTGGCCAGCGTCGCCGCGGGCGCGGCGACGCGAACGTTTGGTTCCTGATGAGCTGACGGCTCATAACGCGACCCGCGCCGTCATGGCCGGGCTTGTCCCGGCCATCGACGCGGCGCCAATTCAGCAAGTTCTCAAGGCTTGCTGCTCTTCCCGGCGTGGATGCCCGGGACAAGCCCGGGCAAGACGACGTTGAGCGAAGCGCTTCATCTTCAAACGGATCTCCCGCTTGCTGAGTCCAGTCCTTACTTCTGCTCCTCGGCTTCCTGGATCGCGCTGGCGGCGGCTTCGGGCGTCATCTTGGACGCGGCGACCTCGACGGAAACGTCGTTGATGACGCGCCCGACCGAAGGGCCGAGGTCCTGATCGAAGAAGTTTTGATGGTATTTGGTCTTCGCCAGCATTTCGGCGATCTGTTTGACCAGCGGGTTCTTGATCTCGGCCTCCGCGCCATTGACGACGGGAATATACGCGCCGGCGGCGGCGGCTTCCTTGGCGTATTTCTCCTGGCTGAAGAATTTCAGGAAATCCACGGCCTCGGGGGGCGCCGTCTTGGTGACCAGGAACGCATGCACGCCGCCGAGCGTGTCGCCGATTTCGCCCTTGCCGCCGGCGACGGCGGGGAACGGCATGACGCCGATGTCGGACTCCGGCAAGCCCTTGCCGTTCGACGAATTCTGCCCCTGCATCCCGAGCAGCCAACTGCCCATCAGGTCCATCGCCGCCTTGCCGTCGCCGAACACCCCCGACGATTGCGTGTGCGAGGTCGAGACATAGCCCGGCTGAAACGGCTGCAACGCCGCGAGCTCCTGCAGTTTCTTGCCGGCCTCGACGAAGGTCGGGTTGTTGAAGCCGCCGTCCTTGCCGGCCTTGGCGTCCTCTAGCGCGTGCGATCCGCCGATCCGCATGACCAGGTAGGAGTACCAGAAGTGCATCGGCCATTTCTCGCCGGCGCCGACGACGATCGGGACGAGGCCGGCGGCCTTCAGCTTTTTGACGCCGGCGAGAAAGCCGTCCCAGGTCTGCATGTCCGCGGGGGTCACGCCGGCCCTGGCGAACAGGGTCTTGTTGTAGAAGATCGGCACGGCGTCGGTGTCGAACGGCAGGCCGTAGAGCTTGCCATCCTCGGTGAAGGCCTCGACGGCCGTCGGCGACAGGGTTTTCACGGTGTCGGCGACGTCGGCCTTGATGTCTTTCAGGAACCCCGCCTTGGCCTGCGCGTCCAGCACGCCGCCGCCCCAGCTATAGAACAGGGCCGGGCGCGACTCGTCGGACTGCAACATCGTCGGCAGCTTGGCCTTGAACGCCTCGTTCTCCAGATATTTGAACTGGACGGTGACGCCCTTGTGCGTCGCGTTGTAGTCGGCGGCCGCCTGATCCCAGATCGCCTTCGCGGCGACGTTTTCGTTGACGTGCAGCACGGTCACGGTGGTGTCGGCGAAGCCGGGGAGGCAGAACGCCATCAGGCAAGCGGATGCGAGGGCGAGCGTTCGGATCGACATGGTTTCCTCCGGAAGCAAGGGTCGCGCTTTTAATACGCTTTGCAAATTAAATGTGCCGCGCGTTGGCCGACGTGTCAAGACGGATTGCGGGGCGTTTGCGCTTTGGGAGCACGTTTGCATGCGATTCCCCCGCCGTGACAAAGGGAGCCGTCATGGCGAGGAGCGAAGCGACGAAGCCATCCATCTCTCGGAGATCAGCGCTTTCCGCGTAAACCGCCGATCTCCGAGAGATGGATTGCTTCGCTTCGCTCGCAATGACGGGCGTGCTGATATCAGCGCAGGCGGCGACTGAAACGCGGCAACCATGCCGGGGTGGGTTGACAGTTCCGGTCGCGGATGAAATTAAATCGGCGATCCGCACAAAAGCCCCGCGCTTGCCGCCGACATGAAAACCGCCGATCCAGAATTGATGCGGGCGATCAATCGCTTCCACGTGATGGACGCGATCCGCCGATTTGGGCCTGTCAGCCGGGTCGAAATCTCGGAGCGCACCGAACTGAGCCCGACGACCGTGTCGGCGATCACCGCCGCGCTGCTCGACGACAAGCTGATCGCGACCCTGCAGCTCGGCGAGCTGCGCGACGCCAGTCGCGGCCGGCCGCGGGTGATGTTGCGGCTCAATCCCGACGCCGCGCGGGTCGTCGGCGTCAAACTCGCGCCCGACATGATAACCATCGCCGTCACCGATTTCTGCGCCGAGGTATTGGCGAAGCTGTCGCTGCCGATCCGCATCCGCCGTCAGACGCCGGCGGTGATCGCCGATCTCGTCGAGGACGGCGTGCGGCGTTGCGTCAGCGACGCCGACCTCGACATGAAGGACATCGCCGGCATTTGCGTCGGCCTGCCCGGCGTCGTCGCCAGCGCGACCGGGGTGTGTCGGCAAAGCTCGATCTTCTCTGAACGCGACATCGGCTTCGGCGCCTTGTTGACTAGCCGGTTCGGCGTGCCGGTGACGATCGACAGCGACGTCAACCTGGTCGCACTCGCCGAGCATTGGTTCGGGCAGGGGCGCGAACTCAACGATTTCCTGGTGGTCTCCGTCGAGCGCAGCCTCGGGTTAGGCATCCTGCACAACGGCGAGCTGTTCCGCGGCGCTAACGGCCTCAGCCCCGACCTCGGCGATCTCATGGTGCGAGGGCCGCATTCCGCCGGCGCGCGGCTCGGCGATCTCGCCAGCGAGGATTCCGTGCTCGCCGAAGTCGAGGGACCGCCGAGCGGCGATGACGACGGCTACGCGCGCGATCGGGCGCTGGCCCGGGCGGTGCAGCGCGCTGAAGCGGGCGAGGCGAAATACGTCCATGCGCTCGCCGCCGCCGGCGAAGCGCTCGGCTTCGCGATCGCCAATCTCATCACGCTGTTCGCGCCGCCGATGGTGCTGATCTGCGGCCGCGCGATCGCCTCCAGCGAATGCTTTCTCGTCGCTCTGCGCAGAACGGTCGCCGAGTTGCTGCCGCCGAGCCTCGCCGATGTCGCCGATGTCGTCGTGCGCGAATGGAGCGAAGACATCTGGGTGCGCGGCGCGGCGGCGATGACGTTGCGTGAGCTCTACGGCGCGACCTGGAGCACGACCGGGCCCGCGCCGCGCGGCCGAGCCCTCGCGGAGGATTTGTGATGAAGCCCGTCGGCGTCGGCGTGATCGGCTGCGGCGCGATCAGCGCCGCCTATCTGAAGGCGGCGAAGCGATTTCCGATCCTCGACATCGTCGCGCTCGCCGACGCCAAGCCCGAGGCCGCCGAAGCGCGCGCGGCGGAGTTTGGGCTTTCCGCGCGCCCGGTTGAGGCGCTGCTTGAAGACCCCAAGGTCGAAATCATCCTGAACCTCACCGTGCCGCTCGCGCATGTCGAGGTCGGTCTCCGGGCGCTGGCGGCCGGCAAGCATGTCTATTCCGAGAAGCCGCTCGGCGTCGATCTCGACGACGCGCGCCGGTTGACGGCGGAGGCCGACGCGCGAAACTTGAGGATCGGCTGCGCGCCTGACACGTTTCTCGGCGGCGGCCATCAGACCGCCCGCGCCGTCATTGACGCCGGCCGGATCGGCCGACCTATCGGCGGCACGGCGTTCTTCATGTGCCCCGGCCACGAGCGCTGGCATCCGAACCCCGGATTTTACTATCTGCGCGGCGGCGGCCCGATGCTCGACATGGGGCCTTACTACATCACCGACCTCGTCAACCTCCTAGGTCCGGTCGAGAGCGTCGTCGGCGTCGCGACGCGGGTGCGGACAGAGCGGGTCATCAGCAGCGAGCCGCTGAAAGGGACTCGCGTCCCGGTCGAGGTCGCCACCCACGTCACCGGCGTGATGCGCTTCGTCGGCGGCGCCGCCATCTCGGTCACGCTGAGCTTCGACGTCGCCAAGCACGGCCACGCGCCGATCGAGATTTACGGCGAGACCGGCGCGCTCCTGGTCCCGGACCCCAACTATTTCGGCGGCAAGGTGCGGATCGCGCGCGCCGGAAAATCGTGGCGCGGCGTGCCCGTCACGGCGCCTTACGCAGACGACAACTATCGTAGCCTCGGCCTCGCCGACATGGCTCAGGCGATTCGCAGCAACCGTCCGCACCGCGCAAGCGGCGCGCTGGCGTTGCACGCGCTCGAAGTGATGCAGGCGTTTCAGCAATCGTCCGACGAGGGCAGGGCGGTGGCTATCGCCTCGCGCCCCGAGCGTCCGGCGCCCTTGCCGGCGACGCTGAAAACCGGCGAACTCGACTAGGAGGATGCGATGCGGGAAGCGCTGATCGTTTGGGGCGGCTGGAGCGGCCACGAGCCCGAGAAGGGCGCCCATATCGTCGCCGAGATGCTGGAGCCGCACGGCTTCAAGGTCTACATCGAGAACACGACGGAAGCCTTCGCCGACCCGACGATCGCCGACATGAGCCTGATCGTGCCGATCGTCACCATGTCGAAGATCGAAAAGGAGGAGGTCGAGAACCTCACCAAGGCGGTGCAGGGCGGAGTCGGCCTCGGCGGCTATCATGGCGGGATGTGTGACGCGTTCCGCGAGAGCGTCGACTACCAATTCATGTGCGGCGGCCAGTGGGTCGCCCATCCCGGCAACGTCATCGACTACCAAGTCGATATCCTGCCGACTGGCGATCCGATCACGCAAGGGCTCTCGAGCTTCCCTTATCGCTCCGAGCAATATTACATGCACGTCGACCCCTCGAACGAGGTGCTGGCGACGACGACGTTCTCCGGCGAGCACGCGCCGTGGATCGAGGGCGTGAAAATGCCGGTGGTGTGGAAGCGCCGGCACGGCGCGGGCCGGGTGTTCTTCTCCTCGCTCGGCCACGTCACCGCCGAATTCGCCGTGCCGGAAATGCGGACGATGTTGGAGCGCGGGCTGCTCTGGGCGGCGCGGTAGGCCGAGCGTGGAGGAAGGCGTCAGCGATTGTAGGCGCGGTCTCAAGACCGCGCTGGCGACGCGGCCGCGATCTTGAGATCGCGGCTAAAATGTCCGAACAACCATTCCAATCAAACTAGGCCGGCTTCACAAGCCCCAGCTCCAACAGGCTCTTCGCCGTAGCCAAAATCGCGTCCTTCGGGCGCCGTGGCGCCCAGCGCAGCAGGCGACGCGCCTTTTCATTGGACCCGTTCTTGCGTTTGCCGAGCTCCGGCGCGACGGCCCTGACCTGGGGGTCGAACAGCGCGACCGCGCGCATCAGCCAGTTCGGCAAGGTGCGGGTCGGGACTTTTCGCGCCGCGTCGCCGAGGCGCTCCTTCAACACCCCGGCGATGTCGCGAACCGTCAGGAAATCCCCGCCGGTGGCGAGGAACCGTTCGCCGGGCGCGGCGGGGTCGATCATCGCCTTGAGGTGCAGATCGGCGACGTCGCGCACGTCAACCGCGCCGAACCAGAGATCGGGGCATCCCGGCAGCGAGCCGTCCAACAATCGCTTGACGATCAGGATCGAAGTCGAAAGATCCGGCCCCAGCACCGGCCCGAATATGCCGACCGGATTGACGACGGCGAGCTCCAGCGCGCCGCCTTCGCGCGCGATGAAATCCCAGGCGGCCCGCTCGGCGATCGTCTTCGATCGCTGGTAGGGTTGCACGGCGGGATCGTCGAGATTGGTCCAGTCCTCTTCGGTGAACGCGCTCGCCCGGCTTTTGGCGCCGTAGCCGATCGCGGCGAAGGACGAGGTCAGCACGACCCGCTTCACGCCGGCGTCGCGCGCCGCCCGCAGCACCCGCAGCGCCCCGTCGCGGGCCGGCGCGATCAGTTCGTTCGCGTCCTTGGGTACGGCGCTCGGAAACGGCGAGGCGACATGAAGCACGTAGTCACAACCCGCCACCGCCTCGGTCCAACCCGCGTCGCCGCCAAGCTCGGTTCTGACAAGATCGACCTCGCCCTCGGCCCCGCCCTCACGCAGCATGGCGCGCACGTCGGGCTCGCGCTTGAGGTCGCGGACCGTGGCGCGCGCCTCGTGCCCCGCCGCGAGCAGCTTAATCAAACAATGGGCGCCGAGGAAGCCCGTGCCGCCCGTGACCAGAACCCGCGCCATGTCGCCCCCTTCGATTGGACGAGAGCGGCTCTAGAGCTTCAAGTTGGGTTCAAGGTCAAGGCGAGAACCGCAAGGGCAGGGAGACCAGAAACGGCAGGCCGCCGAGCCGCCTTCGCAGAACGGCCCTTCCCCCCGCTTGCGGAGAGAAGGCCGACGCTTGTCGAACGGCGCGGCGGTGGTTCGCACCCCCACCCGCGGCGACGTGCGCCAACCGCGGCGCGCGCTTACGCGCCCCGGAACCGCTTCTCGCCCGCAGGGCGTCCCGCCCCTCGCGCCGCAGCGGCCGGGCCGCTCGGCGCGCGGCCCGAATTGGCGCCGCGCCAAGGCCCCGCGCTGCGTAGCTTCGCGCCGTCGGCGACGCGCGCGCGCTCCGGCGGGGCTTCGGAACGGCGACCGCCCGGGGTGCGCTGATCGGTGAACGCCAGCGTCTGCCGCGTCAGTCTCTCGATCTGGCGCAGCAACGGCCGCTCGCTGTCCTCGCAGAGCGAGATCGCCTGGCCGGAGGCGCCGGCGCGCGCGGTACGGCCGATCCGGTGGACGTAGGATTCGGCGACGTCCGGCAGCTCGTAGTTGACGACATGGGTCACGCCGTCGACGTCGATGCCGCGGGCGGCGATGTCGGTCGCGACCAGCACCCGCGTGTCGCCGCGTTTGAACGCCTCCAGCGCGCGGACGCGCTGGTTCTGGCTCTTGTTGCCGTGGATCGCCTGCGCGCCGACGCCGGCCTTCTCCAGGTGCTGCGTGACCTTGTCGGCGCCGTGCTTGGTGCGGGTGAACACGATGGCGCGCGAGACGGTTGCGTCCTTCATCAGTTCGACGAGCACGTCGCGCTTGGCGGCGCCGTCGACGAACACGACGCGCTGATCGACGCGCTCGACGGTGGTCGCAACCGGCGCGACCGAGACCTGCGCGGGATCGCGCAGCATGTCGCCGGCGAGGCCGGCGATCTCCTTCGGCATGGTCGCCGAGAACAGCAGCGTCTGCCGGCGCTTCGGCAACATCGAGACGATCCGGCGAATCGGGATGATGAAGCCGAGGTCGAGCATATGGTCGGCTTCGTCGAGGACGACGACCTCCGTAGTCGCGAGCGCGTCGCGGCGGGTTCCGAGATGATCGAGCAGACGGCCGGGCGTGGCGACCAGCACCTCGACGCCGCGGGCGAGCATGTCCGCCTGCGGGCGATGCGAGACGCCGCCGACGACGACGCCGACTTGCAGCGCCGGGCGCAGGAACTGGCCATATTCGCGGAAACTGTCGGCGATCTGGGCGGCGAGTTCGCGGGTCGGGGCCATGACGAGCACGCGCACGGCGCCGGGCGCCGGACGCCGACGGTCGGCGAGGATGCGGGCGAGAATTGGCAGCGCGAACGCCGCCGTCTTGCCGGTGCCGGTCTGCGCGATTCCCAAGAGATCGCGGCCCTGGAGCAGCATCGGGATCGCCTGCGCCTGAATCGGGGAGGGGATTTCATAGCCCGCGCTGTCGAGAGCGCGCAGCAACGTCTCGGGCAAACCGAGATCGGTGAATTTGGTCACTAGATATCTTTCATGCGCGGTTTCCCACCGGATGGGTCGGGAAAACCGCGAGACAGAGGGCGTCCTGCGTAACGGACGACCGCTCAGAGGGATGGGGAGGAATGCTGGCTTGCCGGTATTGAGCCGATTCACGCCGCCAGAGCGCCTCATGTTGCATCGCAACGTGGGTCGTATGACGGGTTCGACGCGCGAAGTCAACCGAATGCGGCGTTCTCCCAGGACAATCGGGTGAAGGACGGGCTCCCTCTGTTCACGTGCGGGGACCCGGCGGCCTCGCGTGTTTCCCCGAAGGTTCGTGGAGGCGCATGGAGAGGGTCAATTCGCATAATGTATATTATGGAACTTAAAGGCGAATACGAATAAGCGTTTGAATGCAAAGACTTGGGAAGACGGCTTGCGCCGACCCGCTCAACGGTCGCGTTCTGTTCGCACTCCGTACACGGTCGCGGGAGGCATCGAAGGATCGCGCTCGACGTGCGGCGCGGCTCAGAAATCGACGATCCGCATGCCGTCGTAGGCCGGCTCGATATGGCGCGGCAGTTCTCGCGCCAGCGTCGCGTAGTCGAGGTCGGTGTGCAGATTGGTCAAAATCGCCCGCTTCGGCGCGAGGCGCGCGATCAGCGCCAGCGACTCCTCGACGCTGAGATGCGAGGGATGGCGCGCATAACGCAGCGCGTCGATAACCCAGACTTCCAAGCCTTCGAGATAGGCGAACGCCGCCTCGGGTACGCGGTTGAGATCAGGAGTATAGGCGAGGCCGCCGATGCGGAACCCGAGCGCCGGAATGTCGCCGTGCTCCAGCTCGAACGGCAGGACGCGCACGACGCCGCCGGGTCCCGTCAGCTCGACGGCCTCGCCCGCGGTCATCGCGATTTCGCGAGCGATCGGCGGGTAGGAGCTGCCTTCCGGCGTCTCGAAAATGTAACCGAACTTGCCGCGAACGTCGCGCGAGGTCTGGCGATCCATGTAGATGTTGACGCGTCTTCGCGAGGCGATCGCCAGCGGCCGCAGATCGTCGATCCCGTGGGTGTGGTCGGCATGCGGATGGGTCAGCAGCACGCCGTCGAGCCGTCCGACGTCGGCGTCGATCAATTGCCAGCGCAGGTCAGGGGAGGCGTCGACCAGAACCAGCGTCTTGCCGCCGGCGCCGCTGCGCTCGATCAGCGCCGAGCAGCGGCGACGCAGGTTGCGCGGCTCCTTGGGGTCGCAAGCGCCCCAACCCTGCGCGACCCTTGGCACGCCGCCGGAGGAGCCGCAGCCGAGGATCGTGAAGCTCAAACTCACGCCCTGCCCTCGTTCATTTTCCTGAATAACGCCAGCGTGTTGGCGCGCGTCGCTGCGGCGATTTCTTCGAAGCTGACGCCTTTGGCCTCGGCCAGCGCTGCGGCGGTCGCGACCACGAACGCCGGCTCGTTGCGTTTGCCGCGGTTCGGGACCGGGGCGAGAAACGGCGCGTCCGTCTCGACCAGCACGCGGTCGAGCGGAATGTCGCGGACGATCTCTCGCAAGCTGGCGGACCCTTTGAAGGTCAGCACGCCGGAGAACGAGACATAGAGCCCAAGCTCCAGCCCGGTCTCGGCCAGCGCGCGCGAGGAGGTGAAACAATGCAGCACCGCGGCGAATTGGCCGTGTCGCATCTCGTCGCGCAGAATCTGGGCGACGTCCTCGTCGGCCTCGCGGGCGTGGATCACCAGCGGCAGGTCGAGCTCGCGGGCGAGGCCGATCTGCGCCCGGAACACCTGGGCGGCGACCTCGCGCGGCGCGTAGTCGTAGTGGTAGTCGAGCCCCGCCTCGCCGATCCCGACGCATTTCGGGTGCGCGACGAAGCGGCGAATCGTCGCCGCGTCGGTCTCAGGCTCCTCCGCCGCCTGATGCGGATGGGTGCCGATGGTGAAATAGACATTGGCGAACCGCTCGGCGATCGCCTGGTAGGCCGCGCCGCGCGAGACCTTGGTCGAGATCGTCACCATACGCTCGACCCCGGCGGCGTGAGCGCGGGCGACGATCGCGTCGAGCTCCTCGGCGAAATCCGGGAAGTCGAGATGGCAGTGGCTGTCGATGACGCTCATGTCGACTATATTGGCGCAACCGGCGTCATCGGCAAAGCCGGCGGCTAGCCCGCCTTCTTCGCCACGCCCGGCGCGCGCAGCCGCGACACTTGCGGCAGCGGCGCGCCGATCAGCGGTCGCAGGTAGTCGTGGAACGCCGGCGTCACCCCGTTGGCTTCGGCGTTGATGAACGCGTCCTCCATCACCCGGGTTTTTCCCGCCACCGTTTCGAGCGGGATCAGCGGGTAATCGACCGCGTAATCGCCGACGCGGCGGATCGCCACCGAACCGTTCGACGCGCCGAAGCTCGCGTACTGCACCGCCTTCTCGCCAACCTCGCGCGCTTCGCGCTGATCGACGTCGGAGACGCAGCCGACGAACGAGCGTTGCAAATAGCCGAATGTGTCGCCGCGCACCCGCTTCAGGCCGAGCTTGTTCTTGACCTCCTCGCACAGCAGATCGGCCAGCGCCCCGGTGCCGGAGAGCTGCACATTGCCGTGCGCGTCCTTCTCCAGGCCGCCCGAGAGCCTGGCGAGGATCGGCGCGCCGCTTTCGTCGTGAACGCCTTCGCTGACGGCGATCACGCAGCGGCCGTGCTTGTCGAACGCGGCCTTGACGTCGCTGAGGAATTTGTCGACCGAGAACACGCGCTCGGGCAGATAGATCAGATGCGGCCCGTCGTCGGGATATTGCCGCGCCAGCGCCGAGGCGGCGGTGAGAAACCCGGCGTGGCGACCCATGATGACGGCGCAATAGACGCCTTTCAGCGCGCTGTTGTCGAGATTGGCGCCCATGAACGCCTGCGTGACGAAACGCGCCGCCGAGGGAAAGCCCGGCGTGTGATCGAAGCCGACGAGATCGTTGTCGATGGTCTTCGGAACATGGATCGCGCGCAGCGCATAATTCTCCCGCCCCGCCTCCTCCGCGACGATGCGGACCGTATCCGAGGAATCGTTGCCGCCGATGTAGAAGAACGTGTCGATCTCCTGCGCGCGCAGCACGCGGAAGATCTCCTGGCAATATTTCCGGTCCGGCTTGTCACGGGTCGAGCCCAGCGCCGCCGCCGGCGTCGCCGCGACCGCCTCCAGATTGGCGGTGCTCTCCTGGCCGAGATCGACAAGGTCCTCGTTGATGATGCCGCGCACGCCGTGCCGCGCGCCATAAACGGCGGCGATGTCGGAGAACCGCCGCGCCTCCAGCGCGACGCCGACCAGCGATTGGTTGATGACGGCGGTCGGGCCGCCGCCTTGCGCCACGAGAATCCTGCGCGCCATGTCGCCTCCCCCGAGCTATGCCGAGGCGCGGTTTAGGCCGCCCCCGGCGCCTTCGCAAGCGCCCTGCCCCGAGGGCGCAAAACTGCGTTTCCCTCGCCGCGAAAATCGGCTATGCCGCTTGCGACGCGCCCGTAGCTCAGCTGGATAGAGCGCTGCCCTCCGAAGGCAGAGGCCAGGGGTTCGAATCCCTTCGGGCGCGCCATACCTTCAAGACGTTGATTTTTATGCGTTCGGCCTGTCACCGGAGCGGGCAAAAAGCGGGGTCTGATCCTCAAATCTTCAGCGCGGGATTTCGGGTAGACTCGGCGACACCCCTTTTTGGAGCGCCTAGATGAAGGACGTCATTGCCGATGTCATGATCGAGAGCGAGCCAAACCCCGAAGACATTCGCCTCCTTGAAAACCGCATCTATGAGTTCAATGTCCAGGAGACAGGGATCTCGGATGGCAAGGTTCTCGCCGCGTTTTTGAGAGACGACATAGGCGCCGTCGTTGGCGGAATATACGGGTGGACGTGGGGTGCGACTTGCTACATCCGTTATCTCTACATTCCGGCGCCCTTGCGCAATCAAGGACACGGTAGCCGCCTAATGCGCAAGGTCGAAGCGGAGGCCACGGCGCGCGAATGCCGGCAGATCGTCTTGGACACTCACGACTTCCAGGCGCCCGATTTTTACCGCCGGTTCGGCTTCGAAGTCGTTGGGCGAGTGAACGATTATCCACGCTGTCATCAAAGCCTCACGATGCTGAAGCGTCTGGTCGGGTAGCGCATGTTCGTGGTGCGCTGGCCTCTCAAGCACGGGCCCTGTTTTGAACCTAGCGCGCTCATTCGCGAAGATTCGGCGATGATCCCAAAAGAGCGAACTTTCGAGGCGGTCTGCTCGTTCGCCCTACGGCGAAATGGCGCCCTTCGCTTCACCTCCCCGTATGTTAGTCTGAACCCGCCTGGAGTGCGGCATGGCCGAGACACGCAAACTCGCTGCGATCATGGCCGTCGATGTCGTCGGCTATTCGCGGCTGATGGGTGAGGACGAGGCGGGGACGGCGAGGGCGGTGCGCGAGCATCGCGAAGCCGCCCTGCCCCTCGTTGCAAACCGCGGCGGTCGGATCGTCAAGACGATGGGCGACGGACTGCTGCTGGAGTTTCCCTCTGTCGTCGCCGCCGTCGAATGCGCCGTCGCCATCCAAAGGCTGATGGCGGAGCGCAACGCCGACACGCCGGAGGCCAAGCGGATTGTCTATCGCATCGGCGTCAACCTCGGCGACGTGCTGATCGAGGGCGACGATATCTTAGGCGACGGCGTCAATATCGCCGCACGGTTAGAGGGGATCTGCGAACCAGGCGGAGTACTGATTTCGAGCGCAGCCTACGAACAGGCGCGTGGAAAAATAGATGCGGGTTTCGTTGATGTCGGCGAGAAGGCGTTGAAGAACATCGCCGAGCCCATTCGCGTCTACTCGCTCCAGGCGGCCGTCTCCGCCGGCGCGAGGGCTAGGCGATCGGCCCGTAAGACGCGATCGGCTCGTGCAGCGCTTGCCGTCGCGATCACGGCATTGGTGGTGATATTGGCCCTTGGCGCTTGGCGCTATTTCGGCCCGGCGCGGCCTGCGATGGAGGCCGCCCCGGAGCCCCCGGCGCGCCTCTCCATTGTCGTGCTGCCTTTCGCCAACGTCTCCGGCGACGCGAGCCAGGACTATCTCGCCGACGCACTTGGGGACGGGCTCACAACCTACGTCTCCCGCATTCCCGGCACGTTCGTGATCGCACACAATACGGCGCTGACCTACAAGGGCAAACCGACAGACGTGAAGGTCATCGGCAAGGAACTTGGCGTGCGTTACGTGTTGGAGGGCTCGGTGCAACCAACCGCCAACCGAATTCGCGTCAACGCACAACTGATCGACTCAGACAGCGGCGCGCATCTCTGGGCGGAGACCTTTGACGAAGACCGCGGCGACCTCTTGCAGGCGGAGGACGACATCGTCACTCGCCTCGCCCGTTCGCTGGACATCCAGTTGGCGGCCGTCGAATCTGCCCGCGCGGGCCGATTGCGTCCCGAGAATCCCAATGCCCAGGATTTGGCCGAGCGTTGCGTCGCCGCCTACAACGCGAGCGCGGCGGTCGACAATGACTCCATAGCTAACGCGGCGATCTACGAGCCGTGCGAACAGGCGCTGCGCCTCGATCCTCACAACATTGTCGCGATGCACTACATTGCGATTCGGCTGATCCGATCGCTCCAGCCTGGAGCGGGCGGGGATTTGGCGAGCGTCACCGCGCGTCTGGAGCAGTTTGAGGCGCGAGCGACAGAGGTCAGCCCGGACGATTCCTATACTCACAGCCTCTCTGCAGTTCTCGCCGAAACTCGGGGGCAGTACGATAAGGCGATCGTCGAGTCCGAGCGCGCCCTAGTCTCGAATCCGAGCAACATGGGCGCCTACCTCACGATCTGCTATAGCGAAGACGTGGTTGGAAAGCCGGCGAATGCGGTCGAATGCGCAGACAAGGCGATACGGCTTAGTCCCCACGATCCGTTTCTTGTTTTCTTTATTGGATCTAAAGCCCTTGGATTGTTGTTGCTCGGGCGAGACGCGGAGGCGCTGGCGAGTTTTGAAGAGGCGCTGAGCATAGCGCCGAACTTCAAGCCCTACATCTTTTCGCGCGTGCTGGCGCTTGCCGGTCTCGGGCGCGATCAGGAAGCGCGCGAGGCCCTCAAACGCTACGCATCACTGCCTGGAAAGAAAATCGAAAACCTCAACGCGTTTAGAGCCTTTTATTCTAGCCAGTATGGCGCCGATCCGGTCAATCGCGCCTGGATCGAACGGGCCGTTGAAAGCCTGCGCAAAGCCGGGCTGCCCGAGCAATGACCGCGACCCGGCGCCTCGCCGCCATCATGGCAGTCGACGTCGTCGGCTACTCGCGCTTGATGGGCGAGGACGAGGCGGGAACGGCACTGGCCGTGAAAAGGAACCCTTGAACGTCTCCTACGATCCCGGGCGAAAGCAGGCGCTGGATCTTGACAGCGGGATGGCGGTCGATCTGGTCGACGTGTTCGCGCGCGACAACGCGCTGTCTTTCGCTTTGCACTGGAAGGAGAGCGCGCTCCCGCTCAGCGGCGGCTTTAACTTCGATTCAGCGCGGATCATCGCAGAAAACCCGACCTTTGGTCCCAGCGAGTTGTACATGGCCCTCCTGGAGCCCGGCGTGGTGAACGTGGACGTATTCTGCCACGAGAAAGCGGCTCGGCGGCGGGGATTCCTGTCCGACGCAGACGGGAACGTTCTCGTCCGCCTCTTGCAGAGGCTGGTTGCGGAGGCAATGCCGAACTGCAGCACCGTGAACGTTCGTCTGTGGGTCAACGGACCCTGGTTTTCCGTCGGCAAATGGAGCGTGTCGGGCCACGTCGATCGCCATGACGCCTCCGAGAAACGAGACGACGCAGAGGGCGATTAGCGCGGCTCGACGCGTCCCAGCGGGGAATGACGAGTAGGAACTTCCTTGAGTGTTGAGGGCCGTCTGCGCGATTCACCTCCGCTCCGGCGCGGCGTTCCATGCCCACTGGGCAGCACATCTGCTTCGTGCCGAAAGGCGCGCCGGAAAAAGCTGGCGCCGCCACATTCCGTGGCATAAGCGCGCCGCAACTGTCCACGGAACTCGCGCGCGCATGATAAAGCTTGAATCGATCTCCAAGCAGAATGGCCAGCATCTCCTGTTCATAGAGGCCTCGGCGGCGCTGATGAAGGGCGAGAAGGTCGGGCTTGTCGGCCCCAACGGCGCCGGCAAGACGACGCTTTTACGCATGATGACCGGCGAGGATGCGCCTGACGAAGGCCAGGTCTCGGTCGATCGCGGCGTGACCATCGGTTATTTCAGCCAGGACGTCGGCGAGATGGCCGGGCGCAGCGCCGTCGCCGAGGTGATGGACGGCGCCGGCCCCGTCAGCGTCGTCGCCGCGGACCTGGCGAAACTTGAAGCCGCCATGGCCGATCCCGATCAGGCCGACGAGATGGACGCCATCATCGAACGCTACGGCGAAGCGATGCACCGCTTCGAGGAGCTGGGCGGCTACGCGCTGGAGGGACGCGCGCGTGAGGTGCTGGCGGGCCTCAATTTCAGCGAGGAGATGATGGACGGCGACGTCGGCGCGCTGTCGGGCGGGTGGAAGATGCGCGTCGCCCTCGCGCGCATTCTGCTGATGCGGCCCGACGCCATGCTGCTCGACGAACCGAGCAACCATCTCGATCTCGAAAGCCTGATCTGGCTGGAGCAGTTCCTCAAGGGCTACGACGGCGCGCTGCTCATCACCTCGCACGACCGCGAGTTCATGAACCGCATCGTCAACAAGATCGTCGAGATCGACGGCGGCGCGCTGACCACCTATTCCGGCGATTATGAATTCTATGAGCAGCAGCGCGCCCAGAACGAGAAGCAGCAGCAGGCGCAGTTCGAGCGCCAGCAGGCGATGCTGGCGAAGGAGATCAAATTCATCGAGCGCTTCAAGGCGCGCGCCTCGCACGCGGCGCAGGTGCAGAGCCGGGTGAAGAAACTCGACAAGATCGAGCGGGTCGAACCGCCGCGCCGCCGCCAGGCGGTGCTGTTCGACTTCCCGGCCTCCCCCCGCTCCGGCGAGGACGTCGCCAACCTGAAAGCCGTGCACAAGCGCTTCGGCGCCAAGGTCATTTACGACGGGCTCGATTTTCAGGTGCGTCGGCGGGAGCGTTGGTGCGTGATGGGTGTCAACGGCGCCGGCAAATCGACGCTCCTGAAGCTCGTCGCCGGCGCCGCCGAACCCGACGAGGGCGCGGTCGCGCTCGGCGCCAGCGTCAAACTAGGCTATTTCGCCCAACACGCGATGGACCTGCTCGACGGCGACCGAACCGTGTTCCAGTCGCTGGAGGACGCCTTCCCGCAAGCCGGCCAGGGGTCGCTGCGGACGCTGGCCGGCTGTTTCGGTTTCTCCGGCGACGATGTCGAGAAAAAGTGCCGGGTGCTCTCGGGCGGCGAAAAGGCGCGGCTGGTGATGGCGAAGATGCTGTTCAAACCGCCGAATTTTCTGGTGCTCGACGAGCCGACCAACCACCTCGATCTGTTGACCAAGGAAATGCTGATCGGCGCGCTCTCGCAATACGAAGGGGCGATGCTGTTCGTTTCGCACGACCGGCACTTCCTCGCCGCGCTATCGAACCGGGTCCTGGAGCTGACGCCGGACGGAGTCCATCAATACGCCGGCGGCTATAGCGAATATGTCGCGCGGACGGGTCACGAGGCGCCGGGGCTGCACGCGTAACGACAGGCGACGCAACGGCCGCCGTCGTCGCGACGCCAAGTGGCTCAGTAACCGCAATAATTGCCTGTCACGAGGCCGAGGGCGGGTACGCAGCCGGGGCCGTAGTATCCCCCACCGTAATAGCCGCCGCCGTAATAACCGCCGCCGTAGTATCCGCCGCCATAGTAGTGACGATGGTATCCGCCGGCGTAATGGCCGTGCCATCCGCCGCCGTGGTGCATACCGCCGCCGTGGAAGCCGCCGCCATGGAAGCCGCCGCCGTGGCCCCCGCCGCCCCCATGATGCATGGCGGCCGCCGCGGGAGAGAGAGCCGGACCGGCAAAAGCCAAACCACCCGTAAGCAGCGCGACAGCGACGCAACTCGACAATGAAGACATCATTTTCTCATTCCTCCAACACGCAACAAATATCTATGGACGGGTTTTGTTCCGAACGATCGGCCTCGTCACCCTTTATTGTTGAGTTTTTGAGAGCTGGCAAACGTCGCAACGCCTCGATTACGAAGGCGCGGCGCATGGAATGGTAATCGTTGAAGGGCGGGCCGGCGCAAGCAATCCGCCTAACAAACTGATTTCTCATCTTCATTTGCGCCCATGCGCAAGTTTACCTAGATTTTGAATAATATCGGGACTCGGTAAACATGGCTGTGGGAACCAAGTCGAACGTCGTCACGTCTCCGCCCGTCGCCAATGCCGACGCCCCATGATGGCGAGGGTTGAGGCCGGGCGCATGAAGACCGTCGGCGCTTCGCTTTGCGATCGACGTCCTTTATCTGTTCGCCTTGCCGTAGGTCCGAGCCCGGCTTGCGCCGGGATCAATGGCAGCCTACACCTCGGAGGGGGCAACGCGTCGAAGGTCGTCGGCGCGGATCTACGCCATCCGACCTCGGGATGGGCGCGCCTTGTCGGGCGGCTTGACCGGTCTCGGGCGCGTGTCGGGGGCGAATGCGGGGGATCGCGGAAGGGATCGAGGGTCTGCCCCTGCTATCGCGGCGGCCGGCGGTGGGTTACGCGTTCGCGTTAGCGATCGCGACTGTCGCCTGCCTGCTGCGGGTAGCTCTCGATCCGTGGTTCCCGCCGGGATTCGCCTACCCGACGTTCTTTCCCTCGATCGTGCTGTCGACCTTTCTGTTGGGTCTGGGGCCGGGCGTCGCAACGGCGGTCGCGTGCGGACTGTTCGCCAAGTACAATTACATTCCCCCGGTTCATTCTTTCTGGATTGGCGCCGGTTCCGTGTCGCTGCTGTTCTATGCGACGGCGGCCTCGGTCGGGATCGTGGCGATCCATCTCATGCAAAGCGCCAACGCGCGCCTGCGGGCGGAGCGGGAGCGGACGCGGCTGCTTTCCGAGGAACGGGGCAGGCTGCTCGAACGCAGCGATCTGCTGTTCCGCGAATTGCAACATCGCGTCTCGAACAACCTGCAGATGGTCGGCGCGCTGCTCGCGTTGCAGCGACGCGCCGTCGCTGATCCGGCGGCGCGACAGGCGCTCGCCGAGGCCGCCGAACGATTGAATATGATCGGCCGCATTCAGCGCACGCTCTATGACGCGAGCGGCGAACTGTCGGGGCTGGAGGCGTTCCTGTGCAAGCTGGTCGGCGATCTGCTCGCGACCGCCGGCAAGCCGGGGCTCACGTACCGGGTCGAGAGCGGCGCCGACGTGCGTCTGCCGGCGAACGCCGCCATTCCCGTTGCGCTCATCGTCGCCGAGGCCGTCGCCAATGCGATCGAGCACGGTTTCGCCGACCGCGGCGAAGGCGCGGTTCACGTGGCGATCGTCCGGCGCGCCGATTGGGTCGACGTGTCGGTGCGCGACGACGGCTGCGGCCTGCCCGACGGCTTCGATATGGAGAGAGCGGATTCGCTGGGCTTGCGCATCGTCCGGACGCTGGCGAAGCAGATCGGCGGCCACTTCACCGTCGAGCCGGCGCTTCCCGGCGCGCGGCTGACGCTGTCGTTCCCGGCGACGGGCGAGTTGTGAGCGGAGTGCGGCGGGCGTCTGTCGAGGCGCGGTGCGCGCTGACGGAGCGGCCTATGGCTTCGACGGAGCAGACGGTGAAAGCGCTGGCGCCGCGGACTGTTGCAACGGAGGTCCGATCTTCTGCGCCAAGCCGATGATGTCCACGCCGAAGAGTTTCAGGACCACGACGAAAACGATCAAGAGCAGCGTATAGGCGAGGTTGGCGCCGACGCCGTATCCGACCGCGCGCCAAAATCCGCCGTGCAGGACTCTCTTCTCGATCGCTGGCGTTGCAGCCTCGACGACCTTATCCGCGTATTCGGAAAGGGCGATCTCCGCTTCCGCCCGCTTGCCGTCGATTTGGGAAGGCGTCCAAGTTCGCTCGTAAGCGGCGAGATCAGCCTCCGTCGGCGAACGGCGGTCTTTTTCAAAAGCTCGGCCGCCCATTCGCGCTTGGCCCTTTTGTAAAGACCGTAGGCGACCAGGCCCTGCAGCCATTCGGAATCAGGACCCTCGGTGAATTCGGCGATAAGCGGATTGAAACGAGGCTCAGGGTCGCCCACTTCGTCTCTTATCAGTGATCTCGCGCAACTTCTTTCCGGCGGCGGCCATCGCCTTGGCGTAGACCTCGCGGTCAAGCACCCGCACAGTCTTGCCCCCGGCCGATTTGAACTCTGAAATCGCTTCGCCCCGCCGGCTCCGGGCGACGATGACGTCCCCGAAAGACCTTGTCCGGCCGGTTTTCATCGCGGAACTCCAAGGCTCGCCGTGGTTCCGGCATACTTACCGGTATATGGGCTCCGTGAAGACGGCGTCAACGTCGGCGGAGCGGCGCGTGCTATCGACCGGCGGCTCTCGTTGGACAGTGAGCAAATGGTCGGAGTGGCGGGATTCGAACCCACGACCCCTAGTCCCCCAGACTAGTGCGCTAACCGGACTGCGCTACACTCCGACGCCGCCGCTATAGCGAGACCGGGCGCCGATGACAATTGGGAATCCGAAGTCAGCGCCGCCGCGCCGCCTCCAATAGCCGCTCGGCCTCGCGCAAATCCTCCAGCGCTTCGCGCAAGTCGCTGATGTCCGTTTCCGACGGCGGCGTCTCGTTCGACATCGGCGGATCGGGGCGGGCGCCGTCCTGGGCGCGCGCCGGTTCGGCGCGGACCGCCGGGGCCCCCTGCTCGCGCAGCATCTTCTGAACCCCCTTGATCGTCATGCCTTCGTCGTAAAGCAAAAACCGGATCGCCCGCAAAAGCTCGATGTCGTCCGGCCGATAGTAGCGGCGCCCGCCGCCGCGCTTCAGCGGCTTGATCTGGGAGAACCGGGTCTCCCAAAATCGCAGCACGTGCTGGGGCAGATCGAGGTCGTCGGCGACCTCGCTGATCGTGCGGAACGCTTCCGGGCTCTTGTCTTCCGCCGCGCGCGCCCCCTCCTCGCTCAGCTTTCCTCCTCCGCCGTCCCGCCGTTGATGCGGGCCTTCAGCACATTGGAGGGTTTGAAGACCATGACGCGGCGCGGCAGGATCGGCACTTCGACGCCGGTTTTCGGATTGCGGCCGACGCGCTGGCTCTTCGAGCGCACGACGAACGAGCCGAACGACGACAATTTGACCGTCTCGCCGCGCTCGGCGGCCGAGCAGATTTCTTCGAGGAAACTTTGCACCAACTCGGCGGATTCCGCCCGGGAAAGGCCGACCCTGCGATAGACCGCCTCCGCCAAATCCGCACGCGTGACGGTTTTCGCCGCCTCCGTTTCGCGCGCAACCCCTTGCGCGTTTGATTGAGCCGCCATGGAACCCCTCGCCTACAAAACGCACCGTTGCCGGAACGTCGCCCCAGGGCAATATACAGCGTCCTGTTTTGCTGAATAGGGGGCGCGCAAAGTTACGCCTGCAACAGCATGGAAAAGCAGGCGATATGCTGTTACGGCGGGCGCCGCGCGCCCATTCGCGCGCCGACTGCCTCCGGAGAGCTTCATGAACGACCCCGCCGCCTCGTCCCGCGTCGCGCTGGTGACCGGCGCCTCGCGCGGCATCGGCCGCGCCGCGGCGCTCGCGTTGGCGGCGAGCGGCGCGCACGTGATCGCGGTGGCGCGCACCCAGGGCGCGCTGGAGGAGCTCGACGACGAGATCCGCGCCCTGCGCCCCGACGCGTCGGCGACGCTGGTTCCGCTCGACCTCGCCGATTTCGACGCGCTCGATCGCCTCGGGCGCTCGATCTACGATCGCTGGGGCCGGCTCGACGCGTTCCTCGGCAACGCCGGTCGGCTCGGGCCGATCTCGCCCCTGGCCCATATCGAGCCGAAAGCCTTCGCCGAGGTGATCGCCGTCAACGTCACAGCGAATTGGCGGCTGATCCGCTCGCTCGATCCGCTGCTGCGCGCCTCGCCCGCGGGACGGGCGGCGTTCGTCACGTCAGGGGCTTCGAGCCGGGCCGAGGCGCGCGCCTATTGGGGCCTCTACGCCGCCTCGAAGGCGGCGCTCGACCTCCTCGCCCGCACCTACGCCGCCGAGACCGTGACGACGCCGCTGAAGGTGATGCTGGTCAATCCCGGCCGTATGCGCACCCGCATGCGCGCCGCCGCCATGCCCGGCGAGGACCCCGAGACGCTGCCGACGCCGCAGCAACTGGCGCCGAAGCTCGTGCAACTGCTGTCGCCGGAGTGGACGGAGACCGGCAAGCTCTACGATTTCCCGAGCGACAAGGTGCTGAGCTTCCGCGATCCGGCCTGACGATTTTTCTTGCATCGCCGCAAAGCTCGGTTATAGCGGCGGCTCTTCGGATCGTCCCGCTGGGGGCTGAACGGAAGGCCGCGCTTGCGGCAGGAGCCAAAAACTCCGTCTTCCCGTGTCTCCGCCTTCGAAGATTCCTCGCTCGAGCCCGATGGGCTCGAAGGGCTCCGCGTGGGACGATCGAACGAAAAGGAAAGGCTCATGGCTCTTTACGAGCATATCTATCTTGCGCGCCAGGACGTCACCGCCCAGCAGGTCGAGACGCTCACAGAAAACCTCAAGACTTTGATCGCTCAGCAGGGCGGCTCGGTGTCGAAGGTCGAGGCCTGGGGCCTCAAATCGCTGGCCTATCGCATCAAGAAGAATCGCAAGGCGTTCTTCACGCTGATGAACATCGACGGCCCGGCGGCCGCCGTCACCGAACTCGAGCGCCAGCTCGGCCACAACGAAGACGTGATCCGCTTCCTCACCGTGCGGGTTGACGCTCACGAGGCCGCTCCCTCGGCCATGCTGCGCAAGCGCGATGACGCCGATCGCGACGATCGCATCGGCGGCCCGCGCGGGCCCCGCGGCGACCGCCCCGATCGCCCTCCCCGTCGTCCGCGCGATGACGCCCAGGCCGGAGGATTCTGATGTCGACCGCCCCTCGCCGCCCGTTCTTTCGCCGCCGCAAGTCCTGCCCGTTCTCCGGTCCGGGCGCGCCGAAGATCGACTACAAGGACACCCGCCTGCTGTCGCGCTACATCTCCGAGCGCGGCAAGATCGTCCCTTCGCGCATCACCGCGGTCTCCGCGTCCAAGCAGCGCGAACTCGCCCAGGCGATCAAGCGCGCGCGCTTCCTCGGCCTGCTGCCTTACGTGATCCGCTAAGCCGGAACGCTTGCCCCGCACGCGCGGGGCCGCTGGGCGGGGCAAGCCCCCGCTCTAACCGCGCTTGAAACAGCGGGACAACGATGCGAGCTCATTTCATCAGATTCGCGATCGGCGTCGGCTCCGGCGCCGCAGCCGCCCTGCTCTATCTCGCGGCGATGCGCGGCGCGCCGCTGGCGGTGGCGCTCGCCTATCTCGGGCCGCTGCCGCTGATGATCGCCACCCTCGGCTGGGGCTTGGACGCCGGCCTCGCGGGGCTGTTCTGCGCCTGCGCGCTCGCCGCGGCGGCGACGCCCGACTATGCGCTGGTCTACGCCTTGTTGATCGCCGGCCCCGCCTGGGGCCTCGCCGCTTTCGTCGGCGCGCCTGCGTTCTACGTTAAGAAGGTTCCTGACGCGCCGCGCGCCTATCCGGGGCCGGCGGCGGCGGCGATCCTGGCGGCGGCGTTATTCATCCTCGCCGGCGTCGTCCAGCTTTCGCTGATGTGGTTCAGCAAGGGCGGCTACGAGGCGGCGGTCGCGGCGCTCTCCGGCGAGATTCGCGCCGCGCTCGACGCCAGCGGCGCCGCGCGCGCCCTGCCCCCCGATATGAGCCCCGACGAACTCGCCGACGCGATCGTGCGCTTCGCGCCGACGGCGCTGTCGACCGGCGCGACGCTGATGCTGCTCGTCAATCTCTATCTGGCCGTGCGCTCGGTCCAGCTTTCGCAGCGGCTGCGCCGGCCCTGGCGCGACATTCCGTCGGGCTTCGTGCTGCCGCGTTGGCTCGCCGGGCCGATGGCGATCGCCTTGGCGCTGGCGCTCGCCGCGCCTTCGCCCGGCGACGACTATGGCCTCGTGGTCGCCGGCGCGCTCGGCGTGCTGTTTGCGATGCAGGGGCTGGCGACGCTGCATGCGCTGTCGCGCCGCGCCGCGGCGCGGCCGTTCATGCTCGGCGCGCTCTATTTCGCCTGCGCGGTCGCCGCCCAATGGGTGCTGCCGGCGCTCGCCGTGCTCGGCCTCGCCGAGAGCTTCGTCGACCTGCGCGGCCGCGCCGCCCGCAGTTTGAAAACCCGAACCTGATCCCCCTAAATTTTCGGAGACTGACATGGAAGTGATTCTGCTCGAACGCGTCGCCAAGCTCGGCCACATGGGCGATAAGGTGCGCGTCAAGGACGGCTACGCCCGCAATTTCCTGCTGCCGCGCCACAAGGCGTTGCGGGCCACGGAAAACAACAAGAAGAAGTTCGAGGAGCAGCGCCACGAGCTCGAAAAGCGCAACGAGACGATGCGCTCCGACGCCGAGACCAAATCGGCCAAGCTTGACGGGCAGTCCTACATCATCATCCGCCAGGCGGGCGAGACCGGCCAGCTCTACGGCTCTGTGTCGGCGCGCGACGTCGCCGACGCCATCGGGGCGGTGGCGAAATATTCGGTCCACCGCAACCATGTGGCGCTCGATCAGCCGATCAAGACGCTCGGCCTGCACAAGATCACCGTGCGGCTGCATCCCGAGGTCGAGGCGCATGTGACGATCAACGTCGCGCGCTCGCCCGAGCAGGCGGAGCGGCAGGCCAAGGGCGAGGATCTCACTGTGCGCGAGACGACGTCGATGGACGATCTCGGCCTCGAAGTCGGGTTGGCGCTCGCCCAGGCCGGTCCCGGCGAAAGCATGTCGCGGGAGTAAGGGAGCGGTTGCCGCCCCTCTCCCCGCGAGCGCTTTGGCGTAGCCTCGCGCGGGGAGACGGGATGGTGGCGGCGGTTATGCGCGCCAGGCGCCGCGCGTCAGCGTCGCGGCGGCGAGCCCGGCCAGCGCGGCGGAAATCAGAATGTTCCAATTGGCGAGCGACAGCCCGAATACCCGCAGGCTGACCTCGTCGCAGCGCACGACGCGCACCGTCTGTAGCTGTTTCAGGAGATCGTCGGCATTGCCCGGCTCGGCGGCCGTTCCCGTGCAGGCGGTCGGGCCGGCCCAGTATTTCGCCTCGACCCCGGAGTGGTAGACGGCGAGCCCGGCGTTGTAGAGGAAGATCGCCGCCAGCAGCGCGAAACCGGCGAACAGCAGCGCGCGCGGCGCCTTCGCCGCCGCGGCGCCCGCCGTCAGCAGCGCCAGCGGCACGCCGAAATAATAGGCGTAGCGCTGTTCGTAGCAGAGATCGCAGGGGAGATAGCCGGCGAACTGGAACGCCCACGCCCCGGCGATGGTCGCAAACGCCAAAGCGGCGATGCCGAGCGCGCTTGGCCCCGGCGACTGTCTTGAAAACAAAAGCGCCTCGCGATCAGAGCGCGTGCGCGGCGATGACGAAGCCGAGCACGACCACGCCCACCGAGAGAACGAGGAATGCGGCGAAATGACGTTGCAGCGCGCCGCGCAACGTGTCGCCAAATAGATTGAGCGCGCCGGCGACGAGGAAGAACCTGACGCCGCGGGTCAGGATCGACAGCCCGACGAACAGCGCGAAATTATAGCCGAGCAGTCCGCTGACGATCGTCACCAGTTTGAACGGAATCGGCGTCATGCCTTTCAGCAGAATCAGCAACGCGCCCCATTTCGCGTAGGCCGCCTTGAGCTGCGCCATGCGGTCAGTGTAGCCGTAGAGATGAATGAGCCACTGGCCGAGCGTATCAAACAGCAGCGCCCCGATCGCGTAGCCGAGCATGCCGCCGAGCACCGAGGCGACGGTGCAGATCAGCGCGAATTGCCAGGCGCGGCGTGGTTGCGCCAGCGCCATCGGCGCAAGCAGCAAATCAGGCGGAATCGGGAACACCGAACTTTCGGCGAACGCCACCGCCGCCAGCGCATAGGGCGCGCGCGGACTTTCGGAGATCGCGATGAGGCGGTCGTAAAGCGATTTGAACATGAGGTCTCGTTGTCGCGAAGGCGGCCAGACTAAAGGATTTGCGTTAACGCGAGGCTCAGCCTTTCAGCGCGGAGGCGGCGCGGGCGAGTTTTTCGATCTCGGCGTAATCGCCCGCCTCCAGCGCTGCTTTCGGCAGCATCCAGGAGCCGCCGACGCACAGCACGTTCGGCAGCGCGAGGTAGGTCACCGCCTTGGCGGCGTCGATGCCGCCGGTCGGACAGAACACGATGTCGGGGATCGGCGCATACAGCGAGGCGAGCAGCTTGGCGCCGCCCACGGATTCCGCGGGAAACAGCTTCATCGCGCGAAAGCCGAGCGCCCGCAGCGTCATCGCCTCCGAGGGCGTCGCGACGCCGGGCAGGAACGGGATCGGCGCCTCCGCCGCGGCGGCGGCGAGCGCGGGCGAGGTTCCCGGGCTGACCAGAAATTTCGCCCCCGCCTCGACCGCGGCGGCGATTTGCGTCGGTTCGATGATCGTCCCCGCGCCGACGTGGGCGCCCGGCACGGATTTGGCGATCGCGGCGATCGCCGCCAGCGCGGCGGGCGTGCGCAACGTGACTTCGATCGCGGGCAGCCCGCCGGCGACGAGCGCGCGAGCCTGCGCGACTCCGTCGGCGACGTCGCGCACGGTCAGAACGGGAATGACGGGCGCGAGCTTCATCGTCGCGACGACGGCGGCGTGACGATCTTGAGGGGTCATGAGGCTCTCCCGGGGTCGGCGTCGCCCTCATATGCGAGAAGCTTGCCGAAATCCATGACCGCGCGCCGGCGATTGCACTAAACTCAAGCTCGGGCCGAACGGGATTCGTGCGTGCAACGCCTCAGCGAAATCGCTTTCTATCGGGAGGCGCTGCTTTTCCTGGCGACCGCCGGGGTGGTTGCGCCGCTGTTCGTCAGGCTGCGGGTCAGCCCTGTGCTCGGCTATGTGCTCGCCGGCGCTCTGCTCGGCCCTTATGGGCTCGGCCGGCTCGCCGGGCGCGCGCCCTGGCTGCAAGGCGTGCTGCTGACCGACATCGAGGTCATCCGCCAACTCGCCGAATTCGGCGTCGTCACGCTGATGTTCACGATCGGCCTCGAACTTTCGTTCGAGCGGCTGAAAAGCTTGCGGCGCCTGGTGTTCGGCCTCGGGCCGGCGCAGGTGCTTTCGGCGACCGTGCTGATCGCCGCCGGCGCGGCGCTCGCGGGGCAGAAGCCGGCGGCGGCGGTGGTGTTCGGGGCGGCGCTGTCGCTGTCGTCGACGGCGATGGTGGCGCCGGCGCTCGCCGAGGCGAAGCTGCAACGCACCCCCGTCGGCCGCTACGCGTTCGCGGTGCTGCTGTTCCAGGACCTCGCCGTCGCGCCGTTGCTGTTCATGGTCACCATGCTGAGCAGCGATTCGCAGGGCGATTTCGCCTGGCGGCTGGCGCTGACGGTCGCGCCCGCGGCTTTCGCCGTGGCGGCGGTGATCCTGATCGGCCGGCTCGGATTGCGGCCGCTGTTCCGCTCGGTGGCGCTGACCCGCAGCCCGGAATTCTTCATGGCCGCCTGCCTGCTGGTGGTGCTCGGCGCCGGGCTGATCGCCGCGGCGAGCGGGCTGTCGATGGCGCTCGGGGCGTTTCTGGCGGGGCTGCTGCTGGCGGAGACCGAATATCGCCGCGAAATCGAAGTGACGATCGAGCCGTTCAAGGGCCTGCTGCTCGGGCTGTTCTTCGTCTCGATCGGCGCCGAACTCGATCCCTTGCTGGCGCTGGCGCGGCCGGTGTCGCTGTTCGGCGGCCTCGCCGGCTTCGTTTGCCTAAAAGCGATCTCATTCTATCCGCTGGCGCGCTGGTTCGGCGCCAGCGCGGCGGCGGCCCGCGACGTCGCGCTGGCGCTCGGTCCCGGCGGCGAGTTCGCGTTCGTGTTGGTCGGAGTCGCCGTCACCGGCGGGCTGGTCGAGGCGGAGACCGGCCGCATCGCCATGCTCGCGGCGGCGATCTCGATGGTGTCGATCCCGTTCCTCGGCCGCGTCCTCGGCGCGCTGGCGGCGCGGCGGCGGGCGCTGAACATTCCAGCGGAGGCGAAAATCCCGCCGCCGGACGACGCCGAGCACCGCGCGATCCTGGTTGGTTACGGCCGCGTCGGCCGGTTGATCGGCGACATGCTGGAGGTGCACAAAATTCCGTATATCGCGGTCGACGCCGACGCCAATGTCGTCTCGGTGGCGCGGCGCGAGGGCAAGCCCGCCTATTTCGGTGACGCCTCGCGCGCCGAATTCCTGCGCAACTGCGGCATCGAAACCGCGCGCGCGGTGGTCGTCACGATGGACGCGCCGGCAAAGACTGAGCTTGTCGTTCAATTGGCGCGGGAACTGCGGCCGGACGTCACGCTGGTCGCCCGCGCCCGCGACGCCGAGCACGCCAGGGCGCTCTACGGCCTCGGCGTCACCGACGCCGTGCCCGAGACCATCGAGGCGAGCCTGCAATTGTCCGAAGCCGTGCTCGTCGATCTCGGCATTCCGATGGGCTTCGTCATCGCCTCGATCCACGAGAAGCGTGACGAATACCGCAAGATGCTCGTGGAGGCGGGCGCGCCGGAGCGGCCGCGCGGCGGGCGACGCAAGCCGTTTATTCGGCACTAGAGCTGAGTTGGTCCGGAATCAGCGGGTTCCGGGGTTGTAGTACCAGGTCGCGAAAATAAGGACCAATTCGACGGCTCGCCGTCATGGCCGGGCTTGTCCCGGCCATCCACGCCGTTCCGCCGTCCTTCACGTTTGAAAAGGAAATTCGACTGTCCGTGCAACACCTTAAGCGGGCACCTCTCTCAGCCGCGTGGATGCCCGGGACAAGCCCGGGCATGACGAACCCGACGCGCTTATGAGTTATTCTCTCTGCGACTTAGTATAAGCCGCGATCGCCAGATCGCGGCCGCGCCGCCCGCGCGGTCTTGAGACCGCGCCTACCACTAAACCCTGATAGTTATTGATCGACTTTCGCGCCGACGCCCTCGGCGGGCGCGCGATAGCCCTTCGGCGGGTCGACGAGATTTTGCCGCTCCGGCTCGGGGCCCAGTTCGGCCTTCGGCTTCTTCTGCAAACCGACCCACGCCAGCGGGTTCCAATCGATGCTGGTGTGCGGCCCCTCGGGGCATTCTCCGGTCTTCGGATCGGGGACACGGCAAGACGGGCCAGCCCTGTCCATGTTCGAGCTCGTCACCTTGACGTCCTCGCCCGGCTTGACCAGCAGGTAGGTGCGCGAGTTGAAATCCCGCGCCGAGGGTTCGGCGTCTTCGGTGGCCTTGCGCGCTTTGTCGCGCACCGTCTCGACATTGACCGGCCAGGCGGCGTCGGTTCGCGCCGAAGCGGGCGGCGGCAGGACTTTCTTCGGGGGAACGACGATGCGGCCGCGCTCGCGATAGTCGATCTGCGGATCGTCCTGCTTGGTGAGCCCGAATGTGGTGGCGATCCCCGTAATCAGCGAGGCTTGTCCGTCATCGCCGGCGCGCGCCGGCGCGGCGGCGGAAGCGACCGTCAGCGCCACGGCGACGGCGCCCAACGTTCGAACGGCGGCTGCGTTCATTTCCGTAGTCCCTCATCTCGACGCCCGCGCTCTGCCCTAGCGCTTTAGCGTTAACTTTGCGTTGGCGGGGGAATTCGGCAAATCCAAGGCCGAACCCGCAGGCCGTCGACTCCGTCTCGCCTTCCGCGACATCCTGCACTATAGACCGCCGCTCGCGGCGAGCAGGCCGCGCGAGAGGATATCATGTCGCAGTCTCGTTGGACGCCGGAGAGCTGGAGGGTCAAGCCGGTTGCGCAGGCGCCCGCCTATCCCGACGCCGCGGCGCTCGCCGAAGTCGAGCGTCAGCTCGCCGGCTATCCCCCTTTGGTGTTCGCCGGCGAAGCGCGCAAGCTCAAGCGCGCCTTGGCGCAGGCGCAGGACGGCAAGGCGTTCCTGCTGCAGGGCGGGGATTGCGCGGAAAGTTTCGGCGAGCATTCCGCCGACAATATCCGCGATTTCTTTCGCGTGTTCCTGCAAATGGCGGTGGTGATGACCTTCGCGGCGGCCTCGCCGATCGTCAAGGTCGGCCGGGTCGCCGGCCAGTTCGCCAAGCCCCGCTCCTCCGATATGGAGACGATCGACGGCGTCAGCCTGCCCGCCTACCGCGGCGACATCGTCAACGATATCGCGTTCAACGCCGAGGCGCGTACGCCCGATCCGCGCCGGCAATTGGAGGCGTTTCGCCAGTCGGCGGCTACGCTCAACCTCTTGCGCGCTTTCGCCACTGGCGGCTACGCCAATCTGGAGAACGTACATCGCTGGATGCTCGGCTTCGTCAAGGACAGCCCGCAATCCGAGCGCTACCAGCAACTCGCCGACCACATCACCCAAACCCTCGGCTTCATGCGCGCGATCGGGCTCGACGCCGAGGCGCATCCGGAATTGCGCCAGACCGAGTTCTACACCTCGCACGAGGCGCTGTTGCTCGGCTACGAGCAGGCGATGACGCGGCTCGACTCCACCTCCGGCGAATATTACGCGACCTCCGGCCACATGCTGTGGATTGGCGACCGCACTCGCCAGCTCGGCGGCGCGCATGTCGAGTACGCGCGCGGCGTGCGCAATCCGATCGGTCTCAAATGCGGGCCGTCGTTGCACCCGGACGAGCTGCTGCGGCTCGCCGAGGCGCTCGATCCGGCGCGCGAGCCGGGACGGCTGACGCTCATCACCCGCTTCGGCGCCGACAAGGTGGAGGCGCATCTGCCCGGCCTCGTGCGCGCGATCCGGCGCGAGGGCCGGCCGGCGCTGTGGGTCTGCGACCCCATGCACGGGAACACGATCAAGACCTCGACCGGCTACAAGACGCGCCCGACCGAGCGGATCGCCGCCGAGATCAAGCAATTCTTCGCCGTCCACCGCGCGGAGAAGACCTACGCCGGCGGCGTCCATCTCGAGATGACCGGCAAGAACGTCACCGAATGCACCGGCGGGGCGCGGGTCATCAGCGAGGAGGACCTGCACGACCGCTACCACACCTACTGCGATCCCCGGCTCAACGCGGAGCAGGCGATCGAGATCGCGTTCCTGGTGGCGGACTTGCTCAACGAGGAGCGCGCCGCGCAACCGCTGCCGGTGCAGGCGGCGGAGTGAACTTCGTGTCGTCTTGGTGTCCTTGGTGGTGAAGGGCTTCACCCCTAAGTTGACCAAAGAAGCACGAAGGACACGATGAAGCTTACCGGCGAGGAGATCGAGCGCTACGCCCGGCAGATCATCCTGCGCGGCGTCGGCGGCCCCGGTCAGCAGAAGCTGAAGGCGGCCCGGGTTGTCGTCATCGGCGCGGGCGGCCTCGGCTCGCCGGCGCTGCAATATCTCGCCGGCGCCGGCGTCGGGACGATCGCGATCGTCGACGACGATCGTGTCTCGCTCTCCAATTTGCACCGGCAGACCATCCACGGCACGCCCGACATCGACCGGCTGAAAACCGACAGCGCCGCCGGGGCCGTCGCCCGTCTGAACCCGAATGTGCGGGTCGAGACGATCGCCGCCCGGATCGATGAGCACAACGCCCGCGCGATCGTGCGCGGCTTCGACGTTGCGCTTGACGGCTCCGATAATTTCGCCACCCGCTATGCCGTGGCGGACGCCTGCTACTACGAGCAAGTGACGCTCATCACCGCCGCGCTCGGCCAGTTCGACGCGACGCTGACGACGCTGAAGCCTCATCTGAAAGACGCCAACGGGCGGCCGAACCCGACCTATCGCTGCCTGTTCCCCGAAGCCCCGCCGCCCGGCGCCGTGCCGACCTGCGCCGAGGCCGGCGTGGTCGGCGCGCTCGCGGGCATGGCCGGGGCGATGATGGCGATGGAGGCGATCCGCGAGATCGTCGGCGGCTTCGAAGACGGCGACGAGGGGCTCGTCGGCAAGCTCGTGATGATCGACGCCCGGGCGATGCGTTTCGAGACGCTGCGATACGAATGGGACGAGGAGAACCCGCTCAACGGTCGCGCCGTCAACGGATGATCTCGACGAGCAGCACCCAGGCGTTGAGCACCGAGATGACCAGAGTGCCGATGATTCCGACGGCGATCCAGGCGAGCCCCGACGGCGCGCCGAACCAAACCTCGACGCCGCCGACGGCGATCGGCAGCGTCGAGACCACGCGCCCGGTGGCGCTGATGATCTGCCTGGCCCACTCGCTGCCGCCGATTTGACGCCGCCACAGCAATTGATTGCGCGCGCCGAACACAATCGCGACGGCGGCGATGCCGAGCGCGACGGCGCCGAACCCATGCGCGGTGATCCCGGGGATCAACGCCGCGCTGCACAGCGCCAGCGCGCCCGTCAGGGAGAACAGCGACTCGCCGGCGCGCGAGGGTAGATGTTCGGTTTCGAGAATGCGGGTCAGGTTGATCGAGATGGCGACCGTCACCAGTCCGGTGAGCGTGGCCGAAGCGCTCACTTCCGCCGAAAAGAACCCCGCCCACGCCGACAGATCCATGCCGCGCTCCCTTCACCGCCGCTTAACCCCGTCTATCAACCGCCCGCCAACCACGGCGAGCGAATCGTGTTTAACAGTTTAACCGCGCGCGTATCCTCATGTTCACCATGCCGGCGCGGAGCGGCGCCGGCAGCGGGAGCTTCAGGAGCGTATCATGCGGCGTATTCTCGCGTTATCAGCGGGTTGGCTGAGTTGTTTCACGTTGGCCTACCCGGCCTTGGCCGACGACGGCCCGCACGTCATCGCCGGAATCCATCCCTCTTCGGCCGAAAGCCCCGACCCGCGCCCGCAAAGCGGCCTCGGCGGCGGCTTTGTCGAACTGTTGCTGACCGGCAAGACGGGCGGCGGATCGAGCCCGCGCGTCGTCCACGCCGCCCCCTCGACATTCAACGCGCAGAACTACGCGCCGCGGCGCGAGGACGCCGTCGTCGGTATGTACGCCACGCCGCGTCCCGACTACGCCGCACTGGCGCCGGCGTCCGGCGAACGGCCCGCCCAGGAGCCGCCGCCGCAATTCCGTCGCCAGGAGGTCGATTACGCTTCGGCGGAGCGACCCGGCACCCTCGTCATCGACACGCCGAACAAGTACCTCTTCCTCGTCGAGCCCGGCGGCAAGGCGATGCGCTACGGTGTCGGAGTCGGGCGCCCCGGCTTCGAGTGGGCGGGCGTGAAATCCGTGTCGCGCAAGGCGGAATGGCCGGACTGGACGCCGCCGCCGGACATGATGAAACGCCGGCCGGACCTGCCGCCGCACATGGACGGCGGTCCCGGGAACCCGCTCGGGGCGCGCGCGCTCTATCTGGGATCGTCAATGTACCGCATCCACGGCACCAACGAGCCGTGGACGATCGGCCAGAACGTCTCGTCCGGCTGCATCCGGATGATGAACGACGACGTCATCGACCTCTACGAACGTGTGAAGGTCGGCGCGAAAGTAATTGTAATGTAAGGCCGAACTCTCTCCCCGCGCGCGCACACGTCCTGGAAGCGCATAGACTGCGCGGGGAGAGGGAATTCCCGCCGCTTCTGGCTTACCGTGAGGCGGCGCGCTTGGCGTTATCCGAAGCCGGAGGGGCGCGGGTCGTTCGGCGCCTTACGCCCCATCGCAAAAAACAAAACGGCCGCCTCTCGGCGGCCGTTTGGTTAGCTCTCGATGAGAGTGCGGTCAGCCCGCTTTCTCCGCCCGCTCGCTGTAAATGTAGAGCGGCCGCGCCTTGCCGTCGATCACCTCCGGCCCGATCACCACCTGCTCGACCCCGTCGAGGCCGGGCAGATCGAACATCGTGTCGAGCAGGATGCCCTCCATGATCGAACGCAGGCCGCGCGCGCCGGTGCGCCGCTCGATCGCCTTCTTGGCGATCACGTTGAGCGCCTCGTCCTGGAACGACAGGTCGGTGTTCTCCATCTCGAACAGCCGCTGATACTGTTTGACCAGCGCGTTCTTCGGCTCCGTGAGGATTCGCTTCAAGGCGTCCTCGTCGAGGTCCTCCAAGGTCGCGATGACCGGCAGACGGCCGACGAACTCGGGGATCAGGCCGAACTTCAGCAAATCCTCGGGCTCGACCTCGCGGAACACCTCGCCGGTGCGGCGGTCGTCCGGCGACTGCACCTTGGCGGCGAATCCGATCGACGTGCCCTTCCCTCGCGCGGAAATGATCCGCTCGAGCCCCGAGAATGCGCCGCCGCAGATGAACAGGATGTTCGTCGTGTCGACCTGCAGGAACTCCTGCTGCGGATGCTTGCGGCCGCCCTGCGGCGGGACGCTGGCGACCGTGCCCTCCATGATCTTCAACAGCGCCTGCTGCACGCCCTCGCCCGAGACGTCGCGGGTGATCGACGGATTGTCGGACTTGCGGCTGATCTTATCGATCTCGTCGATGTAGACGATGCCGCGCTGCGCGCGCTCGACATTGTAGTCGGAGGCCTGCAACAGCTTCAGGATGATATTCTCGACGTCCTCGCCGACATATCCGGCTTCGGTCAGCGTAGTGGCGTCCGCCATCGTGAACGGCACGTCCAAGATGCGCGCCAGCGTTTGCGCCAGCAGCGTCTTGCCGGAGCCGGTCGGGCCGATGAGCAGGATGTTCGACTTGGCGAGCTCGACGTCGCTGTGCTTGGTGGCGTGGTTCAACCGCTTGTAGTGGTTGTGCACGGCGACGGAGAGGACGCGCTTCGCCTGCGCCTGCCCGATCACGTAATCGTCGAGCACCTTGCAGATTTCGCGCGGGGTCGGGATGCCGTCCTTGCTCTTGACGAGCGCGGTCTTGCTCTCCTCGCGGATGATATCCATGCAGAGTTCGACGCACTCATCGCAAATAAACACGGTGGGCCCGGCGATCAGCTTACGCACCTCGTGCTGGCTCTTGCCGCAGAACGAGCAATAGAGGGTATTTTTGGCGTCGCCTTCGGCCTTGGCCATTTCATTTCTCCTTCCGGCCGAACAATCGACTGCGATTCGGGCGGCAAACCGATTGTTCAACCTAAATCTCACGCCCTAAGAAAGGGTAGCCTCGTCCCCCCGCGTCCCCCGCCTTTCGTTTTTGGCGCCCGTTCCCACCGTCGACCCGACGACATGGTTAAGAACCTAGCCAATACCCGAACGGCATGCAAATTCCGGTCGCGAGGCCACCGTCACAGCGGCCGCGGCGGCTCCGGATCCTCGCCCGACCGCTTCGCCATCACTTCGTCGACGATGCCGAAAGCCTTGGCCTCCTCGGCCGACATGAAATGGTCGCGATCAAGCGTCCGCTCGATCTTCTCGTAGCTCTGCCCCGTGTGCTTGACGTAGATCTCGTTGAGCCGCCGTTTCATCTTGACGATGTCCTCGGCGTGTCGCTCGATGTCGGACGCCTGCCCCTGGAAACCGCCGGACGGCTGATGCAGCATGATCCGGGAATTGGGCAATGTGTAGCGATGCCCCGCCTCGCCGGCGCACAGCAGCAGCGAACCCATCGACGCCGCCTGGCCGATGCACATCGTCGACACCTTTGGCCGCACGAACTGCATCGTGTCGTAGATCGACAGGCCCGCCGTGACGACGCCGCCGGGCGAGTTGATGTACATCGCGATTTCCTTCTTGGGGTTGTCGGCTTCCAGGAACAGAAGCTGCGCCACCACCAGCGAGGCCGAGACGTCCTCGACCGGGCCGATCAGGAAAATGATGCGCTCGCGCAGCAAGCGCGAGAAAATGTCGAACGAACGCTCGCCGCGGGCGGATTGCTCGATCACCATCGGCACGAGGTTATTGGTGTAGTTGTCGACTAGGTCGAGCATTGCTCTTTCTTCCGTGCAGAATCGCTCTGCGGTACAACCAGCAAGATAGGCGCCCCCGAACTCGGCGAAAAGGGGCGCCCGGCGCATTCGCGAGGCGAGGGTCAGGCGGTGGGCGCCGGCTCCTCGGTTGCGGCTACCGGCGCCGCTTCGGCGGCGGCGGACGCCGTCGTCGAAAGCGCCTCGTCCTCCTCCGGCTTCAGCAGGTCCTCGGGGCTGACCTTGAGGTCCTCGACCTTGGCGAGGCCAAGGATATGGTCGACCGCCTTCTCCTCGAAAATCGGCGCGCGCAGTTCGGCGAGCGCGCCCTGATTGTTGCGGTAATACTCCCACACCTCTTTCTCTTGGCCCGGGAACGCTCGCGCCCGCTCGATCAGCGCGCGCGTCATTTCTTCGTCGCTGATCTGCACCTGCGCGGCGCGGCCGACTTCGGCCAGCACCAGACCGAGCCGCACCCGGCGCTCGGCGATCGCGCGATACTCCGCCCGCGCCGCCTCCTCGGTGGTGTTCTCGTCGGCGAAGCTCTTGCCCGTCGCCTGCTGCTCGCGCTCGACCTGCGCCCAGATCTGGCCGAACTCCTGGTCGACGAGGCCCTGCGGCACCTCGAAGCTGTAGCGCTTGGCGAGCGCATCGAGCAGCCGGCGCTTGACCCGCTCGCGCGAGGCGCGCGCGTAATCCGCCTGCAACCGCTCGCGGATCGAGGCGCGCATCGCCTCGACCGTCTCGGAGCCGACGCTCTTGGCGAACGCGTCGTCGATTTCCAACGGCTCGGCCTTGGCGACCGACTTCACCTTGGTGTCGAGCACCGCGTCCTTACCGGCGAGCGCGCTATTGGCGTAATTGTCGGGAAAGCGCGCCTCGAACGGCGCGCTGCTCTCCGGCCTTGACGCCGACCAGCGCCTCCTCGAAGCCGGGAATGAACGTCTTCGAACCGAGAATGACGTCAATGTCCTCGCTCGTCCCGCCCTCGAACGGTTCGCCGTTGATCGTGCCGACGAAATCGACCTTGAGCTTGTCGCCGAGCTCCGCGCCCTCGCCTTCCGGCCGGTCGGTGTAGGTGCGGTTCCGGTCGGCGATGCGCTGCACGAAGCGCTCGACCTCCTCGTCGGTCACCTCGGCGACCGGCCGCTCCAGCGCGATGTCGTCGAAGCCGCCAAGCTCGAATTGCGGCAGCACTTCGAGCTCGACCTTGAAGGCGAGGTCGCCGCGCGCCTCCAGCGCCGCCTCGATCTCCTTCTGCTCGGTGGAGAGCTCAACCTTCGGCTGCATGGCGAGGCGCAGCTTGCCGTCGTCGATGATCTGCTTGTTGGCGGCGTCGATCTGCTTTTGCACCAGATCGGCCATGACCGATCGGCCATAGACCCGCTTCAAGTGCGCCATCGGCACCTTGCCGGGACGGAACCCGTTGATGCGGACCTTGGTCTTGAGGTCGTTGAGCTCGCTATCGAGCTTGGCGGCGAGATCGCTCGCGGGGATCACCACGTCATATGCCCGCTTGAGCCCATTGCTCAGCGTTTCCGTCACCTGCATCGTCCGTCTCACATTTTCCGACCGCGCCGGCGGGCGTCGGTCCTGTCGCGAAAGCGCCGCGCGCCGGAGGCTGCGGCCATGACCCAAATTGGTGCGGGCGGAGGGACTCGAACCCCCACGATTGCTCACTGGAACCTAAATCCAGCGCGTCTACCAGTTCCGCCACGCCCGCGTTTCGTCCGCCGGTCGCCCGGCGCACCCACGCATAGGCGGGGGTCTATAGACAGCTTGCTCCGGCCGCGCCAGCGAAAAAACCGCCGCTAAAGCCTTAGCGCAGCGGCAAGCGGAATGGTGTAAACGCCCCCTCCCAACGCCGCGTTGGCGCGCATCGGATGATCGGCTAAGAGCGCGTCGCCGCCGGCGATCACCAGCGCGGCGAACACGGCCGCGAGTCCCAAAAGCAACACCCAATTGCGCACGCCCAAGACTCCACGCCACGCCGAAACGCCGCTCGGCGATCCCGCGCAATATCGGCGCCGGCCAAACCGCCCCAAAACGGGACGCCCGCCGCCATGCTCTTGAGCCGACGCGCCTTTCTCGGCGGGGGCGTCTCCGTCGCCGTCTTCCCCGCACGCGCTGACGAGGGCGAGATTCGGTTGGAGGCGGCGCCGCTCGCGAACGGGCTCGGCTACAACGGCGCCTCGCCGGGGCCGATCCTGCGCGCGGCGGTGGGGAAGCCGATCCGGCTGCGCTTCGTCAACAAGCTCGACGCGCCGACTTCGCTGGCGCTGCCCGGCGCCGCGAATGCAGTCAGCGGCTTCTCAGGGCTGACCGGGCCGGCGCTCGCGCCGGGCGAGCGACGGGACATCGTAACCACGTTCGGCTCCCCGGGCTTCCACCTTTACTTGCCGTATGGGCCCGCGGCCGATGCGGGACAGCAGGCGGCGGGACTGTTCGGCGCGCTAGTGATCGACGAGCCCTCCCCTCCGCCCGTGGATCTCGACGCGATCGTGGTGTTTTCGGGCGCGCTCCGCGCCAACGCCGCGCCCGCGCCGCTGACGCTGAAGGCGCCGCCCGGCGCACGGGTTCGGCTGCGCCTCGCCAACGCTTCGCCCGACCTCGTGATGATGCTGACGGCAAGCGACGCCGGCGCGCGGATTGTCGCCATCGACGGACGGCCTTGCGAAATCTTTGCGCCGCGCGGCGGCGCGTTTCCGCTCGCTCCCGGCGCCCGCTTCGAGCTGATGTTCGACATGCCGAACGAGCGCTTTGCGCTCGCGCTGCGCGGCGCCGGGGCGGCGGTTCAGATCGACCCCGAGGGCGAACCGGCGCGGGTGCGCGGGCCGATCGTCGCCTTGCCGGGCGACGCGCGACTGCCGCGCGAAATCGCCCTGGAGCGTGCGCAACAGGTCCGCGTCACGGTGAGCGGTGCGGCCGAGCCAGGGTTTGCGCTCAACGGCGTCGGCGACGCCGACTGGCCGGCGAAGCCGCTGTTCAAGGCCGCACGCGGGACGCCGGTGTCGCTGACGCTGGTCAACCAAACCTCGGCGCCGCAGACGCTGCGGCTCGAGGGCCATGTCGCGCGCCAGTTGCACGCGCTCGACGACGGTTGGGACCCCTATTGGCGCGACACGTTTCTGATCGCGCCAGGAAAGACCCTGCACGCCGCCTTTGTCGCCGACGCCCCCGGCAAATGGCCGCTCGCCTCCGCTTCGCCCGAGCGCCGGGCGAAGGGAATGGCGGGCTGGTTCGAGGTGACATGATCGCCGCGGTTACGACCCATTGGCGCTGTTGACGGTTTCGTCCCGCTCCGGCTGGGCGGCCGGCCTGAACGCGCCGCGCGCGGAATTTTCCACGGACGCCGGGCGATCGGGATAAGCATACATCAGCCGATCCTCCGGATGCGCGGTATAACGCCGCTCCGCCGCGTCGGCGCTGGCGAGGGTGAAAGTCGACAGGGCGAGCGCGCCAACAACAAGCATGTATCGCATGGTTCTCTCCATAGCAGAGAGCCGACGCGGATCGGAATCAATGGGCGCCCTCAAGTCGCCGGGGCGACTTTTGCGTTGCGTCCGTCCTCCGTTCCCAACGGCCTCGTGGAGAAGACTCAGGCTGCCTCGCGATTATTCCGGGCGAACGGAGATTATTTTGGCAATCGACTTGCCGCTTTCGCACTGGCGCCTTCGCCGCCGGCAGGCTCATGCAAAGCCGCGCTTTCTCAGCAGAGCGGCGGGGTCCGGCGCCCTGCCTCGGAAGGCAAGGTAGAGTTCGTCCGCCGGCTGCGTGCCTCCGGCGGCGTAGATGAACTGCCGCAGCCGCTCGGCGAGCCCAGGGTCGAAAATGTCGCCGCTCTCGACGAAGGCTTCGAAGGCGTCGGCGTCGAGCACTTCCGACCAGAGATAACTGTAATAGCCGGCGGAATAACCGTCGCCGGCGAACACGTGCTGAAAGTGCGGCGCGGCGTGGCGCGGGACAATTTGCGCCGGCATCCCCAGGCTCGCCAGCTCCTCCGCCTCCAGCGCGCGGACGTCGACGCCCTCTACCGCCGTCAGCCCATGCGCCTTCATGTCGGTGAACGCCGAGGCGAGGAACTCGACCGTCGTAAGCGCCTGCCCGTAAGTATGAGCGCGGAGCATGCGGGAGATCAGATTGGGCGAAATCGGCGCGCCGGTCTCGTGATGACGGGCGAATTGCGACAACACTTCGGGCCGGTCGAGCCAATGCTCGTAGAGCTGCGACGGCAACTCTACGAAGTCGCGCGCGACATTGGTTCCCGAAAGATAGGGATAGGTCACGTCCGACAACATGCCGTGCAGGGCGTGGCCGAATTCGTGGAACAGCGTGCGCGCCTCGTCGTGCGATAGCAGCGTCGGCCCGCCCTCGCCGCCGCGCGCGGCGTTGAGCACATTGACGACGATCGGCGTCACTTCGCCGTCAAGCCGCTCCTGATCGCGGAACGCCGACATCCAGGCGCCGCTGTGCTTCTCGGGACGCGCGAAGAAATCGCCAATGAACAGCGCGACATCGCGGCCATCGCCGCCTTTGACCGCGAAGGCGCGGGCGTCGGGGTGCGGCAGGTCGACGTCGAAGCGCTCCTCGAAACCGAGGCCGAACAGCCGATGCGCCACGTCGAACGCGGCGGCAAGCACGTTTTCGAGCGGCAGATGGGCGCGGATTTCGCTCTCGTCGAAATCGTATAGCGCCTGCCGGCGCTTCTCCGCGTAGTAGCGCCAATCCCAGGGTTTCAGTTCGAAATTGCCGCCCTCCTCCGAGATCAGCGCCTGGAGCGCTTTGGCCTCTTCGAGCGCGGCGGCGCGGGCGGGCGCCCAGACCCGGCGCATCAGGTCGAGCGCGGCGGCCGGCGTTTTCGCCATGGTGTCGGCGAGCTTGTAGTCGGCGAACGTCGGATAGCCGAGCAGCGCCGCCATTTCCGCGCGCAGGCCGACGGTTTCGCGCATTACGGGGGCGTTGTCGCGCTCGCGGGCGCCGCGCGCGACGAAGGCGCGCCACACCTGCTCGCGCAAATCACGGCGCGCCGAAAATTGCAGGAACGGCTCGACCGAGCCGCGCGACAGCGTGACCACCCATTTGCCGGCATGGCCGCGTTCCTTCGCGGCCTCGGCCGCCGCCGCCACGGCGGCGTCGGGCAATCCGTCGAGATCGGCGGGCCTGTCGAGCACCAGCGCGAACGCCTTTTCGTCGCCGAGCACGTTTTGCGAGAAGGTGGCGCTGAGGGTGGCGAGCCGCTCGGCGATCGCCGCCAGACGCTGCTTCTTCTCCGGCGCGAGGCCAGCGCCGGCGCGCTTGAACGCCAACCAGCGACGTTCGACCAGCCGCCGCGCCTCTTCGTCGAGCCCGTCGCGGCGCGCGTGGATGGCGTCGACGCGGGCGAACAGCGCGTCGTCGAGCAGCATGTCGGCGACCGCGCGCGCCAGGCGCGGCTGCACTTCGCGCTGGATCGCCTCGATCTCGTCGCTCGAAGCCGTGCCGACGAGGTGATAGAACACCCGCTCCACCCGATCGAGGCTCTTTCCTGAGCGCTCCAGCGCCAGCACGGTGTTGTCGAAATCGGCCGGTTGCCGGTCGGACTTGATCGCGTCGAGCTCCACCCGCCATTCCGTCAAGGCGGCTTCGAACGCGGGGCGCATTTGCTCCGGCTTGATTTTTGAGAACGGCGGCTCGCCGAATGCGGTGGACCACGGGCTCAGGAGCGGATTGTCGGACAAGGGGCGGCCTTCGCTGGCGTTGAAAGGCGAAGAAGTTAGCACGACGCTGCGCTATGCGTCTTGCCGGGTTCGTGAGGGGAGAGTGAGTTTGCCGAAGAGACCCACGGTGGCGATGTGCGCCATATTGCGCGACGAGCGGCGGTATATCCTGGAGTGGATCGCCTATCACCAGCTTCTCGGGGTCAGCGAGTTCTTGATCTTCGACAATGAGAGCTCCGACGGCTCCGAGCTGTTGCTCGCGGAGTTGCACGAACGCGGGATTGTGCAAGTGGTGCGCCGCCCCGGTCGCGGCGTGAATGTGCAGCTCGACGCGTTCCTTGAGGGCGCTCGCTTGCTTAGTCTGCGCAGCGACTTCGTCGCGTTTTTGGATTTGGACGAATTCCTGGTTACGGACGCGCAGGACATTGGATCGCTACTGAGCGAAACGCCGCCTGACGTCGGCGCGATCGCCATTTGTCAGATGGTGTTTGGGTCAAACGGACGTGTCGAATACGAGCCGGACCTGGTGATCTCCCGATTTACCGCACGCGCCGTGGATGATCGAGCCGAACACAAATGGGTGAAAACGATCGCCAGACCGGAGTTCGTGCAACGGTTCACGTCCCCCCATAGTCCCGCGCTTTGGAACGGCCGCTACGTCATGATGGATTTGCAGAGCTTCGTTACAGCGGGAGCGCATTCGGGCGAGGCAAACAGGATATACCACGGCAAGATTCACTATAACCATTACATGCTGAAATCGTGGGAGGAATTCAAAGATAAGCAGAATCGAGGGGCCTTCGCCGACAAGAACGACACGGGCCGACTTGCTGACGAATATTTCACCACCCGGGACCCCGGCTCGAACGCCGTTGTCGATCTCAGGGCGGCGGAACGCGCCGATCTCGTGCGAAAGCAGATGCGGTCACTGATCGAGGGCTTCGATCCCAAGGTGCGCGCGATGATTGATTCCGACTTGCGACTCTGAGCGCATGTTTACCGTTAACGGCGTGATAATATCGAACCCCCCCAAGCTCGTGCTAAGCCTAGCCCGATGTCGTTGCGGCGCTTCGCGCGTCTGATGTTACCGGGAGAGTTGCATGTCGACGGTCTATATCAGGAAGAGCAATGCGACGATCAATGTCGGCTCTGACGCCTCTTACGTCATCATCGGCGACGACGACAAGATTCTGATTGGCGACGACAGCACGGTGACCGCTGTCGGCTCGGCTTTGTCGATCGAAGCGGACAGCGGCGATGTCGTGAGCGTCGGCGGCAATGGAACCTGGGCCAGCGACCTCGACGACAACACCGTTCGGTTCCAGGGGCCGGGAACGCTGCATGAACTGGCGAACTCCCGTGTCGACGCGACCGCCAACGACACCCTCGTCACGATGGCCGGAGCTGACACGCTCGGCGTCTACGGCTTGGGAGACACGGTCGCCGCGAATGGAACCGGCGACGGCGTTTGGATCGGGCAGAACGGGGACGGCGTCACCGGAGCCGCGCGCGACATCGTGTCCGGCCTCAATCACGGCAGTCTGTTCGAACTCCAGGACTCGAGTGTCGGATTGAGCGGGTCTTTTTACACGGCGACAATGTCGGGATACGACGCGTTGACGGCGCTGGGCGTCGGCGTCCGGGTTGATGTCAACGGCGCCGAGGACATTCTGGAAATCGGCGGCAACGGCCGTTCGGCGAAAAATGGCGATGACGATGTCGTTCTGTTTCAGTCGACCGGCGACACGATGAACCTGTTCGCCAACTCCCGCGTCGACGCGAACGTCTCTTATGGCCTCATCAACCTCGACGGGACCGATACGGTCGGCGTTTACGGCGCCGGCGACCGAGTCGTCGCCGTGGGCAAAGACGACGGGATTTGGATCGGACAGAACGGCGAGGGCGCGACCGGCGCCGCGATCGACCGGGTGAATTCGCTCACGCTGGGAACGATGGTCGAGTTGCAGGGCTCGAATGTCGCCGTCAACGGTTCGGACTACACCGCGACGATGTCGGGGCAGGACGCTTTGCTCGCGACGGGCATGCGAGTCGTAGTGAACGCCGCCGGCGCCGGAAACGTGCTCACGATCGGCGGCAACGGCGCCGGCGACTCCGACTTCGCGAACTTCCTGAACCCCGGCTTCGTTGAAGTTCTTCCCAGCTCCACCGTCGAAATCTTCGGCAATTCCGTTTCCATCGCCGTCGCCGGCGGACGAGACACCGCCTCCTCGGTCTCGCTGTTCGGCGCCGGCGACCGGGCGAGCGTCGCCGGCTTCAGCAATACGATCACCGTTGGCCAGAACGGCGCCGGCGGGGCGGCGGATGTCGTGAGCTTTGTCCCCAGCGGCTCGCCCAATCTCGTCAACGAATTGGAGGGCTCCAACGTCGTGCTCAATGGCTCCTCGCTCATCGTGGAGATGGAAGGCGACGACAGCGTCACTGTGAAAGGGTTTGACGAAACGGTCGACGACTACGGCGGCCCCGGCGGCAACAACCACGTCACGATTGGCGGCGACCCCAACTCGTCCCCACTTTCTGAATCCGTGTCGCTGCTGAACCCAGGCGGAAGCGTCAACGTCCTCGACAATTCCGCGGTGTCCGTGGACAATTTCGGCGCGGTCAGCAATCCCAATGATCGATTGACCCTCGGCGCGAATGATTGGGTCTCCATCAGCGGCGGGCTCGACATTTTCGTCCCCGTCGCCACGGGCAACGACAGGATCGACTACTTCACCGTGCATGACACGCTGACGCTGGCCACCCATTTCGCCAGCGTCAACGCCCTGCTGGCGGCGACGACGGAGGTCAACGGCAACGCGATCATCGCGCTCGATTCGCATGGCGACAGCTTGACCCTGGGCTCCCTCACCAAGGACGATGTCGCGACCTACGCGCAGCAGGGAATCATAAAGTTCGCTTGAACCGTTGCGGCGCGAAGGTCGGGCGCGCGCGGTCTCGTGCTAGGACCCGCTCGGTCGATGGGAGCGAAGCGAGCCTTCCAGCGCGCGCCGAGATCCGAGGGAAACGCGAAGGCTTTTCCGGAGTTCGCCATGACGGGATACAGCTTGATCGGGATTTCGCACGCCTGATCTTACCAGGAGAGTTGCGTGTCGACAGTCTATATCAAGAAGAGCAATGCGACGATCAATGTCGGCGCCGACGCCTCTTATATCATCGTCGGCGACGACGACACGATTCTGATCGGCGATGAGAGCACGGTGACAGCCGTGGGTTCCGGTTTGCTGATCGAGGCGTTCAGTGGCGATACCGTCAAGGTGGGCGGCAACGGAGCGTCGGCCAACGACGCCAACGACAATATCGTGCTGTTCCAGGGGCCGGGAACCCTGAACGAACTCCGCTATTCCAGAGTTGAACTCGAACGCCAACAACCTCGTCGCAACGATGGCCGGCAACGATACTCTTGGCGTCTACGGCGCAGGGGACACGGTCATTGCAAACGGTACGGGCGACGGCGTCTGGATCGGACAGAACGGCGAGAGCGTGTCTGGCGCGGCTGTCGACCGCGTGATCGGAATGACTCAGGGAACCGTGTTCGTGCTTCAGGATTCCAGCGTCGCCGTGGTCGGCTCGAACTATACCGCGACGATGACCGGTCAGGACAGGCTCACGGCGCTGGGCGTCGGCGTCGATGTGGATGCCTCCGGCGCCGACAATGCGCTGACCATCGGCTTCGGCGGGGCGAGCTCCGCCGCGTCGGACATTGTTCATATGCCCGACGGCGGTTTCATCAACGAAGCAGGAGGAATGAACCTCAGAGTGTTTGGTGACGGAATTACGTTGCACGGCGCGGGCGGCGGCACGTTAGAGATGATTGGCGCCGACGATCGTGCGGTGTTCGCACAAAGCGCCAATTCCTATACGATCGGCCAGAACGGCGGCGCCGATCAGAAGCTCGATACGCTCGTCTATCCCTATGAGCCGCTTGTGTTTCCAATCACGGTGCTGCAACGCTCGAACTTGCGAGTCGTTGGTTGGGAGGCCAACGTGACCCTCGGCGGGCGCGATTGGCTGACCCTGGTCGGCGCCGACGAGCGGATCGTCGATCTCACAGGAAACAACCACATCACGATCGGCGGCAACGGCCCGATTTTCTCTATCACCGGCGGAAATCGTGTGACCTTGGCGCAGGGCGACACGGTCGCGATACTCGCCAATTCGAACCTCTATCTGAGCTCGACTGGCGCCGTGACCAACGGCCAGTACGCTGTCCAAATGTCGCGCGACGATTCGCTGGAGATTGATCCCGGCATGACCGTGTCCGTCCCCCTCGCCGGCGGCGACGATCTGCTATCGAATTTCGGCGCGACTGACGTGCTTAGGCTGGCCTCTCATTTTGCCAGCGTCGACGACCTGCTCGCCCATACCAGCGTCAATGAACACAACTTCGCCCAAGTTCAGCTCGACGGCGGCTCTGACACGCTGACGCTCGACATGAGCAAATCGGCGTTCGCGGTCTACGCACACGAGGGCTTGGTCAAGTTCAGCTAAGCCCTCGGATTGCGCGGCGACCTGTATCTTGAATCCCCAAACTCGACGTCGCAATCACGCCCCGCCGAAACGCTTAGCCCGACTTCGCGGATTGGGGTAGTTTTCGACTTTCTCGGCCAAGGAGATCAATACCTTGACCTAAGAGGTCTTCACTACAGGGAGGTCAGCGAGGCAGCGCGGCAGCGGCGATTTTGGGGGGCGGTTGAGCCGGCAAGGCGAGGTTCATCCGGTCGATCAGGAGCCGTAGATCGCGTTCGGGTTCGGTATAGCGGGTCAGCACAATTTCGCGCCCGTCGGTGGTTGGCAAATGCACGTCGATCATCTGAACGCCGGCGAACTTCGCCAGGGCGCTGCGGGCGGTCAGGCCCGGCGCGAGGCCGTGCAGGCGGCGGGTGAGCGTGATCTGAAGACAATAGGCGAGGAAGGCGATGAAGATGTGCGCCTCGATCCGCTTCTCGTCCTGATGAAAGATCGGACGAATGGCCAGATCGCCCTTCAGCGTCTTGAACGCCTCCTCCACCGCGACGAGCTGAACGTAGTATTGCCAGAGAAGCGCGGGATCGCTCTCGGTCAGATTGGTGCGCAACAGATAGCGGCCCTCGCGGCGTCTGACGGCTCGCAGCTTGTGGCGATCGAGCGCGAAGCTCAGCGCACCGGTCTTCTTGTCGACTTCCGTTCTGACCAGGCGCCAGGCGGAAGGCGCCTTCGAGCGCGCCGCGCCAAGCTTCATCAGCCGCTCTTGCAGCGTCACCTCCATGAGAGAGAGCTTCTTCAATCTCGCCCACAGCCATTTCAGCTGCCGGCGTCGCATCGCTCGCTCCTTGGCTACGCGGTCGGCGCTTTGCGCGAAGACGTAGAGTTCGTCGTCTTGCGACAACAGCTTGACGTCGACGCCCTCCCGCGCCTTGCGCCACGGCTTATCGATGAGATGCTTTTCGAGCCGGTTGAGGCGACCTTTTGGCGTTCCCACGAGATAGCTGACCGGCGGATCGCTGGCGCGCATTTCGGCCAGAACCGCTTCGGTGGGCACGCCGCGATCCATCACCCAAACCCGCCGCGCCTTGCCGTATTGGCTTTCGATCTTGGCCAGGAACGCGCGCAGGGTTTTGCTGTCGGCGGTGTTGCCGGGCAGAACCTCGTAGGCCAGCGGCAACCCCTCGGGCGTGACGACGAGCGCGATGACGACTTGCGGGCAATCCGGCCGCTTGTCGCGGCTGTAGCCGTGGCGACGCTTGGAGCCTTCGGGCAGATCGGCGGCGTTGACCTCGAAATACGTGCTTGTCAGATCATACAGCAACACGTCGAACGAGGCGTTGAACAGATCGCGCCAGCGCTGCGTCAGATGCGAGAACAGCGCCTGTTTGTGGGCGAGCAGCAGGTCGTGGCAGGCGTAGAGTTTATGAGCCTCCGCCAGGCCGAAGTCGGACCCCAGCAGATCGGCCATCGCGCTGTCGAGGAACCACTGGCGATGCAGCCGCCACTCGCTACCGGGCGAGATGAGCCGGTAGGTCGCCAGCACTTGCAGCACATGATCCCAGCGCGTGCCCTTGCGGCTTTTCGGCAATCGCTCGGCCCAGAACCGATCGAGCCGCAACTCCCGCCACAGCAGGCCCGCCAGCCAACAGGCGCCCCACTGGCGCGGGCGGCAGAGCCGCATTTCGCTCAGACGCAGCCGGATGACATCGTCGCCGGCTGGAGCTTCGCAACGATCTTCGGGAAACAGGGCGAGCGTTCGCGCGCGGCCGGCCTCCTCGTCGAACACCTCGACGGCCCTGCGCCACGCCTCGGCCTGAGAGGAATTGATCTCGCCAAGATAGAGCACGTGACGCTGCGCCACGCGACCACCATCGACACGCCGGTTCTCGACGACGCTCCAATAGAGGTGTGTCTTCCCGTTCTTCCGCCGCTCGGTCTTTCGCAGGAACATGGCGAAGCGATTCTGCCACGACCGTGCGATTTTAGGAATCCTGTGCGAGATTAGTTGGTCTTCACTACAGCCGTTTTTCGCCCCGTTTGCGAAACCCGCATCAACCAACTCAAATACTTACAGCTCGCAAAAACCCGCAAAATGGGCTTATCCACAGGCGAATCCGCGAAGTCGGGTTAGAGCGAGTCCCGATCAAGTTGAACCGCCGTCATGGCGAGCGAAGCGAAGCCATCCACGTTTCCGCCGAACCAGGCCTAGCCGATTAGCCTGCGATCTCGGCGCGCTGGATTGCTTCGCTTCGCTCGCAATGACGAAGCCGATTCAATTTGTTCGGGAAGCGCTCAGCTCCCCTCGCCGGTCTGCGAAATCCAACTTGCAGACGACACCAGCGGCGAGCGTTCGAGCGCGGCGCAGACCGCATCAAGCTGCGCGGGCTCGACCGAGGTTGCGATCAGCGTCGCAATCACCTCGCTGGTGTTTTCGCCGCGCGCTTCGATCTCGACGTCGCGAACCGGGTATTTCGCGGCTTCCAGGGTTTCAACGAGGAAGTCGCGCACCGCGCCCACGTTCGCCGATTGCGTCACCGCCCACAATTCGTACGTCGCCTCGGCGCGGGTCTCGTCGATCGGCGCGCGGTTCAAGGCGTTTACGAGCGGCCTCAGCAGCGTGTTGCCCGCGAGCACGGCGATCGTGAGGACCGCAGCCTCCGCGGGAAGCCCGACGCCGCTCAACGCGCCGACGGCGGCCGAACACCAGAGAGTCGCCGCTGTGTTGAGACCCCAGACATGGGCGCCTTCCTTCATGATGACGCCGGCGCCGAGGAAGCCAATGCCGGAGACGACGTAAGCCGCGATCTGCGCCGCGCCAGCGGCGCCGTTGAGACGCTCGCCAAGCGACACGAAAGCAGCGGCGCCGATCGCCACAAGCACGTTAGTTCGCAGGCCGGCGCTGCGCTGACGCCATTGCCGCTCGGCGCCGATCACCGTCGCCAGCACGAAGGCGACGGCGATGGCGACGACAAGGTCGGCGACCTGGAACGGGTGGAACTGATCGATCATGCGCACGGGCGCGCCCCTCTCCACTGCGCAGGGCGGTGACAGCATCGCGCCGCCAGATCAAGACGCGGCCGCCCGAGCGCCTCTCACGCGCCTTGCGGGACGGCGCCGGCCGTCCCATTATGGCGGTTCGAGATCCTGCGCCCGAGTCCCCTCATGACGCCAGTCCCCGAAGTTCGTCGCCGCCACGGTCCGCTTTCGCCCGAAGCCGTCGCGGCTCTGACCGCCGACCTCAACGCCCGCTTCGGCAACCGGATCGCCACGTCGCAAGCGGTGCGCGAACAGCACGGGCATACGCTGACGTGGCTGCCCAATGCGCCGCCGGATGCGGTGCTGTTTGCGCAGGCGCGCGAGGACGTGATCGACGCGGTGAAAATCTGCGCACGGCACGACGCGCCGGTGGTGCCGTTCGGCGTCGGATCGTCGCTCGAAGGCCACGTCAACGCGCTGCATGGCGGCCTGTCGATCGACTTCAGCCAGATGAACCGGGTGCTCGCCGTCCACGCCGAGGATCTCGATTGCGTGGTCGAGCCCGGCATCACCCGCAAGGCGCTCAATTCGCATCTGCGCGACAGCGGGCTGTTCTTCCCGATCGATCCCGGCGCCGACGCCTCGATCGGCGGCATGACGGCGACGCGCGCCTCCGGCACCAACGCCGTGCGTTACGGCACGATGAAGGACAATGTGCTGTCGCTCGGCGTCGTCACGGCGGAAGGCAAGTTCGTCCGCACCGCTTCGCGCGCGAAAAAATCCTCGGCCGGCTATGATCTGACACGCCTCATCGTCGGCTCCGAGGGCACGCTTGGCGTCATCGTCGAGGTGACGCTGAAGCTCGCCGGCATCCCGGAATCGATCTCGGGCGGCCATTGCCCGTTCCCCGATGTGCGCTCGGCCTGCGTGACGACGATCGAGACGATCCAGTCCGGCATTCCGGTCGCGCGCATCGAATTGCTCGACCGGCTGCAAGTGCAGGCGTGCAACGCCTATTCAAAGCTCGATCTGCCGGAAACGCCAATGTTGTTCGTCGAATTTCACGGCTCCGAGGAGAGCGTCGCCGAGCAATCGCGCCGCTTCGCCGAGATCGCCGAAGGCAACGGCGGCGGCCCGTTCGCCTGGACGACCAACCCCGAGGAGCGGACGAAGCTTTGGCAGGCGCGGCATGACGCCTATTGGGCTTGCATCGGGCTGCGGCCGGGCGCGCGGGCGTTCGCCACCGACGTCTGCGTGCCGATCTCGCGGCTCGCCGAATGCGTCGAGGCGACGCAAGCCGATCTCGCCGAGAATGGACTCATTGCGCCAATCGTCGGACACGTCGGCGACGGCAATTTCCACGTCACGCCGATGATTGACATGAATTCGTCGGAGGAGATCGAGAAAGCCGAGGCGTTCGGCAAGCGACTGGCGCTACGCGCCATCGGCATGGAGGGCACCTGCACCGGCGAGCACGGCGTCGGCCAGAAGAAGATCCCCTATCTCGAAGCCGAGCACGGGCCGGACACGCTGGACCTCATGCGGCGCATAAAGGCGTCGCTCGATCCGCAGAACCTGTTCAATCCGGGAAAGATCTTCGCAGTATAGTCGCTTGGCGTCAACCTGGCGAGCGAAGCGACGCCGTCCGCCTCTGCAAGATCGTTCGTGAGTTGATTGAGGACCTATCGGCGCCTCTAATGCCGCTCCCCGGGAACGACTGCGAACTCTTTCGCCGGGGCGCCCCAGATCGTCAGCCCGGAGCCGAACTTGACGTCGACCCGATCGACCGCGCCGGACCTGTCAATCAACACCCGGTAACAGCAGAGAACCGTGCCGACGGCGTCGCCGGCGACGCCCCACTCGCGCTCTGCGAGCGCCGGATGCAGAGGGCGCAAACGCTGACCTTTGTGAAGCGCCGAATCCATAGTCACGCTCCGTGCGACGAACCGAACCCATGCGAGGTGCGCATAGCGTCACCATATTGTTGCAATGCAAAAAAGCAAATCAAATCTTAAATGGAATCGCGTTTTTCTTAACGAAATACGTCATTTGCACAAAACCTGAGCGTGTCGCCTAAAAATGTGGCGGCGGTGCGCCCTTCGCAAAAGGCATGGCTTTCCCAAACGCCGCGATGCGCTAAAAGTTTCCCTGCGGGTGGCGCGGGAGATACGGTTGGAAACGTCGAAGTTTTTGCAGCGTCAAACGACAGCGGCGGCGTGGTTCGCGGACTTGCAAGAGCGCCTGCTGGCGGCGATGGAGCGACTGGAGCAGGACTGCCCCGGTCCGTTCTTCCCCGGGGCGCGCACGGCCGGACGCTTCGAGCGCAAAGATTGGAAGCGCGCCAATCACGACGGCGCCGAAGGCGGCGGCGGCCGCATGGCGATCCTGCGCGGTCGGGTGTTCGAGAAGATGGGCGCCCATACCTCGGTGGTGCACGGAACCTTCGCCCCCGAGTTCGCCAAGCAGATTCCCGGCGCCGACGCGGACCCGCGTTTCTGGGCGGCGGGCGTGTCGGTGATCGCGCACCCCTGGAACCCGCACGTCCCTACCGCGCACATGAACACGCGCTTCGTCGTCACCTCGAAGGCGTGGTTCGGCGGCGGCGGCGACCTGACGCCGACGCTCGACCGGCGGCGGACGCAGGCTGACCCGGATTCGCTCGCCTTTCACGCGGCGATGCGCGGCGCCTGCGAGCGCCACGCGGCGGTCGCGCCCTACGACAAATTCAAGTCCTGGTGCGACGAGTATTTCTGGCTCAAGCACCGGGACGAGCCCCGCGGCATCGGCGGCATTTTCTACGACTATCTCAACAGCGCGGGCGATCCCGAAAACTCCGCCTGGGACGCCGATTTCGCTTTCACCCGCGACGTCGGCGAGAGTTTTACGCGCGCCTATGCCGAGATCGTCGCCGCCAATTATGCGACCCCTTGGACCGAGGCCGACCGCGAGGAGCAACTCATCCGTCGCGGCCGCTACGTCGAATACAATCTGCTGCACGATCGCGGCACGATTTTCGGCCTTAAGACCGGAGGCAACGTCGAGTCGATTCTGTCCTCGATGCCGCCGACGGTGAGGTGGCCCTAGAGTTTGGCGATGTGGCGAAATCTTCGTGTGAACGTTCGGCGCCGGGTATTCTCTCGCCCGCCTCTTTGCGAGGACAGGGTGAGGGGTGAAGCAAACTGTCGAAACTCACCCCAACCCTCTCCCCACTATCGTGTGGCCGCAATTGCGGTTGTCATTGACGCGGACTGGGGAGTCCAACCCTCAGGGTGGCCCTAAAGCCTAGCGCCGCGCTCGCCCTTGTAGAGCGCGCGATAACGCGCCAAGCGCGGCGCATATAGCGCCGCGCGTCCGGCGTCGGGCGTGAACCGGCGCTGCGTCTCCGGCCGGGCGCAGACGGCGCGCTCGTCGCCGGCCTTCGCCGCCAGCATGCCGAGCCGCGCCGCGCCTTGCGCCGCGCCCGCCTCGGCGCCGGCGGGAAGGTCGATCGAAAGCCCGGTCACGTCGGCGATCATCTGTCCCCAGAAGCCAGAGCGCGCGCCGCCGCCGACCAACAGCGGCGACACCGGCGCGGCGTCCGCTTCGCGTAGCACGTCGACCCCGTCGGCGAACGAGAACGCCACGCCCTCCATGACGGAAAACAGCAGCGCCTCGGCGCCGTGGCTGGCGGTCAGCCCGGCGAACAAGCCCGTCGCCGCCGGATCGTTGTGCGGCGTCCGCTCGCCGCTGAGATAGGGCAGGAAGATCGGCGCGGCGCGAACTGCCTCGGCGTTGCGCGCGAACGTCTCGGCGGCGTCGACGCAGGCGCCAATGCGGTCGCCGCGCCCGACGATGTTGGCGGCCCAGGTCAGCGAGGCCGCCGCCGACAGCATCACCGACATGCCATGCCAGCGTCCGGGCAGCGCGTGACAAAACGCGTGCAGCGTGCGCTGCGGCAGGCTGACATATTTGTCAGTGACGGAGAAGATCACCCCCGACGTTCCGAGCGAGATGAAGCCCTCGCCGGCTTCAACCGCGCCGACGCCGACGGCGGAGGCCGCGTTATCGCCGCCGCCGCCGGCGATCGGGATCTTGCGTCCCGCCAAGCCCCAAGCCGCGGCGAGCTCCGGCGATAGATAAGCGGAGACCTCGGAGCCTTCGACCAGCGCCGGCATATGCGCGAGCGTCACGCCGCTCGCCGCGATCAGCGTCTCGTCCCAGCGCCGCCCGGCAATGTCGAGCCATAGCGTGCCGGCCGCGTCGGACATGTCCGAGACCGCCTCCCCCGACAGCTTCAACCGTACGTAGTCCTTCGGCAGCAGGATCCGCTTCGTCTTGGCGAACGCCTCCGGCTCGTGTTTGGCGAGCCACATCGCCTTCGGCGCGGTGAAGCCGGGCATCGCCAGATTGCCGGCGCGCTTGAGAAAATCCGGAACGCGCCGGGCGAACTCCTCGCATTCCGCGAACGAGCGGCCGTCGTTCCACAGGATCGCCGGGCGCAGCGGCTTGTCGTTGGCGTCGAGGAACGTCGCCCCGTGCATCTGGCCGGAAAGTCCGATCGCCGCGAGGCGGGCGAACGCCTGCGGCGCGTGGCGACGCAAGGTTTGCGTCGCCGCTTCGACGCCCTCGATCCAGTCGTCGGGGTTCTGCTCGCTCCAAAGCGGCTTTGGACGCGAGACGTCGAGCGCGGCGCTCGCCTCGGCGATCGGGCGTTGATCGGCGTCGATCAGCAGCGCTTTGACCGACGAAGTCCCGATGTCGAGTCCGAGGAATGTTTCCTCACCCACGCGCGCCCCTCCCGCTGCAAGAGGGCGCCACCTTACGATAGCGCGGGCGGCTTGTCAGGGTTTGCGAGCAAGACAGAACGCGGTCAATCCGAACGCGCGGTTCCAGCGCAGCAACGGCGTCTCCGCCGCGCAGATCAGGCCCAGCGCGCCGTTGACGAATGGATGGTGGCGCTTCAATTGCGAGTGCGCGGTCGCCTGCGCCCCGCCGCGCAGGTTTTGCGCAAACCTTGTCGCCGCCGCGAGCGGAAACACGCCGCCGAAATAATAGCTGCCGGCGGTCACTTCGAGCCCGGCGCGGGCGACGACCTGTTCGATCTCCGGCAGCGTGTAGCGGCGGCGATGCTCCAGGAACACGTCATGCCCGCTCCATAGGAACTGGAACGCCGGCACCGAGACGAGAAAGCGCGCGCCGGATTGGACCTTGCCCGCGTATTCCGCGGCGAGCCCGACATCGTCGTCGACGTGCTCCAGCACGTCCATCATCAATACGAGGTCGGCGTCGCTGGTCTCAAGCTGGCGGCGGAAATGCAGCGGCTTCGCCCCGTGGATTTCGTCGCGGTCGGCGGGATAGCTCGGATCGACGCACCACGCCTCGGCGGCGTCGGTCGTCTCCAACAGATATTTGGAGAAGAAGCCGGAGCCGGCGCCGACGTCGAGCACGCGCTTGCCGCCCTGCCCTTCGAGCAGCCGCCGCGTCGCCTCGGCCTTGGCGCGGTAGTACCAATGGACGGAGATCGCGTCGGCCAGGATGTCGATTTCCTTGAGGTCCATCGCTGTGCGCCTGCTGAGCCGGAGGCGCGAGCATTGCCGCACAGGCGGTAAAGATTCCGGCGCCAAGCGTCGCGAAGCGGGGGCCGTTGTGGTAAGTTTGAGCGTATGAACGTCGCCCTCCGCCAGCCGATGACGCTCGCCGAGTTCCTCGCGTGGGAGGAGCGCCAAGAGTTGAGGCACGAATTTGACGGCTTCCGCGCGATCGCCATGACCGGCGGGACGGCGGGGCACGCAGCCGTGCAGCGCAATTTGGCGGTAGCGCTCCACTCGCGGCTGCGAGGCCAGCCCTGCAAGTTCTACGGCAACGACCTGAAATTCATTACCGCGGAAGGTGCCGTCCGTTACCCCGACGGCATGGTAATTTGCGTTCCCGTCGATCGCCGCGCCAAATTCGTCGAGAACCCGACGATCGTCTTTGAGGCGCTGAGCCCGAGTACGACGCGAACCGACAGGATTGAAAAAGCGCGAGAATACCAGGCGACGCCGTCCGTGCAGCGCTACATCATGTTGGAGCAGGACAGCATCGCGGCGGTGGTTTACGCGCGCGCCGCGGGGTCGTGGACTCACGACATCCTGGTGGCGGGCTCCCCTCTCGTCCTACCCGAGATCGGCCTGACGTTTCCGCTCGCCGAACTCTACGAAGGGCTCGATTTCGAGACACAAGACGTCGCCGACGAGGCGTAACCCCGGCGCCGCCCTTGCCGGCCCGCGTCCGCCCCTCTAATTGAGCGCGACCTCCGCGCGAGACCCGTTCATGCTGCAAGCTTTGCTCGCCGAAGGCCGTCCTCTGCTCGCGGACGGCGCGACTGGCACCAATCTGTTCGACGTCGGCCTCGCCTCCGGCGAGACGCCGGAGATCTGGAACGACACGCAGCCTGAAAAAATCCGCGCGCTGCACCGGGCGTTCGTTGATGCGGGCGCCGACATCATCCTCACCAATTCCTTCGGCGGCAATCGCCGCCGGCTCATGCTGCACAAGCTCGAAGGCCGGGTGCGCGAGCTAAACCGGCTCGCCGCCGAGATCGCCCGGGACGTCGCCGACAAGGCGGGGCGGCGGGTCGTCGTCGCCGGCTCGGTCGGACCGACCGGCGATCTGCTGGCTCCGCTGGGGCCGCTGACCGAGGACGAGGCGACGGAGGTGTTCGCTGAGCAGATCGAAGGTCTGAAACAAGGCGGCGCCGACCTGGTGTGGATCGAGACCATGTCCGCGCCCGAGGAAATCCGAGCCGCCGCGCGCGCCGCGGCGTCGCTCGCGATGCCCTATACCGCGACGGCGAGCTTCGACACCGCCGGCCGAACCATGATGGGCCTGTCCCCGGCGGCCTATGCCGAGTTCTTGGAAGGTTTGGACGCCGCCCCGCTGGCCTTCGGCGCGAATTGCGGGGTCGGCGCCGCCGATCTCCTGGTCTCTGTGCTCGGGATGACCGAGCGCCGTCCGGACGCCAACGTCATCGCCAAGGCCAACGCCGGCGTGCCGCAGTGGCACGGCGCGCATATCCACTACTCTGGAACGCCGGAGCTGATGGCGGACTACGCCCGCCTCGCCATCGACGCGGGCGCGAAAATCATCGGCGGCTGCTGCGGCAACAAGCCTGAGCACGTCGCGGCGATGCGTCGCGCGCTCGATACGCACCGGTCGAACGAGCGGCCGAGCGTCGAGGCGATCGTCGCCGCGCTTGGGCCGCTGGTCTCGCCGCCGGCGCAGGAGAACGCTGCGCCGCGCGTCCGGCGGCGCGCGCGTGAGGCGACGTGATCGCCACGCTGTCGTTCGAAGTCAGCCAGGAGGCCGCAGGCGAGCGGCTCGACCGCTTCCTCGCCCAATCCGCGCAGGATTTGTCGCGCACCCGGCTGAAGGCGCTCGTCGAGGCGGGCGAAGTTCGCGTCGACGGCGTGGTTGCGCTCGACCCGGCCCGAAAACTCACGTCCGGGGCCGTCGTGACGCTGGCGCCGCCGCCGCCCGAAGACGCCGAGATCGCCGGCCAGGATATTTCGCTCGATGTGGTCTTCGAGGACGAGCACCTCATCGTCGTCAACAAGCCGGCGGGGCTCGTCACCCATCCCGCCCCCGGTCATCCCAACGGCACGCTGGTCAACGCGCTGATCCACCACTGCGGCGCCTCGCTTTCGGGAATCGGCGGCGTCAAGCGGCCGGGCATCGTGCATCGGCTCGACAAGGATACCTCCGGCCTGATCGTCGCCGCCAAGACCGACGCGGCGCATAAAGGGCTGGCGGAGCTGTTCGCCGATCACGGCCGCTCCGGCTCGCTGGTGCGCGGATACGCCGCCCTCGTTTGGAACGACTTCGCCGCGCGTTCCGGGACGGTCGACGCCCCGATCGGCCGCCATCCTCATTCGCGCGAAAGGATGGCGGTGATCGCGCGCGGCCGCGAGGCGGTCACGCACTGGCGCGTCGAGGAGGAACTAGGGCTCGCCGCCTGGGTCCGTTGCCGGCTGGAAACCGGGCGCACACATCAAATCCGCGTGCATCTCGCCCATATTGGCCATCCGCTGCTCGGGGACTCGCTTTACGGCGCCGGCTTCAAAACCAAGGCCAATCGGCTTGATCCGGCCGCCCGGTACGCCCTCGACGCACTTAATCGTCAGGCATTGCACGCCCAAACCCTCGGTTTCGAGCATCCTGTAACCCTTACGCCGCTGTCCTGGGAGCGGTCGCCGCCACAGGATTTTTTGAACTTGGCGATGGCCTTGCGCGTATAGCCGATGTCGGGGATGGCGTAAGTTCGGCTTACCGAATCATGAACGAAGCTTCATGGTTGGGACGGCCGCTGTCGTGAAAGCGCCCTCTTTCGGTCACGGTCGACCGAACTATATGTTGCAACGCACGCCTATTGGCGCGCCGGTCGCCGGACCTTGAATCCAGCGCCCGCCAGGAGGACCACTATGGCCGCCGCTCTCCCCATCATCGCCGGTGAATCCGGCCTTGCTCGCTATCTTGCGGAAATCAAGCGATTCCCGATGCTTGAGCCGCAACAAGAATACATGCTCGCCAAGCGCTGGCGCGAACACGACGATCGCGACGCCGCGCACAAGCTCGTCACCTCCCACCTGCGTCTCGTCGCCAAGATCGCCATGGGCTATCGCGGCTACGGCCTTCCCATCGGCGAGGTCATCTCCGAGGGCAACGTCGGCCTGATGCAGGCGGTGCGGCGATTCGAACCCGACAAGGGCTTCAAGCTCGCCACATACGCAATGTGGTGGATCCGCGCTTCAATTCAAGAGTATATCCTTCGCTCCTGGTCGCTCGTGAAGATGGGCACCACCGCAAGCCAGAAGAAGCTGTTCTTCAACCTGCGCAAGGCGAAGAGCCGCATCTCAGCGCTCGACGAGGGCGATCTGCGCGACGATCAGGTCGAGATCATCGCCAAGCGGCTCGGCGTCGCCAAGCAGGAGGTCGTCGACATGAACCGCCGCCTCGGCGGCGACGCTTCGCTCAACGCCCCGTTGCGCGAGGAGGGCGAAGGCGAGTGGCAGGATTGGCTGGTCGACGACACCATCAATCAGGAGGCCGCGCTCCTCGATCGCCAGGAGAGCGACGCCCGGTTGGGCGCGCTGAAGCAGGCGCTGACCGTGCTGAACCCGCGCGAGCGGCGCATCTTCGAGGCGCGGCGGCTGGCCGATGAGCCGATCACCCTTGAGGAGCTTTCCGCCGAGTTCGGCGTGTCGCGCGAGCGCGTTCGTCAGATCGAAGTGCGCGCCTTCGAGAAGGTGCAGGCGGCGGTGAAGGCCGGCGTCGCCCGCGCGCAGATCCCGCATCGCACGGCGGCGGCGGCGCTTCCTGCGCCGTAACCGGACCGCGCCTCGCGCGAGGCGCGGATTTTTCCGCTGGCCGCAAATCGTCCCCTCCCCTAGAGGGGTCGGATTGCGCGTGCGTTTTCAAAAAAACTGCGCGCGAGGCAAAGGGGTCGACATGTTAGGTTGGAAACTTCGGCGCGCGTTCTGGCTCGGCGGCGCTGCTGCGCTGGCGTCCGGCGGCGTAGCTTACGCCGGCGACGCGCCGGCCAACGACGCCGGAACCAAGACAATCGCCGACTTCATCGCCGCCTACGCCGGCCAGGCCGCCGCGCCGTCGGTGAAGGTGACGCCGCAGGGATCGGCTTATCTGGTGTCATTCGATCTCGCCGCCGCGACCTCCGGCCTGAAGTCGGCCGGCTTCGCCTATGATCCCGTCGAACTCAAATTCAAAGTCTATCAGCAGGACGACGGCGCTTGGCGCGTCGAGGCGGACAGCATGCCGCCGATCACCGGCCACATGACGCAGCCACAGGGCGGCGGCAAGGTCGACGTCAAGGTCGAGACGAAAAGCCTCAAGCATGCGACGGTCATCGATCCGAAGCTGAATTGGGTCGCCTCCAGCGTCGGCGGCGCCGATAAGCTGACCATCACCGAGAACGGCCCGGGCGTCGAAGAATTCATCGAATTCGGTCAGGTAAAGTTCGACGCCGCGACTTCGTCGGCGGCGGACGGCCTGACGATGACGGGTCACGAGCCGATCGGGGCCATCAATGTGGTGATGGATATTGATCCGAAGGGGGTCGATCCCAGCAGCAACGGGCCGCGGAAGCCGGTGCATATCTCCGCCAAGGGCGAGAACGCCGACGTGCATCTCACGCTGAGCCATTTTCAACCGCAGCCCCTGCTCGACGTCTGGCGCTTCGTCGTCGCGCATCCGGAGCCGCAGGATTACGCGCGGGATTTGGACGCGTTCAAGACCGTTGTCGCCGGACTCGTCGCTGACAAGCTCGCGGTGAACGAGACGCTGACCACCGAGAAACTTGAATTCAGCACCGCCCCGGGCATGGTCGAGGTCGAAGGCGGCGCCGCCGCCGTCGGCGCTACCAACAACGGCGGCGACAGCGGATTCTCCGAGCATTTCTCCGTCAAGTCGATCAAGTTCCCGGACGGATTGATTCCGTCGGCGTTCGCCGCCGTGACGCCGACCTCGTTCGACATCGGCTTCAAGACCAGCGGCTTCGATCTCGCGGCGGCGGAACAGGAATGGGCCGCCGACGTCAAAGCCGGCCCGGATGGCTTGACGCTGAGCGACGCGGATCAAGTCAAGGTGTCGGAGAAGCTGTCGCGCGGCCGGCCGATCATCGTCGACATCGAGCCGTCGCATATTAACGGGCCGAGTCTCGATCTCGCCTTCGAGGGCAAGGTGACGATCGACAACGCCAAGCCAAGCGGCGCCGTTACCATCAAAGTCAGGAATTTCGACGACACGGCGAAGGCGATTCAGGCGCTCGGGCCGGACGCGCAGCAGAAGCTCGTGCCGGTGATCGCCATGGCCAAAGGTCTCGCCAAGAAGGGGCCCGACGGCGCGCTGGTCTGGATCGCCGAGTTGGGTCGCGATTCGGTCATCAAGATCAACGGCCTGCCGCTTGGCAAGGCGCCGATGTAAGTCGGATCGCCGCCTCTCGCGTCAATGCGAGAAGCGGAACTCGCTGATGTGGCGGTATTCCTGATCCGGCCGCAGCACCGTCTCGGTGAAATGGCGCCGGTTTGGCGAATCGGGAAACGCTTGCGGCTCCAGGCAAAGGCCGCCGTGCGCGCCGTAGCGCGCGCCGTCGAGTCCAGGGACCGGGACGTTGAGCTTCGCCGAATCATAGACCTGCACGCCGGGCTCGGTGCTGTGGAGTTCGAGGGTCAGTCCGTTCTTCGGCGATTTGAGCCGCGCGACGAACGCCAGGCCCTGCGGTCCCAGCGGGCGCGAGACGACGAAATTGGTGTCGTAGGTTACGCCCTCGGCGTTGCGGACCGTGCGGGCGCGGCGGAAATCGTATGCCGTGCCGGCGACGGCGCGGATTTCCCCGGTCGGAATCAGTTCGGCGTCGCTGGGCGTGTAGAAATCGCACCCGAGTTCAAGCTCGTGGTCGAGAATGTCGGCGCCGCCGTCGAGGTTGAAATAGGCGTGCTGCGTGAGATTGACCGGCGTCGCCTTGTCGGCGACCGCCGAAAGCTCCACCCGCAGCGTCGCCGGCTCGACGAACCGATAGACGCACGTCGCACGCAATTCGCCCGGAAACCCCATGTCGCCGTCAGCGGAGACAAGCGTCAGCTCGACGCTCTCGGCGTCATGCGCGCCGAGCTTCCAGACCCGCTTGCCGAATCCGCGCGGTCCGCCGTGCAGCGTGTGATGGTCGCCGGGTTTGCGTTCGAGCGTGTAGGCGACGCCGTCGACCGAGAATCGGCCCTGGGCGATGCGGTTGGCGTAGCGTCCTGGCACGGCGCCGAAACTCGGCGAATGCTGTACGTAATCCTCCATCGAATTGAGGCCCAGGGTCACTCTTTGCAGGGCGCCGCCGACCGGGATTTGAAGATCGCGCAGCACCGCGCCATAGGTCAGGATGCGGGCGACGGCGCCCGCTTTCGAGCCGATTTGGACCTCCATCACCGGGGCGTCGCCGATGTGGCCGAAAAGCTTTGCGGGCATGACGAGCCTCTCCGTGGATTTCCAACGCGGCGCCGCCGCCTCGATCAAACGGCCCCCGCCAAAGCCGAGTCGCGCGCCGCGCGTAGCACGTCAAGGAACATGGCGGGAGTCAGCACCCCGGTATTCGTGTTGTAACGGGAGCAATGATAGCTGTCGAAGAGTTTTGGCGCAGCCTGGCCAAGGTCGTGGCGCGCGCCATGCGCGAACGGATGCAGCGCGAGCCGCCGGCCAAGCGCACGCAGCACGGTTTCATGGGCGATGCGGCCGAGCGCAACGATCGCGCTGAGCCGAGGCATCGCATCGAGCGCGGGGCGCAGAAACTCTCTGCAGGTCGCGATTTCCGCCGGAGTCGGCTTGTTTTGCGGGGGAACGCAGCGCACCGCGTTGACGATCGCGCAATCGGTCAGCACCATGCCGTCGTCGGGGCGACGATCATAAATCCCGCGTGTCAGCCCTAGTTCGCCGAGCGTCGCATAAAGCAGGTCGCCGGCATAATCGCCGGTGAACGGGCGCCCGGTGCGATTGGCGCCTTTCAGGCCCGGCGCCAGCCCGACGATCAGCAACCGCGCGCCGCCGTCGCCGAAGCTTTCGACGGGCGCGTTGGCGAAGTCGGGGTATTTGACGCGATTCTCGGCGCGGAACGCCGCCAGCCTTGGGCACAACGCGCAGTCGCGCGGCGGGCTGACGTCGAACGCCACCGCGCGGGCGGCTACTCGCGAACCGTTTCGTCGCCGGCCGACGAAGTCGCCGAGGCGTGGCCGTAGGCGTGCGGCGCACGGGCCATGCGAGCGGCGCGCTCGCTCGGATCGCGGCCGATGCGCGGCATCAGCGTCACCAAATCGATGAACTCGTCGGCCTGGCGGCGCAACTCGTCCGCCACCATCGCCGGCTGCGTCGACACCGTCGAGACGACGGAGACGCGCACGCCCTTGCGTTGGACGGCCTCGACCAGTGAGCGGAAATCGCCGTCGCCGGAGAAAAGCACCATGTTGTCGATGTAGTTGGCCATCTCCATCGCGGTGACGGCCAACTCAATATCCATGTTGCCTTTGACTTTACGGCGGCCGGTGGAGTCTACAAATTCCTTGGTAGGCTTGGTAACCACGGAATACCCATTGTAATCCAGCCAATCGACCAGCGGCCGAATCGACGAATATTCCTGATCGTCGACCAGCGCGGTATAGTAGAAGGCGCGGATCAACCTGCCTTTGCCTTGGAACTCCTTCAGTAGACGTTTGTAGTCTATGTCGAAGCCGAGGGATTTTGCGCTGGCGTAAAGATTAGCGCCATCAATGAAAAGGGCAATACGTTCTATGTTTGACATCTCTAGGCTTTTCTTGAGGACCGAATCAGGGTCGGACCGAGGTTGCGGGGGATGCGTCGTCGCGGACTGGAAAGAAACTTGAGAAATTCTCGCGTTTTTTAGCGCCAAGTCTGCGGCGCCTGCGCATGCGGTCAAAAAAACATATTTGATCGGCAAAGGTCAAGAGCAGAAAGTTCGGACTATGTAAAATTCGGGTTACAGCGCAAATCGAAAATCGCTTGGTAACGAAACGCCAACGATCTGCGTGACCGTCGCGCATGCGCTTTTAGAGCATCGACTTGAGTTTTTGTTAACGTTTACCAACATTTGCTTTGCCTCCTGCGAATCAATATCGTTCCCGGAAACGCGCCGGCGGGCAAGTTTGCAGGCGGGAGGCGGCGAGACTTGCGCCCAACAATGGACGATGCGGTCGGACGGCCATGAAATCGCTTCTCGGTCTCCTCTTGGCGCTCGCCGCGACGCTCGCCGTCGCCCTCGCGTTCGCCGCGGCCCACCGTCCGGGTGCGGGATGGCTCGACGGACAATGGCTGTTTCTCGTCGCGCTGCCCTACAACTGGACGATGTTGCAGGCCACCGGCGGCTCCGACTTTTCGCCCGACGCGCCGGGCCAAGTCGCCACCGCCTGGTTGTTCGACGCCGCAATCGCCTATGTCGCGGGCGCGGTGGTCGAGTCCGCAGCGCGCGCCGCGTTGCGCTTGATGGGACGCGCTAGATCCCGAGCATGAGCTCGAGATTCTGCACCGCCGCGCCCGACGCGCCTTTGCCGAGATTGTCGAACTTGGCGATCACGACCGCCTGGCGGCGCGGCTCGTTGGCGTACACGTGGATTTCGAGATCGTTCGTGCCGTTGAGCGATTCGGGTTCAAGCCGCCCCGCCGACTCCACGGCCACCTTGACATAGCCGCCGGCGCCGTAATGCGCCCGCAGCGCCGCGCCGAGATCGGCGGCGGTCGGCTTTGCAGGCAAAGCATCGAGGGCGAGCGGGACGCTGACCAGCATCCCCTGCCGGAAATTGCCGACCGAGGGCACGAAGATCGGGCGCCGGGTCAAGCCGGAATATTCCAAAATTTCCGGTACGTGCTTATGCTCCAGCCCGAGCGCGTAATGTTCGAAGGCCGGCGCGCGGCCGCTCTCATAGGCCTCAATCATGCTCTTGCCGCCGCCGGAATAACCGCTGACGGAGCCGATCGAAATGGCGAAATCGCGGGGAATCAGCCCGGCGTCGGTCAACGGCCGCAGCAGCGCGATCGCGCCGGTCGCGTGGCAGCCGGGATTTGTCACCCTGCAGGCGTCGCGAATCCGGTCGGCCTGTCCCTCGACGAGCTCGGGAAAGCCATAGACCCAGCCCGGCGCGACTCGATGCGCGCTGGAGGCGTCGATCACGCGCGGGCCTCTGTCGCCCATTTCGACGATCAGCTTGGCGGCTTCCTTAGCCGCCTCGTCGGGCAGGCACAGGATCGTCAGGTCGACCTGACCGAGCAGCTCGCGCTTGGCGGTGGCGTCCTTGCGCAATTCGGCGGGCAGGCTGACCAATTCCAGGCCGGCGCGACCGGCGAGTTTCTCGCGAATTTGCAGGCCGGTGGTGCCCGCTTCGCCGTCGATGAATATCTTGGTCGCCATCTCGGTCTCCGTGGAGCCAAATGAAAAGGGCGGCCTCGGGGCCGCCCTGGAAACTTGTCAATTCGGGAAGGCTGGCGATCAGCGCTTCGAGAACTGGAAGCTTCGGCGGGCTTTCTTGTGGCCGTATTTCTTACGCTCGACCACGCGCGAATCTCGGGTCAGGAAGCCTTCTTTCTTCAGCGACGGGCGCAACTCCGGCTCAAAATGCGTCAACGCCTTGGCGAGACCATGACGGACCGCGCCCGCCTGCCCCGACAAGCCGCCGCCGGCGACAGAGACAATCACGTCGTATTGCGTCTGCCGGTTCACGATGACCAGCGGCTGATTGAGGATCATGCGCAGCACGGGACGGGCGAAATAAACTTCGAGCGGCTTGCCGTTGACGGTCGCCTGACCCTTGCCGGGCTTGATCCAGACGCGGGCGATGGCGTTCTTGCGCTTGCCGGTGGCGTAGGCGCGGCCGAGGCTGTCGAGCTTCCGGGTGTACACGGGGGCGGCGGCCGCTGCGTCGCTGGTCGTCAAGCCTGTGCCCGCGAGATCGGCGAGGGAAGAAAGGGTCTCGGCCATGTTCAGGCGCTCCGGCTGTTCTTACGATTGAGGCTGGCGATATCGAGCGGCGCCGGCTGCTGGGCGGCGTGCGGATGCTCCGGCCCCTTGTAGACATGCAGGTTGCCAAGCTGCTTGCGGCCCAGCGGACCGCGCGGCAACATGCGCTCGACCGCCTTCATCACGATGCGCTCGGGGTACTTGCCTTCGAGGATCGCCTTGGCGGACCGTTCTTTGATGCCGCCGATATAGCCGGTATAGTGGTAATAGACCTTCTGGTCGCGCTTGCGGCCGGTCAACACGATCTTGTCGGCGTTGACGATGACGACGCTGTCGCCGTCATCCATGTGCGGGGTGAATGACGGCTTGTGCTTGCCGCGGAGCCGCATCGCCACCAGCGAGGCGAGCCGGCCGACGACCAGCCCCTTGGCGTCGACGACCACCCACTTCTTTTCGATGTCGGCGGTCTTGGTGGAGTGGGTGTGTCCGAACATTGTCGATTTCCAAACTACGAAGCCCGCCGTGCGGCGGGCTGTTGTCGGGCGCTGCATATCGTCACACGCCTGCGCCGTCAACGCGAAAAGCGCGGCGTTGCGGGTGTTTTTCGATGCGGTATCAGGATACCGGAGGGATTGAGTAGGTGCCGACGGCGTGGGCCACGAGGTCGTCGCGCTGCGCGTAGATCGACACTTCCCCGACCGCGAGCCGTTTGCCGAGCTTGAGCAGCCGCGCCTCGCCGAACAGATCGGCCGGCTCGGGCCGCTTGAGGAAGTTGATATTGAGATTGGTCGTCACCGCCTGCCCCGCCTCGCCGACGCTGGCGAGAATCGCCGCATAGAGCGCCACGTCGGCGAGGCCGAACATGGACGGCCCCGAGATCGTGCCGCCCGGCCGCAGATGCCGCTCGTGGTAGAGGAGCCGCATCCGCGCCCGCATCGGCCCGACGTCCTCGACCGCGAAGGCGCGGTCGATCTGCGGAAACTCGCGAGCGAGAAAGGCGCGAACGTCATCGGTCGAGAGCAGCGGCATGTCAGCTCGATAAACGCTGCGCGCCGGGGCGACAATAGCCGTGGCCGCCATCCGCTGCCGACGGTCAGCGCGTCAGCACAAGGTGGATGGCCAACTCCGTGGGGACCGCCTCCGTCACCCGATAGCCAAGCCCTGGCAAGTCAATGCCTTCGAACAGGGATTCACCGCGCCCTAGAACGATGGGCGACAGCGCCAGGTGCAACTCGTCGATAGCTCCCGCCAGGAGGTACTGGCGGACCGTCGAAACGCCGCCGCCGATCTTGACGTCGAGCTCGCCCGCGGCGGCCTTGGCCTGGGCGAGCGCCGCCTCGATCCCGTCGGTCACGAAATGGAAGGTCGTTCCGCCCTCCATCACGATCGGCGCGCGAGCGTGGTGGGTGAGGATGAAGGTCGGCGCGTGATACGGGGGATTGTCGCCCCACCAGCCCTTCCACGCGTCGTCCGGCCATTCGCCGCGGATCGGGCCGAACATGTTGCGGCCGAGGATGAACGCGCCGAAGCCGTCCATGGCGGCGCTCGCGAAGCGATCGTCCGTGCCGCCGTCTTGCCCAATCATCGAGCGAAACGCGCGGGTTGGGAAGAACCAACGGTGCAGATCCCCGCCCCCTTTGCCGAGCGGATGCTCCAGGCTCTGATCCGGGCCGGCGCCGAAGCCGTCGGCGGACACCGCAAAACCTCTTACGCGCACCTTGCCCATGGGACCTCCGCCTGCCTGGAACGGCAACCTTTGGCGATCTAGCAGAGGGCCGCGAGAGCGTCATCGCTCGTCAACGGGCCGCGCCGGCACAGGGCTGCTGGAGGGCAAGTTGTCGATCCGCTCAGTCAGGCTTAGCCTGAGAAGCCCCGACCCATCCGGCGACGAGGAGTTGCGATGAGCGAGACGACGATCACCACACAATGCTGCATCGCCGGAGGCGGCCCGGCGGGCGTGATGCTCGGCTTTCTGCTGGCGCGGGCCGGGGTGCGCGTCGTCGTGCTGGAGAAACACGCCGATTTCTTCCGCGACTTCCGCGGCGACACGGTGCATCCGTCAACGCTCGAACTGATGTGCGAGCTCGGCCTGATCGACGAATTCCTGAAAGTGCCGCATCAGAAGATCGAGACGCTGCGCGCCGAGATCGGCGCCGACCGCGTCGACATGGTCGATTTCCGTCACGTGCCGACCCACTGCAAATACATCGCGCTCATGCCGCAGTGGGATTTTCTCAAATTCCTTTCCGCGCAGGGGCGCCGCTATCCGACCTTCGATCTGCGCATGAGCGCCGACGCGACCGACATCGTCGTCGAGAATGGCCGGGTCGTCGGCGTGCGCGCGGAGACGGCGGAGGGACCGCTGGTCGTGCGCGCCGATCTCTCGGTCGCCTGCGACGGCCGCCACTCGACGTTGCGCGACAAGGCGGGCCTCGACGTCGAGGATTACGGCGCGCCGATGGACGTACTGTGGTTCCGGCTGTCGCGGCAGGAGACGGACGGTCCCGAGACGTTCGGCCATGTCGAGGCGGGGCGCATGATGATTATGATCGACCGCAACGAATATTGGCAATGCGCTTACGTGATACCGAAGGGCGGCATCGAGCGCATCAAGGCCGAAGGAATCGGCGCGTTCCGCGCGCGGGTGCTCAGCATGTCGCCGTTCCTCGGCCGTCGCGTCGAGGAACTGAAAACCTTCGACGACGTCAAGCTGCTGACCGTGACGGTCGACCGGTTGAAAAAATGGTGGCGGCCGGGCCTGATCTGCATCGGCGACGCCGCGCATGCGATGTCGCCGATCGGCGGCGTCGGCGTCAACATCGCGGTGCAGGACGCGGTCGCTGCCGCCAACCGGCTCGCCGGTCCGCTGTGCGAGGGTCGCGCGACCGACGCCGACCTCGCGGCGATCCAGAAGCGGCGGGAATGGGCAGTGCGCATGACGCAAGGGATGCAGCTGACGATCCAGAACCAGATTGTCGGCCGGGTGCTCGAGGGGACGACGAGGCCGAGGGCGCCGATACTGTTCAGGCTGTTCAACATTTTCCCGTGGCTGCGGCGCATTCCAGCGCGGGTGCTCGGCGTCGGGTTTCTGCCCGAGCATGTCCGCACGCCGGAAATTCGTTCGTGTTGAACGCACGCGCGCGGTAGCCACGCCGCGCCGCTGCGCCTATCTAAACATGTCTGATCCCGGAGACGCCCGAATGTCGACAACCCCTGCCCCGCTGCGCCGCGCCGATGCGGACGGCGTCGCGACGCTGACGCTGGCGACGCCGGCCAACCGCAACGCGCTCGGGCTGCTGATGATCGATTCGCTGATCGTCGCGCTCGCCGAGATCGACAAGGACAGCGGAATCGGCGCCATCGTGATCGAAGGCGAGGGGCCGGCGTTCAGCGCCGGCCACGACTTGCGGGAAATGCAGGCGCATCGCAACGACGAGGACCGCGGCGCCGCCTATTTCGAGAAGCTGATGACGCGCTGCGCCGAGATGATGCAGGCGATCTCGGGATCGCCGAAGCCGGTCATCGCCGCCATCGAGGGGATCGCCACCGCCGCTGGCTGCCAGTTGGTCGCCGCCTGCGACCTCGCCGTCGCCGGCGAGAAGGCGCGCTTCGCCCTGCCCGGCGTCAACAATGCGTTTTTCTGCTCGACGCCGCTGGTTGCGGTCGGCCGCAACGTTTCGCGCAAGGCGGCGATGGAGCTGGCGCTGACCGGCGAGCCGATTGAGGCCCGTCGCGCCGAGGCGATCGGCCTGGTCAATCGCGTGGTTCCCGAGGGTCATGCGCTGAGCGCGGCGCAGGCGGTCGCCGCCAAGATCGCCACGCGCTCGGCGCCCACGATCGCGCTCGGCAAGCGCACGTTCCAGCGCCAGATCGAGACCTCGCTCGCCGACGCCTACCGGATCGCGTCGGCCGCGATGATCGAGAACCTCGCGCTGCCGGACGCCTCGGAGGGGATCGCCGCATTCCTGGAGAAGCGGCCGCCGCAGTGGAGCCCCCGTTGACCGCGGAGACCTACGCCGACGCCGACATCCGGCGCATCCTGACCAGCGTGCAGTCGATCGCGCTGGTCGGCGCCTCCGCCAATCCCGCGCGGCCCTCCTATATCGTGCTCAAATATCTGATCGGGCGCGGATACCGCATGCTGCCGATCAACCCGGCGCTGGCGGGGCAGACGGTGCTCGGCGTCCCGGCCTACGCGACGCTGACCGAGGCCCCCGGCCCGATCGACATGGTAGAAATCTTTCGCGCCTCCGAATTCGCCGGCGGCCTCGTTGACGAGGCGCTGCGGCTCGATCCGCTGCCGCGCGTGATCTGGATGCAGCTCGGCGTGCGCGATGACGCTGCGGCGGAAAAAGCGCGGGCGCGCGGGGTTGAGGTGGTAATGAACCGCTGCCCGAAGATCGAATGGGGCCGGCTGTCGGGCGAGATCGGCTGGCACGGCGTCAACTCGCGCATCCTGTCGTCGAAGAAGTCCGTCGCCGGCAAGGGCTTCCAGCGGCTGGCGCTAGGCGAGCAGCGCTGAAGCGCGGAATATATATGCGAAAGCGGGAAACATTTGACTTTTGCCGCGTTTTCGCTCATGCACCACCCCGCCTAGGGGTCCCGTCGAGCTGACCGGACCCGTGACTTGCGTCGCATGGCGACGCAAAAATGCAAGAAATGCGCGCAACGAGCGCGCCATCATTCCCGTAACGTGAGACCTCATGAATTTTGACGAACTCGGCCTGAGCCCAAAAGTGCTCGAAGCCGTCCGCGCGTCCGGCTACGAAACGCCGACGCCGATTCAGGCGGAAGCCATTCCCCACGCCTTGCAGGGCCGCGACGTGCTGGGCATCGCCCAGACCGGCACCGGCAAGACCGCCGCCTTCACCCTGCCCATGCTGTCGCGGCTTGAACAGGGGCGCGCCCGGGCGCGCATGCCCCGCACCCTCATTCTGGAGCCGACGCGCGAACTCGCCGCGCAGGTCGAGGAGGCGTTCAGCAAATATGGAATCAACCATAAGCTCAACCTCGCGCTGCTGATCGGCGGCGTCTCGTTCGGCGACCAGGAAGCCAAGATCATGCGCGGCGCCGACGTGCTGATCGCGACGCCTGGCCGGCTGCTGGATTTCGCCGATCGCGGCAAGATCCTGCTGACCGGCATCGAGATCCTCGTCATCGACGAGGCCGATCGCATGCTCGACATGGGCTTCATTCCCGACATCGAGCGCATCTGCAAACTGGTGCCGTTTACTCGCCAGACGCTGTTCTTCTCGGCCACCATGCCGCCGGAGATCACAAGGCTGACGGAGCAGTTCCTGCAGAACCCGGTCAGGGTCGAGGTCTCCCGGCCCGCCTCGACCTCCGCCGGCACCGTACAGACGCTGGTCAAGTCCGGCGTCAGCCCCGAGGAGAAGCGGGCGACGCTACGCCGGATCATCCGCGGCGCCGAGAACTTCAAGAACGCGATCATCTTCTGCAATCGCAAGCGCGACGTGCAGGTGGTCTATCGCAGCCTCGAGAAGCATGGTTTTTCGGTCGGCGCGCTGCATGGCGACATGGATCAGCGGGCGCGCATGGCCGCGCTGGAGGCGTTCCGCACCGATCAGGTGCAATTGCTGGTCTGCTCCGACGTCGCGGCGCGCGGGCTCGACATTCCCGACGTCAGCCACGTCATCAACTACGACGCTCCTCACCACGCCGAGGATTACGTCCACCGCATCGGCCGCACCGGCCGGGCCGGCAAGACCGGCGTCGCGCTGACGCTTGCGACCCGGCTCGACGCGAAGTCGATCGCCGAGATCGAAAAGCTGATCGCCCGCAAGATCGACTGGGCGGCCGGCGCCGCCGATGTCGAGGAAGAGGCGGCGGAAGCCCCCGTCGCCGCGCGCGGCCGGCGGCGTGAGCCGGAGCCGCGACGCGAGCAGCGGCCCGCCTCGCGCGGCCGTCGCCCCGAGACCCGAGGCCCGGCCCCTGCCCCGGCAGCCCGCCCGGCCCCTCCTGCGCCCGTCGCTGCGACGCCGCCCCGCGCGGCGGCGCCGGCGAAATCGGAGTACCGGCGCCGCTCGCGTGAGGATTACGACGACGCTCCGGTGGTCGGCATGGGCGATCATGTACCGAGCTTCCTTCTGCGCCCGACCCGCCCGCGTCGCGCAGTCGCTGCGGTCGGCGAGGACTAATCTCGCATGCGCGCGGCTTGAAGCCATCGGGCAAGGAGCGTCCGATGTTCACCGGAATTATTAGCGACGTCGGCGAGGTTGTTGAAATGTCGCGCAAAGGCGACCTTGCGAGGCTGGTCGTCGATTGCCATTATGACGCGGGAGGGATCGCGCTCGGCGCTTCCGTCGCCAACGCCGGCGCCTGCCTGACGGTGGTCGCGCACGCCGCCCGCAACGACGGCGCCCGCCTCGCGTTCGACGTCGGGGCCGAGACCTTGGCGATCACCACACTCGGCGATCTCGCGCCGGGCCGGCGCATCAATCTCGAACGTCCGCTGAAGATCGGCGACGAACTCGGCGGCCATCTCGTCAGCGGCCATGCCGACGGGGTGGCCGTGATTGTCGCGCGCGACGATTTCGAGGGGATGTCGCGCTTCCGCTTCCGCGCGCCGCCGGACTTGTCGCGCTTCATCGCGACCAAGGGTTCGGTCGCGCTCGACGGGACGTCGCTGACCGTCAACCGGGTCGAGGGCGACGCGTTCGAAGTGCTGTTGATCCCGCACACGCTCGCCGTCACCACCTGGGGCGAGCGGCGGGTCGGCGACAGGGTCAACCTGGAGGTCGACCAGATGGCGCGCTACGCGGCGCGGCTGGCGGGACTGGAGTAGGCCCCAAGCCGCAAGCCTTGCGCCAGAGCCGGGCGCTCGCGGCGCAATCAGCAGGTTCGATTGCCGCGAAATCGGATTCAGGTATAATTCCAACTCCCTACGCGGTTTTGAATTCATAGTCCTGTAAGCAGTCGCGCAAACCCGTAAGGTGAAGCATGTTATCAGCGAATGCAGCGGCGTCGGTTGCGCTTACATTGAGTTACTTACTGACGCTCCCTTTTTGTTGTACCGCTCAGGCTAGTGGTGATATAGTCCTTGCCCAGGCAAGCAATGCGTCCTCAAATCAGATTTGGTTTATACCGCAAGACCCTGTATATCGGTCACGGCGCGGCTTTCCTGACCAGAATTATGCGGATATATTGCGGCATCCTGAGCAGTGGAAGACCGGTCTCAACGCGATAAACGTATTCGGAATAGAGAGGCAGATGGTCGAATTTGGGAACGATGATCTACTTCGTCAGGTGGGAGAATTCGCTCGTAAATACAATAAATCGATTGATATTGAACTTCCGATGAATACCTATGGTGCGAATGGATGTGGATTACATCCTTATATTGAAAGTTATGCGAACAAAGGCGATGTACGGAAGTTCCTTTTGCGATTGAAAAAAGATGGGGTCGTCGTCAACTATATCACGATGGACGAAATCGTATGGTTTGGACATTTTTTTCAGGGAAGAATTACGGCTTGCAAAGACCCGCTCGATGTTATTGTAAAACACGTCGCCGAGAACGTTAGAGACGCGCTGGAGATTTTCCCTGAGGCGAAAATTGGGGAGAATGAGCCATTTACAGGAACCCGAGGTGAGTGGGCTACAGCCCTGGCAGAGTGGTTTGAGGTGTATCATCGAGAGCTGGGATTTTATCCTAAGTATCTCCATGCCGATATGCTTTGGAATAGTCCGCTGGCGATGCAACAGATGCAATATGTTGAACAAGTGGCGCGCTCAAAGGGAATTCGCTTCGGCGTAATATACGATGGCGATGCGGTAGATCGCGATCCGGCTTCGTTTGCGAATAAAGCGGTAGCGCGGGCTAAAATGATAGAGGCGGAAACGTCAAGTAAACCCGATGCCGTTATCATGAGCTGGATGTTTGAGCCAGAAACGTTGCTCCCAGAATCGTCTTGCTCGTCGCAATCAGGAATTTTGCTAAGATATCTGAAAATGGACGAGGGAGAACAAACAGAATCGTGCAATTAGAGCGGAATCCGCTCAGGTTGTGTCGAGAGCAAGGGGCTCTGCGGGGTCGTAGCCACAGGACTCGAAGTAGTTTTCGCACTGTCCGGGTTTGAACAGTTCGGCGCAGCCCTCAAGAGCGGCGATGAGGCCAACGACGGTGCGCTCGGCCACGGCAGGTCACTGGCCTTGCAACCCTTTCGCGCTAGGATTTCCGCGACTCTGGGCTTCTTGTGCGCCTGAAGATTGTCGAGCACGACGGTGTCGCCTTCCTCCAAGCTCGGCGGGAGATGCTCGACGAGCCAAGCTTCGAAGGTCGCCCCGCCGGCGCCGGCCATAGCGACACGCCATGTTGGTTGTCGCAGCCGCCCTTCCCCTCTCCGGGAATCTCGTCTACAGACCCGGCCCACAAAACCCGGCGCAGACCCTGAGAAGGACGCGACCCATCGGCGCGGCCTTTTTTTGCGCGCCGGCCGCCGAGGGGACCGTATGCCGAAGCGCACCGATATCTCGACCATCCTCATCATCGGCGCGGGGCCGATCATCATCGGGCAGGCGTGCGAGTTCGATTATTCCGGCACCCAGGCCGTCAAAGCGCTGCGCGCCGAGGGTTACCGGATCGTGCTCGTCAACTCCAATCCGGCGACGATAATGACCGATCCCGACATGGCCGACCGCACCTATGTCGAACCGATCACGCCGGAGGTCGTCGCCAAGATCATCGCCGCCGAACGTTACGCGATCCCTGGCGGCTTCGCCCTGCTGCCCACCATGGGCGGGCAGACGGCGCTGAATTGCGCGCTGTCGCTGAAGCGAATGGGGGTGCTCGACAAGTACGACGTCGAGATGATCGGCGCGACGGCCGAGGCGATCGACAAGGCCGAGGATCGCGAGCAGTTCCGCGAGGCGATGACCAAGATCGGCCTCGCGACGCCGCGCTCGCATCAGATCCGCACCCTGCCCGCCGCGCTGACCGCGCTCGACGACATCGGCCTGCCGGCGATCATCCGCCCGAGTTTCACGCTCGGCGGCACGGGGGGCGGCATCGCTTACAACAAAGCCGAGTTCCTCGAGATCGTCGAGCGCGGCATCGACGCCTCGCCGACCAACGAGGTGCTGATCGAGGAGAGCGTGCTCGGCTGGAAGGAGTTCGAGATGGAGGTGGTCCGCGACAAGGCGGACAATTGCATCATCATCTGCTCGATCGAGAACATCGACCCGATGGGCGTCCACACCGGCGATAGCATCACCATCGCCCCGGCGCTGACGCTCACGGATAAAGAATATCAGATCATGCGCGACGCCTCGATCGCGGTGCTGCGCGAGATCGGCGTCGAGACCGGCGGCTCGAACGTGCAGTTCGCCATCAACCCCGAGAACGGGAAGATGGTCGTCATCGAGATGAACCCGCGCGTCTCGCGCTCGTCCGCTTTGGCGTCGAAGGCGACCGGCTTCCCGATCGCCAAGGTCGCGGCCAAGCTCGCCGTCGGCTATCTGCTCGACGAGATCGCCAACGACATCACTGGCGGCGCGACGCCGGCTTCGTTCGAGCCGACGATCGACTACATCGTCACCAAAATCCCGCGCTTCGCCTTCGAGAAATTCCCCGGCGCCGACCCGGTGCTGACCACCGCGATGAAGTCGGTCGGCGAGGCGATGGCGATCGGCCGCACCTTCGCGGAATCGCTGCAAAAGGCGCTGCGCTCGCTGGAGACCGGACTGACCGGCCTCGACGAAATCGAGATCGAGGGCCTCGGCAAGGGCGACGACGCCAACATTCTGCGCGCCGCGATCGGCGTGCCGACCCCGGATCGGCTGCTGAAGGTGGCTCAGGCATTGCGGCTCGGCATGAGCGTCGCGGAAGCCCATGAGGCGACCAGGATCGATCCGTGGTTCCTGGAGCGGATCGCCGAGATTTTGGCGCTGGAAAAGCAGGTGCGGGCGTTCGGCCTGCCCGGCGACGCCGACAATTTCCGCCGGCTGAAAGCGGCGGGGTTCTCCGACGCGCGGCTCGCCGCGCTCGCCCATTGTGACGAGGCGGCCGTGCGGCAAACGCGCGAGGCGCTGGACGTCAAGCCGGTATTCAAGCGCATCGACACTTGCGCGGCGGAGTTCGCCTCGCCGACGGCTTATATGTACTCGACCTACGAGACCCCCTTCGACGGAGCGCCGGAGTGCGAGGCCGCGCCCTCCGACAAGCGCAAGATCGTCATTCTCGGCGGCGGCCCCAACCGCATCGGCCAGGGCATCGAGTTCGATTATTGCTGCTGCCACGCGTGTTTCGCGCTGAGCGAAGCGGGCTTCGAGACGATCATGATCAACTGCAACCCGGAGACGGTGTCGACCGACTATGACACCTCCGACCGCCTCTATTTCGAGCCGCTGACCGCCGAGGACGTGCTGGCGATTCTCGCCAAGGAGCAGGAGAACGGAACCCTCGTTGGCGTCATCGTGCAGTTCGGCGGCCAGACGCCGCTGAAGCTCGCGCACGGGATTGAAGCCGCCGGCGCGCCGATTCTCGGCACCTCCGTCGATTCGATCGACCTCGCCGAGGATCGCGACCGCTTCAAGCGGCTGCTCGACAAGCTCGGGCTCAAGCAGCCGAAGAACGGCATCGCCTATTCGGTCGAGCAATCGCGGCTCGTCGCCGCCGATCTCGGCCTGCCTCTGGTGGTGCGGCCGTCCTACGTGCTCGGCGGCCGGGCGATGGCGATCCTGCACGACGAGACCCAGTTCGACGATTACGTCCTCGGCGTGCTGCCGAGCCTCGTGCCCGCCGACGTGAAGGCGCGCTATCCCAACGACAAGACCGGGCAGATCAACACCGTGCTCGGCAAGAACCCGCTGCTGTTCGACCGCTATCTCGCCGACGCCATCGAGATCGACGTCGACGCGCTCTGCGACGGCAAGACGGTGTTCGTCGCCGGGGTGATGGAGCATATCGAGGAGGCCGGCATCCATTCCGGCGATAGCGCCTGTTCGCTGCCCGCCCGCTCGCTGTCATCGGAGACGATCGCCAAGCTCGAAGCCGAGACCGCCAAGCTCGCCCTGGCGCTCGACGTCGGCGGGTTGATGAACGTGCAATACGCGCTGAAGGACGGGCAGATTTACGTTCTCGAAGTGAACCCCCGCGCCTCGCGCACGGTGCCGTTCGTGGCCAAGGTGATCGGCCAGCCGATCGCCAAGATCGCCAGCCGGGTCATGGCCGGCGAATCGCTCGCCTCGTTCGGGCTCGCGAAGACCGCGCTGACGCATGTCGGCGTCAAGGAGGCGGTGTTTCCTTTCGCCCGCTTCCCCGGAGTCGATACCGTACTGGGGCCGGAAATGCGCTCGACCGGCGAGGTGATGGGACTCGCCGGCGATTTCGCCCGCGCCTTCGCCAAGTCCCAGATCGGCGCCGGCGCCATCCTGCCGCTCACGGGAACCGTGTTCGTCTCCCTGCGCGAGGCGGACAAGCCCGGTATCGTCGAGCCGCTCAAGATGCTCGCCCAGATGGGTTTCAAGATTCTCGCGACCGGCGGCACGCAAAGGTTCTTGGCCGCGCATGGCGTGGCATCGACCAAGGTCAATAAGGTGTCGGAGGGCCGGCCGCACGCGGCCGACGCGGTGCGCAACGGCGGCGTGCAACTGATGTTCAACACCACCGAGGGCGCCACCTCGCTTTCCGACTCAAAGCCGTTGCGCCGCGCCGCCCTCTTGCAAAAAACGCCTTATTACACCACTCTATCGGGCGCGATCGCGGCGGTGGAGGGCGTGAAGGCCTGCGCCTCGGGCGACCTTGAAGTCCGCGCGCTGCAAGACTACTTCGCGTAACGGGCCGGCGCTCTGCGCCGGGCTTTGCTTTTTGATTCTATAGGTGGGACCAGGATTATGGATCGGTTTCCTGTAACCGTCGCGGGCCACGCCGCCTTGGAGGCGGAGTTCCAGCATCGTCAGCAGGTCGAGCGCCCGCGCATCGTCCAGGCCATCGCGGAGGCCCGCGCCCACGGCGACTTATCGGAAAACGCCGAGTACCACTCGGCGAAGGAAGCCCAGTCCCACAACGAAGGCCGCATCGTCGAGCTCGAAGACCTTCTGCAACGCGCCGAGGTGATTGACGTCTCCAAGCTTTCCGGCGCGAGCGTCAAGTTCGGCGCTACGGTGACGGTCATCGACGAGGACACCGAAAAGGAAAAGACGTTCCAGATCGTCGGCGAGACCGAGGCCGACGTGAAGAACGGCCGGATGTCGGTCTCTTCGCCGACCGGGCGGGCGATGATCGGCAAGAAGGCGGGCGACACGGTCGAGGTCAACACGCCCGGCGGCGGCAAGAGCTACGAGATCCTGAAAGTCGAGTTCAAGTAACCCGATGCGCATCGTCTCGCGTCGCCGCGCGCTCGCCGCCCTGTTGGCGCTTCCCAGCTTGGCGGCGTTCGCGCGCACCCGGCAACCCTATCCGGCCCCGCGGGGCGTGCGCGTCGATGTCTCGCCGTTGCGCGCCGCTGGCGATAACACGGACGCCGACTTTTTCGCCGATATGCTGCCGGGCTACCTGCGCGAGTTCGTCGGTCCCGGCCACGACATCGCCGTGCGCATCGACAGCGTCACTTATGGCGTGCCGGGCAGCGACGGCCGACGCGACGCCACCGGAGCGGTCGACAACATCGAAGGCTTCGGGTCGATCGACGGACGTGGCTCACCGATCTACAGCTCGATCGTCGCGACCGTGTCGCTGCCCGACGTCGGCGGGTACGCGGCCCGGATTCGCCAGGACATGCTTGCTCGCAGCTTCGCACAATGGCTGTCGCGTCAGGCGAGGCTTTGACGGAAAAGCGCGCCGCGCCGCACATTGTGGTGCTCGGCTCCGGTCGCATCGGTCACGAAATCAACGCCCTCGGGGTCGTCGAGGCGCTCGGCGGCGCACACGAGTGGCGTAGCGTCGCCCCGCGCTATCTCTACGGACGGCTTGCCCCCTGGGGGCCGGTCGATCCACGCGACGCGGCGGCGCTTCAGGGTCCAGCGCCCGACATTCTCATCGCCAGCGGCCGGGTGACGGTTCCCTACGCGCGCGCGCTGAAGCGGACGTATCCCAAATTGTTCGCGGTGTTCCTGCAGGACCCGCGCTGGGCGCGCGGCGAAATGGATCTGATCTGGGTCCCCGAGCACGACGCGCTGCGTGGGCCGAACGTCATCGCGACGCTGACCTCGCCGCATCCGTTCTCGCCACTTCGGCTAGCGGCGGCGCGCGCGACGCCCGATTCTCGGCTCGCCGCGCTGCCGGCGCCGCGTTGCATGGTGGCGCTCGGCGGCCCGAGCGGGGCGCAGCATTTCACGTCGGGCGACCACGACCGCATGCGCGCGGCGGTGCGCGCCATCCGCGCGCAGGGCTATTCGGTGATGGCGACGCCGTCGCGCCGCACGCCCGCCGCGCTGACCGAAGCCGTCCGCGACGCCCTCGGCGACGGCTTTCTCTGGGACGGCGCGGGCGAGAACCCCTACCCCGCCATGCTCGCGCTGGCCGACGCGATCCTGGTGACCGGCGACAGCGCCAACATGGTCGGCGAAGCGGCCGCGACCGGCGCGCCTGTCCACGTGTTCGAGCCGTCGGGCGGCCAATCGAAGAAACTCGCCCGCGCGATCGACGGGTTGATCGCGCGCGGCGCGGCGCAGCGTTGGAGCGGGCGGATCGAGAGCTTCCGCTACGCCCCGGTGGACTCGAGCGGCGAGATCGCCGCCGAAATCCTACGGCGCTACGCCCTCCGGACCACACGTGCGCACGCTCCCGCGATTGCCACCGTCGGCGCGCGCGGTTAGTCTCGCCAATCTCGTGAGGGACGCGACATGACCTATGCGGCGCGTGCGGACGAACTTGCCACCGGCGCCCTAGCGGAGCCGTCTCTAAACGACCTGCAGCACATCCCCGGCGAAGACGGCTGGCCCGTGCTCGGCAATACCTTGCGGCTGCTCGCCAACCCAAAGGGCGAGATCGACCGCATGGCGGCGACCTACGGTCTCGTCTATCGCAATCGCGCCTTCGGCATCCGCTCGGTCAACATGCTCGGTCCCGAGGCCAACGAGTTCGTGATGTTCGACCGGCACAAGCTGTTTTCCTCGGGGCAAGGCTGGGGTCCGTTTCTCAACCGGGTGTTTCCGCGCGGACTCATGCTGCTCGATTTCGACGAGCACCGCATTCACCGCAAGGCGCTGTCGGTCGCCTTCAAGACCGAGCCGATGAAAGCCTATCTCGACGGCCTCAACGCCGGCATCGCCAAGGGGGTCGGCGCCTGGGCGAAGACGCCCGGCGAGATGCTGTTCTATCCCGCGATCAAACAGCTGACCCTCGATCTCGCCGCGACCTCGTTTTTCGGCCGCGAACTCGGCGCGGATCTGGAGCCCCTCAAACGCGCGTTCATCGACATGGTCGGCGCGGCGATCGCCGTCGTCCGCGCGCCCCTGCCGGGCACCGCGATGGCGCGCGGCGTCAACGGCCGCAGGTTCATGGTCTCGTTTCTCAGCCGTGAGGTCGAGGCGCGGCGCGACGGCGACGGTCACGATCTGTTCACCCAGCTTTGCAAGGCCTCGACCGACGACGGCCGGCTATTGAGCCCGCAGGAGATCATCGATCACATGAGCTTCCTGATGATGGCGGCGCACGATACGCTGACCTCGTCGCTGACGGCGTTCGTCTGGTTCCTCAGCGCCAATCCGCAGTGGCAGGCGCGACTGCGCGAGGAGGCGGCCGGGCTCGCGCTGCCGCGCGGCGCGCCGCTGCCCTACGAGCGGCTTGACGACCTGCCGCTGACAGAGATGGCGTTCAAGGAGGCGCTGCGCTTGATTCCGCCGGTGCCGACCCTGCCGCGCCGCGCCTTGCGCGACTTTGAATTTCGCGGCTTCAAGAATTCCTGGCGGCGCGCGGGTCAGCATCGCACCGATCTTCGCGCATTACATGGCCGACGTCTGGCCCGAGCCGGAGACCTTCGATCCGTTGCGGTTCACCGAGGCGAATTCGCGCGGCCGGCACAAATACGCCTACGCGCCTTACGGCGGCGGCGCGCATATGTGTCTAGGATTACACTTCGCCTACATGCAGGCGAAATGCTTCGCCTATCACTTCTTCTCGAACATTCAATCGACGATCGCGCCCGGCTACAAGCCGGAGTGGAATCTCTGGCCGATCCCCCGGCCGTGCGACGGCCTCAAGGTCACCCTCAAGGCGGCGGCGTAAACTTCAGCGCGCGCAGGGCGAATCCGGCAGCCAGTCGAGCTTCTTGAGCTTGGCCGTCAGGGCGAAGGCGCCGTAATCGAGCTTGAGCGAGCCGGAGACGCCGTTCTCGTAGAGATCGAACGACATCGTATAGTCGGGCGCGGCGTCCTTGTTGGCCTCGTTGAAATAGGACACCGTCACCGGCCAGCGCGGGACGTCGGCGAGCTTGGCGGAGACCTCGGAATCCGGGCTCGCGCCCTTGCGCTCGATGCCGATGATGGCGAGCGTCGAATAGACCTTCTTGCCGGTGTCGGAGCCGTCGAACACCCGCGCCTCCAGCACGCGGCCGCCGTCCCTCGCGGTGGCGATGATGCGCTCGACATGCTGGGTCGGGAACAGGATGTCGCGGCCGATGTCGACCTTCTCCTTGCCCGGCTTGACGAGGTCAACGTCGATCGCGCCGTTGTCGGCGCGGGCGGCGGAGCCCGAAATCGGCGGTTGCGTCGAACCGGCAGTTTGCGTCGAGATCTCGAAACGCAGCAGCTTCGCCTCGCCGTCCTCGAACGAGACGGCGCTGATGTCGGAGGCGACCGAACCGCCCTCGGAGCGCTGCAACTCGGTCAATTGCCGGAAATTCGAGGCGTAGCCCTCGCAGGCGGAGCCGCGAAACTCGTACGCGATGAGCCCCGAGGCGGCGACCGGCGCATCGGCGTCCGAGCCGTGGTCGGATTCGGCGCCGCCCAGCGAAATCTCGTAGCCGGCGCGGTGCGACGCCAGCCGCGGCGCTTCATCGGCGACGCTGAGCGACGCACTCAGCAACAGCGCGGCGCCCGCCACAGCCCAAACCTTGCGCATATCGTGCTCCGCTCGACGAACTCTCAATTCCTAGCACCTTTCGCCGGCGTTTTCGTCGGTTTCGTGACCAATCAATCCCGGCCCATCGGTCCCCAGGCCTCGGCCAAGGCGTCCGAGGGGTCGAGCGGCTCCTCGTCGGGACGCAGCGCCTCGTCGTCGCTCGGCCGCGGTACGCCGTAGCCCGGCGGCAACTTGCCCTCGAACAGACCCGCCGACTGCAACTCGTCGAGTCCGGGCAGGTCGCCCACCTGTTCGAGCCCGAAATGGATGAGGAACTTGTGGGTGGTGCCGTAGGTGATCGGCCGCCCCGGCGCCTTGCGCCGCCCGCGCATCCGGACCCAGCCGGCCTCCATCAGCACGTCAAGCGCGCCTTTGGAGACGGCGACGCCGCGGATGTCCTCGATCTCGGCGCGCGTGACCGGCTGATGGTAGGCGACGATCGCCATCGTCTCGATCGCCGCGCGCGAAAGCTTCTTCTTTTCCGCCTCCTCGCGCGCCAGCAGCCACGCCATGTCGGGCGCGGTGCGGAACATCCAGCGGCCGGCGAGACGCACGACCTGCACGCCGCGCCCGGCGTATTGGCGCTGCAACTCGGCGAGCGCGCCGCCGACGTCGCAGCCGTGCGGCAGCCGCGCGGCGAGCGCGCCCTCCTCCAACGGCTCGGCGGCGGCGAACAGCAGCGCCTCGATGACGCGCAGGTCCTCGGGCGTGAAGCGGAGTTCGGGAGCTTCAAACAGACGCGTGACGACAGCCATCTTGTCTCTCAGCCTTCGACGAGCGCGAGCTTCGGCCCGTCGTCGTCCCGTTCGAGCTTGCGCAAGTAAAGCGGCGCGAAATGCTGGTCCTGGCGCAATTCGAGCAGCCCCTCGCGGACGAGCTCCAGCGAGGCCGAGAACGACGAGGCGCGAGCGCTGCGCCGCATTTTCGGGTCGACGCCATATTCGATGAGCCACGCGTCCAGGCTCACCCAATCGGCGGCCCTCCCGATCAACCGACTTAGCGCGTCGCGCGCCTCGGCGAGCGTCCACACCTCGCGCGGCTTCATTCTGACGAAGGTGCGGGCGCGCTTCTGCGATTGGCGCGCATAGGCGGAGATCAGGTCGTAGAGCGTCGCCGAATAGGCCGCGCCCGACGGCAAGTCGATCGCCTCCGGCGCGCCGCGCGCGAACACGTCGCGGCCGAGTTGCGGCCGTTTCATCAAGAGATCCGCCGCGCGACGGATCACTTCGAGCCGGCGCAGCCGCTCGGCGAGTTTTTCGGCGAGATCGGCGGCGTCTTCCAGGTCTTCCTTGGGCGCGGAAGGCAGCAACAGCCGCGATTTGAGGTAGGCGAGCCACGCCGCCATCACCAGATAGTCGGCGGCGAGCTCCAACCGGCGTTTGCGCGCCGCCTCGACGAAGGCGAGATATTGCTCGGCGAGCGCCAGAATGGAGATGCGCGCCAGATCGACCTTCTGGCGGCGCGCCAGCTCCAATAGCAGGTCGAGCGGGCCTTCGAAGCCCGCGACATCAACGGTGAACGCGGCTTCGCCGAGCTCCCGTTCGACTTCAAAGCTGTCTTCGACCAGCGGCGTCCGCGCCGCCCGCGTCGAATCTGCGCGTCCGATTCGCATGCTTCGACCTTGGCGCGGTCGCTCCGTCAACGCAAGGCGCGCGGTAGCCGCCGAGCGACGGCTTAACCTTGAACATAAAGGTAAACAAACGCTTGAGACTTCGATTCGAAAGGATTCGATTGCCTCCGGCGCCGACGTCGCTAAAGTATAGCTCATGGATCGAGGCGAGATCGCAAAGACGATCGTTCAAGACTTCGCCGCTCTCGAAAATACGGAATGCCTCATGGGGCGCCTGGGTCCGCCGCATCACCCAGGTCCATGAGGCCGGCCGGTCCGGACAATCTTGGAGTGGCCTCCTCGTTGATTGTCTTGGACCGGCCACTTGCCGTGTTTGCGTTCAGTATCGACGGATCAGGCTGACAAGCTTGCCTTGTATCTTTACGCGATCGGGGCCGAATATTCGCGTTTCATAAGCCGGATTGGCCGCTTCGAGCGCCACCGAGGCGCCGCGCCTACGCAACCGCTTCAGCGTCGCCTCTTCGCCGTCGATCAGCGCGACGACGATGTCCCCGGTCTCCGCCGTCTCCTGCTTGCGGATGACGACGGTGTCGTTCTCGTGGATGCCGGCGTCGATCATCGAGTCGCCGCGCACTTCGAGCGCGAAATGGTCCCCCGTCCCCAGGAATTCGGCCGGCATCGGAATGGTCTGCGTGCGGGTCTGGATCGCCTCGATCGGCGTGCCGGCGGCGATGCGGCCCATCACCGGGACCATGACCGGCGGGTTGTCGTTGACCGCCCCGCTCCCGGCCGGCCGGGCGCGCCCGAGATGACCGGGGATCACGCTCGGCGAGAACGCCCGCGGACGCGCCGGCGTCTGCACGGTGGCGGATTCGGGCAGCCGCAGCACCTCGATGGCGCGGGCGCGATTGGCGAGCCGTTTGATGAACCCGCGCTCCTCCAGCGCGATGATGAGGCGGTGGATTCCCGATTTCGAGCGCAGGTCGAGCGCCTCCTTCATCTCGTCGAAGCTTGGGGGCACGCCCTCGGCCTGCAACCGCTCGTGGATGAAGCGCAGCAATTCGCTTTGTTTCTTGGTCAGCATAGCGCCCTCCGGCCCCGGCCAATTCGCCCCCGTCCGCCGCCGCAGAATCGGGGCAAGACGTAAACAATTCGCGAACAGTCCTTATATGTTCTTTGTTGGTTCCGCAAGTCGGGCGATATTACACTTGACATACCAGACCCTAGATGTAGGGTGAAGGCCAAGGAGATTCCGCCGTGGCCGCTTCCGTCCTCAACGCCGCTCACTTCCAAAACGAGGAAGCCGCTTTCGAATACGTCGAAAGCAAGCTGTGGCCCGATGGCCCGACTTGTCCGCATTGCGGCAATGCGGACGCGACTCGGATCGGGCGTCTACAAGGCAAGACCACTCGGCTCGGCCTACGCAAGTGCTACGCCTGCAAAAAGCCCTTTACCGTGCGTCAGGGAACCATCTTCGAGGCGTCTCATCTTTCGCTGCATCTGTGGCTGCAAATCATTCATCTTATGTGCGCCAGCAAGAAGGGCATTTCGACTAATCAAGTCCAGCGCATGCTCGAATGCAGCATGAAAACCGCGTGGTTCCTGACCCATCGCATTCGCGAAGCGATGCGAACTGGCGGACTTTCCCCACTCGGCGGCGGCGGCGGCACTGTTGAGGTAGACGAAACTTATATCGGCAAGGCCAGCTTCGCGAAGGGCAAAGAGCCCGTCAAAGGCCCGTATCACAAACGGGCTGTCCTCTCGCTTGTCGAGCGTCGCGGCCTTGTCCGCAGTTTCCACGTCGAAGGCGCGCGGGCGAATGAGATCGCCCCGATCGTCCGCGCCAATCTCGCGCGCGAAGCCAAGATGATTACCGACGAGTCCAAGATTTACCACAAGCTCGGCGGCGAGTTCGCTGCACACTTCACCGTCAATCACGCCGAAGAAGAATGGGCTCGCTACACCAACATCCGCCAATTCCCCGGCGGCGAGGAATTCGTCATTCACACCAACACCATCGAAGGCTATTTCAGCGTGTTCAAGCGCGGTATGATCGGCGTCTACCAGCATTGCAGCGAAAAGCACCTGCACCGCTACCTCGCCGAGTTCGATTTCCGTTACAACAATCGCATGAAGCTCAATGTGAACGATACCGAACGGGCGGATCGCGCTTTGCTAGGCGTCAAAGGTAAGCGGTTGACCTATGAAACGACTACGACGTTCTAACCCTCCGTGGAAGAAAGAGTGAGGTCTTAGAAATGTCTCAGAGCACTACCCTAAACCTTGACGAAGACGGCGATGATTTTGTGCTTCGCCAGATTCACCCTGACGGAACTATTACGACAATGCGCCTGTCGAATGATAACCTGATGGCATTGGCCCAATCAGCTCCAACATTCGCTCAGAAGGCACTATCAAAATACACTCTACCAGAATCGTCCGGCGTGAGTTCTGTAATCGCGGCAACGGTGGCGCAAGTAGCGCTACATGAAGACGCTCTCGGGGAAAATATTCTCCTGACTCTGTTTGCTCCATCAGGAGCCAATCAGACTTATGCTCTGTCTGATGAAATTGTAACTGCATTAGGCGACAGACTTCCCTCGTACCTTGCCGAAATGCGCCAACGAAAGCCAAGGCGGCACTGAAGATGGCGAACACTCTCAAAGACAAAACGTCGAAAAAACGACCCCTCACCGACGCCGAGCGTCACAAGCGGTTTGTTGAAGTTGCGAAACGCTCTGGCGCTTCAGAAGATCCCGAAACGTTTGATAAAGCATTTGAGATCGTAGTGAAAAAACAAAAACAAACGTCTACACATAACTCTTGAGCAATTCTGAGAATTGCTTCGTGTCCAAAAAATAGTTTGGATAAGCCTTTTGCAAATTGCTAATGGAGTCAACCGAAACAAGAACTACGTTTTTTGTTCCTGCCGAATTCGTTTCAGCATTGGTATATGCAATGTTAGCTCTTTGCGATGCCCTTGGTGCAAAAGGCACTACAGAAACTTTATTTTCTTCATAGTCGTATTGAACCAAGTAATATTTAAAAGTTCCTGATTGCTTCCCGACCGACTGAATTGTTGCACGGTAGGCGTCCAGTGTCTGAGGGGCACGAAGTTCTTTCGCAAGAGCCCTTAATTCGCTTAAACGCTCGCTTTCGGTTTCGGGAGTGCCGGGGACGCTTGGCTTCCCTTCAACTTGTGCAATTTGTGCGGACATCAACGCAAACAGACGAAGCCATTCTTGGCTCCCTCTATTAGCCTTTAACGCCTCTCTAGTAAAAATTCCAACTGCCTCGACAGCAGTTGCCCAAGCGTGTTGCAGTGATGTTCTGACCTGAATTTCAATTCTTAGCTTATCATAGCTAGATTTCTGACCTCTGCCACTTTTATACGCATAGATGAGGTGATGACTTCTATATCCGTCTGGCTTTGGGCTGTCTATATAACTTTTCTCACCTCTCAATTCATGAGAGTGTTTGCTGTTTTTGTATTTGCTTACAAGCTTCTCGACATGTTCTGTGTTTTTTACAATTGCTCTGCACCCTGCTATATCCTGCATTTGCGAGAGTTGAGTAGACTGCCGAGATAATTTTGCGGCTATCGACTCAAGCCTTTTAATCCTTTGTGCAATAATGGCGTCCGGCTGCAAAGCTTTTAAATTTCGCATGAGATTGATTCGGAAATGCAAAAGCGGGTAACTATGCGAAGCCCTCCAATTATTTATTACTTTTAAGGCATGGTCCATTTCCTCTGGCCCAGTATTTGGATCAGCGAAAGCAAACCCAGCCTTATCAACTTGGTTTCTGGAATATTCTGGCGTAGCCCAATTTGTCATGACACCCGGAGAATATGCGAGCGACAGCGGCCGGACCTCGGTACGATTGATTCGGCCGGCCGGCCTAAACTCAACATATTGAGAAGGGTATGTCAAGTGTAATGTCACCCAAGTCGCGGCGTTTTGGGCGCCAAAAAAACAAAAACGCGCGCCCTTGCGGCGCGCGCGGCTTCCATCGACCACAGTCGAATCAGTAAGTGATTTTCAGGAAGCCGCCGGCGCTTTGAGGCGCGAAAGCGCCACCCTCATAGTCGCCGAGCAACACCAGATTCTTGGACTGCCCTGTCGAGGCGTTGTGGAAGCCCAGCGTCGCCGCCGTCGCCGTCTCTGATGCGTGCACAAAGCTCCAACCGCCGCCGATCAGCAGCGCGTCGTTCGAGCCTGTAGTGTCGAAACCGCTGATCCAGCCGCCGCTGAAATCTTTGAAGTCTTTCAGTTCGAGGACGCCGGATGCGCCGGCGAAGTTGACGATCTGGCCGAACGCGACGCTGCTGTCGAACTCGAGCGTCGCCGCGCCGACGATGTTGTCGGAGCCCGTTCCCGTGACGCCGCCCTCGATGTCGAGAACGCCGCCCGTCGCTTCGAGCCCGCCTAAAGCGCCGCCCGACGTTACGTTCTTGCCGGAATTGACGATCGACGGGAAGACGTGGGAGACGCCGACGCCGGATTTCGACAGAAGCGCCGGTGCGCTCGCCGAGCCGTATATGGTGATCGCGGAGGCGGGATCGGCGCCAAGCAAAATCGAGCTTCCGTCAGTAATGCTCCAGTTGCCGCCCGCGTGGATCGCGAGGCTGGCGGCGTCGCTGACGCCGGAGTCGCCGAGCGTCACATCGCCGCCGCTCTGGACGACCTCGCCGAATACGGAAAACGCGACAGTCCCGCCTAAACTCAACCCCGAAATCGTCGCGCCTCCCGTGTCGCGCAGCGTCCCGCTGCCCCCGATGGCGAGGCCGGAGAAATTCGCCGCGCCGGATAGCGTCAGCGCATGATCGTCGAGGTCGAGCGAAGCGCCGGCCTCGCCCGTGAACGCGCCGCCGTAACTCAGATTTTCGTCGAGCGAGGTCGCCCCGCCGGCCAAGGTCCAGTTGGCGACCGAGACGCTCGCGCCGGAATTGAACGTCGCCACGCCGTCGTCGATCTCGAACACCCCGTTGCCGACAATGGCGCCGGAGAACGCGCTGGTCGCGCCCTCGAACGAGAGCGTGCCGGTCGCGACATCGACGACGCCCTGCGCGTCGACGTCGAGGCTGATCTCCGAGACGCCGGCTCCCTTGACCTTGGCGATCTCGCCCAAGCCATGAAGATCGGGGCCGGCGCCCTGCCCGGCGGCGAGCAGCAGCGAGCTGTCGCCGTAAAAATTCCAGTGCCCGCCCAAGTAGTCGTCGATCGTCGAGCCGTCGTATACGGTCATCACGCCAGTCAGGTCGACAGTCCCGAAAATCGTCTGGCAAGCCCCCTGCGTGACCTGGACATTGCCGACGATCTCGGTCCCGTCCGGCCCGCAGTCGATCATGCCGGCGCCGATATAGGTTCCCGAAAGGCTGGACCTGCCGTCAAGCACGATATTGCCGCCGCCCGTCGAGTTGATCGTCCCGGTGGAGAGGAAATTGGCGCGGATCCAGGCGAGGCCCGTGTCCGAGGTTTTGTAGATCGTGCCCGAATTGACGAAACCCCAGCCGGAAGACGACGCCTGGGTGAGGCCGCTGGCGTCGGTGATGGTCCAGGTCCCGAGATTTTTGATCTGCGCGGCGGAGGTTGAGGAATTGCCGATCGTCACCGCGTCGTTCGACACCAGTACGTCGCCGACGTTGGTCCACCCCACCGAACCGCCGAGCGTCAGGCCCTGAACCGTCGCCGCGCCCGCGGTGGTGAACGGCTTGACGCCTTCGACAGTGGCGTTGGTGAACGTGGTGGAGTCGGTCGCCGCCAAGGCGCCGCCTTGCAGATTGATCGCGTCGTCGACCAACGTGAGGTCGTTCAAGGTCAGCGCCGGGACGTCGAAGGTGACCACCAGCGCCGTCGCCGTTTCGATGGCGACACTGCCGTGCGAGATCGGCAGTTGATCGTCGCCCCAGTTTGAGGCGAGCGACCAGTCGCCGGAGACGCCGGCCGTCCAGGTCTCGTTTACGTTCGCATTGGAAACGGGCTTCGGCATCGAGGCCTCCTGAGCGCACGGCTCGACTCGCGAAAAGCGACGGGCCGACAGCGGCTTTACCAAAAACTTACTCTCGTTGTGAGCGCTAATAGCCGCGCGCGACCCGCTGCGCCACGTGCGCTCGGCGTCAACCCTAATGGAGGCGTCAATCCGTTGGCCGCAACGGCGCTGGAACTGCGGTCCTCAGCCGCTCGCCCCAACCTGTCCGCCCGCGATGCGGCGGCGATTGCGGCGTATTTTGAATGGCGGAGGACTCCCCCTTTTTCTGCAACCCGCTGCCGTTACGGGATTTGCGAAGAGTTAACCCTAATCGATGATGACTAAGGCCGGGACGCGTTTCTCGTCAGCGTCCGGGAGCGTATGTCGCATGTCGATTCGCGATCGTTTTCCGTCCGCCAAATTGCCGCGCTCGCATTATTTTCTGACCGTCTCCCGTGGCGATCGGGTGCGCGCCCTCGCCGTCCGCCCGACCCTCGCGTTCGCCGCCCTGACGGCGATTCCGGTGCTCGCGGTCTGGGCCTTCGGCGCCACCGCCTTCATCGCCTGCCACGATCAGGTTCTGGCGACGATCCTGTCCCGCGAAACCCAGCTCCAGACCGACTACGAATCCAAGCTTTCCGACGCCCGCGCCGAGCTTGATCGGGTGGCGAGCCGGCAGATGCTCGACCAGAGCGCGTTCGAGGGCAAGATGCGCGACCTGTTGTCGCGCCAGGCCAAGCTCGAACAGCGCGGCGCGACGCTCGCCGCGCTGGCGGCGCAAGCGGGCGCCGACGCCGTCGCGCTGGCGGAAGCCAAGCCGCGCGCGGCGACGCGCCCCGCCGGCGCGCTCGCCGCCATCCAGGCGATCGGCGGACCGCCGCCGGTCGACGAGGATCTCAGTCCCGCCAGCGCCTACGCCCCCGCGCCGGCGCGACCGGCGCCGCTGCCCGCGTCGGCGAAGCCGCGTCCGCTCGACGGCGAGAGCCTCAGCCGCGCCGAACCCTCGGCGGACCATTTCGCGCACGACCTCACCGCCGCCGCCGCCGACGCTTCGCTCGACCCGACGGCGCGCGTCGGCCTCGTCAGCTATTCGCTCGATCGCGTCGAGCGCGCGCAGATCGCCACCCTCGGCGATGTCTCGAAAGCCGCTCGGGTCACCTCGCAGAAGTTCGAATCCGTGATCCAGCGCGCCGGGCTTTCGCCGGCGGGCCTGAAGGCGCCGGAGCCGCAGGAGGGCGGCGTCGGCGGCCCTTATATCCCGCTCGACGCGGGGAAGGACGCCTTCGATCACGCCGCCCTCGACGCCGCCCGCGACGTCGAGGCGGCGAGCCGGCTGCGCCGTCTGATGCCGCACCTGCCCTTGCAATATCCCCTGGTCGGCGACGTCTCGATGTCCTCGCCGTTCGGCTATCGTCCCGATCCGTTTCTCGGCCGCCCCGCGCTGCATCCCGGCGTCGACCTCGTGCAAGCCTATGGCGCGGAGATCAAGGCGACGGCGATCGGCAAGGTGACCCACGCCGGCCCGATGGGCGGCTATGGCAACGCGGTTGAGATCGACCACGGCAACGGCATCGCCACCCGCTACGGCCACATGTCCGAGGTGCTGGTCGCCGAGGGCCAGACGGTCAAGCCCGGCGATACGATCGGCCGCATCGGCTCGACCGGCCGCTCGACCGGCCCGCACCTGCACTACGAAGTGCGCGTCGACGGCGAGCCCGTCGACCCCGAGCGCTTCCTGACCGCCGCGCGGGATTGATCCGCTCATAAGGCCGATACGAGCCTTATATGATCGGGCGTCGATCCCGGCGACGTTGCGCTCCACTCGTCATGTTGCAAGATCCAGCCGCAACGTCGAAACAAATCGCGCGCCAGCACATTCGCGTCGGATTCGACGATTTTGGCCGCCACTCGCGAATGCCGGGCGAGCACATGGCGCGCGATGACCGCAACGGCCGCCAACTCGACGCCGAGGCTGATGACTCGGCAGCTCATCACCAGTTGCTCGATGCGATCGTCGGCGACGATGGCGACGAGCGTGTCGCCGTAGTCGGTGAACCTGTCGGCGACCGCGGCGACAATCACGCCGCCGCGATCGGCGGTCTCGGCGAGCTCCTGGGCGCTCCAGCGGCGGCCTGTCGTGTTGAATTGGTTCGATTTGTTGAGCAATTCGAGCGCGCGGGCGAACCGCTTGCCGACTTTCGCGACTGCGGCGATTTCCACCCGAAGGCCGAGCCCGGCGAGAAAGTCCTCATGGCTCGTCTCGCCGCGCGACGTTTCGCGGCGCACTTGCGCCTGCACCATTTCCGTGCGCCGGACGCTTTCGTTGGTGAGGGTCGCAGTCTGCGTCTCGGCGCTCCATAAGAGGATGCGCTTCCAGTAATAATGCGGCGCCTCGATCACTCGGATGTCCGGAAACGCCTGTTTGACGGCGGCGCGCTCGGCCGGATTGTCGTCGAGAAACACCACGCTGCGCGGCAGCAGGTTCGTTTCCGCCAGCGCCTCCCGGATGTTTTCGGTCTTCGGCGCCCAGTTGATCTTGACAATGGCGAAATCGTCGAGCGACAGCATGTCGCGATAGACCTTTGCAAAGATCGCGCGCACGCGGGCTTCGCTGTTCTTGCTGACGAGGCAGAGCAGAACCCCGCGACGCTTGAGGATCGCCAGCGCCTCGACGAGGCCCAACGGCCAGCCCTCTCGGGCGAGCATTATGTCGACATCGGCGACGTCGGCCTCCTCGGCGAGCACCCCGCGCCATAAGGTGTCGTCGAGATCGACGCACACCATCTTGACCTGATCGATCTGCCGCAGCGTGCGATACATCGCCTCGGCTTCGAACCAGACCGCCAGCAAGAATTCCTCTAGCCTGATGTCATAATATTCTGTCGGCAACCGTGAGGGGATAAGGCGCTTGGCGTCCTCCTCCGCAAACCCGTTGGAGAGCACGGCGCCGTGGGCGGAGACGACGACCGTGTCGTCGAGAAGGCGCCGGCGGCCGATCACGCCCATGATTTCGTTGACGTCGATGAGATAGACGTTGTCCAACTCGGCGACGGCGTCGCGCAGGTAGGCGTTGATCCTGTCGAAAAACACGAGGATGCTGTCCGATCCGCGCCGGTCGATCAGCCTGCCGTTGAACTCCTGCTGGGGACCGACGATGGTGGTGACGAAGATCGGCATCCTGTCGCGCCACAGCGTCCCGAACTTCAACAGGCGATCGATATTGGCCTTGGCCTTGTCGAGCAGCGCGTCCGATCGTTTTAGAGCCCCGTAGCCCGCGTGGATCCAGGCGAACATTTCGAGGTCGCCGACGATCCCGCGCGTCGGCAGATGGACGACCTCGAACGAATAGGCTTTCGCGGGATGCGGCGCGACGGTAGGTTCGTGACCGCTCAGCAGCACATGATCGATGTCGGCCATGACGCCGAGCTGCTTGAGTTTGTGAGGCCAGCGCTCCAGCAGGCAATAGCCCGCCAGCAGCACGCGTTTGAGCGGCGTCGGCGTGACTTGCAGCTCGCGCGGGACGCCGAAGCGCGCGCCGTTATGCTCCCGATATTCGGCGGAGCGGCGATAGTTCGCAGCCGGCGGCTCAACGTCCAGGATCTTGCGCACCAACGCCCCGAGATCGCCCTCGCCCGACTGAAGGCGCGCAACGACATCCGGCGCCGGGTCGCAGCCATGGACCGCTCGAAAAACCGAGACGATGTCGGGGGGCGAGAAAGCCATAGCGGCCCTTTCGAAGATACGCCGGCGCCGGCGCCGTCGCGGTTCGACATTACAGGGCGAGCAGCGCCTGGGTCCATCTTGACCTCGCCAGCAGAGAAGCGCCCTATCGCGGCGGCCCACGCGCCAAACCCGGAGGTATTTCATGGCGTCGCTCAAGGTCGCGCTCGTTACGGCGGGCGGCAGCGGGATGGGCGCGGCGGCGGCGCGCCGGCTCGCCGCCGACGGGTTCGCGGTTGGCGTGCTCTCCTCGTCGGGCAAGGGCGAGGCGCTCGCTCGCGAACTCGGCGGGATCGGCGTCACCGGCTCCAACCAATCGACCGACGACCTGAAGTCGCTGGTTGACGTCGCGATGGCGAAATGGGGCCGCATCGACGCGCTGGTCAACAGCGCCGGCCACGGCCCGCGCGCGCCGCTGCTGGAGATCAGCGACGAGCAATGGCGGACCGGCATGGACGTTTATCTGATGAACGTGATCCGTCCGACCCGGCTGGTCGCGCCGATCATGGCGGGCGCCGGCGGCGGGGCGATCGTCAATATCTCAACCGCCTGGGCGTTCGAGCCGAGCCCGATGTTCCCGACCTCGGCGGTGTTCCGCGCCGGGCTCGCCGCGTTCACCAAACTGTTCGCCGACGCTCACGCGGGCCAGAACGTGCGGATGAACAACGTGCTGCCGGGCTGGATCGACAGCCTGCCGGCAACCGAGGAGCGGCGCGCCAGCGTGCCGATGGGCCGCTACGGACGCGCCGAGGAGATCGCCGCAACCGTGGCGTTCCTCGTCTCGGAGGGCGCGGGCTACATCACCGGGCAGAATATTCGCGTCGATGGAGGGCTGACGCGCGGCGTTTGAGAAACCGCGGTTACGCCATCGACGCCGCGATATCCTGCACCTCGTGGATTTGCGCGTTCATCGCGCGCACGCGGCGAGCCAGCACCTTCATGACGCGAAGCGCGAATGCGGGGGTGTTGGCGACGAGTTGCAGGAACTGAGTTTGGTTGATGACGAACACCTCGACCTCGGTCATCGCGAAAATGCTCGCGGTGCGCGGCTTCGGATCGACGATTCCCATTTCGCCGAAGATGCCGCCTTCCTGCACTTCCTCGACGACGACGCCCTGCACCTGGACGCTCGCCAAGCCGCTCTTGATGACATACATCAGGCCGCTGGCACGCCCTGGCCCGATGATCTCGGCGCCCGCGTCGTAGCGCGTCTCCACGAGATCGATGTCCTTGAAGATACGGAAGTCGATGACGCGCTCTTCGGCATTTGGCATTGTGGCTCTCCGTCGGATTCGACGAGGTTCAACGAACGCACACGGGGATCTTCGAAACCGCCCTTGGGCGTCGTCTCCGATTGTCTGAAAAACTCGGTCGCGTGAGGTTGCAATAAGGAGATGCATAATTTGTGACTTTTTTTGCACGCAGCGCGAGCGGACGGCGATTTTTTATGCCGATGTATTGGTTCTTTGGACTGAGAATAGAAATCAATACTTCGTAATATGAATTGGATTTTTGTTTCTGTTTTCGCCGCATTACGCAGAGGCGCGAATAATCGACTTTTTTCTAGCTCCCTTACAAACCTAACGTCAGCGAAACTTGGGGCTGTTCGCAGCGCGGCAGCGGGCATATCCCTCGCCCGCACGCGGCGTAGAGGGCGGCAGCCGCCATAGAGACCGTGCGGGGAGAAGGGGCCGCTGCTAATTCTGCCCCTGCGCCGTCGCCTGCTCGACCCGCAGCGTCGCCGTGAGCGCGGTCTCGCCGGCGTTGGTCCACCAGCGCACCGGCGTCGCGTCCTTGGCGTTGAGGCCCGCCGCGACGCGGATGTAGCGGTCGTTGGCGCAGAGGTCGTGAACGGCGTCGAACGCGATCCAGCCGAGCTGCGGCGCGAGCGCTTCGGCCCACGCGTACATCTCGGGGGCCTCGCCCGGCGCGTCCTCGACCCTGTAGCCGGTCACGAAACGCGCCGGCACGCCCCAAGCCCGCGCGACGGCGATGAATACATGCGCGAAATCGGCCGCCCCGCCCTTCTTCAGCGCAAACGCCTCCGAGGCCGGCGAGTTGCCGCCGAAGCCGGGGACGAAGGTCAGCGTCGCGTGCATGGCCTCCATCAGCCGATGCAGCCGGTCAAGCGGATCGGCGCCCGTCGCCTGCTCGGCGAACTCGCGCAGCGCCGGGTTGGCCTGGGCGAGCGGGCTCGCCCGCAAATACATGTCGGCGGGCATCGTCTCGACCGCGCCGCGCACCAACCCGACCTTGTCGGTGGTCTCGACCTCGCCCGCCGCCGTCACCGTCACGCTCTCGACCGGCTTGTGCCAGCTCATCGCATGGACGACCGAGCCGAAGGCGTCCTCACGCGGCCGCAGCGTCGCGTCGAGATCGACCCCGACGCGCCAGCGCAACACGTATTGCGAATCAAAGCTGCGCGGCGTCAGTCGCAGCGCCAAGTGGAGCGAGCGCTCCCCCTGGGAGAACACCAGTTTCGTTTCGTGGGAGACTTTGATCCGCATCGACTTGGCCGCGGCCCTCAGACGAACAGGTATTGCTCGGAGATCGTACTGGCGAGGCGGGCGTTCTCCTCGATGAATTCGGTGACGAATTCGTGCAGGCCGCCCTGGAAGATTTCGGTCATGCTCGCCCGTTCGAGCTTGGCGAGCACCCCTCGCGCCTGCCGCTGCGCCGCGCCCGATACGCCGTTGCCGCGCGCGAGATCGTCGAGCGCCCGGTCAAGCGCGTCGTAGCAATAGATCAACGAGCGCGGCATCGCCGGCTTGAGGATCAACAGATCGGCGACGAGCCACGGCTTCACCCGGTCGCGATAGACCCAGTGATAGGCGGTCGCCGCCGAAACCGCGCGCAAAATCGCGACCCACTGGAAGTAATCGAGCGACCCGCCGACCGTCTCGTTGGCCGGCAGCAACAGATGATATTTGACGTCGAGCAGCCGCGCGGTGTTGTCGGCGCGTTCGAGGAACAGGCCGACGCGATTGAACCAATAGGCGTCGTTGCGCAGCATGGTGCGGTAGCAGGCGCCGTCGAAATCAAGCGAGGCTTTCTTAACGTAATCGAGGAAACGCGCCAGCGCGTCGCGGCCGAGCTCCTTGGTGGCGCGCCGCGTCGCCTCGAAGCGTTTGAGCTCCAGCCAGGCGTCGTTGATCGCCGTCCAGGTCTCGGCGGTCAGCGCGGTGCGCACGGCGCGCCCGTTGGCGCGGGCGTTCTCCAGGCAATTGCAGATCGAGGACGAATTGTCGCGGTCGAAGGTCAGATAGTCGATCGCCGCCGCCTCGCTGACCTCGCCGTGGCGGGTCTCGTAGGTCTCATGCGCGCCGGCGGCCTCCAACGCCGAGAACCATTCGGTCTGCGGGTCCTCGGCGCCGCCGCGCGGCAGATATTCGAGCCGGAGCGTCGCCTCGATGGTGCGGGCGATGAAATCGGCGCGCTCCATATAGCGGGCGAGCCAGAACAGATTGTCGGCGGTGCGGGCGAGCAATCAGGCCTCCTCGTCGTCGACGATCCAGGTGTCCTTCGTGCCGCCGCCTTGGCTAGAATTGACGACCAGCGACCCCTTGGTCAAGGCGACGCGCGTCAGGCCGCCGGGGACGATCCGCACCTTCTTCGCGCCCGACAGCACGAACGGCCGCAAATCGACGTGGCGCGGCGAAATTCCGGTGTCGAACGAGGTCGGACAGGTCGACAACGCGAGCGTCGGCTGGGCGATGTAGTTGGCCGGGTCCGCCTTCAACTTGGCGGCGAACAGGTCGCGCTGCGCCTGCGTCGCGTGCGGCCCGACCAGCATGCCGTAACCGCCGGAGCCGTTGACCTCCTTGACGACGAGTTGGTCGAGCCGCTCCAGCACATAGGCGAGATCGGACGGTTCGCGACAGCGGTAGGTCTCGATGTTCTTCAGCTTGGGCTCCTCGCCGAGGTAGAATTTGATGAGGTCGGGCACGTAGCTGTAGATCGCCTTGTCGTCGGCGACGCCTGTGCCGACGGCGTTGGCGATCGTCACATTGCCCGCCAAATAGGCGCCGATCAGACCCGGCACGCCGAGCACCGAATGCGGGTTGAACACCATGGGATCGAGGAATTCGTCGTCGACGCGGCGGTAGATCACGTCGACCCGCTTCGGCCCGAGCGTCGTGCGCATGAAGACGACGTCGTTATCGACGAACAGATCGCGCCCCTCGACCAGCTCGACGCCGAGCTTGTCGGCGAGGAACGAGTGCTCGTAATAGGCGGAGTTGAACGGCCCCGGCGTCAACACGACGATGGTCGGTGCGCCGATGTCGGGATGCGGGGCGACCGAGGCGAGCGTCGCCAGCAATTGGTCGGGGTAGTCGTCGACCGGGGCGACGCGGTGCTGGGAGAACAGATCCGGCAGCAGCCGCATCGTCACCTCGCGGTTCTCCAGCATGTAGGAGACGCCCGAGGGCGTGCGCGCGTTGTCTTCGAGCACGTAGAAGTCGGCGTCGTCGACGCGGATGATGTCGATGCCGCCGATATGCACCCAGATGTCATGCGGGGCGCGATGGCCGATCATCTCCGGGCGGTAATGCGGATTGCGCAGGATCAGGTCTTCGGGGACGATCTTCTCCTTGAGGATCGCACGCGGGCCGTAGACGTCCTTGAGGAACATATTCAGCGCAGTGACGCGCTGGACCAGCCCGGCTTCGAGCTTCGTCCATTCCGTGCGCGACAGCAGGCGCGGCACGATGTCGAACGGGATCAGCCTTTCCGAAGCGTCCTTGTCGCCGTAGACGCCGAAGGTGATGCCGATGCGGCGGAACATGAATTCGGCCTGGGCGCGGCGCGAGGCGAGCAATTCCGGGGGCGTGTGTTCGAGCCAGCGCGCCACCTGGGCGTAGAGCCGCCGCGGGGCCTCGTGCTCCGGTCCCATTTCATCAAAAGCCGCCATGCCGCCCCCTTCGCGCATGTTTATGTCGCAAGTCCTATGCCGCTCAGCGAAGCAAGTCGAGCGCTTCGGCGCCCGACATCGCCCTGCGCGGCGGATAAGCGGCAAAATCGCCGGGGCGCGCGATCGCGGCGGCGAGCTGGCGGCGATAATCGGCGCGGCTGATCTCGATCGCGCCGAGGCTCGCCAGATGCGGCGTCAGGAATTGCGTGTCGAGCAGCCGATAGCCGCCGACCCTTAGCCGCGCCACGAGGTGAACGAGCGCCACTTTGGAGGCGTCGCGGGCCTGAAAGAACATGCTCTCGCCGAAGAACGCCGCGCCGAGACTGACGCCATAGAGGCCGCCGACCAGTTCGCCGTCGAACCGCGCCTCGACGGAATGGGCGTAGCCGCGGCGGAACAGCTCGACGTAGAGCCGGAGAATCTCGGCGTTGATCCACGTCTTGTCGCGCGCCGCGCAGGCTTCCATCACCTCCCGGAACGCGCCGTCGGCGGTCACCTCGTAGAGTTCGGAGCGCACGGTCTTGGCGAGGCTTTTCGAGACGATGAGGCCGTCGAGCGGAAACACGCCGCGACGCTCCGGCTCGACCCATTGCAGGTCGATGGAATCGCGATCCTCCGCCATCGGGAACAGCCCGATGGAATAGGCGCGCAGGATCAGGTCCGGCGTGATCTCGAACGGCGGCGTGCGGCGAGACATGGCCAAGGGTCGCGTGCCGCCGAGACGGCGTCAAGCGCACGTTCCGGGCCCCGCAGCGCAAGAAAACCGTTTTTGATGAAACGTTTTCCGTTCGCGATAGTTGAACAATGGCTTCGCGCTCGATGACTCGGTTGTTCACGGCTTGCCGGCCTGAAACCGCAAGCTTTCGTGGGCAACCCGCGTCGGCAAGTCGAGTTCGCGCAAACTAATAACCTTCGCCGGGGCGGGGACATTGCCGCTCACGCGAGACACTGGAGGTTTACATTATGAGATCGTTGCTTCTTGGCAGTATTGCGGCGCTGGCGATCGGCTCGACCGGCGCGCTGGCGCAATCAACCGGCGACGCTAACGCCGCGATGAAACCCGCGCCGGCGGCGAGCGCGAGTTCGACCAACTTTGTCGACAAGCAGGAGGCCGGCGTGCTCCGCGCACCGAAACTCGTCGGCGTGGCGGTCTACGACAGCAACAACAAGAGCGTCGGCAAGATCGACGATCTGCTGCTCGATCACGACGGCAAGATCACCACGGTGGTGATCGGCGTCGGCGGCTTCCTCGGCATCGGCAAGAAGGACGTCGCCCTCCCCTACTCCGCCGTCCATTGGCAAACCGAAGCCCGCACCGTCGCGGTCAACGGCGCCCCGCCGGCGAACCCTGTCGGCCAGACGTCGACCTCCGCTACGCCGGGCGCGAATAATGCGACGGCGAACAATGGCGAGACCCAGAAGACCATCGCCCCGGCGGAGACCGAGGCTTACAATGGCTATCCTGACCGTGCTGTGCTCGACGTCTCGCAGGACCAGCTGAAGGCGGCGCCTGAGTTCAAATACGCCACGGACCCGGCGACGAAGGTCGGGACGGACCCAACGGCGCCAGCTGCGGCGCAGAAGCCTTAATCGTCTCTAAAAACTAAACCGCCACGCGCGCCGCCCTCGCGGGCGGCGCGCTTTTGCGTGGGACCCGCCTTCCCGAATCGCCGCGCCGGGCCTAGATTCCCCCCCATGGCCGGCGATACGCCCGAAACTCCCGATCCTGAATACGACGACCTCGACCTCGCGGCCGAAGAGCCCGACGCCGAGGAAGGCCCACTCGCGCGCGGCGCCGCCGTCATCAAGGCGTTCTGGCGACATGCCCCGATGGGCTCCGGCGTCTATCGCATGATCGGCGAGAGCGGCGAGGTGCTCTATGTCGGCAAGGCGCGCTCGATCAAGAAACGCATCCTCGCCTACACCACCCCGCAGCGGCAATCGACCCGCATCGCCCGCATGATCGCCGAGACGGTGTCGATGGTGTTCGTCACCGTCGAGTCGGAGGCGGAATCTCTGCTGCTCGAAGCCAATCTCATCAAGCAGTTGAAGCCGCGCTACAACGTGCTGCTGCGCGACGACAAGAGCTTCCCCTACATCCTCGTCACCGGCGATCACGAAGCGCCCCGCATCCTCAAGCATCGCGGCGCGCGCGACATCAAGGGCGATTACTACGGCCCGTTCGCCAGCGCCGGCGCCGTGCATCGCACGCTGTCGGCGCTACAGCGCGCGTTTCTGCTACGCACCTGCGCCGACAGCTATTACGCCAACCGCACGCGGCCGTGTCTGCTTCATCAGATCAAACGCTGCTCGGCGCCCTGCACCGGCGAAATCTCGCTGCCGGAGTACGCCGAACTGGTCGGCGAGGCGCGCGATTTCCTGTCCGGGCGCAGCCGCTCGGTGCGCCAGCGGCTGGCGCGCGAAATGGCGGAGGCGTCGGAGGCGCTCGAATTCGAGCGCGCCGCGCGCTTGCGCGACCGCATATCGGCGATGTCGGCGATCCAGGGCGAGCAGAGCGTCAACCCGCGCACCGTCCCGGAGGCGGACGTGTTCGCCATCGCCGAGGAGGCCGGGCAGTTCTGCATCGAGGCGTTCTTCTTCCGCACCTACCAGAACTGGGGCAACCGCGCCTATTTCCCGCGCGCCGACCGGTCGCTGGGCGCAGCCGAAGTGCTCGACGCGTTTCTGGCGCAGTTCTATCTCGAACGCCCGGCTCCTCGCCTCGTGCTGTTGAGCCACGAGGTCGCCAGCCAGGCGACGCTCGCGCAAATCTTCTCCGAGCGCGCCGGCCGGCGCATCGCCGTCGGCGCGCCGAAGCGCGGCGAGAAGAAGGAGCTCGTCGACAACGCGCTGCGCAACGCGCGCGAGACGCTGTCGCGCAAACTCTCGGAGACGGCGACGCAGCAGAAACTGCTCGCCGCGCTCGGCCAGACGTTCGGGTTGACGCAGCCTCCCCGTCGCGTCGAGGTTTACGACAACTCGCACATCATGGGGACCAACGCGATCGGCGCGATGATCGTCGCCGGCCCCGAAGGGTTCGTAAAGAACCAGTACCGCACCTTCAACATCAAGAGCGAGACCCTGACGCCCGGCGACGACTACGCGATGATGCGCGAGGTGCTGACCCGCCGCTTCGCCCGGCTGAAGCGCGAGGGCGAGGCGGCCGACGGCGTTCCCGACCTCCGATCGTCTGATCGACGGCGGTCGCGGCCAGTTCGAGGCGGCGCGGGACGTGCTGCACGGGCTCGGCGTCGAGGGCGTCAAGATCGCCTCGATCGCCAAGGGGCCGGACCGCGACGCCGGCCGCGAGACGTTCTTCGTCGAGGGCGGCGAGCCGTTCAAGTTGCCGCAACGCGACGCGACGCTGTTCTTCGTGCAGCGGCTGCGCGACGAGGCGCACCGCTTCGCCATCGGCACGCACCGCGCCCGGCGCAAGAAGGAGTTCGTGAAAAGCCCGCTCGACGAAATCCCCGGCATCGGCCCGGCGCGCAAGCGCGCGCTGCTGCACGCGTTCGGCACGGCGAAGGCGGTGGCGCGGGCGGGGCTGGCGGATTTGGAGAAGACGCCGGGGTTGAATGCGGCGACGGCGAAGCTGGTGTACAATTTCTTCCACGAGAATGGGTGATACGGTTTCCGAATGAATTGCTCGCCTCTCCCCGTCATCAACTCACTTTGAGGGCTGCGTGGTCGCGCAAGACGGCGTTTGCGAAGGTGACGAGCTTTCGCATGATGGCGACGACGGCTACGATTGGTTTTTTGCCATTGGCGACGAGCCTTTCGTAGAAAGACTTGAGGGTTGGGTTGTGTTTGCGAGCCGAGAGGGCGGCCATGAAGAGGCTTCGCTTGACCTCCGGCCTTCCGCCCCGGACCCATCGATATCGGTCGGCGGCGCCGCTCTGATCGGGATGAGGCGCTATGCCCGCGAGGGCGGCGATGCGCTTGTTGGTGGTGGTTCCCAACTCTGGCAGCAACGCGAGCAGCGCCGCCGCAGTTTTGAGGCCGATCCCAGGAATCGAGACGAGCGCTTTCACGGCGGCGGCGATCGGCTGGCAGCTTTCGGTCAAAGCCCGGATTTCCGCGTCGAGCGCTTTGATTCCGGCCTCGAATGCGCCCAGGAGGCGGTCGAAATGGGCGTTGAGGGGCTCGGCGCCGGGAGCGTCGCGTCGGTTCTGGTAGGCGAGCCGGTCGGCGACGAGATCGCGCCGTGCGAGCACGAGGGCTTGCAGTTTCAAGCGCAGGTCGTCGCGAGCGCGCCAGACGGGCAGATCACGGCCCCGTTCGATCGCGTATCGCGCCAGCGCCCGAGCGTCGATGGCGTCGGTCTTTCCGAGCGTTCCGAAGGAGCGGATGAAGGCTTTGACTTTGCGGGCGTCGGCGCGGTGGGCGGGGACGCCGGCTTCGAGCAGGGCGGCCAGCAGCGCCAGCTCGTATCCGCCAGTGGCCTCGCAGACCACGAAGCAACTCGCGTCGAGCGAGGCGGCGAAGGCGGCGAGCGCTTCGGTCCGGTTGGTCAACCGGACGATGCGGTTGGCAGCGCTGTCGAAAACGACGATTTCATCCTTTCCGACGTCGCATCCGAGCACCCGAGAAAAGCCGATGACGCAAGAGGGCATGAGGAGTATCCTTTCCCTAGCTTTCGATTGTCTGCGGGCTCGCCTCGCGAGAGGTGGCCCTTTCAACTCATCAAGCGTCGAAAGTTGCGGAGAGGCGACCAAGATGACGACGGGCGAAAGCCCGATTGCGAGACGGTCCACCAATCCGCGCGCCGGCCCGGATGGCCATCCGGGCCGGCGCATCCCCCAAGGGGGATGCGAAAGGCTAGCACCTTTGCAAGAGACAATTGCGAGCGTTAGCGAAGCAATCCACGGCGCCGCCGATGCATCCCTATCCGGTTTCACTACGATCTCGGAGAGCTGGATGGCGTCGGTTCGCTCGCCATGACGGAGACTGAGGCATTCTGCCGGAAACCTTATTACGGGCTCAGCTCGAATAGGTCAGCAACTCGCCGTTCGATCCCGTGTTCAGTTGGAACCCGGCCTGGTTGTAACTACCGACAAAATGCAGCGACGCGCTGTTGGCGCCGTCGCTGATGTTGACGATGACGCCGTCAGACGCGCTGGCGAACGACTTGGTCGCGTTGGAGTTGAAGCCGATCAGGTCGATGGCTTCGTTCGCCGCTGCGCCGAAACTATAGATGCTCGATTGAAACTCGCCGGCGTCGCCCAAACCAAGCTCAGCGTTGAAGCCGCCGAAAGCGAGCTTCTGCGAAGCGCTCGATTGCGCGTCGAGTTCCAGGTAAGCGTTCCTCAGGATGCCCTCGCCGCCGCTGCCTTGGATCGCCGTAGTGAAAATCAGCGAGCCGGATGCGGCGAAGATTTTGCCGTTATTTGTGAAATGGGCCGAGATTGTGCTCACGCCCAACCCCGCGCCCGTCTTTATCAAGACCCCATTGTTGGCGAATATTCCCGTCCCGGTCACTCCGCTCGCATCCGTTATCATCCAGGAGCCGTTATTGATAGCAGCGCCGGAATAGCCAATCTCAATGTCGCCTGCTGACTGCGTAACCTTGCCATTGCTTCCGAATATCGTAGTACTGCCGATATTCATGACGTTGATCACAGTATTTGCGGCTTTTGAAATCAAGAACGCGCCGTAAGAACCGCCAATCGTTGCATTTTGCAGTGTCACCGCGCCAGCTGTCTCCAAGTATCCCTTCGAGTTATTGATATCGAGTTCCGCGCCGAACAAGGTGAACCCGCCCAAAGTGAGCGGGGTTGACGAATTGAAAGTCACCTGGAGCCGAATGCCGGCTTCGGGATAGATATCCACGATGTCGCCAGCTTGAGGCGCGCGCTCTACAGCCCAATTCGACGGGAGGCCCCAATCGCCGGATGCGTTGACGGCCCAAGTGTCTGTGGTGATTTCGGCGTGAGACATCTCAAACACCGTGCCATCGCCGCCGGGGCCGCCGCCTTCCGTCGTGCCGAACAGGTCTCCTGCCGCGTCGACGCTCAAAGCATTTGGGTAAGCCCCGTTGGAGCCCTGAAAATAGGCGAGCACAGCGGGCACGCTGGAATATCCGCTCCCCGTTTTGACGATCTCGAATAGCGTGCTTTGGCCGTTCGTATAAGTTGTGCCGAACAGGTTGCCCGCCGCATCCGCAACGAGCCCTGTCGGCCCGTCTCCGCTGTTGCGATCGAAGTTGATGAGCGTGGCCGGCGCGTTGACGTAGCCATTGGCCGTGTTGACAATCTCGAAAACGGTGCCGTCGCCATACAGCCCGCCGCTCTGCGTCGCGCCGAACAGATCGCCGCTGGCGTCGAAAATCAGCGAACCGACGGGATTGGCGCCATCGCCTCCCTCGAAACTCGCCAGCACGAGGAGGCTTCCAAAGCCGCTCGCCGTTTTCGGGATTTCGTAAACGACGCCGTCACCGGAGCCCGCTGCCCCGGTGAAGGTTGCGCCGCCGTGGGCTGTCACACCAAATAGATCCCCTTCTGAGTCGGCGATAAGGGGGGTGGATGGATACAAGCCATTGTCTCCGTCGAAGGTCGCCAGCGTAGTCAGCGCGCTAGCGTATCCGTTCGCCGTTTTGACGATCTCGAAAACGGTGCCGTCGCTGTCGGGGCCGCCCCCCAGAGTGGTGCCCAAAAGGTCTCCTGCAGAATTGGTGGTCAGACCGGAGGCGGGGGCAGCCCCGTTGGCTCCGGTGAAAGCAATCAGGGTAGTCGGCGCGCTGGCGTATCCGCTCGCCGTTTTGACGATCTCGAACACTATGCCATCGCCGTATTGCCTCCCCGCGGGGCCGCCGCCGTCCGTTGTGCCGAAGAGGTCGCCGTTGGCGTCGGCGATGAGGCCGGACCACGGGATAAAACCATTCACGCCATTGAAGTTGACGAGCGTCTGCGGCGCGCTGGCGTATCCGCTCGCCGTTTTGGCGATCTCGAACACTGTGCCGGCATTGCTTGCGCCGCCGCCGCTCGTTGTGCCGAAGACGTCGCCGTTCGCGTTGAGGTACACGGTATCCAGAGGCATTGCTCCATTGGCGCCGTCGAAGCTGGCGAGCGTTATGAAGCTGTAACCGGCGGACGCTGCATTGGCAGCGGTTACGCCATCGACGACCGTCCCGGCCTTGATCGCCGCGATCGTGCTGGTCGAGTTGTAGGTGACGGTGTAGCCGTGGGAGCCCTTGTCGCCGAAGCTGACGACGTCGTCCGCGCCGGGAACAGACTGCGCGGGCTCGCCGGGATCGGTCACGGTCCAGTTGGCGGCGGTCTCCCAGGCGGCGCCCGTCGCGGTCCAATCCGCCGTATAGAGCGCCGCTTGCGGGGCCGCCGTCAGGTCGTCGGTCGCGAGGTAGAAGGAAAGCTCGTCAGGGTCGTTCGCGAGCCCGTCAGCGGCGCGCTCCCAGGCGAAAGGTCGCGCGATAAGGGACGATGACGGCATGGCTCACTCCCGGGAAAAGTAGAAAATAATTCTTATTCGCAATCCATCGGCGCCCCAGCATGGGCTTCGCAGCGCGCGAAAGCAACGCGCTTGTCGCTGTTTGCAAGCTTGCGCGAGCGAACCACGCAGAACTTCCCATGCTGTCGCGGCGAGGCGGGGTCGGCGACGGCTCCGCGAGGCGCGAGGAGATCTTCGTCACGCTCCGCCATGTCTTGGATAAGCGCGGGAGGGCCTCGCAAGGTTGGCCTATTCGCAACATTCCGCTTAAGTTGCAGAGGCGGCGGATCGGCTTGCACGGGCGGTCTGGCCGGCTAGACGCCGCAACGGAACGGGTGAAACCTCCATGCTGACAGTCCACCACCTCGGCCGCGGCCAATCGGAGCGCATCGTCTGGCTCTGCGAGGAGCTTGGGCTCGAATACCGCCTCGTCCACCACCAGCGCGATTCGCAAACGATGCTCTCGCCGCCGGCCCTGAAGGCGTTGCATCCGATGGGCGCGGCGCCTGTCATCGAGGATAACGGCGTCCTTATCGCCGAATCCACGGCGGTCGTCGAATATATCCTCGGCAAATATGGCGCCGGGCGGCTGAGCTTCGGGCCCCAGGCGCCGGAGTTCGCCCCCTATCTGTACTGGCTGCATTTCGCCAACGGCACCTTGCAACCGGCGATGGGACGCAACATGATCCTGAGCCGGCTGAAGCTCGCCGCCGACAACCCCGTGCTAACCGCCATGCAGGGCCGGCTCGAACGCGCGCTGCGCCACCTCGACGCCCGACTGGCGACGTCGCCCTATCTCGCCGGCGATACCTTCACCGCCGCCGACATCATGACGGTATTCTCGCTGACGACGATGCGGCTGTTCTACCCCTTCGACTTGTCGCCCTACCCCGCGATCCTGGCCTATCTCCAGCGCATCGGCGCGCGGCCGGCGTATGTTCGCGCGATGGAGAAAGGCGATCCGGGCTTCGCGCCGATGCTGGGGGCGACTACTTGATCAGTGGCTTCAGGATTTCCGCGAAATCATCCATCGACAGTTCGCCGCCGTAGACCTTGCCGTCGATGACGAAGGTCGGCGTGCCTTGCACCTTGACGACTTTTTCCGCCGTGTCGGTGATTTGCCGAACCTTGTTGATCTCGGCGTTGTCCTTCAGGCAGGCCATCGCCTTGTCGTGCGAGAGGCCCGTCGGGCGCAGCGCGGTCAGCAGCGGCTCCAGCGGGTTCTCAACGAACGCCCATTTGTCCTGGGTGGCGAACAGCAGTTCGATTGTCGCCATCGCTTTGTCGTCGCCGACGCAGCGCGCCAGCGTGAACGCGGCGACGTCGAGAGGGTTGCGCGAGAATTCGCGGAAGACGTATCGCACCTTGCCGGTGTCGACGTAAGTCGCCTTGAACTTCGGCCAGACCGTGTGATCGAACGCCGCGCAATGCGGGCAGGTCACCGAGCCGTATTCGATGACCGGCACGCCGGTTTCAGGACCGGAACTAAGCTCGGGCAACGGGCCCGGCTTCAGAACATCGGCCATCGCGACCGTCCCCTCCGGCTGCGGCGCCGCCGCAGCGGCCGAGGCCAGCCCAAACGTCAGGGCCAGAACGAGAACGCAAATCTTCATGGGGGTTACGGCTCCGAGGGTCGGCCGACTTTGCCGCCTTTCCGCTCCTGAAACAAGGCGCCGACGCTCTCAGGCGGGATAGCCGACGGTCTGGCCGAACAGCACCCGTCGTCCAGCGCGGAGCGGCAGACGTTTGGCCAATCCCATGCGGTCGCAATCGTGGAACCAGGCGTTGAGCCCCGCCGCCGCAGCGAACAGATAGACATTCGCGGCGACGATCCCGCAATCGACGAAATAATATGACTTCTGCATCTCCGGGTCCTGAACCGGCGCGACGTCCGGCGCGTCCGGCTGCTCCAGTCGGTCGACGTCGGCGACATAGACCAGCCGCACCGGCGCGAGGTCGCCCCCGCGGGACAGACTGGGCGCGGCGACGAGCGGGCGAAGATCACCCAGCAGCACGGGGGCAAGCCGGGCGCGGTCGGCGTCGTAGAGGTAGAGCCCCTGCTCCATCGCGACATAGACGTCGATCTCGCGCGCGTTGCTGGCGGTCGCGTCGACGACGACGGGCGCGCCGTTTTGCGCGCGGTCGTGGTGGTTGACGCCGCACGCCGCCCACAACAGATCGGAAAGCGTTTGCGGCGCCAGCGGCCGCGCCGAGAAGCGCTGTTCGGTGCGCCGAAGCCGGAACGCGTCGCGCAACGGCGCGAGATCGTCGAAGCGGGGCGGCGGCAATTCGATCGCCGGGAAATTGTCGCCGATCTGCGGAATTGGATCAGGCATGTGCGGGCCCCCGCGAGTTCTGGAAGCGGAAGCTAGTCTCCCGGCCTCGAGAAACTCTGCGACATCGCAATCCTTCAATTGTAAAAACGCGGGTTACGCAAGGGGGTTCCGCTTCAGGCCGAGAGCGTCGCCGGCTCGCCCGGATGGGTCTCCAAACGGACCTGCCGTTTGTGAAACGCCTGCAAAGTCGAGCGGTGGCCGATCGAGACGATCGTCGCCCGCGGCAACGCGGCGGCGATCACGTGGTAAAGCTTCTCCTCGCTATCCTCGTCGAGCGAGGCGGTCGCCTCGTCGAGGAACAGCCAGTCGGGCTTGGCGAGCAGCGCCCGCGCCACCGCGAGCCGCTGCTGTTCGCCGCCCGATAGCCGCATCTGCCAGTTGTCGCTTTCCTCCAGCCGGTCGACGAAGGCGCCGAGACCGACGTCGTCGAGCGCTTTCGCAAGCTCCTCGGGCTTGTAGCGGGAGGCGTCGGAGGGGTACGCTATCGCCTCTTTCAGCGCCCCGATCGGGATGTAGGGACGCTGCGGCAACAACATCAGCTTGGCGTGCGCGGGTTGCGCGATCTCGCCCTTGCCATACGGCCAGAGGCCGGCGATGGCGCGAAACAGCGTCGATTTGCCGGCGCCGCTCGGACCGAGCAGCAAGGTCGATTCCTGGGGCACGAGAATCAGATTGCCGATCCGGGCGAGTTTGCGGCCGTCGGGCAGGCTGAGCTCCAGATCGGGAATAGCGAGCGCCTCGCCCGCCGAAGGGCTTGTTTGCACGCGCGGCGTTTCGTTCCAGGCCGCTTGCGTCCGGATGAACGCGTCGTCGAATGAGGTCAGACGGGAGATCGTGGCGCTGAAGTCGGCGAGGCCGATGTAGTAATTGACGAAGAAGTTCATTTGCGAATTGACGTTGCTAAAAGCGTCGGCCGCTTGGTTGAACGTGCCGAAAGACACCTTCTTCGCGTAGTAAAACGGAGCGATGATCACGTAGGGGATGATGTTGGAGATCTGCAGGTAGAAATTGCTGAAGGCGAGCAGCCGAACCCGCAGGCGAATGATGCGCTGGATGGTGTGAAACACGTCCGTGAACACCTCGCCGGCGTGGTTGATTTCGCGGGCTTCCCCCTTCAGCAGCGCGATCTGCTCGCCGTATTCGCGGATGCGGGCGAGATCGAAACGGAAATTGGCCTCGACCGCTTGCTGCCGGAAATAGAGCGCCGCCAGCTTGCGTCCGATGATCTGGGTGATGCCGGTGGCGAGCACCGCATAGATCGTCGCCACCCAAAACAGCAAGCCTGGGATTTCTAGTCCGAGGACCCCGTTCATCCCCGCCGAGAGACCCCACAGGATGATCGAGAACGCGACGAGGTTGGTCGCCGAGGCTATCATGGCGATCGAGTAATTGTAGATGCCGAGGTTCCCGGAGTTGGAGCCGGTGCCCGAGCCGTTGATGAAGGCGCCGACGTCCTGCGAAATGCGCTGGTCGGGGTTGTCGGCGCTATGGCCGCCGAGCGCGACCTTGTAGTGCATCGAATTGAGCAGCCATCGCGAAGTGTACGACGCCGTCATCCACCGGCGCCATTGCAGGACGAAATTCGAGGCGACATAAAATTCGATCATCTGCGAGGTGATGATGATGAGCGCCAGCGGCGTAAACACTTCGATCAACTGGTGCCAGAACTCGACGCGATGCCCTTCGTCCGGAACCTGGATCGCATTGCCGAACGCCATCTGGAAGTAATTCAGCCGGACGCCAAGCGCGACCTGGAACTGGTTGACGAGGATGAGGAAATAGATACACGTGCGGCCGTAGGCGTCCTGTCGCATCAGCCGCTGGCCGAGCGGCCAAGGTTTCAGCGCGATCGGCGTGCGCGCCTCGAAGAACGGATCGGCGATCCGCATCATCCGCTGCACGAACGGCACGAACGAGACCAGGGTCAGTGCGACGACGAACAGCGCGGTCGCGATCGGCAGGTAGTTCGGCGGGGCATATTCGGCGAACGAGGCCGGCCAGGCGCCCAGCGCCACCGCCAGGCTGACCAAGCCGAAGATTACCGTCTCGACGGCGAACAGTTCCGACATCATCTTGAGGAACGTCGGAATCCGCAGCGCCGGCCACGAAGCGGCGGCGCCCAGCGCGCTGGCGACGCCGAGGCCAATCGTCATTCCCTCCCGTTCGAACCCGCCGACGATCAGCGCCAAAACCGCGAACAATCCGAGCAGCGTCACGCGCATAAGGGTTCCCATGGAGAGAGGCGCCCCGCGATAGCAGACCGCATCGGGCGAAAGAAGGGCGGGTTTAGACCAAGTTCCGATCAAGTCGGACCGCTGTCATGGCGAGCGAAGCGAAGCCATCCACGTTTCCGCCTAACCAGGCCTAGCCGACTAGCCTTCGATCTCGGCGCGCTGGATTGCTTCGCTTCGCTCGCAATGACGAAGCCGAATTCAATTTGTTCGGTAAGCGTTCGAGCGCCCGAGCGAGGCCAGCCGCGCCGCCTTCAGCTTGGCGAAGTCGTCGCCCGCGTGATGCGAGGAGCGCGTCAGCGGCGACGACGAAACCAACAGGAACCCCTTCGCCGCCCCGATCGCCGCGTAAGCCTCAAACTCCGCCGGCGTGACGAAGCTCTCGACCGCGTGGTGTTTCGGCGTCGGCTGCAAGTATTGGCCGATCGTCAGGAAATCGACGTCGGCGCTGCGCAGGTCGTCCATCAGCTGCAACACTTCGTTGCGCGTCTCGCCAAGACCGACCATGACGCCGGACTTGGTGAACATCGAGGGATCGAGCTCTTTCGCGCGCTGCAACAACCTGAGCGAATGGAAGTAGCGCGCGCCGGGACGCACAGTGAGATATTTCCCCGGGACGGTTTCGAGATTGTGGTTGAACACGTCCGGCTTGGCGGCGATCACCGTCTCCAGAGCGCCGTCCTTGCGCAGGAAATCCGGAGTCAGCACCTCGATCGTGGTCGCCGGCGCGGCGGCGCGGATGGCGCGGATGACGGCGGCGAAATGCCCCGCCCCGCCGTCGGCGAGATCGTCGCGATCGACCGAGGTGACGACGACATGCGCGAGCCCGAGCTTGGCGGTAGCGTCGCCAACGCGCGCCGGTTCGTCGGCGTCGAGTGGCCTCGGCAAGCCGGTGGCGACGTTGCAGAACGCGCAGGCGCGCGTGCAAATCTCGCCCATGATCATGAAGGTGGCGTGCTTCTTTTCCCAGCACTCGCCGATATTGGGGCAGCGCGCCTCCTCGCAGACGGTGGTGAGCTTGTGCTGGCGCACCAGCGCCTGGGTGGCGGCGTAACCGGCGGCGCCCGGCGCCTTGGCGCGAATCCAGGCGGGTTTTCGCGCAACCGGATTATCCGGCCGGTGCGCCTTTTCCGGATGGCGCGGGCGAGGGTCGGCTTCGAGAAGGTTGAGGACGCGGGTCATTGGATGCCGCCTGTAACACAGCAGGCCGCGGCGTTGGAAGGCTGGCGCCGTCAGGGACGCCTTGCGCCGTTTTGGAAAGGCTCTAACTTTTCAGAGATGGCGGCGCGTGTAACCAACGCAAGGCGGAGAGGCGACATGAAAATCGCGGTTTTGGGATCAGGCGTCGTCGGGCAAACCCTGGGTTCGGGATTTCTCAAGCATGGCCATGAGGTTGCGCTGGGAACCCGAGAGCCGGCGAAACTCGCCGATTGGAGCGCCGCCAACGCCGGCGGCAAAGTCGTTTCGTTCGCCGAGGCGGCCGGGTTCGGCGAGGTGGTCGTGCTTGCGGTCGGCGGAGAGGTCGCGCTGGATGCGCTGAAGCTGGCGGGCGCGAGCGCACTCGACGGCAAAGTGGTGATCGACGCCTGCAACCCGATCGGCGGCGGACCGCCGGTCAACGGCGTGTTGCGGTTCTTCACCACGATGACGGACTCGCTGATGGAGCGCTTGCAGGCCGCCTATCCCAAAGCGCGCTTCGTCAAGGCGTTCAACAGTGTGGGCGCGGCGCAGATGGTCAATCCGCAATTTGCGGGCGGCCGGCCGACGATGTTCATATGCGGAGGCGACGCCGAGGCCAAGAAGGTTGTCGCGACGCTTCTCGATCAATTCGGCTGGGACACCGAGGACATGGGCGCCGTCGAGGCGGCGCGCGCCATCGAGCCGCTGTGCATGTTGTGGTGCATCCCCGGCGTCGGCCGGGGCGACTGGTCGCCGCACGCGTTCAAGCTGTTGCGCTAACCCGCCCGCGTCAGACCCGCGACGTAAAACCCGTCCGTCCCGGAACGCAGCGGATCGAGCCTAATCCCCGGCCCGAGCTTCGAGGCGAAGTCCGCCAGCGCCGGTAGAGCCGCGGCGCGCGCCATCGACCCGGCGTCGAGCGGCAGAAAGTCGGCGCGTCGCTCCAGAAAGGCGGCGACGCGATCCTCATTCTCCGGCTTCAGCACTGAGCAGGTGACATAAATCAGCCGGCCGCCTGGCTTCACGAATTTCGTCGCCCGCTCAAGGATCTCGTCCTGATCCTTGATGCGCTCTTGCAACGCGCCGGGCCGGATTCGCCACTTCGCGTCGGGGCTCCGCCGCCACGCGCCCGAACCCGTGCAGGGGGCGTCAATGAACACGAGATCGCAGCGGCCGGCGAGATCGGCGACGGGATCGGCGGCGCCGCGCGGGCTCCGCACCTGCACATTGCGCGCGCCGGAGCGTTCGAGCCGCGCGAACAGCGGCGCCAGGCGACGGCCGTCCTCGTCGGTCGCGTATACTTGCCCCTTGCTGGCGAGCATCGCGGCGAGCGCCAGCGTCTTGCCGCCGGCGCCGGCGCAGAGATCGAGCACCTGCTGCCCAGGCGCCGCGCCGCTGAGCAGTGCGGCGAGTTGCGACGCCTCGTCCTGCACCTCGACCAAGCCCTTGATATACGCCGGCTCCCCGGTGAGCGAAGGCCCGCGGCCATCCGGCCGCACGGCGATTTGGAGGCCGATCGGCGACCACGGCGTCGCTTGAGGCTCGAGGTGAGCCAACGCCGCCAACAGCTTGTCGCGATTGGTTCTCAGGGTATTGGCGCGCAAATCGACAGGCGCTCGCGCGGCAAGCGCCGCGCCGGCGGCCACCGCCTCGGCGCCAAAGCTCTCGGCGAACGCGGGCGCCAGCCATTCCGGATAATCGCCGCGCACGAAATCGGGCGCGTCGGCGAGATCGGCCTCGGTCAATCGCGCCCGCTCGGCGTCCGTCAGCGGCGACGGCGCGTGCTTTTCGCCATTGAACAGCGCCGCCGCGGCGTCGACGCTCAGGCCGCGCAGGCCCGACAAGGCGCCGAGCACATGCGCGCGCGGGCTGTCGTCGCCAAGCCGCCAACTCGATGACGCCTTCCGGCGCAGCGCGTCGTAGACGAGGTTGGCGATGGCGGCGCGGTCGCCGGCGCCGGCGAAACGATGCGAGAGGCCCCAGTCCTTTAACCCGTCCGCCGCGGGACGGCGGCGGTCTTCGATGTCGGTGAGCGCCTCGATGGCGGCTTGGACGCGTGCGGGAGGTATCATGCGTCTCCCTATCGCGAAGTGGGCTAAAGACCAAAAGCGATGCGAGTCGGGCTTTTCATCGACGCGCGCCTGAACCGAAGAGGCGGGTCATTTCCGAAAACAGAAGCATGGCGCCGTCGCTCGGCGCCTCTCGCCTGCGCGTCGATCGCGCGGGCTGGGCCGCCTTGCTCGCTGGCACGGGGATCATCGCGTGGTCCGGCGTGCTGGCGCGGCTGCTCGACGTCGGCCCGCTCGCCGGCGCGGCCTGGCGCATGGGGCTCGCCGTGCCGGCGCTCGCGGTATGGTCGAACCGGATGGGACGATCGCGCCCGCGGGGCCTCGCTGACTTCCGCGCCGTCGTGCTGCCGCTGGCGCTGTCGGGTTGCGCGTTCGCCGTCGACGTCGGCTCGTTCCACCTGTCGCTCACCGGCACCAACGTCGCCAACGCCTCGTTCATCGGCAATGTCGCGCCGGTGCTTGCGGTGGTCGGCGGCGCTCTGTTTTTCAACGAGCGCTCCGCGCCGCAGGTTTGGCCGGCGCTCGCGCTCGCCTTGTTCGGCGCCTGGGTTATGGCCGGAATGACAGCGCCGCTTGGCGTCAAATGGGGCGACGCGCTCGCGCTCAACGCCGCGATCGCCTACGCAGCCTATCTCATGTTCATCAAACGCGCCCGCGCCCGGCTCGACGGGCCGTCGGCGACGCTGGTCTCGGCCGCCGTCTCGGCCGTCCTGCTCACGGCCGCGGCGACGGCGCGCGGCGAAAAGCTGGTCCCGACGAGCCCGCGCGGCTGGGCGGTGGTGTTTCTGCTCGGCTTCGTCAGCCACGCCCTCGGTCAGGGGCTGACCTCGGTGGCGTTGGGCCGGGTGCCGGTCGCGCAGGTGGCGATCGTCATCCTCGCGGGGCCGCCGGTCTCGGCGCTGATCGCCTGGATTGTCCTTGGGGAAGGTATGAATTTGCTGCAATGGGCGGGGGGTCTGGCGATTCTCGCCGCGGTTTACCTAGGTAGACCTCGTTGACCTAATTCGCGAAAGTGTGATGCAGTGCGGTCGGCGCCGTTATTGCCACCCCGTCGACAATGCGCCAAAGCGGCGAGGTCGTTGCGTATAGGGGCAAAGGATGGCGTGGCTTGGGCCATGGACATAGAGCTTGACGACCGTCAGCTCCACCTGACGCTCGAGAACACGCCTCTGCCGATGCTCGCCCACGACGATACGGGGCGCATTCGCTTTGTAAGCCCGGAGTTTCTGCGGCTCACCGGCTACCGGCGCGATCAGATTCCGACGCTGCGCGCCTGGGCCGAGCTGGCTCACCCCGATCCCGAGGTTCGCGAGCGCGTGCTCGCCACGCATACCGGCTCCTATGGCGACGCGCCCGGTCCGCTGCCTAACGCCGGCGATTATCGGATCCGGATCGCCGACGGGTCGACGCGCGTCTGGGCGTTTCGCGCCTTCTCGATCGGCCGCGACGCCAACGGCCACGCGATCAACGTCAGCATGGCGATCGACGTCACCAGCGAGCGGGCGAACCATGACGCGCTCGCGCGCAGCGAGGCCAAACTGCGGCAGGCGCTGCGGATCGGCCACGCCGGCTCGTTCGAGCGCGATTTTCGCGCCCGCGTCACCGTCTATTCCAACGAACTGATGGCGCTGCACGGCCTGCCCGAGGCGCGCCGTCAGGAATCCTTCGAGCAATGGTATGAGCGCATCCATCCCGCCGACCGCGGTCGGGTGGTCGCCTACGCCGAGGCGCTGCTCGATCCCGGCGCGCCGCTCGCGGTCGAGTACCGTGTCCGCCGGCTCTCCGACGGGGCGATGCGCCGAATCGCCGAGCGGCGCGAGGTGCTTCGCGACGCGGATGGACGGCCGATCGGCTGCATCGGTCTGCAACGCGACGTGACCAAGACCCGCGCCGCCGAACAGGCGATGCGCGACAGCGAGGCGCGGCTGCGGCTGACCCTGGAGATCGGCCAGGTCGGAACGTTCGACTGGGACCTCGCCACTGGCGCATTGGACTGGGACGCGCGGGTCCGCGAGATCTGGGGCGTCGCGCCGGACGCACCGATCGTCGCCGCCGATTTCTACAATGCGCTGCATCGCGACGACGTCGAGCGCATCCGCGCCATCCACGCCAAAGCGCGCGATCCCCGCGGCGACGGCTACTATCAAAGCGAATACCGCGTCATCAACGGCCGCGACGGCGGCGTGCGCAGCGTCCTGGCGCGGGGGCGCACGCTGTTTGAAAATGGCCGGCCGATTCGCATGATGGGCGTGGTGCAGGAGGTGACCGCGCTGCGCGAGGCGGCGGCAGTGATCGAGCGCGATCGCGACGAACTCGAACGGCTGGTCGAGGAGCGCACGCGCGAACTGGCGGAGGCGCAGACCCGGCTGGCGCACGCACAGCGCATGGAGGCGCTCGGCCAGCTCGCCGGCGGCATCGCCCACGATTTCAACAATGTCCTGCAAGCGATCGAGGCCGCCGCCGACCTCATCGAGAAGAAGCCCGATCCGCAAAATCTGCCGCGCTATCTGCGCATGCAGCGCGAAGCGACGAAGCGCGGCAGCGCGATCTCTGGACGGCTGGTGTCGTTCTCGCGCCGCGCCGAGCTTGACTCCGAGGCGGTCGAGACTGCGCGTCTGCTCGAGGACGTCGCTGGAGTCCTGCGCCGCACGATGGGTTCCGGCGTCGCCGTTGAGGTCGATTGTCCGCCCAATTGCGCCGATATGCTCGCCGACCGTCGCCAACTGGAGACGGCGCTGCTTAATCTCGCCGCCAACGCGCGCGAGGCGATGGACGGCGCCGGCCGGCTCACGCTCAAGGCGCGCCCCGACAGCGCGGCCGAAGCGTTGGCGTCGGGCTACCGCGCCCAGTTGCGCCCCGGCGAATATGTGCGGCTCGAGATCAGCGACACCGGCCGCGGCATGGCGCCCGACGTGCGCACCCGCGCCGTCGAGCCTTTCTTCTCGACCAAGCCGCGCGGTCAGGGCGCGGGGCTTGGCCTGTCGATGGCGCGTAGCTTCGCCGACCAGTCCGGCGGCGGCCTACGGATCGACAGCGAGGCCGGAAAAGGCGCGACCGTGGCGCTCTGGCTACCGGTCGCGGCGTCGGCGCCGGCGAGACCGGCGGCCAAGGCGGGCGCCGGTCGCGGACGGCTGCTGCTGGTCGACGACGACCCGCTGGTGCGCGAGCTCGTCGGCGAGCAATTGCGCTGCGCCGGGTTCAACGTCGAAGTCTGCGAGGAAGGCCGCGGCGCGATCGCGCGCCTCGACGAGGGCCTCCTTGTCGATCTGCTGCTGACGGATTTCTCCATGCCGGAGATGAACGGCGTCGTCCTCGCCCACGAGGCGCGCAAGCGCCGGCCGCTGCTGCCGGTGGTCGTGCTGACCGGCTACGCCAGCGAGGCGGCGGACGCCGTCGGAGAAAGCGACTTCACCCTGCTGCGCAAGCCGATCGACAGCGACGCGCTGATCGGCCGCGTCGCGGCGATGATTGGCCCGAGTTGATCGCGCCGGCTTTTATTGACGGCGCCGCGCGTTCGGTTAAGACCTAACCGCCCCGCCAGATACAAGTCGAAAACCCGAAAGGCGCGCCCATGCCCGAACCGACCCCCGACCAACTGGCGAACGCGATCCGTTTCCTCGCCTTGGACGCTGTCCAGAAAGCCAATATCGGCCATCCCGGGATGCCGATGGGCATGGCCGACATCGCCACGGTGCTGTTCACGAAGTTTTTGAAAATCGATCCGCAGGACTCCGAAGTGGCCGGACCGCGATCGGTTCCTGCTCTCCAATGGCCACGGCTCGATGCTGCAATACGCCGTGAATTATCTGCTCGGCTTCCCCGACATGACGATCGAGGAGATCAAGCGCTTCCGCCAGTTGCACTCCAAGACGCCGGGGCATCCGGAGATCGGCTATACCCAGGGCGTCGAGGCGACCACCGGCCCGCTCGGCCAGGGTCTTGCGATGTCGGTCGGCATGGCGCTCGCGGAAGCCGCGCTCGCCGCGCGTTTCGGCGCCGATCTCGTCGATCATCGCACCTACGTGTTCTGCGGCGACGGGTGCCTGATGGAGGGGATCAGCCACGAGGCGATCGACCTCGCCGGCCATCTCAATTTGAAGAAACTGACGGTATTCTGGGATAACAACCATATCAGCATCGACGGCTCGACGGCGCTCGCCACCAGCATGGACCAGCTGAAGCGGTTCGAGGCGGCGCGCTGGCATACGATCGCGCTCGACGGCCACGATCAGGAGGCGATCGCCAAGGCGATCACCGAGGCGCAAGCTTCGGACCGTCCGACATTCCTCGCCTGTCGCACGACGATCGGTTACGGCGCGCCGAACAAGCAGGGCACCGAGGCGACGCACGGCTCGCCGCTCGGCGAGGCCGAGGTCGCGGCGACGCGCAAGAACCTCAACTGGCCCTACCCGCCGTTCGAGATTCCCGACGACATCGTCGCCGTCTGGCGCAAGGCCGGCGAGCGCTCGCGCGGCGTTCGCGAGGCGTGGGAAGGGCGGCTGAAGGCGCATGACAAGCGCGAGCTGTTCTCCCGCGAGATCGCCGGCGAGCTGCCTCCCGACTTCCTCGGCAAGATGGCCGACTACAAGCGCGGGCTGGTTGTGTCGAAGCCCAAGGTCGCGACCCGCAAATCGTCGGAAATGGCGCTCGAAATCATCAATGCGGCGATTCCGAACACGCTCGGCGGCTCGGCCGACCTGACCGGCTCGAACCTCACGCGCACCAAGGGACAGCGCGACATCACCTTGGACGACTTCAGCGGCTCCTACATGCGCTACGGCATCCGCGAGTTCGGCATGAGCGCGTGCATGAACGGCATCTCGGTGCATGGCGGCTTCGTGCCCTATGGCGGCACGTTCCTGATTTTCTCCGACTACGCGCGCAACGCCATCCGCCTGTCGGCGCTGATGGGCATCCGCGTCATCTACGTGTTGACGCACGATTCGATCGGCCTCGGCGAAGACGGCCCGACCCATCAGCCGATCGAGCAACTTGCCTCCCTGCGCGCGATGCCGCACATCAACGTCTATCGTCCCGCCGACGCGGTCGAGACCGCGGAATGCTGGGAGCTGGCGCTCGGTTCGAAGGACCGCCCGTCGGCACTGGCGCTGTCGCGGCAGAACTTGCCGACGTTGCGAACCTCCTCCGACGTCAACCTGTGCGCGCGCGGCGCCTATGTGCTGAGCGAGGCCGAGGGCGCGCGCGACGTGACGCTGCTGGCGACCGGCTCGGAAGTCTCGATGGCTGTCGAGGCGGCGCAGAAGCTGCGCGAGGCCGGCAAGCGCGTGGCGGTGGTGTCGATGCCGTGCTGGGAGATTTTCGACGCCCAGGACGAGGGCTATCGCAAATCAGTGCTCGGCTCAGCGCCGCGGGTGGCGGTCGAAGCGGCGATCCAGTTCGGCTGGGACAAGTACATCGGCGAGCGGGGCGCGTTCGTCGGCATGCACTCGTTCGGCGCGAGCGCGCCGGGGCCCGAGGTCTACAAGGAGTTCGGCATCACCGTCGAGGCGGTGGTCAAGGCGGCGACCGGGCTCATCGGCGGATGAGCGTCAAGATCGCTCCCTCGATCCTCTCGGCCGACTTCGGCAAGCTCGGCGAGGAGGTTCGCGCCGTCGACGCCGCCGGCGCGGACTGGATCCACCTCGACGTGATGGATGGGCACTTCGTGCCCAACATCACGTTCGGACCGGCGGTGATCGCGGCGCTGCGGCCGCACAGCAAGAAGCTGTTCGACTGTCATCTGATGATCGAACCTTGCGACCCCTACCTGCAAACATTCGCCGAGGCGGGCTGCGACCGGATCATCGTTCACGCCGAGGCGACCCGCCACCTCGACCGCTCGTTGCAGGCAATCAGGGCTTTGGGCAAAAAACCCGGCGTCGCGCTGAACCCGTCGACGCCGCTCGAAGCGATTGAATATGTGCTCGACCGGCTCGATCTCGTGCTGGTGATGACCGTCAACCCCGGCTTCGGCGGCCAGGCGTTCATCCCGGCGATGCTTGAAAAGGTCCGCAGGCTGAAGCGGCTGATCGGCGATCGGCCGGTCGAGATCGAAGTCGACGGCGGCGTCTCGCCGGCGACGGCGCCGCGGCTGATCGAGGCCGGCGTCACCGCGATGGTCGCAGGCTCCGCGGTGTTCAAGGGCGACCCGGCGCGGTATGCGGAGAATATCGCCGGGCTGAGGGGATTGCGCCGAATATAATTGCAACAATTACCCGTCATTGCGAGCAAAGCGAAGCAATCCATCTCCGAAAGATTGTCATTCAGCCGGAAAACCGTTGCTCAGTGGCGCCGTGGATTGCTTCGCTACGCTCGCAATGACGGGGCCGCCGAACCCTCAGATACTACAACTGCTTTGCGCCGAGGCTGTCCCTCTCAATCCTCCAGCCTCTTCCTTATCGCCTTCAGCTCCTTCTTGCGCGCGGCGTCCGGCTTCGGCGTCGCGATCGGCAGCGCGGCCATCGCCTCGATCAAAATCCGCGCCACGAACAGTCGCGCGTTCTTCTTGTCGTCAGCGGGCACGACGTACCACGGCGCCTGTTTAACGCTGGTCGCCGACAGCGTCTCCTCGTAGGCGCGCTGATAGTCCTTCCAGTAGCCGCGCTCCTCGACGTCGGCCATCGACGCTTTCCAGTTCTTCTCCTCGTCGTCGAGCCGCGCCAGCAGGCGACGCTTCTGCTCGTCCTTCGAGATATGCAGGAAGATCTTGACGATCCTCGTGTTGCTCTCGGTCAGATGGCGCTCGAAGTCCCGGATCGCGCGCAGGCGCGCGTCGAAAAATTCGTCGAGATGCTTCGGGCGTTCGACGTTCTCGTTGGCCAGCAGTTTCGGATGAACCCGTTCGATCAGCGTCGCCTCGTAATAGGAGCGGTTGAAGATCGCCATCGCGCCGCGCTCGGGAAGATCAGCCTGCACGCGCCAGAGGAAATCGTGGTGCGCTTCCGTCGCCGTCGGCGCCTTGAACGAGGCGACGCGGCAACCCTGCGGATTGACGCCGCTCAGCGTGTGTCTGATCGCGCCGTCCTTGCCGGCGGTGTCCATGCCCTGAAGAACGACGAGCAGCGCATGATGGGCGTCGGCGTAGAGCCGCTCGTGAAGTTTCTCCAGTTCTTTGGCGTGCGCGTCGAGCGCCGCCTGATAGGCGTCCTTGGTCTCATACAGCGCCGGGACATCGGTCGGCCGATCCGCCAGCGAAAGCGTCTCGCGTTCGGCGACTTGCAGCGGCGCGATGTCGATTTTCATAACGGACGACCCTTGCCGTCCTCGCGCCGCGCGATCTTGGCGAATTTTTTGATGACGCGATCGCGCTTCAGCTTGGAAAGGTAGTCGATGAACAGCACGCCATTGAGATGGTCGATCTCGTGTTGCAGCACGGTCGCCAGCAGCCCCTCGGCGAGCTTCTCCTGCGTTTTGCCGTCGCGATCGACATAGCGCACGCGAACGCTCGAAGGGCGTTCGACCTCTTCGTAATATTCCGGGATCGACAGACAGCCCTCTTCGTAGACGCGGCGCTCCTCGGAGGACCAGAGGATCTCGGGATTGACGAGCTCCATCGGCTCGCGCGGCGCGTCCTTCGGCGCGGGATCGACAACCAGCAAGCGCAACGGCTCGCCGACCTGGATCGCCGCCAGACCGACGCCGGGCGCTTCGTACATGGTCGCCAGCATATCGTCCATCAGCCGCCGCAGGTCGTTGTCGACCCGCTCGATGGATTTGCTGATGAGGCGCAGCTTCGGATCAGGGAGCGTGATGATGTCGCGGATCGGCATGGAGGTCGCTAGGGCGAGGATCGCTCCGCATAGAGCGCGAGGCGGCGGCGGTCAAACGCGTTCTTAATTTGTTCGATTTTGCGCTCGCTTTGGGATATGGGTTTCTTTGTGTCTTGGTGAACCCTTCGCGCCTTTGTGGCGAAAGGGTTCACCGCCAAGGCGCGAAGGGTTTCACGAAGGCGCGAAGTGGGCACGATCCTGTTCGTCCTCGAGGGGTTTCCGGTGACGACCGGCGAGGCGCTCGCGGCGGCGCTGGCGGGCTGCGCCACGCTGTTGTTGGCGCTGATCATCGCGCTCGTGCGCGGCGCCCCGACGCGCGACATCGCCGAGCTCTCGGGACGGCTCGGCAGTCTCGGCGAATGGCTCGGCGGCCGGCAGACCGACCTCGCGCGGCTCATGTCGGAGCGGCTCGACGCGCAGACTCGCACCACCGGCGAGACGCTGACCCGGCTCAACGAAAGGCTCGCCGTCATCGACGCGGCGCAACACCGGCTCTCCGGCATGGCCGAGGAGATGGTTTCGCTGAAGGAGATCCTCGCCAACAAGCAGACGCGCGGCGCCTTCGGCCAAGGGCGGATGGAGACGATCGTGCGCGACGGCCTGCCGCCGGGGGCCTACGCGTTCCAGGCGACGCTCGCCAACAAGTCGCGGCCCGATTGCATCATCCGTCTGCCCGGCGATCCGCGCCCGCTGGTGGTCGATTCGAAATTCCCGCTCGAAGCGATTGCCGATTTCCGTCGCGCCCGCGACGACGACGGCCGCAAGCTCGCCGCCCGCCGGGTGCGCGCCGACGTTGGCCGCCACGTCGCCGACATCGAGGAGAAATATCTCACGCCCGGCGAGACGCAGGACGTGGCGCTGATGTTCGTGCCCTCGGAATCGATCTACGCCGACCTCGTCGAACATTTCGCCGACGTCGTGCAGCGGGCGCATCGGGCGCGCGTGGTGATCGTCTCGCCGTCGCTGATGATGATGGCGATCCAGGTCGCGCAATCGATGCTGCGCGACGCCGCGGTGCGGGAGTCCGTGCATTCGATCCAGGCGGAAGTCGGCAAGCTAGTCGGCGAGGCGAAGCGGCTCGCCGAACGCGTCGCCAAGCTCGAACAGCATTTCCGCGCCGCGCAGGACGATCTCGGCGAAGTGACCATTGCCGCCGAAAAGGTGGCGCGCCGGGCGCAGCGCATCGATGCGATGGACTTCGGATCGGAGGACGCCGGTGGGCGCGTGAGCGTCGGCGGGTTATAACCCCGTGCCTTTGTGCGTCCTTCGTGTCTTCGTGGTGAAATAGTCCACCACGAAGACACCAAGGATTTCACGAAGACACAAGGAGGAAGCCCCTTGAGCATTCCGCTGGTCATTACGTTCGTCGGCCCCGATCGCGCCGGGCTGGTCAGCGCGGTCTCCGACGCGATCTCGGCGCACGGGGGGACGTGGTTGGAATCCCGGCTCGCGCGGCTCGCCGGGCAGTTCGCCGGCGTCGTCCGCGCCGACGCGCCCGAGGAACAAGCCGACGCGCTCACGCAGGCCTTACGCGGGCTCCCCGGACTGAACGTGACGATCGCGCCCGGCGGCGCGGCCGAGGCCCCCACGAAGCGGCGGTTGCGGCTTGACCTCATCGGCCTCGACCGCCCTGGGATCGTGCGCGACGCGACCCGGGCTCTGGCAGCGCTTGGCGTCAATATCGCGGAGTTTGAAAGCGACTTGCGCCCTGCCCCGTTCAGCGGCGCCCCGATGTTTCGCGCCCAAGCCGTGCTGGAAGTCCCCGAGAATGTCTCAGAAGACGCTGTCGGCCAAGCGCTCGAAAGCCTCGCTGGCGAGTTGACGGCCGAATTCCCCGGCGACCCGCGCCGGCTGACGCTATCCCCCGATTAGCGCTCGGCCTAGAACGCAAAGCGCGGCAGCAGCGCGTCCGGCATGACGCCGACCGCCGCGCAGCGGGCGATCAGCTCCGCCTCGCTCTCGGATTCGTGGACGCCTGTGCGCACCAGCGCCGTGGCGACGCCGGCCCGCGCGCCGCCAAGGATGTCGTGCGCAGGGCTGTCGCCGATGGCGAGCACGCGCGCGCGATCGACCGGCTGCAGCCGTCCCAGCGCCTCGGCGTAGATTGCCGGATAGGGTTTGCCGAACCACTCCACTTCGCCGCCCAGGCTCTGGTAGCGCTGGGCGATCGCGCCCGCGCCGAACGCCTTGCCGGACGGGGTCAACATGGTCATGTCGGGATTGGAGCAAATCGCCGGAACGCCGCGCCCGGCGGCGCCCTCCAACAGATCGGCGTATGCGTCGAGCGAACGCGCGTAGGGGCGGCATCCGGCGATCCAGACGAGATCGGCCGCATCGGGGCTGGCCACTTGCCGGAGATCGAGCCCGTCCAAAGGCCGCGCCGTGTCGTCGGCGGTCTCCACCCATACGCGCGCCCCGGCCGGCAAGCTCGCGCCGATGCGACGCGCCAGTTCGACATGGGCGACTTCGCCGGAACTCAGCACGTCGAGATAGGTGGCGCGCGAAATCCCGTGGCGGCCGAGCCGCGCCACGTTGGCGGCGGAGCGCTTGCCGGAATTGCTGATGAGCAAAACCCGCTTGCCGCGCGCGCAAAGTTCGTCAAGCGCGCCCCGGGCGTGATCGTAGACCCCGGCGCCGTCGAGCAGCACGCCGTATTGATCGACCAGGAACGCGTCGTAGCGGTCGGCGAGCTCGCTCAAGGTCCGCGCGCGGATCATGCGCCGACCCTCGCCAGCCGCGCCGCGCCATTGGCCGCCTCGTCCGAGCGCGGCGCCGGCATCGGAACGCCGAGCGTGCGGGCGCGAATGCGGCTCCAGGCCGCGTTCTTCGCGCCGCCGCCGACCGTGCGCACGGATTTCAGTGTCGGCGCGCCGAGCTCGGCGAGCCGCGCGTAACCGAGCGCCTCGACCGCGGCGACGCCCTCCAACAGGGCTTGCAGGAAGCGCGCGGGCTCGTCCGGCCGCGGGGTCAGGCGGGGCGGATAGTTTGGATCGGCGATCGGGAAACGCTCGCCCGGGCGGGCCAGCGGATAATAGTCGAGCCCGGTCGGTTGGTCCGGGTCGAGCGAGGGCGTCAGCGCCTCCATTTCGGCGGGCGAGAAATGCGGCAGCAGCGCGCCGCCGCCGGTGTTGGAGGCGCCGCCGGCGAGCCAGACGCCGAGCAGCTTGTGGCTGTAAATCCCATATTCCGGCGAGAAGATCGGACGATCCGACAGAACCTTCAGCGTCAGCGTGGTGCCGATGGCGGTGACCGCCTCGCCAACCTCCGCCGCGCCGGTGGCCAGGAACGAGGCGCACCCGTCCGTCGTCCCGGCGACCACGCGCGTCGAGGGATCGAGCCCGAACATCTCGGCGGCCTCGCGGGTGACGGTCCCGACCGTCTGGCCCGGCGCCAAAACCTCCGGCAGCAGGCCCATGTTGAAGCCGAGTTCGCCAATCCAGTCGGGCCAGCGCCCGGCAATCGGGTCGTAGCCGGTCTTCAGCGCGTTGTTGGCGTCGGTCACGTAGCGGCCGGAGAAGCGCGAGGCGATCCAATCGGCCTGATGCAACACGCGGTTCGGCTTCAGCCCGCGAAGTTGCATCGCCTTGGCGAGGCCGCTGGTCGCGCCATGCGCGGCGCTGACGTCGGGCGCGGATTCGGCGATCGCCAGCACCGCGGTCGGCTCGGCGTTGTCGTTGTACATCAGCCCGTCACCGAGCGGCTGCCCGCGCGCATCGACGGCGAGCAGGGTCCCGGAGGTGCCGTCGACACAGAGCGCGCGCAGCCTCGCCGGGTCGATCCCGGTCATCGCCGCGCGCAGCGCGGCGGCGGCGGCGGCGAGCCAGGCGCGGGGATCGCGACCGTTGGGCGCGTGCTCCGCCATCGCCGATTTGCCGCTCGCCTCGATTTCGCCGGCCTCGTTGACGAGGAGCGCGCGCGCGCCGGAACTGCCGAGGTCGAGGCCTAGGTAAAGATCACCGGGCATTCAGTGCGCGCCGGTATTTTTCGGCGTCCCAGTCGATGAGCTCGGCGTTCTGGTCGGCCGTGAGATAGTTGAACGTCGCCCCCTCCGGCGCCCGGCCGAGCACATCGCCGAGACAGCGCGCGAGCGCCCGATTGCCGGCGCCGGCGGATCGCGCGATCAGCGCACCGCGGCCGGGGACCAGCAGCAGCGGCGGCGGGCTGAGGCCCTCGGCGACGAATCTCGCGATGAGCGCGTCCGCGGTTTCGCCGTCGCTCAGCGCCGTCGCCCCGACGCCGCAAAATATAACGTGGTCGGGATAGAGGCTGCCGCGCAGCGCCGCGACCAACCGCAGCGGCGACAAGGCGACGCCGTGCAGCGGATGGTCGGCGGGCGGCGGCGTGTAAGTCTCGCCGCCGAGCCGCTCCAGGTCGGCAAGATCGGGCGCCGGAAAGCTCTCGGGTTCGGCGGCGGCCGACTGAGTCACGCGGTCGAACAGCGCCTCCGCTGCGTCGACCGTCTCGGCGGCGACGATGAGGCCGTGATTGCCGAGCACGACGATTCCGGCCTCGACGCCGCCGCTGGCGCGCACCGCCTTCGCCAGCGTCGCGCCGGGCTTGGCGTAGGGGACGAAGCCGTGCGCCAGGCCGTCGAGGCGCTCCATGAATCGCTCGCGCGCGTCGGTGCGGATGGCGAGCGCGAGCGTATCGACGCAATGGGCGTGCAGGACGACGCGCTGAGGGAACATCGCGTGCAGGCTGGTCTCGATCGAAGGCCGCAGCCCGCCGTCGGCCAGCAGGAAGGCCGCCGGCTGATCGGCCTCGACGTCGCCGGCGTCGAGCGCGGCGCGCATCCGTTCGAGATCGACGGGGACGAAGATGTCACGCTGCTCGGCTTGCGCCAGCTCCGTGCCGGACGCCTTTATCCACATTGTCGCGCCCTCCTTGAGGGAGGTGTTGCCGCCCGGCCCCTGAATGCGCCGCGGATCGGCGCCGATCCGCGCCGAGACGGCGCGCAGGCGGGGGAAATCGGCGGGAGGAAGCATGGCGCCTCGGTCGATGCGGAAAGCACGAGCCGTCGTAGCGCGTCGGACGGCGGAGGTCTAACCGGGACCCCTACGTGATCCGCTGCAACTCCTCGCGGCAGCGCTCGGCGAAGATCCTGATGACGTTCGCCTCCTGCTGGTCCATCATCGCCCGGACCTCTTCGGCCGTGCGTTTCGGGCCGAGCGCGAGGTCGACGACGTAGCGCATCGCTTGCTCGGCGGCCTCATTCACGGGTGACGAAGCGTAAAGCGCGATGCGGCCGTTCAAGGCGTAGGCGCTTGTCAGCAGCCCGTAGTCAATGCCGACGTTGTTGAGCGCCCCGGCGAACAGGCGCGCCAGCTCATCCATGAAGCGTCCGTAAATCTCCTCGCGCTTGGCGCGTTCCGCCGCCAGCCGCGCCGCGCGCGCCTGTGTCTGCGTCGTCATCCAGGTCGAGCCGAGCGAGGCCACCGCGCCGATCGCCGTGCCGCCAAGCGCCGACAGGGTGGAGAGCACCGCCGCGTCCACGCGAGCGCCTATTTGTCGTGATCGCCGTAGGCGCGCCCGACCGCCTCGGCGACGCCGAGCAGTAACGCCGCCCCGACGAACGCCCCGAACACCCCAGTCTGCCAGGCCATGTCGCGGTTGCTCTCGTGTTCGATGTTCATGAACGCTTCGAGCAGCTTGATCGCGGAAATGGCGACGATCGAGGCGATCAGCTTCAGTTTCAATTCGCCGTAGTCGATGCCGATCATCCAGTTCGGCCAGTCCTCGTGGACGTCAGCGTCGACCCGGGAGACAAAGTTGGAGTAGGTCGAGAACACGACCAGCACGATCAGGCACGCGGTCAGCGTGAGATCGATAATGCCGAGCGCGCCGAGAATCACTTCCTCCTCGCTGAGGCTTTGGAACTGCACGGCCATCCCGTAGGCGTGCATCACGACTTTGACGAGCAGCGCGAGCAGCGCGACAACCAAGGCCAGAAAAAAAGGCGTCAGCAGCCAGCGCGTCGCAAACAGCAATTTCTCGAACGTCGTCTTCGGCACGCCAGGCCCCCACAATGCGCCGATGGGCGCTGTAGCACAGCCGCTAGGTCAGGCGCACCATGATCGCGCCGATAAGCACGAGCGCAACCCCGCCGACGCGGCCGACGCTGAGTTCGCGCAAGCCGAACCCGAACAGACCGAACCGATCGATGGTCAACGCGGACAGAAGCTGACCGGCGATGACGAGGCACAACGTCGCCGCGGCGCCCAGGCGCGGCGCGAGGAACACGTTGGCGCTGAGGAATATCGCGCCGAGCGTCCCGCCGAGCCACAACAGCGTCTTGGGGACGGCGGAGAGCCCGGCGAAACTCGGCCATTGCCGGAACAGAAAAGTGTTGACGCACACCAGAAAGACCAGGCTCGAAAGGATCGAGATGATCGTCGCCGCGATCGGGCCGCCGACGCCACGCGCCAGCGACGCGTTGGCGGCGGCCTGCATCGGAAACAGGCCGCCGACGGCGACGGCGAACAACGCATAAGCGACGGTTTCGGCGTTCAAACAGGGTCTCCCGAATCTCGGCGTCGTGGGCTGCGCGAGCTTAACGGGCTTCCCGGGGGCGCGCACGCCGGCCGGCCTCTTGCATGGCGCGATTGTTTCCCTGACACTTTCGAGCGGAGCGGGACATGGGCGAAATCCTCGGCGTGTTGCGGCTCGGCCGCGAGAGCGAAGGCCCAGTCGACCTGCAGTTGCGCGACGGGCGGATCGCCGAGATCAGCCCATCGACGACGCCGCCGGCGCGGCGTCGGCTCGCCCTGCCCGCGCTCGCCAACGCGCACGACCATTGCCGGGCTTTGTCGCCGACGTCGTTCGGCGGCGCCGACAAGCCGCTGGAGCTATGGCTGCTGCGGCTGGCGGCGATGCCGGCGATCGACCCCTATCTCGGCGCACTCGCCGCCTTCGGCCGCGCCGCGCGTGGCGGCGCCGGCTCGGTGATGGCGCATTACACGCGCTTTCACACGGCGGACGCGGTGGAAGAGGCCAAAGCGATCGCCCGCGCTGCGCGCGAAGTTGGCGTGCGGGTGACGTTCGCGGTGTTCATGCGCGACCGCAATCCGCTGGTCTACGGCCCCTCCGAGGCGTTGCTCGACCGGCTGCCCGAGAGCGCCCGCGAGGCGTTACAGAGCTTCCTGTCTCCGATGCCCGATGTCGAAGCGCAGATCGCCCGCGTCGAGGCGATCGCCGCCGCCGTGGAGTCGGAGAGCTTCAGCGTCCAATTCGGCCCGAGCGGCCCGCAATGGGCCTCGGACGACTTGCTCGCCGGGATCGCCGCGGCGAGCGCGCGCAGCGGCCGACGCGTGCATATGCATTTTCTCGAGACGCGCTACCAGCGCGAGTTCGCCGACGCGCACTATCCCGAAGGCGTCGCCGCGCGGCTGGAGGCGCTCGGGCTGATGTCGCCGCGCCTGACGCTCGCCCATTGCGTTTATGCGCGGGAAGAGGAGCTTGACGCGATCGTCCGCAACGGCGTGACAATCGCCACCAATCCGAGCTCCAACCTGCATTTGCGCTCCGGGATCGCGCCGATCGGCGAGGCGCTGAAGCGCGGCGCGCGGGTGGCGCTCGGCGTCGACGCCTCCGCTTTCGACGAGGACGACGATATTTTGCGCGAGGCGCGGCTCGGGCATTTCCTGCACGCCGGCTGGGGGTTCGACACTGGCGTCACGCGGCAGGATTGGCTGGCCGCGATCGTCGCCAACGGCCGTCGCGCCAACGGCGCGCCGGGTTCGGGCGCGCTGGAGATCGGCGAACCCGCCGACGCGCTGGTGCTCGATCTCGACCGGCTCGACCGCGACGCGGTGATGGCCGTTGAGCCGATCGACCTCCTGTTCGCGCGCGCCACCGCCGCGCATATCGACGCCCTTTATGTGGGCGGACGCGAGATCGTCGCCGATGGACGGCTCACGGGCGTCGATCTGGCGGCGGTCGAGCGCGAGTTGCGCGCGCAGTATCGTGAACGGCTTCCGGCCCGCGCCGGCTTCCTCGCGGCCTGGGCCCCGATCGCCGAGGCGGTGGCGGCGCATTACGGGTGCTGCTGAGCGCGAAACTTGCGCGTCGGCGCGGCGCGGTGTATGGGCCGGCCTAACTCACCCGAAATCGCTGCTTGAGGAGCACGCCATGGCGCGCGTAACCGTCGAAGATTGCATTGACAAGGTCGACAACCGCTTCGACCTCGTGCTGATGGCGAGTCATCGCGCGCGCGCCATCACTTCCGGCTCGACGATCCTGGTCGGGCGCGACAACGACAAGAACCCGGTCGTCGCGCTGCGCGAGATCGCCGACTCCAAATTGCATCCCAACGATCTGCGCGAGGACCTCATTCACTCGTTGCAGAAGCAGGTTGAGGTCGACGAGCCGGAGGCCGAGGCGGCCCCGCCGCTGGCGCCCGCGACGGCCTCGCTCGATCCCGGCGCCGAGGCGCAATTTGATCGCATGACCGAGGAAGATTTGCTGCGCGGTCTCGAAGGCATGGCGCCGCCGCCCGAGCCCGAAGACGACGCGGAGTAAGTCGCCGCGCATCTTATTTGCAATGCGCGCCCGCCCGAGCGCCTTCGAGTCGGGCGGTTGCTTGTCGAACAGGCGCCTATCCACAATCTTCGCGCGTTCCCGCGGAATTTCGCTACGCGGCGCGAAGCGTTTTGCTATGTTGCTTGCGTGAATCACGCGTGCGTCGATTCGCGCCGGTAGCGCAGCCCTGGCGGAATGCTGGCTTCTTGGCCTGATCGCACGCGGTGTTTTCAAGCGTGCGGATTGCGGCGGTGAGGGGGCCACGAACTTTGAGCGACGACAACGAGAACCCGCCAACGGCGCCTGCGCTCGACCCCGCGTTCGCCGCCGCGCCGGATCGCGCCTCGCTCGTCGAAGTGGCGGGCCGCGTCAAATGGTTCGATGTCGCCAAGGGCTACGGTTTCATCGTTCCCGATGACGGCGGCGGCGACGTGCTGATTCACGTAACGGTGTTGCGCCGCGACGGCTTCACCACGCTGGCGGAAGGCGCCCGCGTCGTCGCCGAGGCGCAGCGGCGCGATCGCGGCTTGCAGGTGCTCAAAGTGGTGTCGGTGACGCCGGGCGATCCGGCCGCGGCGCCGGTCGATGCGCACGCCCGCGCGCGCACCCAGGCCAACAACGTCGGCGGCTTCGAGATCGTGATCGTCAAATGGTTCAACCGATCGCGCGGCTTCGGATTCCTGACGCGCGGCGAAGGCACCGAGGACATCTTCGTCCACATGGAGACGCTGCGCCGTTACGGCTTCATCGATCCGAAGCCCGGCGACAGCATGCTCGCGCGCTTCGGCCCCGGCCCGAAGGGTTTGCTCGCCGTCGAAGTGCGGCCGCTGGAGGGGATTCGCGCGCAGGTCGCGCATTGATCCGCCGCCTTCTTGCGCTGACGGCTTTCTGGGCTTGGCTGGGCGCCGGCGCCGCCCATGCGGAAGGGCTCGACATCCTCACCGCCAGCGGCCCGCATCACTACGATATCGAAATCGCCGCCGACGAGCCGACGCGCGAGCGCGGGTTGATGGAGCGCCGAACAATGGCCGCCGACCACGGCATGCTGTTCGAGTTTCCGGAGCGGGCGCCGGTGACCTTCTGGATGAAAGATACCTATCTGTCGTTGGATATGGTGTTCATCGACGCCGACGGAACCGTGCGCCGCGTCGTCGAGCGGGCGAAGCCGATGTCGGAAGCGCTGATCCCGTCCGAGTTGCCGGTAACGGGCGTGTTGGAGCTTAACGCCGGCCAGGCCGCGGCGATCGGAGTGAAGCCTGGCGACAAGGTCGAATTCCCGTTCTTTCATCCTTGAGTCTCACGCGCTTTCGAGCCGCGCCCAGAACGCTTCGAGAATGCGTGCGACGAACGGGTTCTTGTAGGCGAGCGGACTGTCGGACGGCTCGGGATGGATGAACATTGTGGCGTTGGCCTCGAACAGCAGCGCCGCGCCGTCGGGAAGCACGGCGAAATCCACGCCGGCGAAATCGAGACCCATGCGTCGCCCGACTTCGCCGATCGCGCGATAGGCGCGCGGGCCGAGCGCCTGCTCGGGGCTTTCAAGAAAGCGCCGCTCCTCTTCGATGAACGCGCGCTGCGTCGGCGTCAGGCAAGATTGATAATGCACGAGCCAATGATCGTGAATGGCGAGGTGATAGGGAAATGGTTCGCCGTTCACAAAGAACACGCGGTATTTGCGATAGAGGCCATCGGCTGAGCGGAAGTCGTGAAACGCGGTGAGGTATTGGCCACGACCGTTGAGCCGCGACGCGACGGCGTCGCTTTCGAGACGCTCCAGACGCTCGCCGCCATGCGCGCCGAGCGGACGCATCAACCAAGCGCTGTTTTCAGCAAGCCCCTGCAAATCCGCGGCCTGCGCAACGCGCCGCGTCTCCGGCGCGACGAGGTCCGCGACGCCCTCGAACAGCGCCCGCGCCCGATCGCGCGCGGTCCGCGCGATGCGCTCGGGCGGATTGAGCACCGGGCGCTCGCAGCGCGCAACGAAGCGCTCCACCTGATCTCGCAAGCCGGCGTCGGGGTCGCCGATGGCGTTGAACACGACGTCGTAATCCGCGCCCGGCGTCAATCTTCCGTCAGCGTAGGCGATGAACCAGACAAGCCGGTCGTAGCGCGCCGACGGAATCAGATAACGGTCGGGGGAGTTGGCGCGCGCGGCGCTCGCCAACGTCAGCACGCGGCGGCGCGGGCTTGGCGCCCGCGTGACGATCAGCGGCGCGGCGCGATAGGCGCTCTCGCGATGCGCCTCCGCTTCCGCCTCGCGGCCTTCGTGGTCGCAAACGGCGGCGAGGTTCTGGTGCGCGCCGCGCGCGCCCGGCGCGAGTTTCAACGCCGCCTCGGCGTGTGCGCGCGCTTCCGCAAATTGCCCGGAGCGACCGTAGAGCCCGCTGAGGCCGACGTGCGCGTCGACCTCAACCGAGGCGCCGCCGTCCAACATCAGAGCGCGCTGATAACGCGCGGCGGCGTCGAACGGCCGGTCGAGCGTTTCGTAGACGCCGGCGATCCGGACATGAAGATCGGCGGCGGCGGGCGCCAGCGCCAGCGTGCGCTCGTAGGCGCGCGCGGCCAGCTCCGGCTCGCCGAGCGCCGCAAGCGTCGTGGCGATCATCGTCCACGCCTCGACGTTCTCGCCGTCGAGCGAGAGCGCGTGGTCTGCGCGGCCGAACGCCTCCGTCGCCCGGCCGGCGCTCAACAGCACGCGCGCCAGGCCGAGATAAGCGGCCAGCGAGCCGGGGTCGCTGCGGATCGCCGCCTCATAAGACGCGATCGCCTCGCCGCTGCGGCCGATCTTCTCCAGGCCCTGCGCCAACGCCAGATGCGCAGGCGCGACGGCCGGCCCGCCGCGGAGCGCCGAACTCGCTTTCGCGCGCGTCTTCAAACTCGATTTCGACATGTTCACTCCATCGCAACGCGCGCGCAAACTTGCCTGTCCGGTCTTGTCCGGAACTTGCCGCGGGCGATCAAGTTGACGGCGCTGCACCGGCGCGACCAGAATGGGCGGCCGACCGAGCCGTGGAGCCGACTTTGACCGACCCCGGCGACGCCGTGCGCGCCATCGACATCGTCAAGACCTTCGGCGACAAGCGCGCGCTGCAAGGCGTCAGCTTCGCCGTTCCGCGCGGTCAAGTTTGCGGGTTGCTGGGGCCGAACGGCGCCGGCAAGACCACGCTGTTCCGGCTGATGATGGGGCTGATGAAGCCGACCTCGGGCGTGCTGAGCATCGACGGGCTCGACGCCTTCGAGGCGCGCGTCGAATTGAAGCGCCGCATCGGCTATCTCCCCGACGAGCCGGTGTTCTACGCCTATCTGACGGCGCGCGAGACGCTGCAACTCAGTGCCGCGATGCACGGCCTCGACGTCGCGGCGACGTTGCGGCGGATCGAACCGCTGGCGCAGCGGATGCAGTTGGCCGACGAGATGGACAATTTCGCCGAGGAATTCTCGCGCGGCATGAAGAAGAAGCTCGGGCTGCTGCTCGCGCTGCTGCATCAACCTTCGCTGTTGATCCTCGACGAGCCGACCAACGGGCTCGACGTCGAATCGACGCATCTGTTCTACGATCTGGTGCGCGAGATCGCCGCTGAGGGCGTCACCGTGCTGTTCTCGACGCATCTGATGGACCATGTGGCGCGACTCTGCTCGCATGTGCTGGTGATCGGTCGCGGACGATTGATCGCGGCCGGCGCGCTCGAAACCTTGCGCGCCGACCATGGCGGCAAGGATCTCGAAGCCCTGTTTCTCGATCTGACGCGCGGCCTCGAGGCATGAGCCCCGGCTTTTGGACGGTGGTCCTTGCGTTGCTCAGGGCCGCGCGCTGGCGGGCGCTCGGCCGAGCGCGCCGCAACGTCAGGCTCGCCAAAAATCGACGCGTATCGGCGTTGTTCGCGACGCCCGGGCTGGTGTTCGTATTCGGCGCGCTGTTCGGCGTGGTGGTGCAGATCATGTTCGCCGCGCAGTTTGTCGCGCTGATCGACGCCGGCGCCCGCGTCGAGGCGCGGGCGCACAACGATTTCATCGTCAGCTCGCAGTTTCTGACGGCGTTCGGCCCGATTGACGATCGCAATGTCCGCCCGCGTTTCAACGACGATCAGGCCCGCGCGATCGCCGTCGAGGCGTTGCGCCAGGCGCGCGTGCATCGCGGCGAGCCGAAGGGGATCGCGCAACGGCTGACGGCGGCGGCGCGGAGCGGCGGAAAGAGCCTCGTCAACGAGGACGAGCTTTGGCGCCTGCCCTATCCGCTGCCCGACCGGCTCGCGGCGGCGCTGCTTCTCTGGTGGACGGTGATGCTGATCTGCCAGAGCGAAAGCGCGCGGCCGGACAATGTCGAGGTCAGGCGCCCGATGTGGGAGTGGCTGTTCAGCCACCCCGCGCCGCCTGCGGCGATCTATCTCGCCGAGATGCTGTCGCCGATCGCCGCCAACCCGATCTACGTGACGGCGCCGCTGATGCCGATGGCGCTGTTCGGGCTGGTCTACGGGATCGTCGGCGTGTTCGCGGGGCTGGTTGTCGGGGTCGCGTTCACGGTGGCGCTCGCCTGCGTCGGACGGGCGATCGAGTTCGGCCTGATCTCAAGGCTATCGGTGCGCGCGCGCGGCGCGGCGTTCGGGTTGATGAACATCGTCGGCTTCGGCGCGCTGATGGCCGCGCTGGTTCTCGGCGCCAGCGTGTTCCAGAGCGCCGAGACCATCGCCACCGTGGCGCAGCGTTTCGCAGCGCCCGCGCCGGCGGCGCGGGCGCTGATCGGCCTCGCCGGCGACGGCGGGGCTGCCTGGTGGCGCGCCCTCGCGCTCGATCTGCCGCTCGCCGTTGTGTTGATCGCCGTCTCCGTCGCCTTCAGCGTGCGCGCGTCGCGGATGGAGCTGGGCGGCTATTCGGTCAGCGTGTCGGCGAAACCCCGCGCGACGGCGGCGGCGTTCACCTGGGCGCCCCTTTATCGCCGGGAATGGCTGTGGTTCCGCCGCGACGGCAGCGCCATCGTTCAGGCGGTGATCGCGCCGCTGATGCTGGCGGCGATCCAAGCGTTCAACATGCGCGCGCTGGTGGCGCAATCGTTCGTGAGCTGGAACGGCATGACCGGCGCGGCAATCCTGTTCGGCGCCTACATCCTGCTGACGCTAGGACCGAAATCGCTGGCGTCGGAGGGTCAGGCGCTGTGGATCGCGCTGACTTGGCCGCAGGGGCTCGAAAGCCTGCTGAAAACCAAGGCGCGGCTGTGGGCCTCGATCGCCTCCGTCGTTGTGCTGATCGCGCTGGCGCTGACCGCCGCACGATTCCCCGGCGACGCCGGCTATATCGCGCTCACCGCCGTGCTGTGGTTGGCTTTCGCCCGTTCGCTCTCGGAGAAGGTGGTGACACTGGCGAGCCCTGTCAGCGCCTCCGGCGAGCCGCGGCCGACGCCGGGGATTTTGCGTTGGGCGTCGGCGCTCGGACTGTTCTCGTTCGCGGTCGGCGTGATGACCAAACAGGCGAGCCTCGCTATCGCCGGCGTCGTCTATTCGACGCTGACGGCGGCGGCGATGTGGCAGAATTTCCGCTTCCGCCTGCCCTATCTGTTCGACCCCTGGTCTGAAATCGCGCCGCCGCCGCCGACCCTGCTGCACGCGATGATCGCGATCAGCGCGATGATCGAGGGCGCCTCGATCCTCAGCGCCGGCGCGGTGGCGCTGCTCGGCGGCGACAGCGCGGCGGTCGTCACCGCCGCCGCCTACGGGATCGCGGCGATCGTCGTTTGCGGCGGGACGATCAGGCTGTTGCGCGGCCGCAATGTCGCGCTGGCGGATACGCTGACCTGGCCCTCGCCGAACATGACGAGCGCGCCGGTCGGAATCGTCATCGGCCTCGCCGCCGGCGCGGCGCTGGGCGGGTTCGGGCGCCTCTATCTCGAAGCGATCGAGCTTATCCCCGCGGCGGCCGAAGCGCTCGAAAAGAGCCGGCAGGCGATGGCGGCGGTCCCGCACGCTCGCGCCGCCTATTTCGTGATGGCGGTCGCCATGGCGCCGTTCGCCGAGGAATATTTGTTTCGTGGGCTGCTCTATCGCGCGCTCGATCGCGAGTGGCGCGGCGCCCGCGCGTTGATTGGCGCGGCGGTGTTTTTCGCGGTGTATCATCCGCTGCTGGCGTGGCCGCCGGTGTTCGCGCTCGGCGCGCTCAACGCGCTATTGTTCCGTCGCACCGGCCGGCTGACCACCAGCATCGCCGCGCACGCCGCCTACAACGCGATCGTGCTGGGTTTTTAGCGCTCTGTGAAGCCGTCGTTGCGAGCGCAGCGAAGCAATCCAGGGCGCCGCTGGTGCAACCTTATCCGGCTATCAGACGATCTCTCAGAGATGGATGGCTTCGGCTCGCGCTCGCAATGACGTTCCGCTTCGCAACGACGCTACCGCGGCCCTTTCAGATAAAGCGCGATCGCCTTGATATATTCCTTCGGCAGATGGCCGAGGTTCTGCACGACCTCCCCCATCGCCCCGCCGAGCGTGTCGCCGTCGGGCTTGAGGCCGAGCGAGAGCGCGGTCTCGACGTCGTCCAACGACCATTTGGAAAGCCCCGCCGGCGTGATGTCGGGCGACTTGCCCTTGCCGTCGGGCATCGGCGCGCCGGAAAGCGCTTTCGCTGACACCGGGCCGCCGAGCGCGTCGCGCGGGGTGTGGCATTCGCCGCAATGGCCGGGGCCTTCGACGAGATAGCGGCCGTAGTCGGCGGTGTCGGCGGCGGCGACTGTCGCCGGCGGCGAAACCGGCGGCAGATAGAGGCGCTTCCAGACGCCGACCGCGCGGCGGATGTTGAAGGGAAAGCTGAAGCCGGGCGGCGGCGTGCGCCCCGGTACGGGCGGTAGCGTGCGCAGGAAGGCCCAGAGGTTGCGCACGTCGGCGACGCTCATGTGGCGGTATGAGGGATAGGGGAACGCCGGGTAGAGATGCGCCCCGGCCGGCGTCACGCCGTCGTACACAGCATGGGCGAAATCCTCGGCGCTCCAGCCGCCGATCCCGTCGGTCGGATCGGGCGAGATGTTGGGCGGCGTGATCGGCCCGAACGGCGTCTTCAACGCCGGGCCGCCGCCGAGCTTGGTCGGCGCGTCGGGCTTGGCGTGGCAGGCGGAGCAGCCGGCGACGTAAAACACGATCTCGCCCGCCTTGGCGTCGCCGGGCTCGGCCATCGCGCGGGCGATGTCGGGATCGAGGCGACGGGGCGCCGTGAGTTCCCAAAATACGCCGGCCCCCATCAGCGCCAACGCAATCAGCGCGAGGAGCGCCCTCATGGCTCCTTGGCGCGATAGGTTTCGTGGCAGTCGCCGCAGTTCTTCAGAATCGGCGGGAATTTCGCCTTAAAACTCGCCTCGTCCATGATCGAGGCGAGCGCGGCCCGGGAGTCCGACCCGAGCTTGGCCATGCGCGCGTCGAAATCGGCCTTGTTCTGCCAGATCGCCGGCAGCGCCTTGGTCTTGCCTTTGTCGGTGCCGGGCGCGAACAGCGGCGGCGCCTGCTCGGAGGTGGCGATGAAGGCGTTGAGCGCGGTTTGTACGGTCGCCAGATCGAACGGCGCTTGGCCCTTCAGGATCGGCACGATCGGCTTGATCGAGTCGCCGTTCTTGTCCATCAGCGCTTGACGCGCCTTGATTGGATCGTCGGCCGCGATCGCCGCGCTGACGCCAACGACAATCGCAAAGCCCATCAGGGTAATACGCCTCATGCCGTTTTCCTCTTTCGCCGTCGCGCTGGGAGACAGCCTCTGCGGCCGGGACGGCTCGCCGGCATTTCGTACATCCGGATCATGCGATTCAGCAAATCGCCTATCCGTGTTTGAACACCAGCGTCTTCAAGGCGGCGAACTCGTGCAGCGCGACAAAGCCCTTTTCGCGCCCATGCCCGGATTTCTTCATGCCGCCGAACGGCAGTTCGGCGCCGCCGCCGGCGCCGTAGCCGTTGACGAACACCTGACCGGCGCGGACCCTTCGCGCCACCCGCATCGCCCGCGCCCCGTCGCCCGACCAGACGCCGGCGACCAGGCCGTAATCCGTCGAATTGGCGAGCCGCACCGCCTCGGCCTCGTCGCGAAACCGCGTCGCCGCCAGGATCGGGCCAAACACTTCTTCGCGAACCAGCGCCATTGCTGGATCGTCGACGCCGTAGATCGCCGGGCGAACATAAAATCCCGCCGACGGTGCGCCCTCGGCGATTTCGCCCTCGGCGAGCTTCTTGGCGCCCGCGCCCTCCGCGGCGGCGACCATGCTCTCGATCCGGCGTTTCTGCTTCGCAGAGATCACTGGCCCGAGCTCGCGGTCCATCTCCGGCGTCCCCGCCGTCACCTTGGCGAAGCGCGCGGCGAGATCGGCTATAAAGCGATCCCATATTTTCGCGTCGAGCAGCAGCCGCGAACCGGCAGAGCAGGTCTGCCCGGCGTTTTGCACGATCGCGTTGACGACGGAGGCGAGCGCGGCCTCGTAATCGGCGTCGGCGAACACGACTTGCGGCGACTTGCCGCCGAGCTCCAGCGTGCAGCCGATGTGGTTGCGCGCGGCCGCCGTCTGCACCGCCGTCCCGACCTCCTGGCTGCCGGTGAAGGAGATGAAATCGATGCCGGGATGGGCGGCGAGCGCCGCGCCCGCCTCCTCTCCGAGCCCCGGCACGCAATTCAGCGCGCCTTCGGGGAAGCCGGCTTCGGCGGCGAGCTCGGTGAGCCGTAACGGCGCGAGGCAGGCGTCCTCGGCGGGCTTCATCACGCAGGCGTTGCCGACCGCCAGCGAGGCGGCGATCGTGCGCCCGAACATCTGGCTCGGATAGTTCCAGGGAATGATGTGCGCCGTCACGCCCTTCGGCTCGTAGACGGTGGCGACGAAATAGCCGTCGAGAAAGGGGATCGTATCGCCGTGCAGCTTGTCGGCGGCGCCGCCGTAATATTCGAAATAACGGGCGACCGCGACCGCGTCGGCGCGCGCCTGTTTCATCGGCTTGCCGGTGTCGCGCGCCTCCAGCGCGGTGATCTCGTCGGCGTGATCCTCGATGAGGCGGCCGAGTTTGCTCAACAACCGTCCGCGCTCGGTGGCGCTGAGTCTCCCCCACGCGCCGTCCTCAAAGGCGCGGCGGGCCGAGGCGACGGCGAGGTCGACGTCCTCGCGCCCGCCGGCCGCAATCGAGGCGAAGGCGACGCCTTCTGCGGGGGCGATCATCGGCAGCGTGCGGCCGGAAACGGCGGGGCGCCAAGCGTTGTCGATGAACACGCCCTTGGCGGGCGGCAGCGTGACGGCCTGATTCATGGGCGGCTCCTCAAGGCAGGGGAAAGCTCGGCTTGGCCAGCGGCTTCAGCGCCGAATACGGAATTTCGCAGCGATAGGCGCCTTCGACATAGGCGCCGACCGCGTAGGGGTCGTAGGTGACGGTCGCCTTGTCCGCCGAGAAGCTCCAGGTCGTCAGCTTGCCCGTCTCGGCGGCGACGTTCTTGGCGAGCTCCTTGAGATCGGCGGCGCTGAGCGGCGCATCCGCCCCCATTCGCGCGGTCTTCGCCGCAATGACGGATTTGAGGCAATAGGCGAACACCGCTTTGGCGCCCGCCTCGTCGAGAAGATCGGCGAACGTCGCCTCGCGGCCCTGCTCGACGTCGATCGTAACATCGCCTGAGAACGTGTTGGGATGCGCGCCGCCGGTGTCGTTAAAACCGTCGATGTGGGCGGAGATCAGCCGCGGCGAAGCGTAGGTCACGCGCATCGAACGGTCGTATTCGTAATGGTCGGCGGCGGGATCGCCTTTCTCCGGCTCGTCGATCCCGCCGGCGAGCTTGTCGACGGCGCTGTCGAACGCGCGCTCGGCGGGCGTCGCCGGCGAGGGATAGCGCAGCAGCTGCACCATGACGGCGGCCTTGCCGGGCGCGCCCGCCTCGTAGCGGAACCACGGGGCGAGCCGGCCCGGCGCGCCCGGCCCCGCCTCCGGCTCCGCGGCGAGGAACGCGCGGCGGCGACCGCTTTGCTCGGCGAGGCAGGCGGCGAGTTTCGGCCCGTTCTCCGGCTCGCAGGCGAAGTCGCGGTCCCGGAGCCAATGCGCCTGCGCGGCGACGATCGCCGGCTTGGCGGAAGGGGCGGCGCCGGCGAGCAGCGCCGCGAAAGCGTCGGCCATCGCGCTATCGGCGGCGCGCGCGGCGGGATCGGCGCAAATCGCAATTTCGCTAGGGCTCGCGGCCTTGTCGCAATCGAGCGCCGAAGCGGGCGACGCCGCGAGGCCAAGCGCGGCCGCGAGGGCTCGCAACGTTCCCGAACGCATCGACACCCGCTTCATTCCGAGCGGCCTAGGTCCGGCCGGGCGCGACGTCAAGCCGAAGCGGGGCGTTGACTCCATACCAACTCGTCGGTATGTTTTAGCATGATAACCCAGTCCCAGCATGAATCGAAAACCAAGCTGCTCAACGGCGCGTTCAACGTCATTCGCACCAAGGGCTACGCGGCGACGACCGTGGACGACATCTGCCGTGCAGCGGGCGTCACCAAGGGCAGCTTCTTTCACCACTTCAAGGGCAAGGACGATCTGGCGTTATCCGCCGCGGCCTTCTGGGGCGAGATGACCGAGGGGTTCTTCGCCACCGCCGCGTATCGGCAAGCGGAAGACCCGTTGGCGCGATTGCTCGGCTACGTGGATTTCCGCGCCGAGATTCTGCGCGGCGATTTGAACGACTACACCTGTCTGCTCGGCACGCTGGTGCAGGAGACGTACGCGACCCATCCGGAAATTCGCGCGGCTTGCGAGCGGGGCATGGCGACGCATATCGCCAACCTGGTGCGCGACATCGAGGCCGCCAAACAGCGCTACGCCCCGCAGGCGCCGTGGAGCGCCGAGAGCGTCGGCTATTTCATCCAGTCCGTTTTGCAGGGCGCGTTCATTTTCGCCAAGGCGAAGCAGGGGCCGCAGGTGGTGCGCGAAAGCCTCGCGCATTTGCGCCGCTATTTGGAGACGATCTTCAACCAAGCGCCGAACTTCGGATGAATGCGCCTTCGTCGCGGGCGAAGCGACCCTCCCACCGTCGCCTTACGTGAGCGGCGTTCCCTCGCGGCGCGGCCGGTAGCCGGCTGTCAGGGCCGCCAGGATCGCCGGCGGCGTCAACGCGACGACCTCGACGCCGCTCGGTCGCGGCGCCGCGGCGCCATAGTCGCCGAAACGCCACGGCCACAGCCAAGCCCCCGCGACCAGATGCGGCGCACCGCGCCACAGCACCATCGCGGCGTCGGGTAGGCCGTCCAAGGCGACCAAACGCGTCAGCCGCCGGGGATCGAGCCGTTCTTCATGCAGCCGCGCGTCCATCGCCGGCGCGCGCGGCCGCAGGCCGGGGAAGGCCGCCTGGAACGCCAGCGCCTCGGCGCGGCGGCACTCGAAGCAGGGGCGATGCCCCGCCGCCAGCGCCGTCGGCTCGTCACGGAAGAACAGCTCCGTATAGCCGTGCGCGAACACCTCGCGATGTCGCTCTTTGAATTGGAGGACGCAGGCGATCCACTGCTTGGAGGCGAAACGTCGCCGCCCGATATGCTGCGCGTCGTCGTGAAAACGGCCGCCGCGGTTGCCCATCAGCCGCCCGCGTTCCGGCGTCGCGCGCAGATCGCCGAACGGATCGACCCGGTTTTGCAGAGGTCGCGACGCCCTCAATGGTTGTTGCGAAGGAAGTTGAGGATCGAGTTGCTCGAAAACGGCGCCGGCGTCGCAACGGGCGCAGGCGCAGCGACGGAAGCCGGCGCCACCGCGGCGGCCGGCTCGGGCTCTTCGTTCGTCGCGGACGCGGCGGCGGCGCTCGCGGTCGCCTCGGCCGCAGGGTCGATGCCGTAGACGTCGTTGCGGAAATTGACGACGCCGTCCTCGTTCGCCCAGCCCGTCAGATAAACCCAGATCACCGGAACGGGGTGCGACAGCTTGATGTCGAAGCGTTCCTTGTCCTTCTCTTTCTCGAGCATCGCGGCCTTGTCCCACACGCCGTTGGGGCCGCCGGGCGTCTCCTCGAGCAGCCACGCCGCGTAGTCGTAGACCCCCTGCACGCGCACGCAGCCGTGGCTGAGGAAGCGGAAGTCGCGCCCGAACAGCGCTTTGCCGGGCGTGTCGTGCATATAGACGGCGTCCTTGTTCGGCATGCCGATGCGGATCGAGCCGAGCGAATTGCCGGCGCCGGAATCCTGGCGCAGGATATAGTTGGCGGCGCGCTCGGTGCTCCAGTTGATCGAGCGCGGGTCGATCTCGTGCAACTGCCCGTCGAGCACGCGGATCTTCATGCGGCTGAGATAGCCGGGATCGCGCTGCATGTGCGGGATGATCTCTTTCTTGATGATCGAGGTCGGCACCGTCCAGGTCGGATTGAGATTGATGACCGAGATATGCGCGGAAATCTCCGGCGAGGGATGATCGGGATCGCCGACGATGGCGACGTAGCGATGCGCGACTTTCCCGTCCTCGACCGCCTCGACCGAGGTCGACGGCAGGTTGACCACGACATAGCGGCGCTCGAACTCGAAATGCACGTTGGAGAGCCGCGCCGCGCTGGCGGCAAGCTCCTGGCGGCGCACTTCCGCCGGTACGTTGATGGCTTTCAGCGTAGCGCCGGCGACGATTCCGGTCTGCCGCAGCCCCATGCGGGCCTGGAAATGTTTGACCGCCGCGGTTAGCGCGGAATCCCACTTGCGCGCGGCGGCGCCGGACGCGGCGCCGTCGAGATCGCCTTCGAGCGCCAAATGCTTGCGCAGTTTGGCGACTTCCTCGCCCTTCGAGCCGGGACGCAGCGCCGGCAGATCGGTCGCCCACCCGCCCTCGTCAGCGATTCGCGCATAACGCTCAGCGGCCTTTTGGGTGGCGAAGAAAGTCTGCTGCGACAGCGTCGGATTCGGGTCGGTCGACAGCGCCGTCTCCAGCGGCGGCGGCGCGGGTTTCACCTTGGGCTTCGGCTTCGGCGCGAGTTCGGCGGGAATCGGCGCCGGCGGCAGCGCGTCGCCGGGGGAGGCCGAGGCCGGCGTCGCCATCGGGCTTGGGGACGGAGCGGGCGCAGCGGCGGCCGGAGTCGGCGTGGCCGCGGGCGCCGGGGCCGCGGCTTGCGGGCTGGGCGCGGCCGGCTTCGGGGCGACGGGCGTCGGCGCCGGGCTTGGGGTAACCGCGGCCGGAGTCGGCGCCGGCTTCACGGCGTCTTCGGCGAGCGCCGCCCCCAGGCTTACGGCCAACGCCGCGACCCCACCGAGCAAATGCCTGGACCAGTTCATGCGAGCCCGCCCATTCCGCTGCGGCAAACGTACAGATTTCCTAACCATAAGACGGTTACTAAATCGCCACGAAGGCGAGTTTGCGGCGTATACGACAATTCCGACTCATGCCCGCCTTGCATTCGGTCGATTCGCGGACGACGGAGGGTCGTCCGCGTTACCACGCGGCGGGGGCGCGGTTCACGATCCATTCACCCCATTTTCCTCGACGGCGCGTCGCCATTCGCGCCCGCAACCCATGGGATAGCTCTTTCATGCGGACTTTGAGAACCCTTTTCGCGGCGGCGATGCTCGCCGCGGCGCCGAACGCGCTGATCGCGGGATTGGCCGACGCGCAGACCTGCGCCTGTCCGACCGGCGACGAATCGGACGCGCCGCGCGCCGCCAGCCGCGTGCGCATCATCGCCGACGAGGCGCCGCCGCCGCTGCCGGAATATGACCAGCCGCCGCTGCCCGCGGCCGGCTATATGTGGACGCCGGGCTACTGGGCCTGGAACAACGACGACTATTTCTGGGTGCCGGGCACCTGGGTCGAGCCGCCCCGTCCGGGCCTGTTGTGGACGCCGGGCTATTGGGCCTTCGCGGACGGCGTCTATGGCTTCCACCGCGGTTATTGGGGCCCCCATGTCGGGTTCTATGGCGGCGTCTCCTATGGCTTCGGGTACAACGGCGCAGGATTCGAGGGCGGCCGCTGGGATGGCGACCGCTTCTTCTACAACCGCACGGTCAACAATTTTGGGACCGTCAACATCGTCAATGTCTACGAACGCCCGGTCACCCGGGTTGTCGTCGAGCGCGTGAGCTTCAACGGCGGCCCCGAGGGGGTCAAGGCGAAGCCGACGCCGCAGGAGCTGGCGGCCGCGAAAGAGCCACACGTCGCGCCGACCGTCGAGCAGCGCCGCCACGTCACCGCCGCCAGCCACAACGAGGCGGCGTTCGTCACCACCAACGAAGGCAAGCCGCCGGTCGCCGCGACCGCCAGGCCCGGCGAGTTCAAAGGCGCGGCCGTGGCGCCGGCCAAGGCCGCAGGCGGTCCGATCAGGCCGCGGCCGAATGAAGAGCCCGCGAACGCCAAGCCCGCGGCAGGCGCCGAGACGCCCGAGCCGCTGAAGGGGACGGAGCCGAAGGCCGAAGCGCCCGCGCGCAAGGGCGAACTGAAGCCGGAAGCGCCGGCGCCGAAGGCCGAGCCGGCGCCCGCGCCGGAGAAGCCGAAGGCTGAGGGGGAACGGCCCAAGCCCGACGCCGAGCCGAAGGCCGAGAAAGAGCGGCCCAAGCCCGACGCCGAGGCGAAGCCCGAGAAGGAACGAGCCAAGCCCGACGCCGAAGCCGAAAAGCCCAAAGCCGAGATGGAGCGGCCGAAACCCGAAGGCAAGCGCGAAAAGCCCAAGGGCGACACGGAGCGCCCGAAGCCTGAAGGCAAGGCCGACGCCAAGCCGGAAAAGCCGAGGGCGGAAGCGGAGCGGCCGAAGCCGGAGGCCAAGCCAGAGCAGCCGAGGGCCGAGGCGGAGCGGCCGAGGCCGGCCCCAGCGGAGCGCGCGGCCGCCGAGGGAGAGCGTGCAAAGCCGGAACCGCAACATGCGGCGCCGCATCCCGCCGCGGCGTGCCATCCCGGTGCGCCGAACTGTCCGAAATAGCGCCTCACGCGAAAGGTTGAAGGGCCGGGGCGGCGCACGCCGCCCCTCCGGCACGCCGCCTGCTTGCCGTTTTCGCGAACGATGAGACGGAGGCGGTATGCGGCGCGAACAACTGACCGAGAAGATCCTCGACATCAAGCGCGCCCGAGCCTGGACCTGGGCGCATATCTGCGAAGAGATCGGCGGCGTATCGCCGGTGCTGATCGTCGGCGCGCTGCTCGGCCAGATGAAGCTGGTCAAGCCGCTCGCCGCCAAGGCCGCGACCCTGTTCGGCCTCGACGAGAGCGAACAGCGGATGCTCAACGAGACGCCCTATCGCGGAACGCCGATGCCGCCGACCGACCCGCTGATCTATCGGCTCTACGAACTGGTGATGATTAACGGTCCGGCGTGGAAAGCGCTGATCGAAGAGGAGTTCGGCGACGGCATCATGTCGGCGATCGACTTCGACATGGAGATCTCGCGCGAGCCGAACCCGAAGGGCGACCGGGTGCGGATCAGCATGTCCGGCAAGTTCCTGCCCTTCAAATACTATGGCGCCGAGCAGGGCTTGCCGGAATACGGGTTCAAGGAGAGCTGAAGCCTCAGACGCGGCGCTCCTCCGGCGCGGATGCGGCTGCGGTCAGGCTCTCGCCGGCGCGCAGGAACGGCCGCGCCAGCGAGCGGGTGACGGTCGCATAGTCCGCATAATCCTCGCCCACCCCGAATTCGCGGACTTCGCGTTCGCGCGCCGGAATATGCAGCGTGCCGAACGCCCAATCCCACAGCGCCAGCGCGAAGCCGAGGTTCTTGTCGTAGTGCTGCGGATCGGTCGAGTGATGCACCTGATGGTGCGCCGGGCTCTGGAACAGCTTGCCCGCCAGCCCTTGGAACGGAATCCAGAGATGGCTGTGCCGCAGGTGGCCCCAGGTCAGCATGAAGATCGTCAGCACGATGTTGCCGTTCAGCAGCGTCAGATGGCCGACGCCGGGGCCGAACACGTAGGTCATCAGGCCGAACGTCAGCCCGGTGAAAAAAGCGATCACGTTCATGAAGAAAATGATCTCGACGGGATGCTGCCGCATCTCGGTGAAGGTGGTCATCACCTCCGCGGAGTGATGCACCTTGTGGAACTCCCACAGCGCCGGAATGCGGTGGAACGCATAGTGCGACGCCCAATAGCCGAATTCGTAGGCAAGCAGTTCCGCGACCGTGGCGACCAGCATCGCCAGCCCCGGCGAGACGCCGAACGGCCCATGCGCGCCGAAGACGCCGGTCAACGCGCCGATCGTGCGATCGCGCCAGAAAAAGCTTCCAACCACCAGCCACGCATAGCCGGACGCGAACACGATCGTGTTGAGCGTCCACAGTCGCATGTCGACCAACGAAGACGGATGCAGCAGGATGCGGCGAGGAAAAATCGCGCGCACGAAGGCCTTGAGGCTCGACGCCCTGCCCCGCGCGCGCCGGCGCAACACGTACCAGCCGAGCGCGAACAAGAGCGCGCCGACGAGCGCCGGCGCGCCATAGGGGGAACTCGGGCTGAACGTGCCGAGAACGCGGCCCACGCCCTCGTGCAGGAGCCGACTCAACGCTTCCATGGAACCCTCTCTCGCCCCGCGGAAACGCTGCGGGCGCCTTGCAAGCTTAAAGCTCGCGGCGTGAGAGAAGGGTTAAATGGAAGCGCGCAGCTTTACGCAGTTGGCCCGCCTCAGCGGCCGGCGTCGAGCCGGTTGATCGCCGCGACATTGCCGGCCGAGGCGCCCTGCGGGTCGAATTCCGCGGCGAGCCAGGCGTCGGCGATGGTCTTGGCGAGTTCGGGGCCGATGACGCGCGCGCCCATCGTGATGATCTGCGCGTTGTGCGATTTCGCCGCCCGCTCGGCGGAATAGGCGTCGTGGGTCAGCGCCGCGCGGATTCCCGGCACCTTGTTGGCGGCGATGCAGACGCCCGAGCCGGTGCCGCAGAACAGAATGGCGCGATCGAACTTGCCCGCGAGCACGGCGTCGCCGACGTGGGCGGCGATGTCGGCGCAGAGCCCCGGCCTGCTCAGGTCGTCAACCCTGTGCTCGCCCTTGTCGGCGAGATGCTTGGCGATCACGTCGAGCAGCGGCTTGCCGGCGTTGTCGGCGCCGAGGGCGATTCGCATGACGGGCTCCTTCAGACGGGTCCGGCCGGCACGATCCCGGTCGGATTGATGAAGCGCAAACTCTGATAATAGTGGCGCTTGATGTGGTCGAGGTTAACGGTCTCCTCGACGCCCGGCCACGCGCGCAGCGCATCGCGGTAGCGCTTCAGGTTCGGGTAATCGGCGATGCGGCGGATGTTGCATTTGAACAGACCGACGTAAACGGGATCGAAGCGCAGCAAAGTCACGAACAGTCGCCAGTCCGCCTCGGTCGGCGCCTCGCCGAACAGGAAGCGCCGCCCCGCGAGCCGCGCCTCGAGATCGTCGAGGGTCTGAAACAGCGCCGCCACGGCCTCGTCGTAGGCGGCTTGCGCGCCGGCGAAGCCGCAGCGATAGACCCCGTTGTTGACGGTCTCATAGATTCGCGCGTTGAGCGCATCGATCTCCGGCCGCAGCGCTTCAGGGTAGTAGTCGCCGGGCGCCGCGCCGACGCCGTCGAACGCCGAGTTGAACATGCGGATAATGTCGGCGCTCTCGTTATTGACGATCGTGCTGCGGTGCTTGTCCCACAGCACCGGCACGGTGACGCGACCGGTATAGTCGGACTTGGCGCGAACATAGAGCTGCCAGAGCTTTTCGACCCCGTTCACGGAATCGGGGACGACGCCGGGACCCGGCGCGAACGTCCAGCCGTCGTCGCCCATCAGCCAATGCGTGACGGAGACGCCGATCATCAACTCCAGGCCCTTCAGCTTGCGGAAGATCAGCGTGCGATGCGCCCACGGGCAGGCATAGGAGACATAGAGGTGATAGCGGCCGGGCTCGGGCGCGAATTCGCCATCCGCGGCTACGAGGGAGCGGAAGGTCGTCGCCTTGCGCTCGAAGGCGCCGGTTTTGCTGTTGGTCGCCGCGGTGGTCTGGGTCTCCCAGCGGCCGTCGATCAGGTGTCCGGGCATGAGGCGCCTTCCGCATTTCGAGAGTCAGAGGAATCGCCTTGGCGAGCGAGGCCACTACAACTCTGCTTTTTCCGCGTGGTTTTCAATCTCTGTGACAGGGAATCGCCATGATGGGGGTGCTCAAGGCGCGCGCGGGCCCAGCCCCATGCGTTGCAGCTCCGGGTGTTTGTCGAACCACTGGTGTTTCGCTGCGCCAAGGATGTGCAAGGCGAGCAACGCGTACAGCGCGTAGCCGGCGTATTTGTGGACCATGAACAGCGCGTCATGCCACTGCTCCTTGTCTTCCGCCGGCAGGCTCGCCAGCATCCCGATCCGCGGCCACGGGAACAGGCCAAACCAGCGCATCGGATGCGCCTCCCAGCCCTTCCAGGCGGAATCGTGCGCCCAGCCGCTCAGGGGTAACGCGAATATCAACACGTAGAGCGCGACATGGGCGGCATGGGCGGCGCGGCGCTCCCAGGCGGGGTAACCCGCGGGAAGCGGCGGCGGCGGGTGCGACAGGCGCCAGCTGAGCCGCAGCACCGCCAGCCCCAAGACCGTAATTCCGACCGATTTGTGAGTGTCGATGAGCGGGCGCACCCAATCGTCGGGCGCCAACTCGGCGTACAAGCCGAGCGCCACGTTCACGACAATCAGCGCCGCGACGATCCAATGCAGCCAGATCGCGGGGCGGGAGTACCGTCCAGTCGCCTTCATCTCCGCTCGCCTCGCATGAACCCACCATCCTTTCAACGCATGCCATCTTCGCTCGACGCCGCGTTCCGGCGCGTCTCGCCGCGACTCAACCCCAAACCGATAGCCCCGTTCGGCGCCGCGATGATAACGGCGATCGGCCTGTTCTGGGTCCTCGCGTTCGTCTCGGCGTTTCGCAGCCATAGTCTCGCCGCGTGGTCAATAGGCGTGGCGTTCGTCGTCTACGACCTGGCGCAGCTCGTATTCGTCGGCGTGAAGGCGCGAAACCTGTTCTCTGAAGCGCCGGTCGCCGACGGCGGCGGCCCGGTGACGGTCGGCGTCGTCATCGCCGCCTATAACGAGGCGCCGGCGCTGGCCGCCACCCTCGACGCGCTGTTCGCCCAAACGAGCCCCATAGACGAGATTTGGCTCGCCGACGACGGCTCCGAGGATGAAAGCGCCGCCGTGCTCACGCAACGCTACGGCCTCACGGCGCCGGCGCTGGGCGATGTTGCGACGAGTTCCGCGACCCCGGCGTTGCGCTGGCTGCGGTTGCCGCATCGCGGCAAGGCGCGCACGCTCAACGCCGCGCTGGACCACGTGGCCAGCGACGTCGTCGTGACGGTCGACGCCGACACGCTGCTCGCCCCCGACGCGATCGCCAACATTCGCCGCGCTTTCGGCGCCGACCCCGCGCTGATCGTCGCCGGCGGCGTGCTGGAGCCGCGCTGTCGCGGCGACGTGGTGGCGTCTGCGTTACAGGCGTTCCAACGCTTCGAGTATGTCCGCAACTTCCTCGGGCGCTACGCCTGGTCCGAACTCGAGAGCCTGCTGCTGATCTCGGGCGCGTTCGCGGCGTTTCGCACTTCGGCGGTGCGCGAGGTCGGCGGCTTCGATCCCGCCTGTCTGGTTGAGGATTACGAGCTGATCCACCGCCTGCACCGGCGCGCGCGGGAACGCGGCGAGGTCGCCAAGGTGCGCATTCTGGGGCAGGCGTTCGCCTCGACCGACGCGCCGGCGACGATCCCTGCTTTCCTGCGCCAGCGGCGGCGCTGGTTCGCCGGTTTCCTGCAAACGCAATACTGGAACCGCGACATGGTCGGCGCCCCGCGGTACGGCGCGCTTGGGCTCGCCATGCTGCCGTTCAAATGCCTCGACGCCGCTGCGCCGCTGTATGGCTTGACCGCGTTTGCGCTGCTGCTTGTCTTTGTCGCTACGGGGCGATTTTCAGCGTTGCTGCCGGCGGGCGGAATCGCGCTCGCCAAGCTCGGCTTCGATCTCGCCAACATGGCCTATTCGCTGGAAGCTTATCGGCGCTGGACCGGCGCGCGCACGCCGCGGCGCTTGGGCCTCGCCCTGCTCTGCCTGCTGGTCGAGCCATTCTCGTTTCAGCCGTTGCGCCATCTCGGCGCGGCGCGCGGCTGGGCGTCGTTGCTCAGGGGGCGCACGGAATGGGGACAAGCCTCTCGCGGCGCGGCGCCGCTGCCGACGCCGGACTGAAGCTCAGGGGCGAACCGCGAGAAACTCCAGCACGCCCTGCTTATAGACCTTGTCGCCGACGGCGCGGTTGTGGTCGCGGTCGGGAATATCGAGCGCGGCGCCATGCGGCATCAGCGCCGCCAGCGACCGGGCGTCGCCGGCCACCGCGTCGGCCGTCCCGACCGCCACCAGCGCGGGACAGACGATCTCGCCGACCTGCTCGCGGGTCAATGTCTGGCGCGAGCCGCGGATGCAGGCGGCGAGCGCCTTGAGGTCGCTGCGGTTCTGATCGGCGAAGGCGCGGAACATGCGCTGCATCGGGTCGGTCAGCGCATCCAGTGAAGGCGCCTCCATCGCGTCGGCGATGCCGAGCGGCAGGCCGACGCCCTCGACGAGATGAATTCCAAGGCCCCCGAGCGTCAGCGAGCGGACGCGCGACGGCTGTTCGCGGGCGAGGTAGGCGCCGATCCGCGCGCCCATCGAATAGCCCATCACGTCGGCGCGGCGGACGCCGAGATGGTCGAGCAGATGGGCGGCGTCGCGCGCCATCTTCGGCGTAGCGTAGGCGTCGGGGTCGTAAAGCTTCTCGCTCTCCCCATGGCCGCGATTGTCGAACACGATTGTGCGCCGCCCCGCTTGGGTCAGCGTCGTCGTCCAACTCGGCTGCACCCAGTTGATGCGATGCGACGAGGCGAAGCCGTGGATGAGCAGGATCGGCTCTTCGAGGTCGATCCCCTCGGCGGGAATGTCGCGATAAGCGAGGCTCACGCCGTCGGACAGGAAGGTTTGCATGGTTGTTCCGATTAAGGCGGGCCTCGCCATTTTGCAAAGGCCCAACGCCGCCCCGACAGCCAGAAGACTTATTTCGGTAAAGGCTGACGGCGCCCGGACGTTCCTTACCAACCACAGGAAAACGCATCGCGAAGCTCGCCTGAACCCTACCCGGCTTTACAGCGCCGGCCGGGAGCGCGAGAGTGTCGCGATGATCCCCAACGCCCCCCGCCCCTTCAACTTCGACCTCGGCGAAAGCGCCGACATGATCCGCGAGTCGGCGCGCGCCTTCTCGGAGAAGGAGATCGCGCCGCGCGCGGCGGCGATCGACCGCGACAACGCCTTCCCGCGCGATCTCTGGCCCAAACTCGGCGCGCTCGGCCTGCATGGCGTTACCGCGCCTGAGGAATACGGCGGCCTCGGGCTCGGCTATCTCGAACATTGCGTGGCCGTGGAGGAGGTGTCGCGCGCCTCCGCCGCGATCGGTCTTTCTTACGGCGCGCACTCGAACCTCTGCGTCAACCAGATCGTCCGCAACGGCGCCGCCGCGCAAAAGGCGCGCTATCTGCCGAAGCTGATCTCCGGCGAACACATCGGCGCGCTCGCCATGTCCGAGCCCGGCGCAGGCTCCGACGTCGTATCAATGAAGACGCGCGCCGAGCGCAAGGGCGACCGTTATGTGCTGAACGGCGCCAAGATGTGGATCACCAACGGACCCGTCGCCGACGTGCTGCTGGTCTACGCCAAGACGGATCCGCAAGCCGGCCCGCGCGGCATCAGCGCCTTCCTTATCGAGAAGGATTTCAAGGGATTTCGCCCCGGCGCGAAGCTCGACAAGATGGGAATGCGCGGCTCCGACACCTCCGAGCTGGTGTTCGAGGATTGCGAAGTCCCCGAAGAGAATATGGTCGGGACGCTTGGACGCGGCGTCAACGTGCTGATGAGCGGGCTCGACTACGAGCGCGCCGTGCTGGCGGCCGGGCCGCTCGGGATCATGCAGGCGGCGATGGACGCGGTGCTGCCCTACGTTCACGAGCGAAAGCAGTTCGGCCAGCCGATCGGCGAGTTCCAGCTTGTCCAGGCCAAGCTCGCCGACATGTATGTGTCGCTCAACGCGGCGCGCGCTTATGTCTACGCGGTGGCGAAGTCGTGCGACCGCGGCGAGACCACGCGAGAGGACGCGGCCGGCGCGATCCTCTATTCCGCCGAACGCGCGACGCAGGTGGCGCTCGACGCGATCCAAGTGCTCGGCGGCAACGGCTACACCAATGATTACCCGGTGGCCCGACTGTTGCGCGACGCGAAGCTCTACGAGATCGGCGCCGGCACCAGCGAAATCCGCCGCATGCTGATTGGGCGCGAGCTGTTCGCCAAAAGCGCGGACTAGCGGGCGCGGATGAGCGACGAGCAGGCGCCGATCCTCGCGCATTTCGGGCAAGGCGCGCGGCGCATCGAGACGCAGGGCGCGGTCATCTTTCTCAGAGGCGACGAAGCGATCAAGATCCGGCGCGCGATCCGGCTTCCGTTCCTCGATTACTCGACCCTTGAGAAACGCCGGGCGGCGGCGGAGGCCGAGATCGCGCTGAACCGGCCGCACGCGCCACAGATTTATAGGGACGCGGCGCCGATCCGAAAGACCCGCGACGGCTACGGTTTAGACAGCGATGGCGAGATCGTCGAATGGGCGACGCGGATGCGCCGCTTCGACGAGGAGGCGACGCTCGACAAGCTCGCCGCGCGCGGCGCGCTGAAGTTGGAGACGATTGGCGACCTCGCCACGACGATCCACGCGCTGCACGCCGAGGCCGCGATTTGCGAGGCCGCGCCCGCCATCGTGGCGATGCGGCGCTGGATCGAGCAAAACGCCGAGGCTTTCGCAAGCCGGCCCGGTATCTTTCCAGCCGACGCTACGGCCTCGCTGACCGCACGTTCGCGCGCGGCGCTGGAACGCGCGACGCCCTTGTTGCTGGCGCGCGGCGCGGACAAGCGCATACGCCGCTGCCATGGCGATCTGCACCTCGGCAATATCGTGCTGCTCGACGGGCGGCCGACGCCGTTCGACGCGATCGAATTCGACGACAGCATCGCGACCGGCGACATCCTCTACGATCTCGCTTTCGCGGTGATGGACCTCTGGGAGCGCGATCTCAGAGGCCACGCCAATCAGTTGCTCAATGGGTATCTGGCGCTCGGGGACGCGGAGAACTACGCCGCGCTGGCGCTGCTTCCGCTGTTCCTGAGCGTGCGCGCCGCGATCCGCGCCAAGGTCGAAGCCAACGCGCATGCGCGTTCAGCGGCGCGGCGCTATTTCGATTTCGCCGGCCGCTTTCTCGATCCCGCGCCGCCACGGCTCGTCGCCGTGGGAGGCCTCTCTGGAACCGGCAAGAGCGCGCTCGCCGCCGCGCTGAGCCCTGACATCGGCATGGCGCCCGGCGCCGTGTGGCTGCGCAGCGATGTCGAGCGCAAGCATCTGTTCGGCGTCGACGAGCATACGCGCCTGCCCGACGCCGCGTATGCGGCGGGCGTCGGACGAGAAATATATGGACGGTTGATCGACAAGGCGCGCCGCGCGCTGACCGCCGGCGCCGCCGTGCTGATCGACGCCACGCACGCGCATGCCGCCGAGCGCGGCGGCGTCGTAGCACTCGCAGCCGAGTGCGACGTTCCCTTCGTCGGAATATGGCTCGACGCCCCGCTGGCGACGCGGCTGCAACGCATCGCTGCGCGACGCGGCGACGCCTCCGACGCCGACGAACAAGTCGCGCGGCGGCAAATGGCGGAGCCGCTGCGCGAGCCCGGCTGGCGCGCCGTCGACGCCTCGGGTTCGTTCGAGGCGACGCTGGCGAACGCCCGCGTTGCTTCGGGCGACGGCGTCAGTGTATAGGTCCGCCGCTTCTCATAAGAGACAGGAGTTCCCATGTCCGTGGATCAGGCCACGGTGCGCCGCATCGCGCGGCTGGCGCGCATCGCCGTCGAAGAGCCGGAGATTCCGCATCTGCAAGGCGAGATCAACGCGATCCTCTCCTTCGTCGAGGAACTGTCCGCCGTCGATGTTGAGGGCGTCGAGCCGATGACTTCCGTCATTCCGATGAAATTGCCGATGCGCGACGACGTCGTCACCGACGGGGAGATTGCGGCCAAAGTGCTGGCCAATGCGCCGCTTACCGAAGACGGCTTCTTCCTGGTGCCCAAAGTCGTCGAATAGTTCGAGGATTCCTCTTTGTCCGACCTGACCGACCTTACCCTCGCCGAGGCGCGCGCCGCGCTGCGCGACAAGCGCGCCTCCAGCGTCGAGTTGACGCGCGCCTATCTCGACGCGATCGAGCGCGGCAAAGGCCTCAACGCCTATATCGCCGTGACCGCGGAGCGCGCGCTGCAAAGCGCGGAGGCGAGCGACAAGCGGATCGCCGTCGGCGACGCGGGACCGCTCGAAGGTCTGCCGCTCGGGATCAAGGACCTTTACGCCACCGAGGGCGTCCATACGCAGGCCTGCAGCCACATCCTCGACAAGTTCATGCCGACCTACGAGTTGACCGTCACCGCGCATCTCTGGCGCGACGGCGCGGTGATGCTCGGCAAGCTCAACATGGACGAGTTCGCGATGGGCTCGTCCAACGAGACGTCCTACTATGGCCCCGTCGCCTCGCCCTGGTTGCCGCCGAACTGGTAGCCCGAGCGCGCGAAGGCGGCGCTCGTTGGCGACAAGAAGGGCCTGCTGACGCCCGGCGGCTCTTCGGGCGGCTCGGCCTCGGCGGTGGCGGCGCATCTCTGCATCGCGGCGACAGCGAGCGACACCGGCGGCTCGATCCGTCAACCGGCGGCGTTCACCGGCACCGTTGGCATCAAGCCGACCTACGGCCGCTGCTCGCGCTACGGCATGGTGGCGTTCGCGTCGTCGCTCGATCAGGCGGGGCCGATCGCGCGCACCATGCGCGACGCGGCGATCATGCTGACCTCGATGGCCGGTCACGACCCGAAGGACTCCACCTGCTACGACGCGCCCGTGCCTGATTACGAGGCGGCGGTGGGCCGCTCGGTGAAGGGCATGACCATCGGCATCCCCAAGGAATACCGGCTCGACGGCATGCCCGCCGAGATCGAGACGCTGTGGCGGCAGGGCGCCGATTGGTTGAAGGAGGCGGGCGCGAAGATTGTCGACGTAACATTGCCGCACACGCGTCACGCCCTGCCCGCTTACTACATCGTCGCGCCGGCGGAAGCGTCGAGCAACCTCGCGCGCTACGACGGCGTGCGCTACGGCCTGCGCGAGGACGGCAAGGACATCATCGGGCTCTACGAGCACACGCGCGCGAAGGGCTTCGGCGCCGAAGTGCGGACGGCGCCTGATGATCGGCACCTATGTGCTGTCGGCCGGCTACTACGACGCCTATTACGTGCGCGCACAGAAAATCCGCACGCTCATCAAGCGAGATTTCGAGACCGTCTTCGCCGACGGCGTCGACGCGATCCTGACGCCCGCGACTCCTTCCGCCGCCTTCGGCATCGGCGAGAAAGGCTCGGCCGATCCCGTCGAGATGTACCTCAACGATGTGTTCACCGTAACGGTCAACATGGCCGGCCTGCCGGGACTCGTCGCGCCCGCGGGGCTTTCGTCCGCGGGGCTGCCGCTGGGCTTGCAGTTGATCGGCCGTCCGTTCGACGAGGAGACGCTGTTCGCGCTCGGCGCGGCGATCGAGCAGGCGGCGCCGAAGTCGCCGCGCCCCGAGCCCTGGTGGGCCTGAGAGAGGAGCAACGCATGGCCAATCTCATCAAAGGCGCGACGGGCGATTGGGAGATCGTCGTCGGGCTCGAAGTGCATGCGCAAGTGACGTCGAAGGCGAAGCTGTTCTCCGGCGCCTCGACCACGTTCGGCGGCGAGCCGAACGCGCATGTCTCGCTCGTCGACGCGGCGATGCCCGGCATGCTGCCGGTCATCAACGCGGAATGCGTGCGCCAGGCGGTGCGCACCGGGCTCGGGCTGAAGGCGCAGATCAACAAGCGCTCGTCGTTCGATCGCAAGAACTATTTCTACCCCGATCTGCCGCAGGGGTATCAGATCTCGCAGTACAAGAGCCCGATCGTCGGCGAAGGCGAGATCCAGGTCGATCTGACGCCGGAGCACGCCATCAAGGTCGGCATCGAGCGGCTGCATCTCGAGCAGGACGCCGGCAAATCGCTGCACGACCAGTCGCCAAACCTGAGCTTCGTCGACCTCAATCGCTCGGGCGTGGCGTTGATGGAGATCGTCTCCAAGCCCGACATGCGCTCGGCCGACGAAGCGAAAGCCTATGTGTCGAAGCTGCGCACGATCCTGCGCTACATCGGCTCGTGCGACGGCGACATGGAGAAGGGGAACCTTCGCGCCGACGTCAACGTTTCCGTACGCAAGCCCGGCGCGCCGTTCGGCACGCGCTGCGAGATCAAGAACGTCAACTCGATCCGCTTCATCGGGCAGGCGATCGACGTCGAAGCGCGTCGTCAGATCGGCGTCATCGAGGACGGCGGCATCATCGAGCAGGAGACGCGGCTCTACGATCCGAACAGAGGAGAAACGCGTTCGATGCGCTCGAAAGAGGAGGCGCACGACTACCGCTATTTCCCCGATCCCGATCTGCTGCCGCTGGAGTTCGACGACGCGTTCGTCCATGAGCTGAAGCGCGATCTGCCCGAGCTGCCTGACGACAAGAAAGCCCGCTTCATGCGGGAATACGGGCTTTCCGCCTATGACGCAGCGATCCTCTGCGCCGAGCGCGAGACCGCGGCCTATTTCGAGGAAGCGGCTCGCCATGACGCCGGCAAGCGCGACGCGAAGGCGGTCGCCAACTGGATCATGGGCGATCTTTCGGCGCACGCCAACGCGCACAGCGTCGCGGTCGCCGATGCGGGCTTGAGCGCGACCGCGCTTGGCGCCCTCGTCGATCTCATCGGCGAAGGCGTGATCTCCGGCAAGATCGCGAAGGACGTGCTCGTCCTGCTGCTCGGCCCTGAGAAAGGCGCGGATCCGCGCGCGCTCGTGCAGACGCGCGGGTTAGTGCAGGTCAGCGACGCGGGCGCGATCGAAGCGGCGGTCGATGCGGTGATCGCGGCCAACGCCGACAAGGCGGAACAGGCGAAAGCCAAGCCCGGCATGCTCGGTTGGTTCGTTGGTCAGGTGATGAAGACGACCGGCGGCAAAGCCAATCCGCAGAGCGTCAACGAAGCCTTGAAACGCAAGCTCGGACTGCCCTGAGTCGCGGCGAAAGCCGCCGATTCGCGGCGTTGCGGGGGAATTGGCGGCGTCGCGAAACGCGACTCCTGCGGAATCTTCGGGTTATCCACGCAGAAAAATTCGATTGCTAAGCGCGCTTGTTCGCCTTCGCTGCGCGATGCGCGCGAGCCTGCAAGCGCGATAGCCAATGCCGGCCGAGCAACGGCGCGGTCTCAAACGCTACCAAACAAACATGCGCGCTCGCGCACGGAATCGCAGGCCGCCAGCGGAGTCGCGCAGTCTCGTTCGCGCCGGGGCCAGCGCCTCGTCGAGCCGCGCTTGACGCACGCCAAAGCGACGTCGCGCTGCGTGCGAGCGCGCAGGATAATTCGATGACGAAGGCGCCGCGCGACGCACACGCTCTCGTCATGCGACTTGATGCACGAGAAAACACGCGTACCTTGATTGATGTCTGGTTGTCGCGCGAACGGCGCGCGCGAACGAAGCATCACACGAGAGGACTCCTGCACCATGGCGAAAGCGGCAACGAAGAAACCCGCGAAGAAGGCGGCGCCGGCGAAGAGCGCGCGCAAGACGACAGCGAAGAAGGTGACGCGCAAGGTCGTGGCGAAGAAGGCGACGCGTAAGGTCGCGGCGAAGAAGACGGTGAAGAAGGCTGCGACCAAGAAAACCGCCGCCAAGAAGACGCCGGCCAAGAAGGTCGCCGCCAAGAAGACCGCCGCCCGCAAGGCCCCCGCCAAGCGCGCCAGCAAGCCGATGGAAGCGCCGGCAACGGCGCCGGGCGAGCCCACTTCCGAGAGCTGAACGTAGGCTTGGGCGTGGTTGATCCGCATATCGCGGGGCGGCTCGCCGGCAATTTCGGCGGGGCGTGAAGTTGGAGGCGAAGGCGGCTGTGAGCGATCGTTGTAGGTCGTTTCGCTGATCGTTGGGCAAGCCCGCTCGTCGAGCGGGCGGGCGGCGGTGAGAGCTAGGGGTCGCGACAGGAAGTCGTCGGCTGGCTTGGCAATGCGTTGAGACGGGTTGGGTTGGCGTGGCCAATCCCGGGTCTGATGTCTGTCGTCGCCCAGATTGGGGGCGCGCCAGACGCCAGTTCGTAACGTCCGTATTCTGCCTCGTCTTCGTCGCACTTGCCTTGTCGCGCGTCGTCGGGCATAGACGCGGCCACGCTTTCGGAGCGTTGCGGAGATGTGGCCGAGAGGCTGAAGGCGGCGGTTTGCTAAACCGTTATAGGGTTGTAAAGCCCTATCGAGGGTTCGAATCCCTCCGTCTCCGCCAGTTTGCAGACGTGGCGCCTGGGGCGTTCCGACCGCCCCGTTCCCCCCTAATCGAACTCGTCCGCGTAAACGTCAGGCACGTACATCGCCTCCGGGACGGGGGTGCGGGCGTAATCGGGGCGATGCTCGCGCTGCGGAAGCACGGGGTCGACGTGCGGGACGGCCTCGTAGGGAATTTGGCGCAGCAGATGGGCGATGCAATTGAGCCGCGCGCGCTTCTTGTTGACCGCCTCCACGACATGCCACGGCGCTTCCGGGATGTGGGTGCGCGCCAGCATCACCTCCTTGGCCTTGGTGTAATCCTCCCAGCGCCGCCGCGACTCAAGGTCCATCGGACTCAGCTTCCACTGCTTCAGCGGATCGTGGATGCGCAACTGGAAGCGCAGGTTCTGCTCGTCGTCGGTAATCGAGAACCAGTATTTTATCAGCACGATTCCGGCGCGCTTGAGCATGCGCTCGAACTCCGGAACCGACTGGAAGAACTCCTCATATTGCGCGTCGTCGCAGAAGCCCATGACCCGCTCGACGCCGGCGCGGTTGTACCAGGAGCGGTCGAACAGCACCATTTCGCCGCCGGCGGGCAGATGCGCGATGTAGCGTTGGAAGTACCATTGCGTGCGCTCGCGCTCGCTCGGCGCCGGCAGCGCCGCCACCCGGCAGGCGCGCGGGTTGAGGCGCTGCGTGATCCGCTTGATGACGCCGCCCTTGCCCGCCGCGTCGCGGCCCTCGAACAGCACGACCACTTTCAGCTTCTTGTGGACGATCCAGTCCTGCAGCTTGATGAGCTCGCGTTGCAGCCGCAGCAGCTCCCTGAAGTAGAATTTTCGGCCCTCGCTCTCGGCGGTCGGATGATTGACGACGCCGTCGATCGTATCGGCGACGCGGTCGTCGTCGAGTTCGAGCTCCAATTCCTCGTCGAGATCGTCCGACACTTCGCGGTGGATGCGCTTGTAAATCTCCGCCGCTTTCTTGGCCGCTTCGTCATCCATCGCTTTGCTCCTTCGTCGGACCTTGATGTGACGCGAAGATTGCGTTTTCACGACGGTCCGGGAGAAACCTCGCGGCGCGCAGACGCTCTCCGGCCGGCAATTGCCATCTTCGCGGGATCCCCTATGAATTGGCGCCACGCGGGGGTGTCGCCCCGCTGGCGCAAGACGGGGGCGGAACGATGCGGCGGCTGCTCACATTCGTCGTCCTGTGGCCGTTGGCGGGCCCCGCGGCGGCCGGCGTCTCCGTGGTCGTGTCGCCGCCGAGCGCCAGCCTCGGGCCGAATGGCGCGCAGCAATTCACCGCGCACGTCTCAGGCTCGACGAATACCTCGGTGCGCTGGCTGGTAAACGGGGTGCCCTACGGCGCTCCTTCGGTCGGCCTCATCAACGCCGACGGTCTCTATGTGGCGCCGCCCGACGCGGCGGCGACCCTCGACGTCATCGTCGAAGCGGTCCCGGCGGCCGATCCCGCGATCAACGGCCACGCCCGCGTGGAGGTAGCGGCGGGACCGCCGCCGACCTCGACCTATTATGTCGCCGTTACGGGGAACGACAGCAATCCCGGGACCGCTGCGGCGCCATGGCGCACGATTCAACACGCCGCTTCGACGGCGCCCGCGGGTTCGCAGGTTCTCGTCGAGGGCGGCGTCTACAACGAACGGGTCGCCATCACCCGCTCCGGCTCCGCCGCCGCCGGCTTTTTGACCCTCGCCTCGGCGCCGGGCCAGACCGCCGTCATCGACGGAACGGGCCTCGCCATCCCCGGCGGCCAATACGGGCTCGTCACCCTCACCAACGCCAGCTGGGTGCGCCTGAAGGGCTTCGAGATCCGCAACTACGTCAGCAACACCACGGCCGTGCCGATCGGCGTTTACGTTCAGGGCGCCGGGTCGCACATCGAGATCCTCGACAACTTCGTCCACAACATCACGACGACGCTGACCAACTCGAACGGCGACGCCTTGGGGGTGGCGATCTACGGCTCCTCGGCGCCGGCCTCGATCAACTGGCTGACGATCTCCGGAAACGTGCTCGACCACCTCACCCTCGGTTTCAGCGAGTCGCTGTCGCTCAGCGGCAATGTCGCCTGGTGGGAGGTGACCCGGAACGTCATCCACGACAACAACAACATCGGCGTCAATGTCGAAGGCTATTTCGGAACCGCGCCGTCGCCCGCCTACGACTTCGCCCGGATCGGCGTGGTGGCGAACAATACGATCTACAACATCACCTCCGCAAAAAATCCCGCTTATGGCGACACGCTCGGCGCCGACGGAATCTATGTCGACGGCGGCGCCTACGTGACGGTGCAGAACAACCTTGTCTACAACGCCGACATCGGCATCGAGATGGCGAGCGAGACGCCGGGTCGGGCGACCGTCGGCGTCTCGACGCACGACAACATCGTCTACCACAGCAATGTCACCGGCATATCGCTCGGCGGCGCCGACCCGACTCAGAACGGCGGAACGCAGGGTTGCATCGTCGCCAACAACACATTGTTCGAAAACGACACGACCCAATCGGGCTCGGGCGAGTTGCAAATCTATTACAACGCCACCGGCAACCTGATCCTCGACAACATCTTCTACGCCAATTCCCAGGGCCTGTTGATAAACTCCGTGGCGCCAGGGACGCCGCCGGCCAATCTTGACCACGATCTCTACGACACCGCCGGCGGCGGGGCCGCGCAGTGGATGTGGCATGGCGCGACGTACGGCAGTCTGGCGAGCTTCCGGACGGCCAGCGGACAGGAAGCGCACGGCGTGTTCGCCAACCCGCAATTCGTCAACGAGGCGTCAGCCGATTTCAAGATTGCGTCCACTTCCCCCGCCGTCGACCTGGGCGCGGTGCTAGGCCTTGGGGTCAACGGCCTCACCGACTTCGCCGGCGCCCCTCGGGTTTCGGCGGGCACGGTGGACGCGGGCGCTTATC
>CAWEDI010000031.1:0-103014 GCA_963807735.1 uncultured Pseudomonadota bacterium | reverse complement strand
CAAATCTGGATCGCCAGACTTCACAATGCGAAGTCCGGCTATAGCTCATGGATTGCCTTAGGCGTTGGGCCGGTTGGTGGTCTATCCCGAGACGCAGTTCTGGGGCATGCTCGCCTCTCACTGACCCAGGGGTCGCCTTTCGGCAACTTTGCCGAGCCGCCGAAAGGCGGCTCGCGGAGTTCTTTTTTTGTTTACGTTGATTATTCAGAGATTGGCAATCGTTTGGATACGGCTGATTAACCGTAATTTGACGATTTCGCTCATGTTGGCCACGGCGGCGCGACGCGCGCGAGAGGGCCCGAAGTCCATGAACAGAATGCAAATCGGGTGCTCGGCGTTTCGGTCGTCGCGTTCGGCGGCGCCTACTTTCTCTTCAGTAATTCCTGGGGTCGCCCCGCGGCGCCCATCGTCCAGGCGCCGAAGCTCGAGACCGACGAGGTGCTCGTCGCCGCGCAGGACGTGCCGATGGGCACCGTGGTCGACGCGACGATGACCGCTGGCAGGCTTGGCCGAAGGCCGCGATCTCCGAACACATGATCGTCAAAGTCGCCAGCGGCGACGCCATGGACGACGTCAAGGGCTCGATGACCCGCGACTCGTTCCTGCGCGGCGAGCCGATGCGGCGCGACAAGCTCGTCAAGGGCGGCGCCGGCGGCTTCATGTCGGCGATCCTGCCGAGCGGCATGCGCGCCGTCGCGATCAAGATCGACAACAGCGGCGATTCGACGGCCGGCGGGTTCATTCTGCCCAACGACCGCGTCGACGTGGTGCGCATCTTTCGCGACGACGAGGCGACCAAGGCGCGCGGCGCCGAGGTCATGGCGCACCAGACCATTCTGCCAATGTCCGCGTGCTGGCGATCGGCCAGAACGTCCAGGAAGAGAACGGCAAGAAGGTCGTGGTCGGCGGCAACGCGACGCTCGAACTCGATCCCGCTCAGGCCGAACTGATCGTGCTCGCCAGCACATGTCCGGCGGTCCAATCTGCATCTGGTGCTGCGCAGCCTGGTCGACAGCGGCGGGGGACCGAAACGGTCGGCGACCGCGAAGGAACAACGGCGGCGGCTGACGATCGTGCGCTACGGCGCCGCGCAGCAGGCCGCCCGATGAGAGGACGGCAGTCCATGAACCGCAACTTCAAGAGCGGCTCGCGCGATGCGGCATGGCCCAAACTTGGTCGGCGGGCTCGCGGCGCTCGCGATGCTCTGCGTGGCGGCGACGGCCGTCGCCCGCGCCTTCGCCGATCGCGCCGCCGGCTTCCGCCGTCGCGGTCCAGCGCGGCGTGACCAAGAGCCTGCAGCTCGGCGTCGGCCGCTCGGTGATCGTCGACCTGCCCGAGGACGCCGCGAAATCTTCGTCGGCGAGCCGAAGGTCGCCAACGCGATCGTGCGCTCGCGCGCGGCGCATCTACATCTCGACGCTGGCGCCGGGCCAGACGACGATCTTCGCGCTCGCCGCCGACGGCCGCAAGATCGCGGTGCTGGAGATCACGGTCGGCCGCGACGTCGGCGAACTCGCGCAGCTGTTCGAAGCCGCGATCCCGGACAACGACATCCATGTCCGCACGGTCGGCGGACTCGATCATCCTGACCGGCTCCGTCGCCTCCGCGGGCGACGCGCAGAAGGCGCTCGACATCGCCGCAGGCTTCCTGTCCTCGGCTCGACCGGCGCCGCGGCGCCGGCCGACGGCGCGGCGGCCGTCGCGCCGACGGCGACGCGCGGCAAGGTCGTCAACTCGCTGACCATCCGCGGGCTCGATCAGGTCAGCCTGCGGGTGACGATCACCGAAATCCGCCGCCAGATCATCAAGCAGCTCGGCGTCAACTTCTCGGCGGGATCGAGCGCCGACGCAGCGGCCTTGACAGCGCTCGATCGATCACCAATCCGTTCGCGCGTCAACGGCGCGCTCGCGCAACGCAAGGCGACGATCGGCTGGACGATGGCCGGCGAGCAGCTGACGGCGACCCTGCAGGCCTTCGAGCAGCAGGGCGTCGCGCGCACGCTCGCCGAACCGACCGTCACCGCGATTTCCGGCGAACGCGCGAAATTCCTCGCCGGCGGCACGATCCCGATCCCGAACGGCGAGAACCTGCACCGGCGGCATGCTGCCAGCTCAGCATCATTCAGCAGCCCTACGGCGTCACGCTCAACTTCACGCCGGTCGTGCTGTCGCAGGGCCGCATCCAGCTGCGCATCGCGACCGAAGTCACCGACATCGACTACGTCGCAAGCAGCTCGTCGATCGCCAACACGTCGATTCCCGGCTTCCGCACCCGCAAGAACGAAACGACGGTCGAACTGCCGTCCGGCGGCTCGATCGCCTCGGCCGGCCTGATCTCGACGCAGATCGCAGCAGGCGATCAACGGCGTGCCGGGCCTGATGAACCTGCCGGTGCTCGGCGCGCTGTTCCGCTCGCGCGACTATCAGCGCCAGGAAACCGAGCTGCTGATCATCGTGACGCCCTACATCGTCCACGCCGATCGATCCGCAACAGACGTCGTGCGGCCGGACGCAGAATTTCGACGACGCGAGCGATCCGCAGGCTTGGCTGCTCGGCCGGGTCAACCGCATCTATTCGACGCTCAGGCGGCCTGCAGCCGATGCCGACTACTCCGGCAAGGTCGGATTCATCACGGATTGAACGACTTCGAGACCTGATTCCGACATCTCCAATCGCGAGTCGACGCATGAACCACTGATCATCTCCGAAGCCCGTCGCCGCGCGGCCGCGCCATCGCGGGTCCGCTCGCGGCGCTGCGGCGCTCGCGCTGCGCGCTCTCCGGCGTGCGTGATCGACTACGCCTCCAACGATCCGGTCGCGGCCGTCGACTATCACGAGCGCTATCCGATCGTGCTCGCGCAGGCGCCGACGACGCTCGACATCTTCCCGGTCGGCGGCGCGCTCGACGCGCAGTCGCGCGCCAAGATCCGGGCCTTCGCCGAGCGCTATCGCGACTTCGGCGCCGGCCGGATCGCGATCCTGGCGCCCTCCAACCGGCGCGACGGCGCAGCGCCGCGTCGTCGACGAGATTCGCAAGGCGCTCTACGCGAGCGGGCTGCGCGGCTACGTCGTCGGTCGGCTCCTATCCGGTCGCCGATCCGACTCTGGCGCGCGCCGGTCCGGCTGGTCTTCCAGGGCCTGAAGGCGAAGGTGCCGCGCGACCTGCGGCCAATGGCCCGACGATCTCGCCTCCGGCAGCTTCGATCGAGGGCTGGAAGAACGTGTCCTACGAGAATTTCGGCTGCGCGACGCAGTCGATGCTCGCCGCGCAGGTCGACGATCCCCGCGACCTCGCGCAGTCGCGCGCCGAGCGCCGCTCCGACGTCGACGATGCGGCTGCGGGCGATCGAGCGATGTGCGCAAGGGCCAGGATCCGGGCACGGACTGGAAGACCAGAACACGCCCATCGGCACGGTCGGAGGGAGGCTGATACATGCGTGCTCAAGCGCTCGAGGACGCAGCCGAGTCGCGAGTCGCCGCCGCGACGCCGATCGCCGCAGATCGATCCGGTTCCGCGCGTCTCCATCCAGGCGTTCTGCGAAACGCCGGAAATCGCCGCCGTCGTGCAGGCCGCGATCGCCGATCGGCGCATGAGCAAGGCGCATGTCAAGCAGAACATGGGCGGCGCGGCCGCGGCGGTGGAGGCCTATCGCAACGCGCCGACGCCGAACGTCATCGTTCTCGAGGCGACCGCCGAACAGCGACGCGCTGCTCGAGCAGCTCGACGAACTCGTCGCAATATTGCGACGCGGGCACGAAGGTCATCGTCATCGGCAAGGTCAACGACATCGTGCTCTATCGCCAATTGATGGCGCGCGGCGTGAGCGAATATCTGGTCTGGCCGTTCGGCGTCGTCGAATTCGTCCAGGCGATCTCGCATCTGTTCCGCGCGCCGGGCGCCAAGCCGGTCGGCCGCGTGATTTCGGTCGATCGGCGCCAAGGGCGGCGTCGGCGCCTCGACGATCGCGCACAATCTCGCCTGGCAGCTCGCCGACCGGGCTCGAAATGGCGACGATCATCGCCGATTTCGATCTCGGCTTCGGCACCGCGGGCCTCGACTTCAACCAGGATCCGCCGCAGGGCGTCGCCGAGGCGGTGTTCGCGCCCGAGCGCGTCGACGCGACTCTGGTCGATCGCCTGCTGTCGAAATGCGGCGACAATCTGAACCTGCTCGCCGCGCCGGCGATGCTCGATCGGCTCTACGATTTCTCCGAGACCGTCGTTCGATTCGCTGGTCGACACGATGCGCGCCTCGACGCCCTGGATCGTGCTCGACATTCCGCACGCCTGGAACGCGCTGGACGCGGCGCATGCTGGTCGGCGCCGACGAAGTGATCGTCGTCGCGGCGCCCGATCTCGCCAATCTGCGCAACGCCAAGAACATCATGGACAACATCCGCGGCGCGCGCCCGCACGATCATCCGCCGCGCCTGGTGCTCAACGGCGTCGGCATGCCGAAGCGGCCGGAGATCTCGGTCGCCGACTTCACCAAGACCATCGAAATCGAGCCGATCGCGGTCATCCCGCACGACGCCAAGCTGTTCGGCTCGGCGGCCAACAACGGGCAGATGATCGCCGAAATCGAGCCGAAGGGCACGCTGCGCCGAGATTTTCGCCGAACTGACCAACGACGATCGCGGGCCGAGGCGAGACGCGCAAGGCCAAGCGCGGCCTGTTCGATCCGCTGCTGGCGCAAGTTCGGTCGCAAGAAAGCGTGACGCGCGTCGCGCGTCCAGCGCGGCGACGGCGTCGCGTCGCTCGCGGAGACGCAAGGAAAGTCGAGACATGTTCGGTAAGCGTTCCAATCCGGGTCTGAGCGTCCAGCCGCGCTCGCGCCGCGCGCGCCGAGCCGCGCCGCCGCGCCGAGCCGATGCGCGCCGCACGATCCCGGCGCCGTCGGCCGACGCCGAACGCGCAGACCGAGCAGCGGCCGGAAAGCTATTTCCAGACCAAATCGATGATCTTCGGCGCGCTGATCGAGGCGATCGATCTGGCGGCGCTGTCCAAGCTCGATCAGGAAAGCGCGCGCGAGGAAATTCGCGACATCGTCCACGAGATCGTCACGATCAAGAATCTCGTGCTGTCGATCTCCGAGCAGGAGGACCTGCTCGACGACATCTGCAACGACGTGCTCGGCTTCGGCCCGCTGGAGCCGCTGCTGGCGCGCGACGACATCGCCGACATCATGGTCAACGGGCCGACGCGCACGCTTCATCGAAGTCGGCGGCAAGATTCAGCTGACCAACGTCCGCTTCCGCGACGGCGCGCAGTTGATGAACATCTGCCAGCGCATCGTCAGCCAGGTCGGCCGGCGCGTCGACGAAGCCTCGCCGATCTGCGACGCGCGCCTGCTGGACGGCTCGCGCGTCAACGTGATCGCGCCGCCGCTGGCGATCGACGGCGCCGCGCTGACGATCCGAAAGTTCAAGAAGGACAAGCTGACGCTCGATCAGCTGACGCGCTTCGGCGCGATCTCGCCGGCGGGCGCGGAAATCCTCAAGATCATCGGCCGGGTGCGCTGCAACGTCGTCATCTCCGGCGGCACCGGCTCCGGCAAGACGACGCTGCTCAACTGCCTGACCAACTACATCGACGCCGGCGAGCGCGTCATCACCTGCGAGGACGCCGCGGAACTGCAACTGCAGCAGCCGCATGTCGTGCGGCTCGAAACGCGGCCGCCCAATCTCGAGGGCGCCGGGCAGATCACGATGCGCGATCTCGTCAAGAACTGCCTGCGTATGCGCCCCGAGCGCATCATCGTCGGCGAGGTGCGCGGACCCGAGGCGTTCGACCTGCTGCAGGCGATGAACACCGGCCACGACGGCTCGATGGGCACGCTGCACGCCAACTCGCCGCGCGAGGCGCTGAGCCGCATCGAATCGATGATCACCATGGGCGGCTATTCGCTGCCGTCGCGCACCATCCGCGAAATGATCACCGCGTCGGTCGACGTCATCGTGCAGGCCGCGCGCCTGCGCGACGGCTCGCGCCGCATCACCCACATCACCGAGGTGATGGGCATGGAAGGCGACGTCATCATCACCCAGGATCTGTTCGTCTACGAAATCGTCGGCGATGGCGGCCCTTCAGCTTGCCTTGCGCGTCCTCGCCGACGAGTTCGTAGACGAACAGATCCTGGGTGATGATGATGTCGCCTTCCATGCCCATCACCTCGGTGATGTGGGTGATGCGGCGCGAGCCGTCGCGAAGGCGCGCGGCCTGGACGATGACGTCGACGGAGGCGACGATCATCTCGCGGATCGTCTTGGTCGGCAGCGAATAGCCGCCCATCGTAATCATCGATTCCATACGGCTCAGCGCCTCGCGCGGCGAGTTGGCGTGCAGCGTGCCCATCGAGCCGTCGTGGCCGGTGTTCATCGCCTGCAACAGGTCGAACGCTTCGGGTCCGCGCACCTCGCCGACGATGATCCGTTCCGGGCGCATACGCAGGCAGTTCTTGACGAGATCGCGCATGCGTGACCGCGCCGACGCCTTCCAGATTGGGCGGCCGCGTCTCCAGCCGCACGACGTGCGGCTGCTGCAATTGCAACTCCGCGGCGTCTTCGCAGGTGATGACGCGCTCGCCGCCGTCGATGTAGTTGGTCAGGCAGTTCAGCAGCGTCGTCTTGCCCGAGCCGGTGCCGCCGGAGATGACGACGTTGCAGCGGACGCGGCCGATGATCTTGAGGATCTCCGCGCCCGCTGGGGAAATCGCGCCGAAGCGCACGAGTTGATCGAGCGTCAGCTTGTCCTTCTTGAACTTACGAATGGTGAGCGCGGCGCCGTCGATCGCCAGCGGCGGCGCGATCACGTTGACGCGGGAGCCGTCGAGCAGGCGCGCGTCGCAGATCGGCGAGGCTTCGTCGACACGCCGGCCGACCTGGCTGACGATGCGCTGGCAGATGTTCATCAACTGCGCATTGTCGCGGAAGCGCACGTTGGTGAGCTGGATCTTGCCGCCGACTTCGATGAAGGTGCGAGCCGGCCCGTTGACCATGATGTCGGCGATGTCGTCGCGCGCCAGCAGCGGCTCGAGCGGCCCGAAGCCGAGCACGTCGTTGCAGATGTCGTCGAGCAGGTCCTCCTGCTCGGCGATCGACAGCACCAGATTCTTGATCGTGACGATCTCGTGCACGATGTCGCGAATTTCTTCGCGCGCGCTCTCCTGGTCGAGCTTCGACAACGCCGAGAGGTCGATCGCCTCGATCAGCGCGCTGAAGATCATCGACTTGGTCTGGAAATAGCTTTCCGGCCGCTGCTCGGCCTCACGGTTGAGGCTCGGCGGCGGCGCCGGGAGGCGCGCGCGGCGGCTCCGCGGCTTGCGGCGCGGAGGCGGGCGTGGGCGCGGAGGGAACGCTGACTCCGGGATGGGCACGCTTACCAAACATGTCTTCCATCTTCCCGATTTCGAGAGGCGGACGCCTCACTGGGAAGGTGAGGATCGCAAGCGCTGCCTCACGCCTTCTTGGCCAACTTCGCCAGAAACGGGTCGAACAACCCGCGCTTCGTTCTTCGCTTCGGCGCGCCCGGCGATCATCTTCGTCAGCGCGCCGAAGGTCTCGGCGCAGTCTTGCCCTTCGGCTCGATCTCTGCGATCATCTGGCCATTGTTGGCCGCCGAGCCGAACAGCTTGGCGTCGTGGGGGATCACGCAAGTCGGCTCGACCTCGATGGTCTTGGCGAAATCGGCGACCGGAATCTCCGGGCGCTTGGGCATGCCGACATTGTTGAGGATGAGCCGCGGCGGATGATCGTGCGGCCGCGCGTTGCGGATGTTGTCGATGATGTTCTTGGCGTTGCGCAAGTTGGCGAGATCGGGCTGCGCGACGACGATCACTTCGTCGGCGCCGACCAGCGTGCGCCGGGTCCACGCCGTCCAACCATGGGGAATGTCGAGCACGACCCAGGGCGTCGAAGATCGCATCGTGTCCATCAGCGAATCGAACGCGGTTTCGCTGAAATCATAGAGCCGGTCGAGCATCGCCGGCGCGGCGAGCAGATGCAGGTTGTCGCCGCATTTCGACAAAAGGCGATCGACCAGCGTGGTGTCGACGCGATCGGGGGCGAACACCGCTTCGGCGATGCCGGTCGGCGGGTCCTGGTTGAAATCGAGCCCCGCCGTGCCGAACCCGAGATCGAGGTCGGCGATGATGGTGTCCATTTGCAGTTCGGCGGCGAAATGCCAGGCGATGTTATGGGCGATCGTCGAAGCGCCGACGCCGCCCTTGGCGCCGACCACCGCGATCATGCGGCCGAGCGGCTTGGCGCCGGGGCTCTTGAACAATTGCGAGACGGCGCTGACGAAATCGACGACGCCGAACGGCAGCACCAGATATTCGCTGACCCCACGCGCGATCAACTGACGATAGAGCACGATGTCGTTGACCTTGCCGATTATGATGACCTTCGTCCCGGCGTCGCAATATTCGGCGAGCTCGTCGAGCTGGCTGACCAGCAGGTCGCGGTCAGAGGTCGCCTCGATCACGATGACGTTGGGCGTCGGCGCGTTGCGATAGGCCTCGACCGCCGCGGCGGCGCCGCCCATGTTCTGTTTGATATGCGCCTTGCTCATCCGCCGGTCGCCGATCGCGGCCTGGATGACCGAGGCCGCCTCGGGCGACTCGCAGAACGCCTGGATCGAGACCCGCGGCACGGGGTCGATCTGGGCGATGGGCGTCGTGGACTGGGAATGCGCGCTCGGCGCCTCCTCAAGCGATTGGGCACGCATCGATCAGCCTCCCCCGCCGATTTGACCGATCGGCGTAATCTGCACTTTCCAGTCCGTTCCCGGATCGGTTCCCTTGCGGACCTGTTCGATCGCGCGCAGCCGCATCGTCTCATCGGGCGGCGTCGAGCCGCGCGCCTGCACGAGATCGCGGGGATCGTCGATCTGGGCGGCGAGCGCGGATTGTGTCGCGCAGCCGAAGTTCTGGTAGGATTCGTTCTTCCAGCCCTCGATCGAGGAGCCCGACGCCAAATCCCCCGGCCATTGGCCGCAACGGTCGCCGACCTGCGCCTTGAGCCCCTGGAAGACGAGCCGCACCGGGCTCGCCAGCGTGCGATCCTCGATCGGATAGGACCCGACCGCCACGTAGCCGCGCAATCCGTCGGCGTAGAGCCGTTGGCGGATCTCCGACACGACAGCGGCGCTGCTTGGGTCGCCGGCGGGGGTCAGGATGGTGACTTCGCCGGAGCCAAACGTGCGATAGCGTTCGGCGAACGCCTTCAGCTTGTCGCTGGAGAGCGGGTCCAGCCGGCCGCCGACCGGGAACAGGTCCAACGCCGTCGGCGACTTGCCGAGCACGATCGGATGGCGCTCGTGGTAGTCGACCGCTGTGACCTGATTGTCGGAGGCGTATTGCTCGCCCGACAGGCACCCGCTCAGCGAGAGCGCGGCCGCGCCGATACAGAGGGCGGAGATCGCTCGGCCGCCGGCGCGTTCTATGGTGGTGATCCAGTGGTTCATGACGTCGACCCGCAGATGAAGATCAGAACAAGGTTTCATGTTCGTTTCAGTCGGTGATGAACCCGACTTTTCCGGAGTAGCTCTGCATGGGACGCAGGCCGCCGGTGCTCGAATAGATGCGATTGACGCGGCCCAGCAGCCAAGATTGCGGATCGCTGGCGTCACCGAAATTCTGGTCGGCGCGCACGACGTCCTTGGGATCGACGGCGTGCACGATGTAGGGCGTGACGACGATCAGCAGTTCCGTCTCCTGGCGCTGATAGTCGCGCGAGCGGAACAGCGCGCCGAGCACGGGCAGGTTCATCAGCCCCGGCAAGCCGGTGATCGCCGCGTTCGACTGGGTGGAGATCAAGCCGGCCGAGACGATCGAGCCGCCCGACGGCAGTTCGACCGTGGTTTCGTTCTTGCGGGTGCGGAAGCCCGGAATGACCGTATTGGCGATGACGAGCTGCTTGGAGTAGTCGATGTCGGTCACTTCGGTCGCGACCCGCAACTGGATGCGGCCCTGGCTCAGCACGACCGGCGTGAAGTTGAGCGTCACGCCGTAGGGTTGCTGGATGTAGCCGAGGATACAGCTGCCGCCTGTGCAGTTCTCGCTCGACGGAATCGGGATCGTGCCGCCCGCCAGGAACTTCGCGCGTTCGCCGGAGATCGCGGTGACCGTCGGCTCGGCGAGCGTGCGGGCGACGCCCTCCTGCTCGAAGGCGTTGATGGTCGCCTTCAACTGCTCGCCGGCCATGGTCCAGCCGATCGACGCGGCATTGCCGAGCGCGCCGTTGACGCCGAGCGGGTTGGTGATCGCGAGGCTCGGTACGCCGCTGCCGAAGCCGCTGGCGTTGGTGTTCGAGCCCATGCCGGAGTAGTTGACGCCGAGCTGCTTCAACACGTCGCGGCGGATTTCCGAGATCGTCACCCGCAGACTGACCTGGTCGAGGCCGCGGATCATCAGCGAGTTGACCACCTTGCCCTTGGCGGAGACCGCCGCCTGGTCGGCGCCGGCGCCGGTCTGAGGAGGACAGGAAGCCTTCGGCGATGTCGAGCGCCTCCTGCGCGTCGCCGGCCGAGGAGACGGAGCCGGTCAGGATGATCGAGCCGCCGACGGTGCGGACGTTGATGTCGTTGTCGGGGATCGCGGTCTTCAACAACCGCGTCAGTTCGCCGACGTCGCGGCCAACGCTGAGCTCCAGCACCGCGATCTTGCGGCCATCCGCGGCGAGCGCGAAAATCGTGGTCTGGCCCGATTCCAGCGTCGATATATAGATGCGACGCGCGGAGCGAACGATCGCGTTGGCGATTTTCGGATCGCCGACGAAGATTTCCTGCGCGTCCTCGGGCAGATCGATAATCATCGAGCGGCCGACGCCGAGTTGCAGGCTCTTGGTCTCGCCGCGCTGGACCGCGACGGCGGAAGCCGGCGGCGGATCGGCGAAGGCGGGGGCGACGGCCGTCGCCGCCACGCACAGCATCGCGAACGCCGCGAGCCCTTTCGACCAAGTTTGGGCCTTGCCCATCGCGCGCGCCCTCTTGAAGTTGCGGTTCATGGAAAGCCTCCTCAACGGGCCGCTTGTTGCGCCGCGCCGTAGCGCACGATCGTCAGCGAGCCGGATTGTTCTTCGGACGGGTCGTTGACCGTCTCGGTCCCGCCGCCGCTATCGACGAGGCTGCGCAGCACCAGATGCAGATTGGAGCCGGACATGTGCTGGGCGTAGACGACGAGCTCGGCCTGCTTGGGATCGAGTTCGAGCGTCGCGTTGCCGCCGACGACGACCTTCTTGCCGTTCTCCTCCTGTACGTTCTGCCCGATGGCGAGCACGCGCACATTGCCGAGAATGGTCTGGTGCGACATGACCTCGGCGCCCTTCGCCTTGGTCGCCTCGTCGTCGCGGAAGATGCGCACCACGTCGACGCGATCGTTGGGCAGGATGAAGCCGCCGGCCGAGGTGTCGCCGCTGTTGTCGATCTTGATCGCCACCGCGCGCATGCCGCTCGGCAAAACCGCCGCCATGTAGCCGCCGACGCCGGCCTTCACGAGCTTGTCGCGCCGCAACGGCTCGCCGCGCAGAAACGAATCGCGGCTCATCGTGTCTTTCAACTCGGCCGCGGCGTCGCCGTTGGCGCCTTTGACGATCATCAGTTCGGAGATCGAGTCCTTCGGCCAATCCTGCCAGCTGGTCATCGTCTCGTTGACGACGCTGCCCATCGGGATGTCTTGCGCGGCGACCAGCACCTTGTCGGTCTGAAGCTTCGGCGCCTGGACCACGGGCGCCGCTTTCCGCTGCGACCCCAGGTAATTATTGAAGACAAAGTAGGCCCCGCCGAACGCGACCGCGGACACGCCCAATACGATGATCTGTAACCTGTTCATGGACTTCAGGCCCTGAATGGCGCGCGTCGCGCCGCCGTGGCCTACACTGCTTCGAAATCGTCAAATTACGGTTAACCAGGCGTATCCAAACGATTGCCATTCTCTGAATAATCAACGTAAACAAAAAAAGAACTCCGCGAGCCGCCTTTCCGGCGGCTCGCGGAGTTCGAAAGGCGACCCCTGGGTCAGTGAGAGGCGAGCAGGCCCCAGAACTGCGTCTCGGGATAGACCACCAACCCGCCCAACGCTAAGGCAATGCCGTAAGGTATGCCGGACTTCGCATTGTGGAGTCTGGCGATCCAGATTTGCGAGGCGAGCGCCTCGGGCAGGGCGACGCGTCGCGCCATCAGAATCAGCAGCGTCAGTGCGCCGCCGGTCAAGGCGGAGACCAACCCGTAATCGGCGAGCGGCGTCCATCCGAGCCACAGCGCGGTCGCCGCCGCGAGCTTGGCGTCGCCGCCGCCGATCCAGCCCAGGCTGAACAGCGCGAAGGTGAAGATGAGCATCGCCGCGCCGCACAGCGCGTGCATCGCCATTTCATGCAAGGGCACGCCGGCGGCGAGAGCCACGACGAAATAGCCGAGCGCCAGAACCGCCGAGAGGCGATTCGGAATCTTCATGGTCAGGAGATCCAGGGCCGCCGCCATGGCGAGCGCCGCCGGAAAGAACAGGAACATCATTTGATGGGGAAGCGCCGACAACATGGATCACCGTCAACAGAACCGCTGGCGGCTGACCCTACGGCCCAATCGTTGCGGTCGCGTTAGCGTCGGAAACGCGGCAGAGAACCCAGCGACGCCCCCGCGTCGCTTCGCTTCGCTCGCGATGACGCCATGCGAAAGCGCCGGCGGAGGGCCGCCGGCGCTTTGGACTTCACCCAAGGCGGGAAGGCTTACTTCAGCGCGGAGCTGATTTCCGAGAACTCGGAGGACAGACGCGTGCCGAGGTTGGTCAGGATCGTGACCAGCGCAATCGCGATCAGCGACGCGATCAGCGCGTATTCGATAGCGGTCGCGCCGGATTCGTCTGACGCGAAAAGCTTCACGAACTTCATGACAGAGGCTCCATATGCCAGGGACGGGTCCGCCGTCGCCGCCCTCGTTATCGCGCGGAGCTTTTGACGAATTCCTAATCCGATCTTAGAGTCTCAAATAGAATTGGCGGTTTTAACCGCGCGCCCGCGCCTTGTGCGCGCCGGCGCTCTCCCCTAAAGCGGATGGAGATTTCGCTGGGGCGTCTAGGGGCTCAATGTCGTCAATCGCCGTCGCCGCGACGATCTGGATCGCGGTGCTCGCCAGCGGTCTGGTGGGCCTCGCGCTTTCCCGGGTGTTGCCCGAGGCGCATACGTCCGACCGGTCGCGCGACATTCTCGGCGGCGTGGTCGGCCTGCTGACCCTGTTGCTCGCCCTGGTGCTCGGCCTGCTGATCTGGACCGCCTATGGCGTCACCCAGACCCAGAAGTCCGAGCTGCAACTACTCGCAGCCCGCGCGCTCGAATTCGACCTTGAGATGAAGCAATACGGGGCCGAGGCCGACCCGGCGCGGCAAATGCTGCGCACCGAAATGGTTTGGGCGCACGAGCAGTTCTGGGGCGAAGAGCGGGCCAAGGCCGACGCGTTCAACGTTTCCTACGGCAATATGTCGTCGATGAACGCGTTTCTGACCGGCCTGAAGCCGCAGACGGACAGTCAACGGCAATTGCTGAGCGCGGCTTCGCAGCATTATGGCGCGATCGGCGAGACCCGGCTGTTGATGTCGCTGCAACTCGCCGATCCGGTCTCGTGGCCGCTTATTCTGACGGTCTCGTGCTGGTCGTGCCTGCTTTTCTGCGGCTATGGGGTGCTGTCGCGCCCGAACGCGACCACGATCGCGACCCTCGCGCTGGGAGCCGCCGCGGTGGCGAGCGCGCTGTTCCTCATCCTCGAACTGAGCCAACCCTACACCAGCTCGTTCCGGCTTTCGCCGACGCTGATCGAGCAGGTCATTCTGGACGTCGCGCAATGAGGATTTGGCCGATGGCTTTGCTCGTTCTCGCCGGCGCCTCGGCTGAGCCGCCCTTCGCGACGCGCGCGCAGGCGATCGCCTATCTCAGCGACGCGCTGCCGAAAGCGACGCGCGACAATCCGAAATACCTCACGCAAACCGACGGCACGCTGTCGCAGTGGCTGACCGACGCCCTCGCGTTCACGGGCGACGGCCCGGTGACGGTCACCATGCGCGAGAGCTATACCCAGACCAAGGCGGGCGAGACGACCCCGGGCCGGCACGAGGCCGCGTTCTCGCTGGCCGATGTGACCATCACGGAATTCAGCGAACCGGCCGACGTGACCCCGACGGGCGCGCCGGCGCGGGGCGTGCTGTTCACCTGCGCAAAACCGGGCTGTATCGCCGCCAAATGGGGCGACAAACCCTCGCGCGCCGACAAGACCGACATATCTATCCAGGACGACGAAACGCGCGCCCACATCCTGGCGGCGTTCCGCCGCCTGCAGGCCGACTAGGCCGCGATTGGAAAGGCTCGCCTTGACCGGCAGAAAGCTCCTACCCGGCCGACCGCTGCTTCCCTCCGAAGTCCGCGACTACCAGCTCGACCGCGGCACGGCGGCCGAACAGTTTTCGGAAACGTTCCTGGCGCGGCTGGCGGCGCTCAACCGGCTGGTGCGGGAGCGCAGCGACGTCATCGAGGGCGGGCTGTTCTACTGGGACCGCGAAACCGATTTCGACCGGCCGCCGGACGCCAGCCTTGCGCCGGCGCGGCGCAATCTGTGGCGGGCGTCGCGGTTCAAGCACTCGATGCTGGAGGTCGGCGTCAATGCGGGACATGGCGCGCTGCTTTGCCTGTCGGGCAATGCCGGCCTCGTCTGGCACGGCGTCGACATTTGCGAGCACGACTACGTCGAGCCTTGCGTCGCCTATCTCGCGCAGGAGTTTCCCGGCCGGGTGCGCTTTTCGCGCGGCGACTCTCGCGAAGTTCTGCCCGTGCTCGCGACGCATCATCCCGACCTGGATTTCGACCTGTTCCACGTCGACGGCGGCCACACCGACGGCCTCTGCCGCGCCGATGTGGCCAACTGCATTCGGCTGGCGCGCGGCGGGCGCGGCAAGCATCTGGTGCTCGACGACATCAACGCGAGCTGGATTTTCGACGTCTATTGCGAATTCGTGTCGCTCGGCCATCTCGCGACCGAGACGTTGTTCTCGGACTGGGAGGACGTCTGCCGCAACGTGCTGGCGCGCATCCTTTGAGCGGCCTGGCGACCTTCTGGCGCGGCCCCCTGCCCGCGCTGATCCGCGCGTGCCTGGCGAGCTTTCCCGCCCAGGACGCGCCGCTTACGCTCTATAGCTATGAGCGCGACCTCGACCTGCCGCGCGGGATCGCCTGGCGCGACGCGCGCGAAATCTGCCCCGATCCCAGCCTGATCGAGCGCTACCGCGTCGGGGGCGGAGTTTCGCTGGCGACGTTCTCCGACCGGTTCCGCTATGAGATGCTGAGCCGAACCGAATATTGCTGGATCGACGCCGACTTTGTCGCGCTGCGACCGTGGCGCGGCTTCGAACAGCCGGTGGTGTGGGGCCGCCAGCCGGAGGCCAAGGGCAAGGCGCTCATCAACAACGCGGTGCTGCGCCTGCCGCCTCAGCACCCGGTGCTGGCGCAAATGCTCGCGCGCGCCCGGGCGGCGGAGGGGACGGACATCGGCTGGGGCGCGCTCGGGCCATTCCTGCTTACCGAGATCGCCGAGACGGAGGGCGTCTACGAGAGCTCGGCGCCGCCGGAGCGCTATTACCCGGTTGCGCCGGATGAGTTCTGGCGCCCGTTCGATCCCGCCTCGCGCGACCTCGTCGCGGCCGGGGACTCCGACTTGCTGCATCTCTGGAGCGAACTTTTGCGCCGCGTCGGCTACGATTTCGACACCGCGCCGCCGCGCGGCGCCTTCCTGCACGACAAATTCGCTGAGATCGGCGCGCTCGGGAGATTCCGGCGTGTCTGCGACATCAGCGAAATCCGGGCGCTGATCGCGCGCTGGAACGCCTCGGCGCCGGCGGGCGCCGCATGAGCGACCTGCCCTCGGTGTTTCAGCGCATCGCCGACGTCAACCACTGGGGCAACCGCGAAAGCGTCAGCGGCGACGGCTCGACCTTGGCCTACACCCACAACCTACGTCACGAGCTGGCGAAATTCCTGCGCGCGTTCCGGGTCGTCTCGATGTTCGACGCGCCGTGCGGCGATTTCAACTGGATGCGGGCGGTCGATTTTCCCGATCCGTTCGCCTATCTCGGCGGCGACATCGCGGAAACCTTGATCGCCGCCAATAGCGCGCGATACGCCGATGCGAAGCGGCGGTTCGTGACGTTCGACATTGTCGCCGACGGCTTCCCCGACGCCGATCTCTGGTTCTGCCGCGATTGCCTGTTCCATCTACCGACGTCGGCGGCGCTCGCGGCGCTCACGGGCTTTGCCCGCTCGCGTATCAGTCTCCTGATGACGACGACGCATCTCAACGTCAGCAACTTCGAGAACACCGACATCCCCGCCGGCGGCTTTCGCCTCCTCGACCTGCACAAGCCGCCTTATTGTCTCCCGCGCGAGGTGCTCTACCGCATCCCCGACTACGTCTTTCCCTATCCGCAGCGCGAACTCTGTGTCTGGTCGCGCGCGCAAGTCGCGGCGGCGCTTGCGCTTCGGGGATGAAAGAGCGGGCCGCCGCGCTATATGCAGCGGCAGGGATCGCGAAGTCGGGAGAGGATATTGAGCCAAGCGACTTCGCCGACAGACGCTGACCCCGGCGCCAGCGTGCGCTGGGGCGCGTTTGCAAGCGCGGCTTTCACCGTGATCTGGACCGCCAGCACGGTCTCCAATTTTGGCATCGCGATGTTCGACACCGCGACCGGCTGGTTCATGGCGAACATGAGCCGCGATCCGATGACCGTCTCGCTGATCCAGACCGCGACCAGCCTGCCGCTGTTCCTGTTCACCATCCCCGCCGGAGCGCTGACCGACCTGGTCGACGCGCGCAGGCTGCTGCTCGGAGTCGAATCTGGCGATCCTCGCGTTCTCCGCGGTGTTCGCCGCCGCGGTGGCGTTCGGCTTCGCCTCGCCGAGACTGCTGCTCGGCGCGACCTTCCTGCTCGGCGTCGGCGGCGCGCTCGCCGCGCCCGCCTGGGTGTCGATCGCACCGCTGCTGGTGGCGCGCAAGGATCTCGATCAGGCGACGGCGGCCAACACCGTCGGCTACAACATCAGTCGCGCGGTCGGGCCGGCGATCGGCGGTTTCGTGATCGCCTGGGCCGGCATCTCGGCGCCGTTCTGGGTCTATGCGGCGAGCAATCTTCTGGTCGTGGGGGCGTTATTGTGGTGGCGGCCGCCCCGTCGCGTCATCAGCAGCCTGCCGGCCGAGCGTTTGACGACGGCGATCCGCACGGGGCTGCGCCACGCCCGCAACAACCGCCATCTGCACGCCACGCTCGTCCGCACGCTCGCCTTCTTCCCGTTCGCCAGCGCCTATTGGGCCTTGCTGCCGCTTATCGCCCGCGCACAGCCGGAGCAGGGCGCGGCGTTTTACGGGCTATTGCTCGGCGCCATCGGAGTCGGGGCGATCCTCGGCTCGATGGCGCTGACGCGGCTGAAGGAGGCGATGGGGCCGGATCGGCTGGTGGCGCTGGCGACCATCGGCACCGCCGCCTCGCTCGCGCTCTTCGGGGTCGCGCGCGATCCCGCCGCCGCCCTGACCGCCGGGGTTCTCGCGGGCGCGATGTGGACGTTGACCATTTCGACGCTCTACGTCTCGGCTCAGCTGGCGCTGCCGGATTGGGTGCGCGGCCGCGGCTTGGCGATTTTTCTGACGTTCATCTTCGGCGCGACCACCTTCGCCAGCGCGATTTGGGGTCAGATCGCATCGCTGCGCAGCGTCGAGTTGTCGCTCTATATCGCCGCCGCCGGCGCGCTGCTCGCCATCCCGTTGAGCTGGGGCTCCAAGCTGCAAACCGGCGCGGGCGACAATCTCGCCCCGTCGCTGCACTGGCGCCACCCTCGCGTGGCGTTCGACATCGGCTGGAGCCAGGGCCCGGCGCTGGTCACCCTCAAGTATAAGATCAATCCGCGCGATCGCGACGAATTCCTGGCGGCGATGCGCGAGATCGGCGCGGAGCGCAAGCGCGACGGGGCCTTTGCCTGGGGCGTGTTCGAGGAGCTCTCCGCCGAGGGCAGCTACACCGAGACGTTCCTCATCGAGTCCTGGCTGGAGCTGATGCATCTGTACGAGCGGGTGACGAACGCCGACCGCCGCCTCGAGGATAGCGTGCGAAAGCTGCTGCTGAAGCCGCCGGAAATCACCCACCTCGTCGCGCCGAGGCGCGCCGCGCGGTTCGACCGCGTCAAGGCCGCGTGAAACCAGGCCGGCGCGCGGCGACGATGGCGCGCCAGAACCCCTGCCCGATCAGTTCCAGGCCGACGACGCGGAAATCGAGTTCGACGCCGTCGAGTTGCTGGTAGGCGGTGTTGCAGCAGATGCCGAACAGCCCGACGCCTTTCGGCGCCAGAACCTCGGGCAGCCCTTCGATATAGCCGCGCAGAATGCGGCCGCCGGGATCGCACAGGCTCTGGCGCTCCAGATCGTCCTCGGGCGCCTTGTCGATCAGCGGGGTGTTGAACACGACGAGGTCGAAATCCGCCTCGTCGACCGCCTGGAACAGGTCGGACTGGAGGAACCGCGGCGTCAGGTCGTTGCGCCGCGCGTTGGCTCGCGCGGTGGCGAGGGTCTCCTCGCTGATGTCGGTCGCCGCCACATAGCCTCGCCATCGGTGGGCGACGAACAACGCGATCGCGCCGCAGCCGGTGCCGATCTCCAGCGTTCGGGGAACCTCCGGGCCGGCCAGCGCTTGAATGTTGCGGATGAAGAGAAGCGAACTCGACTCCGGCGTCGGATGATATACGCCGGCGGGCGCCACGATCGTCAGACCGTCGATCACGAAGGTCGCGGCGTGGCGCTGCAACTCGGCGTGGGCGCGATGTCCCTCGATAATGTCGAGGTAATCGGCGGACACGAGCCGGTCCAGGCCGAGTGTGGAGAGCACGCGGCGCCGCGCGGCCTCGGTAGCGTTCATGAACATGGAGGGCCGTTCGCGCCAGGCATCGTTGCCGCCGATATGGCGACGAACATTACGCTATGCAATCCCAACGCGGAAATGGGAGAAGATAGGGCGCAATTCTGCGCCGCGACCCCCTTCTCATCGGCCGAGACCCTTTGCGCGCGCTCGTCGTCCATGCCCACCCCGCCCCCGAAAGCTTCAGCGCGGCGCTGTACCGCGAAGTCTGCGACGTACTCGCCGCGCGCGGCCACGACGTTGAGGCTTGTGACCTCTACGAAGAGAACTTCGATCCGGTTTTGCCATTGGTTACGTTCCGGCGCTACCTGCAAGCCCCGTCCAATCGCGCCGGGGTCGAGCGCTACGTCGAAAGCCTGCTGGCGGCGGACGCGCTGGTCTTCGTGTTTCCGGTCTGGCACGACGGGCCGCCCGCCATCCTGAAAGGCTATTTCGACCGGGTGTTCCTGCGCGGCGTCGTGTTCGAGATCGAGAACGGGGTGTTCTTCCCGAAGCTGCGTCACATCCGCCGCCTCGGCGCCGTCGCCCTCTATGGGGCTGATCGCGAGCGCACCCGCAAGGTCGGCGATCTGCCGCGGCGGTTCGTCAGGCACAACCTCGGACCGCTCATCGCCCCCGGCGGCCCGCTCGACTATCTCGCCGGCTACGGGATGGACCGCGCAGACGCCGAGGCCCGCGCGGCATTTGTCGCCAGGGTCAGGCGGGCGTTTCGGAAGTGGTGAAATAGAAGCTCATGCCGGGTTGATGGTCGACCCCCATCTTCGGTGAATCCGAGGCGAGCATCAGCGTCACCGTGGGCGGCTCGGCGAGCAGCTTGCGCATTTCGTCCTCGCGCAGGCGGTCCGCCTTGGTGACGCGCTCGCGCAAGTAGCGCGCTTCGAGCCAGGAGCCGATCAGGAACGTCTCGAGATAGAGGTCCTTCTCGGCAACGTCGGCGAAAATGCCCCAGGCGTACGCGCCGTCGCGCCGGCGTTGCCGGCCGATCTCCTCGATCGCGTCGAGGAACGGATCAGGATCCTCGCCGACCAGTTTGTAGCGGATCGTCACCAGCACGGGACCGCTGTCGTCCTCGACGTCACGGGCGAGGATCGGCGCCTGCCAGTGCAAGGAGGGCGACAAGTCCATGCCTTCCGCCGTTTGCAGACGCCACGACCAGGACAGCGGGATGGCGGCGATCGCCCCCGCCGAGGCGAGAAAATACGCGGCGGGAATGCCGAGACGCGCCGCCACAAATCCCCACCCGAAGCTGCCGACGGTGATCGAGCCGAAAACCACGGTGAGGAAGATCGCCAGCCCACGCCCGCGCACCCAATCCGGCAGCGCGATCTGCGCGGAGACGCTGAGGCTCGCCAGCACCGACGTCCACCCCGCGCCGGCGATGAAGGCGGCGACGAAGGCGAACGGGAGCGACCGGCACATGCCGAACAGCGTCATCGCCAAGGCGATCGCGACCGTGCCGACCGCGACGAACCGATCGGGGCCAAGCCGGCCCTTGATGTAGGGCCGACCGATCGAGCCGAGCGCCGCCCCGGCGCTGGCCGTCGCCAGCAACAGGCCGTAAACCTGCGGACCCGACGTCATCTGGCTGCGCGCCACCAGCGGCAACAACGTCGGGAACGCCGCGGCGAACGGGAAGATCGCGACGGTTCGCGCCAGCGTCGCGCGCAAATGCGGGTTATAGACGGCATGTCGGACCCCGGCGCGCATCGCGGCGAACAGTCGCTCCGCCGGCAATCCACGATCGCGACGCGACTCCGGGCGCCACGAAAGCAGGGCGAACACGCTCGCCGCGTTGGCGAGCGCGAAACCCCAGAACGGCGCGGCGATGCCGAGCGCCATGATAAGTCGCCCGGCAAGCGCGGGACCGAGCGCTCGGCTGAAATTATAGCCGACGCTGGTGGCGGCGGACGCCGCCTCGAAGTCGCGGCGCGACACCAGCAGCGGCGTCAGCGCCGCCCAGGCCGGCGCGGCGACCGACCACGCGGCGCTGAGCAGGAACGTCAGCGCGAGCAGCGCCGTCGGGGTCGCCAGATTGAACGTGACCATCGCCGCGAAACCGACGATGATGACGGTGATGAGGATTTCGAGCGTCAGCAGGAAACGCCGCGGCTCGACGATGTCGACCAGCGCCCCGGCGGGCAGCGTGCAGATGAACATCGGCAGGAACGCCGCCACCTGCACGAGCGAAACCGCGCGCGGATCGGCGTTAAGGCTGGTCATCAGCCACGCCGACGCCGCATCCGACATAGCGATGCCGGTCAGGCCCAGCATCGTCGCCACCCAGATTTGCGTGTAGGCCCGGCTTTCGAAAACCGCCCAGGCGGAGCGCGGGCATGCGTCCTCCGCACTCGCTGTTCCCGTCGCCGTCGCTGTCTCCACCGCTGCGCGCTCCCTCACAGTGGCGGCCAAGATAGGCGCCCCGCCCGGCCATTCCAAGATGCACCGCATATACAGGGCGATATCGAAATATAGGACGCCGCGGATTGCTGGAAACGATAATAAGACTCCATCTGTTTTAGCAAAACTAAGCGAATCCTCGCGGAAGGGAGCCGGTTGTGTCCTTTGATCTTGGCGGGAAAGTCATCATTGTCACCGGGGGCTCGCAGGGGCTTGGGCGCGGGATCGTGCGCGCGCTGAGCGTCGAAGGGGCGCGACTCGCCATCGTCGGGCGCGACGGGGACGCCGCGCGCGCCGCCGCCGCGGAGGCCGTCCCCCCCGCCGAGGCGATCGCCATTCGCGCCGACGTCGCATCGCCGGAGGATTGCGGCCGCATCGTCGCCGAGACCTATGCGCATTTCGACGCGCTGGACGGGCTGGTGAACAACGCCGCGCTGTTCGCCGCCGCACCGCTTTTGGACATAACGCCTGAGGCGGCGGCGCGGATGTTCGCCACCAACGCCAACGGACCCCTTTTCGTGGCGCAGGCGTTCGCGCGCAAGGTCATCGAACTCGGGGGCGAAGCGGCGATCGTCAACGTCTCCAGCATCGCCGGCGCGCGGCCGGCGCTGGGCCTCGGCCTCTATTCGGCCTCGAAGGCCGCGCTCGATAGCCTGACGAAAGTGATGGCGCAGGAATGGACGCCGCACGGCATCAGGGTCAACGGCGTGGCGCCCGGCCACATCGAGACGCCGGGCGTGACGGCGGATTTCGCCGCCGGCCGGCTCGACCGGGCGCGGATGACGGCGGCGATCCCCGCCCGCCGCATCGCCCAGCCCCAGGACGTCGCCGAGTCGATCCTGTTCCTGTTGAGCCGGCGGGCGCGCCACATCACCGGCGCGACGCTGACGGTGGACGGCGGCGAGGGCATATGATCTTGAAAAAGGCGCAATCGTTGCCTATTTCTCTCTAGTCGAGTTTCGGCCGAAGGCCCTGGATTGCACGCGGGTAAACCGCAACGTGCAGACAAGTTTTTCCTGAACATCGATGATCTGTCTTAGGGCGACTCCGGTCGCTAGACGACCGCGCTTGCGCGGAAGGAAAGTAAATGAAAATAGGCACCGTTAAGTGGTTTAACCCGACCAAGGGTTTTGGATTCATTCAGCCTGAGGACGGCGGAACCGATGTGTTCGTTCACATCAGCGCCGCCGAGCGGGCCGGCATGCACAGCCTCACCGAAGGCCAGCGCGTGAGTTTTGAGCTGGTGGCTGACAAGCGCACCGGCAAAAGCTCGGCCGACAAGCTCGCCGCAGCCTGAATATAGCGCCTAGCTAGGCGCCTCGGCCACGGATGTACTGGCGAGGCGCACCGCTGATGCGCAAAATGGCGACTTCGGACTTGTCCGAAGTCGTATTTTTTACAAAGCTTGGCCGTTTGCGCAGAGAAGGTCGGCCGACGCTTGAAATGCGCGAACCTGAGCATCGCTCGGCGAGGCTCGCGGGACCGCCCTCTGCGCCGCTCATTCCCCGATCCGCGAGTTCGCCGCACCGGCCGGCATTGCGAACCCGTTCAACCTCCTGACAGGAGTCCGCCCATTGCAGGTTCTCGTTCGCGACAACAATGTCGAGCATGCGCTTCGCGTCCTGAAGAAGAAGTTGCAGCGCGAGGGCCTGTTTCGCGAGATGAAGCGGCGGCGGCATTATGAGAAGCCGTCGGAACAGGCTTCGCGCGAGAAGAACGAGGCGATCCGGCGGGCGCGCAAGCTCGCCAGAAAAAAGCTGATCTACGAGGGTCTGCTCGCCGCGCCGAAGAAAAAGCTGCGAGACGCGGCCCCGGGCAAGTCCTTGAAGCCCGCACCGCCGCTCCTCTCGCAGGCAAGCTGACGCAGCCACACGGGCCTTCCCCTCATCGTTCGCGGTCGCGAACGATCTGCGCCAAGTCCCCTCGAAAGAAAGACGAGACAGGACCATGCGCATTTTTGTCTTCAAATCGGAAACGCGGCCGAATTTGTGCGCCTTCGCCGGCGACATGGTCGGCACGCGGCTGCCAGTCAAATTCGGCCCCTGGCGGTTGATGAACACGGTGCCTCGCGGCGGCGGGCTTCCGTACGACGTCCCGCGCTCCGGCGTCGAACGGGCGATCATGATCGAGGGCTTCCAGCTCTTTCGCATGAAGGCGCGCGAGCCGGCGGCGTAGTCGGAGAATTGATTTTTCGCGCCCCGGCGAAATCAACCGGGTCCGCCGTTCTATCCGCGGCAATTCCGAAGCGTGGTCAAACCGCGACGGATTCGCCGATTTGCTTCACGAATAATTCAGTATTCGGAATTGGCGCCGGCTGCTATGTTGCAGATGCGTGGGTTCAGACGAATTGTTTTCGTGCACCCCTTTCTCCGGTAACAGAGAACTCGGTGATCGGATAAGGGGGAATCATGGCGTCTGCAAACAATTCGGCGCCTCCCCTGGTATTGGTTGTCGAAGATGATTCGCTGATCCGTCTCAGCGCGGTGGATTTACTTGAATACGCCGGCTTCGAGGTGATTGAAGCGACGGACGCCGATCAGGCGATTGAATTTCTTATATCTCGCCCGGATATTTCCATCGTTTTCACCGACATCGACATGCCGGGCTCGATGGATGGCCTGAAGCTCGCGGCGGCGGTTCGCAGCCGTTGGCCGCCGATCGAGATCATCGTCACCTCCGGCAAGGTGACGCCGTCGCCAGGGAGCCTGCCGGCGCGAAGCCGATTTCTCGCCAAGCCGTACAGCGGCGACCGGCTGGTCGACGCGATACGGGCTTTTGCGGCTTGATGTCGAGGGTCTCGGCAATCGTAACCCTCTGACGAAACACGACGAAGCCCGACAACGTCATGCCCGGCCTTGTGCCGGGCATCCACGTCGGGACAGGGCGCGTCGTTTGCAGAACGACTACGCTTTCGTTTGCAGCAGCCGGCGCTATCGCCTGGGACCGGCGTTTCTCGTCCCGGCGTGGATGACCGGGACGAGCCCGGTCATGACGGATGGAGTTGCTGAAGCCCTTAAGCGTCGGGCTAAGTTAGCGCCTATGAGGCGAGCCCGGCCACGGCGGCGCGCCAAGGCCGCACCCCCTATCCGCCCAAGGCCCGCGCCCGCTCGCGCAGCGCGTATTTCTGCACCTTGCCGGTGGAGGTCTTGGGGATCTCGGCGAAAACGATGTGGCGCGGACATTTGTAGCGGGCGAGCTTCGCCTGGCACCAGGCGATCAGGTCGGCCTCGCTCGCGCTTTGCCCGGCCTTGAGCTCGACGAACGCGCACGGCGTCTCGCCCCATTTCTCGTCCGGCCGCGCCACGACCGCCGCCAACGCCACGGCCGGGTGCTGAAACAGCGCATCCTCGACCTCGATCGAGGAGATGTTCTCGCCGCCGGAGATGATGATGTCCTTGGAGCGGTCGCGCAGTTGCACGTAGCCGTCGGGATGCTTGACGCCGAGATCGCCGGAATGAAACCAGCCGCCGGCGAATGCGGCGTCGGTCGACGTCTTGTTCTTGAGGTATCCCCTCATCACGACGTTGCCGCGAAACATCACCTCGCCCATCGTCTCGCCGTCGGCGGGAACGGGCGCCATCGTCTCGGGGTCCATCACGTCGAGCCCTTCGAGGGCGTGATAGCGCACGCCCTGGCGCGATTTCAATGCCGCCTGCTCGGCGCCGGGCAGGGCGCTCCACTCCTCTTTCCAGTCGTTGACGACCGCGGGGCCGTAGGTCTCGGTGAGCCCGTAGAGATGCGTCACTTCGAAGCCGGCGTCGCGCATCGCCTCAAGCACGGCGGCCGGCGGCGGCGCGGCGGCGGTGAAGAAGCGCACCAGATGCGGCAGCGGCCGCCTCTCCGTTTCGCTGGCGTTGAGCAGGATCTGCATGACGATCGGCGCGCCGCAGAGATGCGTGACGCCGTACTCAGCAATGGCGTCGTACATCGCCTTGGCGCGCACTTGCCGCAGACACACATGAACGCCCGCCTTGACGCTGAGCGACCAAGGAAAGCACCAGCCGTTGCAATGAAACATCGGCAGCGTCCAGAGATAGACGGGATGCCGGCCCATGTCGGCGGTGACGACGTTGCCGACGGCGAGCAGATTGGCGCCGCGATGATGATAGACGACGCCCTTGGGATCGCCGGTCGTGCCTGAAGTGTAGTTGAGCGCGATCGCGTCCCATTCGTCGAGCGGCGCGGCGCGCTGATAGCTCTCGTCGCCGCTCGCGACAAAAGCCTCGTATTCAATCTCGCCGAGGCGCTCGCCCGGCCCGGAATATTCCGGGTCGTCGTAGTCGATCACGAACGGCCTTGTCTTCACCAGCTTCAGCGCCTGCGCCATGAGGTCGGAGAATTCACGGTCGACGATGAGAACCTTCGCCTCGCCGTGCTCCAGCATGAAGGCGAGCGCGGCGGCGTCGAGACGGGTGTTGAGCGTGTTGAGCACGCCGCCGGTCATCGGCGCGCCGTAGTGGCACTCCAGCATCGCCGGCGTGTTGGCGGCGATCACCGCGACGGTGTCGCCGCGCGCGATCCCCTGTCGGGCCAGCGCGGAGGCGAGCCGCCGGCAGCGCGCATGAAACTCGCGGTAGTTGCGTCGCAGCGGGCCATGCACGATCGCCAGCCGATCGGGAAACACCGCCGCGGCGCGTTCGAGCAGGCTCAACGGCGTCAGCGGCTGGAAATTGGCGGGGTTGCGGTCGAGGTCGCGGTCGTAGAGCGTCGGGGTCATGGCGCGTTCCATCGGCTGTGACGCGGATCATAGCCGCGCCCGCGTGGGGAAAGAAAGTCTCGAAGTCGGCGAACCCCTTACGGAAGCTGGCAAGACTAGCCCGCGCGCGCTACCCTCGCCCGGATCGCCGCGCCGGCGGATTCGAGGGAGCCTGCATGAGCAAGTTGAAAGTGACCGCCGGCCCCTATGTGTTCGAGGCGCGTCTGGAGATCGATTTGGCGCCGAAGACCTGCGCCTCCTTCCTTGGCCGCTTGCCGTTCGAAAGCAAGGTCGTGCACGTGCGCTGGAGCGGCGAAGGCGTGTGGATTCCGCTCGGCGATTATGATTTCGACGTCGGCTAACGAAAATCACACGAGCTTTCCGGCCCCCGGCCAGGTCATTCTCTATCCCGGCGGGCTCAGCGAAACCGAGATCCTGCTCGCCTATGGCGGCGTGCGGTTCGCTTCCAAGGTCGGACAGCTCGCCGGCAATCATTTCCTGACGCTGACGTCGGGGCTTGAGAATCTTTACCCGCTCGGGCGAAAGTGCCTGTGGGAGGGGGCGCACGACATCAATTTCGAGACGGCGTAGCGGGCGCGTCGCGGCGACATAGGGGATCTTCACGATGCGTCTTGCGGTGATTGGCGCGGGTTACGTCGGCTTGGTGTCGGGCGCGTGCTTCGCCGACTTCGGCCACACGGTCGTCTGCGTCGACAAGGACGCGGAGAAGGTCGCGGCGCTGCGACGCGGCGAAATCCCGATCTTCGAGCCCGGCCTCGATGCGCTCGTCGCCAACACCATGCGCCAGGGCCAGCTCTCGTTCACCAGCGACGTGACCGAGGCCGTGCGCGGGGCGGAGGCGATCTTCATCGCCGTCGGAACGCCCTCGCGGCGCGGCGACGGCCACGCCGACCTCTCCTACGTCTACGCCGCGACCCGCGAAGCGGCCGCGGCGGCGGAGGGCTTCGTCGTCATCGTCACCAAATCGACGGTGCCGGTGGGAACCGGCGACGAAGTCGAGCGCATCGCCCGTGAGGTCAATCCGCAAGCCGAGTTCGAAGTGGTGTCGAACCCGGAGTTCTTGCGCGAGGGGTCGGCGATCAATGACTTCAAGCGGCCTGACCGCATCGTCATCGGCGCCTCGGCCGAGCGGGCGCGGGCGCTGATGACCGAGATCTACCGGCCGCTAAACCTCAACAAGCCGCCGCTGCTGTTCGTCGACCGCCGCACTTCCGAGCTCATCAAATACGCGGCCAACGCGTTCCTGGCGACCAAGATCACCTTCATCAACGAGATCGCCGATCTCTGCGAGAAGGTCGGCGCCAATGTGCAGGACGTCGCCAGCGGCATCGGCATGGACAACCGCATCGGCTCGAAATACCTGCACGCCGGCCCGGGCTTCGGCGGCTCGTGCTTTCCCAAGGACACGTTGGCGCTGGTCAAGACCGGCCAGGACGCCGACGCGCCGATCCGCATCGTCGAGACCGTCGTCGCCGTCAACGACCAACGCAAGCGCGCCATGTCGAAAAAGGTGATCGCCGCCTGCGGCGGCTCGGTGCGCGGCAAGACGATCGGCCTGCTCGGCCTCGCGTTCAAACCCAACACCGACGACATGCGCGACGCGCCGTCACTGGCGCTGGCCCAGGCGCTCGAAGACGCCGGCGCGAGCTTGCGGGTGTTCGATCCTGGCGCGATGGCGCAGGCGAAGCCGAACCTGCCGAACGCGACCTTCTGCGAGGACGCCTACGATTGCGCGACCGGCGCCGAGGCGCTGGTCATCGTCACCGAATGGGACCGGTTCCGCGCGCTCGATTTCGTTCGGCTCGGCGCCGTGATGGCCGCCAAGACCCTCGTTGATCTGCGCAATGTCTACAGCGCCGAGGACGTCCGCCGGCGCGGCTTCGCTTATTTCGGCGTCGGCGTCGCCTGAGGTCAGCTCGGCGCGGCGGCGGAATCGGGCTTCATCTTCGACAGCCGCTTCGGGCTCGCCCCCTGCAAGGCGCGCCACGAATTGTTCTGCGCGATCATGCTGCGAATCGCTTGCACGTTCTTGGCCGCCTCGTCGGGCGACATGTCGCGGCGGCTGACGTCCTCGGCTTCGCCGAACTTGCCCTCCAAGGCCAGCACGAGCGCCAGATTCTGCCGCACCCGCGAATCCGCCTTGGGCTGCAACGCCGCCCGGCGCAAAGTGTCCTCGGCCGAGCCGAGCTGTTTCGACAGCGCATACGACAATCCGAGGTTGCTCAGCACGCCGGGGTCGTTGGGGGAGATCTTCAGCGCGGACTGATAGAACTGCTGGGCCTGCGCGTGATCGTCGAGCCGGTCGGCGACCGATCCCTGGACCGAGAGCAGCGTCCAGTTCGGCCGGTCGGGCGGATAGGCGCGGGACAGCACGTCCTTGGCCTGCGCGAGATCGCCGTTGTCGGCCAGCGCCTTGCCGTATTCGCCGAGCACCTCGTAGTCCGCCGGCGCCTTGACGGCCGCCGCCTGCATCACCGCCGCCGCCTCCTTGTAGCGGGTCAGGGCGCGCAAGGCGCGGGCGTAGTTGATCGAGGCGTATTTCTCGCCGGGCTTCTCGCCGTAGACCTGCCCCCAATGATCGGCGTAGGCCCGCAGACCGTCGGGCTCGGCGGGAAGCGGCGTCGAAGACGAGCCCGCGATCGAGGCGGTGACGTCGCCGAAATTGTCGCAGCCGGCAAGCGACAGCGCGAGCAGAACGCCGAAGACGCCGCAGAGACGAGAAGGCAGGATGCGCGGCATTGGGGGCTCGCAGGGATTCGAGAAGCGCCCCTACAATATTTCGTTAACCCTAATGAGGGGTTAACAAAGGCTCGCCTATTCCTGCTCCGAAGCCAGCGTCGCGATGCCGGCGTTGGCCCCACTCGTGCTAGTCAGGGCGGGGCGGGGCCCAGATGGCGGAAACACGCAAACTCACGGCGATCCTGTGCATGGACGTGGTCGGCTACAGCCGGCTCGCCCGCGCCGACGAGGATCGCGTGCTGGCGCGGCTCAGGGCGCTGCGAAGCGATCTGATCGACCCGACCATCCTCGTGCATAACGGGCGGGTGGTGAAGCGCACGGGCGATGGCTCGATCGTCGAATTCCGCAGCGTGGTCGACGCCGTGCGTTGCGCGATCGAAGTTCAAAACGCGATGGTCGAGCGCAACGCCGGCGTGCCCGAGGATCGCCGCATCGTGTTTCGGATCGGCATTCATCTCGGCGACGTCGTCGAGGAGAGCGACGGCGATCTGATGGGCGACGGCGTCAACGTCGCCGCACGGCTGGAGGGCATCGCCGAACCCGGCGCGATCTGTCTCTCCGAGCAAGCGTATTGGCAGGTGAAGGGCCGGCTCGATCTCGCCGTGACCGACCTCGGCCCGACGCAGCTCAAAAACATCGCCGAACCGGTGCGGGCGTATTCGTTGCAAGTCGTCGCGCCGGCGATCGCCAAGGCGGCCATTGCGCCAAAGCCGAAACTGCGACTTGCGGCGCTCGTCGCCGCGCTCGCCGCTCTCATCGGGGTTGCGGGCGGAACATGGTATTTCGCCGGAAACCGCCCCGCGGTCGTCGCGACCGCCCCGGCCGAGGCCACGCATCTTTCCGTCGTCGTGCTGCCGTTCACGAACCTCTCTGGCGACCCGGCCCAAGACTATTTCGCCGACGGCGTCACCGAAAATCTGACGACCGAGCTTGCGCGCATCCGCAACAGCTTCGTCATCGCCCGCAACACGGCGTTCAGCTACAAAGGCAAGGCAATCGACGCCAAAGAGATCGGCAAGGAACTTGGCGTGCGCTATGTGCTCGAAGGTTCGGTCCAGCGCGATCAGAACCGAGTGCGGGTCAATGCCCAGCTGATCGACGCGGCCTCCGGCGCTCATCTCTGGGCCGACCGCTTCGAGGAAGACGTCGCCGATCTATTCAAGCTCCAGGATCAAGTGGTGGCGCGACTGGCGAATGCGCTGGGTTACGAACTGGTCAAGGCGGAGGGGGAAGCGGGCGCCCACTCGAAAAACCCCGACGCCATCGATCTCGACATGCGCGGCTGGGCCGCAATCAACCAATGGGCGCAACAGCGGCTAACGAAGGACAACGTCCTCGCCGTGCGAGCCCTGTTCGACCGGGCGCTCGCGATCGACCCGAACGACGACGCCGCCTTGGCCGGGGAGGCTCACACCTACATGAACGAATTCTATCTTTGGAATAATCCCGGAACCGACTACGACGCAAAAATACTGGATCAAGCCGATCGATCCATCGCGATTGCGCATGACAATATGAACGCCTACGGGGCGAAAGTCTTATATTTGAATACTACAGGGCGCACGAACGACGCCCTCCGGGTCGCCAACGCCGGGCTGACCATCAATCCGAATTCCGCCTATCTTCATGGAATGCGGAGCAGTGTGGAAGCGTATTTGCGTGAGTTCGAACAAGCGAAGTCCGATGTTGAACAAGCCATGCGGCTCAGTCCGCGAGATCCGCGAATTTCCCAGTGGCGCTGCTTCCTTGCCGACGCTGAACTCGGCCTGGGGCATCTCGACGCGGCTATCGGGGATTTTGGCATGGCGATCGATGCCGGCTATCGGATTCCGTTGTGCTACCTGGAACTCGCCGCCGCCCATTCGCTGAAAGGCGAGATAGATCAGGCGAAGGTCGCCCTCGCCGAAGCTCGGCGCCTCAATCCCAAGTTCAGCATAAAATATCTGGCCGAGCACAAACCTGTTCTGCAGCCGGCGTTCGACGCGCTGCGCAAAGCGGGGTTGCCGGAGGAGTGAACGAGGGACGCTCCTTGCGCACAAGTTGACGACGATATCGGCAAAGCGCCTCGGCGAGCGTCGAGTTCGGCCGCTCTGGCGTCGCGAAAAAACCCGTTCCCACTTCATCGCCGCGCGCTCTAAGCTGCGGTCGATTTCGATCTCCCTCACCAGGCCCGGCTCCGTGACCGCAATCCCCATCTGGTTCGTCACCCCGCAAAGCTTCGACGCTGTTCGCGACGAGATCGGCGCGCTCGCCTCGGATTTCGCTGCGGCTTGCGGCTTCGAGCCCAAGCCCGGCCGCCTCCAGCTCGTTCCGGCGCCGGACGGCGCCCTCGCCGGCGTGCTGTTCGGCGAGGACCCCGACGACCCGCTCGCCGCCGGCAAGCTGGCGACGAGCCTGCCGCCGGGGGCCTATCGATTCGCCACCTCGCCGGCGAAACCCGATCTTGCGACGCTGGCCTTCCTGCTGGCGCGCTATCGGTTCGAGCGCTTCAAGGCCCCGCCCCGCGCCGCGCCGAGCCTCGAGACCGACGCGAAAGCGGCCGGGCTCGAACGCATCGCGGCGGCGATAGCGCGCGGTCGCGACCTCATCAACCTGCCGGCCAACGCCCTGACGCCGTCCGTGCTGGAGCGGGAGGCGACCGGGCTTGCGGGCGAATTCGGCGCGGAGGCCCGGGTGATCGTCGGCGACGCGCTTTCCGCCGGTTTTCCGCTGATCGCCGCCGTCGGCGCGGCGGCGGCCGAGGCGCCGCGGCTGGTCGATTTCTCCTGGGGCCGCGCCGACGCGCCGAAAGTGACGCTGGTCGGCAAGGGCGTCGTGTTCGACACCGGCGGCCTCGATATCAAGCCCGCCAGCGGCATGGAGCTGATGAAGAAAGACATGGGCGGCGCCGCGGTCGCGCTGACCCTGGCGCGCCTCGTCATGGAGGAGCGGCTTGGCGTCAGGCTGCGCGTGCTGATCCCGATCGTCGAGAACGCCATTTCCGCCGCGGCGATGCGGCCGGGCGACATTTACAAAAGCCGCAAAGGCCTGACGGTGGAGATCGGCAACACCGACGCCGAAGGCCGGCTGATCCTCGCCGACGCGCTGAGCCTGGCGGCGGAGGAGACGCCGGACCTCCTGATCGATTTCGCGACCCTTACCGGCGCGGCGCGCGTGGCGCTCGGCCCCGACCTGCCGCCGTTCTACACCGATGACGATGAGCTCGCCGCCGACGTTGCGCGATTCGCGGAGGCGGTCTGCGATCCGGTGTGGCGGCTGCCGCTGTGGCGTCCGTACGCCGGCATGCTCGACAGTCCGTTCGCCGATCTCAACAACGCGCCCGGCAGCCCGTTCGCCGGCTCGATCACCGCGGCGCTGTTCCTGCGCCGATTCGCCGAAGGCGCGAAATCCTGGGCGCATTTCGACGTCTACGGTTGGAACCCGAAGCCGCGCGCGATCGGACCGCAGGGTGGCGAAATCCAAGCCGCCCGCGCCCTGCTTGCCCTGCTGGCGGCGCGCTATCCGACGACTTGACGCCGAAAATTCCGGGGAGGGCCGCAATTGACCCTTGGCGAATCCCGTGAAACGGTATAAGTCCTGTCGGGAACACGCGGGGCGGCGCTGGAAGCGGCGTTCGATCCGTTTAGCTTTGCGTAGCGATTTGGCTTCACGCTGCGAGCGTCATGCGAAGCTCGCGTGGAACGTAGGGCCAGCTACGAACACGACCTGCGATTCCAGGGATCGCCAGGAACGGTTCCAAACTTGACGGAGCCAGGGCTTGGCGCATCGCGGGACGCGAGCCGCGTGTGCACGCATTCGCATGAAGGAACCGACAGTCGGGATCGTTAGATTGCGCTTGGCCGCGCTTATCTGTCGATAAGCGCCCTCATACCCGGCTATCCAAAAGTAATCTCAAGGAATTCCGAATGAGACCTGGGCAAAACAAAAGAATGCGCGGTCGGCCGACGAATAACCGCCGTGGCCCCAACCCGTTGACCCGTTCCTACGAATCGAACGGTCCGGACGTCAAGATTCGCGGCAATGCTCACCACATCGCCGAAAAATATCTTCAACTCGCCCGTGACGCCCATACCAGCGGCGACCCCGTCGCGGCGGAGAATTATCTCCAGCACGCCGAGCATTACTATCGGCTGATCGCCGCCGCTCAGGCCGCCCAGCTCGCCGCGCAAGGTCGCGCCCCCGGCGAGCCGGAGCCCGAAGAGGAGGAGGAGGACGACGGCGGCGTGCTCGACCGTTTCGCGTCGCCAGCGGAACGCGCGCCCGCCTTCAATCCGCAGCAGCCGCAGCCGTACGCGCCGCAGCCGCAACAAGGCGGCCCCGGCGGCGGCTACGGGTACAGCGATCGCCAGCCTTACGACGGCGACCGGCAGCAACACGGCGATCGCAACGGCGGCTTTCAGCCGCGCAACGATCGTCCGCAGCAGAATCGGCCCGACAACCGGCCGCCGCGGCCGCCGTTCAACGACCGCAATGACAATGTCCCGCGCGACAATCGCGGCGCGCCCGACAATCGGCCACAGCAGCGCGAGTTCCGCAACTATCGCGACGTGAATCCGCAGCGCGACCCGCAGCCGACGGTGGAGATTCCCGCCGCGAGCTTGCCGTCGTTCATCACCGCCGCGCCTCGCGTGCCGACGCCCGCCGAGATCCTCGATGCGCCGCAGCCTGTTGTCGAGGCGCCGGTCGAGGTTCCCGAGTTCGTGGAAGCCGCCGCCCCGGCGGCGGCGGTCGCCGAGAGCCCGGCGGCGGGGGAGCCGCCTTTGCCGCCGCGCGGCCGGCGTCGCCGGTTGCGCTCGCCCTACGGTTTCCACGCCGGCGGGGAAGACGCGCCGGTTACGCCCCCCGACGGAACGTCGTCGGATTAGGCGGGGAAAGGGATCAGCAAATGCCGACGTTGGTGAATTTCGTCTCGACCGACTTGCGGTCGAACGGCTTCATCAGGAACTCGTCGGCGCCCGCGTGCATGGCGCGGGCGATAAGCGAGACTTCGTGCTCGGTGGAGCAGAACACCACTTTCGGCTTTTCGCCGCCTGGCATCTGGCGCAATTCGCGCACGAAGTCGTAGCCGTCGAGGCCCGGCATGCTGCTGTCGACGAAGATCGCGTCGGGCATCAGGAAGGAGCAGGCGGCCAGCGCCTGCCGACCGTCCGAGGCTTCGGAGGTGCTCAACCGCATGCCTTCCAGGATGCGGCGGGTGATCTTGCGGATGACGGGCGAATCGTCAACGACGAGAACTTGCTTCATTTTCATTCCCCCAGACTGATGAGTTAAGACTTCAGGTACGGCGCCACGTCGGACGGCTTGCGCCGGCCGGGTCGAGATAGGACCCCGCCTGATCGCTCAAGTGAACGACGCCGAGGACCGACGATATTCTGTCCGCAACTTGCGGCGCTGAATGACCATCACCACCCTGAAGTAAAAAAGCTTCGTCCGCGTCGAAAAACTCTGCACATTTTGAACGAGAACTTTTCGGAAGGACACACAAGTTCGCGGCTCCGGCGGCGAAATCCAATTCGCTCACCGGAACTTCGGGTCGCCGAGTTAAAAAGCGTTTGAAGGGGGGAAGCCGAACGGATTCGGCTGTGTTTACGCGGTCAATGCCGGGTTAATGCACCGCGCCGTCGGCGCCGGCGGCGACTTCGCTGGCGATCGGCGACGGCATGGCGTCGAACTGGTAGCCCTCGACGCCGTGCTCGACGGTGACTTCGAGGCCGCATTCGCGCGCGACCAGGCCGGCGTAATAGGGCTGGATGCTATGCGCGTCGACCTTCGCCAAGGCGTTGCGCCCGCACAGAAGATCGACGAATCCGGCGGGAAGCTTCGAGTTCGTCCCCTTCGAGATGACCCGCAGGCTCGCGCGCTCGCCCTCGCCGGTGGAATCGACCTCGATCACGCCGCCGCGCGGAATCGACGCATTGGCGATCTGGCAGAGGTTGAGCAGCAGCTTGACTTTGTTCTTCGGCAGGAACTGCCGCGGCGCCCTCCAGACGAGCGCGGTCTTCTCCGTCGCCAGCAGGCCGCGCGCCACCGCTTCGGCGTCGCCGGTGTCGATCGACGCGCCGACCGAGCCGGCGGCGCCGAAGGCGAGCCGGCAGAATTGCAGCTTGGCGGAGGCGCCGCTGGCGCTGCGCTTGATGAGATCGAGGGCGACGTCGCGCATCGATGGATCTTCTTCGTCTTCGAGCACTTCGAGCCCGTTGACGATCGCGCCCACCGGGCTGATGACGTCGTGGCAGACGCGCGAGCATAGCATCGCCGCCAGATCCAGCGGCTCCAATTCGACCGAAGTGGATTCCGTCGTTGTCATGTCCCTGTTCCTGTGGTCAATCGCCGGACACGGCATTGAAGCATGCGGCGAATCGGCTTCGGCGCGGGATGGTAGCGGATTTGCGCCGCGGCGTCGCCGAGCGATGTTAGAGGGCGGGCGTTGATCGACTTCGGAGCGCTGGACAGGGACGCGTTGGCGAGGACGCTCGCCGAGATCGCCCTCGCCGCCGGCCCGGCGGTGATGGAGGAATACGCGCGGGTCGGCGAGGCGCGCGCCAAGTCCGACGGCAGCCCCGTCACCGCGGCCGACGAGCGCGCCGAGGCAATCATCCTCGCCCGTCTCGCCGCCCTTGCCCCCGACATCGCCGTCGTCGCCGAGGAGGCCTGCGCGGCCGGCGCCGCGATGGTCGCCCCGCCGCGTTTCTTCCTGGTCGACCCGCTCGACGGGACCCGCGAATTCCTCGCCCGCAACGGCGAGTTCACCGTCAATATCGCGCTCGTCGAAAACGGCGTCCCCGTCGCCGGGGCCGTCTACGCGCCGGCGATGGCGCGAATCTGGTTCGCCGGAAGCGCCGCCTTCGCCGCCGAGGCGGCCGATGGCCATTTGCCGCCGCCGGAGCGCTGCGTTCGGCTGCAAGTCCGGCCGGCGCCGGAGAAACTCGCCGCGCTGGCCAGTCGCTCGCATTCCGACCCCGCGACCGAAGCGTTCCTGACCCGGCTCGGCGTCGCCGAGCGCGTCTCCGCCGGCTCCTCGCTAAAATTCTGCGTCATCGCCGAGGGCCGCGCCGACGTCTATCCCCGCTTTGCGCCGACGATGGAGTGGGACACCGCCGCGGGCGACGCGGTGCTGCGGGCCGCCGGCGGCTCGGTCGCCGCCCTCGACGGAGCCCCGCTGCAATATGGCAAACTCGCGGGCGGGATGCGCAACAGCGGGTTCGTCGGCTGGGGCGATCCCGGCCTGTCTTCCCGCGTCGTTAACGCATTGTAAGTCTCTCCGGTCGAAATTTCTCCAACGCCAGGGCCAAGTTGCGCCGCGTTGCCTCGGCTATGTCTTGGCCCGCGGGGATTGAGCCGCGGCGAGCGAACGAGGAGTCTGCGATGGCGCGTTGGACCCGAAGGGAGTTGCTTGCCGCCGCAATCGCGACGGCGGCGACGAAGCCGTGGGCGGCGAAGGCGGAACCGCTCGACCAATTCTCGAGCGACGAGATCATCGATCGCGGCCACAAGTTTTTTGGAGCGGTCTCCCGCGGTCTCGCCGAGGCAGTGCAGGAGGCGGCGCGGCGCTGGGGCCTGCCGAACGGCTACGTGCTCGGCCAGGAGGCGTCGGCGGCGTTTGTCGGCGGCCTGCGCTACGGCGAAGGCGAGATGTACACTCGAAACGCCGGCGACCGCAAAGTCTACTGGCAGGGGCCCTCGGTCGGCTTCGACGCCGGCGCCGACGGCGACCGAACGATGATGCTGGTCTATAACCTGCCGTCCGTCGGCGCGATTTTTCAGCGCTTCGGCGGCGTCGACGGGTCGGCCTATTTCGTCGGCGGTTTCGGCTTCACCGCGCTCGCGGCGGAGGGAATGATCGTCGTCCCGATCCGCAGCGGGCTCGGCGCCCGGCTCGGGGTCAACGTCAGCTATCTTAAGTTTACCTCGCACGGCACATGGAATCCGTTTTGAACGCCGCGTGACGTCAGTCTAGACGTATAGCCTCGCGCCGCCCGGTTCCGTTGGCGGGCGAGCCCGGGGTTTGCGGTTGGTCGAAACGGCGATTTACGTCCTGCTGGGAGCGCTGGCGACGGCTTTGCTGGCGCTGCTCGCGCTGCCCGCCATCTCGCGCCGCGCCTTCCGCCTTGCCGAGGCGCGCGCGAGGCTGCTGGCGCCGCTGTCGGAGACGCAGGCGCGCGCCGATCGCGATGCGCTGCGAGCGCGCCACGCCGTCGATGTCGCGCGAATCGAGCGCCACGCCGCCGAAGCGCACGAGGCGTGGTCGGCGGCGCAGATCGCGCTCGGCCGCCGGGCGGCGGAGATTGTCGCGCGCGACGCCGACATCGCCGACAAGGTCGAGGAGATCGCCGGCCAGCGCGAGGAGATCGCGGAGCGCATGCGCGACCTGCGCGATCGCGACGTCGAGATCGCCGCCCGCGAGGTGGCGATGCTCGATCTCTTGCGGCAGCGCGACGCCGCCAACCACCGGCTCGCCGACGCCTGGGCGCGGCTGCAGGACTCCGAGGCGCTCGTCGAGGAGGGGCGGACGATTCGGGCGAGCCTGGAGCGGCGTGTCGCGCTGCTGGAGATCGAACTCGCGGACATCCGGCGCGCCTCCGAGCACAATATGGCCGCCGCCGCCGACGCGCTCGGCGAACTCAAGCGGAAACTCATCGATCGCGAGGAGGAAGCTGATCGCCTGCAAGAACAATTGGCGCGCGCGCCCTGGCCGGCCCGCGCGAACGAGCGCCCCGGCGACGCCCTGCCCGTCCCCGCGATCAAGCCGACGGCCGACCTCGAACGCTGGCGCGGCGCGCTCGCCGACAGCGCCGCGCGCGAGCACGACCTTACCGTCCGCCTTCAGGCCCTGGCCGCGGAGCGCGACGCCTTGGCGCAGGACCTCGCAGAGGCGCAAACGGCGGCGAGCGCCAGCGAACGCCGCGCCCAGGCGGTGATCGAGGGCGACAAGAGCCTGCGGCTGGCCATCGCCCGGCTCGGCCGCGAGATCGCCGAGGGCCGCACCGATCGCCACGCCGCCGAGCGCCCGCTGACCTCCGACCTGACGCTCTGAGGCGACCGCTGCGCTTTGCGTGGCGCCAGATTGTGTTAAGGGCGCGCGGCCGCAACGTCGGCGCGATCACAGGGGGCGATCATGGGCGAACCGGGAAACGAATTGGACGAGGCCACGGAGTCTGAGGACAAGACGGTCGCGCTTTTGATCGCCGTTCTCGCGCTGTTCCTGGCGCTTTCCGAGGCCGGCGCCAAGAAGGCCGAGCACCACTCGACGGAGAAGAACATCGAGGCGTCCGACCTCTACAATTTCTATCAGGCCAAGCGGGCGCGTGGGACGGTGATTGAGACGGCGGCCAAGGCGCTGGAGGCGATCTCGCCGACAATCACCGACGACAAGGCCAAGGAGAGCGTCGAGAAGCAGATCGGCGCCTGGAAGACCGTCGTCGCCAATTTCGAGAAGGACCCGAAGAAGCCGGAGGACAGTCTCGACCAGATTCAGGAGCGCGCCAAAGCGGCGGACGAGGACCGCGAACTCTGGAACAAGAAGCTGGAGCACTTCGAGTTCGCCAGCGGCGCGTTGCAGATCTCGATCGTGCTGGCCTCGGCGGCGATCATCACCGGCGTTCCGGCTTTGGCCTGGGGGGCGGGCGTGCTCGGCCTGCTAGGCGCCGCGCTCATGGGCTTCGGCTATCTTGCGCCCACGGTTCTGAGCTTTCTCGGGTAGCGGCCGGCGCAGGAACGGCGAGGGATTGGCGGCCTGACGGGAGGCCGGGGCGGCCAGCGCCGGAGTCGACCGTCGCGGCGAACGCAACAGCGCGGCGAGAATCCGGCGCGCCGCGGAAACCGACAACTGATCGCTGAGCCGCGCCAAGGCGTGAATCCGCAGGAAGCCGTCGCCATCCTGGATGTCGGCCGCCGTCAGCACCCGCACGCAGAGGTCGCGCGGCGCGCCGATGGCGACCAGCGCGACCCCGAGCGGCTCGCCGGAGGGGTCGGCGGCGATCTGCGCCGCGAGTTCCGGGGTTGCGCCGATCGCGGTCGCCAGGAGGTCGGCGAATTCATGGGAGGCGCCGGCGATGGCGGCGAATTCGAGCCGCTCGGCCACGTCACGGTCGAGCGTCAGCGCGGCGCCGAGCGGTTTGCGGCCGAGGTCGGCCCGTTGCGCCGCCAGCATGATCGCCCAACGCTGCTCGGAATTGGCCGCCAGGAACAAAGCCGCCGCCTCCAAACGAATCGGCTCGCGCGCCAGCAGCGCCTCGGCGAGGCGCCGGTCGCCGCTGCGATCGAGCAATTCCCGGGCGCGCGCGATCATCGCCGCGCTTTGGTCGGGGCGCAGCCGCGCGGTGCGATCGCCCGCCAGCGCGAGCAAAAGGTTGAGGTCGCCCTTCGCCACGATCGCGTCGATCTCCTCACGCGTCGCGAGAGCGAAGCGCTTTTCGTGTTCGGCCGTCGTCGGAGGGATCGGCGCCTGACGCTGCGCGAGTTCGGCCAGATAAAGCTCGCGTTCCGTCGCGTCCGCCTTGGCGAGACAGGCGCTCCAGGCGGCGCTCCAATCCTGCGGCGCGGCGCCGCCATGCCGCGCGGCGACGAGGTCGAGATAGACGCGCACGAACAACGAACGTTCTGACGCAACGTCACTTTGCGAGAACGCATGAACCAGCGGGAGAGCCTCTATTCCGCACACGTTTGTGGCTCCGCGGACACCCTAACAGCATTTCAACTTGTAGAGCGCCGGCATTGACTGAGTGTTAACCTTCGGCGCCGGAAATGGGGATTGCGCGCGCCATTTCGGGACAGCGGCGCGCGACGGGGACATCAATGGGAGACTTGATTCAATTGCCGATACGCAAAAGGCCGGCACGGCCGCCGGCGTTGACCGACAGCGCGCAAATCCTGTTCTTCACAGGCGTGCGTTACCAGCGGATGGTTGACGTTCCGTTAAGCGCCAACAACGGGACGCGTCCTTCCTCCGAGGGCGGCATGGGCGGCAAGCGCAAGCGCAAGCGCGGTTGATTTTCAGTTTGGTTGTTGCCTTTTCCCCGCGCCTGCCCTATTGCCGGCGGCGGGACACCTCTCCCCAACGAGAGGCGCCCATCTGAAAGGATGGAGAAAATGGTGATGACGCCCGCAGTGCGCCCTATCGGCGCGTGCTTCTCTTCGGGTCCGTGCGCAAAACGGCCCGGCTGGTCCCTCGAAAATCTGCGCGCCGCGCCATTAGGGCGCTCGCATCGCGCGAAGGCCGGAAAGTCCAAACTCAAGCTGGCGATTGATCTGACGCGCGAAGTGTTGCGCGTTCCCGCCGATTATAAGATCGGCATCACGCCCGCCTCCGATACCGGCGCCGTCGAGATGGCGCTGTGGTCGATGCTCGGCGCGCGCGGAGTCGATCTGCTCGCCTGGGAGAGCTTTGGCGAAGGCTGGGTCTCCGACGTCGTCAAAGAACTGAAGCTCGCCAACGCGCGCACGCTCAAGGCGCCCTACGGCGAGTTGCCTGATCTCGGCAAAGTCGATTTCAACAACGACGTGGTGTTCACCTGGAACGGCACCACCTCCGGCGTGCGCGTGCCTGACGCAGAGTGGATTGCCGCCGACCGCGCCGGCCTGACGATCTGCGACGCGACGTCGGCGGCGTTCGCGCAGCCGCTCGATTGGTCGAAGCTCGACGTGACGACCTTCTCCTGGCAGAAGGCGCTCGGCGGCGAGGCCGCGCACGGCATGATCGTTCTGAGCCCGCGCGCTGTGCAGCGGCTCGAAACCTACAAGCCCGCCTGGCCGCTGCCGAAAATCTTCCGCATGACCAAGGGCGGCAAGTTGATTGAAGGCATTTTCGAGGGCGAGACGATCAACACGCCATCGATGCTGTGCGTCGAGGATTACATCGATGCGCTGCGCTGGGGCCAGGAGATCGGCGGTCTCGATGCGCTGATCGCCCGAGCTGACAGCAATGCGAAGGCGCTGTCGGACTGGGTCGAGAAGACCGCCTGGATCGATTTCCTGGCGCGCGAGCCGGCGACGCGTTCGAACACCAGCGTTTGTTTGAAGGTGGTTGACCCCGAGATCACGCGGCTGCCGGCCGAGGGACAGGCGGCGTTCGCCAAGTCGCTGGCGAGTTTGCTGGAGAAAGAGAACGTCGCGTTCGACATCGGCGGCTATCGCGACGCGCCGCCGGGGCTACGCATCTGGTGCGGCGCGACGGTGGAGGCGTCCGACGTCGCCGCGCTGACGCTGTGGTTGGATTGGGCGTTCGCGGTGGAGAAAGCGAAGCTCGCGAAGGCGGCGTGACGCCGTCCCGTCATTGACAGCGAAGCTCTGTCATTGCGAGCGAAGCGAAGCAATCCACGGCCGACGCGCTGACCTCTCCGGTTGGCTGACGATCTCAGAGAGCTGGATTGCTTCGCTACGCTCGCAATGACGGCAACGTCATTTCCCGATTGAAGGATGCTCCTCATGCCCCCTCGCGTACTCATCTCCGACAAACTCTCCCCCGCCGCCGTCGAAATCTTCAAGGAGCGCGGCGTCGTCGTGGACGTGAAGCCCGGCCTCGACAAGGACGAGCTCGCCAATATCATCAGCGAATATGACGGCCTCGCCATCCGCTCCAACACGAAAGTCACCGCCAAGCTTCTGGAGAAGGCGACGCGGCTGAAAGTCGTCGGTCGCGCCGGCATCGGCGTCGACAACGTCGACATTCCCGCCGCCACCGCGCGCGGCGTCATCGTAATGAACACGCCGTTCGGCAACTCAATCACCACCGCCGAACACGCCATCGCGCTGATGTTCGCGCTGGCCCGCGAAATTCCCGCCGCCGACGCCTCGACGCAAGCCGGCAAGTGGGAGAAGAACCGCTTCATGGGCGTCGAGATCACCGCCAAGACCCTCGGCATCATCGGCTGCGGCAACATCGGCTCGATCACCGCGTCGCGGGCGATCGGCCTCAAGATGCGGGTGATCGCGTTTGATCCGTTCCTCAGCGAGGAGCGGGCGCTGGAGCTCGGCGTCGAGAAGGTTGATCTTGAGGCGCTGCTGGCGCGCGCGGATTTCATCACGCTACACACGCCGCTGACGGCGCAGACCAAGAACATTCTCTCGGCCGAGAACATCGCCAAGACCAAGAAAGGCGTGCGGATCATCAATTGCGCGCGCGGCGGGTTGGTTGATGAGGTTGCGCTGCGCGCGGCGCTCGATTCGGGCCATGTCGCCGGCGCGGCGTTCGACGTGTTCAGCGAAGAGCCGGCCAAGAGCAATGCGCTGTTCGGCCATCCCAGCGTGGTGGCGACGCCGCATCTCGGCGCCTCGACCTCGGAGGCGCAGGAGAACGTCGCGCTCCAGGTCGCCGAGCAGATGTCGGATTATCTGGTGCGCGGCGCGATCTCCAACGCGATCAACTTCCCGTCGATCACGGCGGAAGAGGCGCCGAAGCTGAAGCCGTTCATCGCGCTCGCCGAAGGGCTCGGCTCGTTCGCCGGCCAACTCACCGAAGACCCGATCGTCAAAGTGACGATCACTTACGAAGGCGCGGTGGCGACGCTCAAGACCAAGGCGCTGACCTCCGCCGCGATCGCCGGCTTGCTGCGTCCCTCGCTCGCCGACATCAACGTCGTCTCGGCGCCCTCGGTCGCCGCGCAGCGCGGCATTGTCATCGAGGAGGCGACGCGCGCCAATCGCGCCGACTACGAGAGCTTCGTCACGCTGAGCGTCACCACCGAGAAGCAGGAGCGCTCGGTCGGCGGCACGGTGTTCCACGACGGCAAGCCGCGCATCCTGGCGATCAAGGACATCAAGGTTGACGCCGAGTTCACGCCGTCGATGATCTATGTCACCAACGACGACAAGCCGGGCTTCATCGGCCGCTTCGCCAGTGTCCTTGGCGAGGCCGGGGTCAATATCGCCACCTTCGCCCTGGGCCGCGACCAGCGCGGCGGCTCGGCGATCGCGCTGGTCGCCATCGACGGCGAGGCGCCGGCGGAGGCGCTCGCCAAGGTCGGCAAGATCGCCGGCGTGCGGCAGGCCAAGGCGCTGCGGTTCTGAGCTTGTGAAGCGGGCCAAGTCAGGCGAAACTGCCGCCATGATATTCCGCTTGGCTCTCCTCGCCCTTGCGCTCGCGACCCCCGCCCGCGCCGACGACGCGCCGCCAATGCCGCCGAAGGAGCAGGCGAGCCTGCAAGGCTTCGGCGCGGCGCATCTCGAATGCAAGGAATGGAACGACGGCTGCGCGACCTGCCAGCGCGACAGCGCCGTGCATTGCTCGACGCCGGGCATCGCCTGCCAGCCCGGCGAGATTGTTTGCAAAGCGCCATGACCTTCGCCCCTGATTTCCTCGATCGCCACGACCGCCTCGTCGCCTTCGACGCCGAGACCACCGGCAAGCGCACGCCGGACGCGGACTTCATCAAGAAGCAGCCGTTCGCCTGGCGACCGCCGGGAATCATGATCGAAGTCGGCTTCGTCGAGATGCTGCGCGGCGGCGAGACTTGGCGGAAGGGCGAATCCTGGGGCTCGCTCGTCAACCCCGACGGGCCGATCGAGCCGGCGGCGATCAAGGTCCACGGCATCAAGCCCAATGACCTGAAAAACGCGCCGCGCTTTGCGCAGTTGCTGGAGCGGGTGCGGGGCTTCATCGGCGACAGCCCGATCGTCGCGCACGCCTATCGCAACGAGCGCGGCTTTCTCGACTACGAATACGCGCGGGCGAAGGTCATCGCGTGGGGCGAGAGCGCCTATCCGAACGACCGCTACATCTGCACGCAGTTGCTCTACGCGCAGCTTTACCCCGGCGCGGCGAAATCGCTGACGGCGATGTGCGACCGGTTGGTGCTCGACTCGAGCGCTCGCGACGCCAAGCACGGCGCGCTGCTCGACGCCGACATGACCGCCGACGCGCTCATCCTGCTGGAGCACGAGTTGAAGCACGGGCGCGACGAGGGGCCGCGCACCTGGACGGCGTGACCGTCCGGAGCGTCGGCCTCCAGGCCGACGAGTTCGCCGGCCTCGAAGCCGACAGGGTTCGTCGGCCTGGAGGCCGACGCTCCTAGCCGCGCCACAGCGTTCGCGCAGCCTCCACCGCCAGCGTGAGGCCGGAAAGGCAGATCAGCGCGAGCACAAACATGGCGAAACCGCGCTCGCTGAACCGCTTGTAGATGCGCGCGCCGTAGACGCTCAGCAGCAGCATCAGCGGCGCGACGATGGCGAACAGCTTCCACGCCGTCGGGTTCAGCGCGCCGGTTCGGCTGTAGATCGCCAGCGTCGTGCAGTGCATGGCGATGTTGTAGACCTGCATGATCGCGCGGCGCACGTCGCGCTTCCAGCCGCGGAGCTGCGTCCAGATCGCCGGCACGCTGCCCGAGAGCCCGCCAAGACCGCCGAGCACCCCGCCGACGCCGCCAATCACGGCGTCGAGCCCGCGGCCGCCGAACTTCAGCTTCGGGGCCTGCGGGGTCATGAGGCCATAGGCGCCATAGAGCGTGAACAGAACCCCGAGCGCCAGCCGGAAGCGGACGGGGTCGATGTTATGCAGGATGAACACGCCCATCGGCACGCCGGCGATCCCGCCGATCACGAAAGGCAGGATGCGCGACCATTCAAAGCCGCTGCGCACCGAGAACAGGCTGGTCAACTGTCCGGTGAGTGCGCCGAGCACGGCGAGCGGCGCCGCGAGTTCGGGCGGCAGCACCCAGGCCCAGAAGCTCAACGCAACGATCGAGAAGGCGAAGCCGGTCATGCCCTGCACAAGCCCGGCCAGGGCCGCGCCCACGATGACGAGCGCCCAGCCCTCCCAAGTGTCCGGCACGCCTAGCCCGCGCGCTTCTTCAGCGCGGCTTCGCGGATCGCCGACAGCGTCGTGGTCGGCGTGATCGCCTCGGGATCGACCTTCACATGCAGGATCGCCGGCTTGCCGGCGGCAAGCGCGCGCTCGAACGCGCCCTCGAACGCCTCGGTCTTCTCAACCGTTTCGCCGTGACCGCCGAAGGCGCGCGCATAGGCGGCGAAATCCGGGTTGCGCAACTGCGTGCCGACCACCCGGCCGGGGTATTCGCGCTCCTGATGCATGCGGATCGTGCCGTAAACGCCGTTGTCGACGACGACGACGATCACCGGAACCTCGTGTTGCACGGCGGTGGCGAACTCCTGCCCGTTCATCAGGAAATCGCCGTCGCCGGAGAATGCGACGACCACCCGGTCGGGATAGAGCTGCTTGGCGGCGATGGCGGCGGGAACGCCGAATCCCATCGAGCCGCCAGTCGGTCCCAACTGCTGCTCGATGCTGCGGAAGCGCAGGAAGCGGCCGACCCACAGCGCGAAATTGCCGGCGCCGGTCGAGAAGATCGCGTCGGGGACACGGCGGCGCAGATACTGCATGATTTCCGATAGCTGCACCGGGCCGGGTCCGCGCGGCGCCTGCTCGCTCCAGGCGAGGTAGTCGGCGCGCGCCTCGCGGGCGGCCTCGCCCCAGGGGATCGAAGTCGGCGGCTGCACGCTTTCCAGCGCGGCGGCGAAGGCGGGGGACGTGGCGACGATGCCGAGCGTCGGCGCATAGTTGCGGCCGATCTCGTGCGGGTCGGCGTGGACGTGGACGAGCGCCTGCTTCGGCGCCGGGATGCCGAGCAGCGTGTAGCCCTGCGAGGCCGCCTCCGACATGCGGCCGCCGATCAGCAGGAGAAGGTCGGCGTTCTCCGCGCGGGCCTTCAGCTTGGGGTTGATGCCGAGGCCGATCTCGCCGCAATAATTCGGGTGCTCGCCGTCGAGCGCGCTGGCGCGGCGGAACTGCGCGGCGACCGGCAGGTCGAAGCGCTCGGCGAAGCGCAGCACGCTGGCGGTCGCCTTCTCGGTCCAGCCGGGGCCGCCGACGACGACCAGCGGGCTCTTCGCCGCCCACAGCCGCTTCTGCAACTCCGCCATTTGCGTGAGGCCGGGCCAAATCGGCGCGGCTTCGGCGCGGGGGGCGTCGAACGCCTCAGCGGTCTCCGTCAGCACGTCTTCGGGCAGCGCGATCACGACCGGGCCGGGGCGCCCCTGCATCGCGTAGTGATAGGCGCGCTGGATGACCTCCGGGATTTGCGCGGCGGTGTCGATCTCCGTCGCCCATTTCGTCGTCGAGCCGAACAGGGCGCGATAATCCATCTCTTGAAACGCGCCGCGCCCGCGCATCGCCCGCTCGACCTGGCCGATGAACAGGATCATCGGCGCGCTGTCGTGTTCGGCGATATGCACGCCATGCGCGGCGTTGGTGGCGCCGGGGCCGCGGGTGACGAAGCAGATGCCCGGCCGGCCGGTCAGCCGGCCGACAGTTCCGGCCATGATCGCCGCGCCCGCCTCCTGGCGGCAGATCGTCACGGCGACGCCGGAATCGTAGAGCGCGTCGAGCGCGGCGAGATAGGATTCGCCCGGCACGCAATAGACGCGGCTCACGCCTTGCGCGACGAGTTGGTCGATCAGGATTTTTCCGCCGGTGCGGGGTTCGGGCTTGTCGGTCATCGGCGGCTCCCTCGGACGGGCGGGTGTTTGACAGGTCGAAGCGCGGAATTCAATCTCGGCGCGGCCTGCGGATTGTGGCGCATATCACCACGGATTTAACAGAGAACGGACATTTTTATTGCGGGCCGCAGCGCGGGTTTTTACAGTCTCGCGTAACGTGCGGCAGGCCGTCGCCCGCGTGGCGTCGGCGCCGCTGGACTCGAAATCGAGGTTGTCCGTGATGCGTTTCGTTTCGTTGCTTCGCGCTGGCTTGCTCGCAGCCGGCCTTTTCGCCGCCCCCCAGGCCTTCGCCTTCGCCGCCACGCCGGCGCCGGGCGAGGACTTCGACCGACCCGTCGCCTCCGCCATCCCGCGCGAGGAGGTGTCCTACTACGGCCCGCAGGCGCCCGGCACGATCGTCGTTTCGACGTCGGAGCGCCGGCTTTACCTCGTGTTGCCCGATCATCGGGCGTTCCGGTACGGAATCGGCGTCGGACGGCCTGGGTTCACCTGGGGCGGCGTGCTGCGGGTGAGCATGAAGAGGGAATGGCCGGATTGGACGCCGCCGACGGCGATGCTGCGCCGCCGCCCCGACCTGCCGCGTCACATGAAGGGCGGCATCGACAATCCGCTCGGCGCCCGCGCGATCTATCTCGGCAGCTCGGAATATCGCATCCATGGCTCCAACGAGCCCGACACGATCGGCCAGGCCGTGTCCTCCGGCTGCATCCGCATGACCAACGAGGACGTGAAAGACCTCTATGAGCGCGTCAACGTCGGGGCCAAGGTCATCGTCGAGAACTGAGACCTTGGTGTCGTTGTGGTGAATTTTCACCACGAAGACACGAAGGATTTCACAAAGACAGCAAGAAGCGCTGTATTCCCAAGAACATAACGTGAGACGGCTTTCCTTTTGGCCGTCTCGCCCCTACATTCGAGCGATGAGCCCGCTCGTCGATCCCTTCGGTCGCGCCATTACCTACATTCGCGTGTCGGTGACGGACCGATGTGACTTCCGCTGCGTCTATTGCATGTCGGAAGATATGACGTTCCTGCCGAAACGGGACCTTCTCTCGCTGGAGGAGCTCGACCGGCTGTGCTCGACCTTCGTGCGGCTCGGCACGCGCAAGATCCGCGTCACCGGCGGCGAGCCGCTGGTGCGACGCGGCGTCATGACGCTGTTCCGGTCGCTGTCGCGCCACATCGGCGAGGGCGCGCTCGACGAACTGACCGTCACCACCAACGGTTCGCAGCTCGCCCGCTACGCGCAGGAGCTGCGCGACTGCGGCGTCGAGCGCGTTAACGTCTCGCTCGACACGCTCGACCCCGACAAATTTCGCGCGATCACCCGCTGGGGCGATTTCGCGCAAGTGATGGCGGGGCTCGAGGCGGCGACGGCGGCCGGGTTGAAGGTCAAGCTCAACGTCGTGGCGCTGAAAGGCGTCAACGACGAGGAATCGCCCGAAATGATCGCCTGGGCGCATGGGCGCGGCTACGACCTCACCTTCATCGAGGTGATGCCGCTCGGCGAGATCGAAAACGCGCGGTTCGACCAGTATCTGCCGCTGACGGAGCTGCGCGCTGCGCTGGCGCGCCGCTACACGTTGACGCCGACGCTTTACGCCAGCGGCGGCCCGGCGCGTTATTTCGACGTCGCCGAGACCGGCGGGCGGCTCGGCTTCATCACCCCGCTGACCCATAATTTCTGCGAGAGTTGCAACCGCGTGCGCGTCACCTGCACCGGCACGCTCTACATGTGCCTCGGCCAGGACGACGCCGCCGACCTGCGCGCGCCTCTGCGTCGCTCGGAGAGCGACGCGCCGCTCGAAGCGGCGATCCGCGCCGCCATCACCCGGAAGCCGAAGGGCCACGACTTCCTGATCGAGCGCGACCAGAGCCACGCCTCGACGCGCCGCCATATGAGCGTCACCGGCGGCTAGGCGACTAGTCGCACACGCGCGGGCGCCTTATATGGGACCTGCTCCCGCGGGGCCTTGACCCCCGCCAGACGAGGTGACGACATGTCCGACACGCGCGAACGCATCGAAAAGCTTATCGCCGACAATCCCGTCGTGCTGTTCATGAAGGGCACGCCGCAGTTTCCGCAATGCGGGTTCTCCGGCCGGGTGATCCAGATCCTCGACTACCTCGGCGCGCCGGTCGTCGGCGTCAACGTGCTCGAAGACGCTGAAATCCGTCAGGGCATCAAGGAATACGCCAACTGGCCGACCATTCCGCAGCTCTACGTCAAGGGCGAGTTCGTCGGCGGCGCCGACATCGCCACTGAGATGTTCCAATCGGGCGAACTCGCCGCGATGCTGACCGACGCCGGCGTTGAAGTGAAGTCGCCCGCGAAGGCTTAAGGCAGCCGTCCGACCGTCTCCCGCAGCTCCCGCTTCAACACCTTGCCGATGGCGCTGCGCGGTAGCGCGGCGACGATGCGGAGCGCCGTCAGGCGCTGCGTCTTGCCGAGCGTCGCGTTGACCGCCGCACGCAGCGCCTCGGCCTCAGCCGAGGCGCCTTCTCTCAGCACGACGAAACCGACCGGCGTCTCGCCCCAGGCGGCGGAGGCCGCGCCTACGACGGCGGCCTCCTTGACCTCCGGCCTCGCGAGCAGCGCCGCCTCCAGATCGCTCGGATAGATGTTGAAGCCGCCCGAAATAATCATGTCCTTGGCGCGATCGAGCAGCACCAGAAAACCGTCCTCGTCGAAGCGGCCGATGTCGCCGGTGCGGATGAACCGCCGGCCCTCCGCATCGCGCCATTCGGCCTCACGGGTTTTCGCCGGCGCGTTGCGGTAGCCGTTCATCATCGCCGGCGAGCGGCCGACCACCTCGCCGAGCTCGCCGGGGCCGACCTCGCGGCCGTCCGTGTCGATCAGCCGGATGTCGTGGCCCTCCGCCGGCGGACCGACGGTGTGCAGCTTGTCGGGGCGCTCGTGCGCCAACAGGATGCAGGTCCCGCCGCCCTCGGTCATGCCGTAATATTCGACGAGACCACCCGGCCAGCGCGCCAGCACCTCGCGCTTCAACGCCGCCGCGAACGGCGCGCTGGTCGCCAGTTTCATGCGGAAGCTTGAGAGATCGAAGCGGTCGAAGTCGGGCAGCGCCATCAGCCGCGCATATTGCACCGGGACCAGCATCGCGTGGGTGGCGCGCTCCCGCTCGGCGGTCTCCAGAAAGCGGCGGGCGTCGAATTTCTTCATCAGAATGACCCGCCCGCCGCCGGCCAGCGTCGGGAAGACGCTGACCAGCGTGGTGTTGGAATAGAGCGGCGTTGAAATCAGCGTCGAGGCGTCGGCGTCGTAGCCGGCCACCAGGCGCCGGCGCGTGTGCAGGAAGCGCATGCCGTGCGACTGGTCGATCCCCTTCGGCGCGCCGGTCGTGCCGGAGGAATAGATCGTGTTGAACACCGCTTTCGGCGAAATCTCGACCGCCGCCGGCCGCGCGCCCTCCGGCGCGAGCCATTCGGCGAAACCGTCGTCGAGGCGCACCGCCGGGCGGTCGAACAGCGCCGCCGTCGTCGCGTCGACGAACAGCGCTTGTGCGCCGCAATCGGCGAGCATCGCTGCGAGGCTCGCCGAGGTCGCGGACGGCGCCAGCGGCGCCACGGCGACGCCGACGCGCGCCGCGCCGAGAAACGTCGCGAGATAGGCGAGGCTCGTCTCGGCGCAGATGGAAATGGTCGCGCCGACGCGATCGCGTTGTAGCGCAGCGCCGACCCGGTCCATCAGGGCGTCGAGCTCGCGATAGGTCAGCGCCCGCGCCTCGTCCTGGACCGCGACGCGGTCCGGCGTTTCGCGCGCCACCGCGGCGATCTGGTCGCCGAGCGGCGTGAACTCCGCAAGCGGGTCAGGGTCTGAAGGCAAAACGGTCATGTCGCTAAATAACGGTTAGCCGGCGAGGGCGCAAAGGCCGGCGATGGCGGCCACGGCCGCGAACTGGATCCCACAGGCCCGCACGTAGAGCCGCAGAGCCGCGCGTATGTCGGCGCTGTCCGCCTCGCGCCGCCCGTCGCCCATGAACGCGTCCTCCACCGTCACGCCGCCGTAGACGCGCGGGCCGGCGAGCTTCAGCCCCAGCGCCCCCGCCATCGCCGCCTCGGGCCAGCCGGCGTTCGGCGAGCGATGGGCGCCGGCGTCGCGGCGGACGGCGGTCCACGCTTCGCCGGCGCCGGCGCCCGCCGCGAGCGCGAGCCACAGCGTCGCAAGCCGCGAGGCCGGCAGGTTGACGAGATCGTCGAAGCGCGCCGCCGCCCAGCCGAATTCGCGGTAGCGCGCGTTGCGATGGCCGATCATCGAATCGGCGGTATTGGCCGCCTTGTACGCCGCCGCGCCGGGCAACCCTGCGATCACGAGCCAGAATAGCGGCGCAACGACGCCGTCGGAGAAATTCTCGGCGAGGCTTTCGATCGCCGCTCGCGCCACGCCGGCCTCGTCGAGCGCGGCGGGATCGCGGCCGACGATCCGCGCCACCGCGCGCCGGCCGCCGTCAATCCCCTCCGCGTCGAGGGCGTCGGCGACCGCCTTGACGTGGGCGTAAAGGCTGCGCTGCGCCAGCAGCGTCGAGGCGGCGACCGCCAGGACCTCGAAACCGATACGCGACCCCGCCAGCGCCGATTGGAGCGCCAGAGCCGGAAGCGCCGCCGCCGCCAGCAGCGCCAGCAGCGTCGCCGCCCCGGCGAGACGGCGTGCGCGGCCCTGGTTGAGCCGCGTTTCGAGCGCAGCGAGCAGCGCGCCCATCCAGGTGACGGGATGGCCGATCGCGCGATAGACGGCGTCGGGGTAGCCGGCCGCCGCCTCGATGAGAAGCGCCGCCGCAGCGAGCAGGGGGAATAGCGGGGCGGACACTTCGTCGGCTCGAGGGAGGCGTTCGACGCCCTATGCGAGCCCGGCGGAGAGATCAACTCGGACGCGGGCGGCGGTTCCCTAAGAGTCTGTCCGGGAACATCATGGGGAATAACATAGCTTTCGTAGCATGAGCCGAATGGATGCGAGTTTGAGGAAAGCGAGCGCCTTGCGGTTTAGGCACTCCCAGTCTTTGGCCAACCGGCGGCAACGATTGAGCCATGCGATCGTTCGTTCGACGATCCATCGTTTCGGCAGGACGACGAAGCTCTTTGCCTGATCGGATCGTTTGACGATTTCAATGTTGAGGTCGTTGACGATCTTCTTCACTGCGGTCTGGAACTGTTGGCCTTGATAGCCGCCGTCGGCGTAGAGCTTGAGAAGGAACGGATACAGGCCGAACAACGTCGCCATGAGCAGGACGCCGCCGTCGCGATCCTGGACATCCGCGCCATGCACGATGGCGTGCATCAACAGGCCCTGCGTATCGACGAGTATGTGCCGCTTCTTGCCTTTGATTTTCTTGCCCGCGTCATAGCCATGGGGATCGATATAGACCCCCCTTTTTCCGCGCTCTTCACGCTCTGGCTGTCGATGATGGCGGCGGTTGGGGAAGCTTCGCGCTCCGCGCGCTCGCGACATTGAACGTAAAGCGCGAAATGGATGCGATCCAGCGTGCCGTCCCAACTCCACAGGTCGAGGTAATCATGCAAGGTGGAGCGCGGCGGCAGATCCTTTGGGATTGCGCGCCACTGGCAGCCGGCGCTCAAGATATACATCAAGCCATTGACGACCTCGCGCAGGTCCACGCTGCGCTTGTTCCCACCGCGTTTGGCGGGCGGAATCACGCAACCCGCGCCCATTCCGGGTCCGTCAAGTCGCTCGGATAGCGCAGCCGGCTTCTGTCGTACCGAGCGCGATTTTCGGTCGTCCACATTGCAGGCGGCTCCCTGTCGAATCAGCCCGCCCCTATGGAATCACAACCGACTCCCACGACTCAACATGTTTCCGGACAGACACTAAGCCGTCGTGTTCGCCTCCAGCGCGTCGTAGCCCATTGCGCGGTAGATCAGCGCCGAGACGAGCCAGCTCGCTGCGAACACGCCGATGATGAGATAGCCGAGCACCCCGAAATTGTCGTTGAGCGCGCCGATCGCATCCCAGAACGCGCCTTCCAGCTTGAACGTGTCGCCGATCAGGCCGAGCGTCTCGATGCCGCCGATCAGCACCGCGACGACCACCGAAACCGCGGTGATGACGATGTTGTAGTAGAGCTTGCGTAGCGGCTTCAGGAACGCCCAGCCGTAGGCGCCAAGCATCAGCACGCCGTCGGTCGTGTCGATCAGCGTCATGCCGGCGGTGAACATGGCGGGGAAGACCAGCAGCGTGCCGAACGCGGCGCCGTTGGCGGCCTGCGTGGCGGAAATGCCGAACAGCGCCACTTCCGTCGCCGTGTCGAAACCGAGGCCGAACAAAAACCCGATCGGCAGCAGGTGCCAGCTTTTGCCGACCAGTCCGAACAGCGGCCGGAACAGCCGCGCCAGGAAGCCGCGGCTGTTGAGCAGCACGTCGAAATCGTCATCGGAGAACGGCTCGCCGCGCTTCACCGCGTTGAACGTTCGCCAGACCGAGATCAGCACGACGATATTGAAAGCTGCGAGGAGGAACAGGAACAGCGCCGACACCAGCGTGCCGACGACATCGCCGAACGCCTTCAGGCTCCCGAATTCGGCGTTCACCTTCGCCGCGGCGAAACCGACCGCCACCGACAGCAGAAGCACGACGAGCGAATGGCCGATCGAGAAAAAGAAACCGACGGCCACCGGCCGCTGGCCCTGCTGCATCAACTTGCGAGTGGAGTTGTCGATCGCTGCAATGTGGTCGGCGTCGACGGCGTGGCGCAATCCGAACGTGTAGGCGAGCAGCGCCGAGCCGAACAGCACCGCGTTGCCGCGCAGCGCGACGAAGGCCCAAAGCCACGCCACGACATTCGCAGCGACGAGCCCCGCGAACAACGCAATCAGTCGACCTCGCACTGTCGGACAGCTCCCGCTCCGGGCACAGCGCGTCCAGGGATAGCGGCCGGCCGCCACGCACGCAAGACGCGGGCGCGCCGGACCGTAAGCTTAACAAGTCCTTCCGCCGGCGCGCGTCGTTTGCTCCAAAATGGCGCCGGCGGAACAAAGCGTGGGAACCCACGTTATCGGCTTGGCGGAGGGCATACGATGACCCAGAAACAGTTTCGATCCCGGACGGCGGTTCGCTCCCAGGCGCTGGCGCGCAACGCGGCGTGGGATGGGATGGCGGGCGCGGCGCTCGGGCTGCTGCTGGCCTCCGGCCTGATCGCGACCAGCCTCGACATGCAGCAGACGCTCGCTAATAGCGATGCGCCGCTGTCTTCGCTGGCGACCCTGGTCACAGTGCTGGCCCTGCAAGGCGCGCTCGCCGCCGCTTTGTGCGGCGTCGCCTTGCGAAAATTCTCGCAGCCGGACTGACGCGGCTTGCATTGACAAGGCGGCGGTAGGTTCGCCACGTTCGCGCCCTGACGGCAAGGGGCGGACATGAAGCTACGGATCATTAATCCCAACACTACGGCCTCGATGACGCGGAAGATCGAGGCGGCGGCCCGCGCCATCGCGCGCGCCGGGACCGAAGTTACGGCGGTCAATCCTGAATTCGGCCCAGCCAGCATCGAAGGCTATTTCGACGAGGCGTTCTCGCTGCCCGGCCTGCTCGACGAGATCGGCAAGGCGGGCGACGCCGACGCGTTCGTCATCGCCTGTTTCGACGACACCGGGCTGGAAGCGGCGCGTTGCGCGACGGCGGCGCCGGTGATCGGCATCGGCGAGGCGGCGTTTCACATGGCCGGGCTGGTCGCGGAGAAATTCAGCGTCGTGACGACGCTGTCGCGCTCCGTCGTCCCGATCGAGCGCAACCTGACCAAATACGGGCTGATCGCGCGCTGCGCCCGCGTCCGCGCCGCCGACGTTCCGGTGCTGGCGCTCGAAGACGAGGGATCGGACGCGCGGCGTCGAATCGAGGCCGAGATCGCTCGCGCGCTCGACGAGGATGGCGCCGAGGCGATCGTGCTCGGCTGCGCCGGCATGGCCGACCTCGCCGATGTCCTGTCGCGGCGTTTCGGCGTGCCCGTGCTCGACGGCGTCGCCTGCGCCGTGACGCTCGCGGAAAGCGCCGTACAGCTCGGGCTTCGCACCTCCAAGCGCAACACCTACGCGGCCCCTTTGCCGAAAGCTTACGCCGGCGCCTTCGCGCGTTTCGCCCCACGCTGAGGTTTTGCGCCGCCGAGCGCGCAGACGACCGCCCATTCCTCGTCCGTCACCGGCTGCACGGAAAGCCGCGAGTTGGTGACGAGCGCCATCTTGGCGAGGCGCGGCTCGGTCTTGGCGACCTCCAGACTGACCGGCTTCGGCAGCGCCTCGACCGCGCGAATGTCGACCATGCCGAACTTGCCCGACGCGTCGCTCGGGTCAGGGCGGTAGAGCGCCGAAACCTCGACGATCCCGACGATCGCCTTGCCCTCGTTGGAGTGGTAGAAGAATCCGCGCTCGCCGAGCTTCATCGCTATCATGTTGAGCTTGGCGGAATGGTTGCGAATGCCGCTCCAGTCCGTGCCCTTCGCGCCCTCCCCCGCCAGCTTTTCGTACGAAAACACGGAGGGCTCGCTCTTGAACAGCCAGTAGGCCATCGGGGTCTCGCTTGCGGTCGGTCCGGCGCGACCAGCATAATCCGCGCGGCCGAGCCAACGCCAGGGGTCCGCGGCCCTGGCTTGCGGCGGGGATAGAATATTTTGAAAACGCCGCAACGCCCTTTGCAATGACGAGCGCCTGGCGCTAACATGTTAGCGGGAGGAGGGAAGCCGAATGACCGACGCGGGTCACGAGATCGCCGCAACGGGCGCCCCGCTCGTCGAGATGCGTCGCATCGAGAAGCACTTCCCCGGCGTCCACGCGCTGCGCGGCGTGAGCTTCGACCTGCGCGCCGGCGAAGTCCACGCGCTGATGGGCGAGAACGGCGCCGGCAAATCGACTCTGATGAAGGTTCTGACCGGCGTCAATCAGCCGGATTCCGGAGAGATCCTGATAGAGGGCCGGCCAGTGACGCTGCCGGGGCCGCGCGCGGCGCAGGATCTCGGCGTCAGCATCATCCATCAGGAACTGCACCTGATGAACCATCTCTCGGCGGCGCAGAACATCTTCATCGGCCGCGAGCCGCGCCGCCTGATGGGCTTGTTCCTCGACGAGGCCCGCGCCAACGCCGATGCGAGGGCGCTGTTTCGGCGGATGAGGATCGACATCGATCCCAAAGGCGAGGTCGGCCACATGACGGTGGCGCGCCAGCAGCTCGTCGAAATCGCCAAGGCGCTGTCGTTCAACTCCAGAGCGCTCATTATGGACGAGCCGACCTCGGCGCTTAACGACACCGAGGTCGAGCACCTGTTCGCCATCATCGAGGACCTGAAGGCGCACGGCGTCGGCATTGTCTACATCACCCACAAGATGGACGAGGTGAAGCGGATCGCCGACCGCATCACCGTGATGCGCGACGGGCAGACCATCGCCACGCTACCGGCCGCCGGGACGCCGATCTCGACGATTATTTCGCTGATGGTCGGCCGCGAGCTCGCCGACGCCACGCGGGCGACGGCGCGCGGCGGCGGCGAGGAGGCGCTGCGGGTCGTCGGGCTCAACCGCGGCGTCCAGATCAAGAATGTTTCGTTCACGGTGCGCAAGGGCGAGATTCTGGGCTTCGCCGGCCTGATGGGCGCTGGCCGCACCGAGGTGGCGCGCGCAGTCTTTGGCGCCGACCCGATCGACAGCGGCGAAATCTACATCCACGGCGAGCGGCGGCGCATCGCCACGCCATCCGACGCCGTGCGCTACGGCGTCGCCTATCTCAGCGAGGACCGCAAGCGCTTCGGCCTCGTCACGCCGATGTCGGTCGGCGCCAATGTGACGATGGCCTCGTGGCCGCGCTTCACCAGCGGCAACGTGTTCATGCGCGATCGCGACATGCGCAAGACGTCGGGCGAATACGTCCGCCTGTTGAAGGTCAAGACGCCCTCGGTCGATCAGGAGACGCGGCTGCTTTCGGGCGGCAATCAGCAGAAGGTCGTCATCGCCAAGTGGCTGTTGCGCGATTGCGACATTCTGTTCTTCGACGAGCCGACGCGCGGCATCGACGTCGGCGCCAAGGCCGAGATCTACAAGCTGCTGCAGGGCCTCGCCGAGCAGGGCAAGGCGATCGTCGTCATCTCCTCCGAACTGCCGGAGGTGTTGCGGCTTTCGCATCGCATCGTCGTGATGTGCGAGGGCCGCGTCACCGGCGAACTCGACGGTCCCTCCGCCACGCAGGAGGCGATCATGTTTTTGGCGACGCAGCGGCCGGCGCTGGCCGCGACTGAGCCCCTTGAGGCGCCATGACCAACACCGTTCTCGAACAGACCGCTCCGGCAAGATCGGGGCTCTTCACGGTGGCGGCGCTGCAAAAGGCCGTGGCCTTTGTCGTGCTGATCGCGCTGATCGCTTATTTCGGCGTCGCCGCCCCGAATTTCCTCACGGAAGCCAACATCGTTGGCATCCTGCAATCGACCGCCGTCAATGGCGTGCTCGGCGTCGCGGTCACCTTCGTCATCATTTCCGGCGGCATCGACCTTTCTATTGGCACGCTGATGACCTTCACCGCCGTGATGTGCGGCGTGGTGCTGACCAACTGGGGCCTGCCGATGATCTTCGGCGTCGTCGCGGCGCTCGCGTTCGGCGCGCTGTGGGGCGCGGTTTCCGGCGTCATCATCGCCAAACTGCGCGTGCCGCCGTTCATCGCGACGCTCGGCATGATGCTGCTGCTGAAAGGTCTGGCGCTGGTCATCGCCGAAGACAAGCCGATCTATTTCAACGACACGCCGAACTTCTCGCTCATCTCGAACGATTCGCTGGTCAGTTATTTCTGGCCGTCGTTCGAGGTGCCGAACGGCGTATTAATCCTGTTCGTGGTGGCGATCACGGCGTCGATCATCCTCAATAAGACACTGCTCGGGCGCTACGTGTTCGCGCTCGGCAGCAACGAGGAGGCGGCGCGGCTTTCCGGGGTCAACGTCGATTTCTGGAAAATCCTCACCTACGCGCTCGGCGGCCTGATCTGCGGGATCGCCGGCCTCATCATCGCCTCGCGGCTCAATTCCGCGCAGCCGGCGCTCGGCCAGGGCTACGAACTGGAGGCGATCGCCGCCACCGTGATCGGCGGCACGTCGCTCAGCGGCGGACGGGGCACGATGCTGGGCACGATCATCGGCGCCTTCATCATGAGCGTGTTGACCAACGGCCTGCGGATCATGGGCGTCGCCCAGGAATGGCAGATCGTCGTCACCGGCGTCATCATTATCGTCGCGGTCTACGTCGACATGCTGCTGCGACAAAGAGCCTGAAAGGGAGGGAGCCAGCCGAAGCGAGCGACCGAAACGAATTTGCTCAACCGCCGTGAAAAGCGGGACACTTTCAACGTGAGGGAGAAACGAATGAACAAGACTTTGCTGATCGGCGCGCTGGCGTTCAGCGCGTCCGTGGCGCTCGCCGCGCCGGGCTACGCCGAAGATTATTTTCCGATCATCTCGAAGGGCTTCCAGCATCAATTCTGGCAGGCCGTGAAGGCCGGCGCCGAGGAGGCGGCCAAGACCGACGGCGTGAAGATCACCTTCGAGGGGCCGGAAACCGAGGCGATGGTCGACAAGCAGATCGACATGCTCGCGGCGGCGCTCGCCAAGAAGCCGCAGGGCCTCGGCTTCGCCGCGCTCGATTCCAAGGCGGCGATTCCGCTGTTGAAAAAGGCGCAAGCCGCCAAAATCCCGGTCGTCGCCTTCGACTCCGGCGTCGACAGCGACATTCCGCTGGCCACCTGCACGACCGACAACATCAAGGCCGCCGGCGTCGCCGCCGACCATATGGCGGAGCTGATCGGCGACGAGGGCGAAGTCGCGCTCGTTGTTCATGACCAGACGAGCAAGACCGGCCAGGACCGCCGCGACGGCTTCGTCAACGAGATGAAGGCCAAGCACCCCAAGGTGAAGATCGTCGATATCCAATACGGCGCCGGCGATCAATTGAAGTCGACGGAGATCACCAAGGCGATCCTTGAGGCGCACCCGAACATCAAGGGCATGTTCGGCGCCAACGAGGGCTCGATCATCGGGGTGCTCAACGGCGCCAGGGAGACGAAGAAGAAGATCGTCATCATCGGATACGACTCGGGCAAGCAGCAGAAGGTGGCGATCGCGGACGGTTCCGAGGCCGGCGCGATCACCCAGAACCCGGTCGGCATCGGCAAGTGCGTCGTCGACTCGCTCGCCAAGGCGCTCAAGGGCGAGACGTTGCCGAAGACGATCGACACAGGCTTCTATTGGTACGACAAGAGCAACATCAGCGATCCGAAGGTCGCCGCGGTGCTGTACGATTGATCGTCATTGCGAGGAGCGAAGCGACGACGCAAATCCACGGCGCCGCTGATGCATCTTGTCCGACCGGCGAACGATCTCGTGGAGGTGGATTGCTTCGCTTCGCTCGCAATGACGAGAGGACTTGATTGCTCTCCAACTGAGAACGACGCCCCGGGCTTCGCCCGGGACGTCTAGTCTCACGGCTCGACGCGCGGGAAACGCGCCCTCGCTTCGAGATCGTCGAGCGGGATGGTGTTGCGCACGTAGGATTTCGACGCATCGGTGAACGGCTGGAAATCCCACGCCTGCGGCTCGCCCTGGGTCAGCGCCGCGTCGACGACGCGGCGGCGGCGCTGGCTCGCCCGCACCTCGGCGTCGAGCGCGTCGAGCCGCCAACGGCGGGCGACTTCTTCTCGGAACGCCGCGACTTCGCGCGCGCGCTCGGGCTTGCCGGCGAGGTTGGTCCGTTCGCCGGGGTCCGCGCCGAGGTCGTAGAGTTGGTCCGGGTCGGCGGGTGAGTGGATGAACTTGCTCGCGCCGCGGCGGATCATCACGATCGGCGCAAGCGCACCCTCGGCGAGGTATTCGCCGACGCTCTCGTCGGGCGCCGTCTCACCGTTCAGATGCGGCAGCGAGCGAGCGACCGTCGGTGTCGATTTCACCGGCCCGGCCGCCGGCGAGATCAACCAGCGTCGGGGTCACGTCGATCAGCGAGACGGCGGACGCCACGCGGCGCGGCGCAAACCGTCCGGGCGCGTTGACGATCAGCGGCACGCGCGCGGAATTCTCGAAGAAGCTCATCTTGTACCAGAGCCCCTTGTCGCCGAGCATCTCGCCGTGGTCGGCGAGCACGATGACGATCGTGTTCTCGCGCAAGCCGCAATCTTCGTAGCGCCTTCATCAACCGGCCGACATTGCGGTCGACATAGGAAATCTCGCCGTAGTAGGCGCGCCGCGCCGTGCGAATCTGCTGCGGCGTCAGTTCGGTCGCGTCCATCGCGCAGACGTGGCGCAGCCGCTGCGAGTGCGGATCGAGTTTTTCGCGCGGGATCGGCGCACTCGGCATGTCGATCTCCTCGTCGTGGTAGAGATCGAAGAACTCACGGGTAATCGCATAGGGGTCGTGCGGATGCGTCAACGAGGCGACCAGCAGCAGCGGGCGCTTGTCGACGCCGCGCGCCTTGTCGTAGATCTCGCGCTCGGCGGCGAACACGACCTCGTCGTCGAAATCGAGCTGGTTGGTTCGCACCGCCAGGCCGGCTTCAGTGACCGAGCTCATGTTGTGATACCAGCTCGGGCGCGCTTGCGGGTCGTCCCAATCCGGCGTCCAACCGAAATCGGCGGGGTAGATGTCGGTCGTCAGCCGTTTCTCGAAGCCGTGCATCTGATCCGGCCCGCAGAAGTGCATCTTGCCCGACAGCACAGTGCGGTAGCCGAGCCGGCGCAGATGATGGGCGAATGTCGGAATGTCGGCGGCGAATTCGGCGGCGTTGTCGTAGACGCGGGTGCGCGACGGCAGCAACCCGGCCATGAACGCGGCGCGCGACGGCGAGCACAGCGGGCTTGCGCAATAGGCGTTGTCGAACACCACGCCGTTCGCCGCGAGCGCGTCGAGGTTCGGCGCCTTGACGACCTTATGGCCGTAGGCCGGCAGGAAGGTCGGCGACAACTGATCGGCCATGATGAGGAGAATGTTGGGCGAATCAGACATGCGACGCTCGCAAGGTTTCGACGCTCCGAAGAAGCACGCGCGGGCGGCGAATCAAACAGCGAAAATCTTGCGCGGCCATGCGCGGCCTCACTTGGCCTGGGTCAGGCGTTTCCACTCGCTCTGCATCAGGGCGAGCAGGCCGGGGTCGAACACGGGTTCGGGGATCAGGCGCTTCAACTCGTTGAGGTCGGTGGCGTCCTCGGCGCCGACCAGCCCGGCGGCGGCGGCGTCGCGGCGGGCGTTGTCGGGGGCGAGCAGCGCGTCAATAAAGCGATAGGCGGCGTCCGGCGCGGACGCGTCGGCGGGCATGGCGAAGGCGTAGAGCGCCAGCGGCGCGCCTTCGCGGGGATAGGCGAAGCGTATGGCGGGCGCGTTGTCGCCGCCGCGCGCGCCGACCGCCGCGGCGTCGCCGGCGGTGCCGGCGCCCAGGCAGGCGGCGCCTTTGGCGAGCGCGCCGACCTCGTCCGGCACAGCGAAGGCGAGGAAGCCGCCGCGCGCCCGTTCGAGCGCGGCGGCGGCGGATTTGACATCCGCCGAGCGGGCGCGAGCGGGTTCGACGCCCATCATCCGCCAGACGGCGAGAAAGCTTTCATCGCGCGCATCCGGCCAGGCGACGCCGCAACCGCTCGCCGGGCGCGGCCCCTTCGCCAGCAGCTGCGCCCAGGCGACCGGCGGATCGCGCGCCTTGTCAGCATCGTAGAGCAGGCCGAACGCCGACCACCCGAACGGGACGCCAAAGGCGCCGTCGCGATCGTAGGCCGCGAACTTGGCGGCGACGCCGGGATTGACCAGCCGCGCGTTGGGCAGCCGGCGGCGGTCGAGCCGTCGCAACCCGCCCGCCGCGAGGCGGCGGGCGTAGGCCGGCCCGCGCAGCACGACGACGTCGTAGTGCTGCTCGGCGCTGCGTTCGCCGAGTTCGCCGGGACTCGCATAAACGTCGAGCGCGATCGTCCAGCCGCTGTCCGCCTCGAACGCTTCGATCGCCGCGCGGTCGATGAAATCGGGCGGCGCCAGCGCCTTGAGAATCTTTGGCGCCGGCGCAGCGGCTGGCAGGAAAGGTTGAAGCCCCTGCGCGCCCGCAGGACCGAGGCCGAGGGCGAGGAAAAGAACGAGGAGCCGGCGCCGCGCGCTCATGTCGGAGCGTCGACGCCGAGTTGGATTGGCTTGCCGAGAAAACGCGGCTCGGTGCCGAGCATGAGATCGAGCATGGCCGCGCCGCGGGCGGCGATCTCGCGCAGATGCGTGCGCACGCCAAACCGCAGCGGCACGTCCTTGGCGGCGTAGCCGTCGTCGTCGAGACCGCGCCAGCGGGCGAGAAACAGCGCGCGGGCCAAATGAAACGGCTGCGAGACGACGATCACCCGCTCCTGGCCGAACACCTCCTTGGCGCGGACGATCGAATCGAGGGTGCGAAAGCCGGCGTAGTCGCGATAGATGCGCGCTGCGGGCACGCCGGCGGCGATCAGCGCATCGCGCATGTCGGCGGGCTCGTCGTAGCCACGGTGCGGACGGCCGCCGCGCGCCTGGTTGCCGCTGACGATGACGTATTCCACCTTGCCGGCCTTGAAGAGTTCGGCGGCGGCGTCGATGCGGTTGCGAAAGAACGGGTTGGCGACATAATCGCGCAGCCGCCGCGCCGAACCAAGCACCAGCGCCGCCTTGGCCGGCGCGAGATCATCGACCGAGGCGTGGATGCGCGCGCGCGACGACACTTCGATCACCCCCCACGCCGCCGCCGCCGCCGCCAGTCCGAGCCCGAGGAGAACGGCGAGCGCGAACGCCAGCCGTTTCACCGCGGCAGGTTCGTTTCGCCCATCAAAGCTTCGTCGATCGAGGCCGCGCATTGCCGCCCCTCCCGGATCGCCCACACGACCAGCGACTGCCCGCGCCGCATGTCGCCGCAGGCGAACACCTTGCCGACCGACGAGGCGTAGCGCCGCGTGTCCGCGAGCACGTTGCCGCGCGGATCGAGCGTCACGCCGAGATCGCTGAGCAGGCCCTCCTTGATCGGCGAGATGAAGCCCATCGCCAGCAGCACCAGATCGGCCTTGAGCGTGAACTCGGTGCCCTCGATCGGCTTCAGCTTTTCGTCGAGCTTGATGCATTCGAGGCCGGTAACGGCGCCGTTCTCCCCCTCGAACTTGCGCGTCATTACCGCGAAGTCGCGCTCGGCCCCTTCTTCATGGCTCGACGACGTGCGCAGCTTCACCGGCCAATTCGGCCAATTCAGCATCTTGTCCTCGATCTTGGGCGGCATCGGCATGATTTCGAGCTGCGTCACCTTCAGTGCGCCCTGGCGGATCGAGGTGCCGATGCAGTCGGAGCCGGTGTCGCCGCCGCCGATGACGACGACATGCTTGCCGGCGGCGAGGATCGGCTCGTTGGTGCCGAGCGGCTCGCCGGCGACGCGGCGGTTCTGCTGCGGCAAAAACTCCATCGCGTAATAGACGCCGTAGAGGTCGCGCCCCGGCACGGGCAGGTCGCGCCCCAGCTCGGCGCCGCCGGCGAGCGCGATGGCGTCATGCCCCTCCAGCAAAGCGGCGGCGGAGACGTCCTTGCCGACGTGGGTCTTGCAGTGGAAGACCACGCCCTCCGCCTTCATCTGCTCGACGCGGCGCTCGACATGCCGCTTCTCGAGCTTGAAGTCGGGGATGCCGTAGCGCAGCAGGCCGCCGGGTTGCGCGTTCTTCTCGTAGAGATGGACCTCGTGCCCGGCGCGCGCCAGTTGCTGCGCGCAAGCGAGACCCGCCGGGCCCGAGCCGACGACGGCGACCCGCTTGCCGGTTTTCTTTTTAGGCGGCTCCGGTTTGACCCAGCCCTGCTCCCAGGCGCGATCGACGATCGCGCATTCGATCGTCTTGATGGTGACGGGGGTGTCCTGGATGTTGAGCGTGCACGAGGCTTCGCAAGGCGCCGGGCAGACGCGGCCCGTGAACTCGGGAAAGTTGTTGGTGGAGTGCAGATTGCTCGAAGCCTCGCGCCAGTCGCCGCGATAGACGAGATCGTTCCAGTCGGGGATCTGATTGTTGACGGGGCAACCGTTGTGACAATAGGGGATGCCGCAATTCATGCAGCGCGCCGCCTGGTTGCGCGTTCCCTCCTCGCTCAGCGGCAGCATGAACTCGCGATAATGGCGGATGCGATCGGAGGCGGGGGCGTAGCGCCGGTCCGCGCGGTCGATCTCCATAAAACCTGTGACCTTGCCCATGGATCTTTCCCGTGAAGCCGCAGGGCCCCCCATTGAACCGCCGTCCGGCTTTGCGAAACGCCGATCCCATCTCTTATCACGAACCGATATGCAAGATCGAAACCGCGGAACGCTGCGGCGCCTGTCGCCGCGCCGCTTCACTTACAGGCAAAGCTCTCCGCGTTCTCGACGTCGCCGCCGACATAGTGCGCGAACTTCGGCCAACGGCACAGCGGGCGGGTGCGTGCGGGACTCCAGGAGGCGGGGACGTCCTTGTTGTCGGGCCGCGTGTGGGCGATCAGCACGTCCGGCGCCTCGTCGTTCTCGACCCAATCGACGATCGCGCCCAATGCGTCGAACGCGTCGGTCGCGGGACCGCCGGAGCAATGGTTCATGCCCGGCACCGCGAACAGCCGCGCGACGTCGGCCGCCTTGCCGCCGAGATTGGCGTCGAGCGTCTCCCACCAGCGCGCGGTCGCGTTGAAGGAGAACACGCCGTCGCTCTGGCCGTGATAGATCAGCAGCTTGTGGCCGGACGCGCGCAGCGCCGCCAGCTGCGGATCGTCGGCGTCGGGCGGCGTCATGAACGACCAAGCCGATTCCGCGTAGTCGAGCGTGCGCCCGTTCACGTCGAACTTGCCGGTGGCGTAGATTTTCGGCGCGTCGCGATCGAAGTCGAAATGGGCGAGGAAGGCGATCAACGAATCGGGGTCGCCCTTCGTCACTGTCGGCGGGGTGGTGAAGATCTCGGCCAGCGAGGCCGCGCCCATGGTGGCGATCAGCGGATTGCCGTTCCATGGCGGAATGCCTGAAAACACCTTCCAGAAGCGCCAATTGGCGCCGCTCATGCCGGGGTCGAACGGCCAGTCGGAATAAAGCTGTTCGCCCTTGCTGTTGTGCGGGCCGGCGAAGGCGCGGGTCAGCGCCTTGACCTGGACCTCGCTCAGGCAGGCGTCGGTCTTGTCGCCCTTGCAAGTGAGGTCGGCGAGGTGGAACGCCTTCTGACAGGCGCGGAGGTCGTTGACGATGCCGTCCTTGACGCCGTCGAGCCCGTCGCAGGCCTCCAGCACCTTGGCGCCGATCAGCGCCATATCGGCGACGGAGAACGATTTCTTGATGTCGGGGTCGATCGTCAAGAAGCTCTGCACGTCCCACGCGTGCTGGATTGCCGCGCGAGGGAGGTTGAAGCCGGGATCGCCGGCGACGAAGCCGTCATAGGCCTCGCCCATGCGCGAGGCGGCGACCATCGCGTGGCGGCCGCCGTTCGAACAGCCCATCATGTAGGAGCGGGCGGCCGGGACGCCGTAGAAGTTGGCGACGATCGCCTTGCCGACTTGCCCCATCTTCGCGTCGGCGGCGTAGCCGTAGTCGTCGCGAGCTTCCGGGTCGAGGCCGAAGGCCGCGCCGGCGCCGAGGTTGAAACTGGCGTTGGCGGGGTCCTTGCCGTCGTGGCCTTCGTCGCTCGACAGCACCGCGAAGCCGCGGGCGAGCGCCAAACGGCCATCGACCGCGTTCTTTTCGCCGGGAATGCCGGTCGCCGGTACGATTTCGCCGTCGTTACCGCCATTGACCTGATGCAGGAAGCGGCCGTTCCATTTCGCAGGCAGGCGGATTTCAAAGCCGATCGCGTAACGCTTGCCGTCGGCGCCGGTGCGCTCGTCGGCTTTGCCCCTGACGACGCAGGCGGCGGGCAGGCCGTCCTTCGCCGAAGCGGCGTCGGCGGATGTGATCGTTACGTTCTTGACGCCTAGCGGCGCCTTCAGCAGTTCCTCGCAGGCGAGGGGCTCGGAAGCCGTTTCTGCGGCCTCTTCAGGGGTGATTGCGATGGCCGGGGTGAGGCAAACGCCGCTCAGCAGCGCCGCAATGACAGTCGTCGTCCGCATGACCCCTCCCCGCTCTTGGCGCCCCAGTCTGCGGGCGCCGCTTTGCGGTGGCAAGGCCCGGGCGACGCCGCCCTCAAGCGAGGAGCGTCGCCCGCCGGGTATTCACGCCTCGGAGGCGGCGGCCCGGGCGATTTGCCCGATGTCGGCGCGGTCGACGCCGATGTCATGCAACTCGCGGTCGGTGTAGTACGACAGTTCACGCACCACGCTCCAGTAGACGTTGCGAGCGCGGAAATAGCGGCGGAAGAAGTTCAAACCCATTGTGGTCTCCATCTCGATTTCGCCAGCCCCTCCACCCCTGGCGGTGATGCCGGTGTGTTCAAGCGATTCCTCCGTTTGACGAATGTTCACGTAGCATGCTGCACCGCACAAGTCAATGTTGCAATGCGATAAGACATGTGTCTTTCGCATGGCGAAAGGTGGCAATGGCGGGTTTCAGGCTCGCGGTATTGTGATAAACAGAAAATTATGTGTCAGAGCAATGATGTGGCGGCGGAAGTTTCAAATCCGATCGCCTTAGTTATTCGAATTACGCATATCGGCGGGCCGGCCTGCGCGGCGCTTTCGTGATTTTTGGCGCATCGCCATGATGTCGCGCGTATCGAACCCCAAAAGCGGCGCGCGAGGACGAGGCGTTGATGCAAGATGGCGAAACGCGGCGGCGATTTCTGGGCGCGGCGCGCGCACGGACCCGCGGCCATTGGCCGCGGACGGCGCTCGTCGTTCTCGCGGGGGTCACGCTGACGGCGCTGGCGGTCGCCGCGACGAGGCTCGATCTGGCAAGCCTCGCCGCGTGGCTCGCGGCGCGACGCGCCTTTGTCGCGGATCATGTGATCGCCTCCGCCGCGGTCTATTTCGCCGTCTACGTTGGCTTCGCCGCGCTATCGCTGCCGGGGGTGTGGGCGATCGCCGTCGCGGGCGGCGCGCTGTTCGGGCCGTGGCTCGGGGCGCCCCTGGCGCTGGCGTCGAGCACGGCAGGTGCGACGGTCGCCATGCTGACGGCGCGCTATCTGCTGCGCGACGCAGTGGCGGCGCGGTTTCCCGATTTCGTCGCCAAGGCGAACGCCGGCGTCGCGCGCGACGGCGCACGCTGGCTGCTGGCGGCGCGGCTGACGCCGTTCATCCCGTTCTTCGTCGTCAATATCACGGCGGGGCTGACGCGGATGAAGGCACCTGTCTTCGCGAGCGTCAGCTTCATCGGCGCGGCGCCGCTCGCGGTCGCCTACGGGCTCGCCGGCGCAAGATTGGCGACGATCGAGCGCGCGAGCGATGTCGTCAGCGCGCCCGCGATCGCCGTGCTGGCGGCTTTGGGCTTGGCGACCTTCGTCCTGCGACCGTTCGCGGCGCGCGCCAAACCATCACGCTGACGCTGTAACTGTGGCGCCGAAGGCGCGGTCCAGCGGAGACGCAACCTCAACGCGCGTTTCCCCCTTCCCGAGCGCCACCCTTGCGCCTACATATATGAGAGGCCTGGAATTTTGGAGTTGTCCATGACGCGGTCGCGCCAGAGCGCCGTTGCCGTCTTCGCGCTTGTCGGCTTAGCGGCCCTCACCGTTTCGGCCGACGCGAAGATCAAGCGGCGCCATCCCGCGCCGCATCATCCCGCGGCGGTCGCCCGCCGGGACGGCTTCCCGGCCTATATCGACCAGGGCGCCGACCGCAATCCCGGCGGCGACAACCTGTATTTCAGTGACACCAAGCAGCCGAACTATATCGTCGGCCCGGCGTGGTTCCAGCGCTGGGAGTAGGCGTTACTGCGCCGGCTTCTCGGCGTCGGTGGGAGTTTCCGTCGACTCGGGCTCCGATTTATCGGCCGACTTGGTCTTGTCCGACTTGAGCTTGTGCTTCGGTTTGTCCGCGGCGGCGGTTGACTTGTCGGCGTGAGAGTCCGCCAGAATCTCCCTCGGAATCTCCTCCTTCTTCATCGCGTCATCCGGAAGGCGATGCCAGACTTGGGTCTTGCCGAGCATCGGGATGCCGATATAGCCGCGCACCGAAAGATCCTGGCCGTCCTCGCTCAGGTCCATTTGCGCGTGATAGATCGAGCCGTCGCGCGGATCGAGCACGCTGCCCTCGCGATATTTAAGGCCGTCCCGCTTCATGCCGTAGAATAGGGTCAAGCCCATGATGTGGGCGCCCTTCTTATTTCCCGGGCATTTGCTGCAAATCGTCTCCGGCGGCTTGGAGTCGCCCGGCGGCTTGAAGCCTTTGACCAGGCGCGCCGAAAAGACGTTGTTCTTCTCGACGAACAGAAACCACGCCGTCGTGTTGCCGTCGTCGTCCTTCGCCTCCCAGAACCCGGCCGCGGTCGGCTCGGAATCGGCGCGCGCGATCATCGTCGCCGCGACGAGGAAAGCGAGGGCTAGGGCTGTTATCCATTTCATCTCGTACGCTCTCCGAAGGGGGTTCGGCCCGCCGCAAACGACGGGCCGAGACAGTCGTCAGCGGCCGTATTGTGTAAACAGGTCAAGGCATTTTTGAGAAAGATGATCCGGTAGCGCGTTGTCGCGGTGCTGGTTCAAGCAGGCTTGATACATGGTCTGCACCGTCATCTCATCGGCGCCCTTAGGGGGATGGACGTCCTTGCAAAATTTGCGGACGTCGGGCAGGCAAGCGTCCTGCTGCTCCTTGGTATATTTGAACGGTTCATCGGCGAGCGCGGGCGTTGTCGCCAGGGCGAGCAAGGCCAGTGCAAACACGCGTGAATTCATCTAAATTCTCCTGAAAGTTTATTGCGACGGCGCGGCGCCGCGGGAGCGCGAATTGCGAATCTCCCCAAAAACGAAATTACACCATGGCCCATTTCGTTCCGGGGCCGTGGCTTCTATTATGGATTCCGGTGATTCATCAAGACTTGTTGGCACTTTTGCGACAATTCCGAGAAATGCATCTGCAAACAATCGCGGTATTTCTGGTCGTCACCCTGCCCTATGCGCCCGCACAGCCGGCGTACGTCGGGGCGGCAAGCGGCCTGCTCCGCCTTCGTGCCGGAGGTCTCGGCGTGCGCTACGCCGGTCATCGCCGCCAGGGCCAAAAGAGCGAAGATCCTCACGAGCGCCTCCCGAACGTCAGACCGTCGACGCCGTCTGCCGCGGCTTGCCCATTAGAATGGGTTGAAACAGCACCGCCGCACACAACGTCGTGACCAGCGACAGCGCCAGCAGACGGCCCATGCTCGCCGTGCCCGGATGCGACGAAAACATCAGGCTGCCGAAGGCGACAGCGGTTGTCAGCGCGCTGTAGATCACCGCTCGCGTCAGACTCGTCTGCAACAGGTGCGTAACCCCGTTTCGCCACGCCATGATGTAGTAGATCTTGAAAGCGACGCCGACGCCTAACAACAAGGGAAACGCGATAATATTGGCAAAATTGAGCGCCATCCCCGACAGCGCGCAAATCTCCATCGTCACCAGGCCCGCGACAGACAGCGGAATCAGCGTCAGCAGCATGTCGGAGAGGCGGCCGAGCACCAGCCAGAGCAGCAAGGCGATCGACACCAGCGCCAGCACGCCGGCTTCAATGAAAGCGCCGAGCACGGTGTCACTGGCTTCGAGAATGGTGACGGGACCCTCGGTCGCGTCCGGCTCCACGGCGAGCACGGCTTTCGCGAAATGACGCATCGCGTCGTTGTCATTGGGGTCGGCGCTCGGCGCGATCGAGACGCGCGCGCGACCATCCGGCGTCACCCAATCGCCGACGAGGTCCTTGGGCAGATTGTCGATCGTCACTTTTTCGCCGGCGAGCGAGGCCTTCATCGCCGTGAGATCGCGCTTCAGCGGCGTGACGAACACTTCGTCGGCCATCTCGCGGTACTTCGCATCCGCCTTGGCGAGGCCGGTCAGCGCGGCGGCGAGCGACTTCGCCGCCTCGGCGCCAGCGCCCGGGTTCTCCTTAGCCGCGTCGTCGAGGCGCGAGGCGACGTCGACGAGCGCCTCGACGTTCTCCTTGTCGGTCGGCGGCGCCAGCCTGTTGGCGGGATCGAAGGCGCCGGCGAGCGCCTTGCCGGCGGCGGCGATCTGCGGCAGCCGGGCGTCCTGATCCGGCGGGATGAAGAATGACAGCGTCGTCGCGCGCGACACCTCCGGCAGCTTCGAGACTTTGGCGGCGATCGCATTGGCGACGTCGAGATTGGGCGCCAGAACTTCGAGCGCATTGAGGTTGGTGGCGGGATCGCGTTTCAGGTCGAGATAGGTGGCGATCGATTCCGTGTGCGGATTGCGCAGGTTGATCGGATTGAAGTCGAAGCGCAGCCAAAACAGCGACGGCAACAGGATCACCACCGTGCCGATGACGCCGAACAGCACCGGCAGCCGATGGCGGTTGAGGAAATTGTCGAGCGGCGCGAGCTGCGTGTAGCCGAGCGGCTCCGGTTCGCCGGCCGGGTTGAGCAGCGACAGCAGCGCCGGCAGCATGGTGACGCTGGTCGCATAGGCGATCAGCATGCCGCAGCCGGCGATCGCGCCGAGTTCGGAGACGCCTTTGTAGTTGGTCGGCAGGAACGAGAAGAACCCGAGCGCCGTGGCGACGCCGGCGAGCGTCAACGGCGCCGCGACATAATGTCCCGCCGCGCTGATCGCCTGGGTCAGCGCCGGGATCTCGTGGCGCTCGGCGCGATAGCGCACGCTGTACTGGATCGAGAAATCGATGCCGATGCCGACGAACAGCACGAAGAAATAGACCGAGATCAGGTTGAACGAGCCGACCAGCAGCAGGCCGACCGCCGCGGTAATCGGCAGGCCGACCAGCAGATTGACGAACACGGCGAGCATCAGCTTAGGCGAACGCAGCGCCAGCCAGAGAATGAACAGCACGATCGCGAAGGTGATCGAGCCGTTGAGCGCGGCGTTTTCCTTGATGGTGGCGAATTCCTCGTCGGCCATCGCAACCGGGCCGGTAAGGCGCACCCGTGCCTGATATTTGGGCGCGACCTCCGCCGCGATGGCGCGCAACGCCGCGGTCGCGGCGTGGCCCGGCTCCACCGAATTGAAGTCGAGCACCGGCCGCACTTCGATGAAACCGCGCAATTCCAGCGGTTGCGGGGCGTGGCCCTCGACCAGTGCGCGCCAGGAAAAGCTCGCCGGCCGGCCGGCGAGAATGTCGTTGGTCGTCGTCGTCGCCGACCGCAGCACCGCTGCGGTCGCGTCGAGTTCGACCTTGTGTTGGTTGACGCCGATCAGCACGTCCTCGAGCGCCGAGACCAACCCGCGTAGGCTTGGATCATTGCCGAGATCGGTGATGAGCGCCTCGCCCTGGACGAGCCCGTCGAGGCTTTTCTTGAGCTGATCGGCGGGCAGGAACAGCAACCCGTTGCGCGTGAAGAAATCGACGGCGCTCGAATTGGTGACCGACTTGAAATGCGTCGTGTCTTTCTTGAACGCCGCCGTCAGCTCGTCGGTCGCCGCCCCCGCGAGCTCCGGCGTCGGCGCGTCGACGATCACGTCGATAATCTGAAAGCGGCGGAACGCGTCCTCGAACACGATGCTGCGCTGCCGCCACGGCAGGTCCTTCGACAACAGCGCGTCGATGTCTGACGTGATTGCGAAATGAGTGGCGGCGTAGACGCCGCTTACAACGGCCAGGAGCAGGCCGACGATGACGACGCTACGCGGGAAACGCAGACAGAAATCGACGATCCTGCTGATGAATTTCGTCAGCATGGGTGTGGTGTGGCTCCTGACCCGAAAGCGGGGTTAGCGCGGGACCGCTTTACTCCGCCGCCGGCGCGGACGCACGCTTGCGGGCGGGCGCGGCGCCGCGGGTCTCCGCCTCAAGCCGAGAGAGCATGTTGTCGACGTGCCGCGAATGCACGTATTCCGCCGGTCGCTGATTTGTCAGCGAAATCTCGGGCGCCATCGGCCCGCTGGTGCGCGGGCCGAAGATCGCCACCATCGCCGCCTTGAACGGATTGCGGACGGCGGCGTCGGCGGCCGTCGGCTCGTAGCCGCAATGCGCCATGCAGTTGGCGCACTTCTCATAGCGGCCGGTGCCGTAGGTCTCCCAGTCGGTCGTCTCCATCAGCTCCTTGAACGAGGAGACGTAACCCTCGCCGACGAGGTAGCACGGCTTCTGCCAGCCAAACACGTTACGCGTCGGCATGCCCCAGGGGGTGCAGAGAAACTCCTGATTGCCGGCGAGGAAGTCGAGATAGAGCGGCGAGTGCTCGATCGTCCATTTCTTGCCTTTGCCGAGCGCGAACACCTTGCGGAACAGATCCTTGGTCTTGCGGCGGGCGAGAAAATGCGTCTGGTCCGGCGCGCGCTCGTAGGCGTAGCCCGGCGAGATGTTGACGCCGACGTCGAGCTCCTTGGCCAGATCGAGGAAACCGGCAATCTCCTCCGCCGTCTGATTGTCGAAGATCGTCGCGTTCACATTGACATTATGCCCGGCCGCCTTCGCCGCCTTGATGGCGCTGACGGCGATCTCGAACACGCCTTCCTGGCTGACGGCGCGATCGTGCTGGGTCTTCATGCCGTCGAGATGGACGGTGATCGTCAGATAGGGCGAGGGCTTGAAAAGATGCAGCTTCTTTTCCAGCAGCAGTGCGTTGGTGCACAGCGAGATGAACTTCTTGCGGGCGACGATGCCCTCGACGATCTCGCCGATCTCCTTGTGGATCAGCGGCTCGCCGCCGGGAATGGCGACGACGGGCGCGCCGCACTCATCGACCGCGTCGAGACATTCCTTCACGCTGAGGCGCTGGTTGAGGATCGGCGCGGGATAGTCGATCTTGCCGCAGCCGGCGCAGGCGAGGTTGCAGCGAAACAACGGCTCCAGCATCAGCACCAGCGGGTAGTGCTTCACGCCCCGCAGCTTCTGCTTGAGGATATACCCCCCGATCTTCAATTCCTTGTGAAGGGGAATTCGCATGCACGTGCCTCGACAACGCTAGCGACCATCGCGCCCGCGTTTTCCGCGCGCCCAAGGTCTGAATGAATAATGTAGGACCCCTCCCGCCGTTTACAGCGGCCCCGATTTTGCGGCGTTATAGGCACGAAAGCGGCGGCCGGCAACTCAGAGCGCGGTCTGCTGCCGTCATCACGCAGTTTTGCGAAGCGATTGCGGCAAAAGGTTACAAAGGTGTACGGCGGCGCAACCCGCGGCCTCTTCCGCGCCGCTAAATTTTACTTTAACCCCCACCGCGACGTGCTGACGCGTGAAACATTCGTGCGTCAGAGGCTTAACGAGTTGAGTGCCGGGGGCGGAAGCCCGGAGGGCGAGGCGTTCCAGGATGGGGTTGTTCGAGGCGCGAACCGATACGGGCAGCGACGGCAAGGAGCGCGGGCTCGGTCGGGAGCGGCCGGGCGAGCGGCTGAACATCGCGTTTGGCGTCGAGCGCCTGGCCTTCGTCGGGCTCCGTGCGCCGATCGTCACACTTGTCGTGTTGGCGGCGTTGGTCGTGCTGGCGGTCATCGGCATCACCCGGCTGCGGGTTGACGACTCGCTTAGTGAATTGTTTCGAGCCGAGACGCCGGAGTACAAGGCGTTCGAGCAGGAGGCGCGCACCTTCCCGTCCAACGAATATGACGTACTCGTCGTCGTCGAGGGCAAGAATGTCCTCGGGCGTGAGCAGATCGAGGCGCTGCGCCGGCTGGTGACCGATCTGCAACTGGTCGAGGGCGACGCCGGCCTGATTTCGATCTTCTCCGCCCGCCAGCCCAACGCGCAGGGCGGCCTGCCCGAACCCGTGTTCCCGGAGGACCTGCCCGAGGGGCCGGCCTACGACGCGCTGGTGACGCGGCTGAAGGACAACGACCTCATCCGCGGCAAGCTGCTGGCCGAGGACGGCACGCTGACCCTGGTGGTGATGTCGCTCGATCCCGCGGCGACGAAGGGCGGCCAGCTCGCCTCGGTGGTCGGCGAAATCCGCAAGACGATCGCCGAGGATCTTGAGGGAAGCGGGCTCGACGCGCAGCTCTCCGGCGTGCCGATCATGCAATTGCAGATCCGCCAGGCGGTCGAGCGCGACCGCGTCGATTACAACGCGGTCGGCTTCGCGCTCGGCTGCGTGGTGGCGATGCTGTTCTTCCGCCGCGTCTCGTTCCTCGTCATCGCCACGGCGCCGCCGCTGGTCGCGATCGTGATGGCGCTCGGCGCGGTCGGCTGGCTCGGCATCAAGCTCAATATGTTCTTGAACGTGATGACGCCGCTCATCATGGTCATCAGCTTCTCCGACAGCATGCAGCTAACCTTCGCCGCGCGGGATCGGCTGATCCGCGGCGACGACCGCGCCACCGCCTTCCGCTCGGCGATCCTCACTGTGGGGCCCGCGTGCGTGCTGACGCACGCCACCGGCGCGCTGTCGTTCCTGGCGCTGCGCTTCTCGGACTCCGACATGATCCGCGCTTTCGGCCTCGCCGGCGTGCTGTCAATGCTGATCGCGCTGGTCACGGTGCTGACCGTGCTGCCCGCCCTGGGACTGCTGCTGGCCCCGACCGGGGCGCGGGTGGCGAGCCTTTCCAACGTCGATACCGGCGTCAACGCGCTGCGCGCGTTCTGCGATTGGGTCGCCGACCGGATGACCCGCCGGCCGGGGCTCGCCAGCATCATCGGACTGATCGTCGTGGTGATCCTCGGCGCCGCCTATTTCGGGTTGGAGCCGCGCTATCGGCTCGCCGACCAGGCGCCGGATCGCGAGCACGCGATCGACGCGATCAACCGCATCGACGCCAAGCTCGCCGGCGCCAACCCGGTCGATGTGATGATCACGTTTCCCGCCGGTCGCGATCTCTATTCGCCAGAAACGTTGGACGTGCTCGCGCAAGCCCACGCCGTCGTGGAGACGCAAGCCGGCGTCGGGAATGTATGGTCGCTGCAAACCCTGCGCGACTGGCTGAAAGACAAGCTCGGCAAGACCGACGTCGAGACGATGCGCGAATACGTGCGCATCCTGCCGAATTTCCTGGTGCGCCGCTTCCTGGCGAGCAATGGGCGTTCGGAGCTGATCGCCGGCCGCATCCCCGACAAGGACGCCAGCGAATTGCTGCCGGTCGTCAACAAGCTCGATCGCGGGCTCGATGCGGTGCGCGCCGCCCATCCCGATTACCAGCTCGTCGTCACCGGCCTCGCGGTCATCGCCGCGCGCAACAGCGCGGGCATGATCGAGAAGCTCGGCCGCGGGCTGACGCTCGAATTCGCGGCGGTGGCGATCTTCATCGGCCTCGCGTTCCGCTCCGTCCCCGTCACCTTCGCGACGATCGTCACCGGCGTGTTCCCGGTGGTCGCGGCCGGCGGGCTGCTGTGGGTGCTTGGCGCAGGACTGCAATTCGCCAGCGTCATTGCGCTGACGATCTCGTTCGGGCTCGGCTTGAGCGCGACGATCCATTTCCTCAATCGGCTATGGCGCGAGGTCGGCGCCGATCCGGACCCCGCCGTCGGCGTGCGACGGGCCACGGTGCTGGTCGGCCCGGCGCTGATCCTGACCTCGATCGTGCTGGTGTTCGGGCTCGCCGCGACCGCCTTCTCAAATTTGCCGATGTTGAAAACCTTTGGGTGGCTCAGCGCGTTTGCCATGTTCGCGGCGCTTGTCGCCGACCTTACGATCCTGCGCCCGATGATGACCGTGTTCATGCGCTGGGAGGCGCGATGGCGCGGGCATCGTTTCGCGCCGATGGAGCAACGGTAGTTTTCAACCAGGGGACTTCGCCATGCGTATCGGAATCATGAAAGCGCTCGCGCTCGCCGGGCTTATCTCGACGGTCGGCGCCGTCTCGGTTCAGGCGGCCGGCCCATTCTCGCCGTTCGAGGGCAGTTGGCGCGGCGGCGGCCGCATCTCCGACGTCAATGGACGCACGGAGCCGCTGAGCTGCAAATCGACGAACTCGCCGTCCTCCGACGGTATTGCGATGTCGCTTTCGCTGGTTTGCGCCAGCGACAGCTATCGCGTCGATTTTCACTCCGACCTTTACACTGACGGGCAGACGCTGCGCGGCACCTGGAGCGAGGCCACGCGCAACGCTTCCGGCGACGTAAACGGCGAAATCCGCCGCGATGTCATCAACGCCACTACGACCGCGCCGGGCTTCGCCGCCAACATCGTTATACACGTCGTCGGCAGCAAACGGCTCGAAGTGGCGTTGAGCGCCACCGGCACGTCGATCAATCGCGTCCAAGTAACGATGAAACGCTGAGGCGAAGGGAAAAGTGGAGGCTTCTGTTGCCAGGCGCCTCCGGACCCCGCCTAGAAGTGCAAACCCCTAGGACTTGATTCCCAGTACCATCACCGCATTACGCGGCGAGGGCCACCGGAGCATAGTTGTCGTTGGCAACTATAGATTTGACCCGATAACGGCGGTATCATGCCGAGCGAAAGCGCACCCTTTTAATCCCCCGTCGAACCTATTTCGCCCCCGCCGAAACCCGCGTCTTTATGAAACGGGTTTGGGTGGAGGCGCCGGGTACCGCCCCCGGGTCCGAAAGACCTATTCCGATGTCCGTTTATCGCCGTAGCCGTCTTGCGACGGCGAATTGAATATAGGGGAGCGCGGGCCGATTGTGAAGGCGGAAGTGCAGCCGGAGCGGGCTCCGAGACCAAATGATGCCGGCGTTGGGCGTTTGGCTTCATCGGCGCTCGACACGGCCGGGTTTGTCCCCATGGGCGCCAAGTCAAAGGTTTGATTGGCGCTCTCCGCCGTGCCCGGGCTTGTCCCGGGCATCCACGTCAGGACAGGGCGTTGCGGTCTCAGAACAGCCGTTGCGGCAAAGAGTGCAGCGACAGGTCTGCCGCTGGTCTACAGCGGCGCGACGTGGATGGTCGGGACAAGCCCGGCCAAGACGGAACCCGTCGTTCTTGAATCACACGCGCAGCGTCGCGGCGCCCTCTGAGCGACCATGGAAAAGGCCCGGTCGACGGCAGTGAGCGGGACGACCCGTCAGCGCTCGCGCCGCTTCGGCTTCTCCGCCGCCGGGATCGGCGCAAGGGGCGCCATGTCGCCCCGAAGCAGCAGGCCGATGACATATCCGAGCTGTAAGATGGCCGCGATCTCCACGGCGGTGAGGAAAGCCGAAACGATTCCTGTATGCGACGTCGCGATGAACGTCGCAAGGCAGAGCGGCACGCAAAACAAGCTCAGCACGAACAGGTCGAATATCATGCCGACGGTGAAGCCGGCGGCGAGAACGAAGACGAACGCCACCGTTTTTGCTCCGAATTCGTTGCAGCGCGCTCCCGACGCTTGCGTGAGAAGTTTAACAAATCGTTAACGCCAAGTCCATAAGCGAAAAATCTTATCGGAATCGCGTTAAGGACTGGCTGAACGCGTTCGGCGAAAGCCATTTCGCGGAATTACTCGATTGTATATTTCGCGCTTTACGCTGAGCCAGAGTAGCAAGCCGACCAGCCGCGCCAAGCAATCTTCGAGCAAAAGCGAAATGGCCTTGCGCAACTCGCAACGGCCTCACGAGTCGTGGAGGAGCGAAATATTTGCGCGGCGGACCGAGCCGGTGCGAGCGCGGCCGTCCGCGGTCTCGTTCGGAAAAATAACCTTACGTCACGGCAGCGCGACCGCGTCCCCGAAAAACCCCGCGCGCCGTCGTCGCGGCGCGCGAGAATCCCTCACATCTGCGACAGCAAATGCGCCGCGCTCGAAAGGTCGGCCTTGCCCGGCGATTCCTCGACGTTGAGTTGCTTCACCACGCCGTCGTCGACCAGCATCGCATAGCGCTTGGAGCGCACGCCGAGGCCGCCCATTCCCGCGTCGAAGTCGAGGCCGAGCGCCTTGGCGAACTCGGCATTGCCGTCGGCGAGAAAGGTCACGTGGCCGGTCGCGCCGGTCGCCTTGGCCCAGGCGTCGAGCACGTAATGATCGTTGACCGAGGTCATCGCGATCTCCGCCACGCCTTTGGCTTTGAACGCGACCTCCTCGGTGAGGAACCCGGGCAAATGATTCTTGTGGCAGGTCGGCGTGAACGCGCCCGGCAGGCCGAACAGCACGACCTTGCGGCCGGCGAAGAAATCGTCCGTCGTCACCGGCACGGCGCCATCGGGCGTGACTTGCCGAAGCGTCGCATGCGGGATCTTGTCCCCGACTTTGACCGTCATGATCTGTCCTCTAGCCTAGGCCGAAACGGCCGCCGGCGCGAGGCATACACGATGGACGCGGAATTTGCATCGCACGCGCGCGGGATTCTCGATCGCGCGACGGCCGGCGGAATCCCCGGCGTCGTGGCGATGGCGCGCGACCGCGACCGCCTGCTGTTTTCGGGCGCCGCGGGCCTGCGGCGGCTCGGGTCGCCTCAGCCGATGACCGAGGACACTGTGTTCGCGTTGTTCTCGTGCACCAAGCCGCTGACCGTCACCGCCGCCCTGCGGCTCGTCGAGGACGGCCGGCTCGACCTCGATCGGCCCGCCAAGGCCTATCTGCCGGCGCTCGGCGAGATCGGCGTGTTCGACGGTATTGCGCCCGATGGCGCGGTCAGGTTGCGGCGGCCTAAGCGCGACATTACCGCCCGCATGCTGATGCTGCATACGGCGGGATTCGGCTATGACTTCGCCAATCCGATCATCAAGCGCCTGCTCGACGAGGCCCGGCTGACGCCGCATCGCAGCGCCACCCTCGCCGGTTACCGCCAGCCGCTGGTCAATGAACCGGGCGAGCGATGGGAATACGGCCTCTCGATCGACTGGCTCGGCATGGTGATCGAGGCGATCGCCGGCGCCCGGCTCGACGCGATCTTGCGCGATCTCGTGCTCGCGCCGCTCGACATGCGCGAGACCGCGCACGACCCGTCGCCGGAGATGCGCGCGCGTCTTGCCGGAATGCACCAGCGCCAGCCGGACGGCCGCGTCGTCCCGATCGAGATGGGGCCGCGGGAGAAGCCCGAGATCATCGCCGGCGGCGGCGGCATGTATGGCACGGTCGGCGATTACCTGCGCTTCCTCGGCCTATGGCTCAACGACGGCGCCGGCGTGCTGAAACCCGAGACGGTCGCCTGGGCGGCGCGCGACGGGCTCGATGGCCTCAAGGTTGCGCCGCTGCCCGCCGTCGCGCCGCGCGTTTCGGGGCCGGTCGAGTTTTTCCCAGGGATGCCGAAATCCTGGGCCTATTCCTTCCTCGTCAACGACGAGGACGCGCCGACCGGACGCGCCGCCGGGTCGCTCGCCTGGGGCGGTCTCGGCAATCTGTATTTCTGGATCGACCGCCGGAGCGGCGTCGCCGGCTTCTGGGCGACGCAACTGTTTCCGTTCATGGACCCGGCTTCGCTCGGGGGAGCGCTTGAATTCGAGACGGCGGCGTATGACGCGCGGAGGACTTGCGCTTGAGCCCGCGCCGCGGGCAAACTGCGACCATGCAAGACCCGCTCGCCAACATCGCCGTCGGCATGACCGGCGAAGCCGAAGTCGTCGTGACGCCCGACATCACCGTCGGCGGCCACGTGCCGGGGATGCCGATGGTCTACGGCACGCCGTTCATGATCCTGTTGATGGAGGTCGCCAGCGGCCGGGCGATCCGCTCGCATTTGCCGGAGGGGTTCGTCTCGGTCGGCAGCCACGTCGACGTGCGCCATCTCGCGCCGACTCCGCTAGGCCGGCGGGTGCGGGCGACGGCGCGGATGATCGAGAAAACACGCACCAGCGTGCTGTTCGCCGTCCAAGCGCGGGACGACGATCGGCTGATCGGCGAGGGGAAACACCGGCGCGGCGTGGTTGACGGGCGCGGGTTCGGGGAGAAAGTGTGAGCGCCTCCTTGTTGAAGCCTTGGTGAGGAACACATGCCCACGCCCTTCACCCTCCACGTCCCTGACGCCGACATCGCCGACCTGCGCGAGCGGCTCGCGCGCACGCGCTTTCCCGACGCATCGCCCGGCGAGCCCTGGGCCTACGGCACAAGCGTCGACTACATGCGCTCGCTCGTCGCCTATTGGCGCGACGGCTTCGATTGGCGCACGGCGGAGGCCAAACTCAACGCCTATCCGCAGTTCAAACAAACCAAGGACGACATCGACCTGCACTACCTGCACGTCCCCGGCAAGGGGCCGAACCCGATCCCGTTGCTGCTGATGCACGGCTGGCCGGGCTCGGTGTTCGAGTTCGTCGACTTCATCCCGCGTTTGACTGATCCCGCGGCGTTCGGCGGCGATCCCGCGGACGCCTTCACCGTCGTCGCGCCGTCGCTCCCCGGCTACGGGCTGTCGTTCCGGCCGGGGCAGAAACGTTATGGCGTCGAGGAGATCGCGGCGGCCATGGTCGAGTTGATGGCGTCGCTCGGTTATTCCAAGTTCGCGGTGCAGGGCGGCGACTGGGGCGGCATCACCGCCGGCCATATGGCCTCGGCCTATGCGGACAAACTGATCGGCATACACGTCAATCTCATCGCCGTGCCGCGCGACCCCAAAGCGCTGGCCAATCCCGACGCGGAGCAGAAAGCTTTCCTTGCGAACCTGAAAGGTTGGCTCGACGAAGAGACCGGCTATCAGTGGATTCAAGGCACGAAGCCGCAGACGCTGAGCTTCGCCCTCACCGATTCTCCCGCCGGGCTCGCCGCCTGGATCGTCGAGAAATTCCGCTCGTGGACCGATTGCGGCGGCGACGTCGAGACGGCGCTAACCCGCGACCAGATGCTCGCCAACATCTGCTTCTACTGGTTCACCGGCGCGATCGGTTCGTCGTTTTATCCCTACTATTTCCGCAAGCGCCGCGGCTGGCCGGTCTCGGTCGAGCGTCCCGCGACGGCGCCGACGGGCTACGCAGCATTCCCGAAGGAGATGGTCCGGCCGCCGCGCTCGGTCGCGGAGAAGACGTTCACGAATATTCGCCGCTGGACGGTGTTTCCACGCGGCGGGCACTTCGCGGCGATGGAGCAACCAGAGGCGTTGGCGGGGGACGTGCGCGCGTTCTTCCGCGAGTTGCGTTGAAACAAGTCACCTTCAATCAAGCAGACTCGTGTGCGCCAGCAAAGCGACGCGATCCGTCAGCCGGAGGTTGGCGGATCGTCAACGCGGGGATCGGCGGCGCGTTGGATTGTTTCGTCGCTCCGCGCCTCGCAACCCATCGTGACTTGAAAGCGACTCGCCGGTTTGCTGTCTCACGTCATTGCTTCAATTCACGTATCGGGGTATGGCAGCCGGCATTCGTAAGCTGCGAGGCCGGCCCCCGCAGGATCTTTCCGAAGTGGTTTGACTACGGGATTTGAACAATTTGCTCGCGGTGAAATCGGCAGCCAGAAAATAACAATTTGGGAGTGAGGCATGCCGTCAAACGCCGCAGTCCGAGCCGTCGTAGGCGATTCGTGGGAAAGCGCGGCCAACGCGTTTGAAAGCGATTCCGACGCGCTTTCCTTCGCTTTCGCGGACGATGACGCGTGGACGGCCTTCGCCGACAGGTCTTATTCGGGACTGACGGGCGCCTCGCTGACGAGAAGCGGCGCAGGCGCCGCCGCCCCGCCGACCTCGCCGCCCTATTCCGCGATTTGGATCGGCGCGAACGGCGCGTGGGAGAACCCCGCCAATTGGACGGTGACCGACCCCGGCGAGCCCGCACATTCCCTCCCCGGCGCCGACGACGCCGTGGCGATCGGCGCCAATGGCGCCTCGGGCGACACCGTCACCCTGGACTCGATCGCCACGATCTGGTCGCTGGTCGCCGCGACGACGGTGACGCTGGATATTCAAGCGGCCGCGACGCTGACGATCACCCACACCAGCGGCCTTGGCGGTGTTCTCGATGTCGAGGGAAACGTCGACTTCGCGCCGGGCGTGACGCTTATCCTCGCAGGGGATGGATCCCAGTTGAGCGGCGCCATCGCCGGCGGGATCGTCGACGTCACGGGAACGGTGACCCAGTTCAAGGGCGCGTGTGACGGCGTCGTCGACGACAATGGAACGATCGTGCAAACCGACGTGGTCTCGTTGAATGGCCGGATCAATATCGAGACCGGCGGCGTTTATCAGCTCGACATGTATCAAAATGCGGGCGCGATTCCTGACATTAACGGCGGCACCATCGACAATGCCGGAACTTTTATGATCACCAAGGGCACCGGCCCGATCGCGGCGACTTTCGTGTCCACGGGCACGCTCGATATTCTCGCAGGCGTTGGAACCTATCTGTACGGGAGCAGCACGCTGACCGGAACGATCACGGGCGGCGGCGGATTCGATGTCGCGTCAACCGCGGCGCATTGCGTGATAGAAACATCCGATATCACGATCGGCCAGATCGAAATCGAGTACGGCGGCACGCTCAGCTTCAATAGGAGCGCCACGTTCGCCGGCAAGCTCTTTTCATGGGGCTACGGCCTGCTCGACGTCGCGTCGAACACGACGCTGACCTTGTCGGGCGACACGAGCGACGTTGAGGAAATCAGCATCGGCGGCGGCGGGACCATCAACGTGACCGGCGCGGCGGCCTTCGCCGGCGTAGCGCTGGCCGCGGGAACGACGATCGTCTCCGAAGGCGCAGTAAACCTCGGCGCGCCCTATCTATATTTGGACCCCAACGGGCTGACGGATGAAATCGACGGCGAACTGATCATCGATAACGGCGCCACGGTGACGCAGAGTGAGGGGCAGCTGACGGGTTCGGGCGAAATCTACAACGCCGGGACATTCATTCATGACGAACGCGGGGCTGGGAACACCACCACCGTTACAAACAGCTTCATCAACGCGGGGAGGATTTTCTGCGATGTCGGCGCCCTCGTCTTCAAGACCGAGATCCGCGGCGTCGGCTGGGAGGTCATCGACACCCGCGACTATTTGCAGCTCGATGGGCAATCGACCGCGTCGCAGAAAATCCTTTTCGACGGCAAGAGCGCCGAGCTTTATTTGGCCGACGCCGCTCAATTCCATTCCAGCATTTACGACTTCGGAGCGCAGACGGGCGAGGCGATCAACCTTCTGGGCTTCGATTCCAATGCGACGAAATCATTCGCCAGCGCCTCCGACGGGTTGATCGTCAATATCAGCGACGGGGCCAAGAGCGCGTCGCTACATCTCGTCGGCAGCTACAACCAAAGCCTGTTTCAACTTAACGCGACCTCCAACTCCGATTTGCTCACTTACAGCGGCTGACGGCGCTGGCGCCGCTCGCCTAGCGGGTCGTGTTCGATTGAACCGGCGCGCCTCTTTAGCCGCGATTTCCAAATCGCGCTTATCGCGGAGACAATGCGATCTTACGATCGCGCCCGCGCCCGCCGCTCGCGCTCTACAGCAGCTCCGGCCGCCGCTCGCGTGTGAGCCGCTCCGCCTCCTCGCGCCGCCAGCGCGCGATCGCGGCGTGGTCGCCGGAAAGCAGCACGTCGGGGATCGCCCGGCCCTCCCATTCGCGCGGGCGGGTGAATTGCGGGTATTCGAGCCGGCCGTCCTCGAAACTCTCGCTCGCGCCCGATTCGATCTTGCCCATCACGCCGGGGATCAGCCGCACGCACGCGTCAAGCACGGCGAGCGCAGCGATTTCGCCGCCCGAAAGCACGTAGTCGCCGATCGACACCTCCACGAGCCCGCGCCCCGCGATGATGCGTTCGTCGACGCCCTCGAACCGCGGGCAGAGGATGACGAGCCCCGGCCCCGCCGCCCATTCCCGCGCCTGGGCCTGCCGGAACGGCGTCCCGCGCGGGCTCATCAACAGCCGCGGCCGTGGATCGCCGGGCAACGCGTCGAGCGCGGCGGCGAGCACGTCGGCGCGCATCACCATGCCGGGACCGCCGCCGGCCGGGGTGTCGTCGACGGTGCGATGGCGCCCGAGACCGTGCGCACGCAGATCGCGCGCCTCCAACGCCCAAAGGCCGCGGGTCAGCCCGTCGCCGGCGAGGCTGAGGCCCAGCGGCCCGGGAAACATCTCGGGGAACAATGTCAGCAAGGTCGCGCGAAACACGGGCCACTTCTTAGCGCCGTCGGCGGCGCCCGGATAGGTCCGCCTCCGGTTGCGCGGGCGCCCATGATTGGGCATGATCGACGCCAGACGGCTTCGGTTGTCGCCGTCAGGGGAGGAAACATGCTGAAATTCGCCATCGCCGTCGCGGCGACGCTCGCGCCGTTCGCCGCCGCCGCGTTCGAAATCTCAAGCTCCGACATCGCTCCCGGCGCGAAGATCGCCGACGAACAGGTGTTCTCCGGGTTCGGCTGCACGGGCAAGAATGTCTCGCCCGCGCTCAAATGGTCGGGGGCGCCGGCGGGGACCAAAAGTTTCGCGCTGATGATCTACGATCCCGACGCGCCGACCGGCAGCGGCTTCTGGCACTGGGTGATGTTCGACATTCCCCCTGCTGTCACCGAGCTCCCCAAAGGCGCCGGCGACGCAAAGGCGGGCAAGGCGCCGGCGGGGGCGATCCAGAGTCGCACCGATTTCGGCGTTCCCGGCTATGGCGGCCCGTGCCCACCGCAAGGCGATCCGGCGCACCACTATCACATCATGCTGTTCGCCACGGACCAGGCGAAACTCGGCCTCGACGAGAACACCACCGCCGCCGTGGTCGGTTTCACGCTGCATTTCCACACGCTTGCCAAGACCGAACTGCTCGGGGTCTACGGCCGCTAGGAACCACGGCTAGTTCTTGCAGGAGAATAGCAGTCGCAGCGACTTCGACGTCCTGTTGGCGACGACGTCCACCCGCAACGGCATGCAGGTTGCGTTCTCCAAGATGAAAGCCTTGTGTTCGACGCCGTCGGCGCCGAACACGAAATTGGTGAAGCCCTTGTGTGTAACGACCGGCTGCCCCGCGTGGTTGGTCTGCGTGACATCCACGGTCGCCGTCGCGTATTTCGGCGCCGAGTTCTTATCGCCGGCAAACGTAAGATCGACGAGCACGGCGCTCGCCAGCCGATGGTCAGGCCCATCGCCTTTCGCAAGGTTCTGCAAGGACGCGTTTTCGTCGATGGGTTCGGAGAACTTGCCCGTCGCTTCTAGGAATAGACTGGCCTTGATGTCGACGATCTTCAGGTCGGCGGCGTGTGCGCCCGTACCGACAAGCGTCAAGATTAGAGCCGTAGCCCACCGCCGCGCCATGCGAGCCCCCGTCGTTGGCGACGCATCGCTGACGCGACGCTCAATGAATTCGTCGTCAAATAATGATAGCCGAACACACAAAGGCCCGGCCGCTTCGAGGCGGCCGGGCCTTCCTGCAAATCTGCATCCTGCTTAGTTGCGGCGATCGCCGAACAGCATCAGCAGGAACTGGAACATGTTGATGAAGTCGAGGTACAGCGTCAGCGCGCCGAAGATCGACTTTTTCTCCGCCGCCTCGCCGAAGCCGCCGGCATAGTAGTTCGCCTTGATCGACTGCGTGTCATAGGCCGTCAGACCCGCGAAGATGCCGACGCCGAGCAGCGAGATCGCGAATTGCAAACCGCTGGAGTGCAGGAACAAGTTGACCAGGCTGGCGATGATGAGGCCGAACACGCCCATCACCAAGAACGACCCCATGGCGCTAAGATCGCGACGCGTCGTGTAGCCGTACAAGCTCAGCGCCGCGAAGGACGCCGCCGTGATGAAGAACACGTTGGCGACCGAGACGCCGGTGTAGATCAGGAAGACTGTCGACATCGACAGACCCATCAGCGCGGCGAACGCCAGGAACGTCAGCCGTGCGGCGCTTGCGGACATGCGGTCACGGCCGGCGGACAGGCCGAACACGACCAGCAGCGGCGCGAAGATCACAACCCAGCGCAGCGGCGAGAAGTAGATCGCCTGGCCGAAACCGCTGACGCTGACCAAGTGATGGCCGACGAACACCGGCGCCGCGGCCATGTAAGCGCCTAGAGCCACGAGCCCGGTTACGCCGAGACCCAGGGTCATGTAATTGTAAACGCCCAGCATATAGGCGCGCAGACCCTGGTCGATCGCGCCCGTTCCGGACCGGGCGACGCCCGCGCCGTAGCGCGTAGACGTAAAGCGGTCATAGTCGGACATGGAAACCTCTTCGAGAGCGGCGAGCGGATGCGAGGTTTCGCAACCACTTCGTCGTAGCGACAATATGAAGGCAAGGCCAGCGCGGCGCAAGGCGCCGCAGGATTACATCGCCGTTAGCTTAATGTCATTTGGGTTTGCCGTCCGGCCCGAAGGTCGAGAGATAGGCAATGACGTTGTCGATGTCGGCCTCGTTGGACAGGCCCGGGAACGCCATCTTGGTGCCCGGCACCTTGGCCTTGGGGTCCTTCAGATAGACCTTGAGGGTGTCGACGTCCCAGGTGATGCCGGAGTTTTTGTTGGCGTCCGAGTAGTTGTAGCCTTCGACGGTTCCCGCCTTGCGGCCGACGACGCCGTCGAGCTCGGGGCCGACAGCGTTCCGCGCGCTCTCGCCGACGTTGTGGCAGGCGTGGCACTTCTTGAACACCTGCTTGCCGGCGTCGGGGTCTCCGGCGGCGTGCGCCCCCGCTACGCCTGCGATGCCTGCGGCGATCCAAATGGCCGCGCGGACGACGTGTTTCACCCTGTTCCTCCCTCATTCCAGGCCCGCTAAGGGCGCCGTGCCGGCTCTGGTTAACATGGGTCCTGGCGAGCGTACAGGCCACTTTGGTCGCCCGCGACGTTGGGCCGCTGGCCTCGCGCGCGCCTTGTCGTTATGGATGCGCGTCATTGGTCGAGGAACGACATGGACCCTCTGGAAACCCAGTTCGGCGAACGCCGCGTGCGGCTCGACGCCAAGCAGGGCCTCGTCGACGACGTGTTTCACAAGGTCGCCGATCGTTACGACCTGATGAACGACCTGATGTCGGGCGGCTTGCATCGGCTGTGGAAGGACCGGCTTGTCGCCAAGGTCGCCCCGCCCCGGAACCGCGCCTACGCCCATCTCGACGTCGCCGGCGGCACCGGCGACGTGGCGTTCCGGGTGGCGCGGGCGGGCGGCGAGACGACGCGCGTCACCGTCGCCGACGTCAACCCCGACATGCTGCGGGTCGGCGAGACGCGGGCGCGACGACGGCGCGAGTTCGACCGCATCGCGTTCGTCGAAGCCAACGCCGAGGCGCTGCCATTCGCCGACGACGCATTCGACGGCTATACGATCGCCTTCGGCATCCGCAACGTGCCGCGCATCGACAAGGCGCTGACCGAAGCCTACCGCACGCTGCGGCGCGGCGGCCGGTTTCTGTGCCTTGAGTTTTCGCGTGTCGACACGCCGGGGCTCGACCGGATTTATGAGGTCTACTCGCAGACCGTCATTCCCGCGCTCGGCAGGGTCGTCACCGGCGACGGCGCGCCTTATCGATACCTCGTCGAGTCGATCCGCCAGTTCCCGACGCCGGAACGGTTCGCCGACATGATCGCCGCGGCCGGCTTCGCGCGCGTCGCGCACGAGCGGATTTCCGGTGGGATCGTCGCCATTCATTCCGGCTGGAAGCTCTGACGCTTGGCGGGACTCGCTTCGATCGGCCATGTGGCGCGGCTGGCGCGCGCGCTGCTCCTGATGGCGCGCGAGGGCGCGTTCGCCGGCGTCGAGGTCGCCGCGCTGCCGCCGATCGCTCGTCCCGCGGTCGCCGCGCTCAACCTGATGCGCGCGCCGGAGCCCCGGGCACGGCCTATCCCGCTCGATGGAGCGGCTCGGACCGTCTTACGTAAAGCTCGGACAGTTCCTCGCCACCCGGCCGGACATCGTCAGCGCCGACGTCGCCCACGAGCTTGAACGGTTGCAGGACCGGGTCGCGCCGATCCCGCGCGAGGTCGTCGTGCGGCGGATCGAGGCGGCGTTTCAGGCACCGCTCGATACGCTGTTCGTCGAGTTCGGCGAATCTGTCGCCGCCGCCTCGATCGCGCAGGTGCATCGCGCCCGGGTTCGAGACGGGGACGTCGAGCGCATCGTCGCGGTGAAGGTGCTGCGGCCGGGGGTCGAGCGGCGGTTCGCGCGCGATCTCGCCGACATGTTCTTCGCCGCCCGGCTCGGCGAGCGGATGTTCCCGGATTCGCGGCGGTTGCGCGCCGTACAGGTGGTCGAAACGCTGGCGCGTTCGGTGCGGATGGAGATGGACTTCCGCCTGGAGGCGGCCGCCGCGGCCGAATACGGCGAAAACCTGAAGGACGACCAGGATTTTCGCGCGCCGAAGATCGACTGGGACCGCACCACGCGCGAAGTGCTGACGATGGAGTGGATCGACGGGACGTCGCTCAGCGACCCCGACCGGCTGACGGCGCAGGGTCTGGACGCGGCGCGGCTCGGGCGCCGGCTCATCCAGTCGTTCCTGCTGCACGCGCTGCGCGACGGCTTCTTCCACGCCGACATGCACCAGGGCAATTTCCTGGTCGACGCCGACGGCCGCATCGTCGCGCTGGACTTCGGCATCATGGGGCGGCTCGGCCGTCCCGAGCGGCGCTTCCTCGCCGAGATCCTCTACGGCTTCATCCGGCGCGACTACCTGCGCGTCGCGGAAGTGCATTTCGAGGCCGGCTACGTTCCCAAGCACTATCGCGTCGAGGATTTCGCGCAGGCGATTCGCGCGATCGGCGAGCCGATCCACGCCCGCCCCGCCGATCAGATTTCGATGGCGCGGCTGCTGACGCTGCTGTTCGAGGTGACGGCGCTGTTCGAGATGACGACCCGGGTCGAGCTGGTTTTGTTACAAAAGACCATGGTCGTCGTCGAGGGCGTGGCGCGAAAACTCGACCCACGCCTCAATATGTGGGCGACGGCGGAGCCGGTGGTCGGCGAGTGGATCGCCGCCAATCTCGGCCCGCGCGGACGGATCGAGGACGCCGGCCGCCTGATCGCCGCCTTCGGCAACGCGATCGTCGCCGCGCCGGCGCGCTTCGAGAAATGGGAGGACACGCTGGAGGCGGTCGAACGCGCCGCCGCGCGCATAGCGAAACGCACCGCGAGACGGACGGAGGTCGCGTTGTGGGCGATCGCGGCGCTACTCGCCTGGATAGCGATCCGGGTCGGCCTACATTGAACTGCCGTTAAAATTTTGTTGTTAGTCGGCCTGTCATTTGACATAGCGACCGTGGGAGTCGTCGAGTAGGCTACCCGATCCACGTCTTGATTTGCTCAAACTGCAATTGTGCTTGTCACGATGGCCGATGTCGATCTCTCCGCCGCCCGCATACTGTTGGTCATCTGCGGCGGCGTGGCTGCGTTCAAGGCGCTCGAACTGGCGCGCCGGTTGCGCGAGCGGGGCGCCAAGGTTCAGGCGATCCTCACGCCGGCCGCGGAGCGCTTCGTTACCCCGCTTTCCGTTGCGGCGTTAAGCGGCGCGCCGGTGCGCCAGGATTTGTTCAACCTGCTCGACGAAGCCGAGATGGGCCATATCGAGTTGTCGCGCTCGGCGGACCTCATCGTCGTCGCGCCCGCCACCGCCGATTTCCTCGCCAAGATGGCGAATGGCCTCGCCGATGACCTCGCATCGACGACGCTGCTCGCCACCGACAAACGGGTGCTTGTCGCCCCGGCGATGAACGTGCGCATGTGGATGCATCCAGCGACCCAACGCAACATCGCCCAGCTCAAGGCCGATGGCATCGCCTTCGTCGGGCCGGACGATGGCGAAATGGCGTGCGGCGAGTTTGGGCCGGGACGCATGTCCGAGCCAGCGGCGATCGTCGCCGCTGTGGCCGACATGCTGCGGGACGGCGCGGCCGCGCCGCTCGCCGGCCGCCACGTCGTCATCACCGCGGGCCCGACCTACGAGCCGATCGACCCGGTCCGCTTCATCGGCAACCGCTCGTCCGGCCTTCAGGGTTACGCGATCGCCCGCGCGGCGCACCGAGCGGGCGCTCGGGTCACGCTGATAAGTGGACCGGTGGCGCTCGCGAAACCCGAGGGCGTGCGCGTCGTATCGGTAGAGACGGCGCGGCAAATGCTCGAGGCCGTGCAAGCGGCGTTGCCCGCCGATGTGTTCGTCGGCGCGGCGGCGGTCGCGGATTGGCGCGTCGAGGCGCCCGGAGGTCAAAAGCTGAAGAAGAGCGGACTCGGCGCGCCGACGCTTTCCCTGGTGGAGAACCCCGACATCCTCGCAACCGTTGCCAACGCGGGGAAGTTAAGGCCGACGTTGGTTGTCGGCTTTGCCGCCGAGACGCAAAACGTCTTGCAATATGCGCGCGAAAAGTTGTCGCGCAAGCGCTGCGATTTCATTGTCGCCAACGACGTCGGCGACCGCGCGCAGGTGTTTGGCGCCCCCGAAAACCAGGTTCACATCGTCACTCGCGAGAATGTTATTACTTGGCCGCAAATGAGCAAAGACGCGGTGGCGGCAAATTTGATAAATATGATTTGCGAGATGTTGGACAATTTAAAGTGACCGTTGTGAAAATTCGACGCCTCGCGCATGGCGAGGGACTTCCGTTACCCGCCTACCATTCTGAACATGCCGCGGGCATGGATCTTGTTGCAGCGTTGGCCAACGACGCGCCCTGTATCTTGGCCCCGGGCGAGCGCGCGCTGGTTCCCACGGGAATCGCAGTGGAAATTCCGCCCGGCTTCGAGGGGCAAGTACGGCCTCGCTCCGGGTTGGCGCTGAAGGCGGGCGTCACGGTGCTGAATGCGCCCGGGACCATCGACGCCGATTACCGGGGCGAAATCGGGGTTCTGCTCGTCAACCATGGCGCGAATCCCTATCTTGTTTCGCGCGGCGCGCGCATCGCTCAACTTACGGTGAGCCGAATTGAGAGGGTGGTTATCAGCGAAGTCGACGGATTGTCGGGAACTTCACGAGGCGAACAGGGATTTGGCTCGACAGGTCAGACCGTTCGCGGAGATCAAGGAGAACGATAATGAATCTGCTGTCTCGTCGTAGCATGCTCGCCATCGGCGCCGTGGTCGACGTTGCGCTGCATTCGCGTCCCTCGCCGGTCGCCGCAAAAGCGCTGGCGGCCCGTCATCGCCTGCCGCCCCGGCATTTGGAGACCCTATTGCAGGGGCTCGTGCATGCGAAAATCCTGAAAGGCGTGCGTGGACCGCGCGGCGGCTACGAACTGGCGCGCGAGCGCCGTCGCATCACGCTGGGCGAGATCGTTCGCACTGCGGTGAACCTCAGCACCGCCGATCCCGAGGACGTCGGCGCCCATTCGCGGCTGATGGAGAAGATCATCGATCCCGCAGTGCGCAAGGCGGGCGAGTCCTTCCTGCACAATCTCGATTCGATCACCGTCGAAGACCTCTGCGAACAGGCGGAGAAGGCGCATATTCTCGACGATGAAAAGGCGATGGCGGATTTCGCGATCTGAGCGTGTAGGAATTCGGCTTCCCTCTAGTAATTTTGTCGAATTATGGCTATGACAGGCGTAGCCGGTTTGACCAAAGCCTAGCTGAAACGGGAATACTCGCGATGACAACAAAAGCGCCGGGGCGGGGACGCATCTACAATTCGATCACCGACACGATCGGAGACACCCCGCTCGTTCGACTCGATCGACTCGCCAGGGAGAAGGACGTCGGCGCCACGTTGCTGGCCAAGCTCGAATTTTTCAACCCGATCTCCAGCGTTAAGGACCGCATCGGCGTCTCGATGATCGACGCCCTGGAGAAGTCGGGCAAGCTGAAGCCGGGACACGGCGTGCTGGTCGAGCCGACCTCGGGCAACACCGGGATCGCGCTGGCGTTCGTCGCCGCCGCGCGCGGTTATAAGCTCATTCTCGTGATGCCTGAATCGATGTCGATCGAGCGCCGCAAGATGCTGGCGCTGCTCGGCGCCGAACTGGTGCTGACACCGGCGCCGCAGGGCATGAAGGGCGCGATCGCCAAGGCCAACGAGATCGTCGCCGCGACGCCCGGCGCCGTCATTCCCCAGCAGTTCGAGAACCCCGCCAACCCGGACATCCATCGCCGCACCACGGCTGAAGAGATCTGGAACGACACCGAGGGCGGCGTCGACATCGTCGTTTCGGGGATCGGAACCGGCGGCACGATCACCGGCGTCGGGCAGGTGTTGAAGCCGCGCAAACCCAGCCTTCGCATGGTCGCGGTGGAGCCCGAGGATTCGCCGGTGCTGTCGGGCGGCGCGCCGGGGCCGCACAAGATTCAGGGCATTGGCGCGGGTTTCATTCCGGCGATCCTCGACCGCGAAGTGATCGACGAGGTGGTTACGGTCGGCAATCAGACGGCGTTCGACACGGCGCGCCTCGTCGCGCGGTTGGAGGGCGTGCCGGTCGGCATTTCTTCGGGCGCGGCCCTCGCCGCGGCGATCGACGTCGGCCGCCGGCCGGAGAACAAAGGCAAGCAGATCGTGGTCATCATCCCCTCGTTCGCCGAGCGCTATTTGTCGACGGCGCTATTTGAAGGGCTATAGGCGAGGCGGCCCGCCTTGGCGGACCGCGCGGCCTGAAACGACGGGATTTCGTCGGATCGCCATCGATCAGAGTGCGTCCCCGTTAGGGCCAGAACCGGCGTCATCGCAAGCGAAGCGAAGCAACCCAGCGGCGCCGCTGACCATCTCGGCGCGCTCAATGGCTTCGATTCGCTATGACCAACGCTTCACCCGTCGCAGCGCCCTATAGCCGCGTTGCGATGGAGTTGCGTTATCGGTATTTCGATGTTGCTTCGAAATTGCTATTGACGACGCAATGCGCCGGCATATAACGTAGCGTCTCTGGGAGTACCGGCGTTCAGTTTTGTGGGCATCTGTTGCGGCCGAAGCGCATTCAAAAAAATAAGGCGCACCACTTTAGTCAACTTCCTGAAACCTATGGACTTGATCTTCGCTGATCCGGCGAGGGTTCAAAGTCAAAGCGGAGCGTATTGTCGTTTATCAATAGCTGCAAAATTAGATTCGTGAGTGATTTATGCAATTTGCTCCTCACTTCGAGTCCATCGCGCGTCGGCGATTGACGTCTCGCAGTTTCCCGCAAGGAGCGGCGGTTCCCGTATTCATGCTTTTGGATTTCCTGGTTGTCGTCGCCGCGTCGTACGCCGCGCGCACTTGCTACGAAACCCCGCAAGGCGCTGGCGCCGAGGATGCGGCGGTCGGCGCCCTCGTCGGCGTTGTTTTCGTCCTCGTCAATCAAATCTGGGGCCTCTACGACATCCGGGCGCTCGCATCGCCCTTGACGAAGCTGCGCGGCCTGCTCGTCTCGCTGGCGCTCAGCATTTTTTTGGTCATTTCGCTGTTTTTCTTCACCAAGACCGGCGCCGATCATTCTCGCGCCGTTGTGGCGATCTTCATCGTTCTCGCGCCGCTTTCGGTCAGCACGGCGCGGACAGTCGCCGGGCGCGTTCTGAAAAACGCGCTGGCGTCGGGCGCAGCTGTCGGCCCACGCATGATCCTGCTCGGAGAAGCCTCCGAACTCGAAAACTTTAGAAATCGATCTCCCGACGCCGAGGCGCTGGCGCGGTTCGGCGTTGCCGCAAATTCTCTGGGCCTCACCCCCGAGGGCCGGCGGCAAACCGCGTCGGCTCTGGAGGCGGCCAGAGCGCTGCACGCCGACGAATTCGCCCTTTTCCTGCCCTGGACGGAGGAGCGGCTGCTGCGTCAGATCCTGGAAATCCTGCAATCTTCGCCGCTGCCGGCGCGACTGCATCTCGATCGCCGGACGCGCGAAATATTCGCGCTGCATCGGGGCGCGCGGATCGACCCCAATCTCACCATCGAGGTGCAGCGCGCGCCGCTGCGATGGAGCGAACTGGCGGCGAAGCGGGCCTTCGATATTGTCGTCGCGGCGCTCGGATTGCTGTTTTTCGCTCCGCTATTGTTGCTGACGGCCGTCCTGATAAAGGCGGACAGCGCGGGCCCTGTCATCTTCAAGCAAAGACGCATCGGTTTTGACAATCGCGCTTTCACGATCTTCAAATTCCGCTCCATGCTTGTCTGCGAGGACGGCGCCGAAATACCCCAGGCGCAACGATCGGACCAGCGGGTCACGAAGATCGGCGCCATATTGCGGCGCACCAGCGTCGACGAACTGCCGCAACTTTGGAACGTCCTGAGAGGCGAGATGTCGATCGTCGGCCCGCGGCCGCACGCGATGGCGCATGACCGCGCGTTTGGCGGCGAGATCGCCAAATATGCGCGCCGGCACCACGTGAAACCGGGCCTGACCGGGGCGGCCCAGGCGCGGGGCTTGCGCGGCGAAACGCCGACGCTCCGAACGATGGAGGAGCGGGTCGAATGGGATTTGTGGTACATCAACAATTGGTCGTTTGGGTTGGACTTGCGAATATTGTTTCAGACTTTCGCTTCCCTCGTCGTCCATGATTCCTACTGAGCCGGGGCGTTGGACCGATCGGTGTAGGGTTCGCACGTTTTTAGGAGTCCTAAATAGAGCTTATTGACATACAGATCGAGAGCCGGGGCTGATAGCTCTAGCGAGCGCCGCGCCCAACCGCGGGCTCGGGAGGAACGGCTCATGGCCGAAGCGGGGCGGTCGCTCGCCATCGACGTGAGCGAACTGAAGGTCGTCATCACCGGCGGGGCCAGTGGTATCGGCTTCGGACTCGCCAAGGCGTTCGCCGCCGGCGGCGCGCAAGTTCATATCGCCGACGCCAACCCCGCCGCCGCCGCAGAGGCTGTCGCCGCGATCGCCGGCCTCACCGCCACCGTTGCGGACGTCGCCGCCCCCGACGGCGCCGACCGCACCTTGGCCGAGGCGCAGACGCGCTTCGGCGGGCTCGACGTTCTCGTCAACAATGTCGGCGTCGCCGGCCCGACCGGCGGGATCGAGACCTACGCCGACGCCGACATCGAGCGGACTCTCGACGTCAATCTGAAGTCGCACTTCTATTTCGCCGGCCGCTCCATTTCGCTGCTGCGCGCCTCGCGGCGAAACCCTGCGATCCTCGCGATGAGTTCGGTCGCCGGGCGCCTCGGCTACGGCCTGCGCACGCCCTACGTGGCGACGAAATGGGCGATCGTCGGCCTGGTGAAGTCGCTCGCCATCGAGCTTGGACCGCAGGGCGTGCGCGCCAACGCCATCCTGCCGGGGATCGTCGAAGGCCCGCGCATGGACAAGGTGATCGCCGATCGGGCGCGCGCCGAAGGCGTCAGCTTCGAGGCGATGCGGGGCGCCTATCTCAGCAAGGTGTCGCTGCGTCGCATGGTGCAGGCCGAAGACGTCGCCCATCTCGCACTGTTCCTCTGCTCCCCCCTCGCCCGCAACATCACCGGCCAAGCGATCAGCGTCGACGGTCATGTCGAATATCTCTGAACGGGCCGCACCCGCCGCGCCCCATGACTGACGTCGCCGTCTCCGCGAGCGCCGGCCGGGGCCGGCGCAGTTGGCTCGAAGCGATCGTCATCGCGGTGACGCTCGCGCTCATCGTCGGCTTCTCGTTGGGGGTCCAGGGCTTTGCGACGCTTGGCAATCTCAAGGTCGTGCTCGCCAACTCGGCCTCGCTGGTGATCCTGAGCTGCGGCATGGCGATCGTCGTCATCTCGCGCGGCCTCGACTTGTCGCTGATTGCGCAAATGGTCGCCGGCGCGACCACCTTCAGCATCCTCATCAACGCCGGTTGGCCCGGCGTACCGGCGTTTCTGTTCGCAGCGGTGGTGATGGCGTGCGTCGGCTTCGTTAACGGCTGGTTGATCGCCTTCGCCGAGATCCCGGCGCTGCTGGCGACGCTCGCCTCGGCGATGTTCATCACCGGCCTGTTCCGCTTCGGCGTGCTGCGCGGCGAATATCTGCTGCTGTTGCCAAAGACCAACCCCGCCGTGGTGTTCTTCTCGCGCGACATTCTGCCGGGGCTCGGCGCCCCGGTCTGCCTGATGGCGGCCGCGCTCGTCGTCAGTGGGTTGGCGCTGCGCTACACGACAATTGGACGGATCGCCTACGCGATGGGCGACAATTTCCAGGCGGCGCGATTGACCGGCCTGCCGGTCCGAACGGCGACGCTTTTCGTCTACGTCTATGCGGCGCTCGCAGCCCTGCTCGCCGGGCTGGTGATCTCGGCGGCGAGCGGCGCCGTGGATTTCCGCACCGTCACCAACGGAACCCTGCTGTTCGACGTTATCCTCGTCGTCGTGCTCGGCGGAATTCCCTTGCGCGGCGGCCGCGGCGGCATCCGCAACGTGCTGGTCGGCGCGGCGCTGATCGCCGTGCTGCGCAACGGCATGACGCTGCTCGATTTCAGCTCGCAGACCCAGGATGTCCTCAAGGGCGTCGTTCTGCTGCTGGCGATCGTCGCCGACAACTACCTCAACCCGAGAGACACGGAGACCGACACCGTCGGCGATCTGTGAGAACGTCAAAAATGGAGGAAGCGATGTTGCAGGGAACCCGTTACAAATTGCGAGGGGCGATCCACGGTCTGGCGCTGGCCGCCTGCGTAGCGCTGGGACTGCCCGGCCCCGTCGAGGCCAACAGCAACATCGCCGGCAAGAAGGTGATCTTCGTGCCGATCTCGATGGGCATTTCGCTGACCGAGGGCTGGGCGCGTCGGATGCGCGAGCACGCCAAACTGTACGGTTACAGCTTCGACGTGCGCGACGCTGCGTTCAACACCGGCGCGATGTCGGAGCTGCTCGCCAAGGCGATCAGCGAGAAGCCCGACGTGCTCGTCGTCCACAACCCGACCGTCCAGTTGCTGGCGCGCCAGATCAAGCAAGCCACGGCCGCCGGCATCAAGGTGTTGCAGATCAACCTGCAATCCAACCAGCCGTCCGCCGCCTTCGTCGGCGCCAACTGGACGCGGATCGGGACCGAGATCGCCCAGGACATCGTCAAGGAATGCGGCGCCGGCAGCGGCAAGTCGGGCAAGGTCGCCATCATTCCCGGCCAGCTCACCGCCGCCGACAGCGTGATGATGAACGAGGCCGCGTTCAAGGTGTTCAAGGATCACCCCGAGATCAAGGTGGTCTCCAACCAGGCGTCCGACTGGGAGCCGGAGAAGGCGCGCCAGATCACCGCGACGGTGCTGCAACAGAACCCCGACCTGTGCGCGATCTTCGGCCATTGGGACGTTCACACGATCGGCGCCGGCAACGCCGTCAAGGATGCGGGGCTGGCGGGCAAGGTGCTGGTCTATGCGACCGGCGGCGGCGACGATGTCGCCTGCAAGGCGATCGAGAACCAGGTGCTGACGCGGGAATGGAGCTACGACGCCGACGGCCAGGGCCGCGACGCCGCAACGATGATCGACTTGCTGCTGCAAGGCGCCGCAACGGCCGACGGCTCGATGATGATAGTCGAATCGCCGCTGAAGGTCATTAAGGCGGGAGCGAGCTACGATCCGACGCTTTGCTGGAAGATGTGATCGACAAGCCGAGCCAGTTCCCGAAACAAGCAAGCGAGAGGCGTCGCGACGCCGCTCGCGTTTGAGGCGCGGTCCCTTGGCGGTTTCGTTCGATTTCACCCGGCTGCCCCGGCAGCGCGTGCCGCAGTTCGTGGTGTCGCCGCGTCGCATCCTCGCCGACCTCCTGTTGAAGGGTTGGATCGAGAGCGCGATTCCGTTTCTCGCTTTCCTGTGTCTCGTCGTCGGCGTGCTGGCGACCAACGCCGACTATCTCGCACCGTCGAACCTGCGCAACCTCGCGCAGTACGCCAGCGACGGCGGCCTCGCTGTGCTGGGGCTGTTGATCGTCGTCGCCGTCGGCGGCATCGACCTCTCGGTCGGCTCCAACTTCGCGATGTCGGCGTTCACCGCGCTCTACGGCTTCCACATTCTCGGCTTGCCGGTCTACGCGGTCTTTGCTTTGGCGGTCGCCAACGGCGTGCTGGTTGGCGCCGTCAATGGCGCGCTCGCGGGCTGGCTCGGCTGCGGCGCCTTGTTGACCACGCTCGGCGGCGCCATCACGTTGAGAGGACTCTACACGCTCGCCTCGCAGGCCGAGCTCGTGCAGATCTCCACGAGCACGCGCTCGGATGACATTTGGGATTATATCGGCGGCGAGACATGGTTGACGCTGCCGATCGGCTTCTGGGTGTTGCTGGTTGTCGCCGCCGCGGTGTTCGTGATGTTCCGGCAGATGCGGTTCGGCTGGCATGTGCTGGCGATAGGCGGCAATCGCAAGGCGGCGCGCCACGGCGGCATCCCCGTCAAGAGCACCATCTTCCTCGCCTACGTGCTGACCGGGGCGATCATCGGCGTCGACGGATTCCTCTACGCGGCGCGGCAGAACAGTGTCGGCTCCGACACCGGCATCGGCATGGAGTTCTTCGCGCTGACGGCGTTGGTTGTCGGCCTCGGCGGCTTCGCGCCGGGGCGCGGTGCGGTGGTGTCGGCGCTGTTCGGCTTCGCAACCGTCTACATTCTCAGCAACACGATGATGAACGCCGGCTTTCGCGGTGATTTCGTGCAGTTCGGCATGGGCGCGCTTCTCATCGTGATCCTCGCCGCCGACGTCAAATTCCGCAAGCACCGCCATCGCCTGCTCGCCTCAACCTATCTCGATCCCGTGGCGTTCAAGCTTGACGCCGCAGATGCCGCGAGCCGTTGGGCGCCCGACCGCGTCGCGCCGAAGCTCGCGGGCGCCAAAATCCTCGCTGCCGGCAAAGTCGACGGTCCCGAGGACGTGCTGCTCGATGGCGAGGGCAACCTCTATTGCGGGACCCGCGACGGCTACCTGCTTCGCCTCAGCGCGCCGGACCACGACAAGGTCGACATCGTCGCCAAGATCGGCGGCCGGCCGCTCGGTCTCGCGTTCGATTCCGAGGGTCGCATCGTCGCCTGCGTCGCCGGCCTGGGTCTGGTGCGCGTCACCTTGGCGGGCGACGTCGAACTGTTGACCGACCAGACATCGCGCAGCCTGTTCAGCGTGCAGGACGACACCCCGATCCGCATGGCCGACGATCTCGATATCGGGCCGGACGGCGTGATCTATTTCACCGACGCAACCAAACGCTACGACATCGAAAACTGGGGCCTCGATCTGCTCGAAGGCCGGCCGAACGGCCGGCTGCTGAGCTACGACCCGAGGACGCGCAAGACCCGTACGGTTTGCGACAATCTGGTGTTCCCCAACGGGGTTTGTCTGACGCACGATGGCGGCCATTTGCTGGTCGCCAGCACCTGGACGTGCTCGATCCTCATCTTCGATCTCGCAAAACTCTCCGCGGGCCCCCGCGTTTTCTCGGCCGGGCTGCCGGGCTATCCCGACAACATCAACCGCGCCTCGGACGGCGGCTATTGGGTGGCGCTCGCCGGCATGCGCAATCCGGTGATGGATCTGGCGATGCGCCACCCGCGGCTCCGCCATCGCATGAGCCGCGTCGTCGCGCCGACGCATTGGCTGTTCGGCAATCTCAACTTCGGCGGCGTGCTCAAGATCGACGGGAGCGGCGGCGTCGTCGACGCCTACTGGGACGCTCCGAGCGGCCCGCTCTACATGATAACGTCGATGCGCGAACATCGCGGCGCGCTCTACCTAGGCGGCGTGACGAACAACCGAATTGGCTGTATGGCTCTCCCCGAGGCGGACCCCAACTGGAGTGGGCCGCAAAGCTACTGGGGGAGACGCTGAACTTGGGGTTATGGCGAAAGCGCGCCGAACCGCCTTCGATGACGCTGGAAGGCGTTTTGGGTCCGAACGACCGGCTCGAACAGGCCCGCGGCGTCCGCGTCGAAACCCCCGAAGCGATGTGCGTCGACGGCGACAATCGCCTGCTGTACTCGAGCGCCGGCGCGGTCTATCGGCTCGACGCGTGGGCGTCGTCGCCGCAGCTGTGGGCGAGCTTCCCGGCGCCCGTCACCGCCCTGTTTGCGGATCCCGGCGGCACCGTCGCGGTTGGGCTGTCGGGCGGCGGCTTGCAACTTTGCGACCCGTCGGGACGGACCTTGAGCGGCTGGCGCCTGCCGCAGCCGACGTCGATCGTCGACGGGATCTTTCTCTCCGAAAGCGAGCTTGTGCTGGTCGACGCCGGCTATCGCGCTGATGAGCCGATCGTGTCGGTGGCGACTTGGGACGACGTCGGACGCGGCCGGTTGACGCTCGTCCGACGCGACGGCGAGCCTCGCGGCCTCGTCTCCGGGTTGTTCGCGCCGATGGGTGTCGCCAGGGATGCGCGCGGCGAATTGGTCGTCACCGAGTTCGAGCGCGCCCGGATCGTCGATGGAACCGGGAAACCACGCGGGGCCGGTTATCCGGGCTATCTCGGCCGGCTGCGAAAAACGCCCGCGGGCTTCGTGGTATCGTGTTGGGCGCGGCGCGATCCGTTGATCGAGTTCCTCAAGACCGAACGGGACTTCATCGCCGAGATGAAGGCGACGATCGCGCCGCGGCACTGGATCGCACCGCGCTTGAGCCCGGAGGTCAGCCACGATTTTCCGATCGAACTCGGGGCGACGCGGTTGTTCGGCGAAGTCAAGCCGTGGGCGCCGTCGTTCTCCTATGGATTGCTGATCGAACTCGACGATGAGCTGACGCCGACCGGAGCCGCGCATTCGCGCGCCAACGGCGCGCGCCACGCGATCGTTGATGCGCTTGTCTGGAACGGTGATCTGCTCGCGATCAGCAAAGCGAGCGGCGAATTGTTGAACCTCGGGCCGCCAGCGAGGCCGCATGAGCCGTGATCCCCTCGTCGCCGTCGAAAAACTCACCAAGCGTTACGGCGGCGTCGCGGCGCTCGATAGCGCCGACTTCGCGCTCTACCCCGGCGAGATTCACGCGCTGGTCGGCGAGAACGGCGCCGGCAAGTCGACGCTGTGCAAGCTGATCGCCGGCGTCGTCGCCCCCTCGGACGGGACGATCCGCATCGACGACAAGCCGGTCACGTTCTCCGCGCCGAAGGATGCGACGCGGCTTGGCGTCTCCATGGTGTTTCAGGAGACGAGCCTGGTGCCGCAGTTGACGGTGGCGCAGAACATGCTGCTCGGCCGCGAGCGCGCGTTCAACTCGGTGCGCAAGGTCAGGAACGCCGCGCGCCAGACCTTGCAGCGCCTCAACTTCAACGTCGATCCGACGCAGCGCGCCGGGGCGCTGTCGGCGGCGAAGCGGCAGATGGTCGAGATCGCCCGCGCCGTGCTCAACGATGCGCGCGTCATCATCTTCGACGAGCCGACCGCCGCGCTGACGCCGGAGGAGACGGAGCATCTATTCGAGCTGATGCGCTCGCTGCGCAAACGCGGCGTCGCGATGATCTTCATTTCGCACGCGCTGGAGGAGGCGCTGGCTCACGCCGACCGCATCACCGTGCTGCGCAACGGCAAGTTGGTGGCGACGGGTCCGGCGGCGGAGTTCGACCGCGCGCAGCTGATCCACCACATGATCGGCGACGAGCTCAAGGCTCGACAGCGGGCGCCGACGGCGACGCGCGCGGCGCGCGCTGCGACGCCCGTTTTGCAGCTCGAGAACGTCCGCATGGGCGCGATGGTCAACAATATGTCGTTCAGCGTGTTCGCCGGCGAGGTCACGGGAATCGCCGGCCTGATCGGCTCCGGCCGCAGCGAGACGGCGAAGGTGGTGATGGGGCACACGAAGCGCAACTTCGGCGGCGGTCGCATCTGGTTGAACGGCCGCGAGGTGCGCTACGGCGCGCCGGCGCAAGCGGTGGCGGACGGCATCGCCTATGTCAGCGAGGACCGCAAGCTCGACGGCTTCTTCGAGACTCTGAGCGTAGCCGAGAACATCGGCTTAGGATGGCTCGCCAAATTCGGAAGACGGCGCTGGCGCGCGCCCACGGCCGCCATGCGAAAGATCGCTGCAGCGTGGGAGGCGCGCTTGTCGATCCGTCGCATCGGCATCGATCAACCGGCGCTTTATCTCTCCGGCGGCAATCAACAAAAGGTCGTCATCGCCAAGGCGCTCGTTCAAACGCCTGAGTTGGTGATCTTCGACGAGCCGACGCGCGGCGTCGACGTCGGGGCGGTGGCGGAGATTCACAAGATCATCCGCGATCTCGCCGACGGCGGTGCGGGCGTCGTCGTCATTTCTTCCTACCTCCCGGAAATTCTCGACGTTTCCGATCGCATATTGGTCGCCAAGAGCGGCACCATCGCGGCCGAGTTCTCCCGCGCGGAGGCGAGCGCCGCGAAGATCCTTCAGGCGGCGATCCATTGAAGAAAACGCGCGCCGCAGGCCGCTTTGCCGCCCTCGACGCTCCGGTCGCGAAGATCGAATCGACGTCCGAACGCCTGTTCGCCATCGCGACCGAGGTGCTGGAGAAGATCGCGCTCGGCGCCGACGATTTCGAGGTCGACGCGCTTACGAACTCCTTGAAAGCGGCCGCGCAGAGCCGGCGCCAGGAGCGAATGGTCGCGACGCTGCGACGCCATCTGAACGCGATCCGCCAGATGCAGCAGGACAGTTGGCTCGCCGAGCGCGGCCTGAATTTCCTTATCGACACGACGCACGACCTTTCGAGCATGCTGACCCTGCAGGATCTCCTCCGCACGGTGGTCGTGCGCGCGCGCGGACTGGTTGGCGCCGACGTGGCCTGGGTCACCGTGCTCGACGCCGGAAGCGACGTGTTTCGCGTGGTCACGGCCGACGGCCATCTCGCGCCCGACACGGCGCAGATGACGAGTCGCATCGATCACGGCGCGGTGAGCCTTGTGATGAGCTCGAACAGCTATTTCGAAACCCAGGATTATCTGAACGATCAGCGATTTCGTCACTCTCCTCATCTCGACCGCATCTTTGAGATCGAGAAAATCACGTCTCTGGCGGGATTTCCGATCCTCTGGGAGAACAAGGTTCACGGGTTCCTGTTCGTCGCCAACCGCTATGCCCGTAAGCTGAGCGGCCGCGAGATTTCGGTGCTCGGCACGTTCGCGCTGCACGCGGGCGTCGCGATGCGTAACGCCAACGCATTCGCGTTGCTATCCGATGCGCTCGACGAAGCGCAACGCAATCGCAACGCGCTCATCGAGCACATTCAGCGCGTCGAAGTGTCGGCGGCGGCGCACGACGAAATGTCCAATCTGCTCGCCTCGGGGGCGGAGATACGGCAGTTCCTGGAGAAGATGGCCAATCAGATCGGCGGCGCCGTGCTACTGTACGACGACGCGTTCGCCATCAGCGAGGAGTTCGTCGCCAAGGTGTACCACGGCGGGCTCGCCGGCCATTTGAAGGCCGGACGCATCGATCTCGGGTTGCTCGCCAAGGCGGTCGCGCAGTCGCGAAGCACGGGGCGCTCAGTCAGCCTGTTGGAGCGGGGCGACGAGCAATCGCGGGCGATCGCGCTGCACGGCGGCAACGGTCGTCGCGACAGCCTGGTGATCTGCCATGTCGGGGAGCTTGACGCGATCGAAGTCCGCAATCTCGAACGCAGCACGGTGGCGCTGTCGATCGCCAAGCTTTGGCACGAGCGGCGCGAGACCGAGAAGCTGATCGCCTCTTCAACCCTGTTGCGCCATCTGGTGATGGTGACGCCGCCCGACGAGACGACGCTATCGGCGATCCGCGAGCGGTTGAGCTTGCGCGGCGAGCAGCCCGTGCAACTCGCGCTGGTATCGATCACCGGGATCGACCACGTCGCCCAGACCGCGCGCGTGCGCGAATGCGCGCGCGGGGTCAGCGTACTGGTCGACCTGCTCGACGACACCTATCTCGCCATCGCGCCGGCGAACGCCCTTCAAACTTTCCTGATGAGCCTCTCGAAGGGCGCAGGGGCCGCGACCGCGGGAGGAATCCTATCAGAGCCGTTCCACGATCTGACGCTTGCGGCCAGCGAATACGGGCGCATCAACGGCGCGCTGCAGGCGCTGCGCAAGATGAAGACGCTCGATCGTTTCTTGAGCCAACGCGAAGTCAATCTGTTCGCCAAGCTGTTCGAAGTCGGCGACGGCGCCCAGATCGCAGCCTATGCCGAAGACTTGTTGAGCCGCATCGCCGCTCGCGCCCCCAAACAGCGCGACGAGCTCAGGCGGACGTTGCTGGTTTATTTCGACGCGCAGCACAATCTCAAGCGCGCGGCGGAGCGGCTCGGCGTGCACGTCAACACGTTGCGGCAACGGCTCGACGCGCTTCGCGAGATCACCGGAGGCTGGGACGATCCCGTCAAGG
>CAWEDI010000030.1:0-109948 GCA_963807735.1 uncultured Pseudomonadota bacterium | reverse complement strand
TCATCGGGTCGATCCGCCAGTAGTTGGCGAGCCAGCCGGTGGCGAAGAACTGGGCGACCTCGTGCACGTAGCCCTTGTTCCAGATCTGGTTCCACGCTTCCTCGATGAGGTCGTGCGGAATCACCAGGCCGTACTTCTCCAGCGGCACGAGGTAGCTGCGGTAGTAGTCGTCGTAGATCCACCGGCGCCACATCTCGGCGTAGGACTCGCGGTCCTTGCGGCGGTCCTTGGTGCCGTACTCGATGAACGTGCCGATGGCGGCGTCGACCACGCGGTGGTTGTTCCACCACGCGTAGCGCAGGTCGCGCTCGAGCAGCTGGTGGTTGCTCTCGTCCGACAGCGCCATCAGCAGCGTGGCGTAGCCGTTGGAGATGTGCCGGGACTCGTCCGACTGGACCGAGTGGAACACGGTCGGCAGCAGGAAGTCGCCGTTGGCCGCGGCCTCGGCCGGCATGGCCACGAACAGGGTGTTCGTGAACGCCGTCTCGGCGACGATCGTCAGGTAGATCGATGGCGGCGGTGATGGCGTCACCGGTGATGAAGCCCTCGGCGAATTGCCGGCCGATCGTCCCGCAGTAGTCGTTCTGGAAGTTGCGGAGGCTGTTGTTGAAGCCGGCCGGGTCGATGTAGTTGTTCATGTACAGGCGCTTGAGGTTCTGCTGGATCGTCGAGTGGCGTACCTCGTCGATCATCTGGATCGCCTGGCCGTTGTGAAGCTCCGGGTTCGGAACCGTGCGGAACAGCAGCGGCATGGCCCGCGCCGCTGAGATCTCCGGCAACGGGATGATGGACAGGAACAGCTTCTGCCATTCCAGCCAGCGCTCCTGCACCTGGCGGAACATGTTGCCGCGGATGGCGCCGTCCTGGGCGCCGTACACGCGGTTGTCCTTCTCTTCCTGCATCGGGAAGTAGGACCGCAGGACCTGCTTCAGCGGGTCCTTCTTCTGCGCCTTCTGGAACGTGTAGTCCGTCCCGTACTGCGACACCGGCTCGTGGTACTGCGGCTCCCAGGACAGCTCCTGGATCTTCTGGTGGGCCTTGGCGACGCTCTGGCGACTCATCGTCACCCCTTTCTGCGCGGGTCTTTGGGGCCGGGGTCATGTCCCCCGGCAGGCCTTGCAATCGTCCTCCCGGCGCAGCGTGGCCTTGCGGCTGCTCGGGCGCCGATCGGCCCCGAAAGTTCTTGTGTGTGCATCACACCTCGCTTACCAGCGTCATGAGCTCTCAACATGAGACACGTCGAACGCGGCGCGTAGCTCGGCGAGGTCCTGCTTAACTTTTTCGGAAGCGCGACGCTTCGAAGAAGTCCGACGACCCAGCCGGCAGCGACGGTGATCGTCGCACTGACGAGAAACAGGCTGGAATAACCGGAGGCGCCGATCAACACGCTCGCCAGCGTCGGCGCGATGAATTGCGCAGTCGCCCCCGCCATCACCAGCATGGCGAGGTCGCGTCCCGCCGTTTGCGGGTTCGGCAGCACACGCGACATGAGAGTGAGGTCGATGACCGCGTAAACTCCCATCGCGACGCCGCCGAGGCCGGCATAGACGAGCATCCCGGCCCATGTCGGCGACAACACGGGGGCGAGCATCGCCAGCGCCATCAGCACGGCGTAGCCCTGTGCGAAGGCGCGGCGGCGCGAGGTGCGCTCGGCGAGGCGATGGCCAACCAGGATCGCCGCGAGCGTCGCCAGCGTGCGCAGGCCGCCGATGAGGCCGGTCGCGCCGCGCGCGTCGTGTCCGGGCAACGCCGCTTCGCCGACATAGTCGCGTAGCGCGTAGAGCATGTAGTTGTTGATCGAAAATTGCGCCGAAAACATCAGCACCCGGAACGTGAACGCGAGCGTGAAATCCCGCGAGGCGAAACTTTCGAGCGCGGCGAAGCGCAGCCGCATCGGCGCCCGCGGTTTCGCGGCGGCGAACGGCGCCTCGCGAGCGAACACGAGAAACAGCGTCGTCGCCGCCGTCAGAGAGCCGAACAGCACGAGATAGCCGAGGCTCGCCGGCAGTCGAGCCGCAAGGTTGACGCCGGCGAGCGCGCCGATCGGCCCGGCGATCGCGAACAGCGACGAGGCGCGGCTGCGCAATCGCTCCGGCACCCGGTCGGGCGCAACCGCCAGCAGCGCCGCCTGGAAGCCGTTCAGCGCGAACCAAAGCAAGCCGTAGCACAGCGCCACGCCGCCGACGCCGCGCTGTTGCGCCAGCAAAGCGGCGAGGACGATGGAGAGGGCGGCCGTGGCGGCGAGCCACGGCGCGCGCCGGCCGAACCGGCCCGCCGTCGCGTCGGAGGCCGCGCCGACCACGACGAGACCGGCGACGCCGGTCGCCGCGCAGATGACCGTGAGCCAGGCCATATCGGCGACTTTCGCCAACGGGTCGATCGACTCGATTCGGTCGGGCACGAGAATCGACTGTACGCCTTGAAAACTGGCGTAAAGCGCGATTGCAGCGGGGAGGAGAAAGCCAAGGGCGCGTTCGGGGGAGGTCACGAGCGGCTTTTACGCCGCCTTTTGCCGGGCCGTCACCGGAGTTCGGCGCAAACGACTGAAATTGCGCATATGATTAGCCTAGCTGCGCGCTTTTGCGGCGCGACGCCTTGAGCCCGACGCGAAATCCATTTAACCATGCACCCGAAAAAGCGGGCCGCATGGCCTGTGATTCAGCGAGTCCACCCTGCATGATTTCACGTACCCGTCTTGGCTTCGCCCGTGCGCTGGTGTTGCCGCTCCTGCTTTGCGGCGGTGCGAACGCGGCCGAGCCCTACCTGGTGGCTGACGCCGAGACCGGCGACGTGTTGATGCAAAGCGACGCGACGCAGCCGTGGTTTCCCGCCTCCACGACAAAGCTGATGACGACCTATGTGGCGTTGAGCGCAGTGCGCGACGGGCGGCTGACGATGGATACGCCGCTGACGATGTCGCAGCGCGCCGCGCGCAACCCGCCCTCCAAGATGGGGTTCCGGCCCGGCACGCTCGTCACGCTCGATAACGCGCTGAAAATGCTGATGGTGAAGTCGCCGAACGACGTCGCCGTGATGGTCGCCGAGAGCATCTCCGGCTCCGTCGAAAGTTTCGCCGACGAGATGAACAAGGCGGCTGTGAAGCTCGGCATGAAGGAATCGCACTTCGTCAACCCGAACGGCCTGCACGACCCGGATCATTATTCTTCGGCGCGCGACATGGCGATCCTGGCGCGCGCGCTGCTAAAGGAGTTTCCCGAGCACGCCGATCTCTTCGACATTGCCGAGTTGCAACTAGGCCGTCAGTTCATTCGCAACCACAACGGACTCATCGGCCGTTATCCCGGCGCGGACGGCATGAAGACCGGGTTCACCTGCCCGGCGGGCTGGAATGTCGTCGCCACCGCCGAGCATCAGGGGCGGAAGCTTATCGTCGTCGTGTTCGGTTCGACATCGCCGCGTTTCCGCAACGATCAGGCGGTGATGCTGTTCGACCGCGGCTTCGCCATGAACGGGACCGGACAAACGCTCGACGCTCTCCCGGCCTCCGCGGTGACGTCGCCGCCCGACATGCGCGACGAAATTTGCCGCGGTCACGGACGCGCGGCCATGGTCGCGATGCAGGAGGATTTTGTCGCTTCCGTCATGGCGGAGAGCGGCGGCGCCGTTCCGGCGGGGCGGGTCGCCGGGTCGCCGCTTTCGATGATGAACGCGGTGATGGCGGCGCCGCCGGCCTCGGCGTCCATCGCCGACGAGAAGATCAGCTTCGCGCCCGTCCCGGTGTTCGTCGGGCCGAAGCCCGGGTGGACCGGCCCGATTCTCGCTGCCAAAGACAGCGACGCCGACTCCGCCGAGCCGTCACCGGTCAGCGCGTTCACCGGCGACAAGGGTTCGCGAGCCGAGGAGGAAACCGGCGCGCCGGCGGTTCTCAAGAGCGCCGTGAAACCGCCGACCAAACTGCGGCGCCTGCATTTCACGCCGCAGGCGCGGGCGCGCGTCGCCGCGGCGGCGCAACGGGTTGTGGCGCGAAAGCCGCACCACCCCTAAATCGTCTTGAGTGCTCACGCGAGCGTTATGTCTGCCCTCGTGTTGCCGCATTTGCGTCAACCGCCTGCCCTACCCATCATCGATATCAGGGGCTGAGCCGCGACGGCGCGGTTCGATGACATGTCCGGCGATTTTGCCCCCCAGCCCCCGGACGCGTTTCGAACCCGACCAAGCCACGCAGGCCGGCGGATCGACGGGCCCCCTCCCAGTCGGTCCGCCCTTTTTTTTGCCTCCGTGCAAATTTAATCATCGCCTTGAAAGCTGCTCTGAGCCGCGCGATATGAGCCCGCGTCGGCGCTTTCGCGCCGCTTTCCATTCACGCTAGGGGGATCCTTTGACGACCGAAACCGCCCCGGCCGCCACAGAGGCCGCCGCCGCGAAAACCCAGAGCTTTGAGGCTGACGTTTCGCGGCTCCTGCACCTCATGGTGCATTCCGTGTATTCCGAGCGCGACATCTTCGTGCGCGAGCTCATTTCGAACGCCGCCGACGCCTGCGAAAAGCTGCGCTACGAAGCGCTGGCGAATCCGGAACTCGTCGCCGACAGCGAGCCGTTCGCCATTCGCGTCGCCGTCGATCCCGACGCCAAGACGCTGACGTTCGCCGATAACGGCGTCGGCATGAGCCGGGAGGACCTCGTCGAGGCGCTGGGCACCATCGCCCGTTCCGGCACCAAGGCGTTTCTCGACAAGCTCGCCGCCGACGGGCCGGACAAGGCGGCGGCGGAAGCGGGAAGCCTGATCGGCCAGTTCGGCATCGGCTTCTATTCCGCGTTCATGGTCGCCGATGAGGTCACGGTCGACACCCGCCGCGCCGGCTCGGATCAGGCTTGGCGCTGGACCTCCGACGGCAAGGGGTCCTACACGATCGCGCCGTTGGCGCTCGATGCGGCGCCCGCGCGGGGCACGCGGGTCACGTTGAAGCTCAACGCGGAATCGAGCGACTACGTCGAAAGCTACAAGATCGAGCGCATCGTCAAGGAGCATTCCGGCGCGGTCGCCGTGCCGATCGAAATCGTCGAGAAGCCGGGCGCGGAGTCGAAGCGGCTGACTGACGGCGCGGCGATCTGGGGAAAATCGAAATCCGACGTCAAGCCGGAGGAATACACCGAGTTCTACCGGTCGCTTTCCGGGCAATATGACGAGCCGGCGCTGACCCTGCATTGGCGCGCCGAGGGGCGGCACGAATATACCGTGCTCGCATTCGTGCCGGGCTCGCGGCCGTTCGATCTGTTCGACCCGTCGCGCAAGGGCAAGGCGAAGCTCTACGTCCGCCGAGTACTCATCACCGCCGACGCCGAGGTGCTGCCGGGCTGGCTGCGCTTCGTGCGGCTGGTGGTCGACAGCGCCGATCTGCCGCTCAATGTATCGCGCGAGATGGTCCAGGAAAGCGCGGTGTTCACCGCGATTCGCAAGGGCGTCGTGAACCGGGTCGTGCAGGAATTGGTCAAGCTCGCCGACACCGACGCGGAGAAATACGCCAAGGTCTGGGAGCATTTCGGCGCCGTCATCAAAGAGGGCCTCTATGAGGACCCCGAGCGGCGCGACGCGCTGCTCAAGCTGGCGCGCTTCACCACCACGAAGCATCCCGACGGCGGTCGCAAGCTCGAGGACTACGTCAAGGAGCTGCGCGAGAACCAGACAGCGATCTACTATCTCACCGGAGACGACGCCAAGCGCCTAGCGGCGAGCCCGCAACTCGAAGGTTTTCGCGCGCGCGGCGTCGAGGTTTTGCTGCTCGCCGATCCGGTCGATGCGTTCTGGGTCTCGACCGCCGCCGGCTACGACGGCAAGCCATTCAAGTCGATCAGTCAGGGCGCGGCGGACATCAAGTCGATTGCGCTGGTGGAGGGCGCGACCGCGCCGGCCGAGGCGAGCGCCGAAGTCGCGACGCTGATCGCTCATTTCAAACAGACCCTCGAAAGCGAGATCGAGGATGCGCGCGCTTCGGACCGGCTGACCGACAGCGTCGCCTGCCTCGTCGCGCCGGAGTTCGGCCCGGACCGGCAGCTTGAAAAAATGCTCGCCGCGCACGGGCGTTTGCAGGATCGCGTCAAGCCGGTGCTGGAGGTCAACGCCACCCATGCGCTGACGTCGGCGCTGGCCAAGCGCTTCAAGGAAGGCCGCGATCGTGATCTCGTCGACGACGCGGCTTGGCTGTTGCTAGATGAGGCCCGCCTTGTCGACGGCGAACCGTTGAAGGACCCCACGGGCTTCGCCGCCCGCCTGCGTCGCGTGATGGAGCGGGCGCTTCAGTGAGGAAGCTCGCCGCGCTCAGTGACGGGTCGCTGTTTGCAGCCCGAGCGCGGCGGCCTTGACCGCGGGCTTCTTGCGCGGCGCGGCTTTCGGCTTCGGCGCCTTGGCAGGCGCGGCGAGCGCCAACTCGGCGCGGGTCGCCTGCTCGCTGGCGAGCCAATGCTCGGCGTCGCGCCCGAGCGGCCGGCCCTCGCTCTCCCACAGTTCGTAGGCGCGTGCGCGCACCAGCTCTTCGAAATTGGCGGTATGCGTAGCTTCGTTCATTTCCCGTGCTCCTCGGTTGCCGTCGGCCCGTCGATGAGGGCGCCTCGCGTTGCGCGGGGCTCTTCATGGACCGTTAAGCCGTCTGGCTCGGAAGGTCTGGTCGTTTGACCCGGCATCCGTTTTCAACCACCTCATGGTTAACAATTGGTAAGCGGCGAGGCGGTCGTGTCGCTGCCGCGGCCTTGCCGAGGGCGCCGGTCTCGGCCTATAGGCTGACGTCAGGGCTCGGCTTCCGGGCGGGGCGGCGGGTATTTCTAAGTTCAACGGGATAGTGGATGCGCGCGCCGGGCGGACCCCGACTGTTGCTTCGGCGGCTCCGCGAGGTCATGGCGGAGCCCGTCACCGCACAGGCGCGTCTCGATCGCATCGTCGTCCTGATCGCCTCCAACATGGTGGCGGAGGTGTGTTCTCTTTACGTCGCGCGCGCCGACGGTCCGCTGGAGCTGTTCGCCACCGAGGGCCTCAATCGCGAGGCCGTGCATCTGACTACCATGCTTCCGGGCGAGGGCCTGGTCGGTCTGATCGCCGCCACCGCTGAGGCGCTGGCGCTCTCCGACGCGCAGAACCACCCCGCCTTTTCCTATAAGCCCGAGACGGGCGAGGAGATCTACCAGTCCTTCCTCGGCGTGCCGGTGCTGCGCGGCGGCGCGACGCTCGGCGTGCTGGTCGTACAAAATCGGGCGCGACGCAGCTATTCCGACGAAGAGATCGAAGCGCTGCAGACGACAGCGATGCTGCTCGCCGAGATGATCGCCTCGGGCGAATTGCAGGCGCTCGCCGGGCAGCCCTCGCCGGTGGCGGTGCGCAAGGCGGCGGCGTTGAAGGGCCAACCGATCGCCGAAGGGCTCGGCCTGGGCCATGTGGTGCTGCACCAGCCGCGCATCGTGGTGTCGAAGATCGTCGCCGACGACGTCAACTCCGAACTTGCCCGGCTGGAGACGGCGATCGAAGCGATGCGCGCTTCGGTCGACGATTTGATCGACCGCAGCGATGACGGGGCCGAAGGCGAACACCGCGACGTGCTCGAAGCGTTCCGCATGATCGCGCACGATCGCGGCTGGCTGCGCCGCCTGCGCGAAGCCGTCACAAGCGGGCTCACGGCCGAGGCGGCAGTGGAGCGGGTGCAAAACGACGCGCGCGCGAAATTGCAGCGCCAGACCGACCCCTATCTGCGCGATCGCTTGCACGACCTCACCGACATCGCCAATCGCCTGCTGCACCAGCTCGCCGGCCAAAGTCTCGTGTTGCGGCCGGACGAACTGCCCGACAACGCCATTCTCGTCGCCCGCTCGATGAGCCCGGCGGCGCTGCTCGACTACGACCGCTCGCGGCTGCGCGGGCTTGTGCTGGAGGAAGCGGGCGCGGCGAGCCACATCGCCATTGTCGCGCGCGCGCTCGGCATTCCCGCGGTCAGCGATATTCCCAACATTTCCGAGATCGTCGAGCACGGCGATGCGCTGATCGTCGACGGCCTGACCGGCGAAGTGCACGTGTTGCCGCCGCCGGAGGTCGAGGCGGCTTACGCCGAAAAGGCGCGGCTGCGCGCGCGTCGGCAGGACCAGTATCGCGCGCTGCGCGACGAGCCGGCGGTGACGCTCGACGGCGCGCCGATCGGCCTGCACATGAACGCCGGGCTGCTGATCGACTTGCCGCATCTCGAAGAGACCGGCGCGCAATCCATCGGCCTGTTCCGCACCGAATTGCAGTTCATGCTCGCCTCGCGATTTCCGCGCCTCGATTCGCAGGAGACGCTTTACCGCGCCGTGCTCGACGCGGCCGGCGAACGGGTCGTGACCTTCCGCACGCTCGACATCGGCGGCGACAAGCGGCTGCCCTATATGAAGCCGAACGAGGAGGAGAACCCGGCGCTCGGTTGGCGGGCGGTGCGCATCGGGCTCGACAAGCCGGCGCTTTTGCGCACCCAGATGCGCGCCATGCTGCGCGCCGCGGCGGGCCGAAGATTGCGCCTGATGCTGCCGATGGTCTCGACGGTCGACGAATATCAACGCGGCAAGGCGATGCTTGATCGCGAACTGGCGTTCCTAGTCCGCCTCGGCCGCGTCCCGCCGACCTCGATCGAACTCGGCGCCATGCTGGAGGTGCCCTCGCTGTTGTGGCAGCTCGAAGAGATCGCCGGCGCAGTGGATTTTCTCTCCGTCGGCTCGAACGATCTCATGCAATATCTCTACGCGGTCGATCGCGACAACAAGCGGGTCGCCGATCGTTTCGACGCCTTGTCGCCGGCGTTCCTGCGCGCCTTGAAGCGGGTCGCCGAGGTCGGCGAACGGGGGCTTACGCGGGTCGCGTTGTGTGGGGAGATCGGCGGCCGGCCATTGGAGGCGATGACGCTGATCGCGCTTGGCTTCCGCGATCTCTCGATGTCGGCGACGGCGATCGGGCCGATCAAGGCGATGGTCCTGTCGCTGCCGCTCGCCCCGGTGCGCGCTGAGGTCGATGCGCTGCTCGCCGAGGGCGGCGAGCGCGCGTCGTTGCGCGAACCCTTGCGAGAGATCGCCGAGCGCCACGGCGTCCGTCTTTAGCGCCTGGCCATGAACCTCGACGGCCACCTCGACACGATTCTGCGCCGGCATGAGGAGCTCGGCCACCGGCTGGGCGCCGGCGCGCAGGGCGCCGATTACGCTGACTTGGCGCGCGAATACGCCGATCTCGAACCGCTCGCCGCCGCCGTCCGCGCGCTACGCGGCAAGGAGAAGGAGCGCGCCGACCTCGACGCGATGCTCGCCGACCCGGCGCTCGACGCCGAGATGCGGGAGATCGCCGCGGGAGAGGCCGAGGAGGCGCGCGCGGCGATCGAAGCGATGACGCGTGATATTCGCCTCGCCTTGCTGCCGAAGGACGTCGCCGACGAAAGCAACGTGATCCTGGAGGTGCGCGCCGGTACGGGCGGTGACGAGGCGGCGCTGTTCGCGGGCGACCTGTTCCGCATGTACGTCAAATACGCCGAAGCCCGCGGCTGGAAGATCGACGTTCTCTCCGCCAGCGAAGGGACTGCGGGTGGCTATAAAGAGATCATCGCCGAGATCGCCGGTCGCGGCGCCTACGCGCGGCTGAAATATGAGAGCGGCGTCCATCGTGTGCAGCGCGTGCCGGCGACCGAAGCGCAAGGCCGCATCCATACCTCGGCCGCCACCGTCGCGGTGATGCCGGAGGCGCGTGACGTCGACGTCGAAATCAAGGAAAGCGACCTCAAGATCGACACGATGCGCGCCGGCGGCGCCGGCGGCCAGCATGTCAACAAGACGGAATCCGCGATTCGCATCACCCATTTGCCGACCGGTATCGTCGTCGCGGTGCAGGAGGAGCGCTCGCAGCACCGCAACCGCGCCAAGGCGATGGCGCTGTTGCGCTCACGGATTCTGAAGGGCGAACAGGAGCGCGCAGATGCCGAGCGCGCCAAGGACCGGCGCGAGCAGGTCGGCTCGGGCGACCGCTCGGGTCGCATCCGCACCTACAATTTCCCGCAAGGGCGGATGACCGACCACCGCGTCAACGTCACTCTTTACTCGCTCGATCGACTTATCGAAGGCGAGGGGCTTGACGAGGTGATCGATGCGCTGGCCGCCGATCGTCAGGCGCGGCTGCTCGCCGAGCAGGCGCAGGGATAGTCATTCGCCTTTTTGGTCGGCAGGGCCTATCCATATAGGGAGCGAGGAATACGCCGCTGGACCACGGCGATTACGCGAACGGCAGAGCGGGGCGCGTCTCATCCCGGGGAGGAAATCGTGCGTATAGGCTCGATGATCGGCGTCGGCGTCGTGGTGCTTTCAGCTGTCGCGCCTGCCGAGGCGCAATTTGCGGCGCCTTTCGGGGCGCCAAGCTACCTAACGGTTCCGGAAGCCGCGAACGGCGCGTGGGGCGCCGGCGCCGCCAATAGCGCCGCGACGCAACAGCAATGCACGCCGGCGGCGTCAGGGCGGGATGGGCCGCGTGGTCTTTGCCTGCAGAGGAACAACCCGTCCGAGCCGCCGCGCAGATAGCCCGGCGGTTCGGCCTGACGATCAGCAGGGCGTATAGGCCGCATTGCCGAGTCCGCAAGACGAGCCGAAGTTCAGGAACCACAAGGTGTCGTATCTGAAACCGACGGCGGAGGAGATGCCGGCGCTGCTGTTGTCCAACATCGTCAGCAGATGCAGGGTGCCCACCGACGGGGAGGAATATGCGTAGTAGTAGGTCGCCGGCGACGCCGTATAATTCCACGCTAGGCTACGGGTCGATGTGACGTCGATGTAGTTGGTCAGTGTCGCCAGACCGCCGCTGACGCCCGGCCGCTCGACGATCCATTCGACGCTGTTGCCCGCCAATATCGTCCCGCTCGGGGCGGTGAGATGATAGGTTGCGGCCGTGTTGTTCGAATAGTTTTTGAAATGGACGTATCCGCTGGTCGCGCTGACATTCCAGACTTCAACGAATATCAGATCGCCTGGGGCGACGGTCGGGGAGGAGACGCGCGTTTCGTTGAACGGATACCACTCGGTCCACAAGCTGTAGAGCGTCGAGTTCGTCGAACCGCTGCAATAGGCGTCGACTTCCACGCCGCCTTGCAAAACGTCGTTGCTTCCGTAGCCGTCGATGCCCGGCCAGATCGAGGAATAATCCCATCCGCCGGTGCAGGCGCCGAACGCCTGATGCGCAGCCGGCACAACAAATTCTTGCATTACCGCTTCGAGGTTGCTGGGGTTGGCGATGCCGGTCGCCGCCGAACCGCTCCAGTTGTTCGACGCGCCGGTGACGGTGTTGTTCGACACGCCGCGCGGGACGGCCGCGCTCGGCAGCGAGACCGGGCCATTGCTGATGTTCGTATTGGTGAGCGTCGGGGTCTGCGCCGGAGCGTTCCCCGTCACCGCCTTGAGCCAGGAATGGTAGGCCGCCGGCTGCGCGGCCGCGCTCGGCGCCGGCGGTATGTGGTATTTTTCGAGCTCCGCCGCCGAGGCTGTTGCGGGATTGAAATCGGCTGGCGGGGGCGGGACAAATTCCACACCCGACGTTGGCCCGCCCACTTCGTTCGGCGGCGCCGGCGCCTGGGCGTGAGCCTGTGAGACCGCGCACAGAACTGCGAGGCCGAAGCCGGACGACCTTAAGGGCGCGTACATTTCGCTCCTCGACCCTCTTCGACGACGCCGCACGCGCGCCGGCAATTCATCTTACGGTACGGCAATGTTGACGCCATAATACGCGGCCCGCATTGTAGTTCAAGCCAATTGTCTTGGCGCCGTTGACGCCAAGCGAAAATGCGCAGCAGGGTGTTTACTGACGCCGCTGCCTCGGCGAGCGTAAGCTCGGCCGCAAATATAGTTCGTTGTAAATATTCAGGAAATGTTAACGTCGACCACAAAGCGCATTCCGGGAAACGTTTCGGCGCTTAGATTACGTCGGGTCCGTCCTGATTTCGCCCTCTGGCGACGATGCGCAGCGCGCCGTCGGGCGCGGGCCTCTGCAACGCGAGCGCCTCGTTCGCTGGCGCGGACAACCAAAGTTCGATCTCGTCGCGACGGGTCAGGATCACCGGCATCGCCTTGGGATGGATCGGCGCGACGACGGCGTTGGGCTCCGTGGTCAGAAACGCGAACAGGTCGTTCGTCGTCTCGCCCTCCTTGACCTTCCGCACCGACGTCCATCGCGTCCAGACGCCGGCGAAAAACGCCAACGGCCGGCTCTCGTCGAGTGCGAACCAGACCGGCGGCCGCGAGCCGTCCGGCAAAACCTCGTTCTCGGAAAACGACGTGAACGGCACGACGCATCGGCTGTCCACGCCGAGCCAACGCCGCCAATGTGGCGAGGCGACGTTGCGCAAGTTGGTGACGCCGGGGTCGGAGCGCCGGTTTTTCAGCGCGAACGCGGGCGTCGGCATGCCCCAGCGGGCCAGCGCCAGTTCGCGCACGCCGTCCGCGCCGGTGCGCACGATCGGGGCGACGTAATCGGGAAATATGCCGGGCAGGATTGGCAAATTGCCAGTGAGATCCCGCATCGCGTCGGCGAGGTCTCGAATCGCTTGTTGGCCCTTCGACAGAGAGTAGAGATTGCACATTCGAGGGAGCTTTAAGTCGCACGCCGAGGCTTGTCGATTATAGGGAGCGGCGCGAAGTTCGAAACCATCCCTTGCGCGGTTTCGTGTCTGCCCTCACAGTGGCGGTCATGTCCGGGCCTCTAGATCGAACGCCGGAGCCGAGCGCGCTCGCCGCTCTCGATGCGCGCTCGCGCGAGATTTTCCGCCGCATCGTCGAATCTTACCTCGCGAGCGGCGAACCCGTTGGCTCGCGCAGCCTTTCGCGACTGCTGCCGATGACGTTGTCGCCCGCCTCGATCCGCAATGTGATGCAGGATTTGGAGGAGCTTGGCCTCATCTACGCCCCGCACACCAGCGCCGGGCGACTGCCGACGCAGGGCGGTCTGCGGTTCTACGTCGACGCGCTGTTGGAGTTCGGCGGAATCGCCCACGAGGAGCGCACGCGCATTGAGCGCCAAGCCCGCGAGGCCGCCGAGACTGGCTATGAAAACGCGCTGACCCGCACCACCACGCTGCTCTCCGATCTCACCCGCGGCGCAGGCCTTGTGCTGACCAGCAAGGACGACGTGCGCCTGCGGCACATAGAATTCGTGCGGGTCGAGCCGGAGAAGGCGCTGGCCGTGCTCGTCGGCGAGGATGGCGCGGTCGAGAATCGCGTCGTCTCGATTCCCGCCGGCATTTCCGCCTCCGCGCTGACCGAGGCGGGCAATTATCTGAACGCCCACGCGCGCGGCGGCACGCTGGCGGAGGCGCGCGCCAAGATCGAGAGCTCCCGCGACGCCGCGCGCCATGAGATCGACGAACTGGCCGCCGGGCTCGTCGACGCCGGGCTGGCGTTCTGGGCGGGAGCAGGGGGCGCTCGACAGCAGTTGATCGTGCGCGGCCAGGCCAATCTCATCGGCGCCACGAGCGAAGCGCAGGATTTGGAGCGTATTCGTCTGCTGTTCGCGGACCTCGAAACGCAAACCGACGTCATCGATCTGCTGCATCGCGCGGAGAACGGCGAAGGCGTGAAAATCTATATCGGCTCGGAGAACAAGCTGTTTTCGCTGTCGGGATCTTCGATGATCGCCGCGCCGTTGCGCGGCTCGGACCAGCGCATCACCGGCGTGCTCGGCGTGATCGGCCCGACGCGGCTCAACTATGGCCGCATCGTTCCGATGGTGGAGTATGCCGCGCAGGTGCTCGGAGAACTACGGCGCGGACGTTGACAATGGCGGCGAAGGCGGCGACGTACGCTCGCAAAGAGCGGAGGAGGTCCCCTTGAGCCACGCGTATTCTGGCGCCCCTCACAGCCTCGGCGAAGCCGTTCATCGGCTGCGCGCCAAATGGGGCGCGCTTTTCGCGTTCGGCGTGTTGCTGATGCTGCTCGGGCTCGCCTCCCTGATGTTCGCTTTCGAGTCGACGCTGGCGATGGTGACGCTGAACGGCGTGCTGTTCCTCGTCGCCGGGGCCGCCGAGATCGGCGTCGGCATGCACGCGCGCACGTGGAGCCGTTTCTTCCTGTGGGTGATCGGCGGCGTGCTTTACATCGGCGCCGGGCTGTTCTGCATACTGAATCCGCTTGCCGCCTCCGCGATTCTGACGCTGATGATCGGCGCCGGCCTCATCGCGGCGGCGGTGGTGCGCGCCTATCTCGCCTTCGCGCTTCCCGCAAGTCCGCGTCGCGCTGTGGTGTGGCTCGGCTGCTTGGTGACGTTCCTGCTGGGATTGATCATCGTCATTCACTGGCCGATGTCGAGCGCCTATGTTTTGGGAACGTTGCTCGGTGTGGACTTGTTGTTTCACGGCGCGGGATGGGCCACGTTTGCATGGGGGCTGCGCGCGCATCGCTAAGGCGCGCACGCCGAAATCTGGAGCCTTGAATGACAAAGTGGGTCTATGCGTTCGGCCCGGAGAAGACCGAGGGCAAGGGCGAAATGCGCAACCTGCTAGGCGGCAAGGGGGCGAATCTCGCGGAAATGTCTTCGATGGGTTTGCCCGTGCCGCCGGGTTTCACGATCACCACTGAAGTCTGCACCTACTTCTACGCGCACGAGAAAACTTATCCCGACGATCTCGCCGCCGCCGTCAAGGAGGCGATCGCCGCCGTCGGGCGGCAGACCGATCGCGTGTTCGGCGACGCGGCGAACCCGCTGCTCGTCTCGGTGCGCTCGGGCGCCCGCGCCTCGATGCCCGGCATGATGGACACGGTGCTCAATCTCGGCCTCAACGACGAGGCAGTGAAAACCCTCGCCGCGACCTCCGGCGACGAACGCTTCGCCTATGACAGCTACCGCCGCTTCATCCAGATGTACTCGAACGTCGTGCTGGAGGTTGACAGCCACAATTTCGAGGAGATCATCGAGGGGTACAAGGACCGGCGCGGGCAGATTCTCGACACGGACCTCACCGCCGAGGATTGGCGCGCCGTCATCGTCGAATACAAGCGCAAGGTTGAGGAGGAGACCGGCAAGCCGTTCCCGCAGGATCCCTTCGATCAGCTGTGGGGCGCGATCGGCGCCGTGTTTAGCTCGTGGATGAACGCGCGCGCGATTACCTACCGGCGGCTCAACAACATTCCCGCCGATTGGGGCACCGCCGTCAGCGTTCAGGCGATGGTGTTCGGCAATATGGGCCAGACCAGCGCCACCGGCGTCGCGTTCACCCGCAACCCGTCGACCGGCGCAAAAGAGCTCTACGGCGAATTCCTCGTCAACGCGCAAGGCGAGGACGTCGTCGCCGGCATTCGCACGCCGCAGAACATCACCGAGGTCGCGCGCGAGGCGGCGGGGTCCGACCGGCCTTCGCTGGAGGCGATCATGCCAGAGGTGTTCCGCCAGTTTGTCGCAACAACGCAATTGCTGGAAAAGCATTACAAGGACATGCAGGATCTGGAGTTCACCGTCGAGCGTGGCAAGCTATGGATGCTGCAGACCCGCAACGGCAAGCGCACCGGCCGCGCCGCGCTGCGGTTGGCGGTGGAGATGGCGAACGAAGGGCTCATCACCCGCCAAGAGGCGATCACGCGCGTCGAGCCGGCGACGCTCGATCAGCTGCTGCACCCGACCATCGACCCGCGCGAGAAGCGCGAGCCGATCGCGGTCGGGCTTCCGGCCTCGCCCGGCGCCGCGAGCGGCGAGATCGTGTTCTCCGCTGATGAGGCCGAGTTGCTGAAACAGACTGGACGAAAGACGATCCTGGTGCGGGTCGAAACCTCGCCCGAGGATATCCACGGCATGCACGCGGCGGAGGGCATCGTCACCACGCGCGGCGGCATGACCAGCCACGCGGCCGTGGTGGCGCGCGGTATGGGCAAGCCGTGCGTCTCCGGCGTCGGCTCGATGCGCATCGACTACGCCAAACAGCAACTCGTCGCGGCCGGGCAGACGCTCAAGAAGGGCGACGTGATGACCATCGACGGGGCGACCGGCCAGGTGTTCTCCGGCTCGATACCGATGGTGAAGCCGGAGCTGACCGGTGATTTCGCCAAGCTGATGGAGTGGGCCGATGCGGTCCGGCGGATGAAGGTGCGCGCCAACGCCGAGACGCCGCTCGACGCTCGCACCGCCCGCAGCTTCGGCGCCGAGGGAATCGGCCTTTGCCGCACCGAGCATATGTTCTTTGAGGGCGAGCGCATCGTCGCGGTGCGCGAAATGATCCTCGCCGACGACGAGGCCGGCCGGCGCGCGGCGCTGGCGAAGCTGTTGCCGATGCAGCGCAAGGACTTCGCCGAGCTGTTCGAGATCATGCAAGGGTTGCCGGTGACGATCCGGCTGCTCGATCCGCCGCTGCACGAATTCTTGCCGCAGACCGAAGCCGATATGGCCGAAGTGGCGAAATCGACCGGCGCGTCCATCGAAAAGCTCAGGCTGCGCGCCAGCGAATTGCACGAGTTCAACCCGATGCTCGGCTTCCGCGGCGTGCGGCTGGCGGTGCGCTATCCCGAGATCGCCGAGATGCAGGCGCGCGCGATTTTCGAGGGAGCGGTCGAAGCCGGGCGCAAGACCGGCTCCCCGGTCACCGCCGAGATCATGGTTCCGCTTGTGATGGGTCGCCCCGAACTAGACCTGGTCAAGAAGATCATTGTCGAAATGGCCGACAAGGTCGCCAAGGAGACCGGGGTCAAAGTGCCCTATCAGGTCGGCACGATGATCGAGTTGCCGCGCGCGGCGTTGCGGGCGGGGGAGATCGCGGAAAGCGCCGAGTTCTTCTCTTTCGGCACAAACGACCTGACGCAAACCACGCTCGGCCTGTCCCGCGACGACGCCGCCGCGTTCCTGGGCTCGTATACGTCAAAGGGACTGCTGGCCAACGATCCGTTCGTGACGCTCGACCAGGAGGGCGTCGGCGAACTTGTCAGGCTCGCGGCCGAGCGGGGCAGGGCGACGCGCAAGACGATCAAGCTCGGCATTTGCGGCGAGCATGGCGGCGATCCCGCCAGCATCGGTTTCTGTGAGAGCGTCGGTCTCGACTACGTCTCGTGCTCGCCGTTCCGCGTGCCGATCGCGCGGCTTGCCGCGGCGCAGGCCGCGCTCGGCAAGTCCGGGGCCGGGCGGACGGCGTGACCAACTAAGAGGAGACGCGCTTGCCGCTCGCCATGGAGCCGTCATCGAACGGCGAGGTCGTCGCGCCACGACTAGCCGCAACATTGCTTCTCGTGCGCGACGGACCGGGCGGCTTGCAGGTGTTCATGGTGGTGCGTCACCGCCAGATCGAGTTCGCCCCCGGCGCGCTGGTGTTTCCCGGCGGAAAGGTCGATCCCGAGGACTACGAGTTGGCGGGTTCCGACATCGACAAGGCCACCCGCGTCGCCGCCATCCGCGAGACTTACGAAGAGTGCGGCGTTCTGCTCGCCCGCGCCCGCGACGGCGCCCCGATCGCGCTCGCCGCAGACAAACGGCCGTTTCGAGCGCGCCTCGAAGCTGACGGGCTCGAACCTGCGCTCGATGCGCTGATCCTATTCGCGCATTGGATCACGCCGCCGACACTGCCCAAGCGCTTCGACACCCGGTTCTATGTCGTTGATGCGCCCGCCGATCAGCACGCGTTGCACGACGGCGGCGAGGCGGTCGATTCGGTTTGGATCGAGCCGCGGCATGCGCTTGAGGAGGCGGCGGAGGGTCGCCAAACGTTGATGCTGCCGACGCGTCTCAATCTCGAACTTTTGGCCCGGGCGGGGACGGCGGCGGAAGCGATCGCGGCGGCGGCGTCGCGTCGCGTTGCGCCGGTCCAACCCATCGCGACCAAGACGGCAATCGGCTACCGGCTCACGATCCCGCTCGAAGCCGGTTACGGCGCCACTGATTTCGATGTCTGACCGTCGCGCTCATTCGCTACCGCGTCGACCCGGAGAGCCTGATGCAGATACCTCCGTTCTCGACGCCGGGCCGGTTTTGGCGCGGCAATCTCCACACCCATTCGCACCGTTCGGACGGCGCGCTCAGCCCCGAGCAGGTGGTCGAGGCCTACAAGCGCGCGGGCTATGATTTCGTTGAACTCTCCGACCATTTTCTCGCCCGCTACGATTGGCCGATCACCGATACGCGCGCCTTCCGCTCCAACAATTTCACCACGCTGATCGGCGCGGAAGTGCACGCGATGGGCACCGAGGTCGGCGAACTCTGGCACATCCTCGCGGTCGGCCTGCCGCTCGATTTTCCCGCCGCGGGGCCGCAAGAGACGGGCGCGCAACTCGCGGCGCGAGCGCGCGCGGCCGGCGCGTTCGTCGCGATCGCGCATCCCGCGTGGTCGCAACTGCGCATCGGCGACGGTCGCGCGCTTTCCGCCGCCCACGCCGTCGAGATCTACAATCACGGCTGCGCCGTCGAGACCGACCGCGGCGACGGGTTTTATCTGCTCGATCAGCTATGCAACGAAGGGCGCCGATTGACAGCGATCGCCACCGACGACGCGCATTTCCGCAATGGCGACTACGACGCGTTCGGCGGCTTCGTTGAGGTGAAGGCGGAAAGCCTCGATCCCGAGGCGCTGCTGGCGGCGCTCAAGGCGGGTGAATTCTACGCCAGCCAGGGGCCGCGCCTCATCGACGTCGATGTTCGCCGCGACGAAGTCACCGTCGCCTGCTCGCCTGTCGACGCCGTCGCGCTGGTCACGGGAACGTCGCGCGCGGTGTCGCGGGTCGGACGCCAAATGACCGGGGCGACGCTCGAAGTCGGCGAGGCGGCCAAGCAGGCGTGGAACGATCCCGGCGCGATTTCCTGGTTCCGCGTCGTCATCATCGACGGCGCCGGGCGCCGGGCATGGACCAATCCGATCTGGGTCGATCAGCTCGCGGACTGAGCCGACCAGAGGTCAGGCCTCGACCTCGGTGACCGTCTTTTTCTTGAGGACCTGGCGACCCTTATACATGCCCGACTTCAAGTCGATATGGTGCGGGCGCCGCAGCTCGCCGGAATCCTTGTCTTCGACGTAGGTCGGGGCCTTCAGCGCATCCGCGGAGCGGCGCATGCCGCGACGGGACGGCGAGGTTTTGCGTCTCGGAACAGCCATCGTAATCTCCAACAAAAAACACCCGGTCGGGCGGCGTCGCCGAACCGGGGAAAGATGGCGCGCTCATACACGTAACTTGGTCCCGGCGCCAGCCCCGTTGGTCGCCTCTGCAAAGCCCGCTTTTGCCTCGGATTGCTTGGCCGCTGGTAGATCTCGTCGATTTTTCGTCATCTTCGGCGCCGTATCATGGCGACGTCATGGCGTTTCTGAAATGGTTTCGCGAAAGTCATCGCGTTTCGTTGCGATTTTGTCACGGCGCAAGCCCTTTTTTCACTCTATGTTCAGGGCTTCGACGACAGTATTGCGGCCTTCCGGACATTTGCCGGTTCGGAAAGACGCGATGTTGAGTAGCGGGGGCGGCTCGACGGGAATGCAAGGAGTTTGAGAGTCATGATGCTGAAGGTTTCTGGCCTCGCGCTCGCCGTCGCGGCGTCGCTGTCCCTGGCGGGGTGCAATACGCCAGAAGGGCAGGGCGCGGCGGGTGGCGCAGTGATCGGGGGCGCGACCGGCGCCCTGCTCGGCGCCGCCATCACCAATCGCCCCGCCGGCGCCTTGCTGGGCGGCGTCGCTGGCGCTGCTACGGGCGCCATGATCGGCTCGGCAGCCGCGTCGCATCCCCCGCCGCCGCCGGGTTATGCGCCGCCGCCGCCTCCCCCACGCTGCGCCGAATACTATTACGATTATTACGGGCGGCAGGTTTGCCGGGCTTGGTACTGAAAGCGTCCGATCGCGATTCGCTCGCTGCGGGGGACGTCTTCGCCCCCGACAGCGCGCTCGTTGAGGTCGTGCTGCCTTCGCCGAATCACGGCGAGAGAAATGGCTTTGCGCGTCCGAACTGCATCATCCTCCACTACACCGGAATGGCGACCGCCGAGGCGGCGATCGCGCGGCTGCGCGATCCCGCAAGCGAACTCTCCAGCCATTACGTCGTCGAGGAAACCGGCCGCGTCGTCCAACTCGTTCCCGAGGCGCGTCGGGCCTGGCATGCCGGCGTTTCCTGCTGGCGCGGCGCGCGCGATATGAATTCGGCCTCGGTGGGAATAGAAATTTGCAATCCTGGCCATGACGGCGGTTTGCCCGGCTTTCCTGAACAGCAGATAGACTCGGTGATTGCGCTTTGTCGCGACATCGCGGCGCGTTACGCCGTTCCGCCGGAACGCCACCTCGCTCATTCTGACATCGCGCCGGCGCGCAAAATCGACCCCGGCGAGCGCTTTCCGTGGGATCGACTGGCGCGCGCTGGCGTCGGCCACTGGGTTGCGGCCGGGCCGCCGTCGCCCGAACCGCTGTTCTCGCGCGGGCAGGAAGGACCTGCGATCCGCAGCTTGCAGACGTTGCTATCGCTCTACGGCTACGAAGTCGAGGCGACCGGCGTCTATGATGCGAGAACGGAAATCGTCGTCGCCGCGTTTCAGCGACATTACCGCGCCGCCAGAGTCGACGGTTTGGCGGACATGAGCACTTTCGACGTGCTGCGTCTGTTGCTGGCCGGACTGTCGGCAGCTGCGGAGGTTTAACAAAACGCCGGGTCGCAGCGTTAATCCTCGTTAACTCGGTTTTTAGGTCCTGCCGGCAAAATGCGTTCCGGTCCCCTTAGTGCTGATCCTTGCAGAGCGTCTCGAATGAAAATCCCTGGTTTTGGCGGCCTCGTCCTTCCCTTGCTCGTCGCAGCGCTCGCCCAGGCGAACGCTAGCGGCCCCGCGCGCGCGACTTCGACGCATACCTATGAAATCGCGGCCAATGACGGATATGGCCTCGAGGACTGTCTATCCACGGGCGCGGAATGCGGCCGCGTCGTCGCCGACGCTTGGTGCGAAGCGCACGGCCACGGTCACGCCCTTTCCTTTGGGCTGAAGAGCGCCGTCGAAGGGCGCGCCACCAGCGTTTCGACGTCTGACGAGCCTTACGTCGTCGCCTGCGGCGACTGAGTCGTTATTTGATGAAGTCGCTACAGCGGGGAACGTCTCCCTGCCCGCCCCAAGGCTGAATCGGCACGGTGGACGTTGAATTCTTCGGCGAGCCGTCGATCAGCTTGTCAGAGTAGGTCATATAGACAAGAATATTGCGCTTCGCGTCGCATCCGCGCACGATTTGCATTTTCTTGAAAAATACGGAGCGGCGCTCCGAAAAGACGACGTCCCCCTGGCTCGACTGCGCGGTGAACTTGATTGGCCCGTATTGGCGGCAGGCCAAGGAAATGTCGGAAGTCTGTTCAGCGAGGCCGAGCGCGCCCATCAAGCCGCCCCTTTCCGGAGCGGTGTAGTGGCAGGCCACTCCCTCGACAAGGGGATCGTCAACGCCATAGACGGCCAGTTTGTCGTTGGGGGTCAACAGCTTGAACGTCGTCGACTTGCGGAAGATGAGATCGGGATCGGACGAATCCGCCGCCGCTCCCGAAATCGCAGCGGTGAAAAAGACCGCCGCAGCCCATAAGGCGCTTTTGAACATAATCTGAATTCTCCAGCGTGCGCATCGGCGCCGCTCGCTGGGGTAGATAGCGGCGGCGGCTCGCCCTGCAAGCGCAACGCCTATCTTCGAATTCGAAGGTGAGGGCAAAAAAAATCGCCCGCAGGCCGTGGGGCCTGCGGGCGGAAAGTAGATGTCCGAGGATGTCGACGATTTGCTGCGACGCGCCGCCTCGGCGCAGCGCCTTGCGCTGGAACGGGCGCTGTCGCCGGCTAAGATCGCCCTTAGCCAATTCGCAATGAGCGTACAGACCATCTGAGAACCGGCATTGAGCGGCCCTGACTTGACCAAATGCGAGCGGAGGCTGGCGAGGAGCGCCCCGCTGCGGGCCTCCAGAGCCGTCGCGCGCGCGATCGCCTGTCGGCTGAACTCGACCCCGTTTTTAAAATAGCGTTAGAAGCCTTGCTGCTCCGGGTGGTCGAATGGAACGTTTAGCCGCACGGGATTCAGAGGCCGCGCGAGGGACAAACGGCATGAACGTATTGATCTTGGGGTCCGGGGCGCGGGAACATGCGATCGCGTCGGCGGTCGCAAAGTCACCCCTCCTGGATCAACTGTTTGTCGCGCCGGGAAATCCAGGTTGTGAGGCGATTGCGAGGTTGCTGCCGATCGCGATCTCCGACTCCGACGCAATTGTCGAAGCCTGTCGCGCGCATCGCATCGGCTTTGTCATCGTCGGCCCAGAGGCCCCGCTGGTGGCCGGCGTGGTCGACGATCTCGCCGCCGCCGGCGTGAAGGCGTTCGGCCCAAGCCGCGCGGCGGCGCGCTTGGAAGCGTCGAAGGGCTTCACGAAAGACTTTTGCCGCGAGTTCGGCATTCCGACCGCCCCCTATCGGCGATTTCGGGATCGCGAGTCCGCGCTCGCCTATGTCGCGCAAAGCGAGGCTGCCGTCGTCGTCAAGGCAGACGGGCTCGCCGCCGGAAAGGGCGTCGTAGTCGCGGAGACAAAAGCGGAGGCCGAGGCGGCGATCGAGGCGTTGTACGACGGGGACGCAGCCGCAGAATGCGTGGTGGAGACGCGCCTCGCGGGCGAAGAAATATCGTTCTTCGCGCTATGCGACGGAGCGCAGGCGATTCCGTTCGGCGACGCGCAAGACTACAAACGCGCCGGCGACGGCGACACCGGTCCCAACACGGGCGGCATGGGGGCATGCTCGCCGAGCCCCCTGCTCACGCCGGAGCTTTCGCACCGGGTGATGGAGGAAATCGTGCTGCCGACGATCGAGGGCATGCAACGGCGGGGCGCGCCGTTCCGCGGAATCCTGTTCGCCGGCCTCATGCTCACCAAGGACGGCCCGCAACTGCTGGAGTACAATGTCAGGTTCGGCGACCCGGAAGCGGAAGTGATAATCCCACGCTTTCGCGGTGATTTGCTGCAATGGCTGTGGCGCACGACCTCGGGCGCGCTTCTCGAGGAAAGTCCAACATTCGCGACCGAACACGCGCTGGCCGTGGTCATGGCCGCAAAGGGATATCCCGGCGTACCCACGAGGGGCGACCCGATCGATGGCCTCGAGGAGGCCGCCGCAGTTCCGGGCGTAAAACTGTTTCACGCGGGAACGGCGCGAAGAGGACGACAAATCATCGCCAACGGAGGCCGCGTGCTCGTGGTAACCGGCGTCGCGGCCACTCTACAGATCGCGCGGGAACGAACCTACGAAGCGGTCAATACGATCAAATGGAGCAACGGATATTTTCGCAAGGATATCGGCGGCCGCCCTCCAAAATAGATTTCAGGTCGTCGAAGGAGCCCTGGGCGCCAACGTCCCGCCAACGCGCAGCGCGCCAGAACGCATAAACTCGACCCCTGAAATTACATTGCGGCCTGGACGCTGCACCTGCAAGGCGCGAACGGCGCCCTCGCCGCAAGCAACCGTCAGGGCGTCTTCAAGCACCTCGCCTGCCCATCCGTTCCGTTGAACAATTTCAGCGCGCAAGATTTTCAGGCGCTCGGGCCCCTTGCTGGTATGAACATCCGTTGTGGCGCCCGGAAACGGAGATAATCCGTGAATATGGTTCCTCACCTGCGCGGCGGTGGCCGACCAATCAATCGCCGCCTCGGATTTTTCTATCTTGCGAGCGTAGGTCACACCGCTCGCGGATTGCGGCGCGAACGGCAAACTCCCATCAATCAGCGCACCCCAGTGCTTGCCGAGAACTCTAGCCGCAACCTCGGCGAGTCGCGTCGTCAGATCTCCCGCCGTATCCGATGGCAAAACGGCGGTCCGACACTCCGCCGCGATCGGGCCCGTGTCCAAGCCGACCTCCATCCGCATGATCGAGACGCCGGTTTCGCGGTCCCCCGCCATGATCGCGCGTTGAATGGGCGCTGCGCCCCGCCAGCGCGGCAGCAACGAGGCGTGCAAATTGAAGCAACCTAGACGCGGAGCGGCGAGCGCCTCCGCCGGCAATAACAAGCCATAAGCGACGACGATTACGAGGTCGGCCCGCAATTCGCGAAGCAGTTGTTGCGCTGCTTCGTCGCGCAACGTCGCGGGCGTCTCGACGCGCAGTCCAAATTCCTCCGCCGCCAAATGGACGGGGGTTTTGGTCATGTCCAGGCCACGCCGGCCGGCGGGCTTGGGTTGTCTGGTGTAAACGGCAACGATATCCGCGTTGGTCCTTGCCAACGCCTTCAGCGCGGGGACCGCAAATTCCGGACCGCCCATGAATACGGCTTTCATGGCGGCGCCATTAACATCGCGCAGACTTCAAGTCAAAAGCTGGTCGACCTATAGGATTCAAGGAGTTGAGATGCCAGACAACGACCAACATATCTTTGTCCGCGTCTACTACGAGGACACGGACTTCTCCGGCCGCGTCTATCACGCATCTTACCTGCGCTTCTTCGAGCGCGGGCGCACTGAGTGGTTGAGGGCTTTCGGATTTCAACACAGCGTCATGGCGCGAACCAGTGAAACGGCCTTTGCCGTTACAAAACTGCAGGTGGACTTCGCCGCCCCGGCGTTTATCGACGACGAACTCGAGATCGTCTCATCGGTCGCGGAGCTTCGCGGACCCATCGTGACATTTCACCAAGCCGCGTGTCGCGACGGCTTGAAACTAGTGACCGCTGCGGTTGATATAGTCGCGATAAGGGGTGGGCGCCCGGTGCGCCCGCCCCGCGAACTCCTGACGACGCTATCGCAAATCAAGCGTCGATAGCTCTATCTATTCGATCGCTGAGCGCCGACAGCCGGACAGCAAGGCGATCCTCCAAATCGCGGAGATCCGAGCGCGTGGGCATCGCGCCCATGGTTTCGCGCAGCTTGAAATGATCGTCATGCAGTTGGGCGAATCGCTCGGCGAGACGCAGCATGGTGGCGTCGTTGGCGTTTCTCATGGCCTCGATCTCATCGCGATGCTGGCAGTAGTCGACCTCCAGCCGCTCAACGCGCGTCACCAGACGCCAAACGAATGCGGCGGCGCTGACGATGCTTGTGACAAATAGAGTGACGGCCCACTGAACCAAACCCCACGCCTCTCCCTCATTTGAATTCGTGAGCACGCTCGCGCACCTCAGCTCAAAAGAGAAATTACGCGGAGCGCCATGAAGCCCTGGCGCTCCGCGACCTCCTTGCGGCTTCGCATCGCGCCCGATGCGTCGTTCCGCCAACCAAAACGAGGTTTAAGGCGGCGGTGCGGCCAGCGCTCCGCCAACGTTAGCCGCGCTATGCGCCTGTCTTTTTCGCAAATATCGGGGTCGAGGTGATTGACCGCAAGGCAATCATCACGACTCCGATAGTCGTCGCGGCGTTGGGCGAAACGCCGAACGCCTTCACGAAATCGAAATTGCTCAGATATTGCGCCAACTGAGGCAGGATCGCTAGTCCGAGACCAACCGAGAAAGTTTTGAAGCCACTCAACATGGATTTATCCCCAGGCCGCCAGATTGCAGGAAAGCCGCGCGCGGCGGCGAGCGCACGGCGTAAGTAATTTTCCATCCATGGGACCGCTGTGCATCCAACTCTGCGGACGGCGGGTCGGCGACGTTAAGCTTGTGCGCTCGATGCGCCCAGACTACTGCACGGCGCCTAGGCCGTAGAAGACCGCCTGATTTCGGCGAATGGCGTCGATTTGTTCGGAGGAGAGGCTTTGCCTGGCGAGCACCACTTCGCAAATGTCGCCTGGCCACCCGAAGGCGCCGGAGGCAAGGTTTCCGATTATCAGGTTGTTCGTGTCCACGATCGATCCATTCGGTTGCGTGGAACTCTGAAACGACTCAACGTTTCCATCAATGCCCAATACAGGCACATTGGCGAGAGAAGCGTAGCTGTAGGCGACATCGAAAATGTGACCGCCCGAAGAAGGCATGAGACTCGAAGAGACCCACGCGCCGTTCGTGACGGAGGCGTCTACCGTGAATTGAGGATAACCGAAGCCCAATGAATACGAGCCTGAAATCTCCCAACCCGAGCCCCCGGAAATCCGGGACAACAACCGCATCGCATTTGTGATCGTTTGTGTCTTGCTGGCGACGGCGGAGACAAAGCCGCCGTTGGCGAAGAGGCCGTTTATTGAGGAGTTGGCGATCGCGGTGAGCGCGACGTTGCCGCCGTTTCCCCAGGTCCCGCAAACCGCGTAGTTGAGTGCCGTCCCTTCAATTGTGACTGTAGGCTGAGTGGACGCGTTGGAGTTTTGTGCAGCATTGCCATTTCCGGACTGGTCGTATTCGGTCGTAATGAAACAGGAGGTGTTCGCGCAGAACGCCGCCAATGCGGACTTGTCCATGGCGCCGGCGGCATTAGGATAGAAATCAACGGCGATCGAGTCGCTCGCTCGCCGAATGTTGCACAGCGGGCCGTTGTAAACATAGGAGAGCTTTCGCGCACACGAATAGGCGCCCGAAACATTCGATGTTGCGCTGAGCAGATCCAGCGGACCGCCGCCCTTCGAAGGCACGCCGCCGGACGCCCCCGTCACCAGCGTGGAGGCTGGCGCGTTGAATTCCCAAGAATAGGGCAGGTTGACAGCGCCGTCGAAATTCCAAAGTTGCGCGGACCCAATCGCGAACAGCGGAACCTTGAACGCGGAATGTCCGACAAACACGTTGGCGTTGTGCGCGGTCGCGCTCGTGAGGCCGGCATCCAATCCCAATATCGCCGTGTTGACTGTGCTGAGTTGGTCGAAGACCGTGAGGCCACTCACGTCGGGCGTCGAATTCGAGCCGGTCAGCATGACGTCGAACGTCGCTGCCGCCGATTCACACTCGATCTCCAGAGTTTCGCTGATGTTGTGCAGCGTGAACGCTGCGTTGTTGTCGAATAACTCCACGCAGGGGCCTGCGCCCAATTGCGCGAGGTACAAATGGAGCGTTCGCAGCCCCTCCACGGAGCCGACCCATAACGGCGCCCCCTTGTACGTCGAACCGTAGTAACGGAGCGAGCCGCCGACTATGTTGTTTTCAGTAAATGTATAATACGTATCTGCGGGCCAGTTGACAGTCTGAAACGACGAAGAGACACCCCAATGATTTTGACCGTCCATCACCATCGCGAACTGACCGATATTTGTGACTGGGACGGAAAAGCCAGATCCGACGCCCCCGAGCGACGCCGCCGAAGCGGTCAGCGTGTCGCCGATAGCGTACTGCCTTCCTTGGTTGGTCAGCGAGACGCTCGTGACCGCGCCCCCGGAAACCACGATGGTTGCAATTGCCCCCACCCCGGTCGCGGATCCCGTCAAGGCGACGCCGTTATAGGTTCCCGTCGCATAGCCGCTGCCACCGGTGACGCTGCCCAGAGCGCCGACAACGCCAAGGCTGGCGCCATTGTTCCTGATGATCGGCGAGTAGTACGTAGTTGATTCTGAAGCCGCCGAATACAATCCCGCAAAGGTGAACGAGCCCGTGATTTCAAGACCGTAGTGCGTATGTATGCAACACGCCATGGTTCCTGGCGAGGTGTTGCCTTCCTGCATCCCGATCATTGGCGGCGAGGTCGACGATCCAATGATTGTAACGCGATTGAACTGAATGTTCAGCGAACCCAGGGCGTCAAGACAAATGTTGCCGGCGCCGGAGCACACCAACGCGAGGTCTTCGATTATCAGCCTGGCGCCGGCGCCAAACTGTGTGAATCCTGTGGCATTAATCTGGGTGACAGCGCAGGCAACGCCGCTACCCGAGAAGCCGCCTACGACACGCACCGGTTGGTTGTTGGCATACGCTGTCGAACTGCGTGCGGCGGCCAAGGCTGAATTCACATTGGCGGTATCGCTGCTGGTCGAACCCGAGCAACCGCCGTAGTCGGCGATGTTGACCACGCCCTCCGGCGTCGTGGTTAACGAGCCCGTCGGCGAGACGCCGCCCGTCGTCCCCGTGCCTCCTTCGGAAGGCGGAAGGACGGTCGTCAAACCGGTCAAGGACGTTATATCGTTATTCGCTCCCGCGGCCGCGGCGCCCAAATTGGTGCGCGCGGCGGACGGATTGTTGGCGCCGGTCCCGCCGGCTTCGACTTTCAAGACAGGCGGGGACGTTTGTGCGATCGCGGGAGCAACGCACAGCGTTGCGAAAAGCGCGCAGATAAGGTAACGGGTCGTCATTGAGCGATCACCACAAAGCCGGAGCTGTTGACAAACGCCTGTTCGCTGGCGACCGGGGCGCCGCTTCCGGTTTGTACGGGAAGCGCGTCGATCAGCGCCTGAGCGAGCGGCGCCAAATCGGCGCTGGTCAGGTCGGCCAGCGCTGCGGCGATAGCGGGCGGTTGCAGCGCCTGGAAGGCGGCTGCAATCGCGGCGGGCAGCGCGGAGACGATCGACGAAGGCGTGTTGTCGGGAGCGACCAACAAGCTGACATTAACGACTTCGGGCGAACCGATCGCCAGCGTTGACAGCGCAAAGAGACTGCGCGTGTACACGCCGTCGGTCGCCGACAGCGAGATTGGATAGACGCCGGTCGGCCAGGACGCCTTCTGCGCCGCCAGCGCGGTTATCACCAAGAGATTGTTCGAAGGACCGGACGTTGTGACTTGGCCGCCGGTCGAGGAAAGCTCGGCGAAATCTCCAACGCTAACGGTGAAGGTCAGGCCGTCGAGATTGATCGGCGTGACGCCGTCGTCGAGATAAAATGCCAACGTCAGCTGCCAATCCTCATCGGATTGGACGCCATCCGTGACACGAATTATCGGCAGGAGGGTTAGCGTTGACATGGTTTGGCGCCTTTGCTGCCGCGACCGGAAGCGCGCGCGACAGTTGCTGAGGTCGTCGACGACGCGCTGGGGGAACGGGATCGCATTGCAATCCCTCTAGTTGATGGAGAGCGACGGGAGCGCGCCGCAAGTTGAGCGCATGCTTTGCGCTGCTGCTGTGTCATCGCAACCCCGATAGGCGAAACTCAACATCAGCGGCAACAGGACACAGCAGCGGTTGCCGCGTAGAGTTTCGCCCAGGTCGCAGCGTCGGCCGCGTGCGTCACAGGCAGCCCGCTCGCGAGTTGAAAGGTGGAGATCGCGGCGCTAGTCGCGCGGCCTTCATCTTCGTCAACAGCCAACGCGGCGTTCGCTCCGACTTTTCGCAACCGCCACTGCCAATCCCCGATTGACGCCAGAGGGAAGCCGGAGGCCGTCGGGTGGCAACTCGTGTCGCCGGCCTCGCGCCGTGAGGCGCCGCCGTGCGATGGTTCCGGCGTAACCATGGGAGGCAATTCGGTCTGATGCGGATTTGGCGCGCCATGCAGTGCGAACGGCGGTAATGGGTCGTCGCCGAACGCGACGTAGGCTTCATTCACGAACCCCTCAAACCTCCGCCAGGTGTCGTCGCCGATGCCGCAGATGTTGAGGTGGCCGCCGCCGGCCTTGCCGAGATCGTGGTGAGAGCAGAAGCCGCGCCCTCGACCCTCTCGCGCCCATTGACAGGGAATCGCGTAGGAGCGCAACAACCAACCGACAATCTTGGCGAGCGCTCGCAATCGGTTGTCGGGGACCCCTTGCGCGGTGAAGCCAGGCATCTCGATCGAGACGCCTCGCGAATTGAATTGACATTGCGCCCACGCCTTCATGCCCAGCGGGACAAGTTGCGAAACCTCCCCGCCGTCCTCGCTCATGCACAAATGCGCGCTTGCACCCGCTCGCGCATCGCAGAGCCACGCGACCGAGCCAAGATAGCCGCCCTCCATCATGTGCACGACAACGAGGTCGTGCACGATCGCTATTGGGCTATAGTTCGCGCTCGGCGTTTGGCGGACGCGCGGCATTTCGATTGTCATGCGAGACCTCACAAGATGGCCCGCGGCCGCGCCGCGGTCCAGAGTCCATCCACCTCCGTGCGCAAACGGCTTCATAGGATGCACCGTGTGCGGCCCGGTTTGACGCCTACTCGCGGGATCGGAATTCCGACGTCGAAGCGCGCGCTTGTTTGACGAAGCGCCACCCCGAAAGATAAATGCGGTCCTAGCTGGAGTCGCGGCGATTGTGATCGCCGATGGAGATCGGCGGAGCGGTTCTACTGATCGGAAATATTTGTCAGCAGCCGGTGACGCCAGCGCCAATGTTGTCGAGCAGCGTCGCCGGCGTGGATGACGTACCGCCGTAGACAATGATCTTGGCGGTGCCCGAGTTGGTTCCGCAAACTGTTTCGAGCTTGATTCCGGCGGGCCCGGGCGCCACGCCGCTCGCGGCGATCTTTCCGAGACCGATCTCGCCGGTGACCAATGATAGGACGGCTTGCCCGACATCGAGAGATTGCGGAACCGAGACAGAAGCCGGCGCCTCCATCTGATGCGTTCCAAACACCCAACCGATCTCGCTTTGGCACGAGGTCCACGCGCCGGTCAGGTTGACTTGCGTGTAGTTTGATACGTTGAAAATGGTGGCGCCCGACAGCGGGATCTCGCCGCAGGGCAATTCAAGATAGTCGGCCGTCGTGATCGCGTTGGGCCACGAGACGCTCGAGTCTAGAAACTGGATCCGCAAGAAATTTGTGCCGGAAGCGGGAATCTCGATGCGGTGTCGATATGTCCAAGTCGCCGCGTCCTTATATTTCGGAACGTCGGTAATAAAGTAAGAATGCTGACGGGCGACGACGACCGGCTGCCCTGGGTAGGCGCTGGACGGTACGATGCTGGCGGCCAGTCCAAGCGCCGAGATGTAATCGGTCCCCCCGGAGTTGTAGGAATAAACGCTCGAGCCCGCCGGGTACTGGATGACGCCGCTGCCCATCAGCCAAATCAGATCACCCGGCAGGATGTTGGTCGTGGGGACAGAAGGCACCGTCGGCCAAGTGAAGCGGAGATAGTTCGGACCCGCGCTATTGACCTGTCCATAAGCGACGATGTCATATCGGTCGGGATCAAGCACGCTGTCCGGATAGAGCGACCACGGCGCGGTGTAGTCGTCGGACATCGCGTGTTCGGTCATGAATTCCGAAAAGCCGACTTGATTGCGAAGCGCTGAAAGCCAGCTTGACCCGCCGTCTAACGGCACGCCGTTTGTTGCGGTGTTCGCGAGCGGGTTCGATAGTGCGGCGACGTTAATTGTCGCTCCGGAGATGATCTGCGCGAGGATCTGCGCGTCCGCCTCGGCCTCGCGCGCTTGACCCGTCGTGTTCGGGTGCAGGATGTCGGTCATCCAGCCCGAGCTCGCATACTCGAAACCGATTTTTGTATAGACGATCTGCATATCGTCCCAGACCACCGCTCGCGGCGGCAGCGCCGCAAAAGCTTGAAAAACCGCGTCGTGCAGGATTCTCGAATACGCTTGCGAGGACGACAGCGGCGACACATAGCCTGAGGAAGTTGGGTCGGTCGTCAGCAATGAATTCTCGGTTTTCCACGCGATATCCGCTTTGACGGGCACTGCGCCCGCTATCGCGTCGTAAAGCGATTGCACGTTTGCCGTCGCGCAGGCAAGATTGCACGATCCTAACCGCACGTCGTTTATCAGCGGACCCCGAACAAGCACGAGATCTCCGGGGTTCACGTATGTCGCCAACGTCGGAACGACGGTGCTCAGAATGGCGGAGGACGAAGCTCCGTTGTAGCCGAGATTGGCGAACGAGTTGGTGATGTAGCCGCCGCTGGAGACGAACGAGCCCGATGAAGGAAACGGGTTCGGCGAGACCAGCTTGTAGTTGATCGTGTTCGAACCGATCGAAGTGATGACGCCGGCGCCGATCAGCGTGTTAAGCGAAGGAGCGGTGGGTTGCGACAACACGATGTCGCCGAGCGCATAGCCCGAGGGAGCGGCGCCCGTGAAAGTCACCTGGATATCGCCGGAACTATCGAGCGCCTGGTAACCGCTGACGCTCGTCGTGCAGGGCGTCAGCCCGAGAGAGGAAAGGACGTTCGGGTTGTTGAGATAGTTGCAAAACTCAGCGGAATAGCTCGTTGCATTCCAGACGGTCGAATTGCCGACATAAAAGACGGTCTTGTGCCCGTGGTGCGACAGACTCGTATTGGCGAAGTTGACGAGGGCGTCGCCTTGCAAACTCGGGATGGCGCTGTAGGGGGGCAGCCCCGTCGCGCTCGCCGCGGTTGATGCAAGAAGCGCGAGCGCTGCAACAAAAGTCCTATGCATGCCGAGCCTCTCAATTCTGCCGAACGGCGACTTGCGCGCTCGCAAACGGCGCGAAGACCTGCACGCGGCCCTTCTCGACAAGCGAGACCCAGGAGCCGCCTTGCGACCCCTGGCTGCTGCCGCCCGCCAGCGGGAACACGGTTGCATTGGCGGGAAGAGATCCGTTGGCGGCGGCGCCATCGTCAAGGAGGATCGCGATTTGCGAGCCGCCATTGTTTTCGATGTCGATCGAGAAGCGCGCTGGATTAGCTGGGACGGTCGAAATCAGCACATAGCCGGCGTAAGGTCCGCTCAGGCCGAAGTTGGCCCCGACGTTCGGCAGCGTCGGCTGATTGGCGCTGTAATCGGCGCCCTTCGACCCTGCGCTGGCGACACCTTGTACGACGGTGCCGGCGCTATCTTTGTAAGTCTGCGCGTGAGCGCCTACGATCAGTGATAGCGCGAGCGCGCCGGCGCAGAGCGAACGTTTCCACATGTTGAATTCCTGTTCAAGATCGTCTCGCCTTACGACGTTGGCGGCGTGAAGGTTAGATACATCAGCGACAGTCGAACTGCGCCGCCGGTGAACCCGCCTCCGGTCGCCGTCAGAATGATGTTGGTCGCGCTGTAGAATGGGTTCGGCCCGATCATCCCCTCGTTGGTCGAGCCGGCCGATGCGCCGAGTCCTGAGCCGAACGCCGAGGTCGAGCCGGTGTAACCGACCGCCCACGAGGCAGCGCCGGTGATTGTCGTCGTCACACGCGCGGAGCAGCCGAATACAAGGACGCCGGCCGGGATTTGCGCGCTCGCCGTGACGCTAGTTCCGGTGAGCCCGGAAACGAGTTGTTCAGCGATCTCGATCGTGATCGCCGAGCCTTTCGGTCCCAACGCGACGACGTTGCTCGTCGCATTGTTCAAAACAACTTCGGAGAGCTTCGCCGCCGGCCAGCCGCCAGGGGTCGAGCCGTCGCCGACCACGGCGCGGTTGTTGGTTTCGTCGACGACGATTTCGCCTTGCGCTGGGGCGAAGGCCGCAATGTTGGTCGCCGCGCCGCGGCGCCACTGCACTTGTACGGACATGAGAGTGTCGCCTTATCGTTGGAGTAATCAGGGCGCCGACCCAAGATCCACAGCGACCGTTGCGGTCGTCGCGACGCTGCCCCAATTGTCGCTCTCGGAGACGGGGGACGCCACTGAGCCCCAATCCATATTGACGCCGAGCAGCAGAGTTTGCGTCACGGGACCGATGGAGCTCGCCCCGCTCGGCGTATAGCCGTAAGCGGTGCAAGCGGAGAGCTCCTGGACGCCGGCGCCGAACGCGTTGAACGATTGGAATTTGAAGTAGAGCGGCACGCCGATCCAGGTGTCGGGCAAATCATATTGCACGACCGCGTTGTCGAGGCGCGCGAATGGCGCGCCACTCGAATGCGTGGCGGGACTCGATCCGCCGAAGCCGCGCGCAAGTCCGTTCAGGTTGTAGGCGAACGCCCCCGTTAGCGTCGCCGTCTCATAGGCCAGCAATTCGTTGTCCACGAGCGACAGCGTTGCGCCAGCCTGCGCCGAGGAGACGCTGGCGCCTGTCAACGTCCCCCCACTCTCCGCGAGGCTGATCGATAAGGTGTCGATGGTGTCCCATCCGCTCGCGCTCGGTAGGCTGGCGGTCAGAATGCCTTGCCGGAGCGGCTGCGTAATCACGCCGATCTGGGAATAAGTGGTGTTGTCGACGCTCGCCCAAACAAAAGCGCCGCCCCAATTGCTTCCCGCCGCACCGGAGGCGCCGACCCACACCTGCGCGACGTTGCCGGTGAGACCCGGCGTCGGTTCGTAGATGAGCGGCGGGTTGATCGACGGCGCCGCAGCGCCTTGGTTCGGCTGATAGGACACGTTGCCGTTCGAGGGATTGTTGGCTGGCGTCGAAATGCCGACTACGAGCTCCTCGGCTGTGATTGCGAGCAGGCCTTTGTCATCCTCGTCGACGGCGACTATACGGACCGGATAAGCCGCAAGGCCGAGGTTTGTGTCTGTGATCGTCACGATGTCCATCGGGTCGAGCAGGCAATACTCCCAGGACAGTTTGAAGGTGAATTTGACGCGGACGTAGAGCGCGCGTTGCAGAATTGTCTGCGCGACGATCGGCGCGATCACGACCTCGTCGCAAATTTCGTGCGCTTGGATCGTCGAACCGACACGCGGGCCGTAAAGCTCGATCTGCGATTGGTCACGCGCCTCGACCGGAGTCGAGCCGTATTGATTGGCGCGCGACAGGCATTCGACGCGCTGGATGGTCGGCAGGCTGAACGGGTCGAGGCGCTGAGCTTGCACCGGGTCCTTGTCCCCCCTTTCGTTAACGAAATCGCGGTCGGTGAGATCGTAGATTGGCGTCAGATTCGGAACGTAGGAGACCGGAATCGCGGCAGTGAAGGAAATGGTGACCAACTGCCCTTGATCGCTGAGGTTGAAGACGTAGGCGCCGTTCGGCGCGATGCCGTATTCCCCGCCCGAAGGGGGGTAACCGGCCCCAATGTAGGTCAGCGGAACCCCGGTGAATGCATAGACGACGCCGCCGTCAGCGACAAAATTCGCCGGAGCGGTGACAACGATCGTCGGCGCCGGATAGCCGCCGTTGCTTTCCTGGGCCGGGATGGGAACCGGCGTCGAGATCTGCCGCGTGACGTTCCCGGCGGCGATCGCCTCATCGCCGTAAGGGATGAATTTCAGCTCGCCGCCCGACCACACCGCCGCACAGTTGCTCAGTTGCAGCCAACGCGTGAGGATCGACGATCCTTGTTCGGCGTTGGAAAGCAGCGGCGAAAAGGAGATTCCCATCGCCCTGCAGTAGGTTTGCAGGGAGGCGTCGCCACCGGCGCCGTAGAGTGTCGTCAGATTGATCGAGGACGGGTCAAAGCCGCAGCCGTATTGGGCATTGGTCAGGAAATCGTAGATTATCTGCGCCGGATCGGCGTCGACGCCGTTGACGCCCGTGCCAGCGAGGATGCCGATTACCTCAAAATTGTGATTGCCGATGTCCGCCGCGTCGCCCAGTTGATAGCTCGCCGCGCAGACGAACGCCGTGCCCTGATAGGCGAGCGCTTCGTTGGGATAGACCGTCGAGAGGTAGCCCCAGACCGCCTGAGGCGTTGTGCCGTTGAACAGGGTGAATCCGAGAGCCGACAATGTGTAAGTCGATTGGTCGCGCCATATGTAGCCGATGCTTGAGATCGGCCCTTCGCAGAGCGCAAGCATGAGGTCAGCGGTGTAAGAGTAGCCGGTCGTAACCGACGAACCGAAAAATCCCTTGCCGCCGCCGCTTTGCGTCGCGTGCGACTGAAAGTTGTCGTAGAAGATGACATTGGGCGCGAGCTTCGTCTGTCCGTAGCAGATCGGGATCGGCAGCGCCGAAACCGATGTTTGCAACTGCAAGCCGGTATAGTCCGGCTTTATGGTCGTGTTCTTCGCGCCGAGCAGCCAAGCCATGAGGATCAGGTCGCCCAATAGGAGAAGAATTTCGCGCTCGCCTTGCGCTCCGCAAGCTGGCCGCTTCGCGCGACTTCATCTTCGAGAACGCAACGCGCCGGCGCGAAGGCGTGTACGATGGTCAGCGGCGCGGCTCTTGTCACGATCGCCCCATGAGCGTAGCAGCGGCCAACGCGAAACAGCATCACGTCGCCGGGTTCGGGTTGTTCGACTTGCCGCGCGCGGGCGAGCAGGAAGCCGAGGTAGCGCTCCTCGTCGCGATGCAGCATCCAGTCTTTCGTGTAGGGGCGCGGGTCGAACGGCGCGACGAGGCCGAGATCGCAGAAAACGCGGACCAGGATCATCGCGCAGTCGACGCCAACGCCGCGCACATCGGCGGCGTGATGGTACGGCGTGCCCAACCAGGTTCGCGCGGCGTCGACGACGCGGGTGCGCGCCTCGGCGCTGGGGCGGGGTGGTAAGGTCACCTTCGTCCCCCTGAAGCTCAATAGGCGATCTGCGGCGGCGGAACGAACGGGAAGCCGCGGAAATTGGCGAGATTGTTGAACTTCGATTGGCACGTCCCGCGCGTGTGATCGCAACCGAACGCGACCGTGAACGCGTCGCCTGGAGAAGGCGGATCGGGAAGCGGATACATCAGCGTGAGCGACGTTCCCGCAATGACGCTGCGCACTGTCGCCCGCACGTTGGCGTTGAGGCCGCTCGTGAATACGATCGAGCCTTGCGCGTGGCCTGCGGCGGCGACGCTCGTGTTGATGACGCTCATCGTGGATCCGGCGCCGACCATTCCGCTCGCCGAATAGGTCCCGCGAATGACCCCGCAGCCGGAATCGTAAAGCACATGCACGCAGGTTGGCGAATACATGTTGTGCGGCATGTCGTAATCGAGGATCACCAGGTCGCTCGCCACGGTGATCTGCGCCTGCGTGCGCCCGACCGAATCAACGGTCGACACGCGGCCGTGAAACATCGTGACGCCGCCGATGACTGTACCGCCGATCGCGATGAGAAAGACCCGGTCGCGCTGCACGATCGCACCGTCGAATGCGCCCTCGCGGATCGCATTGAGAACCGGCGAACCGGAAATCAGGTCGGTTGGCCGAGCGGCGATGTTGATCTGCTGCTTGTCAACCTCCAGGCCGACGCTGCCTTTGTATTTGAGTCCCTGCACCAACGGACCCGTCGCCGAGAAGGTCGCGCCATTATAAGTGACGGGTTGATCGACATTGGTCCAGGTCAGGATTGTCCCCGTCGCCAACGTGAAGGTGAAGCACTCGGCGAAGCAAATCGGCGCGTCGATGGCGGCGCGCGCCGCATCGATCGCCGCCGTGACGGCGCTCGTGGTCGTCTTCATTGTTGTCGCAGCGATTGGAATTTGAGGCTGTCGACCCTCCACAAGTTCGACATGAATTGCTCAAAATCGAGATCGTCGCCGTCAAATCGGCAGAGGAAGCCGAAATAGCCGCTCCAGGTCAGCGCCGTCCCGCTCGCCGGAGCGCTTGCGAAGGTGACGCCGCCGCCGGGACTCGCGATCGAATAGGTAGAGGGTGAGACCGTGACGCCGGCGGCCTTCAGGATCGGCGCCGTCGCTGAGACCGCGCCGCCGCCAGAGAGGGTGAGCGTTGTCGAGGACGTCACGGGAACGACGACAGGCTCGGAGAATCCGCCGAGCGTGCGTTGGAGCTGAAACATCGTGGTCGCACCGTCACCGGTTCCGAACGGCTGCGCGCTGACCTGATAATCCGTTGGGTCGTAAAAGATGAATTCGCCGAACTGCCCCTGGCACTGCAGAAACAGGCCCATCAGACTCTGCAGAACTCGACGCGCCGAGACCGCCGTATAGCCCGCCCGAACTGCCATCCAGGCCCTCGAAGGTCAGTTCAAAACTCCAGATCGGGTTGGCGTAGAGCGCGTCGCGGACCTCGCGGCCAGAGACGTGGCTAGCGACAATCGTCGAGAACGACGGTTTCTTGTGAACGCTCCAACCTTGACCGGCGAGCGCGGGAAAGATCGGCGTCGTCATGCGACAGCTCCATGTCTCAGGCGCCAGCGGATGCAGGGACGGCCTCGCGTGACGCGCACCGCGCTCGATCCGCGCTCGATGCGGCCGAGATCGGCGAGTCGGCAGAGCGCCACCGAGATGCGCGCCCGGCTCGTTCCAAGGAGTTGCGCCAGGTCGGTGGAAGTCGAAGCGCCGTTCCGTCCGATCGCGTCGAGAAGGCGCCGGTCGCGTTCACTCATTCAGGGCCTCGTCGTCTGTAGTTTCACTGTTCGCCAACTCCAGAGCAACGCCATGAAGTTTTCGAGGTCGGCGACATCTTCGGCGAAGCGGCAAAGCCACAGCAATCCAAAGTCGGCGCTCACCGCTACGCCGGCTGCCGGCGGCGTCGCGAAGACGATCGTCGGCGCATAGCCCGCCGAGACGCTCCAACCGCTCGCCTGCGGCGCGCCGTTGAGATAAACGGCCGAAACGCCGCTCGTCGCCTGGACCGCCTCCACGGCGCTTCCGGTGGCCGCCACCAACGGAAAATCCGTCTGCGATCCGTCACCCACGCCGAGCGCTTGTCCCACGACGTTCGAAAGTCCCGGCGGCGCCAACCAAAAAGCGCCATCCTGACCGCTCAGCGCGAGATAGAACGCGGCGATAGTCTGGAGCTCGGCGTTGGCGTCGGCGCGCAGCAGGTCATAGGTCAACTCGATGTTGCGATACGCTCCGGCCCGCGACGGGAAACGGCTCTCCCGTCCGGAGACGTGATTGGCGAGACCGGTCAGGAACTTCGGCCTGATATGCATCGACCACCCAAGCGTCGCGAGCGTCGGAAAGCTCGGATAGGCTTGCGGCGACGGGTCCGGCGAGGGCGCGACCGGCGGCAGCGACAGGCGACCGGCGGCAATCCAGTTTCCCGCCAGCCAGTTTCCCGCGTCGCCCCAGACGTTCGCAAGATCAGGAAAGGTCGGGAACGGTCTTGCGTCCCAGTTCCACGCGCAACAGAACGTCCATTGGATCATCGGCAGGCCGCCGACGGTTTCATTGTGCGCCTGCCAATAGGTATACAGCGCGTCGAGCGCGACGTCGGCGATCGTGTCGTCGCGCAGCGGCGCTATACTTCCCCCGGAAACGGAGTCCCACGCCGACCAGAAGGGCGTAAAACTCTCAATCGAACTCGGCGAGAAAAATACGTTGGGCTGGTTGGTCGCCTTGTCGCAGGCGGGAAACCCGTATTCGAGGAAGATGATCGGCTTGGAATTGGCGACCCACTCCGTCGAGGGGCCTTGCGCCGCCCAGCCGCTTCCGGTGTCATAGACGGCGTAGTGCGGGTTGCTCCACCACCAACGAACTTGCTTGTTCCCGAGGATCTCCTGGCCGGCGTAGTAAGGTTGACGCGTCTGCGTCGCTCGATCGCCCTCCGGAAGCGAGACGATCAAGCCCGAGCCGAGCGGATCGTCGCGGGCGCCGCCGTTGACCGAATCGTCATAATACCAATCGAACTTCTCGCCGCCTTCGATATTCGCCTGAAGATACGCTGTTGCGTAAATCGTTGGCGCGCCGGCGAGCCCTAGTCCTCGTAGCGTTGAGGGCGGCCAAGTCGTCGGCGCTGGGTCTTGCCAGTGCAGCGCGTCGAGGCCGCCGTCGCCGGTCGTCCAATCGCTGATCGGCAAGTAGTTGTCGAGCGACACGAAGTCGATGTCGGACGAGGCCCAAAGGCTGTCGAGATGCGGCCACTGTCCGTTCGCGCCGGGATGCTGATAGCCCATCCAATTCGACCAGTCGGCGGAATAGGTGATGAGGTTCTTCAGCGCCGATAGGTTTTTTGCGTAGCCCGCCCCGTCAAATATCGCCCGCACGTCGGCGGCGAGTTGGGCCAGTCCCGCGACGAACGGGTAGTCCCAGATTGCATGGCCCGCGCCGTCCAGCGTTCCCGCCGGCGTCCAGGCCGGCCCGCGGATCGTCTCCAACCCGCGGAGTTCCGAGCCGATGACAAACAGATCGACGCCTCCGGCGATCACCATCAAATTCGCGTAGTGCAGGATCATCCGTCGGTAGGTCCAATCCGTCGGCGAGCCGGAATAGGCGACGGTCAAGTTCGTCGTGTCGCGCGTGAAATCCGACGGCGCGGCCGATCCGAGAAACGAATTCGACAGCGCTCGTCGCCGCGCTCGACACGTCGGGCGAATAGCTGATGCGCCCGCGCCAGGGTTTGCCGGTCGCCGTCAACAGCAGGAAGGGATAGAACACAACACGGAAGCCGCGGGCTTTCAGACCTCGGATGCATCGCACGATCGACTGATCGCTCGGAGTCCCGCCGTAGATATAAGAGGAGCCCGAGACGGGGATCGGAATGAGACCGGGCGAACTTTGTGTGAGGCTTGAGCAGCGCCAGTCGTCCGGGGCTCCAGCGGCGGTCTGAAATGTCCCCCCGATATAGGTGGTTGAGGGGTAGATATTGGACGCGCCCGCCGTAGTTCCGTCACAGAACCAGGAACAGACCAGCGAAACGCACTGACACTCGGGGTGGTCGAACTGCAACTGCTCGATCGAGACCGTGCAATCGGTGACTGGCGACTGGCCAGCGTAGGTATTGATTGGCGTCAGCGCGGTCTCGCTGGCGCGTTGGCCAAGATAGGCGACCGTGTCGTAGGTGAATTCGCCTGTCGCCGGGAGAAGATGGACGCCCGTTATCGTCGCCATGCGTCACAGCGCGGCCAAACGGGTGAGCCCGAGATGCGCGCCGTGACGGACGGCCTGATCGATCGCGCGCAACATCTCCTTGGAATTGGATCGCATCCATTGCGAAACGGAGCCGCCGTTGAGGGCGTTGACGTGGAAATGCGTGGTCGGCTGTATCGAGACATTGGCCGCGCCAGCGCCGCCGGCGCGCGGCGTGCCGGAAAGCAGATCGCGAAACGCACCCGCTTCCGTCGAAGGCATGATAAGTTCGTTGTGATGCACGAGCGTCAGCATATCGGCGGGGACGCTCCACATGCCGATGTCGGCGGAGGCGACGGCCCCGGCGGCGCTCGCGACCGTGGCCTGAGCCGCGGCCGCGGGGCCCGCCGCAAACGGGCCCAGGATCGGCGCCAAGAAACCGAATACGCCGGCGAAAGCTTCGGCCGACGAACTCAAGATGGACCGGACGATCGTCGCGCCCTGAGCGGCGAGCGAGGCGGAGGCGCCGGCTTGTTCGAGTGTCGTTCGCGAGGCGACGCCGCTCGCGGTGGCGACCGTCTTGGCGGTCTCGCCCGCAAGCCATTGCACAACCGTTCGCTCGCTCCACTCGATGAAATCGATCAGCAATTGGGCGAGGATGTTCTTGAATGCGTCGCGCCAGGACTCGGTGCCGGTCAGCAAACCGCGCAATTGCGAGTTGAACGCGCCCGAAACGGCCTCGCCGAATTGAAGATAAGCGCGGGTCTGTTGATCGAGGCTCTCCTGGGTGAGTTGCGTCAGCCGGCGCTGCTCGTCCCGTTCAAGCTGCTCGATTTGGTTGTCGATGCGCTGTCGCTGCGCCAGTGAACTCTCGACGAGATCCCTCTTGCGATTGGCGAAATCAAGTTCGGCAGCGTAGCTCTGCTCGATCGCGTCGCGCGACGCCTCTATCTTCTCCTGCTCGCTCAGACGGAAGTTGCGCGCGTCGTCGGCGTAGGCGGCGAGCTTGTCTCTCAGCCCGTCCTGCTCGGCCTTGATTTGACCGGAAATCGCCTCTTGCGCGGCGCGAAGCGAATCGGCGAAGGCCGCGCTGTCGCCGCTTTGCATCGCTTGCAGCGCCCGCGCGTGGGATTGCGCGAGCGCATCGCCGAGCGCCGCATATTTGCCGTTGATGTCAGCGATCGGCGCGGCAAGGCTCGCCAGCGCCTCGCGCGCCGAATTTATACCGGCTTCAAAGTCGCTGGTCGAGGCGCTGAAAGTGACGGCGACGTTGGCGTCGGTCATTTTGGCTCCAGATAAGCGTCGCAGGGGCGGGATGTCAAAAGAGGGCGGTCTGCAATTCGGCGACCGACGGCTGGCGCGGCGAGACCGTCGTTCCTTGCTCTTTGTAGCGCAGCGCCGCGGCGAGCAACCAATGCGCGGGAGGGTGGCGGCGCCATTCCGCGCGCAACGCCAGGAACCGGGGAACCGTCAACCCGTCGAGCGCCTGATCCCAGGTCCAACCCGTCGCCGCGACGACCTCGGCGATCAGGACGTCGAACTCGATTTTCCCGGATCTGGCGACGCCTCCGCCGTCGCCGTTTGGCTGCGAAGCCCAGCCGCGTGGGCGACTGCGGGGAGAGTGGCGAGCAGATCCGCGACCGAGAACGGCAGCGCGAGAAAGTCGTCGAAGGCGAGGGCAGGTTCAACCTGCGAGATCGCCCGCCAGGCCGCAAAGGCTAGATTGTCGATTTGCGCTTCGGTCAACGCGGCGTCGCCGAGTTTGGCCGCATCCGCATAGACTTTGAACAACGCGGGCTGGATCGACTTGATGACGCGAAATGGCAGGTGCGGCAGCGCCCATCGGCGGCCCGCCAGTTCAACGACGAAAGTCTCGTCGGTCACGCCGCGTCTCCGAAGTTGATCTGGCAGACCTGGCCGGCCGCATTGGCGAAGCATTGGAAATCGAGCTCGGGCATGACGAAATCCTCGAGCTTGGTGCCGAAGCGCGAGTTTCTCCGCCACGCAATTGTAGAGAAACAGCGAGAACTGTTTTCCCGTTGTCGGGTCGGCGGCGAACAGATTGGCGGAGAACGTGATCGACGGCGCCGATCGGCTGCGAGGTCGACGACGATGTTCTCCCCGGTTCCCGAGACGGTGTACGTGTAGGAGACAAGCACCGCGGCGCCCGCGTCGGCCGAGCTGAACGTATAGACTCCCGCGGCGACCGAATATTGACCGACCGCCGGAGATGAGGCGACCGCCTTGAGCGGCAAGCCCGTGGCGGCGTAGACGACGCCCTGGTCGGCGACGAACATCGAGTGGAACGTCGTGGAGTAGGTGAACGGCGAAACCGCGGGCACTGAAGTGATTTCGCCAAACTGGGTCTGCACGCCGCCGGCGCCCGGGTTGACGCCGAAGAACAAGTTGCCGAGCGCTTGGCCGGAGATGCGGGCGAGTTTTGCCTTGCCGCTCATTTTACGCGTGCCGCTGCCGATCGCGACGGGAAAGTTGTTCTGGCCAAACAGCGGCTTCGTCGTCGTCGCGATGTTAAGCGTCACCTCCTGAGCAAGGCCGAAGTTGATTGGCGAACCGCCAGACGGCGTGCCGATCAGCACGCCGGAGCCGAACACATACATGGAGATCTCCGGGTTGATTGTAGCGGCGCCGCCGCAGGTGGCGGAAAGAGGTGAGGGGGGACCGATTCGAACTGCTGGCGCGATGCGCGACGGGGATTCAACAGCGATGACGCGGCGCGTGGCAGGTCACGCCAGCCGATCATTCGTCGCATTAGTCTTTCAGTGGCGGTTGGCGTGTCTCGATCAGCTTGAAATCCGCCGGCACGAACTTGACCATGCGGCGGCGCGCCAGGTTGCCGCTCATCAGCGCGTCGAAACGTGGAACTGCCGGATCTGATCGACCGTCCAATCCTTCGGCAGGGTGGCGAAAGGATCCGGGATCGAGCCGGAGTTGTAGTAGTCGAGCGTCGCCTGCTGCGCCGCAGCGCGATGTTGATGGTCAGTGCAATCTGTTTGACCGGCGAGAGGCCATAGAGCCGGTGCGAGCGCACGTTGCGCGGCAGATAGAGCAACTCGTCGGTCGCGAAACCGACCGCTGGCTCGCCGTGCAGCACCGGCTGATAAGCCGGATCGGGCGGCACAGGCGAGCGACCGTCCTCGGCGATCAGCGGCTTGATCGCGGCGCCGTCGATCACGTCGCGCAAATAGAGCGCGCCGGACCCCTCATGTGTGGCCAAAGACCGGTCGACTCTGTGGCTCCCAATTTCGGGAGCCGCTCGCTTGCAATTGCCATCCGTACTTTGGTCAGCGCCTTCCCAGCAGATTGCGCAGTTGATTGGCCGGATTCCAGTCCACCGGCTTCGGGTGACTCCCCGAGCGCCAGGGCATACCGTCTCCAATCCATTCTTGGCGCCAGTCTTCGTCAGAAAAACCAAGATCACCGTCTGTTACGCCGAATTCAAAATCGCAGCTGGGGCAGAACTCGTAGGATCCTCCACCCGATGCGGATCTCGGAGGGTCATGCAAACCAACAAATCCGCACACCGGACATCGAAAAGACTGCCTTTCCGCCATTGGAACTCTCCATTATTTACCTGGCTGTCTGCTCCAGTAGGTGCTACTCGACGGCTTAAAGAAAGTGCGCGTGGCGCCATCGGAGTCGTACGCGCCAAAGGTGTTGGTAACCGGATCGTATATGCGAATGGTTCCATCGCTGTCCACCTTGCGCAAATATCCCGAAGTCGTAGAGCGCAAATAGAATTCATGCGCCTTTTCGGCGTAGTCCGAGGCGTCGCTTGCGCCAAAGTCGGCGCCATGTCTCGCAAAATGATCGGCGAGCGTAGCTGGGTTTGACCAGGAAGAAGGCGAAGGGGACGCTGTTTGGGGTTCTTGATTCGGTTCAGTTGCGGGTGCATTCGGGTCCGTCGTGTCTGTCTTGGGCGGACCGACTGTCGGCGCTTTGGGCGCAAGTTCCGGTGGCGGCTCTTCAATCATCGGCGTACCGATGGCCACCCGTTCGCGAGCAACTCCTCCTCCCGCATCCGTCATCGTGGGGCCGTGTTCATTCTCCGCGACCTGATTGTCCGCCCGGGGCGCCCCCGCATCGCCCGCGGTTGTGAACCGCCCCAGCTCGTCGTGATACGGATTGAACTTCGCAATCCCCGGCGGCTCAGTTAGCCCCAACTCTACGCGCGCCTCGTCGCGCGTCTTCACGCCGGCGTTGACCAGGATCGCGATCGTCTGCGCCTGCTGCAACGGATCGACAGCGTCGTCGCCGACCCAGGCGAATTCGAGATCGGGCTGCCTTCAAACAAACCTGAACCACCCGATCGAGCGCCATCTTCACCCACGCCTTCAGCGGCACGAGCCCCTCCTGCGCCGCTTGCGTGCGCAGCGTCTCCGACGTCGCGCGATTGACTTGGCTCACGAACGCCGACGCCGGCACGGAAAACGCGTAGCAGATCACCCGCGCAAGCCATTCGTCATACTGATCCTTCAGCGGCGGCTGGCGCGTCTCGGTCAGCTTGAAATCCGCCGGCATGAACTTCACCATGCGGCGGCGCGCCAGATTGCCGCTCATCAGCGCGTCGAAATAATCCTGAAACTGTCTTATCTGATCGACCGTCCAATCCTTCGGCAGGGTGGCGAAGGAATCCGGGATCGAGCCAGTGTTGTAATAGTCGAGCGTCGCTTGCTCGCGCCGCAGCGCGATGTTGATGGTCAGCGCGATCTGCTCGACCGGGCAGAGGCCGTAGAGCCGATGCGAGCGCACATTGCGCGGCAGATAGAGCAGTTCGTCGGTCGCGAAATCGGCGGCCGGCACGCCGTGCAACACCTGCTGATAGGCGGGGTCGGGCGGCGACGGCGAGCGGCCGTCCTCGCCGATCAGCGGCTTGATCGTGGCGCCGTCGATCACGTCGAGCGAATAGAGCGCGCCGCCGCGGGCGTAGCGCGGATAGAGGCAGGCCGCATCGATGACCAGCATGTCCTCGATCACGATGCGCAGCCAGGTCGCGAAATCGTGGCGGCGGTCGGGCATGGCGAGAAACTCGCGCGCCGCGGCGCAGCGCGTCGGCCGTCGCCGCCGCGGCGCGGGGATCGCGCGGCCGGATCGCCCAATGGAGCGCCGCGATCTGATCCTTGCGCGTCTCGATCACGGCGCGCAACAACGGCAGCGCGTCGGCGAGCGCGCGCAGTTCGTTGAACGACATCGCGCTGTCGGAGCGCGGCACATAGTTGAGGTTGACGCCGAAGGGATAATCCCACTGCCGGCCCTTCACCTCCGCCGGCGCCTGAGGCGCAAGCGGTTGCTGCGGCCCGAACCAGCTTTCCGGGCCGACGCCCGAGATCACGAACCGCGACGCGGCCGCCAGGCGCGCGAACACGCTGGCGGGGATCGGCGTTTCGACGCCGCCTGAAGGCATGAGGATGTCCTTTAAAGAAGCGCGCCGAGAGGCGGCGTTCAGGCAACGTCTATGGCGCCACCAGACGCACGCTCACGACCGCAAGGCCGTCGCCGTCGAGATCGCCGGTGTCGCGCACGGGAACGCCGACGATCTTGCAATCATAGACGGCGCCGCCGAGCGTCTGCCGTCCCTTCGCGCTATCTGGCCCGCCAGGGGCCAGCGCCGCGTCGAGCGCGTCGAGCGCCTCGTTGATCGCGCAGGCGCCGGGGCGCGAGGGATCGCGCGCGTCGAAATAGAGGAATAGCTTGGCCTCGAAGGTGCGGCGAGGCGTCGCCAGTGAGCTCCATTGATAGATCTCGGGGCCGGACTCCAATTGAAACACAGCCGGGCGCAGGCTCGCCGGCACGTCGCTCCACAACTTGATCCGCCGCGACGCCAAGCCCCAGCCGTAGGCGGCGCGATACTCTCGTGAATAGCTTGGAGAAGGCGGCTTCTCGGCTCATCGGTTCTCCCAAGCCTCTGAGGCCACGCCTGCGAGTTCGGCGACGATTTCATCGCGCGATTCCTCGAGGCTTGAGCTTAGATAAGCGTGGGCGGGAATGGTGGAGCCGGGATGTTCGACGCGGCGGGCGAAGCGAACGGCCCCGCCGACGAGGAACGCCAACGCCTGCGCCTTGTCCGGCAAGATCTCGTGCGCCGAGGTGCGACCGCCATATTCCTGGATGGCGGCGTATTTGACGTCGCCAAAGGATCCGACCGTCGCGACAAGGGCGCCGCCGTCGTTGAGCTATCTCCGCCGCGATCGACGCCTTGAGCGCTCCCGATCTCGTTTGAAGCGACTGCCCCGACAGCTTTTCGTCGCGCACCTTGGCCGCCAGCGTTTCCGCGAGGTCGCGCACCTTCGCCTCGAGCCGCGCCTGAATGTCGCCGGGCAAAGCGGCGAGTTGATCGTCGAGCGCCTCGGCGCCGTCGAGCGCGGCGAACATCAGAACCCCGCCCGCCTGTAAGGCCGCAACCAGCGCCAGCACCGACGCGGACATCGCCCGAGAGATCGTAGGCGATCGTCTCCTGGCCGCCGAGCGATTTCGAGCGCACGCCGATGTGCTCGGCGGCGCGAAAGCGTTCGGCGGCGAGTTCGTGGTCGCGGCCTGCGCGAGATCCTGCGGCACGAAGCCGTAGGATAGCGACAGCGCCGCGCCGGCGTCGGCGGCGTTGAAACGATAAACGCCGGCGCAGACGGAATATTGCCCGACGCTCGGCGCGCCGCTGACCGGCTGCAACGCCATGCCCGAGCTGGCGTAAATCACGCCGAGGTCGCTCGCCCAGGCGCCGAATGGCGCCGCGCGCCGTGAGCAGGATACGGCGTCGTCGACGGGATTGTCCACGTTCGCCCTCGACGGCGTAGCCCGCCTGATAGGCGACAACCAGGCTTTGCCGACGCGCGATGATAGCGCCGGCCAAACAAGTCGAGCGCCTGCGGCCGGCCTGGCGGCGCGACGTCGCCGGGCTGCAGCAAATACCCGAGCTTGCGGCGCCGAGCTGGTCGGGACGGCGGGCGGAATAACGAGCCCGTCGAGAACGACCGAGCTCACCGCCAACACCGGCCAATTCGCAAGGAACACGCGGTCGCTTTCGAGGTCGATCGTCTCGTTGTAGGTCTGCGGCAGCAGCGACGGCCGGCTCAGCGATCGCGTAGATCGCGCGGCTCGCCGCGGTGACGAGCGCCAGCGAGCGTCGTGTCGCTCGGCGTCGGCGGACTGGGCAGCCCGAGCCACGCCTTCACGCACGCGACCGACGTCAGGTCGAAAGCAGACATCCGAGCTCCCGCTTCTTTGAGCAGCTACGGCGCTTGCGGCGCCGCGCTTCAATCAACCGTTGCCGATGTTGGTGAGGACGCCGACGCCGAACGGCGCGTAAACCGCCAGCACTTCTTCGGTATAGACGCCGTATTCACGGCGGCGGGTGCGCAGCGGCCAATCGATGCGATAATAGTCGCGCCGCGTCATCACTTCGGCGACATTGGGCACCTGGTTGGACTGATACCAGACCGGCAGGCGCTCGCAGAACGCGAGGATCGTGCCCGGCGGCAGATCGGGATGAACCTTGATCGGAATGTCGAAGCCGCCGTCGACGCTGAACGGATTGTAGTACCAGCGCACGACGCCGTTGGCCGTGATGCCATAGGGCAGGCTCGTCTCGCCGTCGGCCTGAACGTTGTAGCGCAGCAGCGGGCCCGAGGCGCTGGTCAGGCACTTGGCGGTGATGTTCCGCTGCTCCTGCGTATTGACGTAGAGCACGGTCGGCGAGATGCGATAGTTGTTCCACATCGACATCAGCATGTTGTCGATCTCGACCACCGAACCGCGGCCCGAGGAGGTCAGGAACGCGCCGGTCCCGGCGACGCCGGTGGCGAGCGCCTGCACATAGGCGTTGTTGGCGGGGTTGAAGCCGACGCTGAGCAGGCCGTCGAAGGCGAGCGTCGGCGTTGCGCGAATTGTCGGCGGTGATCGTCGCAGGCGAGCTGCTGGCCGGTCAGCAGCGGCGTATTGAACGTCGCGCTGTTGATGGTCGTGATCGCCTGCAGCGACTCCGAGCCGGCTGTGCCGACGAACCAGGCGTAGGCGATGGCGCCGTTGACCAGCGCAACCGTCGCCGACAAGGTCTGCCCGAGCGTCGCCGCCTGCGTGGCGTTGGCGCTGCGATTGGAGGAGCCGCCGCTCAGCGTATAGGTGTTGCCGTCGTTGCCGGTGATGGTCTTTGAAGTGGCGACGCCGCCGCTGACCGACGAATTGCGATAGCCTTCGAAGGCGAGCCCGACGACGATCACGGAATAGGTCGCGGCGGGCAAGGTCGCGCCCGTGCCGGCGGCGGAGAGAACCGGCGCCGAAGGCGTTCCCAGGGCGACGGAGACGTTGCCGCCGAGCAGCGCGGTCTCTTCCTTTCGCATGGTTTTCTGGAGAAGGCGCAGCGTGGCGGTGGAGTTGATGTCTTCGAAGCCCTGCGCGGCCGCCTCGGCTTCAAAGGTGACCGTGTCTTCCTCGCCAAGCGTCACATAAGGCGCGACCACCGGCGTCGCCGATGTAGCTCATGCTCGCGGAGCGTTGGCCTTCCGGAATCCAGCCCATGGCGTCGTAACCGGAGCCGAGCACCGAAGCGATGGTCCGCCAGCGCGCTGCGTCGCCGGGGAACTGACGCTGAACGCGCGGCAGCGAATTGCGCAGCGGCGTGATGGTTGGATAGAGGTTCTTGGCGGGCGCCTGCAAATCGTAGGCGGTCAGGCCGGTGGAGATCGTGACGTTCTTGGCGAGCGAGGCTTTCATCAAGTCGAGCGTTTCGCGCGTTGTTGCGGCGAGAGACATGCGGTGTTCCTGTGATTTGGGGGGAACGATGCGTCGGATGACGCGGGGATCGCCGCAAAGGGCGGAATGTCGGGGCAGGCCGCGCGCGGGGCAAACAGCGCTGGTCGCGTCTAGAGCGGTCGGGAAATCGCGACCGTCAATCAAATAAGCTTATGACGCGCTCTCAGAAATGCGGCTGCGTCGGGTTCGCCAGGCTCACTTTGATCAGCGCCATCGTGCGTTCCTTTTCGGGCAAGGCGCTGAGCGTCTTGATCGCCGCGTCGACCCCGCCGACCCGTTCCTCGCCGTGGGCGTCGAACTCGCGCGACGCCGCGCGCAGCGCCGCGCGGGGCGGCAGAGGCTGCGCCTCCAACTCGGCGACGCGCTTGGCGAGCCCGTCGATTTGTGGCGTCACGAGGCCGAGCGCAGCGCGCAGCCGCGAATTCTCCTCGATCGCCTTCTCCAATTTGTCGGCCGCGCTCGCAATGGCGAGCGCGGCCTTAGCCAGCGCCTGGGAGGGGAAAGCCTGCGGCGCTTCAGGAGGCGGCGGCGACGCCGCAGGCTCCGACGCTGGCGTCTGTGGCGACGCCGCGGCCGAAGGCGGCGGCGTCACGTTTGTCTTTTCAAAGTCGGACTTTCGCGTTGCGAAGGCGCGCTGCTCGACGACCCCGTCCTTGACGACCTGAAAGGTCGCGCCAGGCAGACAAGGCACGTCGACCAGCGAGATTTCGGTGGGCTCGGCGGTGTAGCGCGTCAGCCCCGTCGGCTCGTCGGTCCAGCGCGCAACGTAGCGGCCGCCTTGGCTGAAGCCGGTGTAGACGCCCTCGACCACCTTTTGCCATTCGTCGTCGTCGACGATCTTGGCGGCGACCAGGATGCGCTTGCCCTCGTCGTCGAAGGAGATATCGGTCAGCTTGCCGGCGGCGATGCGCTGGTGCATCGCGCGCACCGCGCCGAGCGACTTGCCGCCGCTCGCCGCGCGCGCTCCCGACGACCAGGCTTCGAAATAAGGCTTGGTGCTGCCGTAGTCGCAAATCTCGCCTGCGCGATCCGGCGTTTCGGCGGTGGCGACGCCATGCACCGTGCGGGCGTCGAGATCGACCTTCGTCAGCGGCAAGAACAGATCGAGCGTAGACATCAAGGCGACGACTCCGGGCGAAAAAACGCGAAACCGAGCGCTCGGCGCCCGGTCTCGCGTAGTCGGATCAAGGGAGGAGAGATTGGAGGGACGACCCCGGCTTCCGCCGCCGGCCGCTTCATCTCCAATATAGCCATATTAGGCGGAACGGCGTAAGCGGTCAAGCAAAAGTTCTCTTTTTGTTCTCACGTCGCCTTGCGCCTCGCCGCCGTCCTGGCTATGGGCGAAACGGGGGAGAGTTCGCAATGCCGTTCGTGCTGGCCGTTCTCTTGGCCGCCGCCGCGCCGGCCGATGACCGGTGGACGTTCTGCGTCGCCGAATCCGGTCACGAGATCTGGATCACCGAGGTGTTTGCCGCGGCTCAGCAACGCGAACGGCTCGAGGCCGATTTCAAGGCCTTGTTGCTGGCTCGCGGCGTGCCGCGGCCGGTCGCGCAGTGTCCCGAGCCGCAACGCGACAAGATCGACGTCGTCAACGCTCAGTTCACGGCCGCCGAGTTCCACCGCCAGCTCGGCGACACGCTGCATGCGGCGGCCGCGCCGGACGCCGGAGAATGACCCTTCACTCGCCCTTCAACCCGCGCACGTAGAAATCAAACTGCGCCCGCGCCTGCGCCGCGCCGGGCGACAACAGATCGGCGATCGCCCAGACCAGCGCATCGGCGCGGTCGGGCGAATAGCCGGAGGCGCGCGCGTCGAAATCCGGCGTCAACGTGCAGAGCTGATCCTCGAGCTTGGTGAACTCGCCGAGGTGGAACACGATTCCGCGTTCGTAGGCCGCCGCGACCGGCTCGGCGCGCAGGAACTTGCCGCGCGTCGCGGTGACCGTCCGCACCGGCAGGTTGGGATCGTTCTGTCGCAGCACCTGCGTCACCATCTCGCCGCCGTTGTTGATCTCCGCCACCACGCGATTGGCGGCGAAGCGACGGTACGCCGTCGCGACCCGCGCCGACCATTGCCCCGGCGTCTCGCCCTGGCTGGTGAGATCGGCGAGCACATGGACAATCCCGCCCGCCGTGCGCCCGGCGGCAATGATGCCGCACTCGTCGGCCTTGGCGCCGGAGCGCGCCGGCGGATCGACGGCAATGACGATCTCCGCGTAGTCCGCCGGCGGCCCGTTCGCAGGCAGACGCTGGCGTTCGATCAGCGCGCGGGTCCACAGCGCGCCCTGCGCCTCCTCGACGATCTCGGCGTAAAGCTCCTGTCGCCCGATCGCGCGGCCGTCGAATCGCGCCGCGATCCGCGCCAGGAACGCATCCGCCAGGAAGCGCGCGTTGTCGAAAGTCGAACCGCGCGTGACGACGGAGTTGGCGTCGCCGAGCAGTTGTTTGATGAGCCGCGTCGGCCGCGGCGTGGTGGAGATGACTGCCTGCGGACGGTCGCCGAGGCGCAGGCCCAGCATCGCCTGATCGAACGCATCCGGCTCGCGCCAGGCGGCGAGTTCGTCGAGCCACAGTTTCATGTGCTGCTTGCCGCGCAGCCGGTCCGGCTCCTCGGCCGAGAAGATTTGGCTGATCGCCCCGTTCGGCCATTCCAGGCGGTCCGAAGCGCGGGCGAACGCCGGCCGCTCTGCGGGGGGACAGATCGCCAGCAGGCCGGATTCGCCCGACACCATGATATCGCGCGCGTCCTGGCGCGTCGCGCCGATCAGGTTGACGATCGGGTAATGTCGCGCCCAGGCGCGCACCGTCTCCGCGCCGGCGCGCGTCTTGCCGGCGCCGCGTCCGGCGAGGATCAACCAATAGACCCAGTCGCCGGCCGGCGCGCATTGATCGGGACGCGCCCACAGCGACCAATCATAGTAGAGCTCCGCCGCCTCCTCCGCCGCGAGGTCGGCGATGAGCCGCGCGCGCTCGTCGGGGGAGGTTTGGAGGAAATCGTCGAACAGCGCCTTCAGCGGGCGCGGGGAAGCCCGACGTTTCATGCGTCACGCGCGGGTTTGCGGACCGACTGTTCGATCTTGGCGATCAGTTTGCCGCGCACGTCTTCGCCCGACGGCGTCGACAGCGCGGCGAGCTTGGTGAAGCCGTGATAGCGGTCGAGACGGTCGAGCACTTTGAGCAGGCGGTCGATCGAGGGCAGGTCGCCGCCCTTCGACTTTTCCTTGAGTTGGCCGGCGAGCGGCTCCAGCCGCGCAATTTGCAACCGCGCGTAGTCTTGCAACGGCACGACCCAACGCTTGCGCAATTCGTCGCGCAGCATTTTTTCGACGGTCTTGCGGGCGAGGTCTTCGGATTTTGCGATCTGCTCAAGACTCGCGCCGTTAATCATGGCGGCGAGCACGGCGGGACCACGGGAGACGCGCGCGCGTTTCCGCGCGGGCTCTTCAACAGGCGCCATAGGCTGATTTTCCGGGGGTGAGAGGTCGGGCGCGGACAGATGTGTCCACCGTCGCCATCCTCACACACTATGCCCGAGACGGCGGCTCACGGCAAGGATTTGTCCCGTCGCGGGCCGTTCTCAGCTGAAATTATAATCGTTAAATCAGCACTTTATGGTAGACGTCAATCCATCGCGACGATCTGGCCGAGGGTCGTCACCACTACCCAATCGCGGCCGTGGCGCTCGATGCGGAGCACCCGTCCGCCGCCGGGAACGAAATCGCCGGGACCCACTGCGAACTCCCCATTGGGGCTGTCGATCATCGCATAGCCGTTGCGGATCGCGGCGAGGCGGAAGCCGCGCAACTGCGGACGCGGCTTCTCGATCGCGCCGGTCGGCTCGTAGGAGACGGCGGGCGTCGTCTTCGCCATCTCGGCGGGTTTGGCGGGCGGCGTCGGCTTGGCGGCGGCCACCGCCGCCGTGGCCACGGCGGCTGTCGCCGTCTTCGTTTCGAGTTTTTCGAGCCGCGCCGTCATGTCGGCGAGGTGGGCGGCGGTGTCATGGTCGAGCCGGTCGCCGAGTTTGTCGAGCCGGGCGCTCTGGTCCTTCTCCAGCTTCTCGACGCGCGCGCCGAGTTGGGTGACGGCGCCGCCGACGTCGCGCGTGCTCGCCGCGCTCGCTTTGATCTCGGCGAGCACCTTGCGCATGCTGGCGAGCTCATCGTGCGAGCGGTTCGCTTCCAACGATTCGAGTTGCGTAGTCACCGCGTCGAGTCGGTGCGCGAGCAGGCGCGTCTGCGCATGTTCCGCCCGGGCCACGCGCAAGCCATGCACGTGCTCCGCCGCCGCCACGCCGCCGATCGCGACGACCGCCGCCAGGCTCGCCGCAGCGCGCCAGCGCCGCCAGTCGCGAGGCGGCCGGGATATCGCCGGCTGCGCCGCGCCGCCCCCCGGCGGGGGAAGCGCGTGCGTGGGATAGAACGGCAACAGTTTCAATTCGGCGGGGGTCTCTCGCGGCGTCGGCGGCTCGACCGGCGGCGCCGCATCCGCCGCCTCTTGCGGCGTTTCCTGATCGTCGGGGTGGCTGTCCGAACGCGCCGCGTCAAACATGATGAAGTCCCAGGAAATCCGATTAGGCGATTGTGCTGCCCACGCGTTAAGGAACCCTTGACCAAAGCTGTCGAACCCCAGCAGATTCCGTGTCGGAATTGGGTCCGAGCGGCGACCCGATAACGAAGAGGCAAGAATGAGCGTGAGGAAATTCGGCGTCGGCCAAACCGTCAAGCGCGTTGAGGACGTCCGCCTGGTGATCGGAGAGGGCCGCTATGCCTCCGACGCCTGCGAACAGGCGGGGCTGAGGGCGGCGTTCGTGCGCAGCCCCTACGGCCACGCACGGTTCTCGATCGGCGATCTCGCCGACGCGCTCGCTCTGCCGGGCGTGCGCGCCGTCTACACGGCAAAGGACGTCGCCGCACTCGGCGGCCTCCCGTGCCTGGCGCCGGTGCAGAATTCGGATGGCTCGCAGACGCCGTTGAAGCCCTATCCGGTCATTTCGGACGGGGAGGTCGCTCACGTCGGCGACATCGTCGCCATGGTGGTCGCCGAGACCGTCCAGCAGGCTCGCGACGCCGCCGAGGCGGTTCCTGTCGATTGGGAGGCGCTTGGCGCGGTCGTCGACATGGAGGAGGCCGTGCGCCCCGGCGCGGCGCTGGTGTTCGCGCAGGCCCCCGGCAATGTCGCCTACGACACGCATATCGGCGACAAGGCGAAGACCGACGCGATCTTCGCCCGGGCGCCGCGCAAGGCGAGCGTCCAAATCGTCAACCCGCGCGTCGTCGCCAATTACATGGAGCCGCGCGCCGCGCGCGCCGACATCGACAAGGCGACCGGCGAGATCACCCTCGACCTCGGCAGCCAGGGCGTCCACATCATCAAGACGCTGCTGTGCGACGCGATTCTCAAGCTGCCGCCCGAAAAGCTGCGGGTCGTCACCAAGGACGTCGGCGGCGGCTTCGGCACCAAGAACATGATGTACCGCGAGTACCCGCTCGTCGTGGAGGCGGCTCGGCGCCTGGGCGAGGCGGTCTCCTGGGTCAGCGATCGCAGCGAGCACTTCCTCGGCGATGCGCAAGGCCGAGACAACATCACGACCGCCGAAATGGCGATGGACGAGAACGGCAAGTTTTTGGCGCTGCGCGTCGATATTCTCGGCAATCTCGGCGCCTATCTCAGCATGTTCGCGCCCTACATCCCCTGGCTCGGCGCCTCGATGGCGACGGGAACTTACGCGATCGGCGAATTGCATGCCCGCGTGCGCGGCGTCTATACGCACACCGTGCCGGTCGACGCCTATCGCGGCGCCGGCCGTCCCGAAGCGGCCTATGTGCTGGAGCGCCTCGTCGACGTCTGCGCCCGCGAGATGGGGCTCGATCCCGCCGAAATCCGCGCCCGCAACTTCGTCAAACAAGCGCAGATGCCGTTTCACACGCTGACGGATCGCGATTACGACGTCGGCGATTTCGAAGGCGCCATGCGCGCCTGCCTGGAAAAGGCCGATCGCAACGGATTTGCCGCGCGCGCCGCGACGTCGCAGTCCAACGGCAAGGCGCGCGGCTTCGGCTTCGCCAGCTACATCGAATGCACCGCTTGGGGCGAGGGCGAGGAAGGCGCCGTCTCTCTCAACAAGGACGGCACGTTCACCGTCGCCATCGGCACCCAGTCGACCGGGCAGGGTCACGAGACGGCCTATGCGCAAGTCGTCTCCGAACAGTTCGACGTACCGCTGGAGCGCATCCAGGTGCTTCAGGGCGACACGCGGGCGATCCCGACCGGCAACGGCACCGGCGGCTCGCGCTCGATTCCCATCGGCGCCGTCATGGTCGGCCGCGCCTCGACCAAACTCGCTGCGTCCGTGAAGGAACTCGCCGCCGACAAGCTGGAGGCGGCGATCGCCGACCTCGAGATCGCCGACGGCAAGGTCCGCATCGCCGGCACCGACCGGGCGATCGACCTTTCCGAAGTCGCCGCGCTGCCGCAGGCGACAGCGGACAAACTCAAGGCGATCGAGGAATTCGTGCCGCCGAGTGCGACCTATCCTAACGGCACGCACGCCTGCGAAGTCGAGATTGATCCGGAGACCGGAAGCGTCGAGGTTTTGCGTTACACCGTGGTCGATGATTTCGGCTTCACGCTGAACCCGCTGCTGCTGGCCGGACAAGTGCATGGCGGCATAGCGCAGGGCGCCGGGCAGGCGCTGACCGAGAAAGCCGTGTTCGACGAGAACGGCCAGTTGGTGACGGCGAGCTTCATGGACTACGGCATGCCGCGCGCCGACGATTTCCCGAGCTTCGATTTCCAGACCCGCAACATCCCCTCCAACACCAACCCGATGGGCCTGAAAGGCGCCGGCGAGGCCGGCTCGATCGGCTCGACGCCGGCAGTGATGAACGCCATCGCCGATGCGCTGTGGCGCTCCCACAAGGTCGCCCACATCGACATGCCGGCGACGCCGTTCGCCGTCTATGCGGCGATCCGGGCGGCGGGGTGAGGGATTCGCGACGCTGCGGTTCCGTCGTGCCCGGGCTTGTCCCGGGCATCCACGTCGGGACACGGCGACACGGCTTCAGACAAACAAGGTTTGCGTGCGCCGAGTATGATTGCGGGATTTGCCGCTGTTTCGTAACGGTGCGACGCGGATGGCCGGGACAAGCCCGGCCATGACGGGACCGGCGGTTGATGAACAACGAGCGCCGATTCGCGACAACCCGCCGGGCTCAGTGTTTGACGTTTCCGGCCGTCACCTGCGAGCTGATATAGCCGCTGATCCGAATGCACCCGCCGCCGGGCGTCTCCACGCCACGCTCGCCGCCGATGAAGCACTCGCGAGCCTTCGGCTCGGCGGCTTTCGTCGCGGTCGATCGCGACGGCAATTCCGCCGCGTTCGCCACGGCCGCCGATAGAGCTACCGCCAAAGCGACGCGCGCGCGCAATGCCGGCCTCAGAGCTTCATCGTCTCTTTCAACTCGCGCAATCGGTCGAGCTTTTCTTGCGCGAGCCGCTTGTTGTCCTCGGAGGCGTCGGCGACGTCCTCCTCGGCGTTCTTGATTTCCTGATCGAGATGCGCGGCGTTGATGTCTTCGGCCGGCAGGGCGGTCTCGGCGAGAACGATGAGCCCGCCGGGATTCACGTCCGCGAAGCCGCCGCGCACGAAATAGCGCAACGTCTTCCCGCCTTCCTCCTCGATCGCGACGACGCCCGGACGAAGCGACGTCATCACCGGCGCGTGGTCGCGCAGCACCACGAAGTCGCCGTCGCTGCCCGGCACGAGCACGGATTGCGCGGGGCCGTTGAACAGCAGCTTATCCGGCGAGACGAGTTCGAAATGGAAAACGGCCATGCAAGGGTTCCACTAATCGAGCCGTCCCGCCCGCGCGGACCGGCGTCGCGCTCTTCACAAGAGCGCCGCGAGCGTTGAACGTTCAGCCGCCCTCGGCGAGCCGCTTGGCCTTCTCGACCGCCTGTTCGATCGGGCCGACCATATAGAACGCCGCCTCGGGCAAGTGATCGTACTTGCCTTCGACGATGCCCTTGAAGCCCTTCACCGTGTCCTCGATCTTCACCTGCACGCCCGGCGTCCCTGTGAACACCGCCGCGACGTCGAACGGCTGCGACATGAAGCGCTCGATCTTTCGCGCGCGCGCGACGGTCAGTTTGTCCTCTTCCGACAACTCGTCCATGCCGAGGATCGCGATGATGTCCTGCAACGCCTTGTAGCGCTGCAACACCTGCTGCACGGCGCGCGCGGTGTTGTAGTGCTCCTCGCCGACCACCGCCGCGGTCAGCATGCGCGAGGTCGAGTCGAGCGGATCAACGGCGGGATAGATGCCCTTTTCCGCAATGCCGCGCGAAAGCACCGTCGTGGCGTCCAAGTGGGCGAACGAGGTCGCCGGGGCAGGGTCGGTCAAATCGTCGGCGGGCACGTAGATCGCCTGCACCGAGGTAATGGACCCCTTGGTTGTCGTGGTGATGCGCTCCTGCAGCGCGCCCATGTCGGTGGCGAGCGTCGGCTGATAGCCGACCGCCGAGGGAATGCGCCCCAAGAGCGCCGACACTTCCGAGCCCGCTTGCGTGAAGCGGAAGATGTTGTCGATGAAGAACAGAACGTCCTGGCCCTGGTCGCGGAAATACTCGGCGACGGTGACGCCCGACAGCGCGACGCGCATGCGGGCGCCTGGCGGCTCGTTCATCTGGCCGAACACCAGCGCGCATTTCGACTTCACGGTCGAATCGGGATCGTGCGGGTCGGCGTTGACCTTGGACTCGATGAACTCGTGATAGAGGTCGTTGCCCTCGCGCGTGCGCTCGCCGACGCCGGCGAACACCGAATTTCCGCCGTGGGTCTTGGCGACGTTGTTGATAAGCTCCTGGATCAGCACCGTCTTGCCGACGCCCGCGCCGCCGAACAGGCCGATCTTGCCGCCCTTGGCGTAGGGGGCCATCAGATCCACGACCTTGATGCCGGTCACCAGAATCTGCGCATCCGTCGATTGCTCGACATATTCCGGCGTCGGTTGATGGATGCCGCGCCTGGCGTCCATTTTGATCGGGCCGGCTTCGTCCACGGGCTCGCCGATCACGTTCATGATGCGCCCGAGCGTGCCCTCGCCGACCGGCACGGAGATCGAAGCGCCGGTGTCGGTCACTTCCTGGCCGCGCACGAGGCCTTCGGAAATGTCCATCGCGATGCAGCGCACGTCGCTTTCGCCAAGGTGCTGCGCCACTTCCAGCACCAGCCGGTTGCCGTTGTTGACGGTTTCCAGCGCGTTGAGAATCGCCGGCAGCTCGCCCTCGAACTTCACGTCGACGACCGCCCCGATCACCTGGGTGATGTGGCCGATGTTGTTTGCACTCGCCATCTGTTCCGAGTCCTTCGCGAGAGGGGTCTCAGAGCGCCTCGGCGCCCGAGATGATTTCGATCAGTTCCTTGGTGATCATCGCCTGGCGCGTGCGGTTGTAGCGCAAGGTGTATTTCTTCACCATTTCGCCGGCGTTGCGGGTGGCGTTGTCCATCGCGCTCATCTGCGCGCCGAAGAACGACGCCATGTTCTCCAACAAAGCGCGATAGATGCGCACCGTGACGGCCTGCGGCAGCAGTTGCGAGAGGATTTCGCCCTCGTCCGGCTCGTAGTCATAGGTCGGCGCGTCTTCCGGCGTCTCTTTCAGCTCCGGCGGAATGAGTTGCTGCGCGGTCGGGATCTGCGAGATCACCGAGCGGAAGCGGGCGTAGAACAACGTGCAGACGTCGAACTCGCCGGTCTCGAACATCTCGATCACCTTGGCCGCGATCGGCTGCGCGGTCGAATAGACGATCGTGCGCACGCTGCGCAGGTCGATCATTTCGAGGATCTGTTTCTCGTGCGTGCGGCGAAGCTGGTCGTAGCCCTTCTTGCCGACACAGAGGATTTTCACGGTCTTGCCGGCGGCGGCGAGCGAATTCGCCTTGTCGCGCGCCAGCCGAACGATCGAGGTGTTGAAGCCGCCGCAGAGGCCGCGCTCGCCGGTGCAAACAATCAACAGATGCGTCTGCTCGGCGCCGCTGCCGGCGAGCAGCCGAGGCGCCTGACCGCCGCCCTCGCCGGCGCCGGCGAGGTTCGCGAGCACGGTCTCGACCCGGTCGGCGAAAGGCCGCGCCGCCTCCGCGGCCGCCTGGGCGCGGCGCAGCTTCGACACCGCCACCATCTGCATCGCCTTGGTGATCTTCTGCGTCGACTTGACGGAGGCGATCCGGTTCCTGAGATCCTTTAACGACGGCATCGCGTCCTCTCAACGATCAGGAGAAGCTCGCCGAGAACGAATCCGACGCCGACTTCAGCTTCGCCGCGTCGGCGTCGGAGAGGTCCTTGCTATCGCGGATCGAATTCAGCAGATCGCCATGCTTGGAGCGCAGCGTCGCCAGGAAACCCTGCTCGAACGCGTTGACGCGGGGCAGCGGCAGCTTGTCGAGATAGCCGTTCACGCCGGCGTAGATCACGCAGACCTGCTCCTCCATCTTTAGCGGCGAATATTGCGGCTGCTTGAGGAGCTCGGTGAGGCGCGCGCCGCGATTGAGCAGGCGCTGCGTGACGGCGTCGAGGTCGGAGCCGAATTGCGCGAACGCCGCCATTTCGCGGTATTGCGCGAGCTCGCCCTTAATCTTGCCGGCGACCTTCTTGGTCGCCTTGGTTTGCGCGGCGGAGCCGACGCGAGACACCGACAAACCGACGTTCACCGCCGGACGCACGCCCTGATAGAACAGGTCGGTCTCCAGGAAGATCTGACCGTCGGTGATCGAGATCACGTTGGTCGGGATATAGGCCGAGACGTCGTTGGCCTGCGTCTCGATGATCGGCAGCGCGGTCAGCGAGCCGGAGCCGAAATCCGGGTTGAGCTTGGCGGCGCGCTCCAGCAGGCGGGAATGCAGATAGAACACGTCGCCGGGATAGGCTTCGCGGCCGGGCGGGCGGCGCAGCAGCAGCGACATCTGGCGGTAGGCGACGGCCTGTTTGGAAAGGTCGTCGTAGATGATGACGGCGTGCATGCCGTTGTCGCGGAAATACTCGCCGATCGCGCAGCCGGAGAACGGCGCGAGGAACTGCATCGGCGCCGGGTCGGAGGCGGTGGCGGCGACGATGATCGAATATTCGAGCGCGCCGTTCTCTTCGAGCACCTTCACGAACTGCGCTACCGTCGAGCGCTTCTGGCCGACCGCGACATAGACGCAATAAAGTTTCTGGCTCTCGGGCGCGCCTTCGACGTTGAGCGACTTCTGGTTGAGGATCGTGTCGAGCGCGATCGCGGTCTTGCCGGTCTGGCGGTCGCCGATGATGAGCTCGCGCTGGCCGCGGCCGATCGGGATCATCGAGTTGATCGCTTTCAGGCCGGTCGCCATCGGCTCGTTGACCGACTTGCGCGGGATGATGCCGGGCGCCTTCACGTCGACGCGGGCGCGCTTCTCGTAGACGACCGGGCCCTTGCCGTCGATCGGATTGCCGAGCGCGTCGACGACGCGGCCCAGCAGGCCCTTGCCGGTCGGCACGTCGACGATCGCGCCGGTGCGCTTGACCGTCTGGCCTTCCTTGATCTCGCGGTCGGCGCCGAAGATGACGATGCCGACGTTGTCGTTTTCGAGGTTCAGCGCCATGCCGCGCGTGCCGTTCTCGAACTCGACCATCTCGCCGGCTTGAACGTTGTCGAGGCCGTAGGCGCGGGCGATGCCGTCGCCGACGCTCAGCACCTGCCCGACTTCTGTGACTTCCGCCTCGGCGCCGAAATTGGCGATCTGGGCTTTCAGAATGGAGGAGATTTCAGCGGCGCGGATGTCCATCAACCGACCTCTTTCATGGCGATACGAATGGCGTTGAGTTTGGTGCGAAGCGAGCCGTCGACCATGCGCGATCCGAGTTTGACGACGAGGCCGCCGATGATCGCCGGATCAACCTTGACGGTGAGATCGACGTCCTTGCCGCCGGCCTTGCCGCGCAACTGGTCCTTCAGCGCCGAAACCTGCTCGTCGCTGAGCGGCGCGGCGCTGGTGACCTCGGCGCGCGTCAGGCCGCGGGCGACGTCGTAGAGCTTGCCGTAGCCCTTGATCATGTCGCGCAGCGCGAACAACCGCCGCTTGGCGGCGACGAGGCGCACGAAATTGGCGGCGATCCCGGTGATCTCCGCTTTGTCCAACAACGCGCCGAGCGCCCTCGATTGATCGGCGGCGGAAAACACCGGCGAGCGCACCAGGCGCTGCAAGTCCGGGCTCGCGGCGATCATCGCCTCGACGGTGGCGAGCGCCGTGGAGACTTCGGCGGTCTGCCGTTGCTCGGCCGCGAGCGAATAGAGCGCGGATGCGTAGCGCCCGGCTACGCCCGAAACGAGATCGATGTCCTCGGCCAAGCTTACGCCCTTGCTAGGACAGGCGCGGGCGCCGTCCCTGGATTTTGCTCCGCGCGGCGGACGCCGCGCGGCGGCGGTCAGGTAACATAGGGGCGCCTATCGCGCAACGCCGCCAAACGACGAAACTGCGCGCCCCGATGATGGATCGCCACCCGGGCTCTATACGAGAGTAGTCGAATATAATCAGCAATTTATGCAGACCACGCGCTTGCGTTTGGTTGTTTGAGGAAACGGTGACGGCGCTTCTCGCCCGCCGGCCGTCCTGCTAATGCGTCGGAGATATCCGACATAAGGGATGGCCGCGATGCGCGACGAAAGCAAGGACGTGTTCGGCGCGCTCGCCCACCCGCTGCGGCGGCGGCTTTTGATGGAGCTGCGCACGGGCGCGCGCACGGCTTCCGAGCTTGCCGCCGATATGCCGGTTGGCCGCCCCGCGGTCTCCGAACATTTGCAAGTTCTCCGGCTGTCGGGCCTCGTGCGGGTTGAGCGACGCGGCCGAGAACGGCGCCACCATTTCGACCCGCGGCCGCTCGCCGAGGTTGGCGGCTGGCTCAACGTGATGCTGGCCCATTGGGCGCGGCGGATCGAGGAACTAGAGGCGTTGTCGACGCGCGAGGGAGACGCGCCGCCTTAGCAGCCTCACTTCGAGCCGAAAATCAGCTGCGAAGGATGCTTCTCGATGCTGAGAATCACGCGGTCGAGGTCGTTGAGGGTGCGGCGCGCATCGACCGCCATGCCCTCGTACTCCTTCAGCCCCGAACCGCTGAATTTCACCAACCCGCCCGACATCTGCCGAACCCGCGCATCGACGTCTTCGGCCAGAACCTTGATCGACTTGGCGGCGTCGCCGACTTCGCCAAGCGGCCCCTTGGTGTCCGACGAGCCGAGGAAACTCGTCGCGCTGGTCATCAGCCCGTCGATCTTGCCTGCGGAATCGTCGAGCTTGGCGGTCAGCTCGGCCGCGTTCTTCAGCGTATGATCGATGTTGTCGCGATTGCGCGACAAAGTCTCGCCTACCGCCGCCGCGCCATCGACCAAGGCGCTCACTTTCTTGGCGTCGAAGGCTTTGGCGACGCCGTCGAGATCGGCGAGCGCCGCGTCGAACTTGATGGCGGATTCATTGAGATGTTTGGTCAGCGTCGCTGTCTGCGCGAGCGCCTGCTGCGTCGGGCCGTCCTTGGCGCCGAGCGAGGCCGCGAAGGACCCGAGATCGTCGACGCTCTTGCGCACCTTGGCGACATCGACCGCGCCCAGCAGCTTGTCGGCGTCGTTGGTGAGAACCTCCAGCCGTCCGGCGAGCGGCCCGATCTTGCGGCCGATCTCGCCGATGCCGGAGATTGCGCCCGAAAGGCCGCTGGAGGCGTCGCCGAGCGCCTTGGAGAAGGTGTCGATGTTGGCCATTGTGTCGGCGAACGCCGGCCCGGTGTCGGCGATTAACTTGTCGGCGCGCGTCAGCACCGAATCCGCTTTGGCCGAGATGTTTTGCAGGTTCTCGAGCAGGTTCTGGATTTGGCCCGGCTCGGCTTCCAGCGTCGGCGGCTCGCCGGGCTTGACGGCGATCGGTTTGGCGTCCGGCGCGCCGCCGGTCAGCGCGATCACCGAGCCGCCGGTGAGACCCTGCGTCTCCAGTCGAACCTTGGTGTCGGCGCGCACAGGGATGCGGCCGTCAACCTCGATGTCCGCCGCGACCCGGCCGGGATCGTTGGCCAGGAAATCCACAGTTTTGACTTCGCCGACGCGCAGGCCGTTGAACAGCACGACGCCGCCGCGCGCGAGCCCGGACACCGAACCTTGAAAGACGACGCGGTAGCGCGCGAGGTTCGCTCCGCCGCCGTAGCCCGCCATCCACAGGACGAACAGGAACCCGCCGGCGATGACCGCCAGCGTGAACGCCCCGATGGCGATGAAATTGGCTCGGGTTTCCATCTCTTTATCCTAAACGCGGCCGCACCTATGTCCGTCGAAACCGACGGAATGAGGGCGAGCGACGTCCGGGGCCGCGCGCAAGGGTTAATCGTAAAGTTGCAAGCTGAGGTTAAGGACCGCTTACTTGCGATCGCAATCCAGTCGTCGGGACCCAAATCGCCGACTCTTCGTCGCCGTAGGGTCGCGCTTTTCCCTGCAACGCGGCGATGGCGACGAAGGCGCAAATCACCGCGTCGAGTTGATCCTCATAGGCTTTCAACGCTCGGCCTCTAATCTCGGTCGGCGGCGGCGGCAGGGCGTCCGCGACGCCTGCGATCTCCCGCTCCAGCAGCGCGACGATGCGCCGCCAGACGACGCGCACGCGCGCGCCGCGGATGTCGCGGCCCTCGTCGGGCCAATAGATTGTCGTCTTGCCGGCCTTGTAGGCAAGCCGCACCTTGTCGCCGGTCAGCGCCAACAGCGCCGCGTGCGGATAGACCTCCATGACGCCCGGCGTCCGCAAGCTGGCCGTGCAGAGCGAAAAGCCTTCGCTTTCAAAATCTTCGCGAAAGTCGTCGGCCAGACGTCCCGGCCGCACAGCACTCGGAGAATGAGTCGCCGCCTTGGCGGCGCCATACGCGGAGGAGATAGCCCGATCGCTGAACTCGACGGCCAACGATCGGCGTGTGCGACAGCGGCATGTCGACGGCGACGAGGTCCGGCGTCCGGCCGTCCGCCAAAGTCCGGCACGCCTGCAACAACGCCGGAACGTCCGGCGCCTCGCCGCGCGGCGAGGCCAGCGGCGCGCCGTCGGCCAGCGCGCGAAATCGTGCATAGGAGCTTGCGACGGCCAGCAGCCGCCAGCCGGCGGCGTCCTCCGTGGCCAAAGCGACGCCGCTCGGTTGCGTCGCCGTCCAGGCGGCGTCGACGCCGAGCGCCAGCCTCAAGCCTCCGCCTGATCCCGCGCCGCTTCGTCGAGAATGCGGGCGACATAGGGCGCAAACGAGCGCGAAACCTCAAGGTGGAAGCCGTTTTCCACCGGTCGCCAGAGGCCGATCTCGGCCTTCACCAGCAGCGTGCGCGTCGACATGCCGACGGGGAACGCGCTGAGATCGAGGTCGAGCGGGCAGCCGGCCGCAAGCAGTCGCGCCGCCCCCGGTCCCTCCAACCAAATTCCTACCTGCCGATGCGAAACGTCGACGAGGCTATGGAACACCGCGGCCAGCGCCTTCTCCAACTCGCTCATCAGGCCGCTTGCGCCCTCTTCGGCGATCAGCAGCCACTCGTCCGGCCCCAGCCACAAGGCGGCGCGCGCCCCCGAGGCCGCCGAACTCAGCGGTTTCGTCGGCGGCGCGACGCCGAACGCTTGCGCCACCGGAGCGACGACGTCGGCCCCGCCGCGCAGGTTGAACCGCGTCGCGAACGGCAGCGGCTGCACTTTCACCGCGCCGATCGAGGGCAGGGCGCGGCCGTCGAGGACCGAGCGGCGAACAGCTTCAAGCGTCAAGGCGCGCCCCCTCCTTGTCGTAGAACACCGGCTCGACGACCTTCACCGCATGCCCGCCCTCCACGCCGACGGCGTAAACGGTCTCGCCGATCTTGGCGCGGCCGTTATCGAGCAAAGCGAGGCAGAACGAGCGGCCGAGCGTCGGGCTCATGTAGGACGAGGTGACGTGGCCGATCGGCTTTGTGCCGGAGGGCGTCGTCGCCGAAGCGACGAGCTGCTCGCCTTCATCCGGCCGATGATGGGGATCGGCGGCGAGCAGGCCGACGAGCTGCTTGCGCCCCGGCCGCTTGAGATCGGCGAGCGCCAGCGAGCGTTTGCCGACGAAGTCCGGCTTCGCCATCGCGACCATCTTGCCCATGCCGACGTCGTCGGGCGTCACCGTGCCGTCGGTCTCCTGGCCGACGACGATGAAGCCTTTCTCGGCGCGCAGCAGCAGCAGCGAGTCGAGCCCATAGACGCAGGCGCCGCGCTTTCCCGCCTCCGCCCAGATCGCCTCTTGCACGGCGAGCCCGTAATCGGCGGGGACATTGACCTCGAAACCCATCTCGCCGGTGAAGCTCACCCGCGCGAGCCGCGTCGGAACCCCGGCGATGCGGCCCTCGCGCACGCTCATGTGCGGGAAGGCGGCGTTGCCGAGGTCGATCCCCTCGACCAGCGGCGCGAGAATCTCTCGCGCCAGCGGTCCGTTGATCGCGATCGTCGCCCATTGCTCGGTGATCGAGGTGAAGCGCGCCTTGAGGTCCGGCCACTCGGTTTGCAGGTAATCCTCCATCACGGCGAACACATGCGCCGCGCCGGAGGTGGTGGTGGTGATGTGGAAACGATCCGGCGCGAGCCGCACCACGACGCCATCGTCGTAGATGAATCCCATTTCGTTGAGCATCAGCCCGTAACGGCAGCGCCCGACGCCGAGCTTGGCGAATGAGTTGATGTAGAGCCGGTTGAGAAACTCCCCGGCGTCCGGTCCGACGACCTCGATCTTGCCGAGCGTCGAGGCGTCCATGATCCCGGCCTTCGCGCGGGTGGTCAGGCACTCGCGCTTGACCGTCTCCTCCGGGCTCTCGCCGGCGAGCGGTACGCGCGAGGCGCGCTTCCACTGGCCCGCCTCCTCCCAGACCGCGCCTTTTCCGACATACCAGGGATGAATCGGCGTCTCGCGGGTGGGATCGAGCATCTCGCGCTTCGACGGGCCGCCGAAAATGCCGAACGTGACCGGGGTATAGGGCAGGCGGAACGTTGTCAGGCCGACCTCGACGATCTGCGGCCAAGCTCGCCGGCGGCGATGGCGAGCGCGTTCATGTTCGAGGTCTTGCCCTGATCGGTCGCCATGCCGGTCGTGGTGTAGCGCTTGATGTGCTCGATCGAGCGCATACCCTCGCGGGTCGCGAGCTTGATGTCGCGCGCGGTGACGTCGTTCTGGAAATCGACGAACGCTTTCGCCAGCTTCTCCTCCGGCATCGGGGCGACGAGGCCGAGCGTTCCGGCGCCCGTGGGGTCGCCGCCCTCCGCGCGCGGCGCTTCCGCTCCCTCCGCCCCGGCGCGCGCGCCGTCGGCGAGCGCCTCGGCGAGATCGAACACGCCGGCGCAGGCGCCGACCGAGACCATATTCTGCGCCGCCGCGCCGGGCAGGAAGGTTTGGGTCGCCGCGTCGAACTTAAGTTTGCCGCGCGATTGCGAGAACAGATGCACGCTCGGCGTCCATCCCGCGGTCATGGCGATGAGATCGCAGGCGACGTCGTCAGGCTGGCCGGCGCGGCCGTCCGACCAGAACCTCGCCACTCTTGCGTGCGTAACGCGAAGCGAGCCGCGCGAGCCAAGGATCGTCGCATGCGTCTCGACCGGCAGGCCGCGCGCGCGCGCCGACGTCGACAGGCCCCACGGCGTCTCGCTGCGGGAATCGACGATCATGGCGATCTCGCAACCGGCGTCCGCCAGGTCGAGCGCGGCGCGATAACCGCCGTCGTGGGTCGTTGCGACCACGATCCGGTCGCCCGGCTTGACGCCGTAGCGCACCGCGAGCGCACGCGCCGAATCGGCGAGCATGATCCCCGGCCGGTCGTTGTCGGGAAACACCAGCGGCCGCTCGTGCGCGCCGGCGGCGACGATGACCCGCTCCGCGCGCACTTGCCAGAACCGCGCGCGCGGCAGTTTGGGGTCGGGATAGGCGATATGGTCAGTGACCCGCTGCTCGGCGGCGAGGAAGTTTTGCGCGTAATAGCCGAACACCTGCGTTCGCGGCAGCAAGGTGACGTTGGGCAGGCCGGACAATTCGGCGACGACGTCGGCCGCCCACGCCGCCGCCGGCTTGCCGTCGATCAGCGAATGCGCGTCGGCAAGCAGCGAGCCGCCGAACTCCGCCTGCTCGTCGAACAGGATCACCCGGCCGCCGGCTCGCGCCGCGGCGCGGGCGGCTGCGAGGCCCGAGGGGCCGGCGCCGACCACCGCGACGTCGCAATGGCGATGTTCGTAGGAATAGTGATCGGCGTCGGGATCGGTCGGCGCGACGCCGAGGCCCGCCGCGCGGCGAATCGCCGGCTCATAGATGCGCTCCCAGGCGCCCGGCGGCCCGATGAAGGTCTTGTAATAGAAGCCGGCCGGAAAGAACGCCGACAACGCGCCGTTGACCGCCATCGCGTCATGCGCGAGCGACGGCCAGGCGTTCTGCGAGGTCGCACGGAGGCCCTCATACAGTTCCACCTGCGTCGCACGCAGGTTCGGCGTGACGCGGCCCTTGCCGGCGTCAATCGTGACGAGCGCGTTCGGCTCCTCGGAGCCCAGCGACAGCACGCCGCGCGGCCGGTGATACTTGAACGAGCGGCCCATCAGATGGACGCCGTTGGCGAGCAGCGCCGAGGCGAGCGTGTCGCCCGCGAGTCCCTGATACCGACGGCCGTCGAAAGTGAAACCGATGGCCCGCGTCCGGTCTACGCGACCGCCTTGCCCTGTGCGCATCGCGCCCGTCATGTCAACGCGTCTCCGACCGTTACCTTCCCCATGTACCCTTGGCCCGGGGGATCGGAAACCGGTTTTTTTCACCGCCGCAGCCGAGAAAAAAGATGCGGGGCTCGGCGCCCGCCGCGCTCGGCGGTGTTCATTGACCGGGAAGCCCCGCACAACCTCCGCGGGCTATCGTCGCCGTATGAGAGTTGCGAATTGTATCGACCGAGCTTTCGCCGTATGGCGTAATCCGGTTAAATTATCAATAGCTTGCACGGTATGGAGCTTGACGTTGGGTAAGCAGGCCGCCTCACATCGCGACGACGAAAGCCGGTGAAATGACGCCGCAGCGCAAACTTACGGAATCCGACTTCGTGACCCTCGAGGCGGCGCTCTCGGAGACAGAGCGAGGTCGGTTGTTTCTCGCCGAAGTCGCCCGCCGCCGCCGCGCCGAGGATGCGGCGCGCATCCTCTCGGCGCTCGAACGGCTTGAGGCGCGCGCCACCAGAAACGAAGGCGAGCAGACGCGTCGGCGCCAGGAAAGCGAACGCGCGACGGAGGTCCTGCGCCAACTCGCCGAAGCCCTGCGGGACTTGCGCGCCTCGGCGGACGCGCGGGCTCGCGCCAGCGCCGCTTCGCGCGGCGAGGAAGACCGACCGGCGGAACCACGAAGCGCGCTCGAACAGCGCTTCGCCGCCTTGGTGGCGCTTGACGGCCCGGATCTCGACGGCGGCGTCAAGCGGTTCGGATAAGCGCCGCCGCTTGGGCGTTGGCGATGTGGCCGAGGAACTGCCGCGCGCTTTCGCTCCAACTGAATTCGAGCGCGCGCGCCCTCGCCGCCGCGCGGGGAATTTCGAGCGCCGCCAGGCACGCTTGCCCCAAGTCTTCGCTCAGCACGCCGGCGCCGCTGGCGTCGATCACGTTGAGGGGTCCCGGCGCGGGATAAGCGGCCACAGGCACGCCGCTCGCCAGCGCCTCCAGCAGCACGACGCCGAACGTATCCGTGCGCGAGGGAAACACGAACACGTCGGCGCTCGCGTACGTCTCCGCCAGCGCTTCGCCGAAACGACTTCCGAGGAAATGCGCGCGCGGAAAGCGCCGGGCGAGACGCTCACGCGCTGGTCCCTCGCCGACCAACACGGTCGAGCCCGGCAGGTCGAGCGACAGCAACGCCTCCAGGTTTTTCTCAACCGCGATGCGCCCGACGTAGAGAAACACGGGGCGGGGAAGCCCGAGATCGGCGCCGGGACGCGGGCGAAACATCGCGTGGTCGACGCCGCGCGTCCACACCCGCACCCGCGCGAATCCGCGCCGCGTCAGTTCGTCGCGGATCGACGGCGTCGGCGCCATCACGGCGGCGGACGGGGCGTGGAAATGGCGCAGCAGCTGATACGTCCAGTCCTCGGGAATCAGCGTCCGCGCCCGCACATATTCCGGGAATCGCGTGTGATAGCCGGTGGTGAACAGGCGTCCGCGTTCGAGGCAATAGCGCCGCGCCGCCCAGCCGACGGGTCCTTCGGTCGCGATGTGGACATGGTCGGCCGCCGCCGCGTCGATCCGCCGGACGACTTCGCGAAAGTTCGGGATGGCGACCGGGATCTCGGCGTAAGTCGGCAGCGGGAACGTCGGAAACGCGTCCGGCGTCAGGAACTCGAACGACGCGCCCTGCGCCGCCGCGGCCTCGGACATATTTTCGAGCGTTCGCACAACCCCGTTGACCTGCGGACGCCAGGCGTCCGTCGCCAGCAAGATCCGCATCACGCCGCTTCGACGGCGCCGACGGGCTCGGGGTCGTTAACCGCCTCGTCCTGATGCCGCAGCAGCGCGGGCGCGAGCGGTCGCGACCAGTGCTTCACCTCCAGCCGACCGTCGTCGTGTTCGACGACGTAGGAGCACGATTCCACGAAATCCCCGGTGTTCACGTAGGTTACGCCCTCGATGTCGCGGATGACGGGGTGGTGGATGTGGCCGCAGATCACCCCGTCCGCGCCGCGCCGGCGCGCCTCTTCGGCGAGCTCGCGTTCGAACGCGCCGATGAAGTTGACGGCGTTCTTGACCTTAAGTTTCGCCCAGGCGGAGAACGACCAGTAGGGAAATCCCAGCCTGCGGCGCACGGCGTTGAAATGCGTGTTGACGAACAAGGCCAGATCGTAGCCCCAGTCGCCGAGCAGCGCCAGCCACTTCGAGTGACGCACGACAACATCGAATTCGTCGCCGTGCATGATGAGGTAACGCCGTCCGTCGGCCGTTCTATATTTGAGATTGCGAACGATCTCGATCCCGCCGAAAGTCAAACCCACGAATTGGCGCGCGAATTCATCGTGATTACCCGGCACGAACACCATGCGCGCGCCGCGTCGGACCTTGCGCAACAGTTTCTGGATTACGTCGTTGTGGGTTTGCGGCCAGTAGAAACTGGCGCGCATGCGCCAGCCGTCGATGATGTCGCCAACCAGGAAGAACGTTTCGGCCTCGTTGTGGCGCAGGAAATCGAGAATGAGATCGGCCTGGCAGCCGCGCGTTCCCAGGTGCATGTCGGACAGAAAGATGGCGCGGTACCGGTTTACGGCCGAGGCGCCTGGCTCGACTTCGAACGGGCGGGGCATGACGGTTTTCCATTCCGGCGGACGCTCTCCTGGTCTTTGCTCAGATTCTCATGTCGGCGGCATGACGCGCTGCAAACCCGCTGTATCGCCAGCAAAGCTGTGTTACAGAGAAGGTCGGCGCGCGAAACGCGTCGAATCGCCGTGAAAGCGCGGCCCAGACTATAGCGACCGGACCGATTCCCATGGCGGCGTTGCCGAAATTCGATTTGAACGATCTCAAGCGCCGCATGCAAGGCGCCCACGCCACCCTCAAGACGGAGTTGAACGGCCTGCGCACCGGCCGCGCCAGCGCGGCGTTGCTGGAGCCTGTCTATGTCGAGGCCTATGGACAGCGGATGCCGATCACCCAGGTGGCGTCGGTCAGCGTGCCGGAGCCGCGCGCGCTCGCCGTCTCGGTCTGGGACAAGACGATGGTCGGCGCGGTCGATAAGGCGATCCGCGACGCCAATCTCGGCTTGTCGCCGACGGTCGAGGGGACGCTGCTGCGCATCCGCATTCCGGAACTCAACGAGCAGCGACGCAAAGAGATGGTCAAGGTCGCGCACAAATATTCCGAGGACGCCCGGATCGCCGTGCGCCACGTGCGCCGCGACGGTTTCGACGTGCTGAAGCGGCTAGTGAAAGAACACGCGATGAGCGAGGACGAGGGTAAGCGTCACGAGACCGAGGTGCAAAAGGCCACCGACGAGGCGATCAAGGAGATCGATAACTTGCTGGCGTCCAAGGAAAAGGAGATCATGCAGGTCTAGCCGACGTCGCGTCGAGGCCCCGCGCATGTCGTCCGCCATCGAGAACGTTCACTCCGCCCGCAAGGCGCCCCGGCATGTCGCCATCATCATGGACGGCAACGGCCGGTGGGCGCAGGCGCGCGGCCTTCCGCGCTACGAGGGTCACCGTCGCGGCGTCGACGCGGTCCGACGCGCCGTGCGCGCGGCGAGCGAGATCGGCGTCTCGTTCCTGACGCTCTATAGCTTCTCAACCGAGAACTGGACCCGGCCGCCGGAGGAAGTCTCGCTGCTGATGGGCCTGCTCAAGCGCTTCATCCGCAACGATCTTGCCGAGTTGCACGCTAACGATGTGCGGGTCAGGGTGATCGGCGGGCGCGACGGGCTCGCCGCCGACATCTCCGGGTTGCTGAACGAGGCGGAGGAACTGACCCGCAACAACCGCGGATTGACGCTCGTCGTGGCGTTCAACTACGGCGGCCGTCAGGAGATCGCCGACGCGGCCCGCCGACTGGCGGCGTTGGCGGCGGCGGGCGAATTGGACCCGGACAGCATCGGCGTCGAGCATTTCGCCAGTTCGCTATCGACCTCGGACATCCCGGACCCCGATCTCATCATCCGCACCTCGGGAGAGCAGCGGCTGTCGAACTTTCTGCTCTGGCAGGCGGCCTACGCCGAATTCGTGTTCCTGCCGATCCATTGGCCGGATTTCGACCGCGCCGCGCTCCAATCCGCGCTGGAGGAATATTTTACCCGCGAGCGCCGCTATGGCGGCCGCGGGTTGGCCGCCGATCCGGCGGCCGTGAAGTCCGCGTCCTGATGGCGTCGATCGCGCGTCCCCGCTTCGTCGTCGGCGACGATCTGAGGCCGCGCGCGGCGTCCGGCGTCGTCATGATCGCGCTGGCGCTCGCCGCGACCTATTTCGGCGGTTTCCCGTTTCTCGTGTTCTGGGGGATTGCCGCAATCGGCGTCGCCTGGGAATGGCAGCGCATGATCGGCGGCGAACGCCTCTGGCTGCGCGTCGCCGCCAGCGTCCTGGGTCTGGTGGCGGCGGCGCCGTGGGCACTCTACGCGCACGCCCGCATCTCGCTCATCATGCTGCTGGCGGGCGCCGTGGCCGCAGGCGCGGCGTCCGACGCGGATCGGCGGATTCCCGCCGGCGTCGGCGTGCTCTATGCAGGCGCGGCGATGCTGGCGCCGGCGTTGTTGCGCGGCAGCCCGACTCAGGGCGTGGCGGCGATGCTATGGCTCTATGCGATCGTCTGGGGAACCGACATCGGCGCCTATTTCGGCGGACGCCTGCTCGGCGGCCCCAAACTTTGGCCGGCGATTTCACCAGGCAAGACCTGGTCCGGAGCGATCGTCGGCGCCGTTGTGTCGACGGTGCTGGCGGCGCTGTTGGCGGCGGCGACGGTTCCCGGCGGAATCCGGTTCGCGCCGCTGTTGGAGCTCGGATTCGTCGCCTCGGCGCTGTCGCAGGCCGGCGATCTCTTCGAATTGGCGATGAAGCGGCGGGCCGGGGTCAAGGACTCCAGCCGGCTTATTCCCGGCCATGGGGGCTTGATGGATCGCCTCGATGGCTTCATCGTAGCGGCGGCGTTTGCGGCGGCCGTCGCCTGGACGCGATCCGAGGGGCCCTGGATCGCGCCGGGACTATTGAAGTGGTGAGTAGGGCGAGGGTTGTGATTTGACATCATTCACGCGCGGGAACGGCGCAGGCGCGCGCAAGCGCATCGTCCTGCTCGGCGCCACGGGGTCCATCGGCAAATCCTGCGCCAGCGTCATCCGCGACAATCCCGATCGCTTCTCGGTCGAAGCGGTTGTCGGCGGCCGCGACGGCGCCGCGCTGGCGCGCACCGCGATCGAACTCGGCGCGAAATTCGCCGCCATCGCCGACCCCGCCGGCTACGGCGATCTTAAAGCCGGGCTCGCCGGTCACGACGTTGAGGCGGCTTGCGGCGTCGAGGCGATGGAGGCGGCGGCGCGCTGGCCGGCCGATCTCGTTGTCTCCGCCATCGTCGGCGCGGTCGGGCTCGGCCCGACCTTCGCGGCGATCGAATGCGGCCGCGTCATCGCGCTCGCCAATAAGGAGACCCTCGTTTGCGCCGGAACGCCGGTCATGCGCGCCGTCGAACGCTATGGCGCAACGCTGCTGCCGCTCGATTCCGAGCACAACGCGATTTTTCAGGCGCTCGGCGGGCGCAAACCGTCCGAAGTCGCGGTGATGACGATCACCGCCTCGGGCGGCCCGTTTCGCGAGTGGAGCGCCGAACAGATCGCCAAGGCGACCAGGGCCGAGGCGCTCGCCCATCCCAAATGGAGCATGGGGCCGAAGATCAGCATCGATAGCGCGAGCCTGATGAACAAGGGGCTCGAACTCATCGAGGCGCATCATCTGTTCGCGATTTCCCCGGCCAAGCTCGCCGTCGTCGTACATCCTCAGTCGATCGTCCACGGGCTGATCGCGTTCGAGGACGGCTCGACCCTCGCCGGGCTCGCCAATCCGGACATGCGCACGGCGGTCGCTCATTGTCTGGCCCATCCCGAGCGCGTCGCCAGCGGCGTTCCGGCGCCCGACCTCATCGCGCTATCGAAGCTCACCTTCGAGCCGGTGGACTTCGACCGCTTTCCCGCGCTGCGCATCGCCCGCGAGGCGCTGGCCGAAGGGGCAGGGGCGCCGACGGCGCTCAACGCCGCCAACGAAATCGCGGTCGCCGCCTTTCTCGACGGCCGCATCGCGTTCGGCGCCCTGGCGGGAGTCGTCGAGCGCACGCTCGAGGCGATGCGGGCGGCGCGCGAAATCGAAACGCCCGCTGACGTCGACGCGGCGCTGGCGATTCACCATACGGCGCGAGATCGGGCGACCGCCCTCTTGGCCTGACCCCCCTGCTACGTCATAGTAACGATCTAGTAACCATTTGCCGGCGGCGCGCCTTGGCGGCGGCGCGTCCCGCGGAGGCCATTCGATGCCCTTGATGCACACGCTTGTCGACTTCGTCGCCTGGCTGGGTTGGTACATCGTGCCGTTCATCGTCATCATGAACGGCATCGTGTTCTTCCACGAGCTCGGCCATTACCTCGTCGGGCGCTGGTGCGGCGTGAAGATCGAGGCGTTTTCGCTCGGTTTCGGCCCCGAATTGCTGGCGCGCGTCGATTCCAAGGGCACGCGCTGGCGCCTCGCGCTGTTCCCGCTGGGCGGCTATGTGAAATTCCTCGGCGACGCCAATGCGGCGAGCGGGCAGGACGAGCAGGCGCTCGCCGCGATCGACCCGGCCGAGCGCGGCCGCACGCTGGCGGCGCAGCCGGTCTACAACCGCGCCGCGATCGTCGCCGCAGGCCCGGCGGCTAACTTCATCCTGGCGATGGTGCTGTTCACCGGCCTGTTCGTCGCGTTTGGGCAGTCGAGCCACAACGCCCGAATCGGCGTCGTCGAGCCGGGTTCGCCGGCGGCGAATGCGGGTTTCGAGGTCGGCGACCTCGTCACCGCCATCGACGGCCAGCCGATCCGTTCGTTCCAGGACCTGCAGCAGGCCGTGGTGCTGAACACAGGGCTCGACATGACGTTCGGCGTCGACCGGGCAGGGCAGAACCTGACCCTCACGGCCGCACCGCAGGTGATGCTGGTCGACCAGGGCGTGCTCGGCAAGCGGCGGATCGGCCATCTCGGCCTCGGCTCGACCCGTGATCCGAAGGACGTCACTTACGAACGCTGCGACGTCGTGCAATGCGTCGGCTGGGCGGGCGACCAGGTCGGCTTCATCACCCGCGCGACGCTGAGCTACATCGGCGGCCTGTTCGCCGGCCGCGAGTCGGTCGACCAGATGTCCGGCATGGTCGGCATGACGCAGATCACCGGCGCGATCGCCAGGGTGAGTTTCTGGGAGCTGCTCAATCTGGCGGCGCTGTTTTCGGTTTCGGTCGGCTTGATGAACCTGTTCCCCGTGCCGCTGCTCGACGGAGGACACCTTATGTTCTATCTGATCGAGGCGCTCACCGGCCGTCCGGTCAGCGAGCGTGTGCAGCAATATGGAATGCGGGTCGGAATCGCGCTGGTCGGCAGTCTGATGATTTTCACGACGGCGCACGACATCCTGCGGCTGCTCGGCCGCGGCTAATCCGAACGATTAACCCCCCATCAACCACACCTGTGTCGCGCGCGCCACGCTTGCCCGAATTGGTATAGACTCGGTGTAATTAGCGTTTGCAGGCCCTCGCGGAATAGGTAAAAGCCCGGTAACCTTCCCTCTTTGCGAGAAGAGGTATGGGTTTACGCCGTTTTTTCGAACGCCGCTCGCGTTCGGGAGGCGTGCGGCGGGCCGAACCTTCGGGCGTTGCATAAGGACACCGGCGGCAAGCCGGGTCGAGCGTCGAGTAGCGATACGGGGAAGTCGAGCACGATGAATTTGTCCAGAATGTCACGGGCGCGTACGACGTTTTGGGGGCTTCTGGTCGCCCTCGTCGTCGCGTTCAGCGTGCTCGCCTCCGGACAGGCGTTCGCCCAGGTTTCGCCAGTCGCCAACAAGATCATCGTCAACGGCGCCAGCCGTGGCGACGTGGACGCAATCAAGGCCTATTTCAATGGCGTCGACCAGGCGAGCGTCAACCGCGGCGTCGCCGATCTCTCCGCGACGGGCATGTTCACCAAGGTCTCGGCGAAGATCGTCGGCGACCAGGTCATCGTCACCGTCATCGAGGGTAGCCAGATCGTCAACCGCATTGCCTTCGAAGGCAATAGCAAATTGAAGGGCGATCAGCTCGGCGTTGAAGTGCAGTCGAAGCCCTATGTCGCTTTCAACAAGGCCGTCGCCGACGCCGACATCGATCGTCTGAAGGAAGCCTACAAAAAGATCGGTCGCAATGACGTGACCATCACCTACCAACTCGTTACCCTGCCGACGGGTCGCGTCGATCTCGTCTTCAAGGTCGACGAAGGCGATAAGACCGGCGTCAAGAACATCGTCTTCATCGGCAACCAAAACATTTCGTCCTGGCGCCTGAAGAGCCTGATGCAGACGACCGAGATGAACTGGCTGTCGTTCTTCAAGACCAGCGACGTCTACAATCCCGACACGCTGGCCGCGGACGAAGAGGCGATCCGCAAATACTACATGCGCTACGGCTACGCCGATTTCCGCATCACCAATACGGCGGTGGTCTACGACCCGGCGCAGAAGGGTTACATCATCACGATCAGCGTCGACGAAGGCCCGCAATATCGGGTGTCCAGTTCGAACGTGGTGTCCCGCCTGTCGCATGTGCCCGGCGACGACTTGAAGCCCTACATCACGCAACATCCCGGCGACGTCTATAACGCCACTGCGGTCGACAAGACGGTCGAGGCGATGACGCGCGAGCTGGCGCGGCGCGGCTATGCGTTCTCCGACGTGCGTCCGCACGGCGAGCGCGACAACGCCAATCACACGATCGCGCTTGCGTTCACCGTCGACGACGCGCCGAAAGTCTATGTCGAGCGGATCGACATCGTCGGCAATACGCGTACTCGCGACTTCGTGATTCGGCGCGAGTTCGACATCGGCGAAGGCGACCCCTACAACCACGCGCTGATCGAACGCGGCGAGCGCCGGCTTAACAACCTCGACTTCTTCAAGTCCGTGCACATCTCGACCCGGCCCGGCTCGGCGCCGGATCGCGTCATCGTCACCATCGCGGTGGAGGACAAGCCGACGGGCTCGATCAGCCTGTCCGGCGGCTACTCGACCTTAGAAGGGCCGATCGTCGAAATTGCATTCACCGAGACCAACTTCCTCGGCCGCGGTCAGTATGTGAAGCTCAGCGCCTCGCGCGGCGAATACAGCAACGGCTGGGGCATCACCTTCACCGAGCCCTATCTGTTCGACCAGCGGCTCGCCGGCGGCTTCGACATCTTCCATAAGCAGCAGTTGCAGAACACCTACGCGCTGTATGAGACGAATACGACCGGCATCAACCTGCGGCTCGGCGTGCCGATTACGGAGGAGCTGACGTTCCAGCCGAACTATTCGCTCTATGAGTCGGAGATCGTGATTCCGAATACGGGCTCGCAGCCGTACGACGATTGCTCGACCTGGAATCCGTCAAACCCAGCGTTCGGCGGCGCTCCGTCCTACGTCCCCGGCGGGACTTCGACGCCGGAACAGGCGTACTTCAACCAGAACTGCTTGACCAACGGCGAAGCTTCGGCGGCGATCAAGGAGGCGGCCAGCCAGGGACAGATCGTCACCTCGCTTGTCGGCTTCTCGCTGATCTGGGATTCGCTCGACAACCGCAGGTCTCCGACGCAGGGCGCCTTGGCGACCTTCCACGAGGACGTCGCCGGCCTCGGCGGTCAGTCCCAGTTCGTCCGCGAGACCATCGACGGGCGCTACTATTATCCGATCACCGACGACCTCGTCGGCTTCCTGCGCGTACAGGGCGGCCGGATCGACCAGATCGGCAGCGGCACCTTGCCGCTGATCGACAACTTCAACGTTGGCCCGACCCTTGTGCGCGGCTTCGCGCCCGGCGGCATCGGCCCGCGCGACATTTCCGACCCCAGCAACATCGCGGCCAATTCGCTCGGCGGCACGACCTATGTCGGCGGCACAGCGGAGATTCAGTTCCCGATCTTCGGCCTGCCGCGCGAGATCGGCCTGAAGGGCGCGATCTTCGCCGACGCCGGCATCCTGACCGGGTTCAACGGGCGATCGGATTTCAGCTCGTTGCTCGGCTACAGCTATTGCCCGCCGGCGGGAGCGATTCCGCTGACGCAGCCGAGTTGCTTGCGCGTCGACGACGAGAAGGTGATCCGCGCCTCCGTCGGCGCCAGCATCATCTGGGCTTCGCCGCTCGGGCCGATTCGCATCGACGGCGCCTACCCCGTCAGCAAGGGCAAGTACGACCAGACGCAGTACATAAACTTCACCGGCGGCGCGACCTTCTGATCGCGCGCCCGCCGCCGCCAACGGCCGCCCGCGCGAAGCGCGGGCCCGAAGGGTTTATCGCGGGGTGATTTTGCGCTAAGCGCGACGCCGCCCTCGCAAGGAGCCCCGCTTGGCCGCCCCGCGCAAAATCGTATTTTTCCCCGCCAGCGTCGCGCCGACGCTGCGCGAACTCGCCGCCTGGACCGGCGCCGCGTTGGCCGACGAATCGCGCGCCGAGAGCAGCATCAGCGACATCGCGGCGATCGACGTCGCCGGCCCCGGCGATCTGACCTTTCTCGATAACCCGCGCTACTTGCCGCAGTTGAAAACCTCGCGCGCGGCGGCGGTTTTTCTGCAAGCCAAACACCGCCCCGAGGCGCCGCCGTCCTGCGCCGCGCTGGTGACGCCGCAGCCCTATCGGGCGATCGCGGAGGCGATGGCGAGGCTTTATCCCTCTGCCGCGCGTCCGCATTCCGGCTTCGACGAGCGCGCCGTCTCGGCGGCGGCGCACGTGCATCCGACCGCCCGCCTGGAGGCCGGCGTGATCGTCGATCCCGGCGCGGTGATCGGACCGGAAGCGGTCATCGGCGGCGGTACAGTGATCGGCGCCAACGCCGTGATAGGCCCGCGCGTGCGTATTGGCCGCCACGCGGCGATCGGACCAGGCGCGACTGTCGCCTGCGCGCTGATCGGCGATCGAGTGATCGTCCATCCTGGCGCCCATATCGGGCAGGACGGCTACGGCTTCGCGATGGGGTCGCGCCGCCACCTTAAGGTGCCGCAGGTCGGCCGAGTCATCATCCAGGACGACGTCGAGATCGGCGCCGGCTCGACCATCGATCGCGGCGCCAACCGCGACACGATCATCGGCGAGGGCACGAAAATCGACAATCTCGTGCAGATCGGCCACAACGTCGTGATCGGCCGCCATTGCGTGATCGTCAGCCAGGTCGGGATTTCCGGGTCCTGCGTGATTGACGATTTCGTCGCGCTCGGCGGCCAGGTCGGGCTGGCCGGACATCTACACATCGGCGCCGGCGCCCAGATCGGCGCAGCCTCGGGCGTGATGAACGATGTGCCGGCCGGGCAGCGCTGGTTCGGCTACCCCGCCCAGCCGGCGCGCGAACATTTTCGCGACGTGGCGACGCTGAGAAAGCTCGCGCGCGGCGATAAGGCGAAGCCGATCAGCGCGCCAGAAAAGGCCTGAGCCCCTCGCGCATCGCCGCCCGCCGCAGCGGCGCGACCGCGCCAAGCGCCGCCAGCCCAAAGCCGCGGGCGGCGTCGATCGGAAGGAACGGCGCGAGCAGCGCCCCATTGAGCGTCGCGATTGCCGCCGTGCGCAGCGCGATGTCGGGTCGCCGCGCCGCAGCGTAGCGCGCCAGCGTCGCCTTGGCCCCGAGGTCCGCGCCCTCGTCGCGGGCGCCGACGAGCGCCGCGACGATCCCGGCGGCGTCGCGCAGGCCAAGATTGAGCCCCTGCGCGCCGATCGGCGGAAACGCGTGCGCGGCGTCGCCGACCAACGCCAGCCGCCGCGCGGTCAGTTGAGCGACGCGCTGGATCGACATCGGAAAGGCGCCGCGGCCGCCCTCGATCGTCACATCGCCGAGCATCGCGTGCGAGCGGGCGCGGATTTCGTCGGCCAGATCGGCGTCCGACATCGCCATCCGCCGGCCGATGCTGGCGTCGCGCATCAGCCAGACCAGGCTCGATCGGTGCGGCGCATCGGGCGCCGCGGGCAGCGGCACAAGCGTGAACGGACCTTCGCGGGTGTGGAACTCGGTCGAAGCGTCGTCGTGCGGGCGGCTATGGCGCAGGAAGAGGGTCATCGCCGTCTGCCCGAACCGTCGCTCCGACATGTCGATTCCCGCCGCCTTGCGCGATGGCGAACCGCGGCCGTCCGCGCCGATGGCGAGCGGCGCGATCAGGCGGCGCCCGTCGCTCAAGCTCAGCCGGACGCCGTCCTCCGCGAACTCGAACCCGGCGACGTCGGCTTCTATGCGCGCAGCTCCGCCAAGCGCTTCGGCGATAAGCGGCGCAAGGCGGGCGTTCTCGATGTTCCAGCCAAGTACGTCGCGCCCGATCTCGCCGGCGCGAAACTCGACCGGGTCGGGGGCGAAAAGCGAGCCGGTGTCGTCGACGATGCGCAGCGTTCGCATCGGGGCCGCCTGCGCTTCGATCGCCGCCAGCACGCCCAGGTTCTCCAGGAGATCGAGGCTCTGTCCGAGCAGCGCGACGGTCCGGCCCGGGCCGGGGCGCTCACTCGCGCCGACGCAGGCGACGGCGAACCCCGCTTTCGCCAGCCCGACCGCGGCGGCGAGACCGGCGAGGCCCGCCCCGACGACGACGACATCGAACGCCTGCGATGGGGAAGAGGAAGCGTCGGCCATTGCTCCCCTTTCGCACGCGTGCTTTTAAGCGTCCATACGGCGCACCGCCGCATCAGGGGCGCGTCAGCGGAGGCGGGATGGACATCGGGGGCGATCGCGCGCCGCGGCGCGCGCGACGGGTTGCGGGCTTTTCGGTCCATTTATTCACCGCTTCGGGCAGCGCCGTGGCGCTGCTGGCGCTCTACGCCGCGATCGACCGCAATTTTCCCGCTTGCTTCGCCTGGCTTGGTCTGGCGCTGCTGATCGACGGCGTCGACGGCACGCTGGCGCGGGTGGCGCGGGTGACCGAGACCGCCAGCGCGATCGACGGCGTCGTGCTCGATCTGGTGATCGACTTTCTGACCTATGTGCTGGTGCCGATCGTCGCGCTGTGGCGCTCCGATCTGATGCCGATCACGCTGTCGTTCTGGCTCAGCGTGATCGTCGTGTTCGCCTCGGGGCTGTATTTCGCCGATACGCGGATGAAGACCAAGGACTATTGGTTCCGCGGCTTCCCGGCGCTGTGGAACGTGCTGGCGATCTACCTGTTCGTGCTGCGGCCGCCTGCGCTCGTCAGCGCGGTCCTGATCCTCGCCGGCGTGGCGGCGATGTTCGCCCCGGTCGTGTTCGTGCATCCGATGCGGGTGAAGGAGTTGCGCGTCTTCAACATCGTCGCCTCGGTCGCCTTTTTCACGCTGTCGGCGGTGGCGATCGGGCAGGACTTCGCAACGGGCCTTTGGGTGAAGATCGGCTTCGTGGGGGTCGCCGCTTATTTCCTCGCCGTGCCGTTCTGGCGCCATTCGCCGTGGGCGGACGATTGAGCCATTCCGCCGTTGCCAGCCGTGGAAGTGGCATGTTAGCGTGAGTCAGCGACGCGGGCCGCAGCAGAGCAGGCCGCGCGCGAACGGGAGGAACGCGTTATGAGGATTAAGGATTCCGGCCGGCATTCGCGGCGTGACATGATGAAAGGCGCCGCGCTCGGCGCCGGCGCGCTGTTTGGCGGCTTCGGGCTCAATCCGATGATGGCGGCGGCGATCGCCAAGGAGGCGGGTCGTTCGTCGAAGCCGCTGAAGGCCGCGTTCTCCAACGCCGGTTTGCAGGCGACCTGGTGCGCCCAAGGCAAGCAAGCGGCGGAATATTGGGGCAGCCTGTTCAACGTAGAAGTGACCTGGTTCGACGGTCAGCTCGACGCCGTCAAGCAGCGCTCGGCGATCGACAACATGGCCTCGCAGAAGTGGGATTTCGTCGCCATCCAGGCGTTCGGCATCGGCACGCTGACCGCGCCGGTCAACAAGATGATTGAAGCCGGCACGCCGGTCATCGACATGGACACGCTGATCGCCCCGCTCGACCAGATCAATGTCCACACGCTGCTCGCCCCCGACAACGAGTTCATGGGCGCCTCGGTGACCCAAGCGCTCGTCAACGCCATCAACGGCGAGGGCACGATCGTCATGACGCAAGGCGCGCTCGGCCACACCGGCGCGCAGGGTCGCGCGCGGGGGTTCAAGTCCGTTGTCTCGAAGTTCCCGAAGATCCAGGTGCTCGACGAACAGCCCGCGGATTGGGACGTGACAAAAGTCGCGCGCATCTGGGAGGCGCTGCTGACCAAATATCCGAAGATCGACGCCGCGTTCTTCCACAACGACGACATGGCGTTGGCCGCCTCGAAAGTGATGCAGGCGAAGGGTCGCACCGAGACCAAGATTGGCGGCGTCGACGCCATGCCGCCGGCGATCAAGGCAGTGCAGGCCGGGGCGATGTTCGCCACCGTTCGCAATCCCTCTTGCCGCATCCACGGCGGCGCGATCATCGCCGGCGTCAACGCGGTGGTGAACAGCGAGAAGACCGGCGACGGCGGCATCCCGAAGAACATCGTCACCGACGGCCCCGTCGTCACCAAGGCCAACGCCGACGGCATGCTGTGGATGGAGGAGCAGTTCCTCATCTGAGACAAGCGCCATGACGCCGCTGGTCGAACTTAACGCGATCGTCAAGACGTTCGGCGGCGTCCAGGCCTTGCGCGGCGTCGACTTCGCGCTGACGGCCGGCAGCATCCACGGGCTCGCCGGCGAGAACGGCGCCGGAAAAAGCACGCTGATGAAAGTCATCGCCGGCGTGCATCCCGCCGATTCCGGCGATTTCAAAGTGGACGGCGAGCCCGTCCGCTTCCGCTCGGCCCGCGACGCGCGCGCGCGCGGCATCGCCATGGTGCATCAGGAACTCAGCGTCGCCCCGGATTTGACCGTCGCCGAGAACGTGTTTCTCGGGAGCCAGCCGGTCACTCGGTTGCGGACGATCGCCTGGCGGCGGATGGCCCGGCAGGCGTCGGAGCAGTTGAAGAACCTCGGCCTCGACATCGACCCGCGCGCGCGGCTCGGCGATTTCCCGATCGGCGTGCAGCAGCTGGTCGAGCTCGCCCGCGTGCTGTTCTCCGGCGCCCGCATCATCATTCTTGACGAGCCGACCTCGGCGCTGTCGCCGCCGGAGATCGCGCGGCTGTTCGCGGTGCTGCGACGCGTGCGCGAGAGCGGGCGCGGCCTCATCTTCATCTCGCATTTCCTCGACGACATTCTCGCGATTTCCGACGAAGTGTCCGTCTTCCGCAACGGGCGCCGCGTCGCCCACGGGCAGGTCGGTCCCGGCGTCGACAAAGCGTGGATAATCGAGAACATGATCGGCGCCGGTCGCGACGAACTGGGCGAGAGCTATCTCAGCGACATCGCGCTAAAGCCGCGCGCGACCACGCCGGCGGTGCTGGAGGCCGAGGGGCTGACGCTGGAGCCGTTCTTCCGCAACGTGTCGTTTCAGGCGCACGCGGGCGAGGTGCTCGGGCTCTACGGCTTCATGGGCTGCGGACAGATCGAGCTGGCGCGCATGCTGTTCGGCAAGTTGAAGCCGGAGCAGGGCCGGCTGCGTCTGGCAGGCGGCGTGGCGCGGCTGAAGCGAACCACCGACGCCAAAAACGCCGGCATCGGCTTCGTGCCGGAAAGCCGGCGTCTGATGCTGTTCCGCGAGGAGCCGATCTATCGCAACGTATCGATCGCCTTTCTCGAATATTTCTCGAGGCTGTGGGTGCGACCGGGCGCCGAGCGCCTCGCCGCCCGGCGCCACACCGAACGCCTCGGCGTGCGCCCTCCTGGGGTCGAGGCGCGGCTCGGCGCTCTCTCGGGCGGCAACCAGCAGAAGGTCGGGCTCGCCAAATGGCTGACGCGACCGCCGAAGGTACTGGTGCTGGTCGAGCCGACGCGCGGCATGGACGTCGGCGCCAAGGAAGACGTCGTCCACATCCTCAAGGGCCTCGCCGCCGAGGGCATGGCGGTGATCGTGCTGTCGACCGAGCCCGAGACCGTGCTCTCGCTCGCCGACCGCGTGCTGGTGATGCGCAAAGGCGAGCTGACCAGCGAATTCGCGGATTGCGCGATCAGCAAAGATAGATTGCTGGCGGCGGCGTGAGAAGCGTTGGGTCAAAGCGGAGAACGTGCGCCATCATGGCCGGGCTTGCGCCCACAGGCGCGAACTTAAGGCGCCGCAAAACGGCGCGCTCAATTCAAAAACGACCGGTTCCGTCATGGCCGGGCTTGTTCCGGCCATCCACGCTGCTCCGCTGCAAAACAGCCACAAGACCAACAACGGCGTGCGTTGCACACAAACCTTGTTGTTCTGGAACTGTGCCGCCGTGGCTCGACGTGGATGCCCGGGACAAGCCCGGGCAAGACGCGGAGAGCGTCAATCAAACCCGTGAGTTGGCGCCTGTAGGGCTTGTCCCGGCCCGTTACGTCCAAAGGCAGGCGCGTTCCACGACGTGGATGCCCGCGACAAGCGCGGGCATGACGATCGCTCCGCGGGCCAGTCCTTCATTAGGAGCAGTCAAGCATGGCCGATAGCGACCTCGGCGCCAAAGCTTCCGGCTTCGATCTTGGCCGCCTGCTGCGCGATCAATTGCGCAACATCGCGCCGTTCGTCACGCTGATCCTGCTCGTCGGGTTCTTCAGCTTCGCCGCGCCCTCGTTCGCCACGCTCGGCAATCTCGAAAATATCCTGCAACAGGTCTCGGTCACCGGGATCATCGCGGTCGGCCTCACCTTCGTGATCCTCACCGCCGAGATCGACCTCAGCGTCGGGGCGGTCGCCAACGCCACCGCGATCGTGCTGACCTATTTCACCGCGCAGCCCGACTACGTGAACATCCAGAACCTGCCGCTGCCCGGCCTGCTCGCGATTCCGCTGGCGCTCGCCGCCTGCGCGGCGCTCGGCCTCATCACCGCGTTCGGCGTGACCAAGATCGGCATTCCCTCGTTCATCATGACGCTGGCGATGATGCAGATCGGCGCCGGCTTGTCGGCGGTGCTGGTGCGCGGCCAGATCGCCTACAGCGTGCCGCCGCTCGTCCTGACGCTCGGCTCGAAATCGCTGTTCGGCGTGCCGTGGATCATCATCGTCACCGCGCTGATGCTGCTGATCGCCCATCTCGTGCTGACGCAGACCCGGTTCGGCCGCTACGTCTACATGGTCGGCGGCAACCGCGAGGCGGCCGAATATTCCGGGGTCAACGTGCGCTTCGTCACCGGCGCGGTGATGACCATCTCGGCGGTCTGCTCCGGCATCGCCGGCATGCTCGGCGTCGCCTATTTCGGCTCGGCGCAGCAGAACGAGTTCGACACCTTCCTGCTCGACGCCATCGCGGCGGTGGTCGTCGGCGGCACCAGTCTGTTCGGCGGGCGCGGCGGCATCGGCAATACGATCGTCGGGCTGTTCGTGCTCGGCGTCCTCAACAACGGGCTCGATTACGTCAAGATCGACAGCTTCCTGAAGATTTTGATCCGCGGTCTGATCCTGCTGCTGGCGCTCATCATCAACGTCTACGCCGAGCGGCTGCGCTCGACGCGAGAGGCGGGGTCCTAGCGGCTTTGACAGGCGCTTCGTCCTCGGCCAAAGGAGGCCGCCATGGCGACCAGCGTGAAAATTTGCGGCCTTTCGACGCCGGAAAGCCTCGCCGCGGCGCTTGCGGCGGGCGCGGACATGGTCGGCTTCGTGTTCTTCCCGAGGAGCCCGCGTCATGTCTCGCTCGACACCGCCAAGGCGCTCGCCGCCCGCGCCCGCCATCGCGCCGAGATCGTCGCGCTGACGGTCGATCCCGACGACGCGGCGCTTGACGCGATCGTCCGATCCGTCGAGCCCGAGTATTTGCAACTGCATGGCTCGGAGAGCCCGGAGCGGGTCGCAGAGATCCAGCGCAAGTTCGGCATCTCTGCGATCAAGGCGATCGGCGTCGCCGAGGCGGCCGATTTCGCGCTGGCCGAAGTCTACAAGCCCGCCGATGCGCTGCTGATCGATGCGAAGCCGCCGAAGGGGGCCGCGCTGCCCGGGGGCAACGGCGTCGCCTTCGCGTGGGGGCTCGCCCGCGAGTTCCATCCCCGCAAGCCGTGGTTTCTGTCGGGTGGGCTGACGGCGGAGAACGTCGCCGAGGCGATCCGCCAGAGCCGCGCGCGCGCCGTCGATGTGTCCTCCGGGGTCGAGAGCGCGCCGGGGGTGAAGGACGCCGAGAAGATTCGGGCTTTTGTTGAGGCGGCGCGGGCGGGGTTCGAGGCCGTCGAGCGGGAGTGATTGCGGGCGGGGCTGGCCGGCGATAAGGAGTCCGGACGCTGGGGCCGAGACCTCTCCGCGTCATGGCCGGGCTTGTCCCGGCCATCCAGGCCGTGAAGCGCAACTGCGTGGAGACGGCGAGGAAACGCAGGCGCGGAGCAGACGGGCGCCGGGTCTGAACTCAGCGGCGTGGATGGCCGGGACAAGCCCGGCCATGACGGCGCCTGCGAATTAAAGAGGCCATTCGGAGCCCCCCTTGACCAAGATCGACAAGCCCAATTCCTACCGCAACGGCCCCGACGAGCGCGGCCATTTCGGCATTTTCGGCGGCCGGTTCGTCGCCGAGACGCTGATGCCGCTCATCCTCTCGCTCGAAAAAGCCTATGCGGAGGCGAAGGACGATCCGGCGTTCCACGCCGAACTCGGCCATTTCCTCACCCATTACGTCGGCCGACCGAGCCCGCTCTATTTCGCCGAGCGGATGACCGCCCATCTCGGCGGCGCGAAAATCTATTTCAAGCGCGACGAGCTCAACCACACCGGCGCGCACAAGATCAACAACGTGATGGGACAGATTCTGCTTGCCCGCCGCATGGGCAAGCCGCGCATTATCGCGGAGACGGGCGCCGGCCAGCATGGCGTCGCCACCGCAACCGCCTGCGCGCGCTTCGGCCTCAAATGCGTGGTCTACATGGGCGCGGTCGACGTCGAGCGGCAGAAGCCGAACGTGTTCCGCATGAAGATGCTCGGCGCCGAGGTTGTGCCCGTGCAGTCCGGCGCGCGCACGCTGAAGGACGCGATGAACGAGGCGCTGCGCGATTGGGTGACCAATGTCGCCGACACGTTCTATTGCATCGGCACCGCCGCCGGCCCGCATCCCTATCCGGCGATGGTGCGCGATTTCCAATGCGTGATCGGCAACGAGACGCGCCAGCAGATGCAGGAGGCCGAGGGCCGGCTGCCCGACAGCCTTGTCGCCTGCATCGGCGGCGGCTCCAACGCGATCGGGCTGTTCCACCCGTTCCTCGACGACAAGGGCGTCGAGATCTTCGGCGTCGAGGCGGCGGGCCACGGGCTCGACGTACCAGACGGCCATGCGGCCTCGCTGGCCCGCGGCCGACCCGGCGTGCTCCACGGCAACCGCACCTATCTGTTGATGAACGACGACGGGCAGATCAACGAGGGCCATTCGATCTCCGCCGGCCTCGACTATCCCGGCATCGGCCCCGAGCACGCCTGGCTCAAGGAGAGCGGTCGCGTCACGTACCTGTCGGCGACCGACAAGGAGGCGCTCGACGCCTTCCAGCTTTGCTCGCGGCTTGAGGGCATCATCCCGGCGCTGGAGCCTGCCCACGCGCTCGCCAAGGTGATCGAACTGGCGCCGAAACGGCCGCGCGATCATTTGATGGTGATGAACCTTTGCGGGCGCGGCGACAAGGACATCTTCTCCGTCGCCGATCATCTCGGCGGGATGTGAGTCGCCGAGCTCCAATGTTTTGTTCATGAACTTGCCGTAAAACGCCGCGGTTCAGTGCGCCTGTTTCATGGGAGGTCGGCGTGAGACCGGAGATGGTGAGCCTGTCATTCGATCTGCCCGGCTTCCGCATCGTCGAGAACATCGGCGTGGTGCGCGGCATCGTCGTGCGCTCGCGCTCGGTCGTCGGCAATCTGGCGGGGGCGATACAGACCTTGTTCGGCGGCAATATCACGGTCTACACCAATCTCTGCGAGCAGGCGCGCACGCAGGCCTACGACATGATGTGCGATCACGCCGCCGCCAACGGCGCCAACGCCGTCGTGATGATGCGCTACGACGCGACCGAGATCATGTCCGGCGTCACGGAAGTCATTTGCTACGGCTCGGCGGTCGTCGTGCAGCCGTCGCGATGAACGGCTCGGTGGTCTTGGGCCTCGCGCTGTTTTTAGCCGGCGCCGTGTTGTTTCTCACGCAACTTTGGTTGCAGCCGTGGTCGCCGGAAACCTTCGTGAAGCTGATCGCCACCGACGGCGTTCTGCTGGCGATCGTGATCGTCGTCGCTTTTGTGCTGCGCGAGCGTCGCGCAACCGAGCGACTGCGCCGCAAGGACTTGGACTGACGCCGCTTTCGGCCACCGGCTCAACTCAACCGCAAAACGCTAAAACTGCAACTGCTCCAAGCTCGTCAGCGTCGTCTTCTGCCCGACGCCGGGCGCGTGCGTCATGTGCCAGGCGACATATTGCTCGGCGTAAAGCTCGGTCGAGGACATGCCGTCGACCGGTACGACGATGCTCATGCCGTGAAACGCCGCATCCGCCGCCGTATTGAGCACCGCCCCTTCCGACGCCGTCCCGGTGACGATGACGCGCTTGATTCCTTTGCCGTCGAGCAATTCGCGCAAGTTGGTCGCTATGAACTTGTCGGGTCCGGACTTGACGATCGGCTCGCCCTCGCGTGGGGCGACCTCGGGCCAGATGTCGGCGGCCGTTCCTCGGCCCCCCAGGCTGTAGACGACGAACACGCCCTTCTCCCGCGCCTTGTCGATCGCGGCGCGGACTTTCGGCAGCGAGGCGATGCAGCGCGGTTTCGTCGTCTTGTTGCAGGGGCCGCTGTCGGCGGCTTCATGCCCGTTGAAGTCGAGCACCAGCAGCGCGTCGGTCTTGGGGTCCACAACGACCGGTTTCAACTCAGGCGGCGGCGGCGTCTTAACCTTCGTCCAATCATCGATGATCGTCTGCGCCTGCGCGCCGCTCAACGTTAGCGCTAACGCCGCCACAAACACGAAAGGTCGCAAATCTCTCTCCCACCTTGAACGCCGACAGCTTCGCGGGTCGGCGCGGCGGGGAGACGGCGCGCACGAGGCGCCGCGAACAAGCTTGCGTGATGTTTACGCCACTTTGCCGGCGACTCCGGCTTCCGCGAACGTCGCCATGCCGTTATGGCAAGCGACCGCCGCCTTGACCAAGGCGACCGCCAGCGCCGCCCCCGATCCTTCGCCGAGCCGCATGCCGAGGCTCAACAGCGGCGCCTTGTTCAGCTCGCGCAGCGCCCGCGCGTGGCCATTTTCGGCGGAGACGTGGCCGGCGAGGCAATGGTCGAGCGCGGTCGGATCGAGCGAATACAGCACCGCCGCCGCGGCGCAGACGACGAAGCCGTCGAGCAACACCGGCACGCGCTGATGCCGCGCGCCGAGAATCGCGCCCGCCATCGCCGCGAACTCCCGGCCGCCGAGCCGGCGCAGCACTTCGAGCGGGTCGCCGAGGAACTCCTTGTGCCGAGCCAGTGCGCGGCGCACCGCGTCGGCCTTGCGCTTGAGGCCGGCGTCATCGACGCCGGTGCCGCGGCCCACCCAATCCTCCGGCTCGCCGCCGAATAGGGCGCAATAGATCGCCGCGCCGATCGTCGTGTTGCCGATGCCCATCTCGCCGAGCACGAGCAAATCCGGGGCGCCGGCGAGCGCCTCCATGCCGAACGCCATCGTCGCCGCGCAGGTGCGCTCGTCGAGCGCGGCTTCTTGCGTAATGTCGCCGGTCGGCTGCGACAGCGCCAGCTCGTAGACTTTCAGCGAGAGATCGAAGGTCTTGCAGATCTGATTGATCGCGGCGCCGCCCGCCTGGAAATTGCCGACCATCGCTTCGGTGACGGAGCTCGGGAACGGCGACACGCCCTGCGCGACGACGCCGTGATTGCCGGCGAACACGGCGACCAGCGGATTGTCGACATGCGGCTTGCCCCCCTGCCAGGCCGCCATGAACTCGGCGATCTCCTCCAGCCGGCCGAGCGAGCCGGCGGGCTTCGTCAGTTGCGCTTGGCGTTCGCGCGCGGCGGTCAACGCTTTGTCGTCAACCGTCGGCATATTTTTCAACAGCGCGCGAATGTCGTCGAAGGGGCTCGTCATGGCTCAAGCTCGTGGGCGGCGTCGCGCGGACTTGGCCGAAGGCGGCGGGTTTCGCAAGCCTCATTTCGCTCCGCGCCCATGCGGCGGGTGGACGCGCGCGACGCCGCGGGCTAGCAACGGGTCAGGCGAACGGGAAAGGTTCGCGCGGAGGAACGCATGATTACCAGACGAGGGTTTATCGCCGCCGGCGCGGCCGCTATCGCTATGGCCGGACGGGCGCGCGCCGACGACCTGCCGCCGATCGTGTTCGTCCACGGCGACAGCGATCAGGCCGCGATCTGGCAATCGGTGTTCTGGCGCTTCGAGAGCAACGGCTACCCGCGCGAAAAGCTGTTCGCGATCAGCTTCACTAACCCGCAGGCGCGCGACGACAACGGCGTCGCGCAGCCTGACCGCTCCTCGACCGACGACGAGCTGAAGGAGCTTTCCGCCTTCGTCGACGCGGCGCTCGCCAAGAGCGGCGCGAGGAAGGCGGCGTTCGTCGCCAATTCGCGCGGCTGCAATACGACCCGCAATTACCTGCGCCACGGCGGCGGCGACAAGGCGGTTTCCGCGGTGCTGTGCGGCGGCGTCAATCACGGCGTATTTTCCGTGCCGGCGATTCTCGGGAGCGAATACAACGGTCAGGGGGCGTTCCTCACTGACCTCAACAGCGGCGACGAGACGACGCCGGGGGTGAAATTCCTGACGTTGCGCAGCGACGGCTTCGATCTCTACGCCCAGCCCGACGGCGCCTACATCGGCCGCCCCGGCATGAAGACCAACGTGACGGCGGAGGGTCCGGCGCTGAAGGGCGCGACCAATCTGGTTCTTGGCCAGGTCGATCACCGCGAGACCGCGTTCAGCCCGCGCGCGTTCCCCGAGATTTACCGCTTCATCGTCGGGCAGGCGCCGTCGCGCATCGCCATCGTTCCCGAGGCGAAGGTGACGCTCAACGGCGCCGTGACCGGCGTCGTCGGCGACACGCCGACCAACAAGCCGGTCGCCGGCGCCAAGGTCGAAATCTACGCCGTGGACTCCGACACCGGCGCGCGCAAGGGCGAGGCGCTGCTAAGCAAAACCACCAGCGCCGATGGCGTCTGGGGTCCGCTGGAGACCGATAGCGCGACGGCGCTGGAGTTCGTCGTCGCCGCGCCCGATCAGTTGATCACGCACATCTATCGTTCGCCGTTCCCGCGCTCCTCCGCCCTCATCAACCTACGGCCTGCGATCGCTAAGGAAGGCCAAGGCGAGGCGGCGGCGATCGTGACGATGAACCGCCCGCGCGGTTATTTCGGATCGCCGCGCGACGCGATCCTGATCGACGGCAAGACGCCCGACGGCATCCCACCCGGCGTGCCGGCGGTCTGGCGGCTGCCAGTGAAATTTGCGACGCTGGAGGATCGGCCGATCGTTTGCGAGTTCAACCAGGAGCGCATCGTCGCGCGCCCCTGGCCGCTGAAGGACAAGCACATCAGCATCGCCGAGCTGACGTATTGAAGGTCACGCGGCGCGCGGGCTGGCGTCGCGCTCCGCGCGCCAGCCGTTGAGCCTTCCGGCGCTCTGGGGCCAGACTTACTCGATCACCTCGCTGGCGCGTGCGAGCAGAGACATCGGAACTGTGAGGCCGAGGGCTTTAGCAGTCCTGGTGTTTATGACGAGCTCGTATTGGGTCGGCTGTTGGATTGGCAGATCGCCGGGTTTCTCCCCCTTCAGGATACGGTCGACGTAGTAGGCGGCTTGCCGGAAGAGTTCGATGGACTCGAAGCCGTAGCTCATCAGGCCGCCGTTAGTCACGAAAGATCGATAGGGGTAGATCGCCGGAAGCCGAAGCTCCGTGGCAAGCGCAATGATCTGGTCACGGCGCGCCCTCATGAAAACATCGTTCACGACGATCAATCCGGCATTCTGGCTGGAGGCCAGCGTTCTCACGGCGTGTTCCAGTTCCGCCGGGTCGCCAACCGACAGCGTGCTGATCGAGAGCGCTAGCGATGACGAAGCCTCCTCGATCGACTGCAAATAGCGCTCTGCATAGAGCGCTGTCTTGGAATTGAGCAGCACGCCGACGCGCACAATATCGGGTGCGATCTCCTTTATGATTTGAAGCCATTTGCCGCCAATCGAGAAATCCGAGTTGGCGAACCCGCTGAGATTGCCGCCGGGGTGAGCGAGGCTGGCCGCCACTCCGATGCCGACCGGATCGGCGACCGCCGCGAAGACGATCGGGAGCGTACGCGTTTCGCGCGCCAACTCGACCACGGGAACGCTTCCGTCGGTGATGATCAGATCGGGTTGTAATTCAAGCAGTTCCTTGGCGGCGATCCGAATTCGGTCGGGGTCGGGGCCGGCCCAGCGCACATCTATCCGCAGATTGCGCCCTTCGGTCCAGCCGAGCTGTTGCATTTTCTCGAGGAACGCGGCGAACCTGGACCGTCCATCCGCATCCTGCTCCAAAAACGGCATTAGGGCGCCGATGCGGCGCGGACGATCGCTCGTCTGCTGGGCGCGGGCGGCGCGGGCGCTTATGACCGCGCCGGCGAGCGACATCAGGAAACTGCGTCGCTCTACAATAGTCATTTCAATAGGCTAAGCCTCCCCAGAGACAAAGAACGCCGCCTCACCCCCGCTTCATTGGCCACGGCGTTTCCGGCGTCGGCGCGATCGGGCCTTTGCCGTCCATGAACGCGAACAGATTGTCGACCACGAGATCGGCCATCGCCTGCCGAGTCACCGTCGAGGCCGAGCCGACATGCGGGGTCAGCACGACGTTGTCGAGCGTGAGATAACCCTCGGGCACGTTCGGCTCGTGCGGGAACACGTCGAGGCCGGCCGCGAGGATTTTGCGCGCCCGCAGCGCCGCGATCAGCGCGTCGTCGTCGACCAGGGAGCCGCGCGCGATGTTGATCAGCACGCCGTTGGGCCCGAGCGCGTCGAGCACCTCGGCGTTGACGATATGGCGTGTGTTGGCGCCGCCCGGCGCGGCGATCATCAGAATATCGACCGCCTTCGCCATGGCGATCAGCGAGGGATAGTAGAGATAGGGCGCATCCGCCTGGGCGCTGCGGCCGTGATAGACGATCTCGACGCCGAACGCCGCGGCGCGCTTGGCGATCTCCTTGCCGATCCGCCCGAGGCCGAGCACGCCCATCGTGCGGCCGCGCAGTGAAGCCGACAGCGGGAAGGGGCCTTCCTTCGCCCACCGCCCCTGGCGCAGATAGCGCTCTGAGGCGGAAAAGCCGCGGACCGCGTTGAGCATCAGCCCGAGCGCGGTATCCGCCGTCTCGGCATCGAGCACGCCCGGCGTATGCGCGACCACCACGCCGCGCGCGGCGGCGGCTTTCGCGTCAATGTGATCGTAGCCGACGCCGAAGCTGGTCACGAACTCCAGCCGCGGGAACTGCGCCAGATAGGCGTCGTCGATGCGTGGCGTGTGGTGGGTGACGACGAGCGCGCGGACGTGCGGGGCGATCTTGGCGAGCGCGGCGGCGGGGTCCGGTTCGTCCCATGGCCGATGCAGCGTGGCGCGCTCGGCGATGCGCTTGGCGATGCTCGCCATGCCCGGCGCCGGCATCAGAACGTCATAGGTCAAAGCGTCTCTCCGCTTTCATTCGCCGGCCAACATGCGCCGACGCTGGCCGGCTCGGCAAGCCGGGTCTTTTCTTCGCCCCGGCCGCCGTGCCACATGCGCGGGATGTCCGTTCCCTTCGAGCCGTCGCGCCGGCGGCCGCGCGTGCGGCGGCTGATCCTCAGCGACTTCCGCTCTTATGCGGCGCTCGACGCGCGGTTTGACGCCGACCTCGTCGCCTTCGTCGGCGAGAACGGCGCCGGCAAAACCAACCTTCTTGAGGCGCTGTCGCTGTTTTCGCCGGGACGCGGCCTGCGCCGGGCCGAATTGAGCGAATGTGCGCGCAGCGGCGGCGCGGGCGGCTTTACCGTCGCCATCGAGGTCGAGGAGGATGGCGAGACGCGGCCAATGGGCCTCGGGATCGAGCCCGGCGCCGAGCGCGTCAACCGCATCGACCGCGCCCCGGTCGCCTCGGCGCGCGCCTTCTCCGATCACCTGCGGCTCGTCTGGCTCACCCCGGCGATGGACCCGCTGATGAGCGGCCCGGCGAGCGAGCGCCGAAAATTCCTCGATCGGCTGGTGCTCGCCATCGACCCCTCCCATGGCGCGCGCGTGGGGCAGTTCGAGCGCGCGCTGCGCGGGCGCAACAGGCTGCTTGAAGACAACCGCAACGGCGTCTGGCTCGATGCGCTGGAGCGCGAGGCCGCCGAACTCGGCGTCGCTATCGCTGCGGCGCGGGCGGAATGCGTCAACCGGCTCGGCGGGGCCATTCTCGCCGAGCGCGACGACGATTCGCCGTTTCCCTGGGCGGGCTTGCGCCTGCTTGGCGAGGTCGAGGCGATGGTCGCCGAAGGCCCGGCGCTCGAAGCCGAGGAGCGCTACCGCGCCGCCTTGCGCGACAATCGGGCGCGCGACGCCGCGGCGGGGCGCACGCTGATCGGCCCGCATCTCGCCGATCTCGACGTGACGCACGGGCCGAAAGGGGCGCCGGCGTCGCGCGCCTCGACCGGCGAACAGAAGGCTCTTCTCGTCGGGATCGTGCTCGCGCACGCGAGACTGGTCGCCGACATGTCGGGCATCGCGCCGATCGCGCTGTTGGACGAGATCGCCGCGCATTTCGATCCGCGCCGCCGCGAAGCCTTGTTCGCCGCGCTGACGCGCATCGGCGGGCAGACCTTCCTCACCGGCGCTGATCCCGTGGCGTTCGCGACCCTCGCGGGCGCGCGCTACGAAGTGGCCGGCGGCGGCGTGTCGCGGCTCGCCTGAGCCGTCAGGCGTGGCCGACTTCGCCCGAGAGATGCGCCGCGCGCGCGCCGAGCAGCGACAGCGCGTGATCGTACTTGCCGGCGAAATCGTCGCCGAACAGCAGCGCCGCATCGGCGGGGCCGATCAGCCAGGCGTTGGCGAGAATTTCGCTTTCAAGCTGGCCCGCCGCCCAGCCGGCGCAGCCGAGCGCCAGCGCCGCGCGCTTCGGCCCTTCGCCGTGGGCGATGGCGCGCAGGATGTCGAGGGTCGCGGTCAGGCGGATTTCCTCGTCGATCTGCACCGTCGACTCGGTCGAGGCGTAGTCGTTCGAGTGCAGAACAAATCCCCGGCCGGTGTCGACCGGGCCGCCGCGGAGCACACAGACGTCGTCGATCCGCCTCGGCAGCCGGATCGCCTCGGCCTCCTTGATGATGTCGAGCTGGACCAGCAGCTTGGAGAACCGCATCTCGTTGGCGCGCTGATTGACGACGATGCCCATTGCGCCGTCGCTGCGGTGGGCGCACATGTAAACCACCGCGCGGGTAAACACGCCGTCGCGCAGCGACGGCGTCGCGATCAACACTTTGCCCTCGTAACTATGCTCGATCGGAGCGCCGGCGGGTCTCTTCATGGCCGATATGCTACGCGCGAGCGCCGGACTGTCAAAAGGAAAAAGGTTGGACGCGTGGCGAACCGGAGCCGCGTCGGTTAAGCTCCGGTGATGAGCCTGCGCGCCGCCTTCCTTCCCCTGTTATTCGCCACATCGGCGCTGGCGGCCGGGCCGTTCGAATCCGAATGGTCGGTCTCCCGGGAATCGCGCGCGCGGCTGATCGCCGATGCGACGGGGGCGGGTCTCGAAATCGCGCTCGCGCCGGGCGCCATCACCTACTGGCGCAATCCCGGCGACGCGGGCGTTCCGCCGACGTTCGACTTCTCGGGCTCCGAGAATCTGGCCAGCGCCGAGGTCGTGTTCCCGGCGCCGGAGCGCATTCCGGAATCGGACGGCAGCGTCGCCTTCGGCTACCGCGGCGGCGTGGTGTTGCCGATCAAGGCGACGCCCGCCGACCCCGGCAAGCCGATACGCCTCTCGGCGCGCGTGGATTATGCAGTCTGTGAGAAAATCTGCGTGCCCGCCAGGGCCAACGGGGAAATCGAACTGGGGCAGGGTGGCGTCTCGCCGTTCGCCGCAGCTCTGGCGCAGGCGCGAACCCAGGCCCCGGTGAAGGTCGAAGCGTCGGCGCTCGGCGTGACGGTCAGCGTCGGCTCCGCGAAGTCCTGGCGGCTTTGCCTGCGCGAGCCGCCGCGCGATCTGTTCGTGGAGGCGCCGGAAGGTTTTTGGCTTGAGCCGAAGCGTGAGGCGGATCGGCGCTGTTTCACGCTCACGCTGCAACAGGCGCCGGACGGGGCCAAGCCGCCGATCGCCCTGCGCCTGACCGTGGAGGGCGACGCCGGCGCCGAGGAGACGAAGGTGGCGCTTGGCGGGTGAGCGGGGAATTGTCTCGCCCGCCGCGATGCCCTAAAGCGCCGCGCGGCGCGCTTGAAGACGAAAACACAACGCCCAACGCCGTCATGCCCTGGCTTGTCCCGGACATCCACGTCGTCCCGCGCGGATAGCCTCGCGGGCTTTCTGTATCGGCGCCGCGTGGATGGCCGGGACAAGCCCGGCCATGACGGCGTAGGTCGTGTTCAGACCTATCAAACGCAGCCTGACTTGCTATCGGGTGGTTGTCGGAATGACGCTTCAAGACGTTTGGGCTCAAAGTTCCGCGCGTGCGGCGCCCGCGGGCGCCTGGGTGCGCGGTTGGTTGACGCTGACCGCCGCGCTGATCTTCGCCATGGTGATGGTCGGCGGCGCGACCCGGCTGACCGAGTCGGGACTTTCGATCACGCAGTGGAAGCCGATCACCGGCGTCATCCCGCCGCTTAGTCTCGCCGACTGGCAAGCCGCCTTCGCCTCGTACAAGGAGATTCCGCAGTACGCCGAGTTGAACGCCGACATGACGCTCGCCGGGTTCAAGACGATCTTCTGGTGGGAATGGAGCCACCGGCTGCTGGCGCGCGTGCTCGGGCTGGTGTTCATTCTGCCGGCGCTGTTCTTCTGGGCGACGGGGCGGCTTAAAGGCCAACTCGGCGCGCGGGTCGCGCTGGCGACAGGGCTGCTGGCGCTGGAGCCGTTCGTCGGCTGGTGGATGGTCGCCTCCGGATTGAGCGCGCGCACCGAGGTCGCCCAGCAGCGGCTCGCGTTGCATCTGTTGATCGCCGCGGCGACGTTCGGGACGCTGATCTACGCCGCCGTGGGTATGGGCGCGCGCAGGGCGCAGCCGAGCGCAAGGCGCTTCTCGACCCCCGCGCATGTTTTCGCAGCGCTGGTGTTTCTGCAACTCGGACTCGGCGCACTGGTCGCCGGCCTGCGCGCCGGCCTCATCTACAACACTTGGCCGTTGATGGACGGACGTTGGATTCCGACCGGTCTGTTCGGGTTGCAACCGGCCATCCGCTCGATCTGGGACGACGTCACGACGGCGCAGTTCGATCATCGTTTGATCGCCTATGTCGTAGTGATCGCAGCGCTCGCGCAGGCGCTGGCGGCCGCGCGGGTCGGCGGCGCGCTGGCGCGACGGGCGACGATTGTCGCGCTAGCGGCCGTCGCCCAGGCGGCGCTGGGGATCGTCACACTGGTCTTCGTCGTGCCGCTGCATGCCGCGCTGGCGCATCAGGCGTTTGCGCTGATCCTGTTCGGTCTCGCCGTCGCGCACGCCAGCGCCACCCGAGGGGAAGGCGGTCAGACCTTGTCTTCCCGTCCGGTCGCGCCGCGCAGTCGGTAGGCGATCAACCGTCCGGCTATGGCCCCGCCGAGCGCGTCGGTGATCGAAACGGGCATGCAGTGATCGAAGCCCTCCGCGATCGAGGCCGCCGAACGCTCGCGCGTCGCATTGTCGCCGGGCCATAGCGCGTGCGTGATGCGCGGCTTGCCGATCAACGCGCCGCGACGGTCCAGCATGAAGCGGATGGTGACGTCCGTTCCCTTGTCGAGCGTGACCGACGACAGGCAACGGTTGAGATCGGCGAACATCGCGTCGATCGTGTTCGCCGGCGCGGCGTGCGCTTCGCTGGCCGCGAAAGTCAGCGCGGCGCATGCAACCCAGGCGGCCCTCGACATGGCGTCTCTTCGTTTCGCGGCGCCGGAAGTTTACGCCGCCGCGCCGCCCTCGCCAAGGCGAGGCGCCGCGCGGGTTGATTTTTGGCGAGAATTCTGCTTTTCAGTCGCCATGCGAATGTGGGTTTCGAGCCTTACCCTTCGACTTAGCCGCCCGGCGCTCTGAAGCGCCGGGACGCGTGCGTTCGACTTCGCAACCTTTCCTCTGCTATTTCGCGCGAAAGCCCTGATGTAGGGCCGCGCCGATCGTTCAAAGGCTCAGCCATGCACACGATGCCGATTCAAAAATATCAGGCGTTCACGCCCATTCGCTTGCCCGACCGGCAATGGCCCTCGCGCATCATCGACAAAGCGCCGTACTGGTGCTCGGTCGATTTGCGCGACGGCAACCAGGCGCTGGTCGAGCCGATGGGCGTCGAGCGCAAGAACCGCATGTTCGACCTGCTGATCGGCATGGGGTTCAAGGAGATCGAGGTCGCCTTCCCCTCGGCGTCGCAGACCGATTTCGATTTCGTGCGCTCCATCATCGAGGGGAACAGGGTTCCCGAGGGCGTGGCGATCCAGGTGCTGACGCAATGCCGGCCCGAGCTGATCGAGCGTACGTTCGAGGCGGTGAAGGGCGCGAAGCGCGTCATCCTGCACTTCTACAACTCGACTTCGACCTTGCAGCGCGATGTCGTGTTTCGCACCGACGTCGCCGGCGTGAAGGACATCGCGGTCGCGGCGGCGCGTCAGGTTAAGGCGCTGGCGGCCAAGGCGCCGGAGACCGAGTGGATCTTCGAGTATTCGCCGGAAAGCTTCACCGGCACCGAGCTCGAAGTCGCGCTGGAGATCTGCGAGGCGGTGAAAGACGTGATCCGGCCGACGCGCGACAATCGGCTGATCCTCAATCTGCCGGCGACCGTCGAGATGGCGACGCCCAATACCTACGCCGACATGTTCGAGTGGTTCGGCCGCAAGATTTCCGACCGCGAGACGGTGATTCTGTCCGTGCATCCGCACAACGATCGCGGCACCGCCGTCGCGGCGGCGGAGTTGGCGCTGATGGCGGGGGCGGATCGGGTCGAGGGCACGCTGTTCGGCAACGGCGAGCGCACCGGCAACGTCGACATCATCACCATGGCGCTGAACCTGTTCACCCAAGGCGTCGACCCGAAGCTCGACCTCAGCGACATCAACGCGATCCGCGAGACTGTCGAGCATTGCAACCAGCTGCCCGTCCACCAGCGCCACCCCTATGTCGGCGAACTCGTCTACACCGCGTTCTCCGGCTCGCATCAGGATGCGATCAAGAAGGGGTTCGAGGCGCAGGAGAAGCGCAACGCGCCGCTGTTCCAGGTGCCTTATCTGCCGATCGACCCCAAGGACGTCGGCCGCACCTATGAGGCGGTGATCCGCATCAACAGCCAATCCGGCAAGGGCGGCATCGCCTATCTCCTGAAGACCGACCGCGGCCTCGACCTGCCGCGCGGGCTGCAAGTCGAGTTCTCCCGGATCGCGCAAGCCAAGATGGACCAGGAGGGCAAGGAGCTGACCTCCGACGACATCTGGGCGCTGTTCCAGAAGACCTATTATCTGACCGACGCGCCGATGACGCTGCTCAAGCAGCAGCTCAGCCCGACGGGCCCGGACAATCGCGAGCTGATCGCCAAGGTGCGCAAGGCGGACGGGACCGTGATGACGCTGGAAGGCGAAGGCAACGGGCCGATCGACGCGTTCGTCGACGCGTTGCAGAAGGGTCTCGGCGTCAGCTTCTCGTTCCTCGACTATCACGAGCACGCGGTCGGCCGCGGCGCCAACGCCACCGCCGCGAGCTACGTCGAGATTCAGGACAGCGACGGGCGCGTGGTTCAGGGCGTCGGCATGGACCCCAGCATCGTCACGGCGTCGCTGAAGGCGATCCTCAGCGCCGTCCAGCGGATGATGGCGGGGGGCTGAGGCCACAGCGGTAACATCGACGGGGCGCCCCAGACTCTTGACGCGGCGCCCCGGCCCGACCATGAGGCCGACTCGGCGGTTCGGCCGAATGGGACTCAAGCTTTGCCGGCGATGGAGCAAGCGGAATATTTCGGCTACCGGCTCGTCGCCGGGCTGTTGTCCGCGCTGCCGCTGGAGACCGCCTCCAATGTGATGGCGACGCTGTGGCGGACCGGCGCGCCTTGGCTCAAGCGCCATCGGCGCGCGCTCGCCCATCTCGAACTCGCCTTCCCGGAAAAGCCGCCCCGCGAGCGCGAACGCATCGCCCGCGAGATGTGGGGGCACCTCGGCCGCACCTTCGCCGAGTTCTTCCATCTCGACGAAATCGACGGCGAAGGTCGCGTGACGATCGAGTCGCTGGAGAAACTCAAGATCGTGCAAGAGGGCGGCCCCTATGTCGTCTGCGCGATGCATATGGGGAATTGGGAGCTGATGGCGCGCGTCTCCGCCAACGTCGCGCGCCCGCTCGCCGGCGTCTATCAGCCGCTGAGCAACCCAAGGGTCGACGCCGCGCTGCTGCGCTTGCGCGCGCCGCTTTATCCGCTCGGGCTCTATCCGCGATCGCCGGCGACGCTGCGCAAGCTGATGAAGATCGCCAAGGACGGCGGCTCCGTCGGCTTCATGTCGGACCTGCGCGAGGGCAAGGGCGTGGCGGTGCCGTTCTTCGGCCGGCCGGCGGATTCCAATACCGCGCCAGCGCTGATCGCCCGCGCCTATGGGCTGAAGCTCTACGCCGCGCGGGTCATCCGCAAGCCGGGGGTCCGGTTTTCGGTGCGCGTCGAGCAGGTGCCCGTTCCGGTCACGGCCGATCGCGAGGCCGACATCGTCGCGGCGACCGCCAATCTGCAGGCGCAATTCGAGGAGTTCCTGCGCGAGGCGCCGGAGCAATGGATGTGGGCGCATCGACGCTGGGATTGAACGCGCAAGCGTCGCGCCGGGTTGCCGGTGTTTGCTGGCGTCGGCGCCGAACGCCCCGCGCCGCGAGCCCTGGAGCGATCTATGCCTGCCGTCGCCGCTTTCCTGCGTCCGAGCCCGCCCTTCGCGGGCGGGCCGCCGCCGCGCGCCGCCGCCCGGACCCGCGCCGCGGCGCGCGCAAGCGCGGCCGCTGTGGAGCGGCTCGCCCGCTGGCGCCACGCCTTTCCCGCCCTTGACGGGATAATTCGCGGCGGCGCCGCGCCGGCGACGGCGATGCGGCGACTGGGGCTCACCTTCTGGGCCGCCGGCGAGGCCGCCGCCGCGGCGGAGGCGCTCGGCGAATCGGTCGCGCTGGCGCCCAAGGACGCGGCCGCCTGGCTCGATCTCGGCTTCGCGCGTCGAGCCGCGCGGCAAATCGGCGCCGCGCTGGAGGCGTTCGAGCGGGCGGCGAAGCTCGCGCCCGACATCGCCCGCAACTGGCTGGCGCTCGGCATCGCCGCCAAGGAGCTCGGCGAGACCGGCCGCGCCGAGACGGCGCTCGAAAAGGCGCTTGCCCTCAACGCGGGCCTTGACGACGCGTCGTATGTTTTGGGGCTGCTGTGCTTCGAGGCGCGCCGCTACGCCGAGGCGGCGCTGCGCTGGCGCCCGCTAGCCGCGCGCGGCTACGTGGCGAACGGGCTTTGGCTCGGGCTCGGCCAATGTCAGTTCTTCCTCGGCGAATTCGCCGCCGCCGCGCAATCGCTGGCCGCCCATCTCGAAACGAACCCGGATGACGTCGCCATCGTGCGCCGGCGCGCGCTTGTCTGTTTCCTCAACGGCGCCATTCGCGGCGGCCCCGAGGGCGGCCGGCAGGCTTACGTGCGCGCCGCCGGCGCCGACCCGATCGCGACCATTGCGCGCGCGGCGGTTCCGCTGCTGTCGGCCTATGGGTACGCGGCGACGGCGCTCTGCGTGGCGCGGGCGTTTCTCGCCGAGGACAGCGACGATCCGGTTCACCGCCATCAGCTTGCCGCGCTCGCCGCCGAGCCGGCCTCGCGCGCCCCGGCCGACTACGTGGCCACTTATTTCGACCGCTTCGCCGAAAGCTTCGATGCCCAGATGTTCGAAGTGCTGCACTATTGCGGGCCGCGCAAACTCAACGATCTCGTCGTGGCGACCGGCGCTTCGGGCCGGCGCACGCTCGACCTTGGATGCGGCACCGGCGCCGCCGGGGCTTTGCTGCGGTCCCGCGCCGCGCGGCTCGTCGGCGTCGATCTCTCGGAAAAGATGCTCGCCAAGGCGGGCGCGCGCAACCTCTACGACGAACTTGTCCAGTCCGACATGGTCGACTTTCTCGCCGAGCGGCGGGAGGCGTTCGACCTCATCTTCGCCGCCGATTCGGTGATCTATTTGGGCGATCTCGGCCCGCTGCTCGCAGCGGCGGCGGACGCGCTCGCGCCCGGAGGCGCGCTCGCGCTGACCTTGGAGACGACCGCGCGCGCGCCCTACGAGCTGACGACTTCCGGCCGGTTCGCCCATGCGCCGAAAGCCTTGTTCGCGGCGGCGGCGCCCTGGTTTGGGGTCCGCGCCTGCCGTCGCGCGTTCCTGCGGTTGGAGGCGCATCGCCGGGTTCATGGCATGCTCATCGTGCTGGAGCGGCGCGCCATTCCGGCCGCGTCAGCGCCATGAGGACGAGATCGCGGCGGCTACCGTCGGGGGCGAGATAGGCCTCGCGCAACAGGCCGTCACGCGTAAAGCCGAGCTTGCGGTACAGGGCTTGCGCGGGGAGATTGTCGGCGAAACAGTCGAGGTGGAAACGATGGGCCTGCGTGTGCGCGTAGGCCCAATCGACGACCAGGCTGAGGAACACGCGGCCGACGCCCGCTCCGGGACGCGCGACCGCGATACGCTTGAGATAGAGATTGCCGTGCGCATCGTCGAGGTTGCGTAGAATCGCGAAGGCTTCGAGTTCGGCGCTTTCGCCGACGAAATAAGCGTGACGCCCGCCGGCCAGCATCGCTTCGTGCTCGGCGCGCGAGGAGCGCCCGACCCGCGCCTCGTAGCCCGGCCCGCGTTCGATGGCCATGATCGCGTCGAGGTCGTCGGCGCGCGCGGCGCGCAGCGTCAAGGCGGGACTTTCCATGCGCCAAAGCCATTGCGCCGCCGAGGGCGATTGTCTATACCCCGCCGAATTCGACGCTCGGCGAGCGTCAGGGCGCTTAGCTCAGCGGTAGAGCACTTCCTTGACATGGAAGGGGTCACAGGTTCAATCCCTGTAGCGCCCACCATTTCAGCGGCGCCCTGGGCGCGGCTCGCCTGGGACCGGCGGACGACGCCAAGACCACACCGCAAACGACGCTGTACGTCGCGCAGTGGAGCAGCACGGCCGGCGCCTGGGAGACCGCTGATTAGACGGTGACCGATCCCAGCGAACCCGCAAATTCCGTCCGCGGCGCCGACGACGTCGTCGGCATCAGCGACAACGGCTCCACGGGTTACACCATCACCTACAACGAGACGGATGCGATCGCGGCGATCCATTCTGGAACGGCCGTGATGCTCGACGTGCAATCCGGCTCGCTGACGATCAAACGGCGGCAGGGTCGACGATGAACTGAACGTCGCCAGCAGCGCGACGCTCGCCGTCGGCGGCGCCTCCGCGACCGAAGCGATCGACCTGATCGGATTCGACGCCAACGCGACCCTCTCGTTCGCCAGCATCTCCGGCGGCCTCAACGTCAACGTCAGCGACGACAACCGCAGCGCGTCACTCAATTTCGTAGGCAATTACAACCAGGGCGGTTTTCAACTGAACACGGGCGCGGACGGCGAGTTGCTCACATATTCAAGCTGACGCCGCGCCCTGCGACCCGCCCTCAATCCAACGCGCGCAGGAACTCGATCATCGCCGCGTTGACCTCGGGCGCGCGCTCCTGCTGGGTCCAGTGACCGCAACCCGGCAACAGGATCGTCTTGCGCAGTTGCGGCGCGAACATCGACAGATTCGGGATCAATTTGTCCATGCCGGGGAAGCGGACGACGAGATCGCGGTCGCCGGCGACGTAGAGCGCCGGAACCTTCACTTGGCTGCCGGCGAACGGCGCCATCAACTCCCAGTTGCGGTCGATGTTGCGATACCAGTTCAGCCCGCCGCGAAATCCCGTTCGGGCGAATTCGCCCGCGTAAAAGGCGATGTCGGCGCCCGTTAGCCACGGCGGCAACGTCGCCGGGGCCGCGCGACCCGCCAGGAAACCGCCCTTCGGCGACACCATGGCGGTGGGAGCGTCGGCGCTCGGCGGCGGCGCGTCGCCGGAGGCGTAATAGAGCAACGCGCCGAGCGTCGCGGCCGGGTCGCGTTCGAATTCGGCTTCGGGCGGGCCCTCCTTTTGGAAATAGAGCTGGTAGAATTCCGCATCGTCGGTCTTCGGCATCATCGTGGTCGGGCGCGCCGGGCTGCGCGGCCGGAACGGCACGCTGAGGCCGATCACGGCGCGAAAGCGATCGGGACGCAGGAGGGCGGCGGTCCACGCGACCGGCGCGCCCCAATCATGGCCGGCGATGACCGCCTGGCCGCCGCCGAGCGCGTCGAGCAATCCCACCATGTCGCCGACGAGATGCAGGATCGTGTATTGCTCGACCGCCTCGGGGCGGTCGGTCTGGCCGTAACCCCGCATATCCGGCGCAACCGCGCGAAATCCGGCCTCCGCCAGCGCGACGAGTTGATGGCGCCAGGAATACCAGGATTCCGGCCATCCGTGGCACAGCAGCACCAGCGGGCCGGCGCCCGCTTCGGCGTAGTGGATTTTTATGCCGTTGGCGTCGACGGTGTGATGCGTGATCTCAACCATGTGCCCCCGCGATGCGCGTCAGGCCGGCGCCTGCATCAATTCCATCACCCGGCTGGCGATATGCGGCTCGCGCAGCGCGGCGGCGGGCTTCAGCAGCGCATTGACCTCGACCATGGTCTTATGCACCTCTGCATCCTGCGCCGCCAGTCGGAGCAGGGCCGCGCCGTACTGGAGACGGCGCCCCAAATCGGCCGGCGGCGTCCCTCGGGTTTGCGGAAATATGAAGTCGCTCTCCGCGACGCCCCACGGCGCCGCGAGCAACGGCTGAATTTCGTTGAAGAACTCCATTGCCAGGCCGTCCAGCGGATCGGCCGCCGCCTTCCGCCGTTCGAGGATTTGATCCAGCGCGCAAGCCTCCATCGCGGCGACGCTCATGCCCTGCCCGTAGAGCGGGTTGAAAAGGCAAATGGCGTCCCCCACGGGAAGTAAACCGCGCGGGAATTGCGACAGCCGCTCGAAATGCCGTCGAACGTTGGCGGGGACTTTGAACCGGAAAATTTCGCTGAGCCGCGTTGCGTCGCGAAGAGCCTCGTAGAGGGTCGGCGTTCGCAGCCCCTTGAGGAAGGCCATGAAACCTTCGATATCGGCGGGCGGCGCTTCGTCGTGGCGTCCGCCGAGGCTGACGAGCCAGCGATTGCCCTCCAAGGGGAAAAGGATCGCGCCTCGGCTGGACTCCGGCGCGCTCGGAACATGGAAGACTCCGCGCCAATGTTCGGTCTTCGGGGTTCGCGCCTCGAAGATGGCGCTGGAATAGCAGACGTCGACGCCGATCTCAGTGATCTCGGGCTTGGCCAGCCCGAGCGCCTCGAGCAGCGCCAGGGTGAGGCCGCCGCGGCCCGAGGCGTCGACTACGAAGTCGGCCGCCAACGTGGAGATCGCGCCGTCGGCGCCCTCGTAGCGGACCCCGGTGAGGCGCCCGTCGGACGCCGAGATTTCCACGACGCGACGGTTCGCCTGCACCGAAATATTGGATTGGCGCGTCAGCAGCGTTCGGCAGGCGAATTCAAGCAACGCCCGGGACATGAACAGATTGTCGAAACCGAGATCGCGGATCGGGAACGGATCGAAACCTGGCCGCTCCCAGATCATGTCGACGCCGGCGCGAACCTTGACGGCGCCCGCATCTTCGAGCGCCTGTTGGAGACCTGGAAAAAGCCGCTCCAACGCCTGTTGGCCGCTGGGCAGCAGCGCATGGCCGTGCCGCGCCTGCGGCGTTCCGATCCGAGCCTCGGCCGCCGATGGCAGGGCGTCGCGATCGAGTACGGTCACGCGGTCGAAATGTCGCGACAAGGCTTGCGCCGCCGCCAAGCCGCCGATGCCGGCCCCAATCACAATGGCTTGGCGTTCCGAGGCTTGGACCATGGCGTCCCCCTGATTGGGCGGCTCGGCGATCGGCGTATGCGGGTCACGATCGCGCGACCGGCTTGCCTTGGCAAGGCGTTCTGTACACATAAACGCAGTGCAATTTGCTTGCAGTTCAAGCGCGAAATGCAGCCCGCTCAACTCCCTTGACAGGGCGGACGTCGGCGGTTCAATCCGTCTCGCGCCCGCCATCCCGTAGGGGCGCCGGCGCATCCTCGTCTCGGAAACGGCCCGGCGTGGACGGACGCGCGCCAGGGGATCGGTCATGATTGCGCGTCAGCGGTCGCGGGTTTTCGCATCGTCGGCTTTGGTTGTGGCGCTGTCGGTCGGGGCCGCATGGGCCGCGGCCGACAAGCCGCGCCCGACCCCGAGCGCCGACGCCGCGCCGAAGAAAGAGGAGCCGATCTCCAGCGACCCGCAATTGACCACCGCAACCTTCGGCGATTGGGTCGAGCGCTGCCAGCGCGTCAACGCCAACGGCGAGGCCCGGCGCTTCTGCGAGGTGGCGCTGACCGTCACGGCCTCGGGGCAGACGGCGCCTTTGGCGGAGATCGCGATCGGGCGGCTGAAGAAGTCCGATCCGCTGCGGCTCACCCTGGTATTGCCGGTCAACGTGAGCTTTCCGAGCGCGCCGAAAATCGATCTCGGCGACGGCGATCCGATGGAGCTTGTCTGGCGGCAATGCGTGCCGGCCGGTTGCTTCGCCGAAGCGGCGTTCGGCGCCGACGTGGTGCGCGCCTGGCGTGACGCGAAGTCGGCGAAAGTGGAGTCGAAATCCGCGGCCGGGCAGACCTTCAATTTCGCGATCTCGTTGCGCGGGCTGCCGCAGGCGCTCGATGCGATGGTGAAGGAGCCGTAGGGCGGCTCAAGCCCGCCGTTGTCCCCAGGCGTAGGCGCCGAAAACGCCGGCGAGCGCCGCCGCCAGCCCAAACCAGGTGAACGCGTAGGACAGGTGGTTGTTGGTGAATGTCAGGCGCGTCTCGCCGCCTTCCGGCAGCGGATCGGGGCCCGCGTCGGCGTCGATGATAAATGGCGCATAGACACTTAGACCCATGGCGCGGGCGAGCGCCTCCGTGTCGCGCGCGTAGAACACGCCGCGTTGCGGTTCGTCGGCGGGCGTGAACAGGTTGCGCGGCTCGCTGGCGCGCATCAGGCCGACGACATCGGCGTCGCCCGCGGGGCCCTTCTCCGCCGCGCTCTTCATGGTGTCCGGCACGAAGCCGCGATTGACGACGATCGCCTCGCCGCCGGCGAGGCGCAGCGGGGTCATCACGTAATAGCCAACCCCGCCGTAGCGGCCACGCGGCTCCTCGAGCGCGCTGAACACGAACTCCTGATGGCTATAGTCGTAGACGCCGTGCGCCGCGACATGGCGGTATTCGTACTCCGACGGCTTCAGCGCCGCCCACTCCGCCGGCGGCGGAACGGCGGCCGGGGCGGCATGCGCGCGCGCCTCGACCGCAGCGATCAGCCCCTCTTTCCAGGCGAGGCGATGCAATTGCCAGACGCCCAAGCCGATCAGGATCCCGACGCCGACGAGACTCGCGAGCCCCGCCGCGGCCAGCTTTCGCCAGCTCATGGAACGTCCAGACGCCCGGGCGCGGCCTTGTTCTTATATTGCGAGGCGATCAGCAGACCCTTGAGCGGACGCAGCAGGCCGAGACAGACGAGCAGGGTCAGCGGAAAGAAAATAACCAGATAGACCCAGAGCGGCGGCTCGTAGGAGACATCGACCGCCAACGCCACGCCCAACACGATGAAGCCGGCGATCAAGGTGACGAACACCGCCGGCCCGTCACCCGAGTCGGCGAAATCGAACTCCAGGCCGCACACCTCGCAGCGCGGGGCGACGTTCAGGAAGCCGCTGAACATCGACCCTTCGCCGCAGCGCGGACACCGACCGGCGAGACCGGTGCTGACGGCCGAAACGGGCGGGTAGCGTCGGCCATCGTCCGCCATCGGCACTACATCGTCCCAGTTCGAGAACATGACGTCCGGTCGAACGTCAGCCGGCCGCGCCCTCGATCGTCGCGCCCCACGACCCCCAGACATAGATGCAGGAGAACAGGAACAGCCACACCACGTCGACGAAATGCCAGTACCAGGCGGCAAACTCGAAGCCGATGTGCTGACGCGGCGTGAACTGGCCGGCGTAGGCGCGCCCCAGGCAAACCGTCAAGAAGATCGTGCCGATGATGACATGGAAGCCGTGGAAGCCGGTCGCCATGAAGAACGTCGCGCCGTAGATCGAGTTCGAGAACGCGAACGGCGCGTGCGCGTATTCCCACGCCTGCACGCAGGTGAAGGTGACGCCGAGCAGGATCGTCAGCGTCAATCCGGTCTTGAGGCCGGCGCGATCGTTGTTGATGAGCGCATGATGCGCCCAGGTCACGGTGGTGCCGGAAGTCAGCAGGATCAGCGTATTGAGCAACGGCAGGTTGAACGGGTTCAACACCTCCGTGCCCTTCGGCGGCCAGACGCCGCCGGTGAAGGCGACGCGCGCCGCCTGGATCGACTCGTTGGTGAACAGCGAAGCGTCGAAGAACGCCCAGAACCAGGCGACGAAGAACATCACCTCCGAGGCGATGAACAGGATCATGCCGTAGCGGTGGCTGATCTGCACGATGCGGGTATGGTCGCCCGTTTCGGCCTCGTGGATGACGTCGTGCCACCACGCCGCCATCACGTAGAGGATGCCGGCGACGCCGATGCCGAGCACGGCGGGGCCCGCCTTCAGTCCGGCGAACGACAGCCCCTTCATGCTCATGATGAGGCCGACCGCGAAAAGGAACGCGAAGATCGAACCGACAAGCGGCCACGGGCTCGGGTTGACCAGGTGGTAATCGTGATGCGGCCGGGCGTGCGCGTCCGCCATGTTCCCCTCCAACGCTTGAGGTCGCGTAGGCGCGACCGGGTTGCCGTGTCTCGCGCGCGCCGTCAAGCGCGCGTGGGTTAAAGTCTAGGCGCGCCCCCGTCCGACCGGGGCGCGAGCGCGACCGGCTTCTCGGACGGAGGGGGCGCGAACAACGTATAGGACAGCGTGATCTCGCCGACCGGGTTCATGTCGCGGTCCTGTTCCAGCCGTGGATCGAGAAAAAACACCACCGGCAGTTCGGCGCTTTCGTGCGGGCCGAGACGCTGCTCGGTGAAGCAGAAGCAGGAAAGCTTGTCGAAGTAGGCGCCGGAGATTTCCGGCGTGACGTTGTAGACGGCGCGCGCCAAGGTCTCGTGATCGGACTTGTTGCGGAAGCGGAAAAACACCGTCGTCGTCGCGCCGGTGCGGACGTCGATCGATTCGGTCTCCGGCTCGAAGCTCCAGGCGAGCCCCGGCGCGACATTGGCGTTGAACCGAACCTTGAGCGTGCGCGCGCCGCGCACTCCCGCCGCTTTCTCCGCCACTTGCGTCGTGCCGCCGAAACCGGTCGCGCGGCAAAAGGCGAAGTAGAACGGGGCGGCGGCGAACGAAAGGCCGAGCGCGGCCGCGGCGACGCCGCCGACGATGGCGGCTACCTTCAGGTTACGAGGACGGAGCGTCGGCATCGGCTCAGGGCGCCTTCGGGAACAGGCCCGATGTCGGCAGCGGCCTCTCCGCACTCCAGAACATCGGAACCTGACGATGAGCGGCACCAGCACCATCACCGTCGCCGGGGGCGATCTGTTCCATATCGCGGCCCAGCAACTGGGCGACGCGACGCAATGGATCCGCATCGCCCAGCTCAACGGGCTGTCGGACCCGTTTCTCAGCGGCGTCACCACCCTGCAGCTGCCCGCCCCAGGACCCGTCGGCGGGAGGCGGCATTGCCCAGCAATGATCTCGGCTCCGCCCGCGCCGTCTATCTGCGGCTCCTGCTCAACGGCGCGGCCGTCGCCGGCGTCACCGACGCGGAGGTCTGCACCAGCGACCATCAAGCCGCGGGCTGGTTCCGTGTCGTCGTGGCCTTGGGCGCAGACGCGGTCTTCACCGCCGCCGCCTTGGCCAGCATGACGCAGGCGACGGCGCAGATTCTGGTCGGCCTTGCACCCGCCGGCCTGCCCCCGGCGGCGGCGGTCTGGCAAAGCCTGATGACCGGCCCGGTCGACGAGATCACACTCGACCTGGTGGACGGGACCGCGCATCTGACCGGACGCGACTTCACCGCCCTCTTCATCGACACGCTCAGCGCCGAGACCTTTTCCAACAACACGGCCAGCGAGATCGCTCAGACCCTGGCGATCCGACACGGGCTGACGCCGGTCGAGCAATACGTAACTGGCGCAACGAAGCAACAGGAC
>CAWEDI010000029.1:0-8373 GCA_963807735.1 uncultured Pseudomonadota bacterium | reverse complement strand
GGCCAAGGTGACACTGGACCTGACACAGCGGCAACTGGAAGTCGGTTATGTGAACTACCTGACATTGCTGAGTGCGGAAGCGGCCTACCAACAAGCTCTCCTCAATCGCGTCCAGGCGCAAGCGGCACGCTTCTCTGACACGGTGGCGCTCTTCCAAGCCCTGGGCGGGGGATGGTGGAACCGATCACCACGCCCCTGAGTACGTCCGGCATTAGGAAAACATAAATTTTTCCGCGCGCTCGCCCTGGAGGCGACCCAAGCGGGAGAGCCCTTGCTAGGCTGACGGGCGTTCCGGGGCTTTGTTGGGGGAGTTGGGCGTGATCTTGCGGCAACGAGACGTCGTCTCCATGGCCACTCACGAGCTGCGCAGTCTGCTGGCGCTCATCGACGCCAATGCGCAGCGAATGATCGCGATGCAGGACCGGCTCACGGCCGCGGAGCTGGCCGAAAGAGCGCTGCGGATCAGAGGCGCCGTGCGCAGCATGACACAACTCGTCAAGGACTTTATGGGCTCCGCGGAGGTGGCCGATGCACACGGCCATGTGCACTATGAGCCGCAGAAAGTCGATCTGGCAGCGATCCTGGGGGAGGTTTGCGAGCTGCAGCGGGAACTCACGCCCCACGCCCGGATCCGGGGAGTGTCTTCGCCAGCGCCGTTCACCGTACTGGGGGATGCCACGCTGCTGCGGCAGGTCTTCGGCAACATCCTCTCGAATGCGGTGCGCTACTCGCGGGGGCGCGCGCAGGTGGATGTGAGCATTGCGCAAGAAAACGAAGCTGTGGTGGTGGCCGTCGAAGATCGGGGGATCGGAATCCCGGAGGCGGAATGGGCGCTCGTGTTTGAGCGGTACTACCGGGGGAGCAATACCGCGGGAGTTGTAGGTAGCGGCATCGGCCTCCACGTGGTCAAGACGCTCGTCGAACTCCACCAGGGTAGCGTCGCGGTCCAGAGGCGCAAAGGCGGAGGAACCCGGTTCGAAGTTCGCCTCGTGGCGGCGTTTTCTTAATGAAATCCTAACGTCGGATCGTGGCGGCCCCGCAACGTCGCGGCCGGTCCGGCCGATTTCTTAATGGTAATTGGTGTAGCCAGAGTTTTACCCTTCCGTACGATTGCTGTTTGTCAATAAGACTAACTGAGTTAGCGGGAGGGTTCGATGACGATTCAACAGCGTTGCGCGCAACTTTGCTGTCCGCGCTGGCGGCCGTCGCCGTGTTACCGGCAACGCAGGCGGCAGAGCCGGCCGCCGCCGCGGACACGAAGGAGGCTTATGGCGCGCTGGTTGGTGTTGTGACGAACACCGCGAAGCTTCCCGTTGCGCGGGCGACCGTCACGGCGGTACGGCGCGATAGTCGTGGCATACGTGCGACGGTTTCCGCGAGTGACGGAAGTTACTCGTTCGCCGATCTACCGCCCGGGTCATGGGCCATAACCTCGGAGGTCGCTGGATATCCCGAGGTCGCGCTGCCGCCTGTTGAAGTGCGGGCGAACAAAGCTACTCGCTATGACATCGTGATGGCAGGCGCGCCTGGTGTGACGGGCCCCGCGTTAGTCGCGGCGGCAACAGCGCCCGCGCCAACAGCCGCTCCGCGGCCTCGCTAGCCCCAGACAGCACCCGCAGCGCCGCGACGGCCACGGCACAAGTCGCGCAGACGGTTGCACCGGCTCTCCAGGCGCCAGCACCCAGCGATGGCGTGGATCTCGAGACGCCTTTTGCATTCGGCGATTTCACCTGGCTCAACGGCAGCCCGCGCAACCATCAGCCGGTGTTCGATACGAAGTTCTTCACGCCGGATGTCCGCTTGGACGCGAGCTTCATGCAGGATTGCAACCCACCCGCAGGACCATACGATAGTCGGCTCGACCGAAGCCTTCCGCTCGGGAGAATTCCAGCTCGAGCAGGTGAGCTTCGGCGGCGATTTCCACTACGACAACGTGCACGCCCGCATCCTGACGATGTTCGGTATGTTCGCGACGACCACCCCGCGCAACGACGCCAGCTCCGCCGTGGGACAGTGGGATCTGGCGGACGCGTACCGTTATGTTTCGGAGGCGAATGCGGGCTATCACTTCGATGTCAACCACGGCCTGAATGTCGATGCGGGCATCTTCGTCTCCTACATCGGCCTGTTCAGCTACTACAACTACGATAACTGGACCTACCAGCCGTCGTATGTCTCGTCGAACACGCCGTGGTTCTTCAACGGCATGCGCATCCAGTGGTTCCGACCAACACCCTGAAGATCGAGCCATGGCTCATCAACGGCTGGCAGTCCTATGCAAGATTCAACGGTCACCTGGGCTTCGGCGGCCAGATCCTCTGGCAGCCGAACGACTCGCTGAAACTCGTCTTCAACAACTATGGCATCGGCGAGGACAACCTCGGCCTGCCGCACACCGAGCGCATCCATACCGACGACAGCCTCGAAGTCAAGTACTGGGAAAACAAGGACAACGGCAATGGCCCCTCCAAGATGGCGTTCTCCTATACGGTCGACTGGGGTTGTCAGTACGGCGGCGGCATCAATTGCACCGGCGGCCCGAACCGCAGCAACTTCTTCGGCATGATGCTGTACAACCGGGTCTGGTTTCACCATGACCTGTATGCGCTCACCCTGGGCGGCGGCTTCATGAGCAACCCGGGCCGCTATCTGACCCTGCTGCCGCCGATCAACGGCGCGACCGCCGCATCCGGCTCGCCGTATTTCACGGAGAATCCGGGTCAGACCGCCAACATGTGGGATACGACGCTCAACCTGCAGTACATGCCGAAGGAGTGGATCACGTTCTGGACGGAGTTGGGCTACCGTCATTCCAACATTCCGTACTTCTCCGGCCCCGGCGGGGTGACACCGCCGGGTGGTAACAACGGCTCGCCGTCGAACTACGTGTGTACATCGGGCGCCACGGCAGGTACGAACAACCTGCAGCAGGCCAACGCCAATTGCGGCGGGGCGAACAACGTCTGGTATCCGGACCTGCAGAAAACGCAGGCCACGTGGTCGGCGGGCATCCTGGTCAAGTTTTAAAGTCAACAGTCTCCCCGGGAGCGGCACACGCCGCTCCCGGAGCGGGGACGGGGCGGGCAGGGCGCTGGCACACGGCACGGTCTTCCCTGACATGAACACACCGTCCGGTCCCTTCTGCCTCGCGCGCCGACACCGGCCCTATCAACTCATCACCTGAAGTCCTATGACTATTTCAACAAAGAAGTGGGGAGTTGAGTCATGCGTATTGTTTTGAAGTCGCCGGCGGGCAGAGGATAGGGGCCACGAGCGGGGCGGGAGCGCTCGCCGCCTGCCTGCTGGCGTTCGTGTTGGGCGCACCGTTGACGGCGCTTGCGGACCAGGACGCATCAGCCCCGGCGGCGTCTCCTGCGACGGCCGCGAGCACGGCGTCTCCTGCTGCGGCGGCAGTGAGCACGGAGGCTCCGGCGGCCGCGGCTACTGCACCAGCGGCAGCCACAGCACCAGCGGCTGCTACCGCCCGGCAAGGTTGATGAGGTCGCCGCCGTGCTGCGCCGGCGGCTGGAGGCGGCGGGCGCGGCCTCGCCCTCGGTGACGGCCGACGGTCCGGCGGCGTTGCGCGTGTTGCTGCCGGCGGGCGCGTCGCCGTCGTTGCTGACTCGTCCGGGCAAGATCGAATTTCGTCTCGTCGCCGCGACGCCGGAGGCGCCGGGCGCCGTCGCTCTGCCGAAATGGAGCGGCGAGGGGACCGAGAGCGTCGAGCCGCAGGTGATCGTCAACGAGACTCATCTGCGAGACGTTCAGGCGCGCGAGGAGAAGGACGCCAACGGCGGCGCGAGCGTCGTGGTGATCGCGTTCCGCTTCGATCCGCAGGCGCTGAAAAATATGCTGACGGCGACGGTCGACGCGGTCGGGCGCAAACTTGCGATCCTGGTCGACGACCGGGTCGTCGTCGATCCGATCATCCGCGCGCCGGTCGCCGCGGCGTCCGGCGAGATTTCCGGCGACTTCACGTTGCAGTCCGCCAACGAACTTGTCGAACTGCTGGCCAGCGGCCGGCTTCCCGCCCGTGTGGTCGTCGCCGCCCGCGAGCCGGCCGCCTGCCCGTGAGGCGTTACGCGCCGTCGAGCGCGTCGCGCGGGAACGCGGCGCGGACGACGAGGCCGCTCGGGCGCGCCGGCGTCAACGTCAGCACGCCGCCGTAGGCCGCCACGCGCTCGCGCATCCCGATCAGCCCGCGCCCGCCCGGCGCGGCGCCATCGAGGCCGCGGCCGTTGTCGGCGATGGTCAACGCCAGCGCGCCGTCCTCGATGCGCAGCGCCAGCCGCACCTCGCCGGCCTCGGCGTGCCGCGCGGCGTTGGTGAGCGCCTCCTGGGCGATGCGATAAAGGGCGGCCTCGAAGCCCGCCGTCAGCGGCGGCAGGTCGGCGCTCTCGACCGACACTCGCAAATGCTCCTGATTGCGCTCGAAGAAGCGGGCGAGCGCGTCTAGCGCCGCGACCAGTCCCAGCTCCTCCAGCGCGGCGGGACGCAAACGGTCGAGCAGGCGGCGGTTTGTCGCTTGCAGCGCGTCGATCGTCTCGATCACGGCCTCGACCGCCTCCGTCGCCGGGCCCTCGACGAGCGTGCGCCGCGCCGCGCCGGCCTGCGCGCGCGCCGCGAACAGATACGGCCCGATCTCGTCGTGCAACTCGCGGGCGATCTCCTTGCGCTCCTCGTCCTGGATCGAGACGAGACGGGCGCGCAACGTGCGGTTCTCGCGCTCCGCGGCGGCCAGGGAGTCGCTGAGCGCGTTGAAGCGCGCGAGCAGCGGCGCAAATTCCGGCGCCGCGCGCTCGCCAAGATGCGCGCCGTAGTCGCGCCGCCCGAGTGCCGCGAGGCCCGTCTTGAGCCGTTCCAGCGGTGCGACCGTCGCATGCACGACGAAATAGACGACGACGAAGCCGAGCGCGGCGGAGACGGCGCCGTCGAGCGCCAGCGTCACCAGGCTGTCCCACAATTCGCCGATCTCGTCGGCGGGGTCGCCGTCGACGACGAATGCGCCGACGAGGCGGCCGGCGACGCGCGCCTCGATGCGCTGCGACGGCGCCTGCGAGCGCACCAGCGCGACGAACCACCGCGGCGGCTCGGCCCGTGGCGGCGGCGGCCGGTCCATGGGAGCGCCCTCCGGCGCGTAGGCGACCCGCACATGCCGCAATCGGTCGAAGCTCGCCGCCAGCGCGGCGAGCCGTTGGTCGACATCGGGGCCAGGCGGAAAGTCCTTCACCGCGTCGCGCAGCACGCCGCTGGTCAGCGCGGTGGCCTCGGCCACCTCGGGATCGATGCGGCGGCTCGCGCCGAGCAGGGTCAGCGCGATGTCGAGCACGATCAGGACGGCCAGAACCGCCGCCAGAAGCAAACTGAGGCGCCAACGCAGGGACAAGTCGGCCATGACAGCGTTATATTTCGCCCGTCCGGGCGCGAAGGGAGAAGGCAATTGCGTTTGTTGATCGTAGACGACCATCCCGTCGTCGTCACCGGCTGCCGCGCGATTTTCGCCGGCCGCGCCGACATCGAGACGTTCGACGTGCGCGATGGCGAGGGCGGCGCCGCGGCGTTCTTCGACCTCAACGCCGATCTCGCGATGATCGACATCAATCTGCCCGACGTCTCCGGTTTCGAGGTCGTGCGGCGGATTCTCGGGCGCGAGCCCGAGGCGCGGCTGATCGCCTTCAGCATGAACGCCGATCCGTCGATCGCCAAGCGTGCGATCGAGCTAGGCGCGCGCGCTTATCTGACGAAATCCGATCCGCCCGAGCGCTTTCTCGATGCGGTCGACGCGCTGATGAGCGGCGAGACCTACCTGACGCCGGCGATGGCGCGCGAAGTGGCGTTTCTGCACGGGCGCGCCGGCGAGCTTTCGCCGCGCGAGAAAGAGATCCTGCGCGGACTCAGCGCCGGCAAGAGCCTCGCCGACATCGCCGCCGATCTCGGCGTGTCGTACAAGACGATCGCCACCAATTGCGCGGTCATGAAGACCAAGCTCGGCGCCCGCACGACGCAGGACCTGGTGCGCCTCGCCGTCGAGCGACAGCGAATGTGAGCCGGGAAAGGCTCCCGGCCGGGCGCCAGAAAACCCCGGTCAGAACGAGAAACTTGGCAATCGCGCAGGCTGGAGAGGTTGAGATAGGATCCGCAGGCGCTCTCCGTGGCGAGCCGCCATAGTCGAGAGCGACGCCGCGCCGGCGAGTCTCCCTTCGACGGCCGGCGGCAAGCGGAGGGTCCGTCGCCTCTCATACGGACCCTCCCAATGTTATTTCAGCAGCCGCTCGAGTTTGCGGCCGGCTTCGGAGCGCAGCTCCTTTTTGTCGATCGTGCCTTCCCCATCCTTGTCCGCCGCCTTGAACAAGGTCTCCACGTAGGCAAGATACTCGTCCCTGCTGATCGTCTTGTCGCTGTCGGGATCGGCGGTCGCCCAATCCTTCTTGGAGATGCGGCCTTTCAGCTCCTTCGCGTCGACCGTGCCGTCCTTGTCGGCATCGAGCTTGTCGAATACGGCGCCGGCGGCGGTCTGGGCTTCGCTGAGGTCGATCGTGCCGTCCTTGTCGGTGTCGACCGTGGCAAGGGTCGACGCGGCGAAGGCGGGCGGGACAAAGGCGAACGGCGCGCTGGCCAGCGCCAGCGCAAAAAGGCCTGTTTTCAGCAAGTGGCTTACTCCCCTTGATTCTCAAACTCGCGGGAAGCCCTGCGGGCTTCCCGTTGACCTGATCTAGGCGCAGGCGCTTGGCGACGCAAGCAAAACGCCCGTCCTGAAAGTGTAAGCTTGCCCCGCTGTTTCAAGTTGCGGCCGGCAGCGTGATCGTGACCCGCGCGCCGCGTCCGGGCGCGTCGCCGATCGCGATCGCGCCGCCGTGCTGTTCGACGATTCCACGCGCGATGGCGAGCCCAAGCCCCGAGCCGCCGGTTTCGCGGTTGCGCGAGGCTTCGCCGCGATGGAACGCGGCGAACACCGCCTCGCGCTCTGTGGCGGGGATGCCGGGGCCGCGATCATCGACGACAACCTCGATGTTCGCTCGCTGCCGCCGCAGCGCGATCCGCGCCGCGCCGCCGTAACGCAACGCGTTGCCGACGACATTGCCGATCGCGCGCGCCATCGCCGCCGAATCGCCGCGGACCAACCAGGGGCCGGCGCTTTCGCGGCCCAGCGACAGTTCGCCGCCCGATAGCCGCGCCGCCTCGGCCTCATGCGCGGCGACGTCGGCGAGATCGAAGGTCGTGGGGTTCCGCAACGGCTGGGTGTGGACGGCCAGCAGCAGCGCGTCTTCGACGAATCGGTTCATCGCGTCGAGGTCGCGCGCGGCTTTCTCGATTTGGCTGGCGTCGTCGAGCAGATCGAGCCGCAGCTTCAGGCGCTGCACGTACGTCTTGATGTCGTGGGCGATAGCGCCGAGCATGGCCGTGCGCTCCTTCAGGAGCGAGGCCACCTGCTGTTGCATCTGCAACGAGCGGCGCGCCAGCGCCGCGACTTCCGGCGAGCCGCCAGCCGCCAACGGTTGCGGCTCGCCGGAGGCCGCGAAGGCTTCGAGCGCGTCGGAAATACGCGCGATCGCCCGCCCCTCGCGCAGAATGGCGAACAACACGCCGACGGCGAGCAGAAGCCCGATGACGCCGATCCAGAAGCCGGTCGGCAACCCGAAAAACCGCGCGCCGAGTTCGCCGCGCACGTCCGCAACGAGCCATTCCGCCGGTCCGACGCGCATAAGGATGCGCAGGGGAGCGGTCGACAGCCCCCAAAGGCCAGGGTTGTTGGCGCGGACCGCTGGGATCAGCGCCGCCGCCTCGGCGCCGTCGAGGCGCTTGTCGAGCGCCGCCTCGATGGCCGGCACATGCGCCTCGCCGGGCTCGGCCACGGGCGGCTCGGACGTCGTGCGATAGGTCAGGCCGGACCACGACAGCGCCCGCAGCACCTGCGGCTTTTGCATCGGCGTCAGGCTCGGCCACAGATGGACGACCGCCGCGATCTGATCGGGCGCGAGTTCGGACGCGCCTTCGATGCGCCGGCGCCGGAGGTCGCGGAAGGTCGCCGTGAGCCCCAGCGCCTCGGCGACGATGGCAAGGATCGCCACCCAGTAGAGCGCCCGCCACAGCGCGTCGATCAGCGCGGGCTTGCTCAAGCACCTGACCGCGCGCGCAGTTGATGAGAATCGCGCTCGGCTTCATCAAACGCAGCTCTGCGGCGCCGATCAGCTTGGTAGTCGCGTCGGAAAGCGGCACCAGCAGGCAGACGAAATCGGCTTCGGCCAACAGGTCCGGCAGGGGACGCCAGCGCGCCCCGAAGCTTCCTGCAAGCAACCCGGAGGTTCGATCCGCCAGTTCATGCCGAAGCCGTGCGCGCGGGCCGGCCAGCCCCAACAGCCAGAAATAGCAATG
>CAWEDI010000028.1:0-142477 GCA_963807735.1 uncultured Pseudomonadota bacterium | reverse complement strand
GCGCCCTGCGCCAGCGAGACATTGCCGGCGACCACGGTGAGCGCCGCGACTCTGACGTTACGGTCGGCGAGCGCCATCAGGATCGCCACGGCGTCGTCGGAGGCGGTGTCGGTGTCGATCAGAAAGGTTCGCATGGGCGCTCCGGGCGGCTGGCGCTCGCGTTACAGCGCCCGCTTCGGCTGCCGTCAACCCGGCTCGGCCGGCGCTTCGGCCGCGTTCAGCCGGGCAAAACCTTCGGCGAGATCGGCCTTCAAATCCTCGATGTCTTCGAGCCCGACCTGCAACCGGATCGCCGGACCGCCGGGCGCCCATTTCGTCGCGCTGCGATCGGTCGAACAGTCGAAAGGGATGATGAGGCTCTCGTAGCCGCCCCAACTATAGCCGAGACCGAACAGCGTGAGCCCGTCGAGCATCGCCGCGACCGCGGCCTCGGGAACCGGATGCAACACGATGCTGAACAGTCCCGACGACCCAGAGAAATCTCGCTTCCAGATCTCATGGCCGGGATAGTGCGGCAACGCCGGATGAATGACGCGCAGGACCTCCGGCCGTGTCTCCAACCAATGCGCCAGCGCCAGCGCCTGCCGCTCCGCCTCCTTGAGCCGGAGCTCCATCGTCCGCAAACCGCGCAGCGCCAGAAACGCATCCTCCGGCCCCGGCGGGATGCCATAGAGATCGACGTAAGCCTTGAGCCTCGGCCACCATTTGGCGTTGGCCGAAACGAGGCCGAGCAGCAAATCGGAATGTCCGGAGAGATATTTGGTGCCGGCCTCGATCGCGAGATCGACGCCGCGCTCATGCGGCGGGAAGAACAGCGGCGTCGCCCAGGTGTTGTCCATGATGACGCAGACGCCGCGCCGGTGCGCGACGTCGGCGATGGCGGGAATGTCCTGCATCTCGAAAGTCTGCGACCCCGGCGCCTCGGTGAGGATGGCGCGGGTGTTGTCGCGGATCAGGTCCGCGATTCCGGCGCCGAGCGCGGGATCGTAATAAGTGGTTTCGACGCCGAGCGGACGCAGCACGCGCTCGGCGAAACGCCGCGACGGCGAATAGGCGGAATCCGTCATCAACAAATGCTCGCCGCTCTTCACCGCCGTTTGCAGCGCCATGGCGACGGCGGACAGCCCCGAGGGTGTCATCGCCGTGCCCGCCGCTCCGGCGAGTTCGGTCCACGCGCTCGCCAGCGCGTCGGTGGTCGGGGTGCCGTGGGTGCCGTAAGTGTAGCGCTGGTTGTAACTGCTCAGCGACGCCACGTCGGGATAAAGCACCGTCGAGCCGCGGAACGCCGGGACGTTGATGAAGCCGCGCGACATCTCGATGTCATGCCCGGAATGAACGAGGCGGGTACGGCGGCGCTGCGACGACGTGGGATTCGATCCGGACATATTTCTTTCGCCTGGGAAGGGTGTGGACTTACCGCCGCAAGCCGAAACGTCAACGAGTTTCACGCCGAGGCCAAAAGTTCGGCAAGTCGCGCCGCGCGATTTCCGGCTCGTCGTAAACTTGCGGCGGCTCGCCTATTCTTGATCTGAACTTGCCGTCACGAGAGGGAAGGACGCTCCCCGCGCCAGCGCGGCCGTGCGATTTAGGGGCTCGCGCCCGCGCGGTTCGGCCCGCAATTTCGCTCTCCAGGCGCTTAACAAAAAAAAATATTACATATTCATCCGAGCTATGACAGCATCTTGGCCGCGGCTGAGAGTGCCGGTCGTTAACATGTCGCATTTGTAAGTTTGAACATGTTGATTGCGACTGCGACACTCAGCGCCACTTTCGAGAGGCGACGCTCGGTTTGCGCGAATACTTGCATTCAAAAGGAACACATCGCTCGGACTAACATTTTCGGACGCGACCAAGTATACCGCAGGGGAGAATGAAATGACGACATACACGCTTCAGGTCATCGACAACCCGCTCGATCCGACTTTCAACCAGTTGCTGTCGATCAACGCCGCCGGTCAGATAGCCGGCTATTACGGCAGCGGCCTCGCAGGTCACCCCAACAAGGGCTACACGACCAACGTCGGCGGCAAGGTGTTCACTCCCGAGAATTACCCGTTTTCGGTGCAGACCCAGGTCACCGGAATAAACGACGAGGCCTGGACGGTCGGATTTGAAATCGACGCGGCGGGAAACTCCCTCGGCTTCCTCGATATCGGCGGCAACTTCACCCTTTGCGAGGACCCCGCGGCGCCGGTCATCGGCGGACTCGTCAACGAGCAGTTCCTCAGCATCAACGATCGCGGCATCGCCGTCGGGTTTTATACGAAGGACGCCGCCGGCGACGCCGCGGCTTTCATTTACTACTCCGGCTCGAATACTTATTCGGCTGTCACGATCGGCAACACGACCAGCGTGACCGCGGCGGGCATCGACCAGAGCGGCGACATTTGCGGCTTCTTCACCAATACGGCCGGGCAGGAACGCGGCTTCGTCCACACCGCGGGCGGAAAATACACCATCCTGGCCGGTCTCGCGGGTTGGACAAACATTCAAGCGCTCGGTCTCAACGACGCGGGCCTCGTCGTCGGCTCCTATCAAACAACGGCCGGAAACACCGACGGCTTCACCTACAACCTGAAGACCAACACCTACCAGTCGTTCAGCTACGGGAACGGCACGCAAACGGTTCTCAACGGGATCAACGCCCAGGGCGACATCGTCGGCTTCTATGTCGATAACGCGGGGAACACGGACGGCATCTTGCTGCGTCCGCCGGCGCCGGCGTTTAATTGGACCTTTACGACGCTGGACGATCCGGCCGACCCCACCTTCAACCAGCTTCTGGCGATCAACGACTACGGCGAGATCGCCGGATATTTTGGCTCCGGCGCGACCGGGCATCCCAACCAGGGCTATTTGTTGACTAACGACACTACGTTCACGAAGCTGAATTTCCCGACGTCGGTTCAGACGCAGGAGACCGGCATCAACAATGCTGGCGCAACGGTCGGATTCGAGATCGATCAGGCCGGAAACACCCTCGGCTTTTACCAGAAATACGGCGCCTTCCAATTGATCTTGGATCCGGCGGCGCCGGTCGTCAATGGAGTGGTCTCCGAGCAGCTTCTTGGCCTCAACGACAGGGGCGCCATGGCCGGCTTCTATACCAGCGACGCCGCGGGCGACACGGTAGGTTTCGTTTACAACCAACCGAAGGGCAGCTTCACGAACGTGCACATCGCTGGAGCGGTGAGCACAACCGCCAGCGACGTCAACGACCTGGGTTGGATTTCGGGCTTTTACTCGACGACGAGCGGCGGCCCTACGCTCGGCTTCGTCGAGGAAGGCGCAACGATCGTTAAGATCGCGGGTGCTGCGGGGGATAGCAACATCCAGGTGTTGGGAATCAACAACAACTATCTCGCAGTTGGGTCCTTCGTGGACAGCGCCGGGAATACCGAGGGTTTCGTCGATCAGTTGCTCACCAACACCTTCACTGCGGTGAACGCGCCGACGGCGGTCGGCCAAACCGTACTGAACGGGGTCAACGATCGCGATCAGATCACCGGGTTCTATATGGACTCGGCAGGCAATACGCACGGTCTGCTCGTCACACCGAGCGCGGTCTGACGCGATTAAGGAGTTGGCGGCGCCGCTGTCGCGAGCGAAGCGATTGACGGTGTCGCCCGCGGGTTCCGTTCCGAGTAGCATACGCGCTGTCTCGGAGAGGCATGGCTTCAGGAAACCCTCTGCGTTTGCCTCCACGCCGCGCTTTCCACCTGAGCCTTCGATCTCCGCCCCCTGGAAGGCTTGGCTACCGTCGCCATGACGACATAGCGGACATTGGCCCGGGTTAGAGCGAGTCCCGATCAAGTTGAATCGCTGTCATGGCGAGCGAAGCGAAGCCATCCACGTTTCCGCCGAACCAGGCCTAGCCGATTAGCCTGCGATCTCGGCGCGCTGGATTGCTTCGCTTCGCTCGCAATGACGAAGCCGATTCAATTTGTTCGGTAAGCGCTCTAGCGCGCTTTCCGAACAGGGAACGCCATCGGCGGGCGACGCGGAGGTCGCCCCCCGGCAGCCGACGCGCTACAGCCCCGCGAAGGTCGCGGCGCCGGTCTTCTGCCGGCGCCGATCCATCGACGACGGGATTTTCAGGTTGTCGCGATATTTGGCGACCGTGCGGCGAGCCACGACGATGTCGGCGGCGCGCAGCTTGGCGACGATCTCGTCGTCGGAAAGCACCTTGCGTGGGTCCTCGGCGTCAATCATCTGCTTGATCTTGAACCGCACCGCTTCGGCCGAATGCGCTTCGCCGATGCCGCCGGACGGCAATGAGGCGGTGAAGAAATACTTCATCTCGAACAGCCCGCGCGGCGTTGCGACATATTTGTTGGAGGTGGCGCGCGATACCGTCGATTCGTGGACGCCGATTGCGTCGGCGACGGTCTTCAGGTTGAGCGGTCGCAGGCCGGCGACGCCCGTGACCAGAAACGCATCCTGACGGCGCACGATTTCGGTGGCGACGTTGAGGATGGTGCGGGCGCGCTGTTCGAGGCTCTTGGTCAACCAGTGCGCGCTCTGCAATTGCGTCGAGATATATTGCTTGTCCTCGTCGCGCGAGGCGCCGCGCTTGACGACCGCCGCATAGCTTTCGTTGACGAGCACGCGCGGCAGCGCCTCGGCGTTGAGTTCGACGCGCCAGCCGGTATCCTGCGCGGCGGTGACGATCACATCGGGGATGGCGAGCGGCTCCGGCGCGCCGCTGAAGCCCCGGCCCGGCTTGGGGTCGAGGCGCTTGATCTCCGCGACCATGTCGATGAGATCCTCGTCGTCGACCCCGCAAATGCGGCGCAGCGCCGGGAGATCGCGCTTCGCGAGCAGCGGCAGATTGGCGATCAGCGCCGCCATGGCGGGATCGAAGCGCTGGCGCTCGATCAGTTGCAGCTTGAGGCATTCCGCGAGATCGCGCGCGAATACGCCGGTCGGCTCCAGCGTTTGCAACACGAACAGCACCCGCTCGACGCGGGCGTGCGGCGCGCCGAGCAGCGCCGCGACCTCGTCGAGGTCGCCGCGGAAGTAGCCGGCCTCGTCGAGCCCATCGATAAGCGCCGCGGCGATGATCCGGTCGCCGGGATCGGGCAGGGCGACCATCGCCTGACGGGTAAGAAATTCGGCGAAACTCTCCTGGCTCGCGACATAGGCCTCGATGTCGGCGGCCTCCTGGTCGCCGCCGCCTGCGCCCGACCACTGGCCGCCGGAGAGCGCCGGGCCGTCGGCCTGCGGCGTGCGCTCGGCCGGAGTCACCGCCCGGTCGGGGTCGAACGCGTTGTCGACTTCGGTGCCGAGGTCGCGCGCCAGGTCGGCCGCCTCCACCGGCATGGTTTCCGACGCCCAGTCGCCGGGGACGGGATCGGGGGCGGAGACTTCGGCTACCTCTTGCGGGTCGTGCCGCTCCTCGGCGCGATCGAGGAGGGGATTGCGCTCCAATTCGGCCTCGATAAAGGCGGAAAGTTCGTTGCTCGGCATTTGCAACAGCTTGATCGCCTGAAGCAATTGCGGGGTCAGAACCATCATCTGGCCCTGACGCATCGCAAGTTTCGCCGACAACGCCATACGATCTCAACCGAATGTGTGAGAGCAAGGCAGCGCTCGGCGCATTTCTTGCTTAAAGGGCAATCCTAGCCTATCCCGCCCCGCTTGCAAAGCGCCTCGTCGTCGTCTCGCCAAGGCGGCGTTAACGCCGTCGCGCTTACCCGCACGTAATCGACATAAAGACTTCTTTATATGTTTATTGCGCTATGTCGCTTGCTCTGCTAGGAAGCCGCCATCCGCAACGCCAGAGGCTCTCTTATGCCCGCTACCCCCGATTACGCCGTCGCCGACATGAAGCTCGCCGAATACGGCCGCAAGGAAATCGCCATCGCCGAGACCGAGATGCCGGGCCTGATGGCGACCCGCGCCGAATACGAAGCCGCGCAACCGTTGAAGGGCGCGCGCGTCGCCGGCTCGCTGCACATGACGATCCAGACCGCCGTGCTGATCGAGACGCTGAAGGCGCTTGGCGCCGACGTGCGCTGGGCCTCCTGCAACATCTATTCGACGCAGGACCACGCCGCCGCCGCGATCGCCGCCGCCGGAACGCCGGTGTTCGCCATCAAGGGCGAAAGCCTCAAGGACTACTGGGATTACACCCATCGCATCTTCGAATGGGCCGACGGCGGTTGCCCCAACATGATCCTCGACGACGGCGGCGACGCGACAGCGCTGATCCATCTCGGCCTGCGCGCCGAGCAGGGCGACACCGCCTTCCTCGACAAGCCCGGCAACGAGGAAGAGGAAGTGCTGTTCGCCTCGATCAAGGCGCGACTGAAGGCCAAGCCCGGCTGGTACGAAAAGAACGCCAAAGCGATCCGCGGCGTCACCGAGGAGACGACGACGGGCGTGCATCGCCTGTACGTGATGGCCAAGGAAGGCAAGCTGCTTTGGCCGGCGATCAACGTCAACGACAGCGTCACCAAGTCGAAGTTCGACAACCTCTACGGCTGCCGCGAGTCGCTGGTTGACGGCATCCGCCGCGGCACTGACGTGATGATGGCCGGCAAGGTCGCGATGGTCGCGGGCTTCGGCGACGTCGGCAAGGGCTCGGCGGCTTCGCTGCGTAACGCCGGCTGCCGCGTGATGGTCTCCGAGGTCGATCCGATCTGCGCGCTTCAGGCGGCGATGGAGGGCTACGAGGTCACCACGATGGAGGACGCCGCCCCGCGCGCCGACATCTTCGTCACCGCGACCGGCAACGTCGACGTCATCACGCTCGAGCACATGCGCGCAATGAAGGACCGGGCGATCGTCTGCAACATCGGCCATTTCGACAGCGAGATCCAGGTCGCGGCGCTGCGCAACTACAAGTGGAGCAACGTCAAGCCGCAGGTCGACGAGATCGAGTTCCCGAACGGGCGAGCGCATCATCCTGCTGTCGGAAGGCCGGCTGGTGAACCTTGGCAACGCGACCGGCCATCCCTCGTTCGTGATGTCGGCCTCGTTCACCAACCAGACGCTGGCGCAGATCGAGCTGTTCACCAAGCCCGGCCAGTACGGCAAGCAGGTCTACACGCTGCCCAAGCACCTCGACGAGAAGGTCGCCTCGCTGCATCTGGAGAAGATCGGCGTCAAGCTGACCAAGCTCAGCGACAAGCAGTCGAGTTATCTCGGCGTCGCCGCGTCGGGGCCGTTCAAGCCGGATCATTACCGGTACTGAGCGCGGGCGGGCTTCGGCTTGGGCGGAGATGGCGCTGTCGGCGTCATCGCCGCCACGGCGACGCCCGCGCTGTTCATCCTGGCGGCGTCGTCGCTCGCGGCTTCGGCGCTCGTGCGTATGGCGCACGTTGTCGATCGGGCGCGCGCGCTGACGGCGATCGTTCATGAGGGCCGGCTCGAAAAGCTCGGCGCAACGCCGGCAACGGCGCGGCGCTGGCTGGGCGCGCAACGGTCGCGCGCCCTGCGCACCGCGCGCGCCGTCGCTTCGCTCAACCTCGCCATCGTGCTTTTCGTCGGCGCGTGCCTTGTTCTCGGATCTCAGCAAATCGGAGCGGGGCTTCCCGGATGGACCCCGCTTGTGTTCGTGTTGCCGGGAACTTTGCTTCTGCTCGGCGCTGCGATCTGGATGGCGGGCGAGACCGTAGCAGGTCAAGCAATCGTCATCGAAGAGATCGAGATTGCGCTCGCGCTTTGGGAAAGGACGCCGGATCATGACTTACGCGCCGCTGAAACCCGAAGAAGTGGTCATGTTACTCGCTGACCTTCAGGCCGGAATCGTCGAGCGCGCCGCCACCATCGAGCTTCAGCAGCTTCGCCGCGCGGTCGCAGCGCTCGCCAAGCTCGCCAAGCTGTTTGATATTCCGGTTGTCGTGACGACCGCTTCGACAGGCCAGACGCCCGAACTCCTGGCCGAGATTCCCGCCGCGCTCGGGCCGCTGCCGCTCAACACCCGCACGACCACCGACGCGTTTCTGCACGCGCCCACCCGCGACGCCATTCTGGCCACGGGCCGCAAGACGCTGATCGTGTCGGGCGTCGCGACGGAGATCATCGTCCAGCATTCGGCGCTGTCGGGCGTCGCGCAAGGTTTCGCCGTGCAAGTCGCCATCGACGCCTGCGGCGGGCTCTCGCCGCGCACGGAGGATGCGGCCCTGCGCCGCTTGGTTCAGGCCGGCGTCACGCCGACGTCGCTCGCCTCGCTGGCGGGCCAACTCGCCGGCGATTTCAGCCAGCCGAAGGGCGGGCAGGCGCTGGGCGTGCTGTTTGAAATGGCGGGCGGCTAGCTTCGATGAAAATTCTCGCCATTGTCGAAGTCGCCGAAGGCGCCGACATTTCCAGAATTCGCGCCGATCTGCACAGCGAACTCAACGCCAGTTGGGCTCTGTTCGCCGCTGATGCGTTGCGTGAGGCCTATCTCACCCAGGCGCCGACGCGCGTCGTCTTTGTTCTCGAAGCCACGGATCGCGTCGCCGCGGGCGCGGCGCTCGACAGCTTGCCGCTCGTCGCCGAGGGGCAGTTCAAAGTCGAACTCATCGAGCTTCGTCCCTTCGTCAATTGGTCTCTTATGACCGGCGCGTCTGCGCCGACCTGATCTATCGGCGCGCTTGCCCTCGGCGCCCCAATTTGCGAGGGGTGCGCTGCTCGAAACTGGAACCCGCGCCCCCCGGATGACCGCCGTCGCTTCGCCCGCCGCCTCCGCTCCGACGGCGCGCAATCTAACCGTCGTGGGCGCGCTGGTCTTTCTCATCTCGCTGGCGGCGCTGGCGCCGGAATTCACCGCCGCAAAGGCGATCTACTTCGACGAGACCTGGTACGTGCCGACAGCGCGGCAATGGCTCGCCAACGGGCAGATGCTGCATCCCGAACATCCGCCGCTCGCCAAGATGCTGATCGCCGCCGGCGTGAAGTTGTTCGGCGACAACCCGTTCGGCTGGCGCGCGATGTCGCTGGCGTTCGGCGCTCTGACGATCACCGCCGTCTGGCTGTGGACCCTGGCGCTGACCGCCGATGTCGCGCTTTCCCTGTTCGCGGCGGCGCTGACGCTCCTCGACGGCGTCGTGTTCGTGCAGGCGCGCATCGCCATGCTCGACATTTTCCTGATTGCCTTCTGCGTTCTCGCGCTCGCGGCGTTCACGGCGGGGGAACGAGCCGCCTCGCGCGGCGAGGCGATCCGCTGGCACCTGCTCAGCGGCTATTGCCTCGGCCTCGCCGGCGCCTGCAAATGGTCGGGCTTCTTCCTCGCCTTCGGGCTCATCGCGCTGAAGCTCGTCATTGCGTTGTTGCGGCTGTGGCGCGCCCGCTTCGACGATCCGCGCGCGGAAGACTTCTATTCGCCCGACGCGCCGACGATCGGGTTCATCGGCGGGGTCGCCTCTTATCTCGTCGCGCCGTTTTTCGCTTACTTCCTCTGCTACGCGCCGCAAATGATCCAGGCGAAAAGCCTCTACGAGTTCGTCGCCACGCACGAGAACATGATCTCGATCATGACCGGCAAATCGGCCGATCACCCCTACAAGTCGCTATGGTGGACCTGGCCGGCGCTGTACCGCCCGGTCTGGTATCTGTTCGACGCGCCCGCCAAGGAGGCCGGCGGATGGAGCGAGACCGGCAAGGCGGCGGCGGTGGTCGGCATGCCGAACCCGTTCGTGCTGTTCGCTGGCGAGGCGGCGCTGCTGTGGGCGCTGTTTCAGGGCGTCATCCGCCGGGCGCGCGGGCCGCTGATCGTGGCGGTGGCGTTTTTCGCGCAATGGCTGCCCTGGGCGGTCAATCCGAAGGGGCTCGAATTCTACTATTATTTTTATCCCTCGATCGTCTGCCTGGGGCCGGCGCTGGCGCTGACGGCGCAGGCGCTGAAACGGCCGTGGCGCGACGCGTTCTGCTGGGGCGCGCTCGTCGTCGCGGCGGCGATGTTCGCCTTTTTCCTGCCCGTGCTCGTCTCCAGCATCGGGGTCGGACCGGCGGCGTTCGAGGCGCGCGTCTGGCTGCCGACTTGGCGATGACGCCATGAGCGCAAAACTGCGCCGCGGCCAGCCGGGCTTCGCCCGCGTCGTCGCCGCGGTGTTCATCGGCGGCTTCGCCATCTTCGAACTGCTCTATTGTGTGCAGCCGTTGTTGCCCGAATTCGCGCGCCAGTTCCGGCTCGCCCCGGCCTCCGCGAGCTTGGCGGTGTCGGTCTCGACGGTGGCGATGGCGGCGTCGCTGTTTTTCGCCGGGATCGCCGCCGAGCGGTTCGGGCGCAAGCCCGTAATGGTCGGCTCGCTCGTCGTCTCGTCGCTGGCGACGCTCGCGGCGTCGATGGCGCCGGGGTGGGGCGCGCTGCTGACGTCGCGCGCCCTGATGGGCGTCGCACTCGCCGGGCTGCCGGCGCTGGCGATGGCCTATCTCGCCGAGGAGGTCGAGGGGCCGGCGCTCGGCTTCTCGATGGGCATGTATATTGCGGGATCGACGCTCGGCGGCATGTTCGGGCGGCTGGTGGTCGGCTTTCTCGCCGATCACGGCGGCTGGCGGCTGGCGCTGGCGGCGATGGGGGCGAATTCGTTGGTCGGCGCGGTGTTCTTCAGCCTTGCGCTGCCCTCCGGTCGTGTCGAGCCCGGACGCCCCGCCGCCCGCCTGCTGAGCGCCATGCGCGGGCATCTCGCCGACGAGGGGCTGCCGTGGCTGTTCGCGGTCGGCTACCTGGTGATGGGCGCCTTCATCTGCACTTACAACTACATTGGCTTCCGCCTCGCCGCGCCGCCGTTTTCGCTCGATCAGACGCGGATCGGCTTCATCTTCACACTCTACCTGCTCGGCGCCGCAAGCTCGACGATCATGGGCGACCTCGCCGCGCGCCTTGGACGACGCCGGGTGCTGTGGATCGCGCTGGCCGTCGGCTTGGTCGGAACCTTGGTGACGCTGCCCGACAACCTCATTTCGGCGGTCCTTGGCGTCGCGCTGGTGACGTGGAGCTTCTTCGGCGCGCACTCGATCGCGTCGAGCTGGGTCGGCTTGCGCGCCAACGAGGGACGCGCCCAGGCCTCGGCGCTGTATCTGTTCTGCTACTACACGGGATCGAGCCTGAACGGCTGGATGGGCGGCCTTGCCTACCAGCGTTGGGGCTGGAACGGCGTCGCCGCGCTGATCGGTGTGTTGTTGGGTTTAGCTTTCCTCGCGGCGTTGAAGCTTGCGCGCGTGCCGCCGCCGCGTCACCTCAGACAAAACTGAGGCCGGCGATGGAATGGCGCGACGAGGGCGTGGTGATCGGGCTCAAGCGCCTCGGCGAATCCTCGGCCGTGCTGGAGGCGATGACGCGCCGGCATGGCCGCCATCTCGGCGTCGTGCGCGGCGCGCGGTCGAGCCGGTTCGCTGCGGCGCTGCAACCCGGTAACACGGTTGGGCTCGTCTGGCGGGCGCGGCTTGACGAACACCTCGGCGCCTTCGCTGTCGAGCCGCTCGCTCTGCGGGCGGGGCGGTTTCTGCCAAGCGCGATGGCGTTGGCGGGGCTCAATCTGATCGGCGCGCTGCTGCGGCTGTTGCCCGAGCGCGATCCGCATGAGGAGCTGTTCGACGTTGTCACCCACGTTGTCGAGGGGCTTGACGACCCCGCCCATGCGCCCGCGGAGCTCGCCCAATTCGAGGTCCGGATGCTGCGCGAATTCGGCTTCGCCCTGGATTTTTCGGAATGCGCCGCGACCGGGGCGCGCGCCGACCTGATCTACGTGTCGCCGAAATCCGGGCGCGCCGTCAGCGCCGCCGCGGGGGCGCCGTATCGCGACCGGCTGTTGCCGTTGCCGGCCTTCCTGCGCGAGGAGGGCGGCGGGCCGACGCAGGAGGACATCGTAGCCGCGTTCCGGCTCACCGGATATTTTCTCGACCGCGAATTGTTCGCGCCGCGCGGCCTCAAGCTGCCGGACGCGCGCGAGGCGCTGCTCACTGCGATGCGGCGCGCGCCTTGACGACCGGCGCCGGCGGCGCGACCGGCTCGCGCGGCAGCGACTTCATGGTCAGATAAAGGGCGATCTGGTAGCTGCGCGAATGCAACGTCGGCGGTAGTTTGAGGTCCGCGCCGAAATCGTAGACGCGGAAGCCGATCCAACGCGTCGAGGCGGCGCGAATCTTGACGTTGAGGCAGACGGCGGCCACAAAGAGGGCGGCGCCCACGGCCAGAACGACCGCCAGCAGGCCGAGAGCCGACGAAAGACTTGGCATGGGACGGCCCTCCGGGGACGGCGTTTCGTCGTGTAGGGTTTGTTGAATTATTCTTACAACAAAATCTACAACGAACAAGGGGCGGACCCGAGTTTTCCACACGTTTTGCACTTTTTGTTCACCATTTCCGCGATTCGGGCGCCGCGGAGGAACTGCGCATTGTCAGACTGCGGTTTGGGTAGTAGTAAATTTACATTTGCGTTAGCGTAAGTTTAGGGGGCGGGGACATTGATGGCCTCGACGGAGTTTGGCGATCGAACAGCCATCGTTCGGCTGAAACAACAACTCAACGAGGCGGTCGATCGCGCCTACGCCTTGGCGTGGGCGATCGTCCGACTGGAAGGAAAGCCGGAAGGTATCGAGGCCGAGCGCGGCGCGCGCGCGGCGTTGCTCGATTGTTTCGCGTCATTCGGGCAGGACGCTGACTCCAATGTTGTAAGTTTCAGCCGCAATGATGCGAGAAACGTCGATTCCCTGCGCCCCGCCGAGGGCGGCGCCAGCGCGCAGGAAATGCTGCTCGCGATCCTCAAGGAAAACGAAGCCTCCGTCCGCGAATTGCAGACCGCGCTGGAGGATTGCGGCCTGCCGATCTCCCCCGGCAATCTCTCGGTGATCCTGTCGCGCATGAACCAGGCGGGGCTCATCCAGCGCACCGGGCGCGGCATGTACCGCTACGCGCGTTAGCACGTCTTCGGCCGGACAGGGTCGATCTCCGGGTCGCCCTGGAGGCGGACCCTCGCATGACATTATCGCGCATCGCGACTTCGCCACGCCTGCGGCGGAACAGCGCCGTCTTGACGGTCTGCGTCGGGCGCTTTAGGGGCAACGCGGGGCCTCGGTGGCGGCGAAGGCTTCCCCTAGGGCGACCGCTTCGGGACTTTGGGGCGCTAGCGATGGCTGACGGAAACTGGGAGGCGCAACGCCTCCAGATGGTCAATGCGCAATTGCGCACCTCCGACATCAATGACCTAGAGATCCTGGCCGCGTTCGCCGCGACGCCGCGCGAAAACTTTGTCGCGCCTGCGCTGCGAGCGCTGGCTTACGCGGACGGCGAGGTCGCGTCGGCGGGCCCGGCGGGCCGCAAACTGCTGAGCCCGCGCACGCTCGGGCTCCTGTTGAAATCCGCGACGCCGGTCTCTGGCGAGCGCGCGCTGTCGGTGGGAGACGGCTCGGGCTATTGCGCCGCGCTGCTCGCCGCGCTCGGCCTCGAAGTGGTGGCGCTGGAGACCGACGCCGCCGCCGCGCGGGCGGCGCTTGCCGGCGTCGCCGGGGTCACGCACGCCGAGGGCGCCTTGAACGAACCGCCGGCCGGCGCCGGCCCTTTCGACGTCGTCGTCATCAACGGCGCCTTCGAGACGACCCCGGACCGGCTGATCGCCGCGCTCAACGAGGGCGGCCGGCTTGTCGGCCTTGACGCCCGCAACAACGTGAAGCGAATCGCACTGTTCGAACGCTCCGGCGGCGGCGTGAGCGAGCGCGCGATCTACGACGCCGCCGGCGATGTGCTGCCCGGTTTCGAGCGCGCGCCGGCCTTCGCGTTCTGAGGCGCATCAGACTGCGCGAAGTGTCGCAACTTTGCGACATGGCGAGGAATTTGAAGCGAACGACGGCGACCGTCATGAAACGCGGTAGCGCAAACATTTAAGACGAGCTTAAATGCGCTTTTGCCGGCGGGGCGCTCGGCGAGACGGTTATGGTCGGCGGGAAAGATCGGCGATGGCGGTAATGCGTACAGGAAAGTGTGAGTCCACGTTGCGGGTTCGCCTGGCGCGCGCTGCGAGCGTGTTGACGGTCGCGCTCGTCTTCGCGACCGCAACGCGGGCGGAGACCGTCGGGGGCGCGCTTATCAAGGCCTACCTCAACAACCCTGACATCAACGCGCAGCGGGCGTCGGTCCGCGCCACCGACGAGACCGTGCCGCACGCCAACTCCGGCTACCTGCCGGTCGTCTCGGCGAACGCCAATGCCGGCGTGAACAGCGTCTACAGCGAGGATACCGGCGGCGCGATTCCGCCGAACCTAACCACGCTGCCGCGCGGCTACGGCGTCAACGTCCAGGAAACCATTTTCAACGGCAACAAGACGTTCAATCAAGTCAGGCAGGCCGAATCCAACGTGTTCGCCGGTCGCGAGCAGCTTCGCTACACCGAACAGAACACGCTGCTGAACGGGCTAACCTATTACATGGACGTGATGCGCGACGCCGCGACCGTCGATCTCAATCGCAGCAACGTTGAGGTGCTCAAAGAACAACTGCGGCAGACCAAGGACAGATTTAACGTCGGCGAAGTGACGCGGACCGACGTCGCGCAGGCCGAGGCCGCCTTGGCGCAGGCGCAATCGGGCTATCTCACCTCGCAATCGACGCTGCAGACTTCGACCAGCAATTATCGTCAGGTGATCGGCGATCAGCCGAGAAATCTGGCGCCGGTGACGCCGATCACCAAACTGCTGCCGACGACGCTGCCCCTGGCGATCGCCATCTCGCAGGTCGAGCATCCCGCGATCACCGCCAATCAGCACGGCGTCGACGCCGCCTTGCTTGCCGTGAAGGTCAGCGAGTTGGCGCTTTATCCCAGCGTGACCTTGCAAGGATCGCTGACCAAGCTTTTCGACCCGTCGAGCCTCGCCCCCGGCAGCCGCGAGCTGGTGGGTTCGCTCGTCGGACAGCTCAACATTCCCGTCTACGACGGCGGCGCGACTTTCTCCTCGATCCGGCAGGCGAAGGAGCAGGTCAGTCAACAGGAGCTGCAAACCGATTCGCAACGCGAAAAGGTGCGCGCCGCCGTGGTCTCGGCGTGGGGCTCCAATCAAAACGCGCTCGGCGTGTTGCGGGCGGCGCGGGCGCAGGTGGCGGCCGCGGAGGTTGCGCTCGCTGGCGTGCGCGAGGAGGCCAAGGTCGGCCAGCGCACCACGCTCGACGTGCTCAACGCCCAACAAACCTTGCTGCAAGCGCGCGTGCAACTCGTCAACGCGCAGCACGACCAGGTGGTTTTTTCTTATACGCTGCTCTCCAATATCGGGCGCCTTTCGGTCAAAACGCTCGGGCTCAGCGTCGCCGAATACGATCCGCGCGTGCATTTCGACCTGGTCAAGACCAAAATGTTCGGCGTTCGCACGCCCGACGGGCGCTGACGTTCAAATCGGCCGCCGCGGCGGTTGCGTCGAAGGTCCTTTTGGCTCAGTTTTGGCGTAGGAACCCGGCGATTCGGTAAATCGAACGCACGGCGCCGAGGACCGGCGTGGAGATTGGGATGAGCGTAGCGGCGACCAGCACCGAGGAGGCCGAGGCGTTGCGACGCGCGCAGCGCGCGCACGAACCCTCGATGGAGGAGATCCTCGCCTCCATCCGCGCCATCATCGCTGACGATCGCGAGCCGACCGCGCCGAAGCCGGGACCGCAGATCGTCGTCTCCAACCCCGCCGCGCCGGTCCGTTCCGCGCCGCCGTCGGACGCCCTGCGACCGCCGCCGGCGCCGGAGTCTCCCGTCGAGCCTCCCCCCCGCCGTTGGCCGCAACGCCGACCGTCGTCTGGTCGCGGCCGTTGGCGTCGAAACCTGAATCCGAAGCCGAGGCGTTCGAGCCGGAAGACGAGCCGCTGGTGTCGGACGAAACCCAATCGGCGGTTTCGGCGTCGTTCCAGGCGCTATCGAAGAGCATGACGGCGCACAGCCTGGAGGTCGCCGAGGGCATGGCGCGCGAGATGCTGCGTCCGATGATGAAGGCGTGGCTCGACGACAACCTGCCGGCGATGGTCGAGCGGCTCGTGCGGGCCGAGATCCAGCGCGTCGCGCGCGGCGCACGCTAGGCGTGCAAACCTGACGCTTGGCGCCCGCGCGAGTTGGTGAAACGGCGGCTCCCGAACCCAAGGAGACGCTCGGCGGTTCTATTTTGCGCCGAGCGATCTTGTCGGTGAAGCGACGTCACTCTTTGAGCGCCGAGAGCTGGTCCGTATCATAGCGGGCTCGCAATTCGGCGATGGCGGCGGGGTCGGCCGCGCCGCCACGCGCCATCGTCTCGGCCAACTCTTCGAAATAGCGTTCGTGTCCTGGCGGCGAAACCGTCATGAGCACGCGTGCGATCTTGTCAGTAGCGTTGCTGATGTTGTGCGGGACGCCTGGCGGAAGAAAAAGAAAGGTCCCTGGCTCGGCGAGCACGCGTTCGTCACCGACCTGCCAGTCACATTCGCCTTGCAGAACGTAAAAGGTTTCCTCTTGTACGCGATGGACATGCAGCCCGGTCGAGAATCCGGGCGCAATGGTCCATTCGAACATCGAAGTGTAGCGAGTGTCTTTGCCGGTGACCAGAAATGCCAGGGGATGGCCAGCAAGTCTGACAGACTTGCCTCTCCCCAACTTCTGCACAATCGCCGACCGATTCATATTGGCTCTCCAGCTTGGCGGGGTCGAGAGCTTTAGTTTGCCTTTGCGCGATCCGGAGGTCGTGAATATCCTCCGAAATTGTTGCAAAATGTGTCCGAAATGACTCACCGTCTCCCGCCTGGCGCCTACAGGTTCGGTCCCTTCGCCCTAGACGCAGAAACAGGTGCGCTATCCTGTGGGGGCGCGCCGAGCTTGCTGGGCCAACGCGGCGCCGCGCTGCTGTTGCTCTTGCTGGAGCGCGCCACTACGCCCGTCAGCAAGGACTCGCTTATGGAGGCGGCTTGGCCCGGTCTAGCGGTCGAAGAGAGCAATCTCACAGTACAAATCGCGGCGCTGCGGCGCGCGTTGGAACAGGGCGGCGGGACAGGCTGGATCGAGACGCTGCCGCGCCGGGGCTATCGCTACGCCGGTCCGCCGGTGACGTGGGTTGGCGTACAGACAGGGGAAGCGAATACTTCCAGCGCGCTGCCGCCTCCTGAAAAGCCTTCGATCGCTGTGTTGCCGTTTGAGCAATTGGGCGAAGCCGCTTGGTTCGCGGACGGCATTGTCGAAGACGTCATAACGGCGCTCTCGCGCATCAGGTGGCTGTTCGTCATCGCGCGCAGTTCCAGCTTCATCTGGCGCGGCCGGGTAGCGGATGCGAAGCAGGTCGGCGGCGATCTCGGTGTGCGTTATGTCCTTCAAGGGAGTGTAAGGCGCGCCGACGACCGCGTTCGCATCAGCGCGCAACTCGCCGACGCCGGCAACGGCTCCCAAGCTCTGGGCGGAGCGGTACGACCGCACACTGGGCGACCTCTTCGCCTTGCAGGACGAGATTGCGCTCGCAGTGGTCGGAGCAATAGAGCCAAACCTTCGCCGCGCCGAGTTGGCGCGCATCAGCCGCAGGCGGCCCGAGAGTCTCGACGCTTATGAACTCGTGTTGCGCGCGCAACCCGATGTCGACTCAGGAATGCCAGATCGCGCTGCGCTCGCGCTGCCGCAGCTACAACGCGCGCTGGCCCTCGATCCGGGCTATGGTCTTGCGCATGGCCTTACCGCGATGAGTTATCACAATCGCTTTCTGCGCGCCGGGTTAAAGGAAGAGGATCGCCTTGCGTCAGTGCGCCACGCGCGCCTTGCCATCGAGCACGGGCGGGATGATGCGCTGGCGTTGACCTTCGCTGGCTTCTCGCTGGGCATGGACGCACATGGCCGACAGGCTGCTTTCGCCGCATTCGAAGCAGCGCTTGCCTTGAGCCCATCGACCGCGCTTGCATGGATTCTGGGTAGTGTCGTTGCGGGGTGGGCGGGGGAGGCTGAACGGGCGATCGAATGGAGCGAGCGCGGCATGCGCTTGAGCCCCTTCGATTCGTGGGCTTTTGCCGCGTACAACGCGCAAGCGCTTGGTCATTTCTGTCGTGATCGCCACGGAGAGGCTGCGAATGCGGCCTACAAATCGAATCTCGCCAATCCTGTCCACAGCATCACTTGGGTACAGCTCGCAGCTTCGCTCGTCGCGGTGGGTCGGCTAGCGGATGCGAGGACGGCGGCGGCCTTTGTGTTGGAACTGCAACCGAACTTCAGCGTTGCGAGGCAGTTCGCAGGCGTCGCGTGTGCGCCCGAACTTGCGGCGAAACTTGGCAAGGCCCTACGGACCGCTGGCCTGCCAGATTGAGGCGAGCCTATAGGCGCGTCTGCTCCCCGCCCATTTGCTTCGCACCCGCATGGCGCCAGGCGCCAGATTCGCACCACCAGACTATTTCTCAGATAACAACCCGCGCCGCGGCGGTGGCGGCGTCGCCGGTGTTCGGCGTGCCCGAGGGCTCGATCAGCAGCAGGTGGGTCTCCTCGCGAGCGACCGGCCGATGTTCGACGCCGCGCGGGACGACGTAGAGTTCGCCGGGTCCGAGTTCGACGGCGCCGTCGCGTAACTGGATCTCCAGGCGGCCCTTCAGCACGAGGAAGAAATCGTCGGTGTCGTTGTGCTTGTGCCAGACGAATGCGTCGCGCACTTTCACCACCATTACGTCGCAGCCGTTGAACCTCGTCACCGTGCGCGGCGACCACAGGTCGGCGAAGGTCGAGAGTTTCTCGGCCAGATTGACCTTCATCGTCAGCCCTCGAACTTGTTGTTCTTCGGAAATCCCTTTGGCGGCAGGCGGCCGGCCTCAGCGCGGTTGCCGATATAGTCCTTGAGCTCCGGCAGCGCGACGTTGAAGCTGCGGCCGGCGGAATCGCGCCAACTCATGCCCTCCTTGAGCGCGAACACGCGGGCGTCCGAGAGGCCGCCGTCCTTGTAGCGTTGCAACCGCACCCCCTTGCCGCGCGCCATCTCAGGAATCTGGCCGAGGGGGAACACAAGCAGCTTGCGGTTCTCGCCGATGACCGCGACATGGTCGCCCTGCGCAGGCACGGCAAGACACGCGACCGCCGGCGGCTCGACGCCGAGCACGGCGCGGCCCTTGCGGGTCGACGAGATGAGATCGTCCTGCGGGGCGACAAAGCCGCGCCCGTCGTTTGTCGCGAGCAGCATCTTGCCGCCTGCGACATAGGGCCAGACGGCGACGATCGAGGCCGCCTCGTCGAGGTCGGCCATCAGCCGCAGCGGCTCGCCGAGCGAGCGCCCGCCCGGCAGTTTCGAGGCGTCGAGCGTGAAGGTTTTGCCGTCGCTCGCAAAGACCAGCAGCTTCGACGTCGTCTCGGCGAAGAACGCGGTTTGCAGACCGTCGTCGCCCTTGAAGGTCGCGCTCGAAACGTCGGCGACGTGGCCCTTCATTGCGCGAATCCAGCCCTTGCGCGACAGCAGCACGGTTATCGGCTCGCGCTCGATCAGCGACTCGGCGAGATCCACCTCCACGTCGGGCGGCGCCTCAAAGCGCGTGCGGCGTTTGCCGATCTTCGTCTCGGGTCCGTATCTCTTCTTGGTGTCGCGGATTTCGTGGGCGATCACCTGCCATTGCTTGCGGTCGGAGGCGAGCAACTCCTCAATTTGCCCTTTCTCTTCGGTGAGCGCCGTCTGCTCCTTGCGCAGCTCCATCTCTTCGAGCCGGCGCAACGAGCGCAGCCGCGTGTTGAGGATGTAGTTGGCCTGCGTGTCGGTCAGCGTGAACCGCGAGATCAGCGCTGGCTTCGGCTCGTCCGATTCGCGGATGATGCGGATCACCTCGTCGAGATTGAGGTAGACGATCATCATGCCGGCGAGCAGTTCGATCCGCCGTTCGATCGCCGCCAGCCGATGCCGCGAACGGCGCAGCAACACGTCGCGGCGATGGTCGAGCCATTGCTGCAACGCTTCGCTCAAGCTGACGACGCGCGGCGTGAGGCCGTCGACCAGCACGTTCATGTTGACGGAGATGCGCGATTCGAGCTCGCTGAGTTTGAACAATTGCTCCATCAGCACGGCCGGCTCGACCGCACGCGAGCGCGGCTCCAGCACGATTCGGACGTCCTCGGTGCTTTCGTCGCGCACGTCGGCGAGCAGCGGCGCCTTCTTCTGGTTGACGAGTTCGGCCAGCGCCTCGATGAGCCGCGACTTTTGCACGCCGTAGGGGATTTCGGTGACGACCGCGACCCAGCCGCCGCGCCCGGCGTCCTCTTTGTTCCAGCGCGCGCGCAGGCGAAATCCGCCGCGCCCGGTGCGGTAGACCTCGGCGATGGCGGCGCGATCGTCGATGATCACGCCGCCGGTCGGGAAATCGGGGCCGGGTACGAAGTTGAGCAGCGCGTCGACCGTCGCCTCAGGATGGGCGATCAGATAAAGCGCGCCGTCGAGCAGTTCGGCGACATTGTGCGGCGGCACGGAGGTCGCCATGCCGACGGCGATGCCCTGCGCGCCATTGGCGAGCAGGTTCGGCGTCGCCGCCGGCAGCACGACCGGCTCCTGCGTATCGCCCGAGTAGTTGTCGCGCCAGTCGACGGCGTCCTCGTCGATGCCTTCAAGCAGCAGCCGCGCGAAATCGGTGAGGCGCGCTTCGGTGTAGCGGTAGGCGGCGGCGTTATCGCCGTCGATATTGCCGAAATTGCCCTGGCCCTCGACCAGCGGATAGCGCGAGGCGAAATCCTGGGCGAGGCGGACCAGCGCCTCGTAGATCGCCTGGTCGCCGTGCGGATGGAACGAGCCCATCACGTCGCCGACGATCTTCGCGCATTTCTTGAACGCCGTGCCCGGGTCGAGCCGCAGGATATGCATTCCGTAGAGGATGCGGCGGTGGACCGGCTTCAGCCCATCGCGCGCGTCGGGCAGCGCGCGGCCCATGATGGTGGACAGCGCATAGGCGAGATAGCGCTCCTCCAGCGCATCGCGCAGGTTGACGTCGATCGGCGCCGACGGCGGCGGGGGAGGCGGAGGAGCGGCGCGGGCCATGCGCCCGCGTTAGCGGAGGGGGCGGGAGCGGGCAAGGGGCATAACAGGAACGAACGCGCCGGCGCCTCGGCGCTTACGCAACGCGGTGCCGTGCTATGATGGCTGGAAGCGGACGTGGAGAGGGTGGGCCTATGATCGATCGTCGTACATGCCTGGGCCTGGCGGCGGGGGCCTTGCTCGCTGCGCCGGCGATCGCCGCCGAGACCGCGGGCGGCGCGGATTTGGTCCCGGAGCTTGCGAAGACCCGGGAGAAATTCGGGTTGCCCGCGCTCGCCGCCGCGGTGGTGAAGAGCGGGGTCGTCGTCGGCCGGGGGGCGATCGGCGTGCGCGCGCTCGGGCGGACAACTCCGGTGACAATCGACGACCGTTTTCACCTCGGCTCCGACACCAAGGCGATGACCGCGACGCTCGCCGGCATGATGGTGGAGGCGGGAAAGCTCGATTGGACGACGAGCATCGGCGACGCGCTCGGCAAAGACACGCCCGACATCAATCCTGAGCTCGCCAAGGTCACGCTCGAACAGCTGCTTTCGCACACGAGCGGAATCCCCTCGGACACCCAGGAGATCGCCGACATCTACTTCAGCAATGACGCTCTGCAATACAACATCGCCGAGACCCGGCGGCGCGCGTTCGACAAGTGGAAGAAACATCCGCCGGCCACCGCGCCGGGGTCGCAGTTTCACTACGCCAATCTCGGCTACTTGACCGCCGGCATGATCGTCGAACGGGCGGCGGGACTAACCTGGGAGGAGCTGGTCACCGACCGCATTTTCATTCCGCTCGGGCTCGCCACCGCCGGGATTGGCCCGCAGGCGAGCGTCGGAAGGCTTGACGCGCCGGTCGGCCACAGCGTGGAGGACGGCAAGGTCACGCCGATGTGGTGGGGCCCGGCCGCCGATGTGCCGCCCATGCTCGGGCCGGCCGGGGCGGCGCATATGTCCGTGCTCGATTTCGCCGCCTGGGCCGGCTGGAACGCCGGAGCGGGCAAGCGCGGCCCGGCGCTGGTCAAGCCGGAGACGCTGGCGCAGATCCACCGCGCGAGAATCAGCACCGGCAAGCTCGAAACGCCCCGCCCGGGCGAGCCCGCGGAAGGCGAGTATGCGCTGGGATGGGGGCTGGTGAAGTTCGGCTGGGCGGACGCGCCGCTGCTCGTCCACAATGGCTCCAACAGCATGAATTTCGCCAAAATCATCGTCGACCTGCGCAGCGACATTGCCATCGTCGCGATGACGAACTTTCCCGGCGCCGTCGCCGACGAAGCTACCAACGCCGTCGCCGCGAGCCTTTATCATCGTTTCGCATGAGTTTGCCGGCGCGCTTCGGCCGAGCGCTTCGGCGGCAAGGCGGCGCCGCGCCGGTCAAATCCGCGCCTCGTACAACAGCCTCGCCCTGATCGTGCCCTCCAGCGCCCTGATCTCCGCCAGCACTTTCTGGCTGTCGGCGGCGGAGGCGTCGGCGTCGAGCACGACATAGCCGATCTCGCCGCGCGTCTCGTAATATTGCGCGGCGATATTGACGGAGTGGCGCGCCAGCACCTCGTTGAGCTTGCCGAGCATGCCCGGCAGGTTGCGCTGCACCTGGATGAAGCGCGTCCCCCGCGGCCGCGGCGGCAGTTGCGCCTGCGGGAAATTCACGGCGCCGACGGTCGAGCCGTTGTCGCTGTAGTCGATCAGCTTGCGGGCGACCTCCTCGCCGATGCGCTCCTGCGCCTCCTCGGTCGAGCCGCCGACATGCGGGGTCAGGATCACGTTGGGCAGTCCCTGCAACGGCGAGACGAAGCGCTCGGCGTTCGAGCCCGGCTCGCGCGGAAATACGTCGACCGCCGCCCCGCGAAGCGCGCCCGCCCGCAGCGCGCCGGCGAGCGCGTCGAGGTCGACCACCGTGCCGCGGGCGTTGTTGATGAGGAAGGCGCCCTGTTTCATGGCCGCGATCTCGGCCGCGCCGATCATGCCGTGCGTCGCCGGCGTCTCGGGCACGTGCAGCGAGACGACGTCGGCCTCAGCCAGCAGCTCGTGCAGGCTGCCGCAGGGTTCGCTGTTGCCGTGGCGCAGCTTGTCGGTGTGATCGTAAAAGATCACCCGCATCCCCATACCCTCGGCCAGATGCGACAGCTGCGAGCCGATGTTGCCGTAGCCGACGATGCCGAGCGTCTTGCCGCGCACCTCGTGGCTGTCGCTCGCCGACTTGTCCCAACCGCCCGCATGCGCGGCGGCCGAGCGCGGAAAAACGCGCCTGAGCAGCATGACGAGCTCGCCGATCACCAGTTCGGCGACGCTGCGGGTGTTGGAGAACGGCGCGTTGAACACCGGCACGCCGAGCTTTTCGGCCGCGTCGAGGTCGACCTGGTTGGTTCCGACGCTGAAGCAGCCGATGGCGATGAGCCGGTCGGCCGCCTCCAGGACCCGCGGCGTGATCTGCGTGCGCGAACGTATGCCGAGCACATGCACGCCCTTGACCGCGTCGACCAGCGCTTTGCCGTCGAGCGCCTTCGGCAACCGTTCGAGATTGGAGTAGCCGGCCAGATCGAAGCGCGCGAGCGCGCTGTCATTGACGCCTTCGAGCATGAGGACGCGGATCTTGTCTTTGGCGAGCGAGAGGGCGGGGGCGTCGGTCATGCGGCCTCGGACGATTCGATAGGCGAAGTTCGCGCCCTCCGTGGGCTGGGCGGAGGCCGCCGTCAACCGCGACGGCGAAACGGCGAGGCGATGGGCTCCCGCTTCGCTGGCCCTCCGTTCCGAGGAATTGGGTGGCCTGCCGACGCGAGAGGGCTACACCGGCGCTTGCAAAAACAGGAGCCGTCCGTGGCGAAGTCCTATTACAGCCTCGTTCTCGACTATCCCGCGGATTTGTGTGGGCGGTGATCCGCGATTTCGGCCGCTACGAGTGGGCGGGCGTAGCGGCGCGCACGACGATCGAGGAAGGAAAGGCTGCAACCGAGGTGGGGGCGGTGCGCCGCATTGACGATCGGCAAAAGGTTATTCGACAGGCGTTGTTGGCGCACTCGGACATCCGCCGCAGTTACAGCTACGCGTTCTGCGGCGCGCCGCCGATCCCCGTGCAAGACTACGAGGCGACGATCAGGGTCACCCCCGTCGTCGAGAATGACCGCGCCTTCGTGGAGTGGTGGGCGACATTCGATTGCAGGCTTTCTGAGCGCGACCAAGTCGCAGACAACCTTAGGACGTCGTTCGCGTAGTGGCTCGCCGCGCTCCGCGCCTATCTGCAAAGCCGCGCGCCCACGGACGCGTGAGCCGAGAGATTGCTTCAGCGCGTATGATGCACGTCCTGTAGCCCATACACCGGCGTTGCGATCGCGACCTGCCGCGCCTTCAGTTGCAGCGCCAGGAACTGCGAGTAATGGCGCGACTGATGCAAGTTGCCGCCGTGGAACCATAACGCCTCCTGTTGCGTCGGTTTCCACATGTTGCGCTGCTCGCCCTCCCAAGGGCCGGGGTCCTTGGCGGTGTCAGAGCCGAGCCCCCAGACCTTGCCGACCTTGTCGGCCATCCCCTTGCCGCAGAGGTCCTCGACGAAGCCGTTCATCGAGCCGTAGCCGGTGGCGTAGACGATGACGTCGGCGGGAATCACCCGGCCGCTGTCGAGCCGGACGCCCTCGGGCAGCACCTCCTCGACTTGGCCCGACGCGAGTTTGATCTTGCCGTCGATGATAAGCTGAGACGCGCCGATGTCGATGTAATAGCCGGAGCCGCGGCGCATATATTTCATCGTCAGCCCGGAGTTGTCGTCGCCGAAGTCGAGCCTGAAGCCGGCTCTTTCCAGCGCCGCGTAGAAGTCGGCGTCGAGCGCGCGAATCTTGTCGGTCACTGGCTTTTGGAACTTGTGCAGGATGCGATAGGGGTCGGCGGCGGCAATCAGATCGGCCTTCGCGGTGGTGATCCCGGCGCGCATGGCGCGCTCGGAATAGAGATCGCCGAGCCCAAGCTCCATCAACGGCTCCGAGCGCACGACCGTGGTTGGCGAGCGTTGCACCATCGTCACATCGACGCCGCTCTCCCACAGCGCCGCGCAGATATCGTGCGCGGAGTTGTTGGAGCCAATGACGACGACGCGTTTGCCGACGTAGGAATCGGGGCCGGGGTGGCGCGAGGAATGGTGCTGCTCGCCCCGGAACGTGTCCATGCCCTTGAACGCAGGGATATTGGGCTTGGCGGACATGCCGGTGGCGAACACGAGCTGCTTCGGCCGCAGCGTGATCTCGCGGCCCGCCTGCTCGACGGTGACGGTCCACTCGTGCTTGTCGGCGTCGAAGCTTGCGTGTTTGGCGACGGTCGAGCCCCAATAGTTGAGCTCCATCACCTTGGCGTACATTTCGAGCCAGTCGCCGATCTTGTCCTTCGGCGAGAACACCGGCCAGTTGGCGGGAAAGTCGATGTAGGGCAGGTGGTCGTACCAGACGGGATCGTGCAGGCAGAGCGATTTGTAGCGGTTGCGCCAGGAATCGCCGGGCTTGGCGTTCTTCTCGACGATGATCGTCGGCACGTCGAGCTGCCGCAGCCGCGCGCCGAGCGCGATCGCGCCCTGGCCGCCGCCAATGACGAGCGCGTAGGGCTGCACGCTGTGGCCGAGCGTCGCCGTCTCCTCGTCGCGCCGCTCCTTCCAGCTCTTGGCGTTGGGATGGACGCCGTGCATCGCGCCGAGCGGTCGTGTAAAGCCCTGGCGCTCCTCGTGGCCCTTGAGCTCGGCGAGCGTGGTGAGAAAGGTCCAGACGCCGTCCGCCTTCAACCGCATCTGGCCGTAGCCGCGCCCGACCTCGGTCTCGAACGTAAACCAGGCTGTGGTGGCGCCATCGCTGTCGACGACGTCCTCGTTTTCGGCAAGCGCCCATTTGCGCGGCTTGATCGCCGGCAAGCAGGCGGCGAGCATGGCCTTGATCTCCTCCCGGCCTTCGAGCGTCTTGAGGTTCCAGGTGAAGGCGACGAGATCGCGCCAATAGCTCTCGGGGGCGAACAATCCCGCAGCGGATTCGACGTCGCCGGCGGCGAGCGCGGCCTCGAGCCTCGTCAGGATCGCCGTGGCCCGGGATCGGGGCGTCGAGTCGAGCATGGCGGTCTCCCTAAAATGGCTTTGGTTTCAAGCCACCGATCTGCGCCGGCGTTGGCTGCGTGTCCCTTAGAGCCCATCGCTGCCGCGATCGTCTACGATTTTTTGGGGGAAGCCTCGATCCGTCGTCATCGTTCAGGGCGATTTCTTTCGACGCGACAGCCCTCGGTCTCAATCTGCGCCTTCACGCCCGATCCTACCGCAGCGCCGCTGTTCCGATTGCCCTTAGAGCCCCGCGAGCGCAATGATTTGCTTATCGCCTCCAAACCGATGGTGGATAAGATCCCCACAGTTTCCAAGTCTAAACTTGGCGAGCAGGTTGAACGGCTGGACGACGAGGATGTCGTCAGGTTCAACCGCCCCGTCCTGGCTGTCCTCGGCTTGGCGGCGGCGCCGAGAACGTCCCGCGTGAAGTGAAATCCGATGCCTCGCACGCTCGTCACCACCCTGACGCCGCACGGCGCGCTCCGCCTCGAACAAGGCGAGGGCGAGCCATGGGGCGACGACGGCTTTGCCGGCGCCCTTGAGACGGCTTTCGCGCGGGGCGCGGGGCCTGGATTGTTGCGGCTCGGATTCGCCGAGACGGGCAGGGCAACGCCGCCCGACATCGCCTTCTGGCGCGCTTTCGCGTTGCGTTTCCTCGCCGCGCGCTGTCGCGCCGACGGCCCGCCCGTGCCGGATAGCGACCTCGCCCGCCTCGCCGAAGACGCGCCGCCGATGCGCGGCGGCGAATATCTCGACGCCGCCGCGCTCGCCGCGCTTTGGCGCGAACTTGCGCAAGCCTTTGAGACGGAGCTTGCGGCCAGCGGCCTCGATCTCGACGCCTTCCTCGCCGCACGCGACAGCCGCTGGCGTCATGTCGGGCGCGTGCATTTCAATCTCGCGGAGAACCGCAAGGACGCGGAGCGCCCGTTCGCGTTTCTGGCGACCTACGTTCCCGGCGTCGCCGCGCACGGCGCGCTGCGTCACGCCCCACTCGGCGCAGCGCTGCGCGAATATGCCGACGCGGGCGCCAAGGCGGAACTGCTCAAACTGCTGGAGCCGGTGAACCGTGCGAGCGAAGCCTGCAGCTGGCTCAAGGAAATCGTCGAGAGCGGCGAGATTTTCCACCCGCTCCGCTGGACCCCGATGGAGGCGACGCGCCTGCTCAGCGACGCGGCGGCGCTGGAGGCGGCGGGCCTCGTCCTGCGAATGCCCGCCGGCTGGCCCGACGCCCGGCCCAGCCGGCCAAGGGTCGAGGCGACCGTCGGCGCCGAACGACCCTCCCTCGTCGGCGCGAGCCAGGTGCTGGATTTCAACGTCGCCGTCACCCTCGACGGCGAGCCGCTGACGGCCACGGAAATAGCGGACCTTCTCGCCACGACCGACGGCCTCATGCTGCTCCGCGGCAAATGGGTCGAGGTCGACCCGCAAACGATCAAACTGGCGCTCGACCGCTACGCCGAGATCGAGCGGTTGGCGCGCGCCGAGGGTGTCTCGTTCGGGCAAGCCATGCGCCTGCTCGCCGGGGCGGAGATCGGCGGGAGCGACCGATCGCCCGCGACGTCGGCCTGGGCGCAGGTGAAGGCCGGCGAATGGCTCGGCGAGGCGCTTGCGGCCCTGCGAAGCCCCGAGGCGCTCGCCGCCGCCTTGCCGGGCGACCGGCTGAAAGCGACGTTACGCCCCTATCAGGAAGCCGGCGTGCGCTGGCTGGGGTTCTGCGTCCGGCTCGGGCTCGGTGCATGTCTGGCCGACGACATGGGGCTCGGCAAAACCCTGCAAACGCTGGCGCTCATCCTGACGCTGAAGCAGGAGAAGCCCAGGCGCCCCTGCCTCGTTGTCGCGCCGGCCTCGCTCCTCGCCAACTGGGCGGGGGAGGCCGAACGGTTCGCGCCTTCGCTGAAGGTCTTCGTCGCCCACCCCGCTTTCGCGAGCGCCGAGACGATGAAGGCGCCCGAGGCCGCGTTGGCGGACGCGGATCTCGTCATCGTCAGTTACGGCGCGTTGCTGCGCTTCGACTGGCTCGTCAAGCCGCGCTGGCGCCTCCTCGTCATCGACGAGGCGCAGGCGATCAAGAACGCCGGCGCGAAACAGACGCGCGCCGTCAAAGCCTGCCAGGCCGACGCCCGCATCGCACTGACCGGCACGCCGGTCGAGAACGATGTCTCGCGATCTCTGGTCGATTTTCGACTTCCTCAATCCGGGGCTGCTCGGCCCTCCCAAGGTGTTCCAAACCTTCGCCAAGCGGCTGGCGCAAGCGACGCCGCCCTCCTACGCGCCGCTGAGGAAGTTGATCTCGCCCTATATTTTGCGGCGCATGAAGACCGACCGCAGCGTCATCGCCGACCTTCCCGACAAGACGGAGGTGAAAGCTTGGTGCGGCCTCGCCCGCAAACAGGCGGCGCTCTATCAGGCGACGGTCGAGGCGTTCGAGCGACGGCTGAAACAGAGCGACGGCCTTGCGCGACGCGGCGTGGTGCTGTCGACGCTGATGCGGCTCAAGCAAATCTGCAATCACGCCGCGCATGGCCTCGACGGCGGATGGGACGCCGCCGACAGCGGCAAGTTCGCGCGGCTGGCGGAGATCGCCGCGACGATCGCGAGCCGGCAGGAGAAGCTTCTCGTCTTCACGCAATTCGCCGAGATCGTCGCGCCGCTTTGCGATCATCTCGGGCGCGCCTTTGGCCGCGCTGGTCTCACGCTGACCGGCGAAACGGCGGTGGCGAAACGCAAGGCGCTGGTGAAGACCTTCCAGGAAGACGAGCGCGCGCCGTTCTTCGTGCTGTCGCTGAAAGCCGGCGGGTCCGGGCTTACGCTGACGGCGGCCAACCACGTCGTGCATTTCGATCGCTGGTGGAACCCGGCGGTGGAGAACCAGGCGACCGACCGCGCCTTCCGCATCGGCCAGAGGCGCAACGTGCTGGTGCATAAATTCGTCTGCCGTGGCACGATCGAAGAGCGAATCGACGCGCTGATCGAATCGAAGCGACAGATGGCCGAGGACCTGCTGAGCGGCGGCGGCGAGATCAACCTCACCGAACTCGGCGACCGCGAATTGCTGGACCTCGTCCGGCTCGATCTCGACGCCGCGACAAAGGAGGCGGCATGAGCTTCTGGGGCTATCGAGACTATGTCTCCGTCGCCGAGCGCCGGGTCAGGGCGACGAAGGAAATCGCGCGATTGAAGAAGCAGGGCCGGGCGGTGGCCCCTGTCCTGATCGAGGGTCGCAAGATCGCCAAGCTGTTTTGGGGCAAGGCGTGGTGCGACAATCTGGAGCGCTACTCGGATTTCGCCAACCGCCTGCCGCGCGGGCGCTCCTATGTCTGCAATGGTCTTGTCGTCGATCTGGTTATTTCGCGCGGCGAGGTCGAGGCGCTCGTCAGCGGATCGGAGACCTACGAGGTCAAGATCAAGATCGCCGTCGCGGCGCCGGCGCGTTGGAGGGCGATATGCGCCGATTGCTCGGGTTCGGTCGGCTCGATCGTGGAATTGCTGCAAGGCAAGCTTTCCAACCGCGTGATGGAGCGCGTCTGCCGCGCCGGCGATGGACTTTTCCCGGCGCCGAGCGAGATCAAGATGAGTTGCTCCTGCCCGGATTGGGCGGGCATGTGCAAACATGTCTCGGCGGCGCTGTACGGCGTTGGCGCGCGGCTCGACGCCGACCCGGATGTGCTGTTCACGCTGCGCGGCGTCGACCGTGCTGAGCTGGTCTCGGCGGGGACTGACCTATCGCTCACGCAAAGCGCTGCGGGGAGCGCGCGCGTGCTGGTCGGCGGCGATCTGGCGGCGTTGTTCGGCGTCGAGATCGAGGACCCTGCGGCGGCGGCGAAAGCCGGCAAACCGAAGTCAGTTGCCCCTGCGATAGTCTCGACAAGGACCAGCGCCAAGAAGCCCGCCCCGACGATCCTCCGGAAGGCTGACGATCGTCTGGTCGGCAAGCCCGCATCGCCAATATCGAAGCGCGGGATCGGGCCCGGCAAGACGCGGAAAGCATGACGCGGCATGGGCGACCGCGCCGCCGTTGGCGGTATGACGCGTCAAGAATGAGTTGCGGCCAGCATCGGCTGGAGGCAACAGCGATCTGCCGTACGCTTGCGTCCTGTCCGGCGTTGCCGAACGAGGCTCCATGCAGAGGCCTTTTTCCGTTGGCTCGTGGCGGTGGACGCAGTCCCTGCAAACCGGTCTCCGGAGTCGGGATTCCCTGCTTACAGGGAAATATTCAGGGAATTCGGTCCGATTTGGCTCGATAAGCCAAATCTCAGTGTCTGAGACAGTCAATAATTCAGATACTTGGCGAGGAATTCCCTACGCTGCCTTGCAGGGAAAAGAAATTAGGTTTCAGGGAATGTTTCGGCCGGAAGAGCGAATTTGCTACGTGTTCGCATGTTCTCAAAGTCAGGTTCAAGATCAACCCAGGTTCGAGAATAAATCTTGCTGCGAAGCACGGGAGGTCTTATACTTCTTGAGCGGGCTTCATCGACGAGGTGCAGGCTGCTTGGCGAGGTTAAGTCAAAGGATCGTATCTTAGACATGTCCGATCCGGCAGCCGCCGCGTCCGAGCCGATCTCGACCCTGGCCGACCTAGCGAGGGAGATTTGGGGGATCGACCCCGGCAGGGTGCATGCTTTCTTTTATAGGATGGAGCAGGCTGCGAAGTCTTTGGTGGAGACGCTAGTTCCGATGGCGGAAAAGGCCATTCTCCGCGCGATGGAATTCATAAAACGGATCGAGGAAGCGCCGAAGATCGACGGCCACGAGGAGCTGCTCGTTGAGCGCCTCAACTACCACCCGCTTATGGCGAGGTTGATGGCGCATGCTGTCCATCGATTTGGCGCGCTATACGCCGCGGAGCAAAATGATCCCCGCCGCGCCCGGGTTATTGTAGGATGGCTTGCCAAGGCGTCACGCTCCGGCTCTCTCGCGATCTCCCGTCGCGCCGAGCAATTGCGCACCCTGATAAGGAAGGGTTGCATCGATGAAGCCGTTCAATGCGCCATGGATAGAGCCGCCCTGCGCCTTTCGCTTTTGGACCTCGAGGATCTCGCCGAGCGCGCCAGTCGCCGGGACTCGGCGGCTTGCCGCTCACTGGTGGAAGTTTGCCGGCGATTGGCCCCTGGGCTTCCTTCGCCTGACGGCCGGCCATTTCAAACGCATACTGCTATCCACGCTTTCCTCATGCGCTTCCTGCGCCGCTTCGGGGCCGGCGGCGCCTACACCTATGACGCGGTCCACAAACATGACGAAGTAGACCTGTTGACGCTTTCGACGCGGAAAGCATTGCTTATGCCGAATTTCCGTCCTCAGTCGGCGGCTGCGCTGCTGAGATCTGGAAGAATCCCGCCTCTCTAATCGTCGAGAACTGAGAGCCGACTTCGCGCGCCGGGTCTCGTCATTCCCCGCAGGTCGCGACAAAAACTGGCATCCCATCCGACACCTCTGACCCACTGACATTGCCGCCATGTGCGCGCAATTCCACCCTTTTGGCCCTCGCCCCTTCCAAACGAATCCGATTTGGCGCCGAAACAGCGGCTCGTCGACCGCATCGGGCGAAACGTAAGTAACCCAAACGCGCACGCGCTCAGCGGGCCGCAATTGATCGCGGCTCCGATTGCCGCGCGACATTCGTGGCGCTGGAAGGCGCGTAATTCTGTCCAACGTATGAATGTAAAATTATTTGCCAAGATTCCTTTTTAGGAAGCGCGAGCGAAAGCTGCAAACACCTTGAACTCGCTTGGTCGAGTGAAAGGAACCACACATTGACCCCTCAAATCACGTTGCGCCCGGCCCCAGTTCCAATCGCCCACCGCCGCCGCCTAATCGGCCTGACGATCGACCGTGAGGTTCGGCGATGAGCAAGAAGACGCCGGGAGGTGGCGATTACCTCGTCGGCTTCGGCCGCCCGCCAAAGGGTTCACAGTTCAGGAAGGGCAAGAGCGGAAATCCCAAGGGCAAACCAAAGGGCAGCCGTTCCGTCGCAGCCTGCCTGAGTGACGCTTTGTCGACCAAAGTCACGCTAACGGAGAATGGCAAAAGCCGCAGGGTTTCGCGTCTCCAAGCAATTGTGCAGCGCCTATCGAGCGACGCCTTGCGTGGTGAGAAAGACGCGGTCAAGCTCTTGCTGGCGCTCGCCGACAAGTACGGCAACGCTCCGGACGCCAAAATCAATCTCAGCGAACTTCTGAGCGAGGACGCTGCGATCCTCGCCCAGGCCCGCCGCGATGGTTTGCTGCCGAACCTCAAGCCGGATGAGACACCGACTCCCGGACCGGATCATGAGGACGGTGATGACAGCCTCGTCTGACCCTCGTTTGCTACAAGCGCTCCTGCGCAGCGACTTCAGCGCTTTCGTGCACAAGGTCTTCGTCACGCTCGCGCCGGGCCAAGCGTTCATCCCCAACTGGCACATCAATGCGATCGCCCATCAGCTGGAGAGGGTTTGGCGCGGCCAGCTCAAGCGGCTGATCATCAACATGCCGCCGCGCTCCTTGAAATCGATCATGGCCTCGGTGGCCTTGCCCGCTTACGTGCTCGGGCTCGATCCGTCGCTGCGGCTCATCTGCGTCAGCTATTCCGCCGACTTGGCCAAGAAGCACTCTAACGATTTTCGCGCGGTAATCGAGACGCCTTGGTACCAAGCTACGTTTCCCACGACGCGTATCGGACCTTATAAAAACTCGGAAACCGAGATCGAACTGACCGAGCGGGGGTTTCGGCTCGCCACTTCGGTCGGGGGAACATTGACCGGTCGCGGCGGCGACATTCTCATCATCGACGATCCCTTGAAGCCGGATGATGCGCTTTCGGAGACCAAACGGACGGCAGCCAACCTCTGGTTCACGAACACTCTGCTTTCGCGCCTCGACGACAAACGCGCCGGCGCGATCGTGATCGTCATGCAGAGAGTGCATATGGACGATCTTTGCGGCCATGTGCTCGGCCTGTCCGACGAATGGGAGGTGCTTTCCCTCCCGGCGATCGCAGAGCACGACGCCACAATTTCCGTTGGGCGCGGCCAATTCTATTGCCGCAAGACGGGTGAGGCGTTGTCGCCGTCTCGCGAGCCGCTCCCCGTCCTGGAAGCGATGAAACTGCAAATCGGCGGTGACGGCTTTTCCGCGCAATATCAGCAAGCGCCGACCCCACCGGGTGGCGCGATGGTGAAACGGCACTGGATCAAGCGCTATGTCAACCTACCGCCCGAAAGCGAACAGTTGCTGACGTTCCAGAGTTGGGACACAGCGAGCAAAGGCGGACCGGGCAATGATTGGTCGGTGTGCACTACATGGGTCGTCACCAGAGATAGGCGCTGGTATCTGGTCGACGTTTGGCGCGCTCGCGTCGACTATCCCGCGCTCAAGGCGAACGTACGAGGCCGCGCCCAGATATTCGGCGCCGTCCGCGTCCTCGTCGAGGACACCTCGGCCGGCATAGCATTGGTGCAGGAGCTCAGTCGCGAAATCTCGGGGATCATCGCGGTAAAGCCGAAGGGTGACAAGATCACCCGAATGGCGGTCGCGACGGCGAAGTTCGAAGCAGGCCAGGTCTTCCTGCCGGACCGCGCCGCGTGGCTTGCAGACCTCGAAGCAGAGCTGTTCGCATTCCCTGGTAGTCGCCACGACGACCAGGTTGATTCGATCAGTCAGGCATTGCACGAGGACAGCGTTCGGTTTCCGATGATCATCTCCGCCGAGGCCCTATTGAGGGCCAGGCAACCGGGCCCGATGACGAATTGCTACTCGAGCCATCCACCGAACCCTCTGTACGGCCGAAGTTTCGGCAGGTGATTTTCGCGACGACTCCCCTTCTCCTTTGATCCTTCGAGAGGTTCTCGCAATGAACACCCGTAGCAACCCGCTCGCGAACACTGCGCCTCTGAACGAGCTTCTAAAAGCCAAGGGCCGCGACCGCCGCGAGATGCTTTCCCGCATGGCGCAGGCTGTCGATCCGAGTCCCCGCCGGAATGATCTCCTGCCTCCGCTCTCGATAGCCTACTTGCCGATTGATCAGCTGCGCCCTTCGAAACGCAAGTTGCGCAAATTGGACCCTGACCATGTGCGCGAGGTCGCGTCCTCGATCTCCGCCCTCGGCTTCTGCGATCCGTTGCTCATAGGTAAAGACAATGACGTGATCAACGGCGAGATCAGGCTCGAGGCCGCCAAGCTGCTGGGCCTCAGCAGGGTTCCATGTGTTCGTGTGGATCATTTATCGGCCCAGGAGCGGCGGTTGCTTCGTCTCGCGCTAAATCGCCTTGGCGAGAAAGGGCGCTGGGATCTCGATGAGCTCAAAATCGAATTCGAAGAGTTGATCCTGGAGGAGGCGTCCATCGAGATCACCGGCTTCGCCTTCAGTGAAGTTGATCAGATCGTAATCGGGGACGAACTCGGCGTTGCCGAAGTCGGACCGCTGGAGCCGAATCTCGACGCGACCCCGGTCGCGAAGCTAGGCGACATGTTTCAGCTCGGCCCTCATCGTGTCGTTTGCGGCGACGCCACGGAACCCGCCGTTCTGGCTCGCCTCATGGAAGGCGATGCCTCAGCGCGGCTTCTGCTCACCGACCAACCCTATAACGTAAAGATCGTGGGAAACGTGACGGGTGGAAAGCATCGTGAGTTTGTAATGGCTGGCGGCGAACTGAGCGACGCCGAGTTTTCAAAGTTCAATCGGGACTGGATGAAGGCCGCGCTTCCTTACGTCGTCGAAGGCGCGATCGTTGGCACGTTCATCGACTGGCGCGGTCTGCGGACCGTCGACACGGCCGCAGCGGACCTAGCGCTCAAGCCGATAAACCTGATCATCTGGGCCAAGACCAACGGCGGTTTGGGAAGCCTATACCGCTCTCAGCACGAATTGCTGCCGCTTTTCAAGAAGGGGGCTGCCCCGCATGTGAACAATGTGGAGCTGGGTCGCCGCGGCCGTTGGCGTTCGAATGTCTGGACCTATCCCGGCGCTTCGTCGATGGGCTCGGACGCGCGAAAAGGACTGCAGGAGCATCCGACCGTCAAGCCCGCCGTTATGCTGCAGGACGCCCTGCTGGATCTGACCAATCGTGGCGATGTCGTGCTCGATCCCTTCCTCGGGTCGGGCTCAATGTTAGTTGCTGCGGAGGAGACGGGCAGGATTTGCCGCGGCGTCGAACTTGATCCGCTCTACGTCGACGTGATCGTTCGTCGCTGGGAAGCAGTCTCCGGCGGCTCCGCGATTCTGGTCCCTACGAGCGACGGATCTTGCGAACGATTGATACCGGGAGACGATGGCCACAGTTGAATGTATCAAAGGGCTTCCGACGCGGTCCTCCAAGGGCTCATTTGCCCTGAGCAGCTATTCTTTTCAAAGGCGTGGACACGCGCGTTGTTTTAGACATAACACTGTATCGCGAGTTCGAATCCTACCCCCTCCGCCACGAGCCAACGAAAAAAGGCCTCTGCATGGAGCCTCGTTCGGCAACGCCGGACAGGATGCAAGCGTACGGCGGATCGCTGAGCGGGCCAACAAGGCTTTGCACGATGAATTTCTGGCAGCGGCCATCACATACAAGGTCCATTGGGAGAGCGAGCTCGACCGGCGTCGCCGATCAGGAGAGAGTGGACCCGAGCCCTTGCCGCATCCCGACGACGTCGTTATCGACATGCGAACCGGCGCGGTTGCTGTTAAGGGGCCGATGAAAAAAGAAGACAAAGCGAAATTGGATCGAAAAGCTGCCTCTCTCCTTTCCGAGACGGCTGAAATCGAATCAGACATGACTTCGAGGGCGATTGCGCCCGATGTGGCGCGTGCCGTGCTTTCCTCCAAACAACTGCAAACGGACAAACTCGGCCCGAGAAGGCACGGGGACAGGACGATGGTCGAAACCAGCACGACGGTTAGGGCCCAATACACTCGTAAGCTCGATATCTCGACGCTCTCAGACGAGCAGCTGGACGCCCTTGAGGAGGCGCTCAGGGCGACAGTGGCGCAGCTCGAGGCGCCGGGAAATACCAATCACGAATAGGTTGAGTCGCTATCTCAATTGGTCAGGGCTCAATTCAAGCTGGCGAATGGACGAGGTTCGCCAGAGAGGGATGGCGCTTTGGGCTGATTTCGATGCGGGGAGCTGTGCGCGGAGCGCGTGTCTGTGCATCCTTGCCCACGTTTCTGCCCTCGATGACCGGCTCCTGCCTCGTCAACGATGCGCAAATCCGCGCAGAGAACTTGGGCTTAATACCAGTCCCCACGAATGTTGACTCATTTGCGATTTCCCAATCGGCGTGGGGGGTGATTCAAACGGGCGAACGGGAGAGGTTCGCCATGCGAGGGATTGCGCTTCGGTCGGATTTTGAGGCGGCGGAGCTGCGCGCGTCGGCGCGGGCGTCGAAGAACGGAGCGCAGACGCGGCGTCTTCTGACGCTGGCGGCGATCTATGACGGAGCCAGCCGGTCGGAGGCCGCCAAGATCGGCGGGGTGACGCTGCAAATCGTCCGGGACTGGGTGGTCAAATTCAACGCCGAAGGGCCGGATGGGCTGATCAACAAGACAGCCCCTGGCCGGACGTCCATTCTCGACGCAGCGCAACGCAAGGCGCTGGCGGCGGTCGTGGAGAGCGGCCCGCTTCCCGCAATCCATGGCGTCGTGCGCTGGCGGATCGTCGACCTGTGTCAGTGGGCGCATCTGGAGTTCGGCGTTTCGCTTTCCGAGCAGACGATGAGCCGCGAATTGCACGCGATGAACTACCGTAAGCTCACCGCCCGCCCGCGCCATCACGCGCAGGCCGAAGGCGCCATTGAGGATTTTAAAAAAACTTCCCCGCGCGCCTGGAGGAGATCGCCCACAAGCAAGGCGTCAAGACCGGCGACATAGAAGTTTGGTTCGCCGACGAGGCGCGCATCGGCCAGAAGAACAAGATCACGCGCCGATGGGCCAAGCGAGGTTCGCGGCCGAGCGCGCCGAAAGACCAGCGCACGGCGTCGGCCTACATCTTCGGCGCGATCTGCCCGAAGGAAGGCAAGGGCGCCGCTCTCGTCCTGCCGCGATGCGACACGCAGGCCATGAGCCTGCATCTGGCCGAAATCGCCAAGAACGTCGCGCCCGGCGCGCATGCGGCTTTGCTCGTCGATCAAGCCGGCTGGCATCTCTCCGGCGCTCTCGTTGTCCCGCCCAACATCACCATCGTCGCGCTGCCCGCCAAATGTCCCGAACTCAACCCGCAGGAGAACGTTTGGCAATTCATGCGTGAAAACTGGCTGTCCAACCGCATCTTCAAATCCTACGAAGACATCCTCGATCACTGCTGTTACGCTTGGAACACCCTCATCGACCGACCGTGGCGCATCATGTCCATCGGACTGCGCAGGTGGGCACATGGGTACTGATCATTGAGAGGTGGTATAAGAGGCACAGGCATCTCTTATTGCGCGCTCGGCCAGTATGCATGGCCGCAGCGCTGGTTCGAATCAATCTCGCCCCACCAACAACTCGGTGATTTTGCAGGCGTTTCTGCTCTCGTGGACTTTTGCCGCATAGGCGCGCGGATGCGACCGCGGGTCTGCGAATTTAGGTCTCTCTGTGGGCAATTTGCCGCGCTCAAGACTGGTCGACTCCCAACTGAAGTCTCATCGCTTTTATTCATGCCAAAGCTCGATAAATTCCATTTTACAATAGAGCTGCAGCCAACGACTCTGCAACCTAATGGGCTTGGTTGATATCGCCCGACAGCGGCGGCGAAAAATGCTGCAGGGTATGCGTGACCACCGACGCTTACGTGAATCCCCAAAATGTTTGCCGAGGTTTTTGATTGCGGGGCTCTAAAGTGAATGTACCTTCTGAGATACGGGCATTTTTGCCCGAAATTATTGCTATCCGACATGAACTTCATGCAAACCCCGAAACCGGTTTCGAGGAACATCGTACTGGGCAAGTAATTGCGGATCTCCTCGAGTTGTGGGGAATCAAAGTCCATCGCGGCGTTGGGGGAACGGGCGTGGTCGGCGTGCTGAAAGGCAAGCGCGAAGGAAATCGCTCTATAGGTCTGCGCGCCGATATGGACGCTCTTCCGATGCATGAAGAAATTCAGGGTCCTTTTCGATCGGTCGTACCTGGAAAGTTTCATGGGTGCGGCCATGACGGGCATATGGCGATACTGCTAGCTACCGCGCGTTTTCTTTCGACAACTCGTGATTTTTCAGGAACGGTGCATTTCATCTTCCAGCCTGCCGAAGAAGGGGGAGGGGGGGCCCGTGCAATGTTGAAGGACAGTCTTTTTGATCGGTTCCCATGTGACGAGGTTTACGGATTCCACAACTGGCCCGGGCTGGGGCTCGGTCAGGTCTTGGCAATTCCTGGGCCGTGCATGGCCGGCGCAGACTTTTTCGACGTTCGGTTGACGGGAAAGGGCGCCCATGCGGCCACACCGCATCATTCTCGCGACCCGATCGCCGCTATGGCGAGTTTGATCAGTCATCTCCAGACGATCGTCAGTCGAACCGTGGATCCGCTTCAACCTGCAGTCCTATCGATCACCCGTATATCGGGTGGAACTGCTTACAATGTCATCCCAACCGAAGTGCAACTCGGAGGAACTATTCGGTATTTCGACGACGACGTCCGCCGTCTGATAGAGGCGGAGATGCGTCGAATTTTGCAGGGATGCGCCCACGCGCACTCGATACAAGCAGACCTCGAGATCCGCAATATCTTCCCGGTCACGGTCAATGACGCCGAGGCCGCTCACGAAGTTGCAGAAACGGCGGCGGCGCTTTTGGGCGACGAGAACGTGCGCCGCATTGGCAAGCCATCCCCCGTGAGCGAGGATTTCGCTGAAATGCTTAGGGTTGTGCCGGGAGCATACTTTATGATCGGCCACAGCAAGACGAAGCCTTTGCACCATCCCGAATACGAGTTCGACGACGCAGCTATACCGATTGGGGCATCAATACTGTCTCGTCTCGTCGAACGGCGCCTTCCCCTAGAAGGCGGGCGGCAAGATATCTCTTCCTCCACGCAGGAGTGAAAAAGTGAGCGGCGCCGATCAAGTGGCCGAATCCAACGGCAAGTGCACGGTGGAGCACGCCCAGTTGTTCGACCCCCTCCAGCTCCGAAAAGTCTTCGGAAAATTCGCGACCGGCGTCACTGTGGTCACGACCAACAATGGCGGAAGGCCCGTGGGAATAACTTGCAATTCCTTCTCGTCTGTCTCTCTGGATCCACCGCTGCTTCTTTGGTCATTACGCAAGGCCAACTACAGCTATGCCGACTTCGTCAAAGCGAGGCATTTCGCCGTAAATATCCTCGCGTCTGACCAGATTGAGCTTTCAAGCAGGTTCGCGAAAAGCGGTAGCGATAAGTTTGCAGGCATAAGCTTCGCCCGCGGGCATGATAATGTGCCAATCCTCCGCAATACGACCGCCACCTTCCAATGTCGCGTGGATGTCATCCGTGAGGCAGGCGACCACGTCGTTATTATTGGACGTGTCATCGCTTTCAACTCGACGGAGCGTGCACCGCTCATATTTTCCGACGGTCGCTACGTTGATGCTGTCGAACGTCCCCCGATGACGACGGCCGCTGCCGGGCCCCGGCTGCCGGCTACGGATGATCCGCTTCATCAGTTCGTCAGTGTTTTACTTCTCCGTTCGTTTCACAGGGTCCTCGAACACCTCGGTGAGGCAAGATCTGAAATCGGTGTTACGACAAACGAAAGTCGGTTATTGACCGTCGCTGATGCCTACCCAAATAAAAAGTTGGAGGATTTGCTACCCCGCACCTACCTTGCCGCTTCCGCGATGGAAGACGCGCTAAAGTCGCTTCGACAACGGGACTATCTGGCCGTCGATTCCGAAGGCAGAATTGTAGTCACGCATCTGGGTCAGCAAAAGGTCGAAGCTTACAACGCCCGATTCAAGGAATTGGAGGCATACCTTTTCCGCTCCTTATCGGGCGACCAGATTGAAGCATTCCGGGGTGTGCTGTTGTCAATCATGAAATCGGAGCCATTTCGGTCGTGAACTCACACACGAGCGGACGCGCGCAGCGACGCTGACCGAAAGGCCAGCGCGCCGCCATGACAACTCCACGTATTTGACGGATCGAAGCCGCGTGATTTTGAACCTGCGGTGAGACGAACCCATCAGAACCAAATCTCAGAAAAGCGACAGGATGTTTCACCAAAAGCTTCAGGCAACCGAAGCATGTCGTTTTGCTTTGCTGGCAAGAAACTCGGCTGCTTGCCGCTTTGGCCCCATCCGGTCTTGTCGACGTCATATATTACCTGACAAAGAGCTGGCGGGCTGTGCGGGTCAATCGTTCGGAGCCGTCCGCCGTTACCAGGATTGTCTCGCTGAACGCAATCCCCTGGGCAGAGGTGTACATGTGGAACACCATGCCTTCGTCCAGCACCCAGTCCAGAGAAGGCAGGAACGCACGGGTAAAGTCGCTGGTCACCGGCAGGCCGACGTAGCCGAGGGTATAACCGGTAAAATTGTCATAGGTTTCTCGAAGCCCGGCGCTCAGCACGCCGTTCCTGACGATCTCGTCGATGACTGTGGAAGCTACTCCGGGACGGATCTGCTCAAATTGTCTGTCTTGGAGCTCGATCAGCTTTCGTGCGGTATCGGCAAGATCACGGGAAGGCTGCCCGATAATCGCCGAACGCATAATTCGGGCGCCGTAACCGAAGTAGAGCGGGACGGATTCAACGTGCAGGATGTCCCCTTTCTTGAGGATATTGTCGCCAAGCCGTCCATGCAATGAGTTTGATCGCGCACCCGAAGCCATCAAGGCAGACCGGCCGTTGTCGGCCCCGGCGCGGAGCGCGGTGGCATAGAGGGCTGCGGCGCATTCACGCTCTTGGACACTCTCGCCGGCGGCGTCTATGGCGGCCATTAACGCCGCGTCCGCAATTTCAGACGCTCGACGTAAATATTTGATTTCATGACCTGATTTGATGAGTCGCAATTCTCGGATAACCGAGGAAAAATCGATGAAACGGGCCTCTGGAAGCGCTGCCCGGATCGCCTCGAAACGGCCTACGGGAAGGAAATGCGAATCGAGTTCGAAAGCGAGGTTCGATCGGCCCCAGCCACGATCGCGCAACAGCTTCGCAATCACTTCAACAGGGTTTTCCCAGTCTCGGAACAGAACCGGATTGGTTACCCATGATTGCTCGATTAGCATTGGAAGGTCGAGCGCCCGCGCAACCTGCACCGGGTCGCCCTCAAGCGGAATGATTGCCGGCTGATAGACGGCCGCAGGCGGCGCGTAGCCAAACAGATAGGCCAGGTGCTCGACCGTATCCACGACGAGCACATCAGCTCCTCGTTCTGACATACGCTGTCGAACTCGAGCCAAGCGACGCAAATATTCTTGTTTGGGAAAAGCAAGAGCGTGCAGACCCTGCCCGACTTCAAATACCTGGGTCATGGTGATCACTTCAGTTCAGGACGACCAGGTCGCGACTAAAATGACTCAGCGAGCGAGTTCCGTCTTCAGTTACGAGCATGATATTCTCGGTCCGAACCCCCCATCGCCCCGGAATATAGATTCCGGGTTCGTTGGAGCAGACCATTCCGGCTTCAAGAAGCTGTCTGTTGCCATTTACGAGATAGGGCTGTTCGTGAGCGTCCATCCCCAGGCCGTGTCCAACTCTGTGGATGAAAAACTCGCCGTAGCCTGCCTCGGATATCACCGCGCGCGCGGCCGCATCCACGGCCTGGGCCTCGACCCCGGGCCGGATCGCCTGCACGGCCTGCTCATAGGCGCGATTGACGATGTCATAGATTTTCAGGAACTCGGGGTGGGGCTCGCCGGCCACCGGGGTGCGGCAGGTATCCATATAGTAGCCGTCGCGCTCGGCGGCGAAATCGATGACTATGGGATCACCCGCTTCGATGCGACGATCGGACCCGTGATGGAGAGGCGACGCGCCATTTGGGCCGCTGCCGACATCGCACCATGCAAGCGATTGAAACCCGTGGTCGCCGCCAAGTTTATTCAGCCGCAGCGCGATTTCATGTTCTGTGAGTCCGATGATGTGACTGGCGCGAAAGTCCGCCCAAATCGCATCGAAGCGGCGCGCGTGGTCAACTAGGATGTCGATCTCTCCAGGCTCTTTGACCGAACGCAACACTGACGTCATCGGCTCGGCGTCGACGAATTCGACGGAAGGGTTGAGCGCTTTCAGCCTGATCGTAAAGCTGCTCCACAACGTTGGATCCACGGCAATTATTCGCGGCTCACCCGCTGCATTCAGTACAGCCCGCAAGGGGTCATCTTCATCCTGCCATACATGTAGGTGAAACAGCCTTCCAAGACGTTTGTTGATTAACGGTTGCTGCAGCGAGGGTACGACGATCGTGGCCTTTCCTTTACGTGGAACTATAACTCCGTTAAATCTTTCGGTCAGCGGTAATCTCACGCTAGAAAAATACCGCATATTCGCGGAAGGTCCAATAATTGTAGCGCAAATATTACCTTCCTTCATTTTTTCCTGAAGAAGTAGTAGTCGTCGTTGGATAACATCAATCATTTGACCGGTCTTTTCGTTGGGCTATCATTATCGTATCCTCAGTTGCGATGTTGCTTCGGCTGACGAATTCGGTATAACCGTGTTTGATGTGAAGATCTTGTGCGATAGTCGTGATGCCGGGCAAAATGCAATATGGCAATAGGTAATTTCATTTTAAAACACCATATTAAAAACTAAGCAGAGTGGAAATATTTCGCGTGAATGCTGGCTGTTACCTACACCCTCGCAGAATTCGCGGCTGTCGGACAAGACCCAGTGTAACCCGCCAAGTCGCAGAGTTGTACGTTTGCGGACCCATTGTAAAATGGAATTTATCGAGCTTCGGCATGAAAAAAAGCGAAGAGGTGGTTTGGATTTGAACAGATCAGCATTCCGGCAAATGACAAATAGACCTCGACTCAGGCGAGTAGCCCGGCCACTACAAGGTGATCGAAAACTAGACAGCGGGTAAGCACCGCGAACACATGCTCGACGCCCGAGCGCACCCTGGACTTGATCGCCTTGGCGCGCCGCGTCGTGTCCGGCATCGACCGGCCCGGCGGCTTTTTGCAGTGAATGCGGCTGACGAAGCCGTTCTTCTCCAAGAACTCTCGGCTACTTCAGACTGCCTCTTTGACCGCGCTTAAAAACTGCTTCGTTCTATCGCGCTGAGGATTGCCAAATAAGTCCTCGGGTGGTCCCTGTTCTTCAATTTTGCCGCCAAAGAAGAAGCATACGCGGTTGGAAATGTCGCGCGCGAACGCCATCTGATGTGTGACCATTAGGATGGTTAAGCTGTGTTCAGCGACAAGATTGCGGACGACATTGGTCACCTCGCCGATTGTCTCCGGATCCAAGGCGGATGTAACCTCGTCCAAGAGCATCACCTTTGGTCGCATCGCCAAAGCCCGTGCGATCGCAACTCTTTGCTGCTGACCTCCGGATAGCCGAGAGGGATGTTGATCCTTCTTCTCGATCATGCCAACCATGGTAAGCAATTTCTCCGCCCGCGCTCGAGCCTGGCTTTTTGGAAGGCCAAGCACTTGAATCGGCCCCTCCATGCAGTTCTGCAGTGCGGTCATATGCGGAAACAAATTGAAGTGTTGAAAGCACATGCCGATGTCGGCCCGCATTCTTCGCAGATGGCGGGCATCGGCAGCAACGAGCTTGCCGCGCCGTTCCATATGCGTGAGCGGTTTGCCATCGACATAAATCACGCCGCTGTCGACGGTCTCAAGCGTCATCAGCATACGCAGCACAGTTGTCTTTCCCGAGCCCGAAGGTCCGATGATGGACACCATCTCGCCCTTTGAAATATTGAGGTTCAGATTGCTCAAAACTGCAAGCGAGCCGTACCGCTTCGAGACGTTCATAAACCGCACCATGGGTACCTGGGAGCCTTCCAACGCTAGCGGATACTCAAAGGTTTCGTCCATCATTTCATACCAAGTTTGCGGCGCAACCAGTGCTCGAAAAATCTGCTCAGCCCCGATGCCGGCAGCGAGAGCATCAAGAATATCAGGCCCACGAGCGTATAGGGCTCCAAAAAACGGTAATTTTCAGCGCCGATTGAACTAGCGGTGTGCATCAGCTCGGCCACACCGATGACCGACAACAACGGTGTATCTTTTAGAATACCAACCAAATAGTTACCCATTCCGGCAAGGGCCGGTGCAAGAGCCTGCGGCAGTATAATTCGCAAGTACGTTGATCTGGTAGATAGATTCAAGGCTAGCGAAGCTTCCCACTGGCCTTTTGGCACCGCCTCCAAACCACCGCGGTAAACCTCTGACAAGTACGCGGAATAGTGAAGTCCCAAAGCAATCATTCCGGCCACCCAAGGAGAGAGTTGGATGCCGAATTGCGGCCCAACGAAGAAAATGAAGAATATCTGTAGGACGAGTGGGGTTGAGCGTATAAATTCCACCGTCTCCCGAACCGCCATCGTCACTATCCTGCTCGAGGTACGCTGGCCAAACGCAAAGATCAGGCCACCTACGAGTGCGATGCCATATCCAATGATCGCAGCTGCCAGCGTAGCGAGCGTGGCATTCAGCAGTTGCGGCAGAATCTGCCAGGTCAAATCCCAGCGCCAGCTGAAGTTCATTCTCAGCCGCTCTGCAATTTGCGCCGCATACGGGATTCAACCCAGCGAACTGTAGGTGTCAGCAATAGTCGTGCGAGGATGTAGTAGATGATGAGAGCGGCGCCGAACGCCTGGGCGGAAAGGAATGTGGAGCTATTGATCTGCTTTGCTTGAAACATTAAGTCGGCCACGCCGATAAGAGAAACGAGCGCGCTGTACTTCAAAAGTTCTATCAGTAGGTTACTCCAAGGCGGAAGCATGATGATGAATGCCTGCGGAAGGATGATGCGCCACATCCTTTTCGTCGGCGACATGGAAAGCGCATAGGCCGCTTCCCACTGTCCTCTAGGCACGGCTTGGATCGCGCCCCGGACAAGCTCCGCACCATAGGCGCCAAGATTCATGCCCACAGCAATGAAACCGGCGGTGAACTTCTCCAGCGTCAAACCGAACAGCGGTAATACAAAGAAAATCCAGTATAGTTGAACAAGAAGCGATGTGCCTCGGAAGACCTCTATATAGACGAGAGCAATCCATCTGACGATCAGGTCAGAAGACAACCTCATCAATCCGGCTACAACGGCGATCACACTGGCAAGAGCCGTTGCAAGGAAAAACAGTTCGACCGTGATAATCGTCCCCGAAAACAGTCTAGGCCAGTACGTTAGCAGGAAGTTCCAAAAGGACATGCCGATTCCACTCACTGTAACCGTAAATGGAACCGCGCTAGCCGGCAGGCTATCTCCTCGCTATCGGCGTTAGCGGTTCTGGCAGATCCAATCCAGCCGTCGGGAGGGAACATTTGCCTTCGAATAGCCATACGATGCAACAGCTTTCAGCATTTCGGGGGAGCCGAGATAAGCGGTTTGCGCCTCGTTGAACGCCTTCACGAAGTCAGCGTCATCCTTGCGGAAAACGATGCTGTTCCAGTTCCGGCTGCTTTCCGGCATTTTGGCTGGATCGGTGAGCTCGACAGCACCCTGCGAGTTCCGGGCGAAATTTAGCATGGTGAAGTAGGGCCCAGCTGCGGCGTCTGCTCGCCCCGAAGTGACCGCAGCGAGCATGTCCTCCATCTGGGGCAACGCCAAAATGTTATCGTTTTTCACCCCGTCCGCTCGTGCGTCGGGGATGGTGTTGCAACCGGCGCAGGCCGCCATCTTGCCATCCTTAGCGGCGATGTCGGCGTAGTTCTCGATACGCTTCGGATTGCCCTTCGGAACGATAAGCACGTCCGAAACTTCACCCATAGGTTCGGAAAATAGCACATTTTCGCAGCGCTTCTTCAAGATGTACATCCCTGCAGTGATCATGTCAAAGCGGTTCGCTTGAAGCCCTGGAATTAATCCGCCCCAGTCCGTCTGGACGGGCTCGATGTTCGTATAGCCCATCGTCTTGAGTAGATTGATGACATACACGTTAACAAAACCTTCTGGCTCGCCGCTCGTGCCGGGATATGCTAAAGGGACCTCATTCGTAAAGCCGATGCGGATGCTCTTACCCTCCTTGACCCGATCCATGAGCGGACCTGCGAAGGCGACGCTGATCGATATACATGCCGCGAAAGCGGCGATGGCGATCGAATAAATCCCGTTTGCTTTCATGTTCCATTTCCTCTAGCAGCGGCTTCTGTCGGTTGATGACGTGACTTCTCTCTGACCTTCCATTCACCTCCTGCGTCGATTTTCCCGCTGTCTTTGAGTTGCCGCAGATTGCCGGCGCTACGTTAGGCGCCTCCCGCCCGACTCGCTCTTGTTGTTACTTGGTCAATGCGGTTACCGTTCCGGAGAGGTCGACCGGGCGATGAAAGAACGGTTGCAGAGATTGACTCTGGACATGCCGGGCAAGCTCAGTTCCCGTCGTGAGCCAAATCTGATCGTCGCTCATCAACCTTTCGATGATCTGATCAACAGCCTGCGCACGGGCGGCTCTGCCGCTGCAAAAGGGGTGGAGCGTCAGATTAAACACGCCTCCTTCGGCCGCGAGAGCTTCGGCTTCACCAGCCCAGATATCTACGACGTCCTTGGGATTCCGGATCGTGATCCCGGGCCTGAACCCGGGGAGCGCCATATAGTACGTCCAGTCGTCCAATTGCCATTGGACCGGGATCTCGATGATCGAAGCAGCATCAGCCCGATCGCTGGCCAACAATCGGTAAGGGGTGTCGGTGTCCTGCAGGCTTGAGTTGTACAGAAAGCCATGCTTGATAAGGAGCGCCGGGGTAGAGTGGCGCATCTTGAAACCGGGCGCCCGGAATCCACGTGGACGTTCCCTCGTCAAACGTTCCAGCGCATCGATGCCCCGGACTAGGACCTGCTCTTCTACTTCATCGCTCGGCGCCTGGGTTAGGTACTCGTGGAGATATCCATGATGGCCGATCTCGTGCCCTGCGTCGACGACCTCTCGTACGGAGTCGGGCCAGCGATCAGCAACAAACCCGGGAATGTAAAAGGTAACCCGAATCCCCCGCTTCTCGAAGATCCGCAGCAAGCGGGGAACGCCTGTTCGCTCGCCATAGGCCATCTGCGCTAACACGTCGAGGTGGTCCGCCGCCTCAGGATTGGAGAACAGGATGCCGCTCTCGCTGTCCATGTCGACAGTAATCATCGCCGCGGATCTCTTACCGGCGGGCCACTCAATTTTGGGAGAGCCCACAGTTTTTGGCTTGAGCGCTTCCTGATTCATCTCAAGAACACCTTCCGGTCAGTTGCGGTCAGGCGCTGAATGCCGGACTCAGTCACAAGGATCGTCTCGCCGAGCGATACGCCCTTGATGCTCAGGATCATGTGAAAGACCATTCCGGGCTCCAGTATCCAATCAGCGATCGGCGTAAAAATCCTTGTTAGATCGCTGGTCCGGGGCTGGGCGTGATGACCCAGCGTATAGCCAGTGTGGTTCCCGTAGCGTTCGCACAGGCCGGCCTCCAATTGCGCGCGGGCGATCTGGTCCACGTCACGCCCGATCACGCCCGGCCTCATCGCTGCAAACTGCTGGTCCTGGATCTCGATCAACCGGGTCATCACGGCCGTGACTTCGGGAGCCGGTGCGCCAATGGAAACCGGACGCATAAGGCGAGCACTATAACCCCGCACCTGGGGGACCATCTCAAGATGGAGGAGGTCGCCCTTGGTCAGGATCCTCGTGCCAAGACGTCCGTGAAGGTTGTCTGAAAGGCGTCCGGAAGCGCTCAGCAAAACGCGCCCATTATCCGCCCCGGCGCGTATTGCCGTTGCATATGCGGCGGCGGCTGCCTCGCGCTCGTTTACACCGTCCGCGGCTGCTTCGATCGAGGCAGCCATGCAGGCATCCGCGATTCGGGCCGCTTCACGGATGTAGTCCAACTCGGCTTCTGACTTCACCAATCTCATCTGGATGAGCTCAGGCGCGAAATCGACGAGATCCGCGTCGGAGAGCTCACGTTGTAACTGAAGATAACGGCTTACAGTGAAGATATGCGAGTCGCCCTCGAAACCTATCTTCGCTTTCGAGAAGTCTCGCCGCAGTTCTTCGCCCAGCACCTGAATCGGGTCTTCGTAATCCACAAAAACCCGATAGTTTTTGAGCCACGAGTGCGTCTTGAAAACCGGCAGATCCATTGACCTGACGATCATCTTCGGCGTTCCATCGAGAGGAACAATGCACGCTTGGTACTTTGCCGCCGTTGGAAGGTAGCCGAACAGATAGACCAGGTGTTCGAACTGATCGACGATTAGAGCATCGATGGAGCGCGATTTCATAGCGGCGCGCAACGCGGCCAAGCGCGCTTCGTATTCCGCCATCGAAAAGTCAAACGTCGTCGCCTCTTTCGCTCCTTCTGGGGTTGCCATCAGGAAGCCACCGCTTCTGAGGTCTGCTGCATATGACGATCGTAGTCAGCAAGCAATTCGGGCCAAGTTTTGCGAGTTTCGAATTTTTCGCCATACTTTTTCTTAGTATGCTTATCACCACGAAGCTCACCAATCGAGAGAAGCTTCATAAATGACGACTCTCGAGTATGAAGCGATACTACCCGGGCATCGCGCCAGATACGCTCGAGGGGATTGAACTTGAAGAGACCCCGGGTTCCGACGACGTCGAAGCCCTGGGTGCAAACCTTGATGACACTCACTTTGGCGCAATGTAGAGCGCGAAGAGATGCCTGATGCGCCTCTTCGAAGTGGCATTCTTCCCAAAGCCACTGAGCGTAGTAGCAAGACGTACGTACAGCTTGGATTTCGCTGCTCATTTCGCCATAAGCGTACATGACGGTATCGTCTGCCTGGAGAAACTCCCGGTTCTGCAGCGATACTCGAAGGAAGTTCAGGGCGCCCTGACCGAGACCGAGCAGGAGCATCGCATAAGAAAGTTCGAACGTGTAGGGGTGGATTTGGACATAATCCCCGGGCTGCCCGTAAATATTCTCCCAAGGAACGAAAACATCTTTGAAGTCGGCGCCCCCGCTTTCGGAGTTGCGAATGCCGATAACTTCGTTCCATCCCGGAAGCCATGTGATGCCGGGGTGGGAGCATGGAATTAGAGCCATGGTCAAACCGTCTCCGCCAGCGACCGTACCGGGAGCATTGCTCCAGAAGATTAGATATTCCGCTTCCTTGGCGATTGAACAGAAGCCCTTGCGTCCGTTGGCGAGAAAGCCGCCAGGAACCGGGCTCAGCCCAGAGTCCCATTTCAAAAGCGGCCCTGCCGTACTGTTTGAAGCTTTCATCTGTTGTGGCTGAACTTCGCTCCCGACCGATGCAATCAGAGAGCCATTTTCCACCACTTCTTTGAATATCTTCTGCTTTTGCTCATGCGACGCGAGACCGGAGATGATGCCGGTGGCGTGGTAGTGGTTTTGAAGGCACCAGGCGGTACCGCCGCTCTCGATGGCAATCTGTTCAATAACCAGGTGAGGCAGCCATGTGCAGAAGCCGCGATCATTGCCATTGCCGCCATATTCCTTCGGCACGGCGAGAGACAGGAAGCCCTCGTTTCGTAGATCGTTCATGTCCTGTCGCGGGAACTCAGCCTTCTCGTCATATTCGCGTGCTCGCTTGCCAAACACCGTGGCCAATTCCTTGGCCTTGTTCACCCATTCTTGCTGTTCGGGCGTTAGTTGAAAACTTACCATTGCGCTCTTCCTTACATGAGCATGAGCGGTATTGAGATTTTTCCAACGCGGCGTGCTTGCCGCATTCCCCTTTAGAGCGAGAGCGTTTCCACGCCGCGTCTGACCCAAGTTACGTTCCAGACGAAGGTTGGTACGTTGCGCCCGCGACTGCTTTGGAAAAATGACAACTAAAATTGACAACTAAAATGGCATGACCCGCACGCTGACGGGCGCGCCGTCAGCCACATCGCTCATCACTTGGAGGAAACTCGCTCGGTCACCCAGGATCGTTTCGTTGGATTGAACCGCCGGTTTTTCTGCGAGGATGCTGACAGCATCGCCGCGTTCGATTGAAAGCGCCGCGTCTCTGTTTGCATGAGGACGACCTTCCTTCGTCTCAGCAGCCACTATCGGGTTGACTTGCCCATGTGTAAAATTCATTTATTTTAGAGCTCTCATCGGAAAAAGTGGGAATGATCCAGTGGCGTCTCGGCTTAACTTCACGCTTAAGCAGCTGCATTACCTCACCGAAGTGGCAGACTGCTCCAACATTACTGAAGCATCGAAAAGGTTATACGTGACGCAGTCCGCAGTCTCGGTGGCGATATCTGATCTTGAAGTTGCCATCTCTACTCAACTATTTATAAGACACAGAGCAAAGGGCGCTCGCTTAACACCAGACGGCGTGAAATTTGTGATCAAGGCCAGGGAACTGCTACGTCAGGCGGCAGAACTACAGGAATTTGGAGCTGAGCTTGGGCACTCCGTGAGGGGTGATCTCAACGTTGGTTGCTATTTTATGCTGTCGTCGTTTTTTGCCGCATCGATACTGTCTTCGATTCGGGAGGTGTACCCGAACTTGCGTATCCGATTGGTCGAAGACCGTCTGGATGTTCTGCAGCAGTCACTCCTCAACGGGCGTTGTGACTTGGCCTTTCTCTATGATGTTGACGTGCATCCGGGCCTTCATCAGGAACTTCTGGCGTCTTACCCCCCTTACGTGCTGATATCCGCAGAGAGTCCGCTGGCGGCAATGGAAAGCATCTCCCTGGGCGATCTGGCGAAAGAGCCTTTGATCATGATCGATTTGCCGCACAGTCGCACATACGTTGAAAATCTAGCCGCATTGCGGGGCGTCGAATTAACTGTTGCGTACCGCGTATCAAGTTTTGAGACCATCCGTAGTCTCGTGTCCCATGGTCACGGCTTTTCTATACTTAACCAGCGCCTATCGCTTAGCCCTGCTCAAGGTGGCGGACCAATGGTCGCGCGGCCGTTAGCCGATGATTTACCGCCAGTAAAGCTAGTTCTCGCTTATGTTGAACACTCCCGACTTTCAAAAAGAGCTTCGGCTTTCATCAATGTCTGCCGTGCACACTTTTCGTCCAGCCGTGGTAATTCGAGAACATAGCCAAGCAAGTGGGCGGTTCTATTAACGCGCGCTTCGCGCTGAGTTGAGGCTGCTGCACCTGCTGTGACCCCTTTGGTTCATCAAGCTGAGGCCAGTCCTGGATTGAATTTGGCTCGTGGACCGATACCGCCAGCTGAAAATATGGGTGTGCGAGGGAGGGACGGCTCAGAAATGTCTATGGCGAACGGCGACTTAGGGCGATCGAAACGCGGACGCGGCGGTCATTCCGTGACCGATCGCCCTACGACTGCGCCCGACCCAATGAGGGCTTAGGACGGCTGTTCGGCCGGTCGCGGAAGCCGACGCTCACGCGCGATGCGCGCCGACTGGATCGCTCCCATCGTTGCCACTTGTATCAGTCAGGCGGCTTCGAGCACATAACGAGCCCGCCCCGTGTTTTTCGCCTGATACATAAGCTCGTCCGCTCTGCCAAGAAGGTTGTCGAGTTCTATCCCCTTATTGCCGATCGCGATGCCGATACTGCAGCCGATATCAACGCGTGTATTGCCATTCACATAAGGGTGTTCGATCCGGGTCATGAGTTGGCTGGCAAGGACTGACGCTTCTGCCGCCAAATCGTTCCTTGTCGAGGGCAACAACACCGCGAACTCGTCTCCGCCTAGGCGCGCGACGCGCCCGTGCGTTGGCAGGCAGGCTTGGATACGGGTAGCAATCTCCCGGAGAACCATGTCGCCTTGACCATGGCCATGGGTATCGTTCACTGCTTTGAAGCCGTCGAGATCCAAATACAGAAGAGCGATGTTGTTGTCACGCTGCTCGCGCGTAATCTCGTTATAGATTTCAGCAAGTCGTCTCCTGTTGGGCAGCCCGGTCAAAGAGTTGTGGCGCGCAAGTTGGGCAATCTCGTTGGTGCATTTCAGAAGCTCGATCTGGCGCGCCTTGGCTTCGAATAGCTCGACCGTTGTCGATGCTAAATCGGTCAAAATGCGTCGGCTTTCCTCCGAGAAGTTCGCTTCCGGCTTGACATCGAGCACGCAAAGCGAGCCAATCGCGACGCCGGCCGGCGTAACGAGTGGAGCACCCGCGTAGAAACGAATATATGGGGCGCCCTTTACAACCGGCGCGTCGACGAACCGGCGATCAGCAATCGCGTCGGGCACCACGAACACGCTACGCCCGCGGATCGTTTCTTCGCAGAACGCCATTTGCCGAGGCATTTCGGTCGCGTCAACCCCTTGCTTCGACTTGAACCAGAACCGATCCCGGTCCGCTAGCGCAAGCGTGCAGACGGGGCGTCCCAGCACTGAGGACGCAATCCTGGTGATGCGGTCGAAATTCGGCTCCGGCGGCGTGTTCAGGATTTCGTACCGGCGAAGCGCGTCGGACCGGAGTTCCTCGTCTTTAATGCTCATGGCTTTACTCTGGCCCTTCGTACGCCTGGGCTAGGGGCGTGATCGCCGGGATCGGAAGAGCGTCGCACGCTGAAATTAACGTTTTCTTGTGCCAAAGAATAAAATCACAGTAATTACCCCAATGGCTGCCGCGCTTTGGCTGCCGCAGCGTCGGCCTTGTGAAGCCAACACTATATTTCTCCACCTATTTACTGCACAATATTTGGGTCGGATCGAGCCCTACCGGGTCCAGCGTCTGTGGAAATGGAATTATTCTCTGTTTTTCCTAACCGCTCGCGCGCGAGGCGGGCGAGATTTGGAAAAGCGGCTTCGCTGCCGATCGCAATAGCGGATGCTAACGCTCCTTGGGCTCCGGCCACGTCTCGAGTAGTCCCGCCAATGCTTCGTCCGATCGACCATCCAAAGCGGACCTGCTCCGTGCAGCAATCCGCTCGACCACAGGCCTCAAGGAACGCTGCAGGGTAATATATAAGATGCCAGCGCCGATCATTGCGCCCCAGTCACGCCTCGCCAGTCGTTACAGAACTTGGAAGATGGTAACGAATGCTTAATTATTGGTGGAACGCTTGGCGCCAAGCCGATAGCTATTCGGACACTTCGGGCATATATCTTTTCGATACATCCTAAGATTTGTGGCGGCGTAACAATGTACAAGGTACTAGGTTGCATCACGCAGCAGCACGATTGGCGTCTCCTCGCGCTCGCTGGTTTTGTTTGTTGCTTGTCGGGCATCGCCGCGATCCATCTGTTCCGCCGCGCTCGCTCTACCCGCTCGATTCAGGTTTTCTGGTTGGCGGCCGCGGGCTTGGTGACGGGCGCCGGCATTTGGGCGACGCATTTCATCGCGATGCTCGCCTATCAACCTGGCGTGGAGATCGCTTACGACATTCTGCTCACCGTCTACTCGCTCCTCGCCACTATCTCGATCACGACTTTTGGCTTCTGGGTCGCGCTCTCCGCGCGCTCGCGCTTTGCTGCGCCGATCGGCGGCGGCGTCGTCGGCCTCGGGATCGCGACGATGCACTATATCGGAATGTCCGCGCTGCAAATGCCTGCCGTGATTTCCTGGTCCCTCCCGTTTGTCGCGGCTTCGATTCTATTCGGCGTCGCCTTGGGCGCGGCTGCTGTCGCAATCGCGAGCCTAGAGGGTAAGGTCGCCGGATGGGCGGCCTCCGCCACAATGAGTCTCGCCATTCTGGTCCATCATCTCGTCGCCATGGGCGCCATGAGCCTGACCGCTGACCCCGCTCGCCCGATAAAAAGCTTGAACCTCGACAGTTCGTCGCTCGCTTTCGCTATCGCGGGCGCTGCGATAGCGGTCCTCGGGATGGGCCTGATCGCGGCTCTTTACGATCGCCGTCTTGCCGCCCATGTAGCACAATACGCGCGCGAGCAGAGCGAATTGATGAGGAAGTCGGAGGAGCGATCGCGCGCCCGCAACATCCAACTCGACGCCGCGCTCAACAACATGTCGCAAGCCCTATGCATGTTCGACGGGCAGCGCAGACTGCTCGTATGCAACAACAACTACGCGCACCTTTTCAAATTGCCTCCGGAGTTGGCCACGCCGGGGACACACATCGAGGCGATTCTGGACCACAGGATTGCCCATGGCATGTTTCAGGGCGCGGACCCCCAAGCCTACAAGCAGGAACGCCTGAACACCGTCCTGGAAAGCATTCCCAAGAACAGTCTGCTTGAATTCCCAGACGGCCGGGTCTTCTCGGTCTGGTATCAGCCGATGATTGAGGGCGGGTGGGTCGCCACGTTGGAAGACATCACCGAGACGACGCGGGCGCGGCGCGAACTCCAACGTCTTCATGCAAACTTGGAGATAGCGAAAGTAGAGGCGGAGCGCGCAGCGGCGCAAGCACGGGCCGCGCATCAACAGTTGATCGATGCGTCCAACGTCATGGCTGAGGGGCTCGTGTTGCTAGACGCCGACGACCGATACGTGCTGTGGAATCAGCGCTATGCTGAGATGCTCGGAGATGCGCGCGACGCTCTATTCGTCGGCGCGCGATTTGAGGACACGGTTCGCGCTGGCATCAAAAAAGGCTGCTACGCAGACGTGACGGGGCAAGATGAAGGCTGGGTCGCTCGCCGCATGGCGGCGCTCCGTCAGTCCAAGAACAGTTTCGAATTGCATCTGCCGGGCGATCGCTGGTTCAGGGTGGACGAGCGTCGCACGGCCGACGGCGGCAGCATTGGTGTGCGCGTCGATATAACGGAACTGAAGCGACGCGAAGCGTCGTTGCGGTTACTGTTTGCGGGAAATCCGCTGCCAATGTTGATTTTCGACAAGGAAACTTTCAGGTTTCTCGATGTCAACGATGCCGCCGTCGCCCACTACGGTTGGAGCCGCGAGCAATTTCTTGCTATGACGCTTTTCGATATCCGCTCCGCCGAGGACGCGGAGAAACTGCGGCTCGTCGCAGGATCGCGTGATGGTTCCTGCCCCGAAGGCGCTATCTGGCGGCACAACAGGGCGAATGGCGACGAGATACAGGTTGCGATCTACTCTCGCCCGCTCGAGCATGAAGGACGTCCAGCGGCGCTGGTCGCGGCGGTTGACGTCACGCAAGCCAGGGAGGCGGCGGCGGAAGTCGCATCGACGCGGCAGTTCCTCGATAGCGTTATCGAGAACGCGCCCTCGCCGATTATAGTAAAGGACGCGCGATCGCTTCAACACGTGCTCATCAACCGGGCTGCTGAGGCGTTTCTCGGCGTCGCGCGTAGCAGCGTCATCGGCAAAACCGTGGAGCAAATCTACTCTCTCCAGAGCGCGGCCTATATTTCAGGACAGAACCAGTTCGTACTGCAAAACCGGAAGGAAGTCTCCTATGCCGAGCACCGGTTTGAAACGCCCGGCAACGGCGCCCGCTATGCGACTTCGAAACGAATTCCGATCTTCGATGAGAAGGGAGACCCGCGTTATATACTGACGGTCTTTGACGACACTACTGAGCGTCGGCTCGCCGATGAACGCATAGCCCATCTGACGAGCCACGATATCCTGACTGGGCTGCCTAATCGCGCGATCTTCGGGGAACGACTTGCCGACGCGCTTGATGTTGCGGCCCATCAAGGCGTCGCCGCCTTGTGCCTGGATCTCGACCGATTCAAGGAAATCAACGACGTCCATGGCTACAACGTCGGCGACCAGATTCTTGCTATGGCGGCGCGCCGTCTGCAGGAGGGGGCGGGCCGCAGCTTTCTGGCGCGGGTCGGCGGCGATGAATTCAATCTGATCATGACAAACGTCGAACAGCCCGCCGAGGCGGCGAAGCTCGCAGAAAGTCTGCTGCGCGCGTTCGCCGCCGAAATTGAAATCGACGATATATGCGTGAAGCTCGGCCTAAGTATTGGTGTCGCCGTCGCGCCGAACGATGGCGTAGACGCCGCGACGCTGGTTGCCAACGCCGAGGCGGCGCTGTACCGAGCCAAGAGCGAGGGACGCGGTGTCGCCCGCTTCTTCGAAGCCGAAATGGAGAGCGCGCTGCGAGAGCGTCGTGCGCTCGAGCAAGAACTCAGGCTCGCCATCGCGCACGGTCAGTTGCGTCTCCATTATCAACCGCAAACCGACGTGGTCGGAGAACTGCTGGGTTTTGAGGCGCTGCTGCGATGGTTTCACCCTTCGCGCGGACTCGTTCCGCCGGGAGTCTTCATTCCAATCGCCGAGGAAAGCGGACTGATTGGCGAAATAGGGGCATGGACCATGCGCGAGGCGTGCCGCGAGGCCGCCACTTGGCCGGGCGCGCTGAGCATCGCGGTCAACCTCTCGCCGATTCAATTTCGCGACGCCGATTTTTTCTCGTTGATTCACGCAGTGCTCGTCGAGACTGGACTGCCAGGCCATCGCCTCGAGTTGGAAATCACCGAAGGAGCGCTGATCGCCGATTCTGCTAGGGCCCTCGGCGTGCTCCGGCGCGCCAAGGCGCTAGGCGTGCGGATCGCCATGGACGATTTCGGCACGGGCTATTCCTCGCTTTCCTATTTACAATCATTCCCGTTTGACAAGATAAAGATTGACCGTTCTTTCATCATTGATCTCGAACACAATCCGCAATCGGCGGCGATCGTTCGCGGCGTATTGGGCTTGTCCCACGGGCTGCATCTACCCGTAATTGCCGAGGGCGTCGAGACTGAGGAGCAGCTCGAGTTCCTCAAGCGCGAGGGATGCGACGAGATCCAGGGCTATCTGATGGGCCGTCCGCGGCCGATAGAAGAATATGCTGACTGGATCTACGGGGTTAGCCCAGGGCACGCGAGGCGTGCCGCAGTCGCCTGAAGGCGTCGCCTGTTGTGCGCGGTTGCGGCGGGCGCCGGTGGTCGCCTTGCGTTTTGCGATCCCCTTAGCCAACGGTTATCTGCAAAACGATCTGTTGGGCGTAATACAAACGCAGAAGCGATAACTGATGTCGAAACCAGCACGACAGTTACAGGCGAACTCACTCGCAAGCTGAGTAACTCAACGCTCTCAGACGAGCAGCTGGACGCCCTTTAGAGGGCGCTTAGGGTGACCGTGGCGCAGCTTGCGGCGCTGGATAATACCAATCAGGAATAGGCTGGCTCATTTGGGCTTTCTGAATCGGCCCGGGCTCAATTTAAGCTGGCGAACGGAAGAGGTCCGCCATGAGAGGGTTAGCGATTCGGCCGGATTTCGATGCGGGGAAGCTGCGTGCGGAGCGCGTGTCTGTGCGTCCTCGCACACGTTTCTGCCCTCGATAACCGACTCCCGCTCGTCAACGATGCGCCAATCCGCGCAGAGGACGTGGACTTAAGAGGCACAGGCATCTCTTATTGCGCGCTCGGCCAGTATGCATGGCCGTAGCGCTGGTTCGAATCCAACTCTCCCCGCCACAAATTAAGCCTTTGATACGAGTGCGTTTTTCTCCTGTGTCCAATCACACTTCGGTCGACAGTTCAAAGGCTTGCCGGCAGGTTTCGAAAGGACGGTACGGGAGAGACCCGGAAGGCGAGCCGCAGATTTTCGCGACAACCGGGTGGCGTATCGGCAGACCTCGATCATCTGATTAAAAGAAATCGCGTCATCGGCAGATGCGGCTCATCGGCGCTCAAGTGAACGCTGCGCAATGCTTCGGCCGCGGGAGTCCCCTCTTCCAACAATGCGTCGATCAGCGCCGCGACCTTGGTGGCAGAATGTAGTTTCTCTCCGAACCCGCGTTCGATCGCCGGCCACGCGATCACTCTCGCATTCCTCCTATCGCATCATCAACCTACTCGAGCGGGGCGAAACGTTAAAGGTAGGCCCATGACCGCTCCGGTGGCTCGGGCGCCGCGGACAGCCATTCCGACTTGTCAATGGTCACGGTCGACAACCAGCCGTTTGTATGCGAGTTCCCAGGGCGAGCGAGCCAGGCCAGTGACGCCGGAGAGCGCATGACGCGCGGGTTGAAGGATTTCATTGCGGAATGGCGGCGCGAACGGCCCGACATAGATCTGAGCGCTTTCCAGATAGCGGGCGCGATCAAGCAGATCGACCTACAGACCGAAGCGGAGTTTCGGCGACTCTCGGTCAGTCTCGGCGTTGGGCCGGGCGACCTGCGGGTGTTGTTTGCGCTGAGGCGCTCCGGGTCAGACAATCCACGGCGGCCGACCGACCTGTTTCAGTCGCTGCTGGTCACCTCGGGCGCGGTCACCAAGCAGCTCGATCGTCTCGAATCCAAGGGGCTGGTCGAGCGGGTGTCGGACCCCTCGGACCAGCGAGGTTTTCTCATCCATCTGACGCGTCGCGGGGCGAAAGTCGCCGATTCCGCGATCGAGGCCATTTGCTCGGACCGGACCCGCATCGGCGCCGCCATTGCGTCGCTCTCGAATGAAGAGCGTGTGGCTGGCGAGCGCTTCCTGCAACGCCTCCTGGCGGCGTTCGAGGCGCTTGCCGGCGACGAAGCCGAAGTTCCGGAGGCCGCTCCGCCTGCACGGTGACGCCGCGAGATCAATCGGCGAAGGAAAAGTCCGCCAACGGCAGGCTATCGTCCGCCGTCAGCTCCATCCCGAGAAACATCAGCGGATAGCCGTCGGCGATCTCCCGAGCGCGGATGTCGTGGATACAAGCGAAAATCTGCGGATGCACGCGCATCGAATGCGGCATGCGCCCGTTCTCGATCCTCTCGGCGAGCGGGCCGCAGGCCCGATCGATCAACCTCGTCAAGACCAGCGACGTCTCCAAGCTCGCCTCCTCGAATTGCGCCGCCTACAGACGCGCGCAGACCTGCGTCTGCATTCCCGGCCCGAACGGAATATGCGGCACGGGCGCGACGACCGACAAGCCCCCGTCGATCGGGATCACGGCGCCGGTGACGTAGGCCGACATGTCGGAGGCGAGAAACAGGATCGCCTTGGCGACATCCGAGGGCTCGGCCGCGCGCCGCAGCGGAATATAGTCCTTGAGGCTCGCCCAGAAATCCTCGCTCAGCGCCGCCAGCATTCTCGGCGTGCGCACGAAGCCTGGCGTCACCGCGTTGACGCGGATATTCTGCGGCCCGAGTTCGTGCGCCGCGCCGCGGACGAGATGATTGAGCGCCGCCTTGGCGACGCCGTAGCTAGCCTCGTTCTCGATGCTGTGCGTCCCCGAAATCGAGCTGACGAACACCATCGCGCCCCCTTTCGTCATCGCGCGCGCGCCGATCTGAATGGCGAGATAGGCGTGGCGCACGTTGAGGTCGAAGTTGCGGCTCCAGGCCGCGTCGTCGATATCGGGAATCTTGCGGATGTCCGCCATGCCGACGATATCGACGAGTCCTCGCAGAGTGTCTCCGAACCGACTGGAGGCTTCAGCGAAGGCTCGCTCCATGTCGGCGCGCGAGGTGACGTCGGCGACGAAGGCGAAGCCCTCCACTTCCTCGGCGATCGCGTTGGCGAGCTCGGCGTCGCGATCCACGCAGAAGACGCGGGCCCCGGCCTGCGCCAGCGCATGGCTGGTCTGCCGGCCGATGCCCTGACCGGCGCCGAGCACGATGAAGCCGCGGCCCTCGAGGCTGGCAGGATTGATGTAGTCGGCGACGGGACTCTGTTCCGGTCGAGCCATGGTTTCCTCCCTAGAGATCGAGAACGAGACGTTCGGAGAGCGCGCGCGAGCAGCACACCATCATCGTTCGGTTGACCGCGCGCGTTTCCGCGTCGAGCACGACGTCGCGGTGGTCGGGCATACCGTCGAGCACGTCGACTTTGCAGGAGCCGCAGACGCCATCCATGCAGGAGAAGGCGCACGTCCACGCCCTCGTCGAGCAGCACGTCGAGGATCGATTTGTCGGCGGGCACTTCGAGCGTCCTGTCAGAGCGCGCGAGGATGATTTCGAAATCCCGCTCCGCCGGGCCGGATATCCGCGCCGTCGGCGCCGAAACGCTCGAGATGCACCTGCTTGTTCGGCAGTCGCGCGGTCGCCTGCTCGAAGGCCTCGAGCATCTGCGGCAGGACCGCAGGCGTAGAAATGCGAGCCCGACGGCGCGGCTGCGACGATTTGCGTCGAGATCGAGCCTGCCTCCGCCCGGCTCGCGACTGAGAGCAAGGTTCAGGCGCACATGCGCCGACGCCATGAGGCGCTCGAGGTCGTCGGCAAAGGCCGCGTCTTGGCGGGTCGGGCTCGCATAGTGCACCTCAAAGCTCGCGCCGAGCGCGATGAGCCGCTGCATCATCGACCAGATTGGCGTGACGCCGATTCCGCCGGCGATCAACACCGCATGCGGCGCGTTTTCGACGAGCGGAAAATTGTTTCGCGGCGGCGCAATCTCGATCTCCGCGCCGACCCGCATTTGTTCGTGCAGATAGGCCGATGCGCCGCGGCTGGGTGAGGCTTTCTTGACGCCGACGACGTAGCGATGCGTCTCCCCCTCGGCGTTGCAGAGCGAATAAGAGCGGCGGACGCCGTTCGGCAGAATGAGGTCGACGTGCGCCCCAGCCGTGAACGACGGGAGCGGCTCTCCATCGACAGAGCGAAACTCGAAGGCGTTCGCGTCGCGGGCGAGATGCGTGATCGCGTGCAGGTAGACGCGGCGGTTCATCGTCCAGTCCTCCTATTCCGCCGCTTGCGCCGGCGGGATTTCGTAGTGATGTCCGACCGTCTGCCAGGGGCTGGTCGAGCGGCGCGTCGGAGGTGCAACTCACCGAGGTGAAATCCTCGCGCAGCAGGCCGAGCGGCTCTTCGCCGTTCTCGACCAGCTTGACGCAATCGAGCAGCCGCCGCCGCAGGCGGACCACGGCCTGGTCGGCCGCGACCAGATGCTCTTGCGTGCGGTCGAAGATCGGTCCCATCGACAGTGACATGATGGCGTCTTCCTTTTCGACGCCGCCCAGACCGCCCCAGTCGTGTTTCATCGCTGCGCGGTCCTGCCCGAAACGATCGGCCCAGGTCGCCTTAAAATCGCAGGTCTTGCGATCCCAGTAGCTGGCGTCGTCGAGGCCGAGCAGAGAAACGATCTTCTCTCGGTTTACGGGCGAGTGGCCATGAATGACGATGTAGGTGCTTGTGCGAACGTCGCTGTCCGGCATCTCGAACACATGGAAGTAGAAGCTCGGCGCCGGGATGATGCGCGCATAGGGCATGATGAGCGGCACGACGCGGATGTTCTTGACGACGTGAGCGCCGTCCGCATTTCGGGCGCGGCGCGCCGCGGCGTAGTGGAAGCCGTAGTCGGTGTCCTCGATCTCGAGCGTCGGCGCATTGTCCTCGACCGCGAGATTGGCCGGATTGTCGGCGTCTGCGCCGCGCACGAAATGATCTGCTCCAACCAGCCGGGACGCGCGACATTGCTGTGCAGGACGCCGACGTGCGAACTGTCGGCGCCGCCTTCCCAGAGCTGGAGATAGTTGCACTCGACGTTGACGCGGATGACGGTGCGGTTGGACGGGGCGGCGTCCATGAAGCTGAAGCGACGAAATGGCGGGGCTTTCTTCTTTTCGCCGATATAGGTCCAGACAATCCCGCCTTCCTCGCGCACGGGATAGCAGGGCGCCTTCAGGCGCTCGCGGAATCGGCTGTCGGGATGATTTGGCGTCTCCTGGATCGTGCCGTCGACGCCGAATTTCCAACCGTGATAGAGGCAGCGCATGCCGTTGTCCTCGACCCGAGCGAGCGCGAGCGAGGCGCCGCGATGCATGCAGAGTTCGTTGAGCACGCCGACGCGTCCCGAACTGTCGCGGAACGCGACGAACCTCTCGCCGAGCAGGGAGATGCGCAGCGGGTCGCTGTCAGGGCCCGGCAATTGCTCGGAGACGGCGATCGGATGCCAATAGCGGCGCATCACACGTCCCATTTTCGTCCCGGGCCCTACCCGGCACAAAGTCTCGTTTTCTTCGCGAGTGAGCATGGCGTGTCCCTTTTCGGTCGAAAACTGTCTTCCGAGGAAGATAAGAAAGGGCGAGCGCGTTTGCAAGGGCATTCGCTTAAGTTCAGGTTAGATTCCGCGAAAATCGACGTGATCGTCGCCCCACGGCTCAGCGAGCCTTTGAGCCGAACCCGTCTGTCGCAACCAATCGAGCGCACGCCGCTCGGCCTCGATCCCGCCTTTCGACCAAACGTGCTCCAACTCGACCAAGCCGCGATATCCGCTCCGACCCACCTTTTCGAGCACCGTTGCGAGATTCGCCTCGCCTGTCTCCGGCTCCGTGCGGCCAGGATGATTGGCGATCTGCACGATCTCGATGAGATCGAACGCGCGATCGAAATTGCCAACGAGGTCGCCGTCCATGCTCTGGATATGCGCGGTGTCGTAGATCATGCGGACCGAGGGATGGCTGACGGCGCGCACGATCTCGCATCCTTCCTCGAAATGATTCAGCAGCATCCCCGGCAGCGTACGCGCGTTGACAGGCTCCAAGCACAGGATCAGGCCCTCATCGGCGACACGCGAGGTGGCCCAAGCAAGATTGGACGTGAAACTCTCGACTTGATCACCGCGCGACATTTCGGCGTCTCGCCCGGTCAGCGCGACGATCTGCTGCGAGCCCATCCGACGCGCCGCCGCGATCGCCACGTCCAACTTCGACTCGAGGTCGCGGCGTCCGGCGGCGTCCGTGCGCGTCCAGAACGGCGTGCGGATATCGGCTGGCGCGCCGCAGACGATGCAGCCGGCGGCCAGACCTCGTTGGCGGAGGCGATCGGCGATCGCCGCCTGTGTCACCGTCGGCCGAGTCGCGAACCAGGGGTCCTGCACCCCGGCGAATCCGATCGAAGCGGCGAAATCCACTTGCGCAAGGGGATCGTTGGAGCCTGCGCTCGCCGGGAAAAGCGACGCATCCGGCGACCGGAAGCCGAGATGAGCGGCGTAACGAAGGGACCAGTGCAAGGCTCGCTCCCGCACGTTGTCGGGTTGTGCCACGGCTCAAGAGGCCGCTGCGTCGAGTGAGCGCGAGGCGCGCCATCGGTTGGTCACGCGATGCCCGGGCACGAGAGAGCGCCAGTCCGATCCGTGCGGCAAGCTGGCGTTGCGCCCTTGAATGCGAAGCGGATCGGCGTCGACGCCGATCGGTTGCGCGCCGGCCTCCGCCGACTTCGCCAGTTGGATCAACATGCGATAAAAGCGCATGACCGCGGCGTCGGCGGGGGCCAAAGTCTCTTTCGAGCGATCCTTGATCGGCCCCGCCGACATCACGACCGCGCCGTCTTCCTGGGTGAATGAGTTGAAGCCGGAGAACCGTCCCTGTTTGAGCCAGGCGCGGTTCTGCAGGAAATGATTGCGGCGATCAGGGCCGCCGGGCGCCGTGACCGTGTCATAAGTCATGTTGAACTTGCGCAGCGCTTCGTCATCGAGGCCGATGTGCTTCAGCATGTTCGAACGAAGCGGCTCCTCGTTCATCCGCCGCTCGGGATGATAGAAGACGTGGAAATGGACGCATTGATAGTCGTTGATCGGCACGACGCACATCCAGAGGTCCTCGTTCGGATTGGCGACGAAGAACGGCGCGGTGACCGCGGTCACCCGGACGTGCACGTCTTGACCAGCCGCTTCCCCGCCCCGCAGCGCCGCGTAGTGGAAACCGAAGTCGGTGTCGTCGACTTCGATGCGGGGCCCCGCGTCGAAGGCCATCTCGGCGGCGGCGGCGAAATTCAGGTTCTCGAGTTTTTTCGAGGCGTTGAGGCCGTCCGAGTGCAGGATGTTGAGGTGCGAGGAATCGACCAGCGCCTCGAAGACCTGGACATAGTTGCAGTTGTCGACGGCGTAGGCATTGATGCGGTTCGATTCGGGAACCCCGAACCAGGGATAGTGCGGAAAGTCTGGTTCAAGCTCCGGCGGCCCGAGATAAGCCCAGATCAATCCGCCCTCCTCGCGCACGGGATAGGCTTTGGCCCGCAATCGCGTCTTGAATTGCGGATCCGGGACATTGGGCGTCTCCATGACGGTGCCGTCGACCGCGAACTTCCAACCGTGGAACAGGCAGCGAATCCCGTTGCCCTCGCAACGGCCGATGACCAGCGACGCCTGGCGGTGGCAGCAATGTTCGTCGAGTATGCCGACAACGCCGTCCGTGTTGCGGAACGCGACGAACTTGTCGCCCAGCATTTCCAGCGGGAAGGGATCGCAGTCGGGCGTCGGCAAATCCGAGGACTGCAGCACGGGCAACCAATAGCGTCGCAACGCCTTACCCATCGGCGTATCGGCGCCGACGCGGCAGATCAGTTCATTGTTCTCGCGCGTGAGCATGACGGATCCTCCCACTCTTACTATCAAACAGCGCCGCTTAGCGGCCCCTAGCGCCGAGTCGCAACAACATGGTGGCGAGGCTCGCCGACGGGTCGCCCGGACCCGTTCCCACTGACAGCAGCGGAGACACGTGATTGTGCCCCTCGTGCCACAGCAAAGGCGGGAACTTCCCGTCACGCTTGATGAGTTCGGCGGCAAGTGTCAGGGTCTGCGACGCCAAGAATGCAGGGTCTAACTCCGCGACCGTCAGCGCCACGGGCACTGAGCTAACTGCCGCCGCGAATAGGGGCGAACGGTCGTCGTATTGCGACGCATCGTCTCCGAAATAGGCGCGGAGATTGGAGGCTTCCTCAGAGGCGGGCATACGGTAGAACCCGCTCATCAGCACGGCGGAGCGGACGGCGCCGAGATGCGCAGGACGGAATCGCCGATCGAATAGCGCGCCCGCCGCATGCCCCGCGCCGGCGGACTGCGCGAGCACGTGGATATGAGAACCATCGGCGCCGAACTCCCCGGCCCGCGACGCCAGCCAGTCGATTGCAGAGGCGACATCGACTGCGCCGGCCGGCCAGGAATGCGCAGGCGCGAGCCGATAGTTGACGGCGGCCGTCGTGAAACCCAGCCGCGCGAAGGCCGGTCCGACATGGCGATAGAGCGCCTTGTCGCCGGCGACAAATCCGCCGCCCGGCACGAATATGAGCAGCGGGGCGTTCGAGACGCCGGCCGGAAACAGGTCGATCCTGTGCCGCTCGTCGGCTCCGTAGGCGAGGTCGCCCCGGATCTCCGCCTGCGACGTGCTCCACCGACCCTCGAACAACGTCCGGGTCGCTTCCAATACGTCACGATCAAATCTCGCGCCGAGCGCGCTTATCGCCTCACGGATCGTGGCAGGAAGCACTGAAGGTTCATTCGTCGACATATCGCGACGCCTTTTCCAGGGAAGGTTTGCGGGCGGAGGGTGGAGCCCTTCAAATCGATCGAACATCATCTTCCATGGAAGATACTAGATGTCAATCTGCAATCGATAGGTTCGTTGCGGGTCCTAGCTCACAGTCCCGCGAGGTTGTGCGTTCGATTGCGGCGGGCCGAGTGTTTGATCGACCCGCCGCGATCTCTGAAGCTCACCGAGCGAGAGCCACCTTCGCCGTGGCCTGGCCCCCCGCGCCGCGTCGGGCGTCGATGCTGAGGGCGCCGGCGCCGAACGCAACGACCTGCAACAACCCGCCGGCCATCATGACGTTCTTCAGGAAATGGATCATCTGGTTCTGGTCGGCGAAATTATGATGGAAGGCGACCGCGGTGACGAGACTGAACAAGGCCAGGGCGGCCGCGACGGCGCGCGTCTGAAAACCGGCGATCAGCAGAAGGCCGCCGCCCAACTCGACGAGTACGGCGACCGCGAAAGCCAAGGGCGGCGCCGGCAAGCCCACGGCGCCGATAAACCCGATCGTCGGGCCGATGGCGGCCAGTTTGCCGAGGCCGCTCATGGCGAAGGGAAGGCCGATCAGCACGCGTCCGGCAAGGGAAAGATAGCTGGCGGAGTTCATGGTTGTCTGTCCTTGTTCGAGTGGAGGTCAGACGGCCTCGACGAGGATGAATTCCGCGTCGTGTTCGGCCGTTATGGTGAGTTCAGGTTCGTCGGTGGCGGCGATGCCGTCACCCGAAGAAACGCGGCGCCCGTTGACGAGGATCACGCCCTGGGCCGGGGCGAGATAGGCATGGCGAAGGCCGTTGAGGCTGTGGGTGATGGTTGTTCCCGCGAGGAGAGTTGCGCCCAGCACCCGGGCGTCGGCGCGGATTTGCAGCGCGTCCGCCTCCTCCGGATCTCCGCTCGCCAGCGTGTGGAGCCGTCCGGCGCGATCGGCCTTGGGGAATTGGCGGCCGTCCCATCGCGGGGCGCCTCCGCGGCGCCGCGGTCGCAGCCAAATCTGGAACAGTTTTAGCGGCTCTTCGCCTTGGTTGCGCTCAGAATGCGTGATCCCCGATCCCGCGCTCATCACCTGCACGTCGCCGGCGATCGTTTGGCCGACGTTGCCGACGCTGTCCTCGTGCGTGACGGCGCCCTGCCGGACGTAGGTGATGATCTCCATGTCGGCGTGGGGGTGACGGCCGAAGCCTGTTCCTGGCGCGATCTCGTCGTCGTTCCACACCACGAGAGCGCCGAGCGGGACGTTGGCGCGATTGCCGTCCGCGGAAACGGTGAAATGGTGGCGCGCTTTGAGCCATCCGTAGTCGCCGCCGTCGAGCGACTGTTTCGACCTGAGTTGCAGCATCGCTATTCCCCGATCGTCCGAGCGTTGGAGGTTTGCTTCCGGGGAAGTTATAGCGTCGGCGCGGCCGGCCGATTAGTCGGTAAAATGGCGACAGGGCGTTCCATACGGTGAACGCCGCCGCGGCCCGCGTCACGCGACGGCGGAAGATTTCAGCGTGTCGGCGAGAAAGTCGATGACGGCGCGCACCCCTGGCAGCATGCCTCTGCGGGAGACAAAGACGAGGTGCAGGATCCCGTGGACTCCGGTCCAGTCCGGCAGAACCTGGACGAGCGCGCCAGAAGCGAGCGCGTCTTGGCAATTCATCGCCGGCAGGAGCGCGATGCCGGCCCCCTGGCAGGCGCAGGCGACCAGAGTATCGAGACTTCCCGTAGCGAGCACCGGCTCAATCGACACGGTATCGGCGCCCCCACCTTCCCTCGCAAGGCTCCATGCGCTGGCGCCCTCGGGGTCGGGATGGAGCGTTGGGAACCGAACGAGTTCCGGTGGGCTCGAGGGCTGGCCGAGGGCCGCGAGAAGCCGGGGAGCGGCGACGAGCAGCCGCTTACTCACGCCGATCCGTTTCATTTGCAACTCGGCGTCGGTGTCGAGCCGCTCCCGAACGCGAACGGCGATATCTATCCCTTCCTGTATGAGATCGATGCGCCGATTTGTGACGAAGCATTGCAGCCTCAACCGCGGGTGAGCGGCCAGAAACTCGGGCAGGCCGCGGGAGACCGCCATTTGAAGTCCGAACGGGCAGCTCATTCGAACGAGCCCGCGCGGCTCGGACTGCATCCTCAGCGCCGCCTCCTCGGCGGCTTCCGCCTCGATGATCGCCGCGCGCGCGTGTTCGAAGACTTGCTGTCCGACCTCAGTCAAGCTGATACCGCGGGTCGTGCGGTCGAGCAGCCGCGCGCCCAGCCGTTCCTCCAGCAGCGCAACTCGGCGACTGATGCGCGACTTCGGGAGCCCGAGCGCGCGCGCGCCAGCGGAGAAACCGTGGTATTGGACGACGGCGGCGAAGAACTGGAGGTCGTTGAAATCACGCATCGCCGTCTGCCGACTTTCACTGTTGGGCTCATGTCGCTGTGAGCGCTATCCGGTCGCGCGGCCGATCTCCGTGCGACTTCTGAGCCCCTGCTCAGGAGCGGCCGGGCGATGGCGTAGAGGTTCGCCTCTCCATCCGCTCAATAACGGCCGACCGTCGATCCAATCGACTATCAGTTTCCCTCGACGGGCGAGGCGATACAAAATGCCCTCGGCGGCATCCTGATCCCAGGTCACGGTGCTCTGGCCGTTGAAGTGGGTCGTTGCTTCGTAGCTCCGCAAGTTCTCGAACACCGGACGTAGACCTTCGCCTCCGCGAACCTCCTGGGTGGGTGTCGGATTGCGGCTGTCCGCGCAGACGATAAACTCGGTGTCCGCTGCAAAGAGAGACATCTGGCCCTCGACGTCCGGCGCCGCCCGGGATGTGGTGGAAATAGGGTTGGCGTAGTCTCCGGGCGCGAACCGAACTGATTCCGGCGTTAGCGCGCCGGATAGGAGACCACGCCATGAACGAGAATAGCACGAAGGACCCGACGCGGGCCGACCAAGGCGGGCTTTTCGACAACTGGATCGACGCATCGAGGAGGGCGTGCGCAGCCGAGTGCGCAATTTCATCGAGACGATGCTGGAAGAGGAGCTTTCGCAAGCGCTTGCTCGTCCGCGCTGCGGCCGGCGTCAAGCTGACGATGCAAGCGATGGTTCGCGCCTCTGGCGTGCGCAACGGCCTTCGGCAGCGCAGCCTGACCGGCACATTCGGCAAAACGCGGATCGCCGTTCCCAGGGCTCGGCTGACGGAGGCGAGCGCGAGTGGCGCAGCGCGTTGCTGCGGGCTTATCGACGGCGCACCCAGGCGGCCGACGCGCTAATCGCCAGCGCCTATCTGTCGAGGACCAACACGCGGCGGGTTCGCCGCGCCCAGTCGGCTGTGTTCGCCGGTCCGGTAGGCAAAGACGTGGTCAACCGGACCCGACGCCAGGTGAAAGGCGACTGGGACTCTTGGAACGAGCACTCATTCGTCGACGAGCCCATCGTGCGCTTGATCCTCGACGGCACGGTTGTTTGCGCGTTCGGCTCGACCGGCGGGCGACCTCGATTTCAATCTTGGTGGCGGCGCGCCAGGCTTGGAGAAAGCGCTCGGCGCTCTGGCCCGCTGTTCCGCTTCAGCGCTGCACGGTGCACAAGCATCGCAACCTCATCTGCGACTGCGTGCTTATCAAAGTATGGATTGCCGTATCTCTGGTTCGAATCCACCTCACTCCACCACGAACTCTTGAGATTGCTGAGCTTTTTCGCGCTTTTTGACTGCGGTCCACAAACCAGTCCACAAACGAAACGCGATCTTAAGTGTACAAAGGCGAACGTCAGCGATCACGCGAACTTGAGTTCGTCGCGCGCGCCGCCGATAGGCGGCTTCCGCATGAAGATGAAGCCGCTGCGGTCAGATACTCGACAAGCCGCTCGGTAACGACGCGCGCCATTGTCTCCGGCGCGTCATGCGGTCAGCAGCGGGGCATTAGGCGTAACTAGCGCACGAGGATAACAGCAATCAATAGTGGAATTAATCTGCGCGATCGGGTAGAATGTGTTGGCGGTTGTGCTCTGCATCCGCGTCGAACAGCCTATTTGATTACTGAAAACTTAGGCGTTTCCCTGGGGGATGCTCTGCAGGAACTAAATCGGTCGGCCAATAATTCACATCCTAACATAGGCTTGTTTGGAGAGTCACGGAGCGTGTTAGATGTGGTCCGCCGGCTCGTTGCCGAAAACAACGGCGAGCTCAGCCGCCAGATGAGATGACAACGCGAAACTTGGATGCGTAAAAAGAGGGCATGGCGCTGATTCCCGTCCGAAACCAGGCCAAATCGGCGCCGCAACTTCATCAAAAGTGAGTCAGACCCCATTCTTGACCTATGCGGCGTTCCGGGGTGACGCACTGGACTCCCTGATCCGCATTCTCGATGATCGTCCGTGTGATAATAGGATTCGACCATGGACGTCGGGGATTGGCTGCGAGATCTCGGCCTGAGCCAATTCGAAGATGTATTTCGCGACAATGGCGTCGATGGAGCGGTGCTGTCCAAGCTCACTGCCGACGACCTGAAGGAAATGGGCCTGGGCGTTGGCCATCGACGTAAAATCTTCGCCGCGATCGAAGATCTCAAAGCTTCGTCGGCCGCCACAGCGGAAACTGCTGCCGCGGCAGCGAGCCCCACTCCCGTTCGGCAACCGACCGACTCCGCCGAACGCCGTCAAGTTACAGTAATGTTTTCGGATCTCGTCGGTTCGACAGCTCTCTCGGCTCGATTAGACCCAGAAGATCTTCGGGACATCATTTCCGCCTATCAGAAGTGCGTCGAAGATTGCGTGCTTCGCTTCGACGGCTTCCTGGCCAAATATATGGGTGACGGCGTTCTCGTATACTTTGGCTACCCCTTGGCCCATGAGGACGACGCGGAGCGGGCCGTTCGCACGGGATTGGAACTGATCACGGCGGTGAGCGCTGTAAAATTACCGGTTTCACTTCAGACTCGCGTCGGAATCGCCACTGGACTTGTCGTGGTTGGCGATTTGATCGGCTCGGGAGAGGCGCAAGAGCGCGGCATCGTCGGGGAGACGCCGAATCTAGCGGCGCGCCTGCAAGGGATTGCCGAGCCAAACATGGTGGTCATTGCAGAAGGCACGCGCAAGCTGCTCGGCAATCTCTTCGAGCTGCAGGATCTAGGCGCCTGGGATCTAAAGGGTATCGCCGGACCAACGCGAGCCTTCGCGGCGCTCCGGCCAAGTTCAGCAGAGGGCCGCTTTGAAGCGTTGCACGGCAGCGGCCTGATCAATCTTATCGGGCGGGAAGAAGAGATCGAACTGCTGCTTCGCCGCTGGTCGAAAGCAAAAGTCAGGGAAGGTCAAACTGTCCTCCTTTGCGGCGAGGCAGGTATCGGGAAATCACGGCTCACGGCTGCGCTACTGGAACGCTTGGCGGCTGAGCCGCACACGCGCCTGCGCTATTTCTGTTCACCGCAACACACCGACAGCGCGTTTTATCCGATTGTTGGGCAGCTGGAACGTGTCGCGGGATTTATGCGTGACGACACTTCCCAAGCGAAGCTCGATAAGCTCGATGCGCTACTCGCGCAGACGTTGACTTCGAGACAGGATGTCGCGCTCCTGGCCGAACTGCTGTCGCTGCCAAACGACGGACGCTATCCCGCGCTCGATCTCACGCCGCAGCAGCGCCGGCAGAGAATAATGGAAGCCTTAACCGCGCAACTTGTTGGATTGGCAGCCCATCAGCCGGTTTTGATGATCTTCGAAGACGTGCATTGGATTGATCCGACTAGCCGCGAGGTGCTCAATCGGACTATCGACCGAATTAAGTCCCTCCCGACGCTGCTGGTCATAACTTTCCGCCCGGAGTTCAGCGCGCCACGGGCGGAACATTCGCATGTAGCTAGGCTTACGCTCAACCGGCTTGGGGAACTCGACGCGACCACAATCATCGAGCGCCTTGCCGGGAAAAGGGAGCTATCGCCGCAGGTCAAGGCGGAGATCGTCGAGCGCACCGACGGCATTCCCCTGTTCGTGGAGGAGATGACGAAGGCCGTGCTGGAGTCAGAGAACGAAGGTGCGGCTCGGCGCACGGTCGCGGCAGTTCCGTCGCTGGCCTCGGCGGTGCCGGCAAGTCTGCACGCCTCACTGATGGCGCGGCTCGACCGCCTCACCTCGGCTAAGGAGGTGGCGCAGATTGGCTCGGCAATCGGGCGGGAGTTTTCCCACACGCTGCTGGCCGCGGTTGTTGACAGATCAGAAACGGAACTCGAGCTCGCCCTCGACCGCCTCGTTGTCGCAGGATTGTTGTTCCGGCAAGGCGCGCCGCCTCACGCGACATACCTATTCAAACATGCCCTGGTGCAAGACGCGGCTTATGGCACTCTGTTGCGCGGTCCCCGGCGCGCGCTTCACGCCCGTATCGCGGAGACACTTGAAACCCACTTTACCGAAATTGCCGAGAACCAGCCAGAACTCCTCGCGCGTCACTTCACCGCTGCCGGCCTAGTTGATAAGGCCGCACGCTTTTGGGGCGAGGCCGGTCAACGTTCGCTGGCGCGTTCCGCGCTGGTTGAAGCTGCCGAGCAAGTCGCTCGCGCGCTCGACCTGATTGCGACCTTGCCAGCCACGCCGGTGCTACGTCGTGAACAAATCAAGCTTCAAGTGTCGTTGGCGACCACTCTGTTTCATGTGAAAGGTTATACGAGGCCGGAAACGATCGCGGCATTTGAACAGGCCGTCGCGATGATGGAGCACGCGGAGTCCTTGGGAGAGCACCCGGAAGGCGAGGACGCGCTGCTTCGCTTTTCGGTGATGTATGGCCAATGGACCGGCAATTTTACCGCGGGAAATTTTGTGAGGGCGGCCGAATTGGCTAAACAGTTCCTTGCCGTTGCGAAAAGACAGGCGGGCTCGGCGCCATTGCTGGTGGCCCATCGAGTCATGGGCGCGAGCCTGGCTGTATTGGGACACTTTCAAGTTGCTCGATCGCATCTGGATCGAGCGGTTGCGCTATATGTGCCGAACGAACACAAGGGGCTGGCGACAAAATTTGGTCAAGATATCGGCGTCGCGGCACTATTTTACCGATCATCAGTACTGTACCGTTTGGGCTATATTGAAGGCGCACGGCAAGACACCGATCAATCGATGACGGCTGCGCGGGATTTGGGTCTTGTCGGCACTATTGCGTACGCAACACTTGGGGCCGCGATGTCGGAGATATTGTTAGGTAGATTTGCGATAGCTGAAGCCCGCGCCGATGAGCTCTTCGCGTTGTCGGATAAACACGGACTGGCTCAGCTACAGGCGTTTAGCGCATTTCTGCGTGGTTGGATCTTCGCTGCGACCAAGCGCTCCGACGAAGCGACCGAACTAATGATCCAGTGCATGCCGGCAGTGGCGGCATCCGGGGCGAAGTTGTTCGTGCCCAATGGACTCGCGTGGTTGGCCCGTGCGCACGGGGCTTGCGGGCGACCGACCGAGGCGGCAAACGCGATCTCGGCAGCGCTCGAAATGATGAGCGAGACATGCGAAAAGTGGGACGAAGCGGATATCCGTCGCGCAGCCGGCGAAATCGCGCTCGCGTCGCGCAGACGGGAAGAGGCGGTTGCGGAAGAGCATTTCGAGCGCGCGCTGGAAATCGCGCGCGCGCAGCAGGCAAAATACTGGGAATTGCGCGCGGCGACGAGCATGGCGCGGCTTTGGTGTGATCAAGGCAAGCGCAATAAGGCTCGAGATCTGCTCGCTCCGATCTACGGCTGGTTCACCGAAGCCCTCGATATGCCTGATTTGAAGGAGGCCGGAGCCCTACTTCAATCGTTGGCTGTATGACTTTGCAAAGTGTCTGAACGCGAACTGGAAGGTCCGCCCGTTCCCAAACGTGCTCGACGTCGCCCGACGGCGGCGCCTTGCGGTACCTCATGGAAGCGACGGAAGTGGTTTGCCTGCACGCGTATTCGAAGTGCAACGCCACACAACGGCGAAATTTCGTGCTTGACATCTCTGAGATAGATAGGTTGCTTCTTTTAGTTAAGCAATAGAAAACCGATTGGGAGGCTAACCATGGACGAGACAGTCAACTTCCTGCTCCCCGAAACCCGCATCCCGAGAGCGTGGTATAATATCATTGCCGACCTGCCGACGCCGCCGCCCCCGGCCGTAAATCCAGTCACAGGAAACCCAATCGGTGCAGACGACCTGACGCCCTTGTTTCCATTGGCGCTCATACTCCAAGAAGTCTCGATCGACCGTGAGGTCGAAATTCCGGAACCGGTGCGCGATGCATATAAACTTTGGCGCCCAACTCCGCTCCGACGTGCCCGATCCCTGGAAAAATTCTTGGACACCCCGGCTCGCATCTTCTTCAAGGACGAAAGCGTCGCAGCACAGGGCAGCTTCAAGCCCAACGAGGCAATAGCGGAAGCTTTCTATAGCAAACAAGCAGGCGCGAAAAAGCTTGTTACGGCGACCGGCGCCGGACAGTGGGGTTCCTCGTTGGCGTTTGCGGGGGCGCTCTTCGGGCTCGAAGTTAAGGTCTTCATGGTGAAGGTCAGCTATCACCAAAAACCTTATCGACGGGCTCTCATGGAGACTTACGGTGCAAATTGCGTTTCGAGTCCCAGCAACGAAACCGAGGCGGGTCGTCGCGCTCTCTTGGCCGATCCGGACTCTCGGGGCAGTATCGGCATCGCGGCCTCCGAAGCGATTGAGGTTGCGGCCGCCGACGCCGACACGCATCTTGGCATGGGAAGTTTGCTCAATCACACGCTCCTGCATCACACGGTAATCGGTCTAGAGGCGATGGAGCAAATGGAAATGACCGGGCATTGGCCGGAAATCGTGATCGGTTGTGTTGGAGGTGGTTCGAACTTTGCGGGTCTTTCATTTCCATTTATCGGCAGGATGCTGAGAGAGAGGCGGAATATACGAGTAATTGCAGCCGAGCCTTCCGCTTGTCCGACGCTCACGCGAGGTCGCTACGCGTATGATTTTATGGACGCCGCCCATATCACACCGCTTGTGAAGATGCATACTTTGGGATCTAATTTCATGCCGCCCGCCTTCCACGCGGGTGGGTTGCGTTATCATGGCGTATCCCCTTTGATTAGCCATTTGAAGGAACTCGGGCTGATTGAAGCCGTCGCATTGCAGCAGCGTGCGTGCTTCGAGGCTGGTGTCATTTTCGCGCGTAGCCAAGGCATCGTGCCGGCGCCCGAAGCCAATCATGCGGTACGCGTCGCTATTGATGAAGCGCTGAGATGCAAGCGGGAGGGCGTTGCGCGCACGATTTTGTTTAACTTGTCTGGGCACGGTCACTTTGACATGCAAGCCTATAGTGACTATTTCGCTGGTAGGCTCGATGACGGTGAAATAAGCAAAGTTGCGCTCGAGGCGGCTTTTTCGAATCTGCCGAAGGTCGCCGGTCAGGCGATGGCTTAATCGATTGAATTTACCGCTTGGTGCCCGCAGCTTTCGGGGAGCGCGAACGCAAAAGCCCCGGCTGGGGAGCCGGGGCGTTTGGTTGAGCAAATCAAGCTGGTTGCGCGTAGCTTAAGCCAACATTTTCCAAGGAGCACTTGGCGAACAAAATGAGCGGCGGCTTGACACCTCTGATAAAAATCCGCGACACAACCCGACGGATCCTTGATGTGGCATGATGAACACGGAACGACATCCGCATAGTCGCGATGGCTGTGCCTCAATGCGGAGGCCAGTTCGAGTGCCAGACGCTGCATAAACAGCTCATCAGTAGCTGGAGTTCGTTGACCTAAATCCCAAACAACAACCGCCGAAAACGGTGAATCGCTCTGCCGAAATCGGGAAGCGAGCGAGTGCAAAATGACGGTCTTACCTGCAAACGAGGCCCCCACCTGCAAGTGATCGGGGACTAGTATCCGGGAGCCCCACGCCTCCTTCGAAAGCGCCCTTACCCGCACTCCGAAAGCGGCGGGCTGCTCCTTCTCAGCTGACTGACCTCGTCGCCGGGCTTTGTCGCGCCATCGACCCTCGCACACCAACCGCAAGGCGACAGCGGCAACGGCCGAGAGCGCGGCGCGCAAGTTGTCGGCCATGCGAGATTGCTAATCATGGCCGTCCCTGTCGAAATGACTAGCCTCGACCTCAACCCGAAGCCGTCGCTTCTACCGCTTTCAAACACACCGCTCTGCCTGCCGCCGTTCTGGCTGCGCGCGGTCGACCTTCTGGTGGTGGGATGATCTCAGATCCTCGGCGCGAAGCGGCAGCTGACCGCGAGGCTTTCTCCGGGGGCGAGTTCGACGAGCCCGTCGTCTCCGGTGTTGTGCGCGTCCACGGGATGAGACACCGGCTCGAAACAGAAGAAGTCGGCGTGGGCGCCGGGCGAGTAGAGCAGGAACGTCGCCAATTCTGGGCCGGCGGTGAGTTCGAACCCGAGGCTGCGATCGGGCCAGGAGATTTCGGCGACACCGTCCCAGCCGACGAAGGCGTTGTTGATCCAACCCTCGGGAAGCAGGCGCGGCGTGCGAAAGTCCCACTCCGCACGTTCGACGATGGGTCGCTCGCCGGCCGGCAGATGGCGCCGGTCTTCGAGGATTATCGACCTGCTGCTGGCCCGCACAAGCGTCGCCGACGAGCGCGGGAGCCAGGGGTGCAGGCCGATCCCGTACGGCAAAGGCGCGTCGGCGCGGTTTTCACACGAGAGCGAAACGTCAAGCGCGCCGCGCTCGAGGCGATAGCACACGCGGGCGTTGTAGCGAAACGGTCCCGGACCTTCCGATTCGAGGACGAGACTCGCTTCACCCTCGCGACGGCTCTCGCCTCGCCACGGGCTTGAGAAGGCGTTGCCGTGGATTGGAAAGCGCTCGCCCGGCAGATTCGGTGCCAAGGCATGAAAACGCCCGCGATGCGAGAATCCGCCGCCCGAGACGCGATTGGACCAGGGGACAAGCAGGTTCAGCGCGAGATCGAACGGGTTCTGCGATTTGGGGTTGCGCAGCGCGCGGAGGATCGGCTCTCGCTTGGGCCCCAACCGAAAATTGTACGCGCATAGCGCGCCGCCGCGCCGAGGCGAGACATCGACTTCCGCGATTGTGAAAATCGTCGTCCATCGGCTTGCGCTACCAACCGCCGTCGATGTTGATGATTTGGCCGGTAATCATGTCGGAGACCGGGCTCACGAGGAACAGCGTGAGATCGGCCACGTTCGCCGGCCCGATCCGTGTCTTCAGGCTTTGGTTCTCCAGAATCCAGTCGTTGTACTGTTTCAGCCGATCGCCGAAGACGCGCTCCTCCGCCTCGGACACGACCGCGCCCGGCGAGATGGCGTTGACGCGCACGCCGAACGGCCCCAGTTCTCTCGCCAAAGCCTTAGTCAGTCCGAGCAGCGCGCCCTTGGAGCCGACATAAGGCGTGTAGCCGTCCCATCGCCCGTTCAACGTAAGCGAACAGAAATTGACGATCTTGCCGTAACGCTTGTGCTTCATGCCCGGCGCGATGGCGCGCGCCAGCGCGAAGGCCGCCGAGGAATTGACCCGGATCTGGTCCTCGAATTCCTGCAACGAGAATTCTTCGAACGGACGATTAATGATGAGCGCGGCATTGTTGATAAGAATTCGATGGCGCCGCGCTCGCCAGCCAACTGCCGCCCCATGGCCTCCGCGCCGGCGAGATCGTTGAGATCGCAGCCGACATAGACGCAACTCGTCCCCGTGCGGGCCTGGAGATCGCTCGCGAACGCCGCGCCGTCGTCTCTCTCCGGCCGATCCCACAGGATCAACTGTGCGCCGGCGCGCAGCAGGGCCTCGGCCTGAGCCCGCCCCAGCGAGCCGAGCCCGCCCGTCAGCAGGGCGACTTTTCCGGTCAGCGATGTCATGGCGCGTCACAAATAGTCGTGCACTTCGTCGATTGAACTTTCGCTCACCGGCCGGTCGTAGACGATCTCGCCCCTCGCCATGGCCACGACGCGGTCGCAGGACTGGAACACGTGGTGCATGTTGTGGCTGATGAACACGCCGGTGACGCCCTGCGCTTTCAGTCCCTTTGCAAAGCCGATGACCTTGTTTGTCTCCTTGACCGAGAGATGGTTGGTCGGCTCGTCGAGGATCAGCAGCTTGGACTTGAAATACATGGCGCGGGCGATGGCGACCCCCTGCCGCTGGCCGCCCGACAATTCGCCGACCAGCGCGTCGGGCGAACGCAGATGCAGGTCGACGTCGGCGATCGCGCGCACGCTGTCGTGCCGCATCTTCGCATGATCCATGAAGCCGACGCCGAACAGGGAAAGGCTAAGGGGCTCGCGGCCGATGAAGAGATTGCGCGCGATCGACATGGTCGGCACCATGGAGTTCGTCTGATAGATGGTCTCGATGCCGAGCTTCATCGCCGTCTTCGGCGTGTCAATGTCGATCTTGCGTCCTTCCATCAGAACTTCGCCGCTGTCGGGGCGATGCACGCCGGACAGTATTTTGATAAGGGTTGTCTTGCCGGCGCCGTTGTCGCCGACAAGGCCCACCACTTCACCTTTGTCGACGCGAAAATTCACGTTCTTGAGCGCGTGGACGCCGGAATACCACTTATGCAGACCGCGCGTTTCAATCAGCGGCTCGCTCATTAGCCTCAGGTCTCCAGTTTGATGCGTCGCGACGTCCGGCGCAGCCAAGAATTGCCTATCACGGCAAGGATCAGCAGCGCGCCTATGGCGAACTTGAACCAGTTGGCGTCGACGCGGGAGAGAACGAGGCCATTGTCGATCACGCGGATCAGCAAGGCGCCGACCACCGCGCCGAGAACGGTTCCGACGCCGCCGTAGAGCGAGGTTCCGCCGATGACGGCCGCGGCGACGGCTTGGAGTTCCATGCCTTCGCCGAGAGAAGGCAGCGGAGAGCCCAGCCGCAGAACCTGAATGACGCCGGCGAAGCCCGCCAACATCGAGCAGAGCACGAAGCAGATCATCTTGACGGTCGCGGTCGACACGCCGAGCGCGGCGGCGGCGTCGATCTGGCCGCCCGTCGCCTTGATCCAATTGCCGAAGTTGGTCAGCGAGAGAACGGCGCCGCTGAGGATGGCGATGGCGGCGAACCAGAACATCGAAAGCCGAATCAGCCCCACATATTGCGTGAATATGTAGGACGGGATGTCGAACGGAAGGACCGGTGGGAAGCCGCCGGAAATGACGACCGTCACCGATCGCGCTACGAAAAGCATACCGAGCGTTGCGATGAAGGAGGGTATCGCGAAGCGCAGCGTCACGAGTCCGTTGATGAAGCCGACTAGACCAGCCGCCCCGATCCCGCAGAGAACCGCGGGCGCGAAGGGCATGTCTTTCTTCATCAACACCGCCATTACCATCGGCGCTAAAGCGAAGACCGAGCCGACGGATATATCGAACTCGCCGGCAATCATCAAAATGGTGACGCCAATGGCGACGAGACCCATTTCGGGCAGCAGGCCAAGCACGCCGCGCATGTTTTCGAAAGACAGGAACACCCCGTTCGAACTGACCTCGAACGCGACGGTCAGTACGATGAGCAGAACGACGCCGGCAAGTTCCGGCTTGTCGAGATAGACCTTGAAAAGCCGTCTCATTCTTCACGCAAGGTTGGTCGTGAGGGTCGAGCGGAGGTTGGTTCTTTCGGCGAACCAACCCCGCGCGAGATCTAGCGGACGCCTTGCTTCACCAGATCGATGATGGCCTTGGCCTGCGCCGGATAGATCAGCGCTTTGCCGGTGTTAACGTCCGTCGGCGCGAGTCCGACCGTCTTCGACAGATAAGCCTCCATGACGGGGATGAACCCCTGCATGTAGGGCTGCTGATCGACCTGCACCTGCACATAGCCGGACACCATTTCGTTCACGACCTCCGGCACGAGGTCGAAGCCGCCGAGCAGCACCTTGCCCGGCGCGACGCCACGGTCGCGCAGCACGCGCGCCACGGCCGCGTGCCAGAAGCCGGTGTCGAAATAGGCGTTCACGTCCTTGTTGGCGTTAAGATAGGCGCCAACGCGGTCAGCCGTGATCGCGAGATCGGTCCCGGTGTCGAGTCGCACGATCTTGATCTGACGGCTCGCATTGGCCGCCTTGAAGTCTTCGAGCGCCTTGGTGATGCCGCCGGCGCGCTGCTCCGACCAGTTCTGGCCGGGGGCGCTGACGCCGACGACGAGATGCAGGGGCCCGTCCTTGGGCAGATTGGCGATCTGCGCATTACCGAGCGCGACGCCCGCCGCGTAGAGGTCCTGACCGACGAAGGCTTGCCGCGCCTCCTTGGCCGGCCCCTGCGTGGCGTCGACGTTGACGCCGATCACGGTCACGCCGGCCTTGCGCGCGTCCTGCAGCAGCGAGGTAAAGGCGTTGTTGTCGACAATCGAGGTCATCAGCACGTCGGGCTTGCCCGCCAGCGCCGTCTGCATATTGGTCGCCTGCTGCTCGATCGAACCCTCGGTCTGGGTGAAGATCATCTGACAATCGGCCTGAACCTTGCCGCAGGCGTCGTCGAAGCCTTTCTTCACCGCCTGCCAGAACGTGTTGGACGGCGACGAGTGGATCGTGAACGCGATTTTCACGCTGGCGGCCTGAGCCTCGGCGGCGCCGAGCGCGCCCAGCGCCACGACGCCTGCCGCGAGCAACAATGTCTTCATGGGTTTCCTCCTCTTTCGCTCCGATGAAATTCGGAGTTACTCCTGTTTCGAGATCCGCGTCGTGACGGCGAATCTCTTGTCGATGTCCGGCGCCAGTTCCATCCCGAGCCCCGGTCCCGGCGGCGTCGTTATGAAGCCGCGTTCGACTTCAGGCAGCGCGGTGACGATGTCCCGGTACCAGGTCTTGCAATAGGCGCGCACGCTTTCCTGAATCAGCGCATTGGGCGCGTTCAGCGAAAGATGCGTGGACGCGCATAAAACGATCGGCCCGGTGCAATCGTGCGGCGCCACGGAGAGATGCCAGGCCTCCGCCATCGCTGCGATCTTGCGCGCCTCCGAAAGCCCGCCGCACCAGGACAGGTCCAACATGACGATCCCGGTGAAGCCGGTCTCCAGAAGATCGCGAAAGCCCCAGCGCGTGGCCAGGGTCTCCGAAGCGCAGACGGGGGCCGGGGAGGCGTCGGCATAGTGCCTGAGGCTCGCGAGGCTGTCCATCTTGATGGGGTCTTCATGCCATTTCGTATCGAACGGCGCGAGCGCGCGCGCGATCCGGATGGCGGGAACCAGACGCCACAACGAGTGGAACTCGACCATGATCTCCATCTTGTCGCCGACGGCGGCGCGGATCTTTTCGAACGGCTTCAACGCGGTTTTGAGGTCTTGCGTCGAGATGTCGAGGCCGTGCGAGGCTTCCGCCGCGGTGTCGAACGGCCAGATCTTCATCGCCGTGATGCCTTCCGACAGCAGGTCAGCGGCGAGCTCGTCGGCGCGATGCAGGAATCCGTTGAGGTCGTCGTAGTCCCGCGCGCCGGCGGCGAGGCCCCAGTTGGCCGTGCTCTGTCCCTGGTCCTGCCGCATATAGGCGGAGCCAGCGCAAGTGTTATAGGTGCGGATCTTCTGGCGCGAGAAGCCGCCGAGAAGCTGCGCGATCGGTTGATTGCAGACCTTGCCGAGAATGTCCCACAGCGCGATGTCGAGCGCGGAAGCGGCGCGCGTTTCCACACCGGAGGAGCGGAAGCCGAGATAGTCTCTCGCCACTTGTGCGATCAGGTCGATCTGCAACGGATCGCGCCCGAGAACCTTGGGGGCGAGCGCCTCGTGGATATAGGCTTCCACGGCGCCGGGCGCCATGAACGTCTCGCCGAGCCCAATCAAACCCTCGGAGGTGTGCACTCGCAGCCACAGGAGGTTGCCGAACTCTGCAAGGCGGATCGTCTCCAGGGCGGTGATCTTCACCCGACCGCTCCCTCAGATGACGCCGGCGGACAGGAGCGCCTTGACCGAGCTGTCGAAATGCTCGGCCATCAGCGCCTCCGCCTGCCTGACCTCGCGTGCGGTGATGGCTTGCGCGATGCGCTCGTGACACTCGACATGGGCGAGCCGTTCGACGTCGCTCGACCGGCTGTCCCAACCGATGCGCCATGTCTGGCGAGTGATGACCTCGAAGGAAGCGACGATCAGCGCGAACAGCGGATTGCGCGAGGCGTTGGCGATGGCGGTGTGGAAGGCGATATCGTGTTCCATGCCCTCGTCGGGACGCGCGAAAGACTTGCGCATCGCCGCCGCGTGACCGCGGATGGCGTCAGCTTCCTGGTCCGTGCGACGCATCGCCGCCAGCGCGACGGTTCGCACCTCCAGCGTGCGGCGGACGTCATAAATCTGCTGAATGGTCGCCCGGTCCGTGTGCACGGCGTGGTCGAGCACGACGCCCAGAACGCTGGGGTCGGTCGCGCCGACGCGGGCGCGTCGGCCGTTCACCAGTTGCAATACGCCGAGGCTCGCCAGGGCGCGGAAGGCCTCGCGCACCACTGTTCTTGAAACGCCGAGTTCCGCTGCGAAGGCAGCCTCGGAAGGCACAGCGTCGCCGACGCGCAGCCTCTCCCTTTTGATGCGCTCAATAACGTCGCGGATGATCTTTCCGACCAGACCGCCGTCGAGTTCCGGAATCAGGGGAACCACAGCTTCAACCGCCATTCACCGCACCTGTCCGACAGGTTATCTCAGATCTGCCTGCTACATGGACCTGTGTGGCGTGTCAAATAGGTCGCGGCGCCGGATAGCTATGTGCGGGAGGAACTGGCAATGTGGGAGGTCAAGCTGATTCTCGAAGCTCGCGACATCGTCGGCGAAAGCCTTGTCTATGACGACCGGCGCGACGCTGTCGTTTGGGTGGATATCGTCGGCCGACGCATCCACCGGTTCTGGCTTGCGGACCAGCGGCACGAGGTTTGGCCCACGCCGGATTTCCCCCCTCCATTGGGCTCGACGTCAACGGCGATGCCGTCGTCGGCCTTCGCGATCGTGTCGCTCTGTGGCGTTTCGGCGGACCTTTCGAAATTCTGGCCATCGTGGAGCCGGATCTCCCCGACAACCGTCTGAACGAAGGCAGGGTCGGCCCTGACGGCGCCTTCTGGGTGGGCACGATGCAGAACAACTTGAACGCCGACGGATCGCCGCGCGAGATAACCCGCAACAGCGGCGCGATCTACAGGGTCTGGCGCGACGGACGGGTCGAGCAAATGACGCGGCGTGAGTTCGGAATAACGAATACATGGCGTGGACTGACGGGGGCCTGTTTCTGACCGCCGACACTCTGCGTAACGAGATCTACGCCTACGAATACCTCAATGGTGAGTTGCTCGCGAGGCGGCTGTTTGCTGCCGGTTTCGACCGCGGTTATCCTGACGGGTCGGCCCTGGACGCGGATGGACAGCTTTGGAACTGCCGGGTCGCAGGCGGATCTTGCGTTGCTTGTTATTCCCCTTCCGGCGTTCTCGCTCGCGTTGTCGAACTGCCGTGTTCGTGGCCGACGAGTTGCACGTTCGGAGGTGCGGCTCTCGACACACTGTACGTGACTTCCGCACGCTTCACGATGAGCGAAGGCTACCTTTCTGCCCATCCTAACGAGGGCGGCTTGTTTGCCGTTCCCAGCCGTGGCCGAGGCCGCGTCGAGATACGGTTTTCTTGATCAAACGGCGGGGTTCGGCCAATGCGGCGTCTCTCAATCGCTGCTTTCTGCTAGAGCATCGCGCGATCAATCTAGTCTGTTTTGCGAGCGGCGATAAACAATTTCGCTCGCACCCGGAGGCCCAGAATTCTATTGCGCCAAACGTTTGGACATTGGTGAGTCGTTCTGCCAGGACGTTTTGATTGTCGTCGCGGGGAATTTCTAGTTTGAGCGAGGAGCACTCCTTACACGAAACGTCCGGCCGTTCGGCTCACCTCAATAGATACCGCACCCGCGCGCGGTTCGACCAGACCGATGCAGCAATAAGAAACATGCCCTCAATTCGCAGAAGCTCGATTATGGAACCGCCGACGGCCGGAGCGGGCTCGCTTGCTCACTGTTTCCAGCCCAGGAGCGCTTGCCTCCGATCTTCTTGCGGAAGTTCATCATGCCCGGGAAGTTCTCCCCTGCCAACATTTTAAGTTAAATTTGGACATAAACATCTACTGCTGCGCGAGCGTGCTGACGTATTAAAAAACGAAAACATGTCAGTGACTATACCAACCGCAACGAGCCTCGCCGTATCGCAGCCTGATGCTTGTATCACCCCAGAAATCGTGTAATTTAGACATTCTAGAGCTCAGAGTTTCAGGATATCTAGATGGCCGTGCCTGCTGTGCCGAATGCGCCTGCCGCTAAAGGTGCGCGCCCAAGGACGGATGGGCGCAGGACGCTGCTGGTCTATCTCGATGGCGACCTCATAAAGGATCTGAAGAAGGCGGCGCTCGACGATGAGTGCAACGTCTACGAAGTCGTCGAGGACGCTTCCCGCGAGTGGCTCAGGCGCAGGGGCAGGCACAAATGCGTTGAGAATGTCGAAATCAGACGGGGCAAGGATCGGTGATGGGGATCGTCAATCTTTTGGTCAACCTGCCGGCATCAACGCTCGTCATTGCATTTCTTATTCTCCTTTTGATCGTCTCCTTCTTCGTTATCTTCGTCGGGCAATCGGTCGTGATCTTCTCGCGTCTCCGGAAGGTGACCAAGGCCCTCGCCCGACTGACGAACCCGGACAAACAGGCGTTGAAGCGGATATTCGCGGGCGATGGAGCCTTCTCCCATCTCTGGACGAAGTATTCGGAGACGCTACATCGTGAACAGGAGGCGGGAAATGCAGGGCAGAGCGGGGGAGTCCTTCGCTCGACCGTGCCTGCGTCGGTCGTGTTCACCACCGATTCCATGGTTGACGCGAGGATTGGGACCGAATTCTTCAAACACGTCCCTGGCATATTCACCGGCCTTGGGATCATCGGCACCTTCTCCGGGCTAATCAGGGGACTTCAGCACTTCGACGCGACCGCGAATCCGGACGCCGTTCGGACGAGTCTGGCAGGGCTGATGCAGCATGTCGGCGATGCGTTCGTGGTCTCAGCGATTGCAATCGGTGCGGCGATGATGACGACTGCGATCGAGCGTTTATTCGTAACCATCCTCTATAAACGCGTTGAGGACGTCACGACCGCCCTCGATGGATTTTTCACGACTGGCGTCGGCGAGGACTACCTCGCGCGACTGACGCGCGCCTCGGAAAAATCTGCAGCAGATTCGGCGAACCTGAAGGACGCTCTGGTCGGAGAGCTGAAGGAGATCCTCACCAATCTGACGAACCAGCAAATCGAGGCGCAAAGCAGGAGCGTTGCTCAGGTGGGCGCGGAAGTGGCGAGGGGCGTTTCCGAAGCCCTTTCCCAACCGCTCGCGGCCCTCGCCGCTACTGCCGAGCGCAGTCGAGCCGACAACGGAGACGCCGTCACGCGGCTTTTGACGGACGTACTAGCCGGTTTTAGCCAGAAGCTGGAGGAGCTATTCGGCGGGCAGATCAGCGGCATCAATAGGATGCAGCAGCAGACGATTGACTCTCTTGGCGCGGCCACGGAGAAACTGACCGGTCTCGTTGCCGGCATACAGCGGGCATCTGAGAGGTCCAGCGATGCACTGAACGAACGTTTGCTGTCCGCCCTGAAGAGCATGGAAACTCACCAGAAGGACGCCGACGAGCGGATGGCGGCCTTCGTCGACAGGATGCGCGAGAGCGCCGACCAGTCGCAAAGCGAAATCGGCCGCAAGCTTCAGGAGACACTCTCGCACATCGGGGTCGCTGTCGAAGCGCAACTGGCGGCCCTGCGAGAGCAGGGAGAGCGCTCCGGCGCCGCGGCTGCGGAACGCGAGGTTACGCATGCGACGAAAGCTTCCGATTGGCTCGCGACTATTGGCAGTCGGGCGGAGGAGGCGATCGGGGTTTTGCAAACCCAGACGGACCGGAGCGCAGAAGCTCACGCGGACCGGGAGCAGCACCTTTCGGAGGCTATGGCCACAGCGGTCGAGAAGCTCGCCGGCGTCGTCGGCGCCATGACGGAGGAGGCCCGGAGGGTCACTGCGGGCGTCTCGGCGGCAGTTGAGTCGATGCGCACCGCCACGACGACTGCAATTGGCATGATGAACGAGGGATCGCAAACACTCCATCATGCCGCGGCGGAATTCGCGAACGCGGGAAACGCGATGGCCGGCGCCTTTCAGCAGGCCGAAGGGTTGTCGCACGGGCTGCGTCAATCCGCGGGCTCCGTCGAGGAGGCGTCAGCGGCGCTGAGGAGCGTCGTTGCCGACCACGCGACGACGCGCCAGGCGCTTGCCGACATGATCGCAGAGATGAACGGCGTCGTCGAAAACGCGAGGAGGGAAGCAGGCGCGACGTCTGAGCTGGTTTCCAAAATCGAAGCCGCGAGCCAGGGACTTGCGCACGCGGAATTGCAGGCTGAGCAGTATCTAAATGGGATTACGGCGATCCTCACCCGCGTTCATGAAACCTTCAACGCGCAGCTCACCAACGCCCTGCAAGTCCAGTACAGAGACTATCTCGGTAATTTCACGAAGGTTTCCGGCTTGCTGAGCCAGGCGGTCGAGAATCTGACGGATGCGCTGCAGCCGGGCGTCAAGAGGGGAGCCGCATGATCGGGAGTGCGGTTCCGTTCAAACAGCGTCCAAAGGCCGAGGCGGAGAAGCCGTTCTGGATTTCCTATGCGGATCTCATGACCGCCCTGATGGTCCTGTTTCTGGTCGCGATGTCGGTCGCGATGATGGAGATGACCAAGACCCTTGACAACGTCCAGCAGCAGAACGTGAATCTTGAGGCGACCAAGAAGAAACTACTCGCGGACGAGGAGCTTCTCAAAGCGCAGGCCGAGGAATTGAAAAAATATCAGAAGACCGCGGAAGAGCGCGCCCGCGACGAAGCTCAGAAGGAGCAAGAGAAGGCGATAGTCGCCTTGATGAAACAGGTGCAGGCGGCGGCGGCGGCATACCCTGGCGTGCTCGTGGACACCAGCCGGCGCACCATCGATTTCGGGAATCGTGCGCAGTTTGAAAAGAACAGCTATTCATTGACGCCGGACCAATCGAAACTGCTGCGCGCCTTCGTTCCCGAGGTGCTTACGATCGCCGGCAGCGAATTGGGCCGAAAATGGATCAAGCAGGTCGTGGTTGAAGGATTTGCAAGCCCGGTAGGCGATTACCTTTACAACCTCAACCTGAGCCTGCAAAGGAGTCAGCGTGTGCTCTGCGCGCTGATGGCTCCCGCGCTGGCCGAGTCCTCGCTTCAGCCAGATCAGATCGAGCAGATCAGGGATCTTTTTCTCGTGGGCGGCTATTCGTTCAACGCCACCAAGTTCGACAAAACGACCAATTCCTTCGACGCCAGCCGCCGTGTCGAACTCAGGCTGGAGTTCCTTGCGCCACTGGAAAACCGACCCTCCGTGGGCGCGGGCGCTCCTAACGGGATCGGCAAATGCGCCCTGAATTGACGGAGAATGCGCTGGCCGCCCTGCGGGCGGCGTTGGACAGCGCGATGGAGATCAAGCCGATAAGGTTTGACGACGAAATCGACAACATCGAGCGCGAAGCCAAGCGGCTGGAACGATGGTTGGGGCTACAGGCGACCGTCGTTCCGAACCGTGACAAGACGATGGAGGCCATCAGAGAATTCGCGAGGAGGCGTAATATTGCCGATTCTAGGCAGGCAAACTTTGCGAGCTTTGGCTGCATGGAGGCGTTTGAAGAGCATCTTGATGGTTTGATAGGGGACAACGAGTTGTTTCCTCTGCTCTTGCGTCAGGTAGACGATTTTCGACGTTCTCACCGTCATTTCCGAGATTGCTATAAAGGACTCCTCAACACGTACCTCTACTACGACGAACACCATGCGTCTCCGACCGGACGCGAGAATTGGAGACTCCTCAAGGGGTATCTCGGCGAGCGTTCGGCTTGGATCGTCGGTCCGGGATATCAGCCTCCGTGGGTTGACGCCGTACAGCGCAACGTCGCCCTGTTCAGCTACGATCCCGGCCGGATCTACGGTGAACGAATATTCCGGGGAGAGACCCGGGATTTCGATGAACTTCAGCGCGACCTCGCCATCACGGACAATTCCTGGCTGGTGTGGCGTATCGTGATCGGGCGTGTTGAAGCGGCTCTTCGCGGTCCAGACGAGGCCGTGCGCGCGGCGATCCCGGGCCTGATCCAATTGTTACGCGACAATCCGCGCGCGAGGGACGTCGGTCTTCCTTCGTTGCTTGGGCGATACAGACAATTCGTCGACCCTATCCTCAGCGCCGAGATCCGCGATTTCGCGGTCGAGACTTTGGGGAACCCGTGGCTGGAAATGAACGGGCTCCGCTGGAGTCGTGTCGAACCGGACGCGCGCGAGATGGTCGCGAACTGGTTGAAGGCTGCTCTGATCGAGAGGTTCTTCAACCTCCTGGCCCAAGATGGCACAAACGACACCCGGCGCCTCGACTTCTGGAAGGCTTATCACCAGAGCATTCATGCAATGTACTTTGCGCTCGGGGAGAACGCTCGGACGCGACAAGACCCTGACTTCCGGGCTATCCGTAAGCAGATGGAAGGGCTTCGACTGACGCTGACCGCGTCGCCGAACAAGGACAACAACGCGTTCATCATGTGTATCGGCGACCACGTGGTTGTCGAGTTCGGCGAGTACGGAAACGCCTGCTATATCTTCCACAAAGACAGGTTACCCTTTGAGCTTGTCGGGGAGGTTGCTGGCGACAGGTCGCAACTGAAAAACGAGCGCAAGGTGACGAGCCTGCGTCACACGGACCGCGGAATGCGGTGGGAGGAGCGGTTCCGCCAGACGTTGTCGGAGACACTTAATGTCCGTCCGGTGCGTCCGACGGAACGCGCTTCTGCTGTGCGTCGGGAGCCGGCGTCATTGGACGTCGTGTCAGGCCTGCCCGTGCCCGCCGCACAGCTAGGACGTGGTGCGGGGGATACTGCGGTTCTCACGTCTTCCGGATTTCATGAGGCCGCGAAAGTCTATTCTCCCTCGCCGCTCCCAGATTTCTCTTTGGGAGCATTCAAGCGCTTCTGCCAGGCGCATGGACTCGAATGGAAGGACTACCGCCCGATCGGCGGGACACTGAAGGTTTTCACAGCGCGACGGGGAGACGCCGTAGCGGATCAGCTTGCCGCATGGGGATTCCGATTCAAGAAAAATTTCTGGTGGAGCTCGAGGCCTGAGGATGCTTGACTTCTTGAAGCGTAAGTCCGTCCCTCCCGAAGGCGGCAAGGGTTTGTTGAGGGCCTTCACGCAGGACGCCGTGGTCTTCGCCGCGCAACGAGATGCTTTGCCGCCCACTGCGTTTGGCGCCAAAGTTCTCGCCGATCCCGCGGTCGACGGTCTTCTCGTCCAACTCGATGACGACGGGCATCTCGTCGAGTCCGGCGCCTCCAAGAGTCTGCCCTGGAGCGACCTCTACGATTTGCTGGCGAGATCAGACGAGCACGGCAGTCGCGCACTCCTTGAGCTTCCGGCTGATTTTACTGGCGTGCCTTCACTCCGGAGTGAAGGCAGTCTGAGCGACCCGCATTTCGACATTTCAATCCGCGAATGGCGCTCGAAGGAGACCGGCAAACCTGTCGAGATCGAAAGACGGGGAGCTATCATACTCGATGGGGAAATGATCGGGCTTCTTCCGCGCGAGACATGGGAGCTAGTCGAAGGGATCGAGCGTTTTCGGACCCGGACCGATGCGAACCGTTCGGCGCGCGACAACCGCAGGGATTGGGGTCGCATCAGACGCGCCGCTCTCAGGGCGTCTGCGCGCCTCGAACGATTTCCTCGCCGGCACCGTGGTCCTGACACCGGAGAGACTGCGAATCGATCTACGCAAGGATGAGACGAGCGGGACCAAGGTCGTCGAGTTGGCGCCTACTTTCGAAGGTGCGCCGGACCGTTGGCTTGCAGCCTTCGATCGTGCGGGCGCAGTGCTGGATCGTTACGATTTTCCGACGCCCGAAGGTATCCTCTATGTCGAGATCGCCCCGAATGTCAGAACCGTCCTTGAAAACGTCAAGCGGCTGCCCGGTCGGAGGGTCGCGGGCTCGCGGGCGGAAGCATTTCTAGTCAATCCGTTTGCGACGCTGGGCAAGGCCGCGTCCGCGACGATCGACGAAGCGCAGTTCATGCGTGCGCGCGAGAAGGCCGGCCTGCTATTCGAGCGCTTTTTCGCACATATCGAGAGGGACGCGTTCGGCTATCCTACATCAGTGGGATTGCGGATTGAAAGTCCCCGCGCCGATGGGCCGTTCCAGACAGAACTCCGTGCGTTCGTCGACGACGATGAGTTGCGCAGCTTCGTCGAAGGCGTCGAAAGATCGATGGGCCGAGGCCTCCAACTGTGCGGTTGGGAGGGTTACGACTTCGAGATAATGGGCGAGACCGAGGCGGAACTCGGTCTTCTTCGCGACGCGCTCGCCGCTCGAGTGAAGCCCCAGGTCCTCGTCAGTTATGCGTCGATCTACGACCTCAGCGCTTACACCCATCGCATCGAAGGGATTGGTGACGAGAAGCCGTTCTACAGCCCGTACATTGCGAAAAAGTTCGACGACGACGGCTGGTTTCCCCAAAATGTTCTGCCGGTGATCTCGTTTACGCCGGAAGGCCAAACCGAACCGGTGGCCGTCCCCGTCACCCCGGAATTGAAAGAAAGCTTGGGACGAAAAATCGCGGAAGCCCTCGCATCGGGACGTGACGCCGTAGACCTGCCCGGCCTGTCGAAGCCGATGCCGCTCAAGGAAGCTCAAGCGATCCTGAAGACGATCGACGAGGTCGAGATCGACGTGAAGAACGGGAATTTTGACCCCGCGAAACCGAAGCCGAAGACAGAGACCGGCCCTGAGTCCGAGCCCGGCGTCAGATCGAAGCATCTAGTCATCCGCGCGAACATACAGACGGTCGACTACGATGAGGCGCGACGGGATATCCTCGCCAACGGAAACCGGAATCTCGATGTACCAGATGACGTTCTCAAGCCCGGCGTCGCGCTCAAGGAACATCAGGTTGAGGGGGTGGGCTGGCTTCAACACATGTTTCGGCATGCGCCTGACCATTGCCGCGGCGTCGTTCTGGCGGACGACATGGGGCTCGGGAAAACCTTGCAACTGCTGACATTGATTGCGACCGCGTTCCGGAGCGATCCCTCGCTGAAACCGGCGCTCGTTGTCGCGCCCGTGTCGCTGTTGGAGAACTGGGAACAAGAGGCGAAGAAGTTTCTAGTCGACGGAAACCTCAAGCTTCTCATCGCCTACGGCGACGCGCTCGCCTCGCTTAGGGTGGCGCGGGAGCACGTCGACGAGCAACTCCGCAAGGAAGGGATCGTTCGGTTCCTCAAGCCGAATTGGCGCAATGGCGCGAACGTCGTACTGACCACATACGAAACCTTGCGTGACTTGGAATTCACATTCGCCGCCGAGAAGTGGTCGATGATGGTCTGCGACGAAGCGCAGCGCATCAAGAATCCCAACGCAATGACGACGCGCGCCGCCAAGAAGATGAACGTCGCGTTCCGCGTCGCTTGCACAGGAACGCCGGTCGAGAATACGCTAACGGACCTATGGTGCTTGTTCGACTATGTGCAGCCGGGGCTGCTGGGCGCCCTGAATGACTTCTGCACGAAATACCGACGTCCGATTGAAGCGGAGACCGACGAGGAAAAGGCGCGCGTCGAGGAGCTTCGAACGCTCATCGCGCCCCAGATTCTTCGCAGGACTAAGAAGGAGGTCGCCAAGGATTTGCCGGAAAAGCTCGCGCCGCCGATACGACTTCCTCTTTCCGCCTACCAACGTACCCTCTACGCTGATGCAATCGAGAAGTTCAAGAAACGCGAGCAGGAAAATTCGCCGTTCAAGAACCATCTTGCGCTTCTGCACTATTTGCGGCAGGTCTGCACCGATCCGCGAGAGTATGGGTTGGGCGCCTTTCGTCCTGAGCCTCTAGAGCGAGCGAGAGAGAGATCGCCCAAGCTCGGCTGGCTGGTTGATAAGCTGAGAGAAATCCGGGAGCGCGGCGGGAAAAACTCGAAGTATGGACAAAAGGTCATCGTCTTCTGCGAATTCCGCGACATGCAGAGAATGCTGCGCCACTACGTCGCCGAGATCTTTGGCTTCGCGCCGGACATCATCAACGGCGACACGTCCGCGTCGTCCAAACGAACCGACAGCCGCCAGAAGCGTATCGATGCGTTTCAGGAAAGGCCTGGCTTCGCGGTGATCATCCTGTCGCCAGTGGCAGTAGGTTTCGGTGTCAACATTCAGGCAGCCAATCATGTGGTCCATTTTACGCGGCACTGGAATCCCGCGAAGGAGGATCAAGCGACGGATCGCGCTTATCGTATCGGGCAGGAGCGTGAGGTCTTCGTCTATTGTCCAATTGTAGCTGCGGATGACTTCTCGACCTTCGACGTAAAACTGGACGACATGCTGGCATTCAAACGCGGGCTGGCTGAAGACATGCTAAATGGCTCGCTCGACGTGGCGCCTACCGATTTCCCAATCGAGGAAATGGCGCCTCCCGAACAGCGTTCTGGCCTTGCGTCGCGCATAACGGTCGACGATCTCGAAATCATGCAACCGCGCTATTTTGAAGCGTTCGTCGCGGCACTCTGGCAGAAGCGAGGCTTCCGCAGGGTTTATGTCACGCCCCAGCACGATGGCGGCGTAGACGTCGTTGCGATGAACGATCGGTCCGGCGTGTTAATCCAGTGCAAGACTTCGTCAACGCAAGATGCGCAACTTGGCTGGGACGCGGTGAAGGAAGTCGTCGGCGGCCATGCGCTCTACGCGAGGCAGCACCCTGGGATCGACTTCGCGCGGGCGTGCGTCACAAATCAGTTTTTCAATTCGACTGCTCACGAAAGAGCGGGGTACAACCAGGTAGAGATCGTCGAGAAGCCAGCCCTAGAACAGTTAATCGCGCAGCACGCGGTCACGAAGTTGGATGTAGAGACGCTGTTGGTCACGGGTTGGAGTGGTGCCTCGTAGAGGCTGCCGAAGGTTGGGATCGGTGATTAGCTAGTTTCGTTTTCGAGATCGAACAGATCTGTCGAAGTCATCTATTGGGAATCAACAGTTCGGGAAAAAACTGCTCCAATTTTGTCATTGCCAGTGCCGCAATCCCGCGAGCGTGAACATGCACTCCGATGTCCGCCCAAGGAAAATCAGGATCAGCAGCGGCCGATGCCCAGTTTAGGCTAGTGACGATGACGTCGTCTTCGCCCCAGGCAACGATCTTCCCATGTAGCGGAATGTTCCGAGCTTTCACGAGGTTGACGCCGTTCGCGGCAGCTTCCTCCTTAAGTGCCTTGGTGTGGCGATTCTTCAATGGCCCGGATGGTTGCGTATAGAGGATGGTTGCGGTCACGCCGGGGCGCGCCGCGGCGACTTTTCCCTGCATGAGGGCTCCGGGACGGGCGGTAGAGCCAAGCCTGTGGCAGCCGATAAAGAAAAGCTTTTCCGCAGTTCCGCTTGCCGTGCGATTGATCTGATCGTGGTCCTCTCCCGCAACAATGCCCATGCGGGCAGAACCTCCCGGCGACGTTAAGCGACGGAGGTCCCGCGCAGTTAGGGCCATCTCAGAAGCGATTGTGTCGGCTAGCCCACGCCGCCCAGCGAGACGCTGCAGAGCAAGTGCGGTGTCTGCGAGTACGATTGGGTCCCTCACGACCACCGACAGCTCGACGGATTTGAAGGGAGAATAGAACCAGTTGCAGGAACCTATGGCTGCCACCCACCCTTCTTCGACGTCGACGAAAATGAGCTTTGCGTGCGACCCCGTGCTGCGCATGTGGACGCGAAAGCGACCATGCAGGATCGGATCTTCACGCACCATGCGAGCGATAGCAGTCGCAGCGGTGAAATTTCGTTGCTCAGTCTCTTCGTCGCGTTCCGCGCCCCAGAGTAAATCAATCATCACACCATTCTGACAAGCGGCCCGAATCGGGTCGATCAATGCCTCAAACCTTTCGCGGTTCAGGAAAGTCGAATGAATGATCATCCGCCGCCGCGCCTTACCGAGCAGGTCAACAAATAGGCGTCGTTGTTCAGCGCCTCCGATGACTAGATCGGCCGGATCAAATGAACACTCCCGCAAAATTGGACCTGATTCGGTTTCCTCGCGTGGCCCCGCGTACTCCACGCGTAAATCACCCGCTCCAGACGGCAAAGCAGCAGCTTCCGCGACGATCTGCCGAATGACAGGGCCCGCGTCTTCAGGCAATCCGCGCGGCACGCCGTCGACGACGCGGACAACCAGGAATTCGTCATCGCGGAGATCTACTGTCCGGCCATCGACAGTCCCGATCTCTTCATTCCATCCAGTCGCGGCGATCTTAGAAAGCTGCTCAAGGTTGACTTCGTTCGACATCGAAGGGCCACCGCCTTCGACGGCCATAATTCTGACCTCCGCTCCATTCGCACGCTCAATGTCAAGTTTGTATGGCCCCATGATCGTCACATCGCGGCTGGGGTAGAACTCTCCCGATACGCACTCGATCACGAAGCTGATGGACTTAGGATAGCGCTTTGGGAACACCGGAAGCGGATGGCCGCTAGTAATAGCTCTAAAGCCATGGTCGGATGCCCGAAAAGCAGGCCCAGTCTGAGCTAAGCTTACTTCCACGAGCCGGAATCGCATGAGGCGAGCCACTGCCGCCACGACGATCTGCCGTGGCAGTTCTGTTTCGGCGACAAGCATCCCAATTGTTTTCGACTGCCGCGTCATCGACCAAAGAACAATTTCCTCCACAACGCTCCAACCGCGTCCCTTGTCGACGCCAACACGGCAGGAGATGCGGTACACTGGAATGGCGATCAGTACGCTCATATCGACACCTTGAGCGCATCCGGCGTGATGATTGTCGCGAGCGGAAGGCGATCCGAACCACGATACTCAGTACATAGCGTGCTAATCGTTTCGACGATTCTTGTGAGGAAAGAGAGATCGTGAGGTTCATCATCCGGATTGACCCCACGAACCGCCTCACTGAGAAAATCTAGCGACCCGACGAGGACGAGCTGTGACTTCGTGCGGCTCAGGGCAACATTAATTCGTCGCGGATCACTCAGGAAGCCAAGCGCAGAGCCGCCCGATCGCGGATTATTGCGGACCAGGGAAATGACAACGAGATCGGCCTCGCTGCCTTGAAAGGAATCCACTGTGCCGACCAATCCTCCTCCGGCTTTTGCAGAGGCAAAAGCATCCAGATGCGCAAGGTCGCGCCCTCGCAAAGTCGAAATGCGGCCTTCCAGGAGTTCGACCTGTGCCTGATATGGCGAAAGAACTGCGAGAGTCGGCTTCTCGCCCCCCTCGCGAGCCCTTACCTGACGGAGCACATCGATGACGGCTTCTGCCTCCGACGGGTTGTGCCAGCGTCGCTTTTCTCGCTCGACTGGAGGACCCCGCCCCGAGGCGCTGACGTGGTCAAAATTGACGACAACGACAGGTGACGCTGGCATCGAAAGAAGGTGTCTGAACGGCGGTGGTTTGCTCTCCGCGTCCTTCGCCCGTTGGTCCTGGGTTTTCAGCTTGTTTTTGTAAAAGGCGTTTGAAATAATTCGCGCAATCGCGGGGTCCATACGCCGTTGCTCGGTCAGTATGGATGAGATGGCGCGGTGGCCTGCGTTCTCGCGCGCGCGCCTCTCATCGTCTTCCACGAAGGTTCGGAACGGTTCCACCAAGCGGAACGCAACATTTCCGACCTCTCGAAGCCGCTCCGGAGTTTGCGCGACCCGTTCGAGTTCATCGAGTTCACCGTCGCGCAGCAAGAAACCAATCAACGGTCTCGCAAGACCCAGCGCCTCGGTGAGGAGGCCGAAGTCGCTCAGTATCTTGGCTAAACGACGGGCCTCGAAGGGGGGCAGCTGGTGATGGTCTCCGATGAGAAGCCGTCGGCCCGAGAGCATAAGGGGACCGACAATTTCCGGCCCAGTTGCTTTAGCCGCCTCCTCGATAATTACCCAATCAAATTGTTCACGCAATTCGACCATGCTCTCGATTTCGGGCGAATTGGCAGTAGATATGACGATATTGGCGGCATCTAGAACCAAACTCGATATCGCATGGAGACCCAATCGCTCGTCTCGCCCATTGGCATTTTTGCTCGCCTTTCTCGAGACTGCTGCGGACCTCAGCGCGGAGATGCGATCCCGCATGCCTTGTGGCGCAGTTTTGAACGCCTCACTACCGTGGAGCTTTTCAAGATAGTCAAGTCCGACTAGATGGACCTCCTCGTCAGAGGTTGGTCGCCGGTCCGGCGTGGTAGTTCGGACAACGATCACATCGTCGAGTTTTGCAGCAGAGAGGGCCTCGGTTATCTTTGACTGAAGATGGTCCAACCCGTCATGTCCTTGCGCACTCACGAGGAGCCGCGCTGTGCGATCACTCATGAAACGTCGGCGAATGGCTTCCGTGGCGAGCTTTGTCTTGCCGACACCAGGTGGGCCGACAACAAAGTAGGACGGCGACGTGGACCATAAGCCGAGCAGCGCGCGCCGCTTTGGCTCATCGAGATCAAGAAAACCTGCGTCTTTTTGATCGGCCTCAGAAATAGCCTCCCTGCTGGAGCGTCGTACACGCCAGGGGTCAGCGAGCATTTCGGCCAAATCAATGCGAGTGTTTAGGGCCTTAATGTTTCGAAGCCGCCGACTGATGACTTTCTCGGTCCCCGTATCGCGTTCTGCCTTCAGAAAATACGGCCCGTTGGGCGGCAGTTCATCATCAATCGCAAACTGGTATCCGTGCCGGCCACGATAATCTTTCAGGTCAATGAAGGTTGCTGTGGTGTCGTCGGACTTTGTCGAGCCAAGGCTGGGCGACAAGCTAACGCGCCATGTCCCATCAGCATCACGACGGTCTTCCTCAAACAGGCGTTTGAGAGCGGTTGCGGTGTCAGACATTCCGACTCGCTTGGCGAACCGATCACGATCATTATCCGGCTCTGCACGGAGTGTAATAAAGCGTTGTCCGGCATGGCGTGCAGTTTCTAGTATTTCGATTGGAAAGCATTCCAGCGCCTTAACAACCGCCTCGGTTACTTGGACAAGTAAGAGGGCTTGTCGAATCGTATCGCTGTGGTTGGAGCTGTCGGGTTCGCTACCGTCGCCGGCGAATATGCTCCAGTCCAGGACGTCGGGGCCAAGCCGCGCACGCGTCTCCGTAGCTTCCCGAGCAGACCGGGTCACCGTAATCGGTTGTTCCAATACGCGGTCGATGTCGTTGCTCAGCCTAATCGAACCTCCGCGTGGTTTCAGTCCAACGCACGACCCAATGTCCCAGACCGCGCTTCCATCGTCGCGATGAGCCTTCAGCCGATAGATCATTGCATCGGTTATGATGCGGAGAGTGCCCGTACGCGGATCGAAGGGGCGCGGGACAAGGAGCTTCGCCCCTGTGTCCAAATCCGCCCTGACCCAGTCAAGTTGTTGTGAGTATTCATCAATGGCGATTTCGCCATCGGTTGCTTCGTTGACTGCTTCGCCCAATCCAGAACCAGGGGGAATACATAGAATGAAGGTTCCTGATTGCAGAGTGGCTCTCTGCGCAATGCTTGCCACGATCGCGTCGATTGAGCGGATGACAGATGATGAGTCCACAAGATCAAATCGAGTTGGGGCAATCATCCGCTTCAACAATACTCTCTCCGAGGTGTTGATGACTATAGGAAGGTTGGCGTCGTGCGTTGAGCGGAAATCGCCAGATATTTCTAGGCGCACGCCCAGACAGTCGCAGATCATTTGACCGAGAGCGCGCCAATCTTCCGCAAAGGAATATGTTCCGGACCGTTGCGCCGCTCCCTCACTGCCAAGCTCCGCGTGTGATCGCTCTGCGACGTCGGCAGAGAGCCATAGACTCCATTCGAAGCCGCCCAATTGAAAATCGGGCTCCTCCGCGCCTTCGGTCATCACGACGTCCGCGGAGAGTTTGCCGTGCACCAGCCCTTGAGAATGAACGATCCCCAGTCCGGCAGCCAACCGGCGGACATTTTTCCAGAAAAGCGTCCTCGACCGGACCATGATAAGAGTTCGAAGCCAGTGCTGTGCTTTTACTTTGACCGTCAAGGCGGATAGCGGTTGACCGGATCGCTCAAGCAGTACGCCGAAGAACTCCGAGTCTTCGACAAATTCAAGGACATCGACGAGCACCTCCCGCGCGCCGGCGTAGAACATCACCCGCTGGATTTGACGCATTTCGTGACGCCATAGACTTCGCAAGTCATCGTCGATAGCTAATCCGGTCTTGCGCCAAAGTTTCAGGCCCCGCGCTGCGCCGGTAGTTCGGTCTTCGACCTCGAAGACTTTGGGCTTGAGAGCGATTTGGTTTCCGGGACTGAGCGCGTCGCCGAAGAATTTAAATCGATCATCGAGCGCGGGCAGTTTCGTTCGGGTCCTTTTTTCTGCGGCCATACTTTTCTCGTTCTTATTTCGCCGACTTACTGTGCGGGCGCGGGGAGATTGGGATCAATCCCGCCCGAATCGGGCCCGATAGGATAGCTAAACATAATTGGGCGAGGAACGAAAGGGAAACATGTAGGTGCGACGGGATCTCAAGCCGCGCCTAATTTTCAACTCCGGTGGCGCGATATAGGTTCTGAATCTGGATAGAGGTGACCGTTAGCGCGGTTCGTATCATTGGATCATAACGAAGCCAGACCGCGATATCGGGTCGAGCTACCTATTCTGTGGTCGGCTCAATGGCAGGCTTTGGGAATGCAGGCTCCCGATCCTATAGTTGGGTAGGCGCTCGGCTACCGCCGAACTTAGCCCACCTTCTGGGTTTCACTCGTTCCCGCGTGGCGAAGCTTTCCAATTCCGTCCCCCTTCATCGCCCAATGCGTGAAGCCAAATTTTGCGCGCGGAGACTGGCGGCCAAATCGGCGCAAGAAAACTCAAAATCGTGCTTCGCCGCCTGTCGGAGACCGAGATATTTGCCGCTAACCGCGGAGAACGTCGCGGGATTTTTAGAGGCCGGAAGCTACGACGGTTTCACAGGCGTCTTTGCGTGGGAATATCGGGGCCAAAACTCTCGGTCCCGATCTTCGGTCGTCGCAGTGAAGGTCGGCCACTGCGGAGCGACGACGGGAAGGGCGGAGAAATCTCGCGTGGAGCGCCAAAAAGGACTGGATTTCCAGCGCGAAGAGAGCGTGAGTGTCCTTGCGGGCGGGCGGCGTGTTCGGCGCCAAGCGAGCCTGAAGCCCCGGCGTAACGCGCCGATCCGGGGCTCGCGTCAGTGGGGGGGTCGAGGTTGGCTGGGCCCCCGATGACGCGAAAGGTTCTGCTATGCATAACAAGATGTCTGAAGCGCAGCGGTCGATGCTGCAGGCGGCGGTGAAGCGCGAAGATCGCCTTCTGACGCCGCCGGCAATTGCGCGGGCGGCCGCCGTCAAGGCCTTCGCCGGCAAGTTGATCGACGCTGGTTGGGTGAAGGAAATTAAGGCCCGCAACGGGGCGCCGGTCTGGCGCAAGGACGCGGCCAGCGGCGAGGCCTACACGCTCAAGCTGACCGCTATGGGCCTGAAGGCGGCAACCGCAATGATCGAAGCGGCGGACGTTGAAAGCGGCCCGTTGGGCACGCCCGCCGTGAAGAAGACGGGGGCGCCGGCGCGACGCGCGGCGTCACTGGCCGGAGAGTCGGCGCCGACGCCTGACGACGCACGCGGCGAGGTTGCATTGACGCCAACCCGCGCGCCGCGTGCGACCTCGAAGATTGGACGCGTAGCCGATATGCTCGCGGCCGGCGACGGCGCCACGATCGGCGAGCTGAGGGCAGCGACCGGCTGGCTCGAACATACGACGCGAGCCGCCCTGACCGGCTTGCGACATCGGGGTTATGAGCTGAGCCTCGCGCGGAAGGAGCGTGATGGCGTTTCGGTCTACCGAATCCTCGCCCGCGGCGAAGAGGCCGCGCAATGAGGGCCGTGGAGTCCACGCTTGATGTGGCGCCGGTTGTCGGTCCCGCGCCCGCCGACGCCAAGGAGACCGCAACTTCATCGACCGCCTCGTTCCTGCAGTCGCGCCTCGAGCGACTGCAGGAGTTCGATGGTTTGGCGCTACGCGAGGAATGGCGGCGGCTCTGTCGCTGCGAGCCGCCGCGCATCAGCCGCGATTTGCTCGTGCGCGCCCTGGCGTATCGCCTGCAGGAACTCGAATTCGGCGGGTTGCCGAAGTGGGCGCGACAGAAGTCTCGTAGGGGCGGGAGCCGCTTCCGATCCCGCCGAGGCAGGCGTGGCCCCGACCCCGAAGCCTGCGCAACCGCTCCTGAAGCCCGGCGCGCGGCTTGTACGCGAATGGCATGGTCGAACCCATGCGGTCATCGTTCTCGACGACGCCTTCGAGTTCGAAGGAAACCGATATCGCTCCTTGACCCAGATCGCGCGCGAGATCACCGGCGCGCATTGGTCGGGCCCGAGGTTCTTCGGGCTGGCGAACCGAAAAAGCGGGGCCGAATTGGACTCCGCGCCCGCGCTTCAGGATGATCCGGAAGAGTCCGGCGGTCTTGCGCCGCTGGCTCAGGGCAGGCAGGCGACTGGAGCCTGGAACGGCGTCGCTAGCGCTTCATCCACCGATCCGCGCCGCTCCAAGCAATTGGCAAGGGAGAGCGCCGATGGCTGAGCGGAAAGGCGGCGCCGAACGTGGTCGATCCGCCGCGAAGGACGCCTCGCAAAGTGCGCGCCTCGGCCGCGTCCGCTGTGCGATCTACACGCGCAAGTCGTCAGAGGAAGGGCTCGAGCAGGAATTCAACTCGCTCGACGCGCAGCGAGAGGCCTGCGAGGCTTACGTCCGCAGTCAGAAGCACGAGGGCTGGATCGTTTCATCCGCCCTCTACGACGACCCCGGCTATTCCGGCGGCAACATGGAGCGGCCGGCGCTAAGACGGCTGCTTGCCGACATCGCCGCCAAGAAGATCGACGTCGTGGTCGTCTACAAGGTCGACCGCCTGACCCGCTCGCTGGCCGATTTCGCCAAGATGGTCGAGGTCTTCGATGCGAACGCCGTCTCGTTCGTGTCGATCACCCAGGCTTTCAACACGACGACCAGCATGGGGCGTCTGACTCTCAACGTTCTGCTGTCCTTCGCCCAGTTCGAGCGCGAGGTCACGGGCGAGCGCATCCGCGACAAGATCGCCGCCTCGAAGAAGAAGGGCCTCTGGATGGGCGGCCAGCCCGCCCTCGGCTACGACGTCAAAGACCGAAAACTCGTCGTAAACGAGGCGGAGGCCGAGACGGTGCGCGCGATCTTCCGTCGCTATCTCGACCTCGGCTCCGTTCGCGAATTGAAGGCGGCGCTCGACGCGGAGGGGACGGTCAGCAAGCATCGCGTTGCGGCGGATGGAAGCGCCTATGGTGGCCAAGCCTTCTCGCGCGGCGCGCTGTACCAGATGTTGCAGAACCGCGTCTATCGCGGCGAGATCGTTCACAAGGGTGCGGCATACCCTGGCGAGCATCCGGCGATCGTCGACGAGGAGCTCTGGCTGCAGGTGCAGGAGAAGCTCCAAGCCAATGGCGTCGAGCGGACGGGCGCGCGCGACAGGGCGAAGCTTGACTACCTGCTCGCCGGCTTTCTGTTCGACGCCGAGGGTGAAGCGATGACGCCGACGCACGCGGTCAAGAAGGGCGTGCGCTATCGTTACTATGTCTCACGCCGGTTGATCACGGACGTCAAGGCGAGCGGGCGACGCGATCAGGAGCGGCGCGAGTCAGGGCAGCGCCTGCCGTCGGGCGAACTTGAGCGCCTGGTGGTCGACCGCATCAGAACCTTCTTCGCCGATCCCGAAGCTATCTCGGAGTCTCTGCCACCGCGACATCGCAGCGCGCCGAACGTCAAGCGCGCGCTCGGCGTGGCGGCGGAGTTCGTACGAGTCATCGCAGCGGGGGACGCGAACACGACTTTCGAACTCCTGCGACCGTTGATCGCTCGTGTGCAGGTCCATCCCGACCGCATCGACATCGAACTTGCGACGGATCGGGTCACGGAGGCTCTATTCGACGGCATCGCCTCGTCCGCGGAACATCTTGGCGCGAAAACCGAAGGCGAGTCTTCTGCCGAAGACGAACGTCGCATCCTCTTGACGATCGACGCCCAGCTTCAGCGCGCCGGCATGGAGATGCGGTTCGTGATCGAAGGCGTCGGAATCGGCGCAACTCCGGAGGATGCGCTCGTCCGCCTGCTGACCCGCGCAAATTCGCTTGCGCTCCGGCTGGCGGCGAATCCGAATATCACTTTGCAGGAGGCTGGCGCAGCAGAAAGCATGGGCGCGCCCTATGCGTCGCGGCTGATGCGGCTGAACTTTCTCGCGCCCAGTATCGTTGTGGCGATCCTGAACGGCCGTGAGCCGGCGGCCCTGACCGCGACCAAACTGATGGCCGACACCCGCCTGCCGCTCGCCTGGACTGAGCAGCGCAAGGCCCTCGGCTTCGCCTGAACCGAACCCGTCTTCAAGACGACATTTGCAAGACGATCACTGCACCGAGGCCGGCACGCCGTCGCCTCAACCTTTGTCACGACGCGGCACGATACAGTCCCCCGTCCGTCAACCCTGGCGCGCGGTCAGAGACGCCCGCACCACCGAAAAGCCAAAGGGAGACATAAAGCCCTGAAAGGTCGAAAAAATCGCCCTTTGCGATCTCTCCCGTACGCGCCTTTCGAATCCTGCCCGCAAGCCTTTGAATTGTCGGCCATAGTTTGATTGATAAGGCTATAAAGTCGCAGTTATATCAACATCTTAGTTCGTGGCGGAGAGGGAGTCCGCCTGAATCGCATTCAACCCGGCTCAACCCAGATCAATACCTGATCCAATCGTAACCGCGATCATGCTGATTTTGCTATGTAATGTTATCAACCCGTCTCAACTCGGCGCGCAGACGGGTATAAACTTGTGTCAACCAATCGCAGATGTAATGTGGGGCCATATGTGGGGCTGGCCGCGGGAGTTCTCGTAGATGATTACCGATTTGAAGGCGAGGAAAATCGCTCCCGACAGCAAGCCAATTGCTGACGGAACTGTCCCGGGGCTGCGGCTAGAGCCGGGGTCATTACGGGGGCACGGCAAGTGGACGCTTCGTTTCGTTTCGCCCGAGACGGGTAAGCGGCGCGATATGGGCCTGGGAGCCTATCCCGAGGTAGGCCTCGCCGCAGCCCGCGCGCGGGCGGCAGAGGCCCGCCAAGACATCGCTGGCGGCAGAGACCCTATCTCGCGGCGAGAGGCCCTACGGACCGCCGCAGCGGCGTCTACAGAAGCGCTAACGTTCGAGAGAGCGGCGCTGCAGGTTCACCAGGACCGGCGGGACGGATGGAAGAACGCCAAGCACGCCGACCAATGGGTAAATACACTTCGCGATTATGTCTTTCCTACCATAGGCGCACAGCCCGTCTCGACCCTAAGCGTCGCCAACTTCGCCGACGTGTTACGGCCGATTTGGCTAAAGAAACCCGAGACTGCGTCGCGGGTGAAGCAGCGCTGCCATGCCGTGATGAAGTGGTGCATGGCGCGCGGGTTGGTCCAGGGAAATCCCGTGGACGTTGTCAACCATCTGCTACCTCAACAGCCAGGGAAACGGGAACGGACGAAGCATCAGCCGTCTATGCCATGGCGAGACATACCGGCGTTCGTCCAACACCGACTTCGCGGCGGAGCCACCAATGTAACGCGGGCTCTGCTCGAATTCGTCATCTTGACCGCGGCGAGGTCCGGCGAGGCGCGAGCGGCGACCTGGGATGAATTCGATCTCGAAACCATGGTCTGGATCGTGCCGGCGGCGCGAATGAAAGCGAAGGTGACGCATCGTGTGCCCTTGAGCGCCCGAGCCATCGAAATCCTGCAGGCTCAACGCGAGCGGTTCCCCGACGCCGCGCTTGCCTTCCCAGCGCCACGCGGCGGCGTGCTGAGTGACATGGTGCTTACCAAGTTCCTACGCGACTATCATGCGACAAGTTCTGATAAGGGCCGCGTCGCGACCGCGCACGGCTTCCGCTCATCATTCCGTGATTGGGCGTCGGAGAACGGATATTCTCGCGATCTTGCAGATAGGGCCATCGCGCACACCATCAACAATCAGGCGGAAGCCGCATACCATCGTACAGATTTGCTGGATCAGAGACGGGATATGATGGAGCGTTGGGCCGACCATATTTGTTCAGGCGCGAAGCCGCGAGCAAAGCCGACCCAAAAGAGCAAGACGGAAGATACTTCACGCACAATTAGGACCAATGCTAAGGCGATACAGCAATGATGAAGTACTAAGTGCTCCGTACTTAACATCATTGCTCCTTTTCTTCTTGCGTTTAGCTGCGCCGACGCTATATTAGTTGCGCCGGGTTATCTCGGCACTACAACTTATGCCTGGAGAACGACCAAAACGCGGCCTGTTTAGGCCCGATGGAGCGTGCCTGTGTCCGCAAATGCGCAAGTCCTAAGTTCCCCACCCCCCAGGCTGAGTGCGCGTATCGTACAGCGGACAGCCTCGCGCGTCTCTCAGTTCCCTTCACTGCCAGACGAGGCCCTTGTCGACGTGCGGGTCGTCTCCGCAATCTTGAACCGCAGCGTGGCGAGCGTGTGGCGCGACGTGACGCGCGGGGTCCTAGAGCCGCCCGTGCGCCTTGGAGCGCAATCGCGCGGGTTCCGAGTTGGCAACATCCGCGCTGTCGCGCGGGGTGGGCGCTGAGATGCGCCACGGCGAGGAGACCGAGCCGGTAGACCTCGAAGACGAGGCGCTCGCCGTCGATTGCGGCACTATGGTTCTTGACATGGATGACGACGACGACGCCGTCGACCCCAATTGTCAGGACTACTGCGCCGCGTACGCTTTGTTATCTGCGATTTGGGGAGCCGATGCGAAGGGAACACTCCAAGGCGTGCACTTCGTGGCAGAGAAAATGGAAACCGGCCGCGGCTTCCTTCACCATAGCCGAAAAACGGTCGGGAACGCGGCTTCGCTCTCGCTCGGGAGATCGGCTGTTGGCCAAAACGTCTACTTCGCTTGCGCGATGTACGCGACGTACAATGGAACAAACAAGGGCAACCGCACCCAAAGCAATGCCGTAGGTGCTTATACTCTCTGGTTGGATATTGACTGTGGCGCAGGAAAACCCTACGTCGACCAAGCTGCTGGTGAAGCAGCCCTGAAGGCTTTTTGCGTTTCAGCCGGGATCGACGAACCGTCAATCCTGGTTGATAGCGGGAACGGGCTGCACTGTTACTGGCATTTCGACCAGTTCGTGGACAAGGTCTCGTGGACGCTGCATGCGAAAGCGCTGAGCGATCTTACTCAAGTTCACAAATTCCACGTCGATCCGATGCGCACGAACGACATAGCCAGCGTGCTGCGCGTGCCGGGGACTACGAACTATAAAGACCGTGCTAACCTCAAACTCGTGACGCTGCGCCGGGCCGGGCCGCCTCTCGACTACCCACAATTTGTGGCCGCGCTGCAGACACCCATACCGCCCTCGCCCGTGGCTGCCCAACCCGCACCACCCCAAGGACCGAGCGCGGCGAACGCGCAAACGTATCCGCCATCTTCCGCGCATGAACTCGTCAAACATTGCGCGACACTCGCCCACTTCGAGGCTGTGGGCGGTGCGGTTAGTGAGCCGCTATGGCGCTTTGCCCTAGGCATTTTGAAACACACCGTTGAGGGCGAACCCCTCGCCCATCAATGGAGCATGGGCGATCCGCGCTACAATCAGACGGAGACGCAGGAAAAGTTAGATAATTGGACGAAGCCGCCCGCGCTCTGCGCCACAATACGAACACTCCCTGACGCGCACTGCGCCGGGTGCACGAACATGTGCAGATCGCCGATCCAACTCGGCACGGCGGGGCGCGTCGCCGGGTATAATTTCAGCGATAGCCACTTCGTGTCGAGGGCTGGAAACAGTGTTCTGGTTTTCGACGAGCGCGAACCGAACATTCTGCCCAGCGGTATGACATTCGAGAATTTCAAGAATTTCCACTCAAATAAGTTAGTCGGCGGCAAGAACGCCGCGGGCGAATGGCTGAAGTCTGCGGGTCGCCGCACCTACGACAGATTGGTTTTTGATCCGTCTGGCAGGAGTGCGCCAACCGACTACAACGCGTGGCGCGGCTTGGCCGTTGACCCGAAGCCGGGGCGGATCAAACGCATACTTCGACACATCTTCGAGGTTTGGTGCGACCGCGATTTGGCGCAGTTCAAGTATGTACTGCGCTGGATGGCCCTTCTCGTTCAACGCCCATGGGTCAAACCCGAGGTGGCCCTCGTTCTGCGGTCGAAGGAGGGGACGGGTAAGAACATCATTGTTCAGGCTTTACTTGACGTGTTTGGTCCGCATGGCTTTATCACGGCGCAGAAAGATCAAGTCGCCGGGCGGTTCAACGGCCATCTGTTTGACAAAGTGCTCGTCGTTCTTGACGAAGCCTTCTTCGCGGGCGATCCCGCGGCGGTTGCCGCGGCCAAGGCTCTCATCACCAATCCGCAGATTGGATATGAGCCCAAGGGGAAGGATGCGTTTTCGGCTCGAAACTACGCACACGTTGTCGTCATGACGAACAATGCTTGGGCGGTCCCGGCCGGCGAGGATGCACGACGCTGGGCCGTCTTGGACGTCAGCGGGGTTCGTGCAGGCGATCTTGCATACTTCCGCGCGCTGGCCCGTGAGATCAAGAACGGGGGCGTAGAGGCCCTGCTCCACTTCCTAATGCGGGTCAGCCTGCGCGGCTTCAACCCTCGCGCCGTACCAAATAGCCATGCGCTCCATGCGCAGCGTATGCAGACGCTTTCGCACACTGATCCGGTTGCGGCTTGGTGGCTCGAAGTTCTTATTGACGGCGAGTTTCCGCTAAAACACGGGTCTGTCGATTGGGACACGGAGATTTCTTCCGGGGAGATGCAGGAGAGCTATCTCATCGCCAGCGCGCGGGCGCGGCAGCCGCCGACTTTTCCGGTTGCCGCAAGAAGGCTTCGTCGGCTCGTGCCGGTCGGCGCGCTGTCCAGAGTTCGCAAGGGGCAGCCCGGCGACCGCTATTTTAGTTATCAGCTTCCCGACCTTGCTGACGCGCGGCAGCGTTTTAAGGATGTCACCGGGATCGACCCGTGCACGCCTTAATGGCGAGCGCTGCGCCTTCGGAAGGCGCGCCTCGACGTCATCGACGGCGGGGCAAGTGCGTTTGCCATGGCGCGGGAGAAGCCCAATATTGAAGGCTTTGTCATGGCAGTCATAGAAGTCATAGATAATATATATCCCAGAAACATAACCGGAGGAGACGAGTTCGCCCCCAAGTTTCGGCGCTGAGCGCGAACGTCCGCTGGCTTGGCGTAAAAGCTTCCCCGCCATGCCCGACTTCTATGACGCAGCCTAGAAAATCCTCGCTTCTTGCTCTGCCCCTGCAGACCGCATGGCCCTGGCCAAGTGTGACGGAACGAGTATATGCGGTATCAGGACACCACCACAGGAGGCGATCTTGAACGCGTACATCGCCGAGTTGAACCGGGGCGTAGAAGCAGAGCGCATCCGCCGAGAAGCCGCGCAACGGGCGCAAGCGGAGGCTGCCGCATCCGTCTCGCGTGCAAAGCTTGCCCCCTTGGACGTGCGGGTCGCGCGCCTGATCGCCGCCGTCCCGCCTGAGGTGCAGCGGGACGGTCTGTCGCTACAAGACCTGCAGGTGCAGCTACGAGGCCGCGGACGCGGTCATTCTGGCTGCCACGTCGGCGAACTGGGCGAGGCGATGCGCCGGCTCGGCTTCCGGCGCAAACGGCGTTGGGACGGCGGCCCCGCAGGCTACCGGGCGCTGTGGTATCCGACGCAGCAACAGTGATGTCGAAGCGAACATTTCAACGCGTAGAACTGCGGGTGCGACGATGCACAATATTGTTCCGCATTGCGCTCGTTGCTAGCAGCCCTGTATCGTAGCCGTATGGGCGCAAATCAGGGCAACGGGAAGCGCACGGGGTCCGGGGTTCCGGCTGAGGTCGAAGCATTCATCGCGCGCTGGTCGGGCCGCGTGGGCGGGCAGGAGCGCGCCAACTACGCCATGTTCCTGACCGAGCTATGTACGGCCCTGGCGCTGCCGCCGCCCGAGCCGGCGGCCGACCGCACGGAGCTTAACGACTACGTCTTCGAGCGGGTTGTGAAGGAGATCGGCCGCGACGGGTCGATTTCGAGCCGGCGCATTGACCTCTACAAACGCGACAGCTTCGTCCTGGAGGCCAAGCAGTCGCGCCAGCAGGAAGGCGGCGACAAGCAGGTCCAGGGCCAGCCGACCCTGCCCGGGGTCGATGCGCAGCCCCGCGGGCGGCGCGGCGCAGCGCGCGGCTGGGACGTGCTGATGTTGAACGCCCGCCGCCAGGCGGAAGACTACGTTCGCCTCCTGCCGGCGAGCCACGAGCCGCCGCCCTTCGTCATCGTCTGCGACGTCGGGCATTGCTTCGAAATTTACGCCAACTTCCGGCGCGACGGGAAAGCTTTCGACCAGCACCCGGATCGGCGGTCGTTCCGCATCTACCTCGAAGACCTGCGCCACGCCGAAACCCGATCCATGCTGGCGGCGATCTGGAGCGACCCGCTGTCGCTCGACCCGGCGCGCCGGTCCGCCCGCGTGACGCGCGAAATTGCCGAACGGCTCGCCAAGGTGTCCAAGGCTCTGGAGGAACAAAATCTCCCGGCCGAAGACGTTGCAATGTTCCTCATGCGCTGCCTGTTTACGATGTTCGCCGAGGACGTCGGCTTGCTGCCGGAAAACGCCTTCAAAGACCTGTTGGCGCAGTGCGTCGAGCGGCCCGACGCATTCCCGCATGATGTCGGGCAACTCTGGGAGGCGATGGACGTAGGCGCGTGGGCGCACGCGCTGCGCCAGAAGGTGCGGCGGTTCAACGGCGAGTTCTTCCGCAACAAAACGGCGTTTCCGCTCGCGAAGCAGGAGATTGGCGAATTGCTCGCCGCGGCGCGCTACAACTGGCGCGAGGTAGACCCATCCATCTTCGGCACGCTGCTTGAGCAGGCGCTCAATCCCGCCGAGCGCCGCAAGCTCGGCGCGCACTACACGCCGCGCGCCTATGTCGAACGCCTTGTCGCCGCGACCGTAATTGACCCGCTGCGCGAGGACTGGGGACAGGTCATCTCCACCGCGGAACGGCAGAAGGCAGAAGGGCGCGCGCGCGACGCCCTGGCGACGGTGCGCGCCTTCCACGACAAGCTTTGCGCGACGCGCGTGCTCGATCCCGCCTGCGGCACCGGAAACTTCCTCTACGTCTCGCTGGAGATGCTGAAGCGCCTTGAGGGCGAGGTTCTGGAGGCGGTGGCGGACCTTGGCGGCCAAGAGGCCTTGACGGGCCTGGAGGGCCACAGCGTCGATCCGCATCAGTTCCTGGGGCTGGAGGTGAACCCGCGCGCGGCCGCCATCGCGGAACTGGTGCTGTGGATTGGTCATCTGCAATGGCACCTGCGGACCAAGGGCGGGTTGCCCGACGATCCCGTGTTGCGCGCGTTCAAGAACGTCGTCGTCAAGGACGCGGTGCTGGAGGCGGACAAGGAATTGCAGCGCGACGCCACTGGGCGGCCGGTGACGCGGCGCGGGGCGGATGGGGAGAAAGTCGAGGTTTACGCCTACCGCAACCCGAGGCGGCCAGTTTGGCCCGAGGCGGAGTTCATCGTCGGCAACCCGCCGTTCATCGGCGGCAAGCGAATGCGGGACGTACTCGGCGATGCGTATGTTGAAGCCCTTTGGTCGGTTACTCCGGACGTAGATGAAAGCGCAGACTATGTGATGTTTTGGTGGGAGCGCGCTGCCGCGATCCTGTGTGGGAAGGGCTCGCAGCTTCGGCGCATGGGTTTAGTGACCACGAATTCAATTACGCAAATGTTCAATCGTCGCACGGTCCAAAGAAAGCTTAGCGGCAGTCCGCGCATCCAAATAGTCATGGCAATTCCTGACCATCCCTGGACAAAGGCGACGCCCGACGCGGCCGCCGTCAGGATTGCCATGACAGTTTTGTCCGTCGGTGATGGAGATGGCCTCTTGCGCTTTGTTAGGCAAGAGCGCGGGTTGGATACCGACGTTCCTATTATCGAGTTTATTGAGACAATCGGTCACATAAACTCGAATTTGACAGTCGGAACCGATATCACTTCTGTCTCTGCTCTGATGAGCAATTCGGGGCTTTGCCAGCAAGGGGTCAAATTGGTTGGAGACGGATTTGTTGTCGAGGCAAAGGACTACGCTCGATTTCGCGCGTCCGGATCGACGGTAGTCAAGAAGTATATGTCGGGGATGGACTTGGTCCGACACGGCAGATCACGATTTGTAATAGATTTTTTTGGCTTAGACGAAGATCAGGCAAGAGAGCAAAATCCGATCGCTTACCAACGTGTACTCGCGACGGTGAAACCGCTTCGCGTCACCAATCGAGAGCGTAGCAGGCGAGAAAATTGGTGGTTGTTTGGACGAACAAATATCGAGATGCGACGTAGTCTTCAGGGTCTGAGCCGCTGGATTGCTACTCCGGAAGTCGCAAAGCATAGGCCATTCGTATTTGTCGAAGCGGACCTAATTGCAGACGCTTCTATCTACTGTGTCGCACACGACGCTGATTGGATGCTCGGGGTGTTGAACTCGCGCATACATAAGGTGTGGGCTCTGCACGCTGGCGGCACATTGGAAGATAGGCCCCGGTATCACAACACCACTTGCTTTAACGCATTCCCATTTCCTAACCCCTCAGACACGGTCAGAAATTCGTTAGGCTCGATTGGCGACAAGATTGACGCGCACCGAAAGCGCGCGCTCTCCGAACATCCTCACCTGACGATGACCGGCCTCTACAACGTTCTGGAGCGCCTGCGCGCCGGGATATCGCCGGACGCGCTCGAAGACGCCGAGCGCCGCATCTTCGACGATGGCCTCGTCCTGATCTTGAAGGAACTCCACGACAAGCTGGACGCTGCCGTCGCCGACGCCTACGACTGGCCCGCCGATCTCGCCGACGAAGAAATCCTCGCCCGCCTTGTCGCGCTCAACAAGGAGCGCGCCCAAGAAGAAGCGCGCGGCGTCGTCCGCTGGCTGCGGCCCGACTACCAAATCCCGCGTTTCGGCTCGGCGAAGGAGAAGGCCGAGCTTGACCTCGTGGGCGGCGGCAAGCCCGCAGAAGCGCCAGCAGCCGCCGGGGCGCGGCCCTCCTTCCCCAGCGACGACTTCGCCCAGACCGCCGCCGTCATGGCCGCGCTCGCCTCGGCGCCGGGTCCGCTCGGCGCGCAAGGGGTGGCGGCGATGTTCAAGGGCCGGCAGATCGCGCCGAAGATCAGTGCTGTGCTCGCCGCCCTTTCGCGCACGGGCTTCGTGACGACGGCGGACGGCGGCTCGACCTTCGCGCTGCGGCGGGCGGCGTAGGCCCGCGGAACAGCTGCGCTGAATTAAAGGCGTAACCCGAACGCGACATCCGCAGCGCCTACGCGGTCAGCTGCATTGGAATTGGGGTGGCTGCTACTCTGCTGCAACCGCGCGAAAAAAGGTAGCTATGGCAGGCCCGTGTACGCCAAAGCCATATCGGAAAAAGCGGCCGTGCAAAGAAATCAAATGCCGTAAAATGCAAAAATACTACAAACAAGAGGATCAGATTTCATCTCAAAAGTATACTTTTCATCGAACCAACTCTTGGCCCCGACCCAGTGATCGGATTGGTTCCAATTGACTTCAGATAAATCATTGCATGCGCCGTCGTTCGTGTGATAGAAAACAGCTTCAACGCGAACGACCGAATGACCGGCAGGAACTCCTTTGATGCAAACCGTATAATTACTTCCGTATTGCATCCCGCACAAATCGTATCTCACATTTGCTATAAGCGTTGGTGTAGAGTCGTTCGTTGCGGCAGGCGTGGATGGTAATCCCGTTCGACTTGGAAACTGCTTTTGACACTCTACCCATGCGAGAGGGACCAATTGCTCTGGTAAACCCTTCGCCTTTTCAAGCATACATTGTTGGATGTTACTGGGGCCAAATAAATCAGTTTTTAAATTAAAAGCAACAAAGATCGCGAGTAGCGGGACCAAGACAATTCCATAAATCTTAATATTATCAATGTGATTGGTCATTTTTGGGCGCTCTACGACAGGCAAGGCGAGCTTCAATTTACCGCTGAGTGACAAAGAAACGGTTTAGGGCTGACGTCAAGGGCAGTCCTCAATTGCTGCTGAGGGGATTGATGGCGATCGAGAGTTCGAGGGCTGCGCGGCAGCGGGCGGGTTGAACGTTGTCTTCGCCTGAGGCGCGGATCAGAATGTGGGCGGAGGATCGAGGCAAGTTTTTAGGAAATAGTTGCGGGTGAGCGGCGCTGGCGAGAGCCTCAAAGGTCGTGTTCAAGGGGCCGCCGGTCGCGCTGGAGACGCCAGTGGCCTACGGCGACGCGCCGTCAGGCGCAATGCAGGGGGCGCGCTACACGACGGTGGCGGCGCCCATAATAGCGAAATGATAATGTGTAATCTCCTAAATTATCCACATTTTACGCGTGATATCATCTAGGCCCCGACCGCTAGTATTTCATTCCCCCTCCGCCCCCCTTCTCCCTCCAAAGAATGCTTTTTGCGGCCGCTGAGGCGTAGGCGATGGCCGGAACCATAGAAGACGGCGGCGAGGCGGGCGAAACTGTTTGAGCGGGCGACGCGGGAGCCAATTACCGCCAGAAGGATCGCGTCGAAGTGCACGGCGTGGAGATCGCGCGCTGGCATTTTTGGCGACGGCGACTTGACGGCGGGGCGCTGAGGTCGCGGGCGAGCCCGTGCGCACAGGCTCTCGCCATGGAGGTTACAGCGGGGAACGTAGAGCCGGCGGAGTAAGTGCGGCGAGCGGGGCTATGAACGTCACCGCCAACTGCAGGGCCTGCAGCCCCGTCTGCGCCACACAGACGCTCGCCTAGGTATTCACCAGCATTTCGCCCGTCCTCCCGTCGCGACCGGGAGCACCAGCTGGCACTCCTCGGGGTGCAAGCCGGGACGAACAACCGAAGCCGCGCAGAATTGTGGGGCTAAATGTGGGGCTAAAAACAAGGGTAAAAATTATCGCTTAATTTTCAATGGCTTGCAGAAATACTGGCGGAGAGGGAGGGATTCGAACCCCCGGTACGCTTGCACGTACTCCGCATTTCGAGTGCGGCGCGATCGACCACTCTGCCACCTCTCCGCGGCGACTACGGGCGCGAAATATACGCCGTCCGGTCGGGCGGGCCGTTACCATGCCCGCAGGGCTCGACGCAAGCGCGGCGTCTACTTCTCGGCCGCGGCACCAAACGGCGCTGCGCCGCCTTGGGCCCAGTCCAGCAGCTCCATCACGTGAACCACCGGCGCGCGCGTCGCCGACGCGATCTGCGTGATGCAGCCGATATTGCCCGTGGCGATAACGTCCGGTCGCAAGCGTTCGAGATGGCGCACTTTGCGATCGCGCAGCTCGCCGGCGATGCGCGGTTGCAGGATGTTGTAGACGCCCGCCGAGCCGCAACACAAATGCGATTCCGCCGGCGTGCGCACCTCGTAGCCGGCGCGCCGCAAAAGCGACTTCGGCGCTTCGAGGATCTTCTGGCCGTGCTGCAACGAGCAGGCGGGATGATAGGCGACCGTCACGCCGCGCGGCGAAGCGAATGTCGGATCGAGGCCGATCAGATATTCGCTGGGATCGCGCGCCAGCGCGGCGACGCGGGCGGCCTTTCCGGCATAGGCGGGATCGTCGGCGAGCATTGCGCCATAGTCCTTGATCGTCGCGCCGCAGCCGGACGCCGTGACCAGGATCGCCTCCAGCCCCTCGCCGTCGATCTCCGAGGTCCACGCGTCGACGTTGGCGCGCGCGGCGGCGAGCGCCTGGCCCTCGCGGCCCATGTGGTGCGCGAGCGAGCCGCAGCAGCCCTCGCCGGGGGGCAGCACGACGTCGATTCCGGCGCGGTTGAGGACGCGGATCGTCGCGCGCGTTGATCTGCGGCGCGAGCACCGCCTGGGCGCAGCCGGTCAGCAGCGCGACGCGCCGGCGCTTCGTCCCCGACGGGGCCGCCGGGAAAAGCCCCGGGCCTTCGCTCGCGTCGCGCGCCGGCAGCCGGGCCGGGGCGAGCTTCAGCATCGCTTCGAGCCGCGCGCCGACGCGGGGAAGGCGGGCAAGAATCGGCGCGAACGGCCGGGCGAGCCGGCTCAGTCCCATCGCCACGCGGAACCGGCCGCGATGCGGCAGCAGCCAGACGAGCAATGCGCGCAGAACGCGGTCGAGCGGGTCTCGCCGGTAGCGCGTCTCCACCTCGACGCGGGCGTGGTCGATCAGCCGGCGGTAGTCGACGCCGGAAGGGCAGGTGGTCATGCAGGAGAGGCAGGACAGGCAATGGTCGAGCGGCTCGACGTCGTGGATGTCCGGGGCGCGGCCGGTCTCCATCAGCTCCTTGATGAGATAGATGCGGCCGCGCGGGCTGTCGCGTTCGTCGCGGCCGACGACGTAGGTCGGGCAGGTGGCGGTGCAGAAGCCGCAATGCACGCAAGTGCGCAGGATCTTCTCCAGGCTCGCCGTGTGCGGATCGGCGAGCTGCGCGGCGGAGAAATGGGTTTGCATCAGATGTCCGCGTACATGCGGCCCGGATTGAACAGGCCTTTGGGATCGAGGCTCGCCTTGACGCCGCGCGTCAGCCGCGCCAGCGCCGGCGTCAGCGGCGGGAACACGTCCGCGCGGGCCCGCAGCGCGGCGTCGGCGCGGATCAGATGGAGGTGGCCGGCAAAGCGTTGCAGGCTGGCGCGGGCGGCTGCGGCGGCCTCGATCGTCGGGTCGGTGGCGAACCAGACGAGGCCGCCCCCGAGGTCGATCAGCGACGCTCGCGCCAGCGTACCCAGCGCGGCGAGCGCGGCCGGCGCGTCGGAGGGTTTGAGGCTGGCGCGCCAGACAGCGCGGTTTCGCGGCTCGGCGAGAAACTCGCCGTCGCGGATCGCCCGCCACATGCGTTTCGATTCCTCGCCGAGCAACGCATGTTTGGCGCCGAAGTCGGCGAGCAGGGCGATCAGGCGCTCCGTGCGGTAGGCGACGGATTCCTCGAAGCCTTCGATGCGCAGCAGCGTGCGCGGGAATTCGCGTCCCATGCCGGCGTGGATCGTCGCCGCGCCGCTGACTGAGTACGGGCTGCCGAGCGCGCGCCCCATCGCTTCGACCGCACGGGCGTCGTCGAGACGGCGGACGACGATGGTCGCCTCGGCGCGCGGGACCGGCAGCAACTTGAACGTCGCCTCGGTGACAAGGCCGAGCGTGCCGAGCGCGCCGCAGTTGATTTTCACCAGATCGAGGCCGGTGACGTTCTTCATCACGCGGCCGCCGGCGGCGGTGATTTCGCCGCGGCCGTTGACGAGCCTGACGCCCAGCAGGTTGTCGCGAACGGCGCCGGCGCCGAGGCGGCGCGGACCGGCGAGCGCGGTCGCGACGAGGCCGCCGACGGTCGGCTCGCCCTCGGCGCCGAACAGCGGGCGCGGGTCCATCGGCTCGAACGGCAGCATCTGCCCGTGCCGTGGCGAGCGAAGCTTCGACCTCAGCAAGCGGCGTGCCCGCGCGCGCGCGCAAAGTCATTTCGGCGGGCTCATGGAAGACGATGCCGGTGAGCTTTGCTGTCGAGAGGCGGGCGCCTTGGCCCGGTGGGCGGCCGAAACCGCTACGCGTTCCCGCGCCAAAAATCTCGAAGCGGTGCGTTGGCGCCGAGCACGATCTCGGCGGCCTCGCGTTCGTCGGCGGGCGCGAGAACGACGTCGTTCACGCAGCCCGCTCCTCGAGCGGAAACACCTTGGCCGGATTGAAGCGCCCGCCGGGATCGAACACCGCGCGCACGCGCTTCTGCTGCGCAAGCTCGGCGGCGGAGAATTGGGTGGTCATCAGATCGCGTTTCTCGATGCCGACGCCATGCTCGCCGGTGAGGCAGCCGCCGAGCTCGACCGACATCGTCAGCACGCGCGCGCCGGCGCGCTCGGCCTTTTCCTGCTCGGCGGGATCGTTGACGTTGTAGAGGATGAGCGGATGCATGTTGCCATCGCCGGCATGAAACACGTTGGCGACGCGCAGGCCCTCGTCGGCGCAGATTTTCGCGACCCGGCGCAGCGCCTCCGGCAGTTGGCCGGTCGGCACGGTGCCGTCCATGCAGATGTAATCGGCGATGCGGCCGGTGGCGCCGAACGCCGACTTGCGGCCCTTCCAGATTTGTGCGGCTCTCCATCGCCGACTCTGCGACTCGCGCACGACGCGTACATTGTGGGCGCGCGCGATATCGAGGATGCGTTTCGAGCTCAGCGTCGATCTCTTGCTGGGAGCCCTCGACTCGATGATCAGCATCGCCTCGACGTCGAGCGGGATAGCCGGCGTGGGCGAAATTCTCGGTGATCTCGATGGCGAGCTTGTCCATGTACTCCATCGCCACCGGCACGATGCCGGCGCCGATGATCGCGGCGACGCAGCGGCTCGCGTCTTCGGCGCTGTCGAAGCCGAACAGCACGGGCCGCGCGCCTTCCGCCATCGGCAGAATGCGCACCCACGCCTCGGTGACGATGCCGAGCTGGCCCTCGGCGCCGCAGATCAGGCCGAGGAAATCGAGGCCCGCGGCGTCGAGCGCGGGGCCGCCGATGATCGACGATCTCGCCGTCGAACGTGACCAGACGCACGCCGAGCAGATTGTTGATCGTCACGCCGTATTTGAGGCAATGCGCGCCGCCGGAGTTCATCGCGATATTGCCGCCGATCGTGCAGGCGAGCTGCGAGGACGGATCGGGCGCGTAGAAGAAGCCGTCCGCCGCGACCGCCTCGGAGATCGCGAGATTGGTGACGCCGGCCTCGACGCGCGCGTAGCGGTCGGCGTAGTTGATCTCGAGGATGCGGTTCATCTTGGAGAGGCCGATGACGATCGCGTCCTCCTGCGGCACCGCGCCGCCGGCGAGCGAGGTGCCGGCGCCGCGCGGCACGATGTTGACGTCCTGTTCGCGGCAGAACTTCAGCGCGCTGCGCGACCTCTTCGGTGGTGCGCGGCAGCGACGACGGCGAGCGGCAGGCGGCGATAGGCGGTCAGCGCGTCGGTCTCGAAGGCGCGCCGGCCGGCCTCGTCGATGACCACGCATTCCTCCGGCAGCAACGCGCGCAACGCGGCGCGGATCGCGTCGGCCCGTGCCAGATATCGCGGGGTCGGGTTTCGGAAAGGCGATCTGCGACATGGCGGGCTTCCGTCAGTGAGCGGCCGGAATGATCCAGGGTATCAGATATTGCTCCACCGCGACCAGCAGCCCGAGCAGGAGCGTCAGCACGATCGAATGCGGGAACGTGCGGGCGAACACCTCGCCCTCCTGGCCCTTGAGAGCGGTGACAGAAACGCCGGTGGCGATGTTCTGCGGCGAGATCATCTTGCCCATCACGCCGCCGGAGGAATTCGCCGCCGCGAACAACACCGGGCTGAGGTTGAGCTGCTTGGCGGCGACGACTTGCAGATTGCCGAACAGCGCGTTGCCGGAGGTGTCGCTGCCGGAAAGGAACACCGCCGACCCAACCGAGGAACGGCGACAGCAGCACGAACAGCGCGACCGACCGAGGCCACGCCTTGCCCGAGCGTATAGGCGAGCCCGGAATAGTTCATCAGATAGGCGAGGCCGACGATGAGGCAGACGGTGACGACCGCGATCCAGATCTGCGCGGCGGTCTCGCCCGCGGCCTTGAGGAAGCGCGCCGGTCCGACGCCGCAAACGAGCGCGGTGAGGATCGCGGCGACCAAGATGCCGGTGCCGGTCGCCAGCGGCTGGAAGCTCCAGACCGCGGCATAGGGCTTGTTGTTGTAGAGCGTGATCGAAATCGCCTTGTCGAGGCCCGGCCACGGCACGTTGGTTTGACCGATTTTGAACACGCCGAACGAGGTCCAGACGATGACGACGGCCGCGACGATCAGCCAGGGCAATCCAGCCTTGCCAGGCGGGCACGTCGGAAACGCCAGCGATCGCGTCCGTGCGGCGTGACGATGGCGAATTCAGGATCGGGCGCGCGGCGTCCAGACCATCAGGAAGCCCAGGGTGACGATCAGCGAGCCGAGCGAGGCGAGCACGTCGGTCAACGAATAATCGAGCAGATTGGAGGCGGCGAACTGGCAAAACGCGAAGCTGCCGCCGGCGACCAGCAGCACCGGCCACATCGCGGCGACCGAGCGCATCCCGCCGTAGACGAACATCACGTAGAACGGCAGGATCAGCGCCATGAACGGCAATTGCCGGCCGATCATCGCCCCGAGCGTCGCAGCCGGCAGACCGGTCACCGCGCCGAGCACCGTCACCGGCGCGCCGAGCGCGCCGAAGGCGACCGGCGCGGTGTTGAAGATCAGCACGAAAACCAGCGCCTCCAGCGGCGCGAAGCCGACAAGGATCAGCAGCGACGACGTGATCGCCACCGGCGTGCCGAAGCCGGCGACGCCTTCGAGCAACGCGCCGAAGCAGAAGCCGATCGCCACCAGCACGACGCGGCGATCGTTGGGCAGATGCTCGATGCGTCCAGCGCCGGAACGCGTCGAAGCGCCCGGAGGCGACGGCGATGTTGTAGAGCAGCATCGCGTTGAAGACGATCCACATCACCGGCCAGAGCGCGAACACCACGCCGTTGAGCGATCGAGTCCATCGCCAGGCGCGGGCGGCAGGCGCCCAGACGACGACGGCGATGAAGAAGGCGACGACCAGGCCGGCGAGCGAGGCCTGCCAGGCCGGGCGGCGCAAAACGCCGAGACCTATCAGCACGACGACGATAGGCAGGGCGGCGACGAGAAAGGAAAGCGCGAGACTGTCGCCCACCGGCGTGAGCAATTGTTTGAACAACGCGTTTCCCCCCATCGCCCATATGGCGAGCTTTTTTGAAACTATGTTGCCGGCGGCCCTTCGGGTCAAGGCGCTTGACGAAGAGTTCGTCGCTTTACACCGTCACCGGCAGCGCGCTCATCCCGGCGGCGCCGAACACCCGGATATAGCGCTCGATCTCCGCCGGCGGCCCCATCACCTTGTTGGGATTGTCGGAAAGCTTCACCGCCGGGCGCCCCTCCGCCGCCACCACCTTGCACACCAGCGAAATCGCGGCGAGCTCGCCGTCCGCGCCGGCCGGCGCGCAGCCCTTGAAATCGTTGGTCAGGTTGGTGCCCCAGCCGATCGACAGATTGGCCGATCCTCTCAACGCCCGCGCCGCGGTTTCGATGGAATTGACGTCCATCGCGTCGGACAGCACGATGAGCTTTTCATGCGGATCGCGACCGCGCGCGCGCCACCACGCGATCAACTCGCGCGCCGCGTCTAGCGGCGATTTCGAATCCGGGCGCGCGCCTTTCCAGTCCGCCACCCAGTCGGGCGCGCGAGCCAGGAACGTGGTGGTGCCGAAACAATCCGGCAGGACGATCAGCAAGTTGCCGCCATACATGTTCGACCAGTCGCGCAGCACCTGATAGGGCGCGTCGCGCAGCGCTTCGTCGCTGTCCGCGAGCGCGGCGTAGACCATAGGCAATTCGTGGGCGTTGGTGCCGATCGCCTCCAGCCCCGTGTCCATCGCATGTTTGATGTTGGAGGTGCCGATGAACGTGTCGCCAAGGCCCTCCTGCATCGCCTCGACGCACCAGCGCTGCCAAAGGAAGCCGTGCCGACGCCGCGTGCCGAAGTCGGAAATGCGCAACGGTCCCTCGCGCTTCAACACGCGCAGCCGTTCGACCTTGCTCCACAGCTTCGCCTTGGCGCGCGCGTAAAGCACGTCGAGGTCGAACCGGCTCATGCCGCGCATTGCCGCGCGGGCGCGAAGTTCGTTGATGATGGCGAGCGCGGGAATCTCCCACATCGTCGTCTCGCACCAGCGCCCTTCGAAGCGCAGCTCGTATTGGCCGTCGCGCCGAGTCAGCTCGTATTCGGGCAAACGGAATTCGGCGAGCCATTCCATGAACGCCGGTTCGAAAATCTGCTTGGCGCCATAGAAGGTGTTGCCGGCGAGCCAGATCAACTCGTTCTTGGCGAGGCGGAGGCTGCGCGCATGATCGAGTTGATCGGTCAGCTCGCGCTCGTTGACGCTGTCGGCTAGCCGGACATGGGTCGTGCGATTGATGAGCTCGAAAGTCACGCGCCGATGGCGGTGCAGCCGCCAGATCATTTGCAGCATGAGCAGCTTATAGAAATCGGTGTCCAGCAGCGTCCGCACGATCGGGTCGATGCGGAACGTGTGATTGTAGACGCGCGTCGCGAGATCGGGAACCATAGAGCGAACGTTAGACGGGCGCGCTTTTGCGGACAAGCGCCGCTCGCGCTAAGGGACGTGCGAAACGCTTGCAGGAGGATCGAACTTGGGCGCTGACACACTCGACCGCGGCGGCGCGAACGCCGACGAAATCACCTATCCGGCGCTGGTCAAGGCGCTGGCGGACGGTACGGTCGCGCTCGTCGACGTGCGCGAGCCGAACGAATGGGAAGCGGGCCATATCGCCGGCAGCCAATTGCTGCCGCTGTCGGCGTTTGATCCCGCCGAACTGCCGCGCGACAAGCCGGTCGTCCTGATCTGCCGCTCCGGCAATCGCTCGATGACCGCGCTCACCCGCGCCCGCGCCGCGGGATTCACCGACATCTGGCACTACAAGGGCGGCGCAACCGGCTGGGTGCGCGAAGGCGGCGAACTCGTCTGACGCCGCGGCCTCAAGCCGCCTTCAAAAACAGGGCGCCGTTGGCGGGGATCGTCAGCCGCGCCGATTGCCCGAAGCCGTCGACGGCAGGACCGTCGGCGACGACGGCGCCGCCGTTGCCCACTGGCGCGGGATTGAGGTTGCCGTCGTAGACGTCGCTGTTGAACAGCTCCCGCCAGACGCCCGCACGCGGCAGTCCGACAAGGTAGCCAAATTTCGGCTGTTCGTCGAAACTCACTACGGCGACGACATCCTGCCCCGGCCCGCCGTCCGCGACCCAGCGCTGCACGACGAGCACGCGGTCGTAGGAATTGACGCGGGTCACCGCCGTTCCCTCGCCCGACAACGCCGGCTCGCGCCGCCGCAAGGCGATGAGATCCTGCATGAAACGCAGAAAGTCGGCGCGCGGCGGGTCGCTGGCGAGGCCGTCCCACCAGATGAGATGGCCGGGATGGTCCTTGTCGTCGTCGGCCCAGAGCTTGTCCTCGAGAAACTCCTGGCCCATGAACAAGGCCGGGACGCCCGGCGCGGCGAACAGCAGCGCGGTCGCGGCGCGACTACGACTGCGCGCGTACCAGCTTTGCGGATTGGTCGGATCGGCGAGACGCGCCACGCGGGCGGCGCCGTCCTTTTCGTGGTCGACGTAGGTCAGGTCCTGATTCTCCAGGCATTGCACCATCCGCCAAGGGTGATCATAGCCGTAGGGCAGCCGGAACGCGGCGGCGACGGGATCGAGATTGAGCGCCGCGTTCTCGCCGCCCGAAGCCTCGACAAGCAGCCCGCGCAGCGCGTCGCGCAGGCCGTCGCCCAGCGCCGCGTCGAAGCCGAGGCCCTGCGGCGTCGGGGTCACCGGGTTGGCGCGGTCCCAATCCCAGTATTCGGCGATCTGGTACAGCGACGGCGCGCCGAAGCGCAGCGTGTCGGTCATATCCCGGCAAAGCTCGGCGCCGAACGGCTGATTGTCGGAGATGACGCGCACCTCGTCGTAGCGGATGCCGTCGATTCGATATTCGTCGACGAAGAAGCGCGCGTTGTCGATGAGGAATTGCCGAACGTTGGCGTCGGTAAAGTTGAAAACCTGGCCGCCGGACCAACCTTGACGGGTGAAATAAAGGCTGTCTGCGAAGTCGCCTTCGGGCAGGCGATCGAAATAAGCCAGGCTCGCCGGATCAAAGCCGCCGCCGGCATGATTGTAGACGAGGTCGAAAATGACGGCGATCCCCTCGAGGTGGGCGAGGTCGATCAGGCATTTGAGCTGATTGACGCCGGGCGCAAGCTGCTCCCGCGTCAGCGGCGCCGCGCCGAACTTGCCCCGCCTCGCGTTGACCGCGACCAGATAGCGGTCGAGGTCTGCGGGATCGACGGCCTGATAGTCGCCCTCGGGCGAGAAATAGTCGACGCCGTTGTAGCCGGCGCTGTAGGGCGTATCGTATTCCTGGATTGGCAGAAGCTGGATCGCGCTGACCCCGAGGTCGCGCAAATAGTCGAGCTTTAAGGCGGCGTCGAGAAAACGTCCGCGCCGAGCGCTGCGCGCATCCTGGCCGGCGGCGTCGGTCGCCGACCATGTGCCGATGTGAAGCTGATAGATGACGAATTGCGGGTAGGGCGGCGTGCGCCAATTTCCTGCCGCCCACGGAAAAGCTGCGGGATCGAGCGCGACGCACCGGCAGCCCGGAAACGCCGGCGTCGTCGTCAGTTCGCGCGCGCGGGGATCGCGTTTCGGCCCCGCGGTTCCGTTCGGCGGTCCCTGCACATAAAATATGTAAGGCGCCCCATCGGACGCCTGCGGCCAGAAGCCGGCCCAAGTCCCGTCGCCGAGCCGCTCCAGTTGCGTCGCGGGGTCGGGGCTGAAACCGGCGGCGCCGAGTTGGTCGAGGGCGTTTCCCGTCACCAGCGCCACGCTTTGCGCGCGCGGCGCCCAGACCCTCACGGTCGCCCCGCCGCCCGGCAGCAAGGCGGCGCCCATGGGCGTCGTTTGATCGAGCTTCGGCGACGGCATGGATGGCCTCGATTCGTCGTCTCCGCGGCCTTTCGCGCCGGCTTCAGGGCACGAGGCGCACCGCGCCGCGCGCCGCGCTTTGGGCGAAGGCGGCGTAGGCGCGCAGGGCGGTCGTGATTTTTCGCTTGCGCGGCTTCTCCGGCTTCCAGGCGGCCGCGCCTTTGTCCTCCATCGCCGCGCGGCGATGCGCGAGTTCCTCGTCGGAGACGAGCAGCTCGATCTTGCGCGCCGGGATGTCGATGGAAATACGGTCGCCGGCCTGCACGAGGCCGATCAACCCGCCTTCCGCCGCTTCCGGCGAGACATGGCCGATCGAGAGCCCCGACGTGCCGCCGGAGAAGCGTCCGTCAGTGATGAGCGCGCAGTCCTTGCCGAGGCCCTTCGATTTCAGGTAGCTCGTCGGATACAGCATCTCCTGCATGCCGGGGCCGCCGCGCGGGCCCTCGTAGCGGATCACCACCACGTCGCCGGCGACCACGCCGCCGTTGAGAATGCCGTGCGAGGCGTCGTCCTGGCTCTCGAAGATTTTCACCGGACCCTCGAACTTCAGAATGCTCTCGTCGACGCCGGCCGTCTTCACGATGCAGCCGTCGACAGCGAGATTGCCGTAGAGCACGGCGAGGCCGCCGTCCTTCGAGAAGGCGTGGGCGTTGTCGCGGATCACGCCCTTCTCGCGGTCTTCGTCCAGCTCCTCATAGCGCGCGTTCTGGCTGAAGGCGACTTGCGTCGGCACGCCGCCCGGCGCCGCGGCGAAGAATTCGCGGGTAGCGTTGCTGGTCGAGCGCTTGATGTCGTTGCGCGACAGGGCGTGATCGAGCGAGGGCGCATGAACCATGGCGACGTCGCGGTTGAGCAGCCCGGCGCGGTCGAGCTCGCCGAGGATCGCCGGAATGCCTCCGGCGCGATGCACGTCCTCCACATGCACGTCCGCGACGGAAGGCGCCACCTTGCACAGCACCGGAACGCGGCGCGACAGCCGGTCGATGTCGGCCATGGTGAAGTCGATCTCCGCCTCGTGCGCGGCGGCGAGCAGGTGCAGCACGGTGTTGGTCGAGCCGCCCATGGAGATGTCGAGCGTCATGGCGTTCTCGAACGCCTTGAAGCTCGCGACATTGCGCGGCAGCACGCTTTCGTCGTTGTCCTCATAGTAGCGCCGCGCCAGATCGACGATCAGATGGCCGGCCTCGACGAACAGCCGCTTGCGATCGGCGTGGGTGGCGACGATCGTGCCGTTGCCGGGCAGCGACAGGCCGAGCGCCTCGGTCAGACAGTTCATCGAATTGGCGGTGAACATGCCGGAGCAGGAGCCGCAAGTCGGGCAGGCGGCGCGCTCCATCGCCTTCACTTCGGACTCGGAATAGCGGTCGTCGGCGGCCATCACCATCGCGTCGATCAGATCGACGGATTTGACCTTGCCCTTGATCTCGACCTTGCCGGCCTCCATCGGGCCGCCGGAGACGAACACGGCGGGGATGTTGAGCCGCAGCGCCGCCATCAGCATGCCAGGGGTTATCTTGTCGCAGTTGGAGATGCAGATCAGCGCGTCGGCGCAATGCGCGTTGACCATGTACTCGACGCTGTCGGCGATGATCTCGCGCGAGGGCAAGGAATAAAGCATTCCGTCGTGGCCCATGGCGATGCCGTCGTCGACCGCGATTGTATTGAACTCCTTGGCGATGCCGCCGGCCGCCTCGACCTCGCGCGCGACAAGCTGCCCCAAGTCCTTCAAATGCACGTGTCCGGGCACGAACTGCGTGAAGGAATTGGCGATGGCGATGATGGGCTTGCCGAAATCGCCCTCTTTGACCCCGGTCGCGCGCCAGAGGCCGCGAGCGCCCGCCATGTTTCGGCCGTGGGTGGTCGTGCGCGAGCGATAGGCAGGCATGGCGGCTCTCGGTTTCGACGAATGGAAAAGCCGGTTTCTCGCAAATCCGCTGGCGGCTCGCAAGGCGCAGCGCAAAAAAGAAGCAACACGATGCCGGGATCGCGGATTATTGCGGCGTTCTCAGAACGGCGATGAGGATGGCGAAGCCAATATGGGTAAGGTGGTGCAGGGTTTGATCGATGCCGATCAGCCACCAGAACCCGGTCTTGGTGGGATCGGTGTCGAAGGCGCGATTGAGCAGACCCTTCGCCCGATCGATCGCGAAATGCACGACGAAATCGACCGCCGCCATCCACAGGTAGAGCGGCGCGAGAATCGCGAAAATGAGCCCGGTGGCGACGGCGTGGACCGCAACATGCGCGGTTAAAGGCCAAAACCAGCCGTTCGGCTGCTCTTTGCCATTCGCCATCCAGGACGTTTGCAGGAAAAAATCCGCGAACAGATGTTTAATCAGAAATATAATTAGAGCGGCAACTGTCCACGGAGTCGAAATTACGCTCGGCACATCCGCCCCCGATGACGCCATCCGCCGACAGCTACGTTCTTTTACGCCGATTTTTAGAAAAACTATCACCGCGGGGCGCCTAGGGAAAGCGCCGCTCGATTATTCTTGCAACCTTTCCGTTAATTTCGACGAAACCTCGCGGCCACGGGGCGGGCGCTTACGCAAGTCGGGATTTTGGACTGCGTCGCGCCAACTCTAGACAAGGGTCGCAGGTTCTGTTAATCGCGCGCCCATCAAGGCGAGCCGTCGAGACGGGGTCGCCTTTTTGTATTCGACCCGTGTAGCGTTGGTGGCGACAACCCCCGAGGCCTCGCCTCGCAACTTAGGACAGCCCGTGCAAGTTCTTGTTCGCGACAACAATGTCGATCAGGCCCTCAAAGCGTTGAAGAAAAAGATGCAGCGCGAGGGCATATTTCGCGAAATGAAATTGCGCGGTCACTACGAGAAACCCTCCGAGAAGCGGGCGCGGGAGAAGGCCGAGGCGGTGCGCAGGGCGCGTAAGCTCGCGCGCAAGAAGCTGCAGCGCGAGGGACTGTTGCCGATGAAGCCCAAGCCGACGCCCGGCCCCACGCGCGCGGCCGGCTGAACTTCACGCTTCCGAGTCTGGTGCTTTCCGGCCGGCCTCGGGGCCGTCAGGAACGGAGCCTGCATGCCGACCGCTAAGTTCTGGTTCGCGACGGCCGTGGCGCTCTGCATCGGCGTCAGCGGATGCGAATCGCTCGCGCCGATGTCGGCGCCGAAGGTGGCTGAGCGCGATCCCGACAACCCGCAGACCGCGAGCGCGAACATCTCCTCGCTCAGCGACGTCATCGAGCGTCGCCCCAATGATCCCGTCGCCTTCAATCAGCGCGGCATCGCCTACGCCAAGAACGGGCACTACCAGGAAGCGATCGCCGATTTCTCGCACGCCGTCCGGCTCGATCCGAAATTCGCCGGCGCCTACACCAATCGCGCGCTCGCCTATCGCCAGATCGAGAAGGACGACCTCGCGCTCGCTGACTTCAACAGCGCGATCTCCGCCAATCCCAGCAACGCAGCGGCCTATCTCGGACGCGGCAATCTCTTGCGCACGCAAGGCCATTTCGACGACGCGCTGGCCGATCTCAACGCCGCCATTCGCCTGAAGCCCGAGGACGCGCAGGCTTATCACGCGCGCGGGCTAATCTATCAGCGCCAGGGCGATTGCGTCCACGCGATCACCGACTTCAACAACGCCATCGACCGCAACCCCTTTGTCGAGGCGCCCTATCAGGCGCGCGGCCAGTGCCTCATCGCCACCGGCAAGTTCGACGCCGCAATCGAGGATTTCAACGCCGCGCTGAATGTCGACAATCGCAACGCCGACGGATGGGCCAATCTCGGGTTCGCCTACGAAAAGCAGGGCAACAAGGCGAAGGCGGTCGAATCCTACAATCGCGCGATGGAAGTCGATCCGCAGAACACAACGGCCCGCGAGGGATTGCGCCGGCTCGGCTGATTATTTCGCCAACCCTCGCAAGCTTGCCGACTGCGTTTGGCGCGCTTGACCAGCGGACCGGGACGGGTGGTAATCTCCGCGCGCGGCGGGTCGCCGCAGCTTCAGGGGAATTCGTATGTATCGTCGGGTCGCCGCTTTCGCCGCCGCGCTTCTGGCCGGCGCTTCGCTCGCTCACGCCAAGGATAGTGTGACGATCGGCATGACGCTGGAGCCGCCCGGCCTGGACCCGACCTCCGGCGCGGCGTCGGCGATCGGCGAGATCACGCATTACAACATTTTCGAGGGACTGACGAAGATCAACGAGGACTTCACGTTTACGCCGCTGCTCGCCGACTCGTGGAATTTCTCGTCCGATCTCAAGACGTTGACCCTGACGCTGAAAAAGGGCGTGAAGTTCCAGGACGGCGAGCCATTCACCTCGAAGGACGTCAAGTTCTCGTTCGAGCGTTACGCCAGAAAGGAATCGACCAATAAGGAGAAGGCGTTCTTCGCCTCGATCCAGTCGATCGACGCCAGCGATCCCGGCAAGGTCGTGCTGACCTTCAAGGAGCCGAGCTTCTCCGCGCTGTTCCACCTCGGCCTCAACACCGCCGTCATCATCGACGAGAAAAGCGCGGCGAACGAGGCGACGCAGCCGGTCGGCACCGGGCCCTACAAGCTCACCAATTGGAGCAAGGGCTCGTCGGCGACGCTCGACGCCTGGGACGGCTACCGCGACGCCGGCAAGATCGCGGTCAAGCACGCGACGTTCAAATTCATCTCCGATCCGGCGGCGGAGTCGGCGGCGGTGCTGTCGGGCGACGTCGATGTCTTCCCGCGCGTCGTCGCGTCTTCGCTCGACCAATTCAAGGCGGACTCGCGCTTCCAGGTGTTGGTCGGGGGCACCGAGGGCAAGACGATCCTCGCCATCAACAACAAGAAGCCGCCGTTCGATCAGCTAAAGGTCCGCCAGGCGATCGCCTATGCGCTCGACCGCAAGGCGATCATCGACGGCGCCTCCAACGGCTTCGGCGCGCCGATCGGCAGCCATCTCACGCCGAACGATCCGGGCTATGTCGACCTGACCGGCCAATACCCGCACGATCCCGCCAAGGCCAAGGAGCTGCTCGCCGAAGCGGGGATCAAAACGCCGATCAGTCTCACGCTGACCCTGCCGCCGCCGCCCTATGCGCGTCAAGGCGGAGAGATCATCGCCTCCGAACTCGCCGAGATCGGCGTCCAGGCGAAAATCGAAAACGTCGAATGGGCGCAATGGCTCTCCAACGTTTACACCAACAAGAACTACGACCTGACAATAATCAGCCACGTCGAGCCGCTCGACATCGCGATCTACGCCAATCCGAATTATTACTTCCAGTACGACAATAAGGATTTCCAGGCGATCATCGCGCGCTGGAATGCCGCGCCGGATCTCGCCGCCTACAAGCAGGCGCTGGTCGACGCGCAGCACAAGCTCGCCGATGACAGCGTCAACGGATTCCTTTTCCAGCTGCCTAATATCGTCGTCGCCGACGCCAAGCTCGCCGGCGTTTGGAAGAACGCGCCGATCTTCGTCAACGACCTCGCCGCCCTTTCATGGAAGTGAGGGCGGTTCGTTGAAGCTCAATGAACTGGGCGCTACGGCGCTCATCGAGGGCTATCGCCGCCGCGCCTTCTCTCCGGTGGAGGTGATGCGCGCGGTGATCGCGCGGGTCGAGGCTTACGAGCCGCATATCCATGCGACTTACCTGTTCCGACCGGAGCGGGCGCTGCGCGAGGCGGAGGCGTCGGCGACGCGCTGGGCGAAGGGCGAACCGATCGGCGCGCTCGACGGCGTGCCCGTCACCATCAAGGACAACATCGCCACGCGTGGCGATCCCAAGCCGCTCGGCACGGCGGCGACCGACCTGACGCCCGCCGCCGAGGACGCGCCGCCGGCGGCGCGGCTCAATGAGGCCGGCGCGATCGCTTTCGCCAAGACCACCATGCCGGATTACGGCATGTTGTCGTCGGGGCTATCCAGCTTCCACCCGCTGGCCCGCAATCCGTGGGACCTTTCCAAAGGTCCCGGGGGATCGTCGGCCGGAGCGGGGGCGGCCGCCGCCGCCGGCTATGGCCCCCTGCATCTTGGCACCGACATTGGCGGCTCGGTGCGTCTGCCCGCCGGCTGGTGCGGCCTGTTCGGCCTCAAGCCGAGTCTCGGGCGGATTCCGATCGACCCGCCGTACCTCGGCCGCGTCGCCGGACCGATATCGCGCACGGTCGCCGACTCGGCGCTGATGATGAGCGTGCTCTCGCGTCCTGACGCGCGCGACCACATGAGCCTGCCGCCGCAGTCGCTCGACTGGTCGGTCAAGCCGACGCCGTTGCGCGGCCTGAAAATCGGTCTCCTGCTCGACGCCGGTTCGGGCGCGGCGCCGGGCAGGGCCGTGCGCGCTGCGGTCGAGCAGGCGGCGCGCGATTTCGCCGACGCGGGCGCGATCGTCGAACCGCTGTCGCCCTTCGTCACTCAGTCGATGCTGGACGGGTGGGACCGCTTCATGCGGATGCGGTTCTTCCTCGACACGCGCGATCTCGCGCCGGAGCGGCGCGACGCGATCCTGCCGTTCATCCGCGCCTGGGCGGATTCCGCGGCCTCGCTGAGCGCGGAGGACGTGTTTCGCGGCTTCAATGACATCATGGCGATGCGGGAGGTGACCGCCGCCGCGACGCAAGCCTATGATTTCGTGTTATCGCCGACGTCGCCGATGACCGCGTTCCCCGCCGAGGAGGCTTCGCCGAGCCGGGACCCGCTCAATCCGTTCCCGCATATCGGCTTTACGCTGCCGTTCAGCGTCTCCGAGCAGCCGGCCGCTTCGATCAACTGCGGTTACGACGAGACAGGCTTGCCGATCGGCTTGCAGATTGTCGGCCGACGGTTCGACGATCTCGGGGTCCTCGGGCTGGCGCGCGCTTACGAGGACATCCGATCGACGGAGCCACGGCCCTGGCCGGAGCCGCCAGCGCGACCTTGAAGCTGGCCATCCGGCGCGAGTCTTGCTAATCGCTGCCCAAACTTTGGGCGAGCGGAAGACAAGAATGCGCAAGGGGGCGGTAACCCGGAAGACCAACGAGACGGAGATCGCCGTCGAGCTCGACCTCGACGGGTCGGGATCGGCCAAGATCGCCACCGGCGTCGGCTTCTTCGACCACATGCTCGACCAGCTCGCCCGCCATTCGTTGATCGACATGACGATTTCGGCCAAGGGCGATCTGCATATCGACGATCACCACACGGTCGAAGACGTCGGCATCGCGCTTGGCCAGGCGCTGAAGCAGGCGCTCGGCGACAAGCGCGGCCTCGCGCGTTACGCCGATTGCCTGCTGCCGATGGACGAGACGCTGACGCGGGTGGCGGTCGACGTGTCGGGGCGTCCGTTTCTGGTGTTCCGCGTCGCGTTTCCGACGCCTAAGATCGGTTCGTTCGACACGGAACTCGTGCGCGAGTTCTTCCAGGCCTTCGCGATCAACGCCGGCCTGACGCTGCATATCGAGACGCTTTATGGCGCCAACAGCCACCACATGGCTGAATCCTGTTTCAAGGGCGTGGCGCGGTCGCTTGGCGCGGCGCTTGCGATCGACTCCCGTCAGGCGAACCGCGTGCCCTCGACGAAGGGCGCGCTTTAAGAGGGCCGCGGCGAGATGAAACTGTTCGCGATTCTGGCGCCTCGCACGGTCGAGGCGGTCGCCGGCCCCGAGGGCGCGCGCGCGGTGAGGACCGGGTTTTCGGTCCTTGGCCTGGTGTTCGGGCCGCTATGGCTGCTGTTTCGCGGGCTGTGGCTCGCGTTGCTCGGCTACGCGATTCTGGCGGCGGCGGTGATCGCGCTCGTGCGGTTCGGTTGGCTGACGTTCGGCGCGGCGCTGGCGCTCGACGCGCTGGCGCATCTCTATGTTGCGTTCGAGGGTCGCGCGCTGGCGCTTCGCGGCGGGCGCGCGCTGGTCGACGTCATCTTTGCGCGCAGCGCTCTGGAGGCGGAGAAACTTTATCTCGAACGAACGCTCGCCGCCGCGCCGCCTGCGGCTGTGCGCGGCGCGCCGCCGGCGTCGCCCGAGGTGATCGGGCTGTTCCCGGAGCCTGGGCGATGAAAGTCGCCATCGTCGACTACGGCTCCGGCAATCTGCATTCCGCGCACAAGGCGTTTGAGCGGGCCGCGCGCGAAGCGGATGTCGCCGCGGAGGTGCGCGTAACCGCCGACGCCGACTGGGTGCTGGGCGCCGATCGTCTGGTGTTGCCGGGGGTCGGCGCGTTCGCCGATTGCCGGCGGGGTCTAGACAATGCGACCGGCATGGTCGCCGCGCTTGAAGAGAGCGTGCGCCGTCGCGGCCGTCCGTTCCTCGGCATCTGCGTCGGCATGCAGCTTCTCGCGACGCGCGGCCTGGAGCACGAAACGGTCGCCGGCCTCGGCTGGATTCCCGGCGACGTCTCCGTCATCGAGCCCGCCGAGCCCTCGCTGAAAATCCCCCACATGGGTTGGAACACGTTGGAGGTTCGCCGCCCGCACGCGTTGCTGGAAGGCGTGCGGCCCGGCCTGCACGCCTATTTCGTGCATTCCTATCAGCTCTATCCGCAGCGTCCGGACGACGTCGTCGCCACCGCCGACTACGCCGGCCCGATCACGGCGATCGTGGCGCGCGACAATATCGCCGGGACCCAGTTTCATCCTGAAAAGAGCCAGACCCTCGGTCTCGCCCTGATCGCCAATTTCCTGAAGTGGCGCCCGTGATCCTATTTCCGGCGATTGATCTCAAGAACGGCGAATGCGTGCGCCTCGTGCGCGGCGACATGGAGCAGGCGACCGTCTTCAACCTCGATCCCGCGTCGCAGGCGCAGAAATTCGAGGCGCAAGGGTTCGGCTATCTGCATGTGGTCGATCTCGACGGCGCCTTCGCCGGCCAGCCGGTGAATGCGCACGCCGTCGAGCGCATTCTCGCCGCGACGGGAATGAAAGTGCAGCTCGGCGGCGGCGTCCGGGACCTGCGCACCGTCGCGGGCTGGATCGAGAAGGGCGTGACGCGCGTCATCATCGGCACGGCGGCGCTGAAGGACCCCGATTTCGTGCGCGAGGCGGCGCGACTTTATCCGGGTCGCATCGCGGTCGGCGTCGACGCGCGCGAGGGCAGGGTGGCGATCGAGGGCTGGGCGCGCCAGTCCGATGTCTCCGCGCTCGATCTCGGCCGTATTTTCGAAGATTCCGGGGTCGCGGCGATCATCTACACCGACATCGCTCGCGACGGCGTTTTGCAGGGGCTCAATCTGCCGCAAACCGTCGCTTTGGCCGAGGCGCTGACGATTCCCGTCATCGCCTCCGGCGGCCTCGCCTCGATCGAGGACGTGAAGCGGCTGCTGGAGCCCGACTGCGCCAAGCTCGCCGGCGCGATCTCGGGGCGGGCGCTGTACGACGGTCGGTTGGATGCCGTGGAGGCGCTGGCGCTGCTGAGGACGCGCGGCCCCAAAGAATCTTGACCGGCTCCTCAAGGCGGCGACCTCGCAGGCTTATTGCTCAGGTAGCCCCGCCTTGCGCAGGCCGTCCCACATCCACGGAAAATCCGGGTAGCGTTTGCGCACGTACGCGACTGTGAGGTTCGGGTTGAGCCGGCGCGCTTCCGCCAGCGCGGTTTTGGCCTGATCCAGGTCGCCTTTCAGGGCGTAGGCGGCAGTCAATGGTACGTAGGCCAGAAAAACACGATACCCCGCGTCGATGCCTTTGTTCGCTTCCGCAATCGCTGCATCGTATCGTCCACGACCGAGTTCCGCCTCCGCTTTGAAGTTGTGCCAAGCCCCAATGATCGGATCGCGGGGGCTCAAGCGCATGGCTTGCTCGGCCTCGGATATGCCCTCCTCGAAGTGGCCGAGGTAGTTTTCAGCAAGGCCGCGCGCCGCATGCAACAGCGGGTCGCTTTGATTGATGGCGAGCCCCGCATCGGCCGCGCGGAGACCCTCGACGGGGCGATTGCTGTTCGTCAGGTAGAGGCTCTTGGCTGAATACGGGTAAGAGTTTCCGGGATCGATGGCGATAGACCGATCATCGAGGCCAACCACCTTGGCGTCGTAGTCAACGCCTGGCGATCCCCAACCGTACACCCTTTCGACCATGTACGTAGAGGCCACGCCTGCAAGCGCCCTTGCGTCGTTTGGGTCGATCGTCAGCGCCTGTTGGTAAAGGGCTCGCGCGGCGATGTTGCTTTCTTTCGTCCGGTCGCCTCGCAGATATATTGCGCGAGCGCGCATCGAGAGATCGAGCGCGTCTGGATGCTCAATGCGCTGGTCTCTTTGCGCCTCCGCAATGATGAGTTCGTTACCGAGCGAATTCGCCAGCCGCGCCACAATCTGGTCTTGCAGTTTGAACAAGTCGGCGATGTCCTCATCGAACCGGTCGGCCCAGAGATGCGCGCCGGTTTCCGCGTCGATGAGTTGGGCGTTAACGCGGACTCGGTTCTGATCGCGCTGCACAGACCCCTCAAGCGCGTAGCGAACCCCGAGCTCCTTACCGATCTGCTTCGCGTCGACGGCTCTGCCCTTGTAGGTGAACGCCGTGTTGCGGGCGATGATGAAGCTGTCTCGAATGCGCGAGAGGTCGGTTGTTAGGTTCTCGGTTATGCCGTCGGCGAAATAGTCCTGGGCGGGATCGCCCGAGAGGTTGGTGAAGGGCAGCACCACGATCGACAGATGCGCGGCCGGCTCTCGGATCGCCACTCCTCCCGAAGAGCGGTTTTCCGCAAGGAAGTACCATGCTCCGCCTGCAATCATGGCGAGGACGGCGATCCCGGCCATGAGCGACGCGAGCGCGGATCGCCTCCTCGGTTCGAGCGGCTTCGTCTCCGTCTTGGGATTCGCCACCAGCGAGTTGCCGACTTGCAACGAATAGGCGCGGATGGGCCTTGCTATGTTCTTGAGCTGCTTCGGACCGAGATCGGTGACCTCCCTATCGAGCCGGCCGCTGACCTGCCGAAAGGCGTCCTCGGAAAGGCAGATCGCGCCTGGCTCGGCAATGCCTTCCAATCGGGCCGCGATATTGACGCCGTCGCCCATTAGGTCACCGTCGCTCTCCTCGACGACATCACCGAGGTGGACGCCGATGCGAAACTCAATACGCTGATCGGCGGGTGTTCCCATGTTGCGCTCGATCATCGCGATCTGGATTGTGATGGCGCACCGCACCGCCTCGACGACACTGCGGAACTCGGCCAGCGCTCCGTCGCCTGTGCGCTTGAAAATGCGGCCGTTCTGGCCGACGATCGTGGGATCGATGAGCTCAACACGGAGCGCCCTGAGCTGCGCGAGCGTGCGGTCTTCGTCGGCGCTGGTCATACGGCTGAAGCCGACGACGTCGGCGGCCAGGATTGCCGCAATCTTCCGGGTTTCACCCATCGCGCCCCTCACGCCCTGCACAATAACACAGGGATCAACCCGTTCCGAAGGGCGGCGGCGTGTCTGAAAACGGCGCCTCAAGCAGGGGCGCCCGTTTTCAGACTTCGACCACGACGAGCGCCCTGTTTGCCGCCGCTATGCTGGCCGTCGCCGCCATTCCTCCCGTTGTGGCGATGGTCGCGTATCTTGTGCTATGTATCGTCAACCCGGTCTGGAATCTGAGGCGTATCGGTTAAGACGACACGCCCAGCTGATTGCCTACGAACGTCACGCGACGGCGCCGAAGGCGACGAGGAAACCCTCATGAAGCGCTTTCTTCTCGTATTTGATGACGGCAATGGAGACGAAATCGACCTTACGCGATTTGTCAGGTTCGCGGGATCTCGAATCTTCTTTGTGTCGGACTTCAGCCGTTCCGAGGACTCCGGCCGCTTGCCCGGCCTCTTCTGGGATGATTTCGTGCAGGCCAATTTGAAGACCTCCGCCGAATAATGCTGAAATCTCGCCTCATCCCCTGTCTCGACGTTAAGGACGGCCGCGTCGTCAAGGGCGTCAATTTCGTCAACCTGCGCGACGCCGGCGACCCCGTCGAGTGCGCCATCGCCTACGACAAGGCGGGCGCCGACGAACTCTGTTTCCTCGACATCACGGCGAGCCACGAGAATCGCGGCATTCTGCTCGACGTCGTGAGCCGCACGGCGGAGGTTTGCTTCATGCCGCTCACCGTCGGCGGCGGCGTGCGCGAGGTCGAGGACATCCGGCGGTTGCTGCTCGCCGGCGCCGACAAGGCGTCGATCAACTCGGCCGCGGTCGCGGACCGTCAGTTCGTGCGCGCGGCGGCCGAGAAATTCGGCAGCCAATGCGTGGTCGTCGCCATCGACGCCAAGCGCGTTTCGAGCCCTGGCGAGCCGCCGCGCTGGGAGATTTTCACCCACGGCGGTCGGCGCTCGACCGGTCTCGACGCCATCGCTTACGCCCGCGAGGTGACGGCGCTCGGCGCCGGCGAAATCCTGCTGACCTCGATGGATCGCGACGGCGCCCGGATCGGCTTCGACCTCGAACTGACCCGCGCGGTCGCCGACGCCGTACCGATTCCGGTGATCGCTTCCGGGGGCGTCGGCAATCTCGATCATCTCGCTGACGGGGTGCTCAGCGGCCACGCCAGCGCCGTGCTGGCCGCGTCGATCTTCCATTTCGGCGAATTTACGATCCGCGAGGCGAAGCAGCGGATGGCCGCGCGCGGCGTCGCGGTGCGGCTCGACTGACGGAACGGCTGCTTTGTTGCGGCGTTTCGCTATGTTCCAGCGGCGCCGCGTCACGCAGCGGCCGCTGAAACCCAAGGAGAACCTCATGCCGCTCATTTCGCGCCGGACCGCTCTCGCCGCGGTCTTCGCGTTCGCCGGACTCGCAAGCGCCAACGCCGAGACGGTCAGCTACACCGCGAAGCTCGACGGGCCCTCCGAGACCCCGCCGACGACCAGCAAAGCCACGGGCGCCGTCGAGGCGAAATACGACACCGCCAGCAAGACCTTGACGTGGACCATCACCTATTCCGGCCTGACCGGCCCCGCCATCGCCGCGCATTTCCATGGACCCGCGCCAGTCGGCAAGCCGGCGCCGATCATGGTCCCGCTCTCGGGCTCTTTGGAGAGCCCGATCAAGGGCTCGGCGACGCTGACCGAGGACCAGGCCAAGGCGCTGTCGAGCGGCATGATGTACTTCAACATCCACACGGCGGCCCACAAACCCGGCGAAATTCGCGGCCAGTTGATGATGGGCATGTAAGCCCGGCGTCGTCGGAATCGGGCGGTCGTCGCTCGTAGAAAGGGCTAACCGAGGCGCGAGTCGCCCCGGAGACGCCCATGACCGCCCCGCAACGCCCCATGACCGCTCGGGAATGGGGCCTGATGCTATTCCTCTCGCTGTTGTGGGGCGGCTCGTTTTTCTTCGTCGGGGTCGCCGTCAAGGCGCTGCCGCCTTTCACGATCGTCGCCGCTCGGGTCTCGATCGCGGCGCTGTTGCTATGGGCCAGCGCGGGCGTGACTGGACTTTCCCCGCGCGCCATCGCCCAAGAGGCGCCGGCGCTGGCGCTGCTCGGTCTCCTCAACAACGCCATTCCGTTTCTGCTGATCGTTTCGGGTCAGACGAAGATCGCCAGCGGCCTCGCCGCCATTCTCAATGCGGCGACGCCGATTTTCACCGTTCTTCTCGCTCATTTCGTCACGAGCACGGAGCGGCTGACCTGGACGCGCTTCGCGGGCGCTTCGGCGGGCCTGTTCGGCGTCGCGTCGATGCTGGGCGGCGCGAATTTCGCCGTCGCCGGCGCGCTGTGGCCGCAATTCGCGGTTTTGGCGGCTGCGGTTTTCTACGCCTGTGGAAGCCTTTACGGCCGACGCTTCCGCGGGCGCGGGCTCGCGCCGATCGAGATCGCGACCGGTCAGGTCACCGCGGCGGCGATTTTTCTCACGCCCCTCGCGGTGTGGGGCGATCACCCCTGGTCGCTGCCCCCGCCGGGGCTCGCGGCTACGGCGTCGATCCTGGCGATCGGCGCGTTCTCGACGGCGCTGGCTTACGTCGTCTACTTCCGGATTCTCGCCGGAGCGGGGGCGACCAACGTCGTGCTGGTGACCTTGCTCGCGCCGGTCACCGCGATCCTGCTTGGCGCCGTCATCCTCGGCGAGCGCTTGGAAAGCCGGCATTTCCTGGGCTTCGCGCTGATCGCCGTCGGGCTAGCGCTGATCGACGGACGTCCGCTGCGCAGGTTTGTCCGCCTATGTGACGGCTCCGTGAATTTCTTGAAAAAGGGTTTGACAGGGTAGGGCGCCTCCCCTATATCGCGTCTCACCGACGGCGACGCTGCTGGTTGGCGGGTCGGTTGGTTATGACCACGGGATCGACGGCTTCATCTCCCTCTCTGAGAGGAGGGGGCGGGAAGGTGTCGGCTGTTTTTGCTTTCGGGGCAGCCTGGAGGCGGCTTTCAGGGACATCTGAGAGCGGGGTCGCGAGATTGGGTTTTTAAGTTTCGGCGGGCGCGCGCAGCGGGCTTGTTGGGATTTGGGACCCGAGGGTTTTGGCCCTCGAACGCTGTTTGACAATTTCATCGGAAGAAAGAGAGACGTGGACGGCGGCGTCCTTGCGGGGCTTTTCTGTTGCCAAACAGGGAAGTCCGAAGAGACAAGCTGACGGTCACGTTTCAGACAACCATTCCTTCGGGAGTTGGGCGGATCGAACGTCGTGAGACGGACGGTGCGTTTATAGCTTCGGAAGGGAGTGTTTGGAACTCGTCAAATGGGGTCGTAAGACCCTTAGAAGGTCGAGGAATTTCCTGAACAAGGAGTTCCTCAGCCAGTTGACCGGTCAGAGATCAAGATCTCTTTAACTTGAGAGTTTGATCCTGGCTCAGAACGAACGCTGGCGGCAGGCTTAACACATGCAAGTCGAGCGCCCCGCAAGGGGAGCGGCAGACGGGTGAGTAACGCGTGGGAACATACCCTCCGGTTCGGAATAACTCAGGGAAACTTGAGCTAATACCGGATACGGTCGAGAGGCGAAAGATTTATCGCCGGAGGATTGGCCCGCGTCCGATTAGCTAGTTGGTGTGGTAATGGCGCACCAAGGCGACGATCGGTAGCTGGTCTGAGAGGATGATCAGCCACATTGGGACTGAGACACGGCCCAAACTCCTACGGGAGGCAGCAGTGGGGAATATTGGACAATGGGCGAAAGCCTGATCCAGCCATGCCGCGTGAGTGATGAAGGCCTTAGGGTTGTAAAGCTCTTTCACCCACGACGATAATGACGGTAGTGGGAGAAGAAGCCCCGGCTAACTTCGTGCCAGCAGCCGCGGTAATACGAAGGGGGCTAGCGTTGTTCGGAATTACTGGGCGTAAAGCGCGTGTAGGCGGGTCTTTAAGTCAGGGGTGAAATGCCAAGGCTCAACCTTGGAACTGCCTTTGATACTGGGGATCTTGAGTCCGGGAGAGGTGAGTGGAACTGCGAGTGTAGAGGTGAAATTCGTAGATATTCGCAAGAACACCAGTGGCGAAGGCGGCTCACTGGCCCGGAACTGACGCTGAGACGCGAAAGCGTGGGGAGCAAACAGGATTAGATACCCTGGTAGTCCACGCTGTAAACGATGGATGCTAGCCGTTGGGGAGCTTGCTCTTCAGTGGCGCAGCTAACGCTTTAAGCATCCCGCCTGGGGAGTACGGTCGCAAGATTAAAACTCAAAGGAATTGACGGGGGCCCGCACAAGCGGTGGAGCATGTGGTTTAATTCGAAGCAACGCGCAGAACCTTACCAGCTTTTGACATGTCCTGGACGGTTCCCAGAGATGGGATCCTCCCTTCGGGGCCGGGAACACAGGTGCTGCATGGCTGTCGTCAGCTCGTGTCGTGAGATGTTGGGTTAAGTCCCGCAACGAGCGCAACCCTCGCCTTTAGTTGCCATCATTCAGTTGGGCACTCTAGAGGGACTGCCGGTGATAAGCCGGAGGAAGGTGGGGATGACGTCAAGTCCTCATGGCCCTTACAGGCTGGGCTACACACGTGCTACAATGGCGGTGACAGAGGGATGCCACGGCGCGAGCCTTAGCAAATCTCAAAAAGCCGTCTCAGTTCGGATTGCACTCTGCAACTCGAGTGCATGAAGTTGGAATCGCTAGTAATCGCGGATCAGCACGCCGCGGTGAATACGTTCCCGGGCCTTGTACACACCGCCCGTCACACCATGGGAGTTGGCTTTACCCGAAGGCGTTCTGTTAACCGCAAGGAGACGGACGACCACGGTAGGGTCAGCGACTGGGGTGAAGTCGTAACAAGGTAGCCGTAGGGGAACCTGCGGCTGGATCACCTCCTTTCTGGATAACAGTGATCAGTGAACAGTGACCAGTGACCGAGAGGTCGCCCGTCGAGTTTCACATTGCTGTTTCAGAAAATCAGCGGCCTTGTCAAAGGCCGCATTGGCGGGATGCCGCCGTCTTCGTCTCTCTTTCTCAGTGACCGGTCGACAGTGACCAGTGACCAAACTTTTTTGGTTACTGAGGACTGGTCACGGGTCCCCCGCCTCGGGCTTGTAGCTCAGTTGGTTAGAGCGCGCGCTTGATAAGCGTGAGGTCGGAGGTTCAAGTCCTCCCAGGCCCACCAGGCAGTCACCAGTTGATAGTGACCAGTGACCAAGAGCGTCGACAGGTCACTAGTCACTATCAACTGGTGACTGCCCGGGGCCATAGCTCAGTTGGGAGAGCGCGTGCTTTGCAAGCATGAGGTCGTCGGTTCGATCCCGTCTGGCTCCACCAGGTTCGAGGCGCAAGGTCGCCGGCGAGGCGGCAATCCGATGAAATAGCAGTTTGGAGATCGCGGTTTTGGGCGAGGGCGCGAGCCCGGCGCAAGACGAGATCTTCGGAAGGAGCGGTTGAGCGGGCCGGGACGGACGAGAAGTCTGTCTTCGGCGTTCTGTTCTCCGTTCTCTGAAATTGACATTGTGAAGAGGAAGCGCATCCGGTCTCGGAAATGAGATTGCGGGTGACGGGAGCGAGATTGTCCGAAAGGGCGGTCCTCGGTTCGTCGTCGTCTGTGGTCCTGTCTCCGTCAGCACCAGTCGTGAGCCCTTAGCTTGACCGCGGGGCTCCCGGATGTGTTTGAAGCAAAACTGGTCTTTTCGGATTGGAAGACGAGGCGGCGGCCGGCGACGGCGACAGGGCGGAGAGCGCAAGCTTTCTGGTCACTGTCGACTGATCACCGGTCACTGACTCCGTTTTCTGATTTCGAGCAAGAATCAAGTGCCAAAAGGGTATCCGGCGGATGCCTTGGCGCTGAGAGGCGATGAAGGACGTGGTACGCTGCGATAAGCTGGGGGGAGCCGCGAACAGGCTTTGATCCCTAGATTTCCGAATGGGGCAACCCAATTCCAGTGACCCGTTAACAGTGAACAGTAACCAGGGGCGACCCTGGGGACTGGTAACTGGTAACTGGTTGCTTGTGGAATTACTTATTTCCTGAATCCATAGGGGAATAAGAGCGAACCCGGGGAACTGAAACATCTAAGTACCCGGAGGAAAGGACATCAACGAGACTCCGTTAGTAGTGGCGAGCGAACGCGGATCAGGCCAATGCTCATTTAGGTTTTTATCAGAACCGGTTGGAAAGCCGGGCCGTAGCGGGTGACAGCCCCGTATGAAGCGAGACCTAAGCGAGATTCGAGTAGGGCGGGACACGTGAAATCCTGCCTGAACACGGGGGGACCACCCTCCAAGCCTAAGTACTCCTCAGCGACCGATAGCGAACAAGTACCGTGAGGGAAAGGTGAAAAGCACCCCGACGAGGGGAGTGAAACAGCACCTGAAACCGGATACCTACAAACAGTCGAAGGCCGGATCCGCAAGGATTGGCTGACGGCGTACCTTTTGTATTATGGGTCAGCGACTTAAAGTAACGAGCAAGCTTAAGCCGATAGGCGAAGGCGCAGCGAAAGCGAGTTTGAACAGGGCGTTCAGTTCGTTGCTTTAGACCCGAAACCGAGTGATCTAGTCATGAGCAGGTTGAAGGCAAGGTAACACTTGCTGGAGGACCGAACCGGTGTCTGTTGAAAAAGACTCGGATGACTTGTGATTAGGGGTGAAAGGCCAACCAAACTCGGAAATAGCTGGTTCTCCGCGAAATATATTTAGGTATAGCCTCGAGATGAGGCTCCAGGGGGTAGAGCACTGGATGGACTAGGGGGGCTAAAACCCTACCAAATCTAACCAAACTCCGAATACCTGGAAGTCATTCTCGGGAGCCACACAGTGGGTGCTAACGTCCATTGTGGAGAGGGAAACAACCCAGACCAACAGCTAAGGCCCCCAATTCATGGCTAAGTGGGAAAGGATGTGGAAATCCCAAAACAACCAGGAGGTTGGCTTAGAAGCAGCCATCCTTTAAAGAAAGCGTAACAGCTCACTGGTCTAATTAAGGGTTTCTGCGCCGAAGATGTAACGGGGCTCAAGCCATGAGCCGAAGCTTTGGGTCGGTGACCAGTTAACAGTGAACAGTGACCAGAGGGAGCGGCAAGTGCCGGGGACACGGATAAGGAATGCGAGAGGACTTTGATGTCTTCAAACGGGCTTATGCGTTGTCTCTTGTCTTGCATCGCGCCAGTCTGAGCTTTCCCAAGATCGAACAATATGGCGGTCTTGCGGATCAACTGCGTCGGGCGTCGAAGTCCGTGTGCAGTCTGATCGTGGAGGGTCAAGGACGACAATTGGCTTCGCCAAAAGAGTTTTCGCGCTATCTGGTGATGGCGCTGGGCTCGGCGGAAGAAGCGCAGATTGTGGTGTCGATACGCTGGCGATCTCGGTTATGCCGAGACCGATCAGGCGGAGGATTGGCGCGACGAGTTCGGCCATATCATCCGCATGTTGCAGGGCCTGCGATCGTCGCTAGAAGCACGATCCTTCTGGTCACTGATTACTGTTAACTGGTCACTGACGGTAGCGGAGCGTTCCGTGTTCCATGAAGGGACAGCCGTGAGGCATCCTGGAGATATCGGAAGTGCGAATGCTGACATGAGTAACGACAAACACTGTGAAAGACAGTGTCGCCGAAAGTCCAAGGGTTCCTGCGTAAAGTTAATCTTCGCAGGGTTAGCCGGTCCCTAAGGCGAGGCCGAAAGGCGTAGTCGATGGGAATCACGTTAATATTCGTGGGCCAGCAGGTGGTGACGGATGACGGAAGTTGTGAGGGATTACTGGATTTCTCTGGCCTCGAACCTGTTCCAGGAAATAGCCCCTGCATCAGACCGTACCCGAAACCGACACAGGTGGACAGGTAGAGCATACCAAGGCGCTTGAGAGAATGACGTTGAAGGAACTCGGCAATATTGCCTCCGTAACTTCGGGATAAGGAGGCCTTCGGCTCGCGCAAGCGGGTCGGGGGGGCACAGACCAGGGGGTGGCAACTGTTTAACAAAAACACAGGGCTCTGCGAAATCGTAAGATGACGTATAGGGTCTGACGCCTGCCCGGTGCCGGAAGGTTAAAAGGAGAGGTGCAAGCCTTGAATTGAAGCCCCGGTAAACGGCGGCCGTAACTATAACGGTCCTAAGGTAGCGAAATTCCTTGTCGGGTAAGTTCCGACCTGCACGAATGGCGTAATGACTTCCCCGCTGTCTCCAACGTCAGCTCAGTGAAATTGAAGTCCCCGTGAAGATGCGGGGTACCTGCGGTCAGACGGAAAGACCCCGTGCACCTTTACTATAACTTTGCGTTGGCGTTCGTTAAGCCATGTGTAGGATAGGTGGTAGGCTATGAAACCGGGGCGCTAGCTCTGGCGGAGCCATCCTTGAAATACCACCCTTGGCTTGATGGACGTCTAACCGCGACCCCTCATCGGGGCCCGGGACAACGCATGGTGGGTAGTTTGACTGGGGCGGTCGCCTCCCAAAGCGTAACGGAGGCGCGCAATGGTTGGCTCAGAGCGGTCGGAAATCGCTCGTTGAGTGCAATGGCATAAGCCAGCCTGACTGCGAGACTGACAAGTCGAGCAGAGACGAAAGTCGGTCATAGTGATCCGGTGGTCCCGCGTGGGTGGGCCATCGCTCAACGGATAAAAGGTACGCCGGGGATAACAGGCTGATACTCCCCAAGAGTCCATATCGACGGGAGTGTTTGGCACCTCGATGTCGGCTCATCACATCCTGGGGCTGGAGAAGGTCCCAAGGGTTCGGCTGTTCGCCGATTAAAGTGGTACGTGAGCTGGGTTCAAAACGTCGTGAGACAGTTTGGTCCCTATCTGCCGTGGGTGTTGGAGATTTGAGAGGATTTGCCCCTAGTACGAGAGGACCGGGGTGAACGTATCTCTGGTGGACCTGTCGTGGCGCCAGCCGCGGTGCAGGGTAGCTATATACGGAATGGATAACCGCTGAAGGCATCTAAGCGGGAAACCAGCCTCAAAACCAGATCTCCCTGAAGGGCCGTGGAAGACGACCACGTCGATAGGCCGGAGGTGTAAGCGCGGCGACGCGTTGAGCTTACCGGTACTAATCGCCCGTTCGGCTTGATTCTGGCTCGGAATCAGAAAACGGAAAGCAGTGAACAGTCACTAGTAACCAGTGACCAGTTCGCCGAAACCGTTGCGATCCAAAGACGACCAGTTTTGCTTCATCCAGCGACCGGGGATCAGTCACCCGTGATCAGACACTTCTGCTCACGGGTGACTGTTCACTGGATAACTGGTAACTGTTACTGCCCTTCGCCGGCCTGGTGGCCTTCGGCGAGGCGATAAGACCCGATCCCATCCCGAACTCGGCCGTCAAACGCCTCAGCGCCAATGGTACTTTGTCTCAAGACACGGGAGAGTAGGTCGCCGCCAGGCCCGCCAAGAGCAGATCACAGAATAAGGACGACGGAAGACGGATTTGGGAAAAATATTCCCGCCTTCGTCTGAACCGCCAACGCTTCCTCTTTTCACACAGCGCCTGGCCGCCGGCGGACGTGTCTGTCCGCCGCCGTCCGGCCTCTGTATACCGACGCCGCGGGGTGGAGCAGCCCGGTAGCTCGTCAGGCTCATAACCTGAAGGCCGCAGGTTCAAATCCTGCCCCCGCAACCAAACACAAGCCCCCGACGCCCCCGGCGCGGGGGCTTTTTCGCGCCCATGCGCGCCCCGCAGGGTCTGCGAGCTTGCAGGCGGTTCCGGATTCGTCCGCTCGCCAACCCGCGGGCAAGGGTTCACGGCGGCCACGAGGGCAAACTCCGCGCGACGAGCCGTCCCCGCGCTGGCGCGCCGCTGCGCGCTCAAT
>CAWEDI010000027.1:0-103332 GCA_963807735.1 uncultured Pseudomonadota bacterium | reverse complement strand
TCAGCAGGCCGAAAAAGGCGCTGAGGACGTCCTTGCGCTCGGCAATCCACGCGATGGATTCGACATGTAGTGGGTGCCAGGCGAAAAGGGCGGCAACGATTGCAGCGGGCCACAGCGCGTTCGTAAGTCGCAGGAGCAGGAGGAAGAGCAGGACGACATTGGCGGCGTGAAACAGGACGTTGATGATGTGCTGCACGCCGGGATTTGGGCCGAACAATTGCCAGTCCAGTTCATGCGAGAGCCAGGTGACGGGATGCCAGTTGCTGGCGTGGAAGGTGGTGAAGGCCCATTTGATCGAGGCGGGAGTCAGGCCTGCCTGGACGGCGTGGTTTTCGGTCACATAGTCCGGGTCGTCGTAAACGATGAATCCATGCCTCGCCACGGGCAGGTAGGCCGCCAGGGTGAGCAGGGCCAGGATCAAAGCGACACGCTTGGGCAACACGGGTTCTCTTTTACGGGGCCGGATGCCGGGCAGCAAGCTGCAACGGCGGGAGCAGGCCGGATGCGTTCAATCTACCGGCACGTTGTCCCGCAATGGCTGGCCGGCCTGGTGCCGATCGCGCGTTCCCCGAACTTGTGACGCACATGGCGATGGTTTCGAACACCCAAAGTAAACGCCGACCTGCGGCATCGAGCGGCGTCGTCGGCGACAAATCAGCCAGCATGTCGCGCAGACGCCCGAGCCGCTCGGACGCGGCAGATCCGGCCATTCCGGCGTCCCGAGACCTTGACGATCACTGATGATGCGCCTGGCGATTGAGTCACATCCAGCGTCACGATATGGAACCCGAAGGTGGCGTCAATCTCGTGGTCGACTGGTTGTTGTCGATCGATGCGCGGCCCTCGGGCAGCCAAGCGGAAATGTGAGGACGTCATGACGGACGATCTGGTGCTGACGCTTGAGGGGCTGGAAGTTGGTACAATCACTGGCGCGAAGCTGGTCGACAAGGTCGACGTCAAGCTGAAGCGGGGCGAAATCCTAGGTCTGATCGGCGAGTCCGGGGCTGGCAAGTCAACCATCGGCCTGGCTTCGATGGCTTATGCTCGCGCGGGCTGCCGCATCACCGGCGGTCAGATCACGATCAACGGCGTCGAGTTGCGCGCCAGCACGGCGAACGCGCGGCGCAACTTCCGCGGCAAGAGCATCGCCTATATCGCGCAGAGCGCCGCCGCCTCGTTCAACCCGGCGATGAAGCTGATGGATCAGGTGTGCGAGGCGCCGGTGCTGCACGGCGTGATGAGCCGGGCGGAGGCGGAGAAATACGCGAAGTTCTTGTTCGCCAAGCTGCAATTGCCGAGCCCTGAGACCTTTGGCGACCGCTATCCGCACGAGGTCAGCGGCGGTCAGTTGCAGCGCGCGATGGCGGCGATGGCGATGAGCTGCCGCCCCGACATCATCGTGCTCGACGAGCCGACCACCGCGCTCGACGTGACGACGCAGATCGAGGTGCTGGCGCTGCTGCGCGACCTGATCCGCGAGTTCGGCACGGCCGGGCTCTACATCACCCACGACCTCGCGGTCGTCGCGCAGATCGCGCACCGCATCATGGTGCTGCGCCACGGCAAGATGGTCGAGCTTGGCGACGCCAAGCAGATTCTGGAAGCGCCGCGCACGCCCTACGCCACCGCGCTCGTCAACGAGCGCCGCGCGGCGACGCATACGCCGTTGATTGATCCGCCGGCCAACGCCGAGCCGCTGCTCATCGTCAGCAACGTCGAGGCGGGCTACCGGCCGGGCACCACGGTGGTCAAGAACATCAACGTGACGCTGGCCAAGGGCGAGACGCTGGCGGTGGTCGGCGAATCCGGCTCCGGCAAGTCGTCGATGGCGCGGGTGGTGGCGGGCCTGCTGCCGCGCCGCACCGGCGACGTAAAGCTCGCCGGCCAGACGCTCGCGCCGGTGATGGCGCATCGGCCGCGCGAAGTGCTGCGCCGTTTGCAGATGGTGCATCAGATGCCGGACACGGCGCTCAATCCGCGGCAGACCCTGGGCGACATTGTCGGGCGGCCGATGTCGTTGTTCTTCAACCGATCGGACTCGGAGGTGAAGAAGCGAGTCGGCGAGCTGTTGACGCAGGTCGGATTGCCCGGCGATTTCGCCAAGCGGCGGCCGGGCCAGCTTTCCGGCGGGCAGAAGCAGCGCGTCTGCATCGCGCGCGCGCTCGCCGCCGAGCCTGATCTCATCATCTGCGACGAGCCGACGTCGGCGCTCGATCCGCTGGTCGCCGAAGAGGTGCTGAAGCTGTTGCGCAGCCTGCAAGAGGACCTCGGCCTCGCTTACATGTTCATCACGCACGATCTCGGCACCGTGCGTCGCATCGCGCATCGCACCGCGGTGATGCTGCGCGGCGAGATCATCGCGCAGGGGCCGACGTCGCAAATCTTCTCGCCTCCGTTCCATCCTTATACCGAGAAGCTGATCTCCTCCGTGCCTGAGATGGACACGACCTGGCTCGACCACGTGCTCTCCGGGCGGGTGGCGGCGTGAACCTCGTGTCTCCTTGGTGGTGAAAAAGGGCTAACCACAAAGGTCACAAAGGACTCACGAAGGACACGAAGGTGCGCGTCGTCGAGAACCTGTTCATCCCGCTCGCCGACCGCGTCAGGCTCGCGGCCCGGGCGTGGTTTCCCGATCAACCTCGCGCGCCGGCGATCCTTGAATACATCCCCTACCGCAAGCGCGACGGCACGCGCGGGCGCGACGAGCCGATGCACGGCTATTTCGCCGCTCATGGCTATGTCGCGGTGCGCGTCGACATGCGCGGCTCCGGCGAGTCGGATGGGCTGCTCGAAGACGAATATTTGCAGCGCGAGCTCGATGACGCCTGCGAGGTGATCGCTTGGTTGAGCCGGCAACCCTGGTGCGACGGGCGGGTCGGCATGATGGGCAAATCCTGGGGCGGCTTCAATGCGCTCCAGGTGGCGGCGCTGCGACCGCCGGCGTTGAAGGCGATCCTCACCGTCTGCTCGACCGACGACCGTTACGCCGACGACATCCACTACATGGGCGGCGCGCTGCTCAACGACAATCTATGGTGGGGCGCGATCATGCTCGCTTATCAAGCGCGCCCGCCCGACCCGCAGTTGCGCGAGGACTGGCGGGAGGTTTGGTTGGAGCGCCTCGACGCCATGCCGTTTTGGCCGGCGCTGTGGCTGAAGCATCAGCGGCGCGACGCTTATTGGCGGCACGGCTCCGTCTGCGAGGATTTTTCGGCGATTGAATGCCCGGTGTTCGCCGTCGGCGGCTGGGCCGACGCCTACACCAACGCAATCCCGCGCCTGCTCGAAGGCTTGAAAGTTCCGCGCCTCGGCCTGATCGGCCCGTGGGCGCATCTCTATCCGCACGACGGCAAGCCCGGGCCGGCGATCGGCTTTCTGCGGGAAGCGCTGCGCTGGTGGGACCATTGGTTGAAGGATCGCGACAACGGCGTGATGGCCGAGCCGATGCTGCGCGCCTTCATCGAGGACGGCGCGGCGCCGGAGAACCGCACGACGGCGGCGGGCCGCTTCGTCGGCGAGGCGACATGGCCGTCGCCGCGCATCGAGCGCCGTGCATTCAGCATCAACGAAGCCGGGCTCGGCCGCTCCGCCGCGGCGTCGACATTGTTGATCGATTCGCCGTGCTGGACGGGCGCGGCGGTCGGGGAATGGATGGGCACCGGCGCCCCGCATGAGGCGCCCGCCGACCAACGCCTCGACGACGGCTTCTCGCAATGCTTCGACAGCGCGCCCTTGGCGGAGCGCCTGGAATGGCTCGGCGCGCCGGAGATCGAGCTCGAACTCGCCTCCGACCAACCTGTCGCGCAAATCTGCGCGCGGCTCTGCGATGTGGCGCCCGACGGCGCCTCGCGGCGGGTCTCCTATGGCGTGCTCAATCTGACGCATCGCGACAGCCACGCCGACCTGCGCGAAATGGCGCCGGGTGTGTTTTCCAAGGTTCGGTTCAAGCTCAACGCTTGCGGTTACGCGCTCGCGCCGGGCCATCGGCTGCGGCTCGCGCTGTCGACCGGCTATTGGCCGCTGATCTGGCCGGCGCCCGCACGCGCGAAACTGTCACTGAAACTGCCGGGCGCCTTGACGCTGCCGGTTCGGTCCGTTCACGAGGCGGATCCGCCCGTCGGCTTCGCCGCGCGCGAGACCGCACCCGACGCGCCGAAGACGGCGTTGAGCCAAGGCCGCGTCGAGCGGCAGGTCGGTTTCGATCTCGGTCGCGGGGTCGCCACTTACGAGACGATCGCCGAGGGCGGTCTGTTCGGCGAAGGCGCCTATCGCTACGACGACATCGACGTCAGCGTGTCGCACGACCTGCGCCGCCGTCTGTCGATCGCCGCCGCCGATCCGCTGAGCGCACGCTACGGGCTCGAACAGACCTATGAGATGGGCCGCGACGGCTGGCGCATCCGCATCGAGACGCATGTCGAGATGCGGGCGACCGCGACGGACTACGTGATCGAGGCGAAGCTTGACGCCTACGAGAACGGCGAGGTTGTCCGGTCGCGAGTTTTCTCCGAGACGATCGCGCGCGATTTGAGTTAAGCAAATCGCGAGGCGGCGACGCCTCCGCGCTTGGACACGCGCTCGGAAACCGCTACATTTCGGCGGAAACGGGGCGCCGCCTACGCGCGAGAAGGCGCGAGGCGCTCCGAAATCGGCGCCGGACCGAATCCGGTTGGGAGAGTGACCTTAAGGACTGGCGATGAAATTTCGTTCCCTATTTCTGGCGAGCGCTGCGGCTCTCGGCCTGGCGGCGCCGGCGGCCGCCGCCGACGTGAAGGAAGTGCAGATGCTGCACTGGTGGACCTCCGGCGGCGAGGCGGCGGCGCTCAATGTGCTCAAACAAGATCTCGCGAAGGAAGGCTACGCCTGGAAGGACGTGCCGGTCGCCGGCGGCGGCGGCGAGGCGGCGATGACCACCTTGAAGGCGATGGTCGCCGCCGGCAACCCGCCGACCGCCTCGCAGATTCTCGGCTATTTTGCGCTCGACTACGCGGAGGCCGGCAAGCTCGGCGACGTGACCTCGCTCGCCAAGAAGGAGAACTGGGACGCCGTCGTGCCCAAGGCGTTGCAGAAGTTCACCACCACCGATGGCAAGTGGGACGCTGTGCCGGTCAACATCCATTCGGTCAACTGGGTGTGGATCAACAAAGCGGTGATGGAGAAGATCGGCGGGACGGAGCCGAAGACGTTCGACGATTTCGTCGCTTTGCTCGACAAGGCCAAGAAGGCGGGCGTCATCCCGCTCGCGCTCGGCGGCCAGCCGTGGCAGGAGGCGACCCTGTTTGATTCCGTCGTCGCCTCGACCGGCGGCATCGAGTTCTACAAGAAGGCGTTCGTCGACCTCGACGAGGGCGCGCTGAAGTCGGACACGATGAAGAAGGCGTTCGACAATCTCGGCAAGCTGAAGGACTACGTCGACCCGAACTTCGCCGGCCGCGATTGGAACCTCGCCACCGCAATGGTCATCAAGGGCGACGCGCTGGTGCAGGTGATGGGCGATTGGGCGAAGGGCGAGTTCCGCGCGTCGCAGAAGGAGGCGGGCAAGGATTTCCTCTGCTATCGCTTCCCCGGCACCGACGGCTCGGTGATCTACAACACGGATATGTTTGCGCTATTCAAGGTCTCGGCCGACCGGCAGGCGGCGCAGTTGGCGCTGGCGGACGCGACGATGAGCCCGAGCTTTCAATCGGCGTTCAACGTCGTCAAGGGCTCGGTTCCCGCGCGGATGGACGTGCCCGACACGGCGTTCGACATGTGCGGCAAGAAAGGCATCGCCGACGTCAAGAAGGCCAACGCCGCCGGGACGTTCGTCGGCTCGATGGCGCAGAACTATGCGCAGCCGCCGGCGATCGGCACCGGCGCCTATCATGACGTCGTGACCAAGTTCTTCCACGGCGAGATCAAGACCTCCGAAAGCGCCGTGACCGAGCTTGACAAGGCGATCAACAACGCGAAGTAAGCCAAGCGCCGCCCCGCCGAAGGCGGGGCGGCGCCGCTGAGATAGGCGTGACAACGGCGCGCGCACGTGAGAAATCAGGCGGGCCTCACCTCTCAGACGAGAAGCCCGCCTTGCCTGCAACAGAAGCGCCGCGCGTCGCCGTGATCGGCGCCGGCATCACCGGCATCACCACCGCCTATGACCTGACCAAGCGCGGCGCGCAGGTGACGATCTTCGATCGCCACCCCTACGCCGCGATGGAGACCTCGTTCGCCAACGGCGGCCAGCTCTCCGCTTGCAACGCCGAAGTCTGGAACGCCTGGGCGACGGTCTGGAAAGGCATAAAGTGGATGACGACGCCTGGCGCGCCGCTGCTCGTCAATCCAACGCCGACTTGGCACAAACTCTCCTGGATGGCGGCGTTCGTCGGCAACATCCCGCATTACGAGGAGAATACCGTCACCACCGTGCGGCTCGCCCTGGAGGCGCGCACGAAGCTTGCCGAGATCGCGGCGGCGGAGGGGATCGACTTCGATCGCGAGGACCGCGGCATCCTGCACTTCTACGAGAAGAAGTCCGATTTCGAGGCGGCGGCGGAAGTCTCGAAGCTGCTCGCCAAGGGCGGCCTGGAGCGCCGGGCGGTGACGCCCGACGAAATCAAGACGCTGGAGCCGGCGCTGAAGGGCAAATATTACGGCGGCTATTTCACCCCAAGCGACTTCACCGGCGACATCCACAAGTTCACGCTCGGCTTGGCGCGGGCCTGCGAGCGGCTCGGCGTCGAGATGCGGCTTTCCGACGAGGTGCTGTCTGTCACGGCGAGCGACAATGGCGTCACCGTCATCAGCCAATCGACCGAGCCAAGCCTCGAAAAGATCGCGCCGCCGACCGAGGTGCATCTGTTCGACCGCATCGTCGTCTGCGGCGGCGTGATGTCGCGCGGGATCGCCCGCATGTTGGGCGACCGCGTCAACATCTATCCGGTGAAGGGCTATTCGATCACCATCACGCTGCCGGAGCCGAGCGTCGCGCTCGCGCCCTATGTCAGCCTGCTCGACGAATCCTCGAAGATCGTCAGCGCGCGGCTCGGCCGCAACCGGCTGCGCATCGCGGGGACGGCGGAGTTCAACGGCTATAACCGCGACATCCGCGCCGAGCGCATCGACCCGCTCATCAACTGGTGCCGCGCGCATTTCCCCGGCATTTCGACGCGCCAGTCGGTGCCGTGGACGGGCTTGCGGCCGATGATGCCCAACATGCTGCCGCGCGTTGGGCGCGGCCGCAATCCGCGCGTGTTCTACAACACCGGCCACGGCCATCTCGGCTGGACCCTCGCCGCCGCGACGGCGGACTCGGTGAGCGCGCTGGTGATGGCGCGGCCGAACGCTTAACGGGTGAGGTCGGAGCGGCGATCGCCCCGCATACGCGGTCTGATTGCGCGCGCCATTTGAGCTCCATCCCGTAAGCGTCAGATAACGGGCGCAGTTGCGCCCGCGATGGACCCGACGAGCCGTAGGGCGACTTGACAGCGGCGACCAGTTGTAATGGTACTATGTTACCGCCGTGGACACGGCCGGCTGGGGCCGTAAGTGCGACACTAGAAGTATTTCAGGAGCGGAAATGACAAGACTTTTGATCCTTACTACCGCTGCCGCCTTGTTGTCGAGCGTGGCCGTGGCGCAAGCGGCTTGTCCGAACCCGATCACCCCACCGCTGAACTGGGTGACGAATACCCAAACGACCGTTCTCGGGCTCGCAGTTGAACAATACACCTGGTACGACTCGCAATGCTTGAAACGCACCGTCTCGCTGAAATTGGAAGGCAATGGTAATCCCGGACATGGCGGCTACGCTGTCCAGATGACCTATCAGATCCCGAGCGTGACAGGGCTGCAGACTATCGTCGTCAATCAGGAGACGACGGGCGACGGCGGCTTCGGCTATTTCGTTTCGCACGAGCGCTATCGCACCTTTACCGACAACACCTCGGACACGATCGCCAACAAGATTTTCGGTGTCGATGATTCGCCGCTGGGGCTCGATTTCGCGGCGCCCGGCACGGCGCTGGCCGCCAGCTCCAGCACGGGCGCGTTCAGGATCAAAACGACCTATTACCACTACGGCACCATCACGCCCGACCCGGTCAACGCGTCAGGCAACGACACGACCAATCTTCCGCTTACCAAATCGTCCTACGCGCGCTATTTGCTGCCGGTGACGATGACCTGGGTCTTCCAAGCGCTGCGGGATGCCCCGCGCTACGATGTCGACGTCGATCTGTCTCAGGTCGCCAAGGCGGACAGGGTCGGCTTCGACCTGCGCGCGCCCTATGGCGTCATGGTGTTCGACAACGGCGCGGATGGGTTGGTGACCCACGTGCAATGGGGCGATCGGTTCATATTCGCCACCACAGCGTTGCCGGTCACGCGCAACACCGGATGGAATTGGATCACGCCGAACCAAGGCGCTCGATTCAATGCTATGGTCGCCGGCGCCTTTGAAATGGGGCTGTATGAGCCGTTGAAGTTCCCCAACAGCAAGCTCGCCGACGGCTATGCGGACGAGCGCGGGTCCACGTCGATTGCCTACAATAACGGCAACGGCTGCGCCGGGGGGGAGACGCAAATCCTGCCCTGCGACTGGGAATGGCCGTATCAGGGCCTGCAATACAGCCTGCCGTACGACTCGAACACGACGCCGACCAACTTCAAGAAAATCGCGTGGGGGTCTAGCCCTTACTATGGCGCGGGCGCCGGCCTCACACAGGTTTACGACAGCCCGACCACATCGGAACCGTTCGTCGGCTTCCCCTCCAGCAAACACATCGACTACAGCGTCTGCATCCTGGTCGGTCGCACAATCGACCACGGTCTTACGCGCACCTGGGCGTCGGCCAAAAACTTCAACTGCCCTTCAGCAATTTTCAACTGAGGAGCATCCGCCGAAACGAGGTTTGACTGGCGCTCTCCACGTCTTGCCCGGGTCTTTCCCGGGCAGCCACGTCATGACAGGGCGAAACTGTTCCAGAAATACAGAGTTCCGTTTGCGACAAGCGCCATTTTCGCTTCGCCGCAGGTTTGTCTCGGCGCGACGTGGAGGGCCGGGACAAGCGTGGCCACGAGGAAGCCAGTCGATCTGGACTTCTCGCGCGCCGTTTAGCGGCGCTTAAGTTAGCGCCTGCACGGCGCCGCAGCGCAACTCCGGCGCGCCGCAATGCGTCGCCCCTCGTGAACGATCCCGCGCAAGGCTCAACGGCCCGCCATTTGCCAAACCTTGCGCATGGTCTAGAAGCGCCGGAAGCGCTGAACGGCGCGGGGGAGGGGAAACAAATGGCGAAAACTCCCGGCGGCGGGCGCCCGTCGATCACCGACCAGGAGGCGCTGCTGTTCCACTCGCGCGGCCGCCCGGGCAAGCTGGAGGTCGTCGCCACCAAGCCGATGGCGACGCAACGCGATCTATCGCTGGCCTATTCCCCCGGCGTCGCCGTGCCGGTCAAGGCGATCGCCGCCGATCCCTCCGCCGCTTACGACTACACCTCGCGCGGCAACATGGTCGCCGTCATCTCCAACGGCACCGCGATCCTCGGCCTCGGCAATCTCGGCGCTCTGGCGTCGAAGCCGGTGATGGAGGGCAAGGCCGTGCTGTTCAAGCGCTTCGCCGATGTCGATTCCATCGATCTCGAGGTGGGGACCGAGGACCCGGAAGAGTTCATCAATTCGGTCAAGTTTCTCGGCCCCTCGTTCGGCGGCATCAACCTCGAGGACATCAAGGCGCCGGAGTGCTTCATCATCGAGGAGCGCCTGCGCGAGTTGATGGATATTCCCGTCTTCCACGACGATCAGCACGGCACCGCGATCATCGCCGCCGCCGGCATGATCAACGCGATGCGGCTGACCGACCGCGACATCAAGAAAACGCGGCTCGTCTGCAACGGCGCCGGCGCAGCGGGGATCGCCTGCCTCGATCTCATTAAGGCGATCGGGTTCGAGCCCTCCAACGTGATGCTGTGCGACACCAAAGGCGTCGTTTATCGCGGCCGCAGGGAGGGAATGAACCAGTGGAAGTCGGCGCACGCGGTCGATACCGACGCGCGCACGCTCGCCGACGCGCTGCTGGGCGCCGATATCTTCTTCGGCCTCTCCGCCAAGGGCGCGCTGACGGCGGAGATGGTGAAATCGATGGCGGCGAACCCGATCATCTTCGCCATGGCCAATCCCGATCCCGAGATCACCCCGGAGGATGCGCAGGAGGCGCGCGAGGACGTCATCATTGCGACGGGGCGCTCCGATTATCCGAACCAGGTCAACAACGTCCTGGGCTTCCCCTATATTTTCCGCGGCGCGCTCGACGTGCGCGCCAAGACGATCAACATGGAGATGAAAATCGCCGCCGCGCAGGCGCTCGCCGAACTCGCGCGCGAGGACGTGCCCGACGAGGTCGCCGTCGCCTATCGCGGCGCGCGGCCGCGTTTCGGGCGCGATTACATCATCCCGACGCCGTTCGATCCGCGGCTGATCCATGTCGTGCCGATGGCGGTCGCCAAGGCGGCGATGGAATCCGGCGTCGCGCGGCGGCCGATCGTCGACATGGTCGCCTACAAGGCGCAGCTTTCGGCGCGGCGCGATCCGATCGCCGGGGTCATGCAACGCATCCACGAGCGCGTGCGGCGAATGCCGAAACGCGTCGTGTTCGCCGAGGGCGAGGAGGAGCAGGTCATCCGCGCCGCCTATTCCTTCGTCACGCAGGGGCTCGGCAGCGCCATTCTCGTCGGACGCGAGGACCGCGTGACGGCCGCGGCGGCGGCGACCGGGCTTGATCTCGGCGAGAAGGGGATCGAGATTCACAACGCGCGGCTGTCGCACCGCAACGCGCTGTATGCGCAGTTCCTCTACGAGCGGCTGCAACGGCGCGGCTTCCTGTTTCGCGACTGCCAGCGCATGGTCAACCAGGACCGCAACTATTTCGCCGCCGCGATGGTGGCGCGCGGCGACGCCGACGCGATGGTGACCGGCGTCACCCGCAATTTCTCGATCGCGCTCGAAGAGGTGCGCCGGGTCATCGACGACAAGCCCGGCCATCGCGTCATCGGCGTGTCGCTGGTGCTGGCGCGCGGGCGCCCGGTGGTGGTCGCCGACACCGCCGTCACGGAGATGCCCGACGCCGAGGATCTCGCTCAGATCGCCATCGAGGCGGCCGGCGTGGCGCGCCGGCTCGGCTACGAGCCCCGCGTGGCGATGCTGGCGTTCTCCAACTTCGGCCACCCGCCGGGCGAGCGCTCGCTGCGGGTGCAGGAGGCGGTGCGGATTCTCGACGCCAAACGCGTCGACTTCGAATACGACGGCGAAATGGCCGCCGATGTCGCGCTGAACCGCGAGCTGATGGCCGCCTACCCGTTCTGCCGGCTAAGCGACACCGCCAACGTGCTCATCATGCCGGCGTTCCATTCGGCGTCGATCTCGACGCGCATGTTGCAGGAGCTTGGCGGCGCGACGGTCATTGGGCCGCTGATCGTCGGGCTGGAGAAGCCGGTGCAGATGGTGCCGCTCGGGGCCAAGGACAGCGATATTGTCAACATGGCGGCGCTGGCGAGCTTCAATATCGGGGGGTAGGGCCTTCAAATTTACATCCGCTCAGGCCATCGGCGCGCAGCGTGAAACACCCGCAGCACCGAGATTGTGCCTGCGTCGATTCGATAAGGCACGATGTACGGGGTCTGCGCCACGACCAGCTCGCGCGTGCCGGCGATCCGTCCGGGGCGCCCGATCTGGGGATGCGGTTCGAGCAATCGTTCGACCGCTGCGATGATCCGCAGCGCCATGTCGCGCGCCGCCGTTGGGCTGTCCTCGCCGATGAAGTTGCGCAGAGATTCAAGATCGTCGAGCGCCTCGACCGACCAGGCGATCTTCACCGCAAGCGCGGTTTAGGCCGTTGCCTCTCGCCTGCTTCGTCCCAGGATGAGATCCAGGATTTCACGTCGGAATGTTCGACGCCGCCGTTCTCCACAATGGACTTAACCGCGGCGTCGATGCCGGCGACCTGCCATTCCTGCACATTAAGATAGGCGCGTATGGCGTCGGCAGCGAGAAAAGACCGGCTTCTGCCGGTTGATTTCGCCAGCGCTTCCAACCGCCGCTTTTCAGCCGTCTCAATGCGAATGGTGAAAGTGGCTGACGTCATTGGCCTGCACCACGAACGCGATCGCTTGCGATCTAGCACGGATCGGCAATACCGCGAAGCGGCGTCTACGCCAGAGGAACGCAAAGCGCCGACCTCTTGGCCGGCGCTCGCTACGGACAGCTTTCAACACTTACGCGCTGAACTTCCGCAGTTCAGCCTTGTTGGGCAGCTTCAGGCCGCCCTGCGTCCCGCGCCATGCCACGCTCTCACCGCCGCGACCCGCGCCCCCCGATCCGGGGGCGTTTCGTCGAGCATCGTCAGGTGCGGGTAGCGGTCCATCTGGCCCCAGCCGATATCCTGCAACTCGCGCTCGCCGAGGCTGGCGAAGGCGGCGCTCTGGCGGCGGGCGCGCCAGGCTTCTCCAACCCACGCGAAGACTTTGGCCAGCGAGCCCGAAGCGGGCGTGGCGGAGATGGTCGTCGAGATCGTCGACATGATTGTCACCCTGGAAGTTCGATCGGTATCGATCGCACGCTGCGAATATGGGGGCGGGGTATTGATCGGTCCAACGAATGTTTCTAAATAGAACTCATTCCAAAACGCGATTGATCCCCATGCTCGACACCGACCAGCTCCGCTCCTTCCTCGCCATCGTCGACGAGGGTTCGTTCACCCGCGCCGCCGAGCGCGTGCACAAGACGCAATCGGCGGTGTCGATGCACATCCGCCGGCTGGAGGAGCAGCTCGGCTGTCCGCTGTTCGTTAAGCAGGGCAGGGGCGCGCGGCTGACGGCGGAAGGCGAACAGCTCGTCGAGTTCGCCCGCCGAATCCTGCACGAGGAGGCCGGCGCCTTCGCCGCGCTGTCGCGGCGCGGATTGCGCGGGACGGTGCGTTTCGGCGTGCCGGACGACTACGCGGAGACGTTCCTGTCCGACATTCTGCTGCGCTTCAACCATCGCCATCCCCTGGTCGACATCGCCGTCACCTGCGAGAATTCGATCGAGCTCGCGGCCCTGGTCCGCGCCGGCGCGTGCGATCTCGCGCTGGTCACCGACTTTCCCGGCCTCGAAGGGTTTGAATTGATTCGCGAGGAGCCGCTGGTCTGGGTCGCGTCGAGCAAGTTCAAGCCCCCGGCCGGCGAGCCGCTGCCGCTGGCGCTCGGCAGCCCGTCCTGCATCTGGCGCCGTGTCGCCGACGAGGCGCTTGAGGGCGGGCGCGACCGCGTCCGCAGCCTGTTCGTTTCGCGCAACTACAGCGCGATCGGCGCGGTGGTGCGGGCCGGCCTGGCGGCGACCGTGCTGCCGCAGGGCTTGGTGGTCGACGGGCTGAAGACCCTCGGCGCGGCCGAAGGGTTGCCGCGCCTGCCGCTGACCCGCATGGGCCTGCTTCGCCGCGCCGGTCCGGCGACCGCGGAGGCCGTCGAGTTGGCGCAGGACGTGCGCGAGACGCTCGGGGCGCAGGAGCGCAAGGCGGCGTGAGTTGCAGGGCGAAAATAATATTGCCTCGGCATTGCTGACGGGCGGCGTCGTATCTAGGCTCAAAAGTTGCGTGAGGGTTGCGGCCCCGACGGTCGCAACTTCATCTCTATCGGGAGGCGAAAATGGCGCCGACGAAAATCATGATGATTCGTCATGGAGAGAAACAAAAATACTTTCCCGGAGACAAAGACATCGGCCAGGATGGGCAAATAGACAAAGCCAGCTTGAACCACCGCGGATGGCGCCGCGCCGCCGCTTTGGCGCATTTCTTCAAAACGCCGCAGACGGCTAACGTCCTGACTCCCGAATGGATTTTCGCCGCTGCGCCCGACGAACACAGCAAGCGGCCCATGCAGACGGTCACGCCCGTCGCCATGTTGCTATGGCCAGACGCCTTGCAGCGGGCTCAGCACTTCAACGCCCTTATTGGCGTAGACGACATCGACGGGCTCTATGCGAAAGTCTTGAGCAAAGACAGCGTCGTTCTGGTGTGCTGGGAGCATAGTCGCATTCCCGACATCGCCGCGCTGCTGCATTCCGAGCCGCCGTCGCCGTCAAGCTGGGACGATCTGGATTTTGACTCGATCTGGATTTTCGACGCTACGGATCAGGGTTGGACTTACACTCTGGGCGCCGAGGGGCTGAATAACGCTTGAGCGCGAGCGGCCCTCAGAGCGCCAGCTCCAGCTTCACCGGCGCGTGGTCGGACGGGCGCTCCCAGCCGCGCGCGTCGCGGAACACGCGCATCGTCTGCACCGTGTCGGCTAGCGGCGGGCTGACCCACATGTGGTCGAGCCGGCGGCCCTTGTCGGCGGCGTTCCAGTCGGGCGAGCGGTAGCTCCACCACGTATAGAGCTTCTGCTCGTTGGGCACGAAATGCCGCAACGCGTCGTACCAGCGCCCCGCGGTCTGGGCGCGGGTGAACTTCTCGATCTCGATCGGGGTGTGACTGACGACGTCGACGAGCGCCTTGTGGCTCCAGACGTCGTGCTCCAGCGGCGCGATGTTGAGATCGCCGACCAGGATCGCGCGGCCGGAAGCCTTCGGCTCGCGCTCGAACCAGGCCCCCATCTCGTCGACGAAATCGAGCTTGTGCGCGAACTTCGGGTTGACGTTGCGATCCGGCTCGTCGCCGCCGGCGGGCACGTAGAAATTGTGGACTTCCAGCCCGTTGAACTTGCCGCCGAGGGTCGCGGCGACGTGGCGGCTGTCGCCTTTCTCGCAGAAATCGCGGCGGTCGACGTGGTCGAAGCGATGGCGGGAGACGATAGCGACGCCGTGATAGCCCTTCTGCCCGTTGAGCGCGATGTGCCCGTAGCCGAGCTTGTCGAATGCGGCCGAGGGGAAGTTCGCGTCCGGGCACTTCGTCTCCTGCAAGCACAACACGTCCGGCCGCTGCTCCTTGAGAAAGCGGGCGACGGCTTCGATGCGCAGGCGGACCGAATTTATGTTCCAGGTAACGATCGAAAAACGCAAGGGATTCAGCCGGGGGAATTGGTGGGAAAGGCCATTGACCATGACGCGGCGGCCGCGCCAAGCGCGCGGGCGCCACACCTGCCGAGAAAATGGCGCTTAGCCCGCGAGATCGGCCAGCGCCCGGCGCCAGGTTTCGGGGTCGAAAGCGGCTTCCGCGAACGCCGCCCGCCCAGTCTCGCCGGCCGACGCCAGATCGAGCCCCTCGGGATCAATCCCGACGGGGCGCCACACCCGCCGCCGCTTGTCGCCGGCGAGCCTGGCCAACGCCGCGTCGCCGAGCGCCGCGGCTTCGGCGAGGAGCGTTGGTTCGGCGGCGATCAGGGCCGCGGGATCGCCGAGGGCGAGCAGGTCACTCGGCGTCAGCGGGTCGGCGCGACCGAAGCCGCCATTGAAGTGGACCGCCGCGATGTCGAGCCGGCGCAACGAGAAATCGCTGAAATTCACGTAGAGCTTCGATTTCGGATTGCGCCGCACGTAGCGTTCGCGGCCGTCGCCGCCCTCACGCCGCCGGACGATTCCGTTCAGCGTGAGGCGCGGATGGTTGAGCGGATCGCCGCGTCCGCCCTCGCTCGTCAGCAGCAGCGATGCGCGAGGGTCGGCGTGGAGATTGCGGGTGTGGCGCGCGAGTTCCGACATCAGGAACAGCGGCGCGCCGTCCCAATCGCTGGCGACGCCGATCAGCGTGGCGAACGGCGACCCATCGTCGAGGGTCGCCAACGTGCCCGTGCGCGCGCCGCGGAGCAGCAGTTTGGCGTCGCGTCGCGCGGCGGCCGTAGCGTCGTCCATGTGTCCATTCCTGACAAAATTGCGGCGAATCGTTGAAAATCTCGGGAAAATGTCTATTTTCAGTCCGACGGCGAGCCTATGGATCTCGTCTACGCCGGATGAAGAACAGTCCGAAAACCGTCAAATTTCGGCCCACATGCCGCGAAATGACGCGCGTCGCCTGGGGACCCCCGGGTTGCGTATCACGAGTGGAATCATTCTCATGCCGACGATTGCGCTGGTCGACGACGATCGCAACATCCTGACGTCCGTCTCGCTTTCGATGGAGGCGGAAGGATTTCGCGTGCAAACCTACACCGACGGGGCGAGCGCGCTCGACGGGCTGAAGGCTAACCCGCCCGATCTCGCCATTTTTGACATCAAGATGCCGCGCATGGACGGCATGGAGCTGTTGCGTCGACTGCGGCAGAAATCCGATCTGCCGGTGATCTTCCTCACCTCGAAGGACGAGGAGATCGACGAATTGTTCGGCCTCAAGATGGGCGCCGACGATTTCATCCGTAAACCGTTCTCGCAGCGCCTGCTGGTCGAACGCGTCAAGGCGATCCTGCGCCGCGCCAATCCCAAGGACGCCGCCGCGCAAAAGGAGACCGAAGCCAAGATTCTCGAACGCGGCCGGCTCAAGATGGACCCGGAGCGCCACACCTGCACCTGGGACGGCACGCCGGTGACCTTGACCGTCACCGAGTTCCTGATTCTCCAGGCGCTCGCCACCCGGCCCGGCGTGGTCAAGAGCCGCAACGCGCTGATGGACGCCGCCTATGACGATCAGGTCTATGTCGACGATCGGACGATTGACAGCCACATCAAGCGCCTGCGCAAGAAGTTCAAAGTCGTGGAGCCGGACTTCGAGATGATCGAGACGCTTTACGGCGTCGGCTACCGGTTCCGCGAGTCTTAACCCGCGAGTGACGCCATGAGCGTCGAAGTTCGCTCGACGCATCCCGCCACCGCGCCGCTCGCGACGCGATGGCGCAAATCCCGAGTCCGACTGCGGCTTTGGCGGCTGCGCCGGATGCTCGAATCGAACGTTTCGTCGTCACTGACGCGACGCATCGTGTCGCTGAATCTCGGCGGCCTCGCGGCGCTGGTGATCGGCTTCCTGCTGTTGAACCATTTCCGCGCCGACATCATCCAGGCGCGCACGCAAAGCCTGACCACCCAGGCCGACATCATCGCGGCGGCGATCGCCGCCTCCGCCGCCGTCGACACCGATTCGCTGCTCGTCGATCCCGACAAGTTGCTCGATATCTCTCCCGGCGACCCGCCGCCGGTGCGCGAAGACGATTCGCTGGTGTTTTCGATCAATCCCGAACGCATCGGCCCGGTGCTGCATCGCCTCGTCACGCCGACGCACACACGGGCGCGCATCTTCGACCGCGACGGGCAGATGCTGCTCGATTCGCAAACCCTGAGCCCGCGACAGAATCCGCGCAGCGAGGCCACCGACGCCGCCACCGAGGACACCACCTTCATGGAGCGGCTGTGGACGTCGCTGAGCGATCTGTTCCACGGCGCGCAGGCGCCGCAGCCGGCCTATCGCTGGTCGACGAACGGTATGGATCTGCCGGAGGTCGCGCAGGCGCTGGACGGCAAGACCGGCTCCGTGACCCGCGTCAACGCCACCGGCGAGACGATCGTCTCGGTCGGCGTGCCGATCCAGCGCGCCAACGCGGTGCGCGGCGCGCTGGTGCTCTCGACTCGCGGCGGCGACATCGACAAGGTGATCGCCGGCGAGCGCTGGGGCCTGCTGCGCTTCTTCATGGTGATCGCCGGGGTGATGCTCGTGCTGTCGCTGTCGCTCGCCAACACCATCGGCGAGCCGGTGCGCAAGCTCGCCGACGCCGCCGACCGGGTGCGGCGCGGCATCAAGTCGCGCCAGCAAATCCCCGATTTCACCGACCGCACCGACGAGATCGGCCATCTTTCGCGCGCGCTCGGCGAAATGACCCAGGCGATGTACGGCCGCATCGACGCGATCGAAAGCTTCGCCGCCGACGTCGCGCATGAACTGAAGAACCCGCTGACCTCGTTGCGCAGCGCCGTCGAGACGTTGCCGCGCGTCAAAAGCGAGCCCTCGCGGCTGCGGCTGATGGAGATCATGCAGCATGACGTGCGGCGGCTCGACCGGCTCATCAGCGACATTTCCGACGCCTCGCGGCTCGACGCCGAAATGGCGCGCGTCGATTCGGCGCCAGTCGACGTCGCTCAGCTCGTGCGCGCGGTCGTATCGATGCTGTCGGATTCGCCGCGCAGCCGCGGCGTGGCGCTCAAACTGCGCATCGACGCCGGCGTCGAGGGCGTCCGACCGAGCTATTTCGTCATGGGCCACGATTCACGGCTGGCGCAGATCGTGACCAATCTCATCGACAACGCCTGCTCGTTCTCCGAACCCGGCGGCGAGGTGCGCATTGCGTTGCGTCGCGCCAAGGACGAAGGGGAGCGGATCGAGATCGTCGTCGAAGACGACGGACCGGGCATTCCCGACCACGCGCTTGAGCGCATCTTCGAGCGCTTCTACACCGACCGGCCGAACGAGGGCTTCGGGCAGAACTCCGGCCTCGGCCTGTCGATCTCGCGCCAGATCGTGCAGGCCCACGGCGGTCGCCTGTGGGCGGAGAACCGGCCGCTGCCGCCCGGCGCCGAGGTCGAGGACGAGGACGGCGTGCGCCGGCATGGCGCCGGCGCCCGCTTCGTCGTAAGCCTGCCGGCGTGCGCATGAGCCTTTCCGTTCACGCTTCCGCTGTCCTCGTCGGCGAACGCGGCGTCCTTCTCCGGGGCGTCTCCGGGGCCGGCAAAAGCCTGATGGCGCTCGCGCTGGTCGACCGCGTGCGGCGGGACGGCGGCTTCGCCGCGCTCGTCGCCGACGATCGCGTCTGGCTCGACGCCGTGTCGGGCCGGCTCATCGCGCGCGGCGCGTCCGCTCTGGCGGGAATTTGCGAACGACGTTGCGAGGGGCTGGTCGAGGCGCCGCATGAACCGCGCGCGGTTCTGCGGCTGATCGTCGATCTCGCGGCGCGCGGAGCGACGCCGCCGCGGATGCCGGAGGCGGCGGACAAGTACGAAACTTTGAACGGCGTCGTGTTGCCAAGACTTCGTTTAGACTTATCGTCTGGTGTGGAGGATGGCGCACTGGCGGTGATCTCCGCGCTGCATCGGATCGATGGGAGACACTGGCGAAAAAACGTTCTCGACGAAGCGGTTTTCGCTTGATCAATACGCCGCAGCGCACAAAAATGCGCCTCTTGCGCGCTGGGCTATATGGGCCACGAGTGGTGAAGCGTTGATGATAGGCATGGTCTTGGTGACCCACGGGCAGCTCGCTGACGGCTTTCGCGCCGCGCTAGAGCATGTCGTGGGGCCGCAGTCGCAGTTCGAGACCATCGCGATCGGTCCCGAGGACGACATGGAGCAGCGCCGCTCCGACATTCTCGAAGCCGCGCAGCGCGTGCAGGACGGCAGCGGCGTCGTGCTGCTGACCGACATGTTCGGCGGCACGCCGTCCAATCTCGCGATTTCGGCGATGGAGGGCGGCCGCATCGAAGTGATTTGCGGCATCAACCTGCCGATGCTGATCAAGCTCGCCACGCTGCGCGACACCGCCGAACTCGATCACGCGGTGATCGAGGCGCGCGATGCGGGGCGCAAATACATAACCGTCGCCAGCAAGGTCTTGACCGCCAAATGATCGAAGAGCTCGACGAGGACGGGCAACCCTGTCCGCCGCCGCCCGATCTCACCGGCGCCGAATGGCGCGAACTCAAAATCGTCAACCGCAAGGGCCTTCACGCGCGCGCCACCGCGAAATTCGTGCAATGCGTCGACCGCTTCGACGCCGAGATCAGCGTTACGCGTTGCGGCGAGACCGTCGGCGGGGATTCCATCATGGGGATTTTGACGCTGGGCGCGGGCATCGGCTCGACCATCACCGTCGCCGCGCGCGGCGCGCAGGCGAAAGAGGCGATCGAAGCGCTGGCGGCGCTGGTGGCGGATCGGTTTGGCGAAGATGAGTGAAAGACTTGTTTGTAAAAACCGTCATTGCGAGCGAAGCGAAGCAATCCATCCCTGAGAGATCGTAGGCAATTCAGATAGGACGGCAGCGGCGGCGCCATGGATTGCTTCGCTGACGCTCGCAATGCCGGTTGTGGCGCGCTCGTCAAGCAATCACATCTTGAAACTCTCGCCCAGATAAAGCCGCCGCGCGTCGGGGTGCTCGATGATCTCATCCGGCGGCCCCTCGGTCAGCACGCGCCCGCTGTGGATGATGTAGGCGCGGTCGATGAGCCCTAGCGTCTCGCGCACGTTGTGGTCGGTGATCAGCACGCCGATGCCGCGCTGCTTCAAATGCCGCACGAGGTCCTGAATGTCGCCGACGGCGATCGGGTCGATGCCGGCGAACGGCTCGTCGAGCAGGATGAACGCCGGCCGCGCGGCCAGCGCCCGCGCGATCTCGCAGCGCCGCCGCTCGCCGCCGGACAGCGCGATCGAGGGCGCCTTGCGCAGCCGCGCGATATCGAACTCCTCCAGCAATTGTTCGAGCCGGCGCTCGCGCTTGGCCTTGTCGCGCTCGTTGACTTCGAGCACGGCGCGGATGTTGTCCTCGACGTTGAGGCCGCGGAAGATCGAGGCTTCCTGCGGCAAATAGCCGACGCCGAGCCGGGCGCGCTGATACATCGGCAGGCCGGTGACGTCGGCGCCGTCGAGGGCGATGACGCCCTTGTCCGGCTTCACCAGGCCGGTGATCATGTAGAACACCGTGGTCTTGCCGGCGCCGTTGGGTCCGAGCAGCCCGACCGCCTCGCCCTGCCGCACCACCAGCGACACGTCCTGCACGACTTGCGCGCGCCCCGTAACGCTTGCCCAGATTGATAGACCGCGAGCGTCCCCACCGCCGACACGGGCGCCGCAGGAGCCCCGTCGATCGGCGAAGGTACATCGGTCACGCCGACTGCGCGCACCTCCCCGGCGAAATTTTCGACGTGACGCGTCATCTATTTCTTCTTCGCGCCGCTCGCCGAATCGGCGCTGCCGGGCAGGAACAGGCCTTGCACGCGCGCGCCGCCGCCTTGCACCGCGGCCTGTCCTGAGGTGAGGTCGTAGACCAGCCGGTCGCCTTTGGTGACGTTGCGCCCGTCGGTCAGCACGACATGGCCGATGAGCACGACATTGTTGTGGCCCTTGTCGTAGCTGCCGTTGTCGGCGGTCGCGGTCTGGGTCTTCGAGGCGACCGTCACCGGGCCGGCGCAATCCATGTGCTTGAGCCGGCTGGAGGCGTCCGCGCTCGCCCCAGGCGCGTCGGCTTTCGCCGGCGTGGGGGTCGGCGTCGGCGCCGATCCCGCCGGCGCGGACTTCTCCATCAGGATGGTCAGCTTCGAGCAGGTCAGCTTGGTGTCGCCTTGCACGACGACGACGTGGCCGTTGTAGACCGCCTTGCCCTCCTTCTCGAAATAGTCGAGTTGATCGGCCTCGATCGAGATCGGCTGCTTGGCGTCGCCGCCGGGCAGGATCGACACCGGTTGACTGCCGCTCTTGGTCGGAGCCGCGGCGGCGGGAGCCAGTCCGAGGGCGAGGACGGCGAGGAAGGCCCGCCTCATGGCGCCACGCTCGTGACGGCGCCGCCGCGGATCAGCGAGCGCACATGGCCGGCGAACCGCACTTGGGCGCCGCCGTCCCGCGCTTCGAACGACTCGGCGTCGATCTTCACGTCCGGCAGGATGCGCACGGTGACCGGCTCCTTCGACACGTAGTCGCCCTTCTTGAATTCGATGTGGACGCTTTTCAGGAAGATTTCGTAGCGAGAATTGGTCAGCCGCACGTCGCCTTCGAGGTCGAGCGTCTCGCCTTCGCCCTGGTAGCGGCCGGAATTCGCGGAAAGCCGGCTCGTTTCGCGGTCCGGCGTGGTGATGTCGCCGCCGATCAGGGCGAGGTCGACGTCGCCGGGATGGGCGGCGTCCTGCATCGCCTTGACGGCGGTGATGGCGTAGCCGCCGCCGCCGGGGCGGGCGCCGGTCAGCCGCGGCCGGTCCATCGTGATGCGTCCGCCCTCGATGCCGATGCCCTCGAACGAGACGCCGGGCAGGCCGCGCGCAAAGTTGCGCACGAGCGCGACCGCGGCGAAGATCACGACCGCGCCGACGACGCCGAATTCGACGGCGCGCCGCGCCGCCCAGACGTGGCGCGAGTGTCGGCGCGCCCTGAGGAAGGCGCGTGCGCGCGCGGCGTCGGCGCTCGGGGCGAGGACGAATGTCCCGGTTTGCATGGCGGCGGGAACATAGTCCTTCGCCGGGCAAAAACAAAACCACCGCCGGCCGCCGCGAATTGCGCGCCGTTGCGCGCCGTGTCCCGGCCCGCTAAAGCGGGGACCTCCCGGCGTTGGCCGGGCCGGTAGCTCAATGGTTAGAGCCGGCCGCTCATAACGGTCTGGTTGGGGGTTCGAGTCCCTCCCGGCCCACCAGCAATTCCGCGATTTCTGGGGCATTTCGGGCGCTGAGAAATTCGGCCGTGTTTGCCGGGGGTTGCAGCGCGGTGACCCCCAATTTCGGTCTCTTGGTCACGCCTGTAGGGCGCTCGTGGGCGATTTCAGCGCCTTGTCTCTGGCCGCTCTTTTTGTGTTTCCGTGGAGTCGCGGAGGCTCCGCTTGAGGAGATCCAGTTTGAGGGGGAGGCAAACGCTTGAAATCAGAGACGCTCGCGTCCTACGCTGGGCCGAACTTGGTTCGTACGAGCAAACTATTGCCTTTGATATCGTGGGCAACGCTGCCGGGTAGAACTCTCAGTGCTTCGGGCGCTTAATGGATTAGGAGTAGGATGGAGATCAGGGAGACGAGCTGATTAGGTGGGTCGCCTCAGACCCAAAGCGCGCCATTGGTCCACAAACCGCGGCGGAAGCTCCATGAGGCGCGTGACGCCATATCCGCGCGGCAACGTTCCCGAGCATGCGGCGGTAACGAGGGCCGGATCGAGAAACGCAAGCGACAGAGTCATGCGGACCGAGCGCTCTGTGCGACCGGACGTCGCAGCGATATCGGCAAGGTCGGGGATCGTTCCTTTGATCAGACCCTCGAGCCAAGAGCGTGCCTGCACGATCGCAACGAGCAAGCGATCGCGTTCCTCGCCCTCCATTCTGCGGTTTTGGCCGTCAGATGATGTGGGGAGGAGGATCGCGCGCCGCACATGCATGGCGGGCTTGGCCCAAGGAACGAATAGAGTCTCAGTCGCATGCGGGTCTTCGAGATCGGCGCGATATTCGATCTCTAGTCGATTGGAATGGACGATCGCGCGTGCGAGATGAGCGTCGATCAGGGATTTCGCTTCCGCAGTAGAACTTAAGGTCGACGCATCGGATAGCTGATGCGGTCGCCCCGCAATTGGCTTGTGTAAATATGCGCGGCCGGATGCAGGCTGGATCCCTTCCACCTCGATGTTCGTCTTCGAGGTCCGTTCTCCGATCGCCGAACGCAATGCCGCGATGATTGCAGCCTCGAGGGCGGGAGCGGGAAGACGATGGGCAGCGCGTACTGCTCGCTCTCTCCCCTGCATCGCAGCCGCGGAGATGTAGTATCGATAGCGTACACTCTGCTTGTTCGCATGCGTCGGCGACATGCGATCTCCGACTTCGTTGAAGAGTTTGCCCGTTAGCAGCGCGTTGGATTTCAGTCGGTCGACGCGCGACAGGCGCTGGCCATCGAGCTTTGCTTGAACTTGGGCGAATATCTCGGCGTCGACGATCGCCACATGCTCGCCGGGGAAGGACTGTCCGCGATGATTGATCTCGCCCAGAAAAATGCGGTTACTCAGCAGTCGATATAGCGGTCCGTTGGTGAAGTGGATTCCGCCGATGATACGGCCTGACGCAAGCCTTCGAACCCGGCTGCGAATATCACGTCGCCGTAGTTCGCTTTGCAGCGCACGAACCGATCCGAGTTCGAGGTAGAGGGCGAAGATTTGGCGCACAAGGGCGGCTTCCTGCTCTTCGACGAGAAGCTTGCGCTCGCTCACCCGATACCCGAGGGGTACGACCCCTCCCATCCATAGGCCCTTCTTCTTGGACGCCGCGATCTTGTCGCGTATCCGCTCAGCCGTGACCTCGCGCTCGAACTGGGCGAAGGAAAGCAGCACATTGAGGGTCAACCGCCCCATACTGGTCGTGGTGTTGAAGGACTGGGTGACCGAGACGAAGGCGACCCCGTGCGCGTCGAAGGCTTCCACCAGCTTGGCGAAATCGGCGAGCGAGCGGGTCAGCCTGTCGACCTTGTAGACGACGATGACATCGATCCTGCGCTCGCGGACACGCTCGAGGAGGTTCTGCAGCGCCGGGCGATCCATGGAGCCGCCGGAATAGCCGCCGTCGTCAAAGTGCTCACGCACGAGCCGCCAGCCCTCGTGCGCCTGGCTCTTGATGTAGGCCTCGGCCGATTCCCGTTGTGCGTCGAGAGAATTGAATTCCTGCTCGAGACCGGCGTCGGTCGAGACGCGGGTGTAGATGGCGCAGCGAAGGGAGGCGCTCATCAGCCGCCTCCGGTCGGGGAGGGAGTGGCCCGCGCGCCCATGGCTCTTCGGCCTTCGGCGGCTGGCTCACCGGTCGTTCGCAACGTCGGCTGGCTTGCCGCGCGGTCGAGGGCGAAGAAGCGGCGTCCGTTCCATCGGACGCCGGTGATGGCGCGGGCGACGGCGGAGAGGCTTGCGTATATGCGCCCCTCCCATTCGAAACCGTCCGCCACGACGTTGACGCGATGCAGGACACCCGCGTGTTCTCGAACCAGCACCGTCCCGACGCGGATCGCCGCCCGAGCCCGGCGTTGAGATGGGTCTTGGTCGCCCATGCCCCCGCTGCCTTCGACCTCGCCTTTCTTCCCGGCGCTCACCAACTTGCCATCGAGCGCCGCGGCAAGGATTGCTCGCGAGCGTGAGCCGATGTCGCCGACCTCAGCGACCTGCTCGCGCCAGGCGAGAATCCGCTCCATCAGCGCAAGGGGAAGCCTCTTAGGCGGCGGACGGCCCATCAGCGAGCGCCATCGGCGACGAATGAGATCGCCCTCGGAGGGCATGGGATTGCGCGCCCGAGGCGGCTCCCTCGCCTTGGCAGCCGAGGCCTCGGCCTCGCCTGCTTTTTTGATCCCTCGAGGAGGCACGTATTAGGCCTCCGTCCGGGCTGGCTGCATTAGACGGTAGACCGAAGGGCCTGCGTCCAAATCGCGCGAGCGTTCAATGTTGTAGCCACGCTTTCTCAAACCCGTCAAAGCCGCGGAGGTTGTGTGAAGCAACCAACCGCTGGCCTGGGCGAGCGCCTCCAGGGTCGCACCCTCGGGTCGGCTCAGCATCTTGACGACCTTGTCAATCTTGGTTCCGGTGCGGGGCGCGACGAGGGCCGCGGGCGACTGGTTCCGCGCAATCGCTTCGTCATTGCGAAGGGCCGCGTGCCCCTCCTGCTTCGGCGCGTCTTGTTTCTCGCTGTGCGGCTTTGGTTGTGGCTCAGCATTACTGTCATCGGCGGTTTGCTCAATCGCCTTGGCGCCAAGAGCGGTCAATTTGAGAGCGAAGGCGCGCTGGTTGTCATTGTCGTGACGCCAGACGGGCGCCTCTCCCTGCGCGCGAACCTCGCGCGCCATTCCGGACGCCAGCAGCGCGCTTGCAGCCTTTCGCGCCGCCGCCTTGCCACGCCCGTCGGGAAGGCTGATGTGCCGGTCGTCGCGCTGCGCCGCCGCGCTGATAAGCGCGACTTGGACTTCGTTGAGTTTGATAGCCATGTTTGAACCCGTGCGTCAGGGCGGCCCGGCCGATCCGGCGCCGTCACTGACGCAAGCCCCGGATCGGCGCGATCTCCAGGGCTGGGTTGCCTTGCCGAGTGAGCCTTCGTTGCCCACCGGCAAAACCACACACGCTCTCTTCGCAGGGGAAATCCAGTCTTTTGTGCTCCAACGCGCGAATTTCTTGAGCCTGGGCGTCGAAGTTCCGAACACGCAGCATTGCAGGTACGAAACTACGAACCAAAGGGTCGATGTTGCCTTTCGCCGGAGTCCCTCCCAAACCGGATTGAGGGAATTTTCCTTGCTCTTCTTGCACCCTTGGCTGTCCGCATGACGAACAAGCGCACCTGCATATTCTGCGGATCGGGCTCCTTGACGAAGGAGCACGTCTGGTCCTCTTGGTCGGAGCCCCTTATAAGAAACGCGGCCAATGTGGGCCGAAACGAGGACAGGTACGCCGTCTCGCCCGGGGAGGTCAGGCCAAAGCTCGTTTCCAGGCACGAGATACCCGAGGCGGCGATCGACAAGCAGATGTAGGTAGTCTGCGGCGCCCGCAATAACGGCTGGATGAACGACATAGAGAAAGCCGCGAAGCCGATCATGACTCTAATGATCTTGGGAAGGTCCTGCGATCTCGACGTATTTGCCCAACGCCAAGTGGCGAATTGGGTCACATTGAAGATGATGGTTGCGGAGCAGAATGAGAGCGGGAACGTAGTCACTTCGCTCCAGCAGAGGGACCACTTCAAGGGAAGGCGCAATACCTGGCCAGACGAACATCTACATCGCGAAATGCGGCGAAGGCGGCTGGGAATGTGCGTATTGGCGGATAACCGAGACTGTCAGCGACTCACTAGAAAATGGGCCGAGCGGCCCTAACACCCATTCGGTCACCTTAGGGATCGGCAAACTGCTGATCCACATCTCGCATTCCTCCATGCCGAAACTGGATTTGAGCCTGGTAGTGATCCAACGCTTGTTATGCAAACTTGGCCCATCAGGGCACCCGTTCTGCACTGGCCACCCCATCAGCTCTGCGTCCGGAAGAAGCTCGCGTACTGGCTGATACCCTGTCCAACCTCGCAAAGTCGTCGAACGTCCGACGAGTGCCGTAAGCGGGGAATCCGGGCGAAGCCTGTCGGCCGACAGGAACCGCGGCGACCGCGATGGACATCTCAATAACCGAATCTCCCTACCGCAGCCGTCCGATGCGCTCCTGCAAGGCAAGCGCGGCAGATACGTTTTGCGAGGCGAGCCTTGCGCTGATTTCAATCAAGCCTGGACAGACATTCTTCTTCTTCGAGCTGGTCGTGAAGCGGATCGCGTTGCTGAAGCAGATCAAGCCAGCGATGACCCGCGTCGGGTTGCTCGTCGACTTTTGCTGTCGCCGACCGCATGGCCGACATTTGAGCGTTGTCGAAAACCTCCTGGGCCATTTGAGCACCTTTTTTTATGCTCGAAGTCATTGGCAGCGACTATCTTTCCGGCCAAGCGGCCGTGTCGAATCACAATTTCTCGCGTGGCAGAAGTCATTCCGCGCGCGCGGACAGCCCGATCAGGGCGCTTCGCAACAATTTCGCGCCCTTGACCGTTGTGGGCTTGGGCGCCGATCGGCCGCCGACGCGAACCACGTTCCGAGTTCTCCGCCATGACTACGCTGACAAGGTGCGAGATGTGCGACGCAATCGTGCCAACAAATGCATGGCGCTGTTCGGCGTGCGCAGCTCCGACTGAGAGATTTTGGCAAGTCCTGTTGCGCACCACGGCGGTGCTGCTCGTCCTGGTAGCCGCAGCCGCATCGATTTGGTTCTATGAGTTTCGCTTATAACGATAGATCGGAAAACGTCACCGACGAGCACGGGCAATTCCCGGCGCATTTGGAGCTGGGGCGTTGCTTCAAGCGGTGGAAAGGCCCAGTATAGGGCCTCACGCGCGGGTTCTACATGCGTCGTAACGCACGACGCATGTCCGAAAGCCTCAATCTCGGCGACATTGGGCTTGATGAGTTCGCGCGCCACGCCAGCGCCAGCAATCACCGCAAGCGGGATCACCGGCGGATGCCTTTCGACCATCTTCGGCGGGTTCCTTCCTAGGCCCGCGATGGCCTGCGCCGCACTTGACCTTGCGTAGTTGCTGTTCGTCTTCTTCTTTAATCATAACGTAACCGACGCGGAGTGTAACATTCGAATGGCCGAGATTCTTAGCCCCTTCCAGGCGGGAGAATGAGATGAGCGTTCGCTTTGCGGACAAGCGCAAGTCGCCGCGCGTCGAAATCAACGCGACTGCGAAGATAATTGCTATGTCGGGCTTGCGCGTAAAGGAGACGGTAGACTGCAGAATTGTTAATATTTCGGAAGGCGGCGCATTGATAATTGCAGATAGGCCTATAACGCATTCCGAATTCTACCTAGAAGTGGATAGAGAACGTGGAGTATTATATTTGTGCTCTGTCGTAAGACGCGAATCCACTTCTAAAGTTGGCGTAAGATTTATCTAAGGCACGCCTTGCCTAGCCCCCTATTCGCCACGAAATTTGACGCTGGGCGGTCGCGGCGTTCTGTTTTGTCTCGCGCCTTGTTATAAGATGACGCACGGAAGGACAGAATCGTAAACGGATCAGCAACTTACGTCACAGGCACGTGAGGTGAATTGCCGCCGTCGTCTAAGTGCCTATCAGTTTCTGACTGTCCCCAGGTCCCATTCGCCAGGACTATTCTCGGCGTCGTCGATAACTGTGAAAACAGGCTTGAGCTGGCTATTTCTCTCTTCCCAGACTGTTCTTTCGAGCAACAGACAGTCTGACCTATCGAGACCTCGCGCAGCCCACTTCGCCAGCTCCGGGGTTGCCGCGGTCTTCCCATTAAACCGAGACATGCGTCGCAACGTTCAGTTGTTGCCCTACGGCAACGGCTGCAAATGCGCGAACTGTGTACACATGCCTACGGTTGCCGCAATCGTACGTCCCAAATCTAGGGACTAATCGGGACGCGTAAGCCTGGCCGCCTGGGAGGTCCTCCGGGTCCCCTCAAGAGGGCCCAACGGTCCCCCTTCCAACCCTCCGATCCCAAATTTCCCGAAAGCCCGCGAGCTCCACCATCGCCACGCCGCATGGCGATAGTCGCCCTAGCAAGCCCGCACACGGCCATCAGCATCGCATGCCCCATTGCAAGGGATGACGCGCTGCCCGCCCGTCAGCACACACGCCTGCGCCAGCAGTGGCCTATGGGCGAGGAAGGGGTCATCAGCAAGGGAAGGGGCGTTGCGACCCTCAGGGTCCTTCCTACCACTGCGAAGGCCTGCGCGGCGGCGGCAGTCCTTAAATTCGCTAGTCGAGCTCTCAGATTTTAGGGTTGACACGTCAAAGGTCGTTCTCGCCGGACCGTCTCGCGCTGGTCGCGGCGTTGTCTCGCGTTCTGTGGCTGGGTCGACGGGTGTTGCCGGGTTACCTCAACCCTGCGGCGGCAAAGGGTTGACGGGTTGACGCGTTGACGGTCGCTCGGAACACACGCACGCTTGCCCGCGTTTCCGTGCGGCAATTTCAGCGACCGCCTTTCGGCCAACGCGCTGATGAGCGGGGCGCGGCTCGGCGTCGGAAGGGCGGAAAGGCGGAAGCGTGCCGGAACTCGTTACCCGCCTCCGTTGCTGCCGAGGACACCTGGGGTAGTGTATGAACGACGCGGTTTCGAGCACGGGCAGGTTCGAACGATGGACATCCAAGTTTCCCGCGACCGCGCTGACGAAGTCCGACATGCTTTTCGCGCCTGGAAGGCGACCTTGACGCCGATTGAGTGGCAGGATGCAGGGCTCCCAGGCGAGCGCGATATCGAAGCTCGCGCCGGAGACGTTGAACCCTACGCAAATTTGGAGCCAGTACGCTTCCGTTCACTGGATCAGCGTTTCTTGGATTTCCTAGCTTCGGAGGGGATACCGTATGACCCAGCTTGATGACCCGGCTTGACGGAGCTCTGCCCCCGGCAGGATTGGCGAGAGCGGTATAGATTACAGGGAAGCGCAGGAAGGAAAACCGATGGCGAACGTGTTCATCGAGGCGCGACCAAAGGGGCGCGAGGGCCCTATCGACGACTATGTTGTGGAGGACCGCGCGGACCACTTCCTGGCCAGTTTCCAAACGCAGCGGGAAGCGATCGAGTGGGCGCAAACACAGGGCCACAAGCCTCTCGTAGCCCGCGTTCGTACGCTCAACGACAAAGATAAGCCGGACCACTGGCGAGGCGCGTAGCCGCTCGGCGCGTCGGTAGCCGCGTCGACGTCGAGACCCGCGATTTGTGAGTTTCGCCACAGCGATGAAGATTAAGCGGCGCTTACCCTATGCTCGCTTCAAGCGGGGAGGCCGTCCCATGCGAAGGATGCTTAAGACCGTTCTTTTGTGGCTGCTGGGCCCTATGCCTTACCCGTACCCGGACGACCGGCCGATGCGCGGGCCACTTGTCGAGATGCTCAAGGACGACTTGACGAACCTTGATGCTATCGCGCGGGGGATGGCCGGATCGCGGCGCAGGTAGCAGTCCGTCGCGTGCGCCAACATGAAGCGGCCCGGCACGGAGGCCAGCCTGCCGAGCCGCCCGAGGCAGCGGGTTCGCTCAGCTAGGTCGCCGCCCCGACCCATAGTCTGAGCTAAATCGGTGTACGCACCCGCGCGACTTCAGCTCAATTTTGAGCCGACGTCCGAGATTTTGCGTGGTGCGCACTGCTTGCGTCCCACCACATCGAGAAGTGGCGGCAGGCAGCGGCCTGACGGTTGTTCTGCGCCACCTGCTCAGGAAGGGCGTCGTGTGCAGCCACATGCAGCGACGCACGTGCGCACAACGCCCGGAACCGGCCCTGGCCTGCTGCGTTCAGATCGAATTCAGCTATCGCCCCTCGGCCTCTTGCTGATCGGCGGTGCGCGACGCGACGCCTGGCGAGCCCCGCAACCGCCCCAGGCGTCGTCGTCGGCGCAAACCGAGTGACGCCTGAAACCTCGGAAAGCGCGCAACGTCGGTCAGAGGCAGTATTACGAAAACCCGTCCCCTCGCTGAGGGACACCGCCGAGATCGGTTGCTCCGCGGGGGTCTGTAGCTGTTGCGGCCTCGATTATAACGTCGTGTCCTGATCGCAGGTCGCCGCCGGCATTCGCGCACGAACTCTCGAAGGCGGCCCCCAGCGAGGCATAGTCCATCAGCGGCTCGCCATTGCGAGTGACCCTCCACGTATCTCCCGCTCTCGTCACGATGTACGATATCTTGGCCATGGCTCCGCCTCGTGCTCCTAGCACTGCAACCACGCGCGCATCGCGATGTTGTTCCCGTTGAACCGAAGATATTGCTGTTCCTGCCCGTCTGCCCGCCGTCGTCGTCGGCCCATCGCGCGTGGACTGCCCGCGCTGGGGTCGCGCCAGAGCCAGGCGCCCGTTTGCTTGCAGAGGTGGCAAGCGCCGGCGACGGCGCGCGAGGATTTCCCAATTTTGGCAGGTCTGCCGCTTCTTGGGTTATCTTCCTAGCACCCTTTTCCGTGAGTTCGGGGGTATGCCCCCTAAGCGACCCACGTGCGCAGGCCCCTCGCTCTTGGCGGCGATCAATCGCGCGTCGCGCTCGCCCGAAGGGAGGGCGGGTGCGGGATTTGCCGCAGCGTCATGGCGAACGGCGCTATTTCAAGAGGCAAATTTGCCCCTTGATCCCGAGCGCCGGTTGCCGCCGTGTCCAAGGTTCGCGTGGTTTCATCGCGGGCGTTTTGCATGGCCAGTCCGCGGCGCCAGAATGCTTCCATGCCTCCCCGCGATTCTCCGATCCCGATGACCCTCGGCAACATGCGCCAAAACGGCATCCATGCCGTCAGCTTCGTGACGGCGCCTCACTGCGTCGCGGGAGGCCTCGTGCGTGCTTGCCAAGCCGCCCGAATTCGATCCCTCACCGCCGCAGGCCGATCGCACCAATGCGCCGTCCGGCATCGGGAACAAACGTTAAATTCGGCAGGCTATCCACGACGACGTCGGCTCGGTGCTGGCACCCAGCCAGCTGACGGCCCCGGCACAACTGTGCGCCCTGGCGGCAAGCGTCGCGTGTTGGCCCTCAGGCGGCCTCGGTCCCATTGCGGTCGGGCAAAAGACTATGGTCTGGACGCAGCGTTTCGCTGGGATCATCATCGACCACAACCGTTCGGGGATCGACCATGGACGTTGGGGATTGGCTTCGCGGCCTCGGTCTCGGCCAATACGAGACGCTATTCCGCCAGAACGACATCGACGCGGACGTCTTGACGGAGCTGACGGACGGCGATCTCGAGAAATTCGGTGTGTCCTTCGGGCACCGCAAGCGGCTTCTCAAGGCGATCGCAAGCCTAAGTGCGACGGAGGCCCCAGCGAAGCGAGCGGCGCCCTCGCCCCCTCAAATATCGACGGTCGCCGCCGAACGCCGACCCATAACAGTGATGTTCTGCGACCTCGTCGGATCGACCAGTATGGCGGCGAAGCTCGATGCGGAGGACTGGCGCGAGTTGGTCAGCGCCTACCTCGATGAGGCGTCCAAGGCCGTGACGGGATATGGCGGCCACGTCTTGAAGAAGCTCGGCGACGGGTTGATGGCGTTGTTCGGCTACCCGAAGGCGCAGGAGAATGACGCCGAGCGTGCCGCACGGGCGGGGCTCGCGATCTTGCGCGCCCTGGACGAGCTTAACGTCCGGAACGCCGCGCGCGCTTTGCCCTCGCTTGCCGCGCGGATCGGCCTCGAGACCGGCCCGTGGTCGTTGATGCATCTGGCGAGGTGTTCGGCGACGCGCCGAACGTCGCCGCGCGCGTTCAGAGCGCCGCCGAGCCCGGAGCGCTGTGGGTCACCGCGGGCGTGCAACGACAGGTCGCGGGTCTGTTCGTCGCCGAAGACAAGGGCCCTCACGAGCTCAAGGGAGTGGCTGGTAAACCCGTGCTCTATCGCCTGGTCCGCGCGAGCGGAGCCGGCCGACGGGCGGCCGGACGTACGCTGACCCCCCTCGTCGGGCGCGCGGAGGAACTGGCGCAACTCGCAAGGCGGTGGGAGCGGGCAAGGTGCGGCGAGGGACAGTTCGTGCAGATCGTCGGCGAGCCGGGCCTTGGCAAATCCCGGCTGATCGAGGAGTTTCGGGTCACTCTCGCCGAGACGCCGCACACGTGGGTCGAATGGTCATCTTCGCAACTGTTGCAGAACACGCCGCTTCACCCCATCGCAGAATGGGGTCGGCAACGCTTCGGCGGGGGGGATGTCGCGGTCGATAAGCGACTGGCCGAACTCGAGACGGCGCTGGCGCAGGTGAAGCTCGATCCTGCCGAAAACGCACCGCTACTTGCCCCCCTCCTCGACATGCCGGTGCCCGAGGATCGCGCGCCGAAACTCGCGCCGGAGGAGCTGCGCCGGCGGCGGCTCGCGGCGATCGCCGCATGGGTTCTCGCCGGCGCGCGTCAACAGGCGATCGTGCTCGCCTTCGAGGACCTTCATTGGGCTGACCCGACCACATTGGACCTCATGAAGACGCTCGGCGAACGCGGGGCGCAGGCGCCGCTGTTGATCGTCGCCACCACGCGGCCCGAGTTTCGCGCGCCATGGGCGACCCGCTCGCACCACAGCGTCATTTCGCTCAGCCCCCTCGGCCGCGCCGAGATCGCCAAAATGGTCGGCATGATCGCGGCGCAGCACGCGCTGGCGAAAGACGTCGTCGAGGGGCTAAGCGACCGCACGGCCGGCGTGCCGCTGTTCGTCGAGGAGCTGACGCGCCTCATGCTGGAAGGCGGCGCTCAGACGATCCCGCCAACCCTGCAACAGTCGCTCGCCGCCCGGTTGGACCGGCTCGGCGACGCGCGCGAGGTCGCGCAGATCGGAGCGGTGCTGGGGAGGGAGTTTTCGTTCGCGCTTCTGCAGGCTGTTGCGGATCGGTCGGCCCCGGCGCTCGACGCCGCGCTTGAGAAACTCGCGGACGCCGATTTGCTGTTCGTCGAGGGGACGGCTCCGGCCGCGACGTATCGCTTCAAACACGCGCTGATCCAGGACGCGGCCTATGAGAGCCTGCTGAAAGGTCGCCGGCAGGCGCTGCACCGCCGCGCGGCGGAAGTGCTCGCCGCCGACCCCGACCCGCAGCCCGAACTCGTCGCGCATCACTATAGGCAAAGTAGTCAAACGGAGCTCGCGATCGAGTGGTGGGGAAAAGCGGGCGATGCCGCTTTGCGACGCTCAGCGTTCCAGGAGGCGATTGCGCATCTAGGCAAAGCGATTGAGATGGCGGACGCGCTCGAAGCGGTGTCGGCCATGCCGCAACATACTCGCGCGATTTCAGAGTACCAAGCGAAGCTGCACTCGGGCTATGGACTGGCGATGGCTTGGTCAAGGGGCTTTACCGCCGAAGAGACGAAGGTGGCGCTTGCCCGAACCGAACAACTTGCGGCCCTCAGCAAAAATGTCGCCGATCGCATGCAGTCTCATTATGCGCGCTGGGTTCAGTTGTGCATTAGCGCAAATTTGGCCTCATCGCAGGAGACCTCCGAAATCTTCCTCCGCGAGGCGCTACTCGCCAAGGAGCCTCCTTCCATCGCTGCGGCAAAGCGCGCCTTAGGACTGACCTGTTTCTACCAAGGCCGGTTTACGGCCGCCCGCAACAATTTGACGGATGCGATAGGCAGGTGCGGTAAGGACTGGGAGGCTTCCGCTCGATATCTGTATGGAGCCGACACGGAAATTTCGGCGAAGGCATTTCTGGCGCTCACTTTCTACTGCGCAGGCGAAGCGACGGCGGCTTCCTGCCTGTTTGGTGACGCATCCAATGCGGCGCTCGCCTCCAACCATGCGGCGACGATCGCGACGACTTTTGTTTATAAAGCGATTTGCGAAGCCTTGCGCGATGACGCCGAGGCAGCGCAGAGGGCGGCCAGCGTCGCCCTGAACGTTTCGGAGCAATCGGGTCTCCGTTATTTCGCAAGCGCGGCGAGAATGTACCTGTATTGGGCGCTGGCCAAGAAGGGCGGCCGTGACGAACTTTTGCGCTTCAGCGAGCACGGCGTGACATTCACGTCTCAAGGCGGCCCCGTAATGGGGCCGCTATTTCACAGCCTGGCCGCGGCTCTCGAGACGAAACAGGCCTTGTTTGAAAGGGCGGCGTCCTCAATAAGCCGTGCAGCCGAGTTGGCCGCCACACATGGCGCTCGCTGCGTGGACGCGCTGCTATGCCGCCTGCGGGGCAATCTCCTGCTTGAGGCAAACCCGCGCGATCCCGCAGACGCGGAAGCGGCCTACCGAGAGGCGATCCGCATCTCGCGGGAGCAGATCGCCCGCACCTTCGAACTCCAGGGCGCCCTTTCTCTCGCTCGCCTTCTTCAATCGACCAAGCGCTCCGTCGAAGCCCGTGACGTTCTCGCCTCGGCGCTCGAGGGATTTACGCCGACGCCGGAGTTGCCGGCAATTGGAGAGGCGCAGAAGCTGCTGGCGGCGCTCGTCGAAGGCGGCGACGTGGAAACTGCCTGAGCCTTGCCAGCGCGCGTCCATTCTCATGCCTCCATTGTTTTCAATGAAGGAAGGTAACAAACAAGCTCCTAAAGCCACGGCGCGAGCCGACACAAAAGCCGCGCCATTGTCCGGCGGGGTGAGCGTTGCGGCGCGAAGAGCCTGATCGTGTGTCCGTCAGCCTTCCTCTGGGGCACAAGCGACGCCTCCCGGCGATGTCCCTAAGGTCAAGGGCTCCGAGGTCTCGCAGTTCAAAGAGGTCGCCGAGAAGCCTACGGGTGCCCGCGTCGATGACGACAGTGTCCGGTTCGGCGATCGCCTGAAGGCGCGCCGCGAGGTTCGGCGTCTCACCGACGACGCCGCGTTCTTGCGCCTCCCCTGATCCGATCATGTCACCCACCACGACCAGTCCGGTCGCGATCCCGACCCGTAAGTGTAGCGACGAACCCACTGCGGTGACGAGTTTTGGCGCTGCCTCGACGATCGCGATCCCGGCCTGCACGGCGCGCTCGGCGTCATGTCCGTGGGCCTGGGGATAGCCGAAATAGGCGAGCACGCCGTCGCCCATTTATTTCGCGACGAAGCCGCCGCAGCGCTCAATCCGGTCGGCGCACCAGCGATGATAGACGCTGACGATCCCGCGCATATCCTCGGGATCGAGCCTCGCCGACACAAGTCCGCGCTTGGTCGTATCATCGCTTTGAGCAGGCGAAGAGTCTATCCTCGTCCGAAGCCACGCTCCTTCGCCGACACGCGCCAATCGTCGGACGGACACGAGAAGCGGCGGCGCATTTGCGCCACTCGTTGCGCTCTAAACGCCGCCCGAGATAAGACTCTGCGCTCGGGTCCGCCGACGCTTTGTTGGCGGAACGCTTAAGGGATCCCCGATGACGGACAATTGGATCGGCGCCGCCGCGAACTGGAACACCGCGAGCGATTGGAGCGCCGGCATCCCCGGCGTCAACTCGATTGTCGACATCACACAGGGCGCGCCTGTCATAACGACGGCGGTCTCCATCGCCTCGCTGTTGAATTCCGGCAATCTCAGCGTGGCCCCTAATGGCTCGCTCAGCGTCTCCGGCAATTTCGCCAACCTCCTGTATTTCGGCCTCGACGCCGGCCATGCGCGGGGCGGCGCGAAGCTGACGGTCGACGGTCTTCTGAACAACACTCGGCTTCTGCAATTAGGCGATTTAGACAATTCGCTCAGCCAATCGGATACCGTGACGGTCGGAAGCCTCTCCAACACCGGCACGCTCGATGTGTCCGGGGGCGGCTCGTTGTCGGCGCAGATGCTGTTGCGCGTAAGCACCGGCGTCGCCGGCTTTGGCGCGGCGGGCGTCCTGAACGGCAATGTCAAAATCAGCGGATATGGCAAAATTCAATTCGCGTCAGGCTCGATCTCGACGATCGCGAAAACCGGAGTGCTGACGCTGTTCGGCGCCCATGCCTTTGTCGCGGACGCCGGCGGCGCCGGCGCCAACAGCGCCTTGACCGGTCTCGAATATGTCGTCGGTGGCTTTGGGCTCGAGGCCGGGGCGTTCGCCTCAATTTCCGGACCGCTCGAAAACGACAACATCCTTCACGTCGATAACGTCGACGCCGGCGGCTCGGTATTGAAAATCGCGGGCGCGCTCACCAACAAGGCCACCCTGCGCATTGGCAATAACGGCCTGACGCTAAACGCTTCGATCGACGCCGCCGCGCTGACCAACGCCACGACGGGCAACATAACGCTTTACGGCGGTCAAACCGGCGCAGGCGAAGCCATTCTCGACGTCGCCTCCGCCGCCGGTTTCGGAACGGTCGGAACGCTGACTGGGGCTGTGACCTTGTCAGGCAAGGCGGAACTGGAATTCGCCAGCGGCGGCGTCGGCACGATCGCGGGCGCGCTCACCCTGACCGGACCCAACGCCTTCCTCGCCGACAGCGCCGCCCCGAACGGCAACAGCGCCCTGGCGGCGCTGAACCAGGTCAAAGGAACTTTGACGCTGCAAAGCGGCGCTTCGGTCGCCGCCACCGGAAATCTTACGAATGCGGGCGTGATCAATATTGCCGATGTCGCCGCCGGGCCGGCCATGCTGAACGTCTCCGGCGTTATTACCAATCAAGGGACGATCAACCTCAACCCTGCCGGCGTCGGGGTCGCCGTCAGCACTTCGCAGCCGTTCGTCAACGACGGGGTCATCAACGTCGAGAGCGACGCCGCTTCGCCCGGTGGCGCCAGGATTTCCGTGAGCGCGTTGGCCAACGACGACGTGATAAACGTCGACGCCGTGGGGGCCGGCGGCTCCAATCTGAACGTGACCGGCGATCTCTTCAACGACGACGTCTTGACCGTGGGAGGCGACGCGCTGACGCGATCGGTCGGGCTGGCCGCGAATTCGATTCACGAGTCGTCTCTGAATGCGATGATCAACATGTCAGGCGGCGTCGCGGGCTCAGCTATGGCGCTTTTCAAAGTTGGGGGGTCGGCGGGATTTGGCTCGCAGGGCGTGCTGAGCGGAACGGTCACGCTTTCAGAGCGCTCCGAAATCGAGTTCGCCAGCGGCGAGATCGACAGCATCTCCTTGCAGGGCCGACTGACTCTGGATGGCGCCCAAGCCTTCGTCGCAGACGCCAGTGCGATCGACGCAAACAGCGCGTTGCAAGGTCTCGACGACGTCGCTGGCGCTCTCAATCTCGAAGACGGAGCGGCTGTCGTTTCCTCGGCGAATCTCACAAATACAGGCAGCATTAATGTCGACGGATTTGGCGGGGGCGGCTCAACCCTGACAATCGAGGGCGACCTGACCGACGAGACGGACAGCGCCCATTTCACCACCGGAGACGTTACCATCGGAAACCAATCGTTGACGGCCAACGCGACCGTCAACGTCGCCGCGATCACCAACAACGCGGGTTCATACATTACCCTGATCGGCCGCCCGAGCGCGACCTTTCAGGCGCTGCTGAATGTCGCAGGCGCCGCAGGGTTCGGGACAGCGGGCGTGTTGACGGGAACCGTCAACCTGACCGGCGACTTCAGAGATAGAGTTCGCCAGCGGCGGCGTAAACACGATCGCGGGCTCTCTCTATCTCTACGGGCCGTCGGCTTTCATCGCCGACGCGAACGATCTCGGCTCCAATAGCGCCCTGGCTCAACTCAGCGACGTCGAGACCTCGGGACTGTTGGTTGTCGATGGGGGCGCGGCGCTCACCCTATCAAGCTCCTTCGCCAATCACGGCTTCCTGAAGGTCGGTTGGGCCAAGGCGGCGTCGCTGACGGTCGCCGATGCGTTCGATAACAGCGGCACGGTCTATTTGGGATTTTCGCGCGCGTCGACAATTGCGGCCGGGTCGATCGTCAATACTGGGTTTATACAAATATTCAGCGGCGATCTGGTTACGAATTCATTCACGAACAATGGCGGTATTGACTATGTCGACGGTGGTCCCGTCGATGTCGCGATATTGGGGACGGGGTACATCTATGAGCAAAGCGGCCTCACCGTCGAATTCGACGCCAGCGTATCCGCCGGGCAAGATTTCACCTTCGCCACAAACAGGCTCGGCTTCGGAGCCAGCGGGACAGTAGCGCTTGCCGGCGACGCGCTGACTTCGTTTCACGCCTTGCTGCAGAATTGGGACGACGACTGCTTTGTCGATCTTAAGGGATGGGGCGCCGGCACGGCGATAACCGGATTCGCCAACGACGTGCTCACCATCACCCACGGCGCCCAAAGCGCGCATCTGGCGTTCGATCCCAGCACCGGCGACCCGTTTTCCCTCAACAATTTCGTCTTGACGGTCGGAGCGGCCCAATCGGTGCTTTCCTACGTCGCCAACCCGAGCTGAAGCGTGCTTTCCGCACGGCCGCGCACAGGCTTTCGAAATCGCGGAAACATACGAAAGTCAGGCGTGCGCTAATCAGGTTCCTTCGTAGGAGCTCAACGCGCATCGGCTCAAAGGTTTAGTTCAATCTATGCAAGGCGAATCTTCGCAAGCCCGATGCGACCTCCCTCGTAAACACGCCCACGCTATTTGCGTGCCTTCTCTGATCGGCGCGCGCCGGCGCAGGAGCGCGGTTCCGCCATGGACGAACTCTTCGCCTCGTCGGGGCGATAATGCGGCCGAGCGTGAACACCAATAACCCATCGGCGGAACGGGGGAAGTTGAAGCAAACGCCGCCGCTTTGCCCTTGGCCAATCGCTCCGCCGTACGGCCGCCGCCAACTCGGGAGCGGTTTGAGGAGAATATCGGCGCGATTGTTCCCAGCATGCGGCGATCGGTAAATACCAGATCAATCGCCTCTCCCGACGCCTGGAATTCGCACGCTTCGTCCGCTCAAGCCGCCTCGATCACAGCTATTCCATGTTCACGTAACGTTTCGGCCAGTGTAAATCGAATAAGCGGATCGCATCGAGCAGAAATATTCGTGCCGGAATTGGCTGCGACGCCGTCTCGACCCGCCTTGCATTCGATGCCCTCAGAGATCAGATCAACGGTGTAAATCTAAACAGACCCGAGTCCATAATTCAGAGAAGATCGATTTTGTTCCTTATGACGCTACAGCCTGACGTCAGATAAGGTGACTGTAAAGCCATGACGACACTAGCGGGATGGAGAAGATTATCGCGTCACAATTGAGTGATGCGTATCGTCGTGCAGCCTAATCGGATGGTCTTCCATTGACTATCCCCTATTATCCTGCGCTACACGACGTAAAACGCACTGGAAACAGAATTCCGTCCGCCAATGACGTGAACTGAACCAGATGCTGAAGCCGCGAGTGTAGAGACCGGTGATTAATCTTGCCAACAAGTCAGCAGTTAAGAGAGCGCGACAGTTCGATCTACGAACGATTGGTGCAATCGGTCGTTGATTACGCCATCTATTTTCTTGATCCAAGAGGAAAGGTGGCGAGTTGGAACGCCGGGGCGGAGCGCATCAAAGGCTATTCCGCCGAAGAAATCATGGGCCAACACTTCTCTAAATTCTACACGCCAGAGGACACTGAAGCAGGCGTTCCGCAGCAGGTGCTACGAGAAGCCGCTGAAAAAGGTCGTTTTGCCGCCGAGGGCTGGCGGGTGCGTAAGGACGGCAGCCGTTTTTGGGCGATGGTCGTCGTCGATGCTATCCGGGAAAACGGGGAACTTGTCGGCTTCGCGAAAATAAGCCGCGACGTCACGGATGCTCGCAAAGCCCAACTGGCCGCGCTGGAAAACGAGCGGCGTTTTCGGCTACTGGTCCAGGGCGTAACCGATTACGCTATCTTCATGCTCGACCCGCAGGGCCGCGTTGCCAACTGGAATACCGGCGCGCAGCGGATCAAGGGCTACAGCGAGGAAGAAATCGTCGGGAGCCACTTCTCGAGGTTTTACACGCCTGAGGACCTGGAGGCGCAAATTCCCTTGAAGGCGCTGACCACGGCCGAGCGAGAGGGACGCTTTCTTGCCGAGGGCTGGCGGCTTCGCAAAGACGGCTCAAGATTTTGGGCCAGCGTCGTCATCGACGCGATCCGAGACGAAAACGGCACACTGATCGGCTTCGCCAAGGTCACGCGCGATCTTACCGAGCGCCGCGAGACGGAACTGAAGCTTCAGCAGTCGCAACAAGCGCTGTTTCAGGCGCAGAAAATGGAAGCCGTCGGACAACTCACCGGCGGCCTCGCTCACGACTTCAACAATCTGCTAACCGGCATCTCCGGCAGCCTCGAACTCATGCGAACGCGCCTTGCGCAGGGCCGGGTTCACGAGATGGAACGCTATATCATAGCCGCGCAAGGGGCGGCTTCGCGCGCCGCCACGCTCACTCACCGTCTCCTAGCGTTCTCGCGGCAGCAGACGCTCGAACCCAAGCCCGTCGACGCCAATAAGCTAGTCGCCGAAATCGAAGAACTGGTGCGCCGCACCGTAGGACCTGGCGTCTCGATCGAAACCGTATTGGCGACCAGCCTTTGGCCTTGCTTCTGCGATCCCAACCAGCTTGAAAGCGCGATCCTCAATCTCTGTATCAACGCACGCGACGCTATGCCCGAGGGCGGGCAGGTGACAATCGAGACGGCCAACACCTGGGTGGATCAGTCCACCGCCGCCGACCGCGATATGCCGGTTGGGCAATATATAGCTGTAAGCGTCACGGACACCGGCACGGGAATGCCGCCTGACATCGTGGCGCGGGCGTTCGATCCTTTCTTCACGACCAAACCGGCTGGAAAGGGAACCGGACTCGGCCTGTCGATGATCTACGGCTTCGCCAAACAATCCGGGGGGCAGGTCCGCATTTATTCGGAAGTTGGGCACGGAACCACGGTGAAAATCTATTTGCCGCGCCACCACGAAAAGGCGCTGGATGAGGGAACTGCGACCCACGCCCAGGCCATGCCGCGCGCCGAAGCTGGCGAAACCGTGCTCGTAGTTGATGATGAGCCCACCATTCGCATGCTGGTCGGAGATACGCTTAGTGAACTTGGCTACCGTGCGATCGAGGTTGGCGACGCGCCATCCGCTCTCAAAGTTCTGCAGTCCGACGCGAAGATCGACTTGCTAATTACGGATTTCGGTCTACCTGGCGGCATTAATGGCAAGCAACTGGCCGACATAGCGCGCGGCCGCCGGCCAACGTTGAAAGTCCTGTTCATTACCGGCTACGCAGAAAATGCAGCCATAACCAACGGCAAGCTCGAAACCGATATGTACGTTCTAAGCAAACCCTTTCCTCTTGATAAGTTGGCGGCGCGCATCCGCTCCATCATAAAAGGTTCGGGAGCGTCCAACTTTTCAGGAAAATAAGACCAGGGATTATTTCGAAATCTCGCGGAGCGGCAATAAAAAAGTGACGATCAGCCCATTATTTGCCAGTTCAAAGAAAACGAACCGTGGAGAGAACAATCAACCGAGCTTGCGGCGCAGGCTTGAACCGGGATCCTCGGTGCGAAAGACGATCGGCTCGGATACGAGCAAATCGGCCGCCCGCAATCGCTGGGAAACCCGCGAGGTGACTGTGTTTCCGGCTAAGGTTTGGTTTGGAACATAGGCCCTGGGCGCCGCTGATCAGACCGTGCCGCGCTGGAACGAATGGATTCGCGCGCATTGACGCATTGAGAATGGATTTCACTGCGTGCGCGACACCGCCTTCGCCGCGGACGCCTCCCCCATCCGCAAGAACCCCGACATCGTCGCTCGCCTGCGCTCCTTCGCCTACAATCTGATCCGCGCGTCTGGCGAAGCCAACGCGCAGCCTTCGATCTCTCGCAGGCCATCAGTTTCCTCGGTTGCAATAGCGAACTGAACGCCCCTGGGAATATTCGTCGCTGGGACAATTCTGCGACAATGCGTTCGATCGGCACGCTGCTCCCAGCAATGTTTTTTAGCCGGCCAGAATGCGCTTTTGCGCCAGAAATGAGCTGGACGCTTCTAGAGCGGATTCGATTTAATCCGGCTCATACCCAGTGGCGGCGAACATGTTCGCGCATTGCATCGGCGTGAAGTCGACGAGGAGGCGGCCGATTGCCGTCCACAATTTTTCTACGGTTCGTTCGGCGGCCTTGCGGAGCAGCGCTTTCAGCTTGGCGAAAGCGTTTTCGATGGGGTTGAAGTCGGGACTGTAGGGCGGAAGGTAGAGCAGCGTCGCGCCGGCGGCCTCGATGGCGTCTCGAACGCTGGGGCGTTTGTGGCTTGAGAGATTGTCCATGATGATGACGTCTCCTGGCGCGAGCGTGGGAACAAGAACCTGATCGACGTAGGCTTGAAACCAGTCACTGTTGATTGGACCGTCGAGCACCATCGGCGCCGTCAGTCCGCTCAACCGCAAAGCGCCGATGAACGTTGTCGTCTTCCAGTGTCCGTGCGGGATCGCGGCGCGAAGACGTTCGCCCTTGGGCGCGCGACCTCGCAGGCGCGCCATGTTGGTGGTCACCCAGGTCTCATCGATGAAGACAAGCCGCTCTGGGTTGAGGTCGAGTTGGCCTTCGAACCAAGCTTCGCGCCGCTCGGCGACGTCGGGCCGCTCTTGCTCACTCGCGTGCGCGGACTTTTTTTAAATGTCAGGCCGCAGCGGTCGAGAAACTCCCATAGGGTTGAGCGCGAGACCGTTACACCGCGCTCGTTCGACAGACGCTCCAGCAATTCGCTGATGGTCAGGTCCGGCGTTTCGTCGACCAGAGCAAGCAGGTAATCGCGGTGAGGATCGAGTTTGCAGGGCTTCGTTCCGCCTTGCTTGCGCGCGGATCGGTCGCCGCTTTCCCGCGCTCGGCGAACCCAAACGATAGCCGTGGCGATCCCGACCCCGAAGTGCGCCGCCGAGCCTCGAGCCGACTGGCCAGACAACGCGGCGTCTATAACGCGATCACGCAAATCCTGGCTGTAGGCCCGAGACATGGCGCGTCTCCATCGCAGTTCCGCGCCTGGATTCGCACACAAAGGTCGAAAAGGGAATCCCTCCTCGAATTGAACAAAACCGAATGCGCTCTAAAAGCCTCGCCGTGTTGCCGAATATCTGATTCCCTTTGCGTGGCGAGGGAAGTGGCGAATCGATGCGCGGGCCCAGGCGCTTAAGCTGATTTCACTCGACGAACTCATCGGATCGGCGAGATCTCTGGGCCGGGCCACGGCGCGGCCAGACCCCTAACCAATTGAATCGCGAACGCGCAAAGCGCCGCCATCACCCAGAACGCGCGAATACCGAACCACCCATAGATGTAGCCCGACGCCAGGGTCAGCGCCGCGGAGGCGACGCCCAGCGCAAAGGCGCCGTAGAAGCCCTGCGCCGTCGCCGACAACCGCTCCGGAACGAATAGCCCGATGATGCGCATGGCTGCGAGATGCATCAGCGCAAAAGTGATGCCGTGCAGAGCCTGAACGCCGACGAGCGCGGGCATCCAAGTGGTTGTTCCCATGACGCTCCAGCGAACGACGCCGGCCGCGGCCGCGAGACCCGCGCAACGCGGCGCGCCCAAGCGTGTAAGAAGGCGCGGGCCGAGCACAAAAAACATGGCGACCTCGGCTAGCACCGACTCGGACCACAGCAGGCTGATTGCTGCGCTGCCGTAGCCAGCCGCGCGCCAACTGATCACCGCGAACGTATCGTTGAGAGCGTGGCTCCCGATCACCAGAGCGACGACGAAAATCAGCCGTCGATACGCCGAGATGGCCCAGAGGTCGCGGTATGCGTTTTTGGCCGCATCCGAGGGATCGGCGTCTTCCTGTTGGGCACGGATTCGAGCCGCGCAAAACGCCATAACGAGAAAAAGAACGCTGCTTGTCACGATGATGCAGGACAACCCGAACCGATCGATAAGCTGGCCCGACAACAAGGTTCCGAGCACGAAGGCCGCTGAGCCGGCGCCTCTCACCCATCCGTATTGAAAACCGCTTCGACTGTCAGAAGCCGCGGCGACCGCAAGGGCGTCGGAGAGCGGAGCGAGCGACGCCGTCGCGGCGGCGTGAGCCGTGCCAATCACAACCAGGGGCGCAAAGCCGTAGGCGACGAGATAAGCCCAACCCACGAGGCCCGAAAGGCCGGCGGCGACTGTGAGGACCTGCTGCCGCCGTCGGAGGCGATCTGCGAGCCGACCCATTGCGGTCCCGCTGACGATGCGCACCGCGGTCCCCGCCGCTAGAACCAAGCCGATCCTTTCCACGGGGAGTCCGTGGCTCAGGAGGAACGCCGGCAGGTATGCCGACTCTGTCCCGTAGGCGCTATAGAGGCCTGTGTAGAGAGCCAAGAAGCCGGCTAGCGTGGCGACCGGCGCCGTGCGCCCCTTTGGGTTGGTCTCATCGTGCAGGTTCATCGGTCAGCTCGGGTGAGTTCGCGCCCGCGATCCAGGGGACGGCACGGCGTTCGAACGCAGAAGTCGTGCGCCGTTGCCGATGGTCAAGCGACCAACGATGTCGGCGCGTCGAGGCGCCAGCCGAATTAGGAAAGTTTGTTCTCGCAAACGCATTCGGTAGGCGGCTCAAACATTGCCTAAAGCGACGTACTCAGCTCGCTGATTTTTATTTCGGCGAGCGCTTTAAAATCATCGTTCGGGTACTTTTCAAGATAAGCCCGTAAAGACGATGGGTTATCGATGTCGCGCACGGATTCCCAGAATAACAGCTCCACCTCCTCGTCGTGGGGAGTTCGCTCAACGCGGTCGTTCGATAGGAATTCGTCGAGGCGCGTACGCGCGAGCGCTACGAAGACGCCGTCCGGATATTGAGTTAAATAGGCCTCGAAATCGCTGGCGCGCGAGCTGTCCTTGATTGATTCCCAGAACACAAGCTCCGGTTGCGGGTCAATCGGAGCAGAAACGAACGCTCGTTCGAGCGGGGACGCCTCGGCGTCCGGCGTTTCTGTCGTAGCGTCGTCGCCGTTCCTGCGTTCAGTCTCGGGTCCCTGCGCTTCGATCTCATCAAATTTCAGACGAAAGACTCGGATCGGCTGCGCAATGTTCTTGACGCTTTTCTCGCCGAGGTCTTCGAATCGGTAGGCGAGTTTGCGCATGACATGGTCGTGCACCCCGCGCGAAATGCAGATGCCGCCGGGCTCGGCCAAGCTCTCGATCCGAGCCGCTATGTTTACGCCATCGCCGAAGATATCGCCGTCCTTTATCATGACATCGCCGACGTTGACGCCAATGCGAAACCACATCCGGCGCTCCGGCGCGAGATCCGCGTTGGCGCGCAACAACGTGCGCTGAATTTCGACGGCGCACTGCACCGCCGTAAACACGCTGGCGAATTCAGCGAGAACGCTGTCGCCGGCTGTGCCGCAGATACGACCGCCATGTTGCGCAATGAGTGCGTCGGTGAGGGCGCGGTGCGCCGAGAGCGTCGCCAGCGTTCCTTCCTCATCGATCCCCATCATGCGGCTGTAGCCCGCGACGTCCGCCGCGAGGATGGCTGCAAGTTTTCGTTCGAGAGGCGGCGCTTCCATTCTCTCACTACGGCAGAGGCCTCAAGCGTAACCCGGAGCGACTGCTCGGAGTTCCGATAGGATCGGCTGGCCGGGACCAGCTAGCTATTGGCGCGCTGGTGGCGCCCGCAGGCCTCGCAAACCCGGTTCGTTCCCGCGCGCGGTCGATTAAACCGCCTCGCAGGCCTTCCCCCGCTCTGACCCCCCACTGTCACCGCGGCAAAGCAGCACACGCAGACCCAAAGGCGGAGTTTCAAAGCCGCCGGGTTCGCAAACATAGGACGGCTAGTCAGGAAGGTTACTATGTCTGGACAGCGTAGTTGGCCTCAACTAAGTTAACTACTAAAAATAATACGGATCCTACAAGTGATTGTCGGAAGATTGAGAGTATTTGCGGCCACGTCCTGGAAGAGCGGGTTAAATGGAACTTGGAGCTTGGCTTCGCAAAGTCGGTCTTGAGCAGTACGAAACCGCATTCCGGGAAGCTGCGATCGAGCCCGACCTACTTTCTGACCTGACCGACGCCGACCTCGAAAAGCTCGGCTTGCCGCTTGGTCACCGTAAACGCTTCCTGAAGGCGGTGGCAGCCACGAATGCGGGCGAAACCACCGCCGTCACCTCACCTGCCAAGCTGGCGGTTGCGCCGTCGATCGGCGCCTCACCCGATGTCGCCGAGCGGCGGCCCATAACGGTGATGTTTTGCGATCTCGTCGGCTCGACGAGCCTAGCGGCTAATCTCGATGCGGAAGACTGGCGCGACCTGGTCGGCGCCTATCTCGATGCGGCGTCCAAAGCCGTGACCGAATGCGGCGGGCACGTGCTCAAGAAACTCGGTGACGGCATCATGGCGCTGTTCGGCTATCCGAAAGCGCAGGAGAACGACGCGGAACGCGCGGCGCGGGCGGCTCTTGAAATTCTTCGCGCGCTCGAAGAGCTCAACGCGAAGAACGCGGCTCGGGGAAAGCCCGCTCTCGCCGCTCGCATAGGACTCGAGAGCGGACCGGTTATCGTTGATTCCTCAGGCGAAGTTTTCGGGGACGCGCCCAACATAGCCGCGCGCGTGCAAAGTGCGGCTGATCCTGGGACGCTTCTCGTGACCACAACGGTGCAACGGCAAGTCGCGGGCCTGTTCGTTGTCGAGGACAAGGGGGCCTACGAACTCAAAGGCGTGCAGGGAAAGCGGACGCTTTATCGGCTCGTGCGGGCGAGCGGCGGCGCGCGACGGCTAGGCGCCCGCGCGGTGACGCCGCTCATTGGCCGCGGGGAGGAAATCACGCTCATAATGCGCCGATGGGAGCGGACGAGCGGCGGCGAGGGCCAATTTGTGCAGATCGTCGGGGAGCCGGGCCTCGGGAAGTCGCGGTTAGTCGACGAATTCCGCGCACGGCTCGCCGGCGTCGCACACACTTGGGTCGAGTGGGCCTCATCACAACTCTTGCAGAATACACCGCTGCATCCGGTTAGCGAATGGGGCCGCCAACGCTTCGGCGGCCCGGAATTGGAGGCGCAGACGCGTTTCGCTGATCTTGAGTCGACCCTCGCGCAGGTCAGGCTTGATCCGATCGAGAACGCGCCGCTGATCGCGCCTTTGGTGGACATCCCTGTGCCGGAAGCGCACGTTCTGAAAATGGCGCCGGAAGAGCTTCGCCGACGTCAGCTTTCTGCGATGGTTGCTTGGATCCTCGGCGGCGCGCGACAGCAGCCGGTCGTACTCGCCTTCGAAGATCTGCATTGGGCTGATCCGACGACGCTCGATCTTATGAAGATCCTGGCCGATCGCGGCGCGCATGCGCCGCTGCTGATCGTCGCCACGACCCGCCCCGAGTTCCGAGCTCCTTGGACGACGCGATCGCATCACGGCGTGATTTCACTGGCGCCGCTGGACGGCGCTGAAGTGCGACGGATGGTGGGCGCAATCGCAGAGCGGCATGCCTTGCCGAGGGACGTCGTCGAAAAACTGAGCGAACGCACTGGCGGCGTACCTCTTTTCGTTGAGGAATTGACCAGGCTGATGCTGGAGGGCGGCGCGCAAGCGATTCCGCCGACTTTGCAGCAGTCGCTCGCAGCGCGGCTCGATCGCCTCGGCGAGGCCCGCGAAATCGCACAGGTTGGCGCCGTGCTCGGCGCCGCATTCGCCTACACTCTGCTGCACGCCGTCTCTGACCGGTCCGCGATGGCTCTCGAAAACGCCCTCGAAAAATTGTGCGACTCTGATTTGCTGTTCGTCGACGGACTCGTCCCACATTCCAGCTACAGCTTCAAACACGCGCTCATTCGGGACGCCGCCTATGAGAGCCTGATCAAGAATCGCCGCCAGTCGCTACATCGCCGAGCGGCCGAGGCGCTGCTCGCCGTGCCCGATGCGCAACCGGAACTCGTAGCGTATCACTATACCGAGGCCAAAGAGCCGGAATCCGCCTTTGCTCATTGGATGCGCGCCGGGCAACAGGCGATTTTGCGCTCTGCCAGTCAGGAGACGATCGGTCACCTCGAGAAGGGATTGAGTCAACTAGCGCAAACTCCAGACGGTCCCGAGCGCATCAAGAAGGAGATCGCGGCGCAGCGTTTGTTGGGGCAAGCAAGCTTTGCGGCCAAAGGCTACGCCGCGCCGGAGACGATCCAAGCGTTCGACCGAGCGCGCAAACTGTGCCTGAAGATCGGCGACGACCCGAACGCAATCCCGATATTGTTCGGCTTCTGGGTCTCTGAGCTTACGCGCGCGGACTTCGCCAACGCGGAGCGCGAAGTCGGGGAACTACTCAGACTTGCGGCGCGCGTCAAAGACCCGGGCGCGCAGATCGCCGCCGACCTCGCGGCGGCGATCACCGCCCTTCACACCGGCTCCTTCGCGAAGGCTAGAACACATTTTGAAGCGGCGATTTGTGAATACGGTTCGCTTACGGTCGATGAGGCGAACGGGCTGGCCTACGAGTATGGGTTGGATTTGGGCTCCGCCAGCTATTCCTACGGCGCCTGGTGCTTTTGGTTGCTGGGTTATCCGGATACCGCACTTCGCATGAGCGAACAGGCCTTGGTGGCATTGAAACGCGTCGGTCACGTTTATTCGCGTGCGAGAGGATTATACTGGAACAGTTTTTTGCGTACGTTTCGACGTGAACGGCTCGCCGCGGAACAGCTTGCATCGGCGGCTATCGACGCAGCGAAAGAGCGCGGCTTGGCCATGGTGGCGGCGGTGGGACGCATCATGCTCGCCGCATCGCGAGCCGAGTTCGAGGCGGCCGAGACTACGGAACTGGAAATCCGCGAGGCGATGGCCGCCTATGAGGCGACGGGCGCCCGATTCCAACGCACGTCCCATCTCGCGCTGTTGGCCGATCTGCAGTCGCGTGCAGGACGGACCGACGACGCGCTTCGGTCGCTCCGGCAGGCTTCTAACCTCGTCGAGCAAACCGGCGAACGGTTTGTTGAAGCCGAAATCTCCAGAGTTATGGGGAATCAATACGCAAAAGGGAGCCACAAGAATGTGGCGGCCGCCGAAGCCCATTACACGAAGTCGCTTGAAGTCGCGCGATCGCAACAGTCGCGCGCTCTGGAGCTGCGTTCTGCATACGCCTTAGCGCGCTTATTGGCGGATCGCGGCGACACGATGAGTGCGCGATCTGTCCTGTCTCCGGTCTACGCCTGGTTTACCGAGGGATTTGAAACCGCTGATCTGCAAGAGGCGCGACGTTTACTAGAATCTTTAGAAATAACTTCTTAAGGAGATCGGGAGGCGCATATCTCGCCTCATATTTCGCCGAGCCGGCCGGCATCACCCTGCCGACGATCCGATAAAGACGTCGCTCGCAAACGCGCTCGCCCCGCCTGCACGTCTTCGATCGATGCGCATAAACCAAAAGCCCGACTTTCCACGATTAAGGGTACGCGTCCGCTCATGACCGCCTTCGCAACGAGCCGCGAGGCAGCTAGGCGTTTCGACCCGGGCGCTGCCGATAGTGTCCATTAGCGGATTTAAGTGGACACGATGTCATCGGGTGAGGCGGCAGACCGAGGGGCTCGGCCCGAGAATTCGGCGGGGCGACGGCGCAGACTCTACAGCGACGACGAGAAGCGGCGGCTTGTGGTGGAGAGCTTTGAGCCCGGTGCGTCGGTGTCTGGGATCGCGCAGCGGCAGGGGATGAATGCGAACCTGCTGTTCACGTGGCGTCGTCAGATGCGGCCGGCGCCGAGCGGCGAGCCAGCGATGGAATTGATCCCGATTGAGATTGTCGGCGCTGTGGAAAGCTCGCCCGCTACGCCGCTGCCGACGGGAGGGCGCGGCGCTATCGAGATCACGCTGACCGGCGGCGCTCGCGTTCATGTCGACGCGCATGTCAATGAGGCGGCCTTGAAGCGGGTTCTGGCGGCGCTGAAGGCGACGACATGATCGCACCGGGTCCTGGCGTCAGGGTTTATCTGGCGACACAGCCTTGCGACATGCGCAAGGGCATGGACGGCTTGGCGGCGCAGGTTCAGAACGTGCTCGCCGCCGACCCATTCTCGGGCGCGCTATTCGTGTTCCGGGGCAAGCGGGGCGACATGCTGAAAATCCTCGCATGGGATGGGAGCGGCCTGATCCTTTTCGCCAAGCGATTGGAGCACGGCAAGTTTGTTTGGCCGCCGATCGTAGAGGGCCGGCTACAGCTTACACCCGCCCAACTCGCGTTGCTCGTCGAAGGCATCGATTGGCGCCGGACGGTCGCGCCGGAGCCGGCCAAGCGGCCCGAGGTCGTCTGATAATTTGTTTGAATCCAATGGTTTGCACTCGCGAGATCGCGCCGCTTCTGTTATAAGTCTGCTTGTCTCTCGCCACTGCGGCATTGCCAACCGATCCGGACGCTTTGCGTGCGTTCGCGGCGGCTTTGCAGTCCGAGCTTTACGCCAAGACGCTGCATGTCGAGAAGCTGAAGGCGCAGTTGGCGGCGCTGCGCCGCGCCCGCTTCGGTCAATCTTCCGAAAAACTCGACCGGCAAATCGATTGGCTCGAACAGGCGATCGGCGACATCGAGGAGGCCGAGGCGGCGAACGTAGCGCGGCATGAGGCGACGATTGCAGCGACTGCGCCGCAATCTCAAGTGCGCGCGGCTCGCGCAGGGCATCGCCGCCCGCTGCCCGATCATCTGCCGCGCGAGATCGTGACCCACGCCGGCGCCTGCGTCTGCCCGGCCTGCGGGTCTGCGCGCCTGCGCAAGATCGGCGACGAGGATCGCGAGGTGTTGGAATATGTGCCCTCGCACTTCAAGGTCGTCGTGCATGTGCGTCCGAAGCTGAGTTGCCGCGACTGCGAGAGCATTGCCCAACCGCCGATGCCGAGCCTGCCGATCGAACGCGGCCGCCCTGGGCCGGGGCTAATCGCTCACGTGCTGGTCGCCAAATACTGCGACCATCTGCCCTTGAACCGCCAGTCTGACATCTACGCCCGCGAGGGCGTGAATCTCGACCGATCGACGTTGGCGGACTGGGTCGGGCGCGCCGCCTGGTTGATGCAGCCGGTAGCGGAAAGGATCGGCGAATATGTTCGCGCTGGTCCTGCCGTTCATGCCGACGATACGCCGATCCCGGTTCAGGACCCCGGCCGCGGGCGCACGAAGAGCGGGCGATTGTGGGTCGTCGTGCGCGACGAGGGAACCTGGGCCTCCTCCAAGCCGCCTGCCGTCTATTACCGCTATTCTCCCGACCGCAAGGGCGAGCACGCTCAGTCGCTGCTTGCGTCCGTGTCGGGCTTCCTGCACGCCGACGCCTATGCTGGCTTCGACAAACTCTACGAGCCCGATCCGAAGACCGGGCGGGCGCGTCTGCCGCCCGTGGCGTGTTGGGCCCATGCTCGGCGCGAACTCTTCGAGGAGCATGCCCGCACGCAATCGCCGATTGCGCTCCAGGCGCTGGAAAAGATCGGCGCGCTGTGCGGCGTCGAGCGAGAGATCAACGGCCACGACGCCGAGACCCGGCGCGCCGTACGGCAGGCCCGGAGCGTTCCTTTCCTCACCGATCTCAAGGCCCATCTGGAGACGAGCCTCAACCGGATTAGCGGCAAAAGCGATCTCGCCAAGGCGATCCGCTACAGCCTCAACCGCTGGGAGGCCCTATCCCGCTTCACCGAGGATGGGCGGCTGGAAATGAGCAACAACGCGGCCGAACGCGCGATCCGGCCGTTGACGCTCGGACGCCGCAACTGGACGTTCCTCGGTTCCGACAGCGGCGGGAAGCGGGCGGCGATATTGTTCACGCTGATCCAGAGTTGCAAGCTCAACGGCGTGAACCCGGAAAGCTATCTCGCCGATCTGATCGGCCGCGTCAGCGATCATCCGGCAAACCGGATCGACGAACTCCTGCCCTGGAACTGGAGCGCCCGGGTCGCGTAAGCTGCGCCCCATGTCCAAGCGTTCCCTCGCGGTCTTGAAAATCACGCTCGACGGCGTCGAGCCGAAGGTGACGCGGCGCATCGTCGTGCGGTCCGACATCCGCCTGGATCGGCTGCATCTGGCGATCCAGGCCGCCATGGGCTGGACTAACTCGCATCTCTACGAGTTCCGCATCGGCGGCGCCGGCTGGGGCGAGCCCGATCCCGACAGGCTCTACGACGGGCCGATGGACGCCAAGACAGGACGTCTCAGCGTCGTCCTCGTCGACGCCGGCCGAAAGACATTCCGTTATCTCTACGACTTCGGCGACAGCTGGTCCCACACCGTCAAGCTCGAAAAGATCGTGCCCATGATCGAAGGCGAGCCACCCTTGCTCCTCCTCGACGCCACGGGCCGTTGTCCGCCCGAGGACTGCGGAGGCCCGCCAGGCTACGAAAGGCTTCTCGAAATCCTCGCCGATCCCAACGACGTCGAACACGACGAGATGCTCGAATGGTGCGGCGGTCCCTTCGATCCTAATCGCGCCGACTTCGCGAATCTCAAAGCCGTCGTCGACCTCCTTGCCCGCCGCTGGACCCCGCGCAAGCGCGCCGCGGCCAAGCCGAAAGCTTGAGCCTGCGTCATCACCGGACGCTTACGATTAAGGTGGGCAAGAATTCCGTTCCGGAGAAGGGCTGCTCGCCCTCGACGGCGCGCATAGTCTCTACGGCTTCCGGGTTTTTCGGCCTAGCCTCCGAGCCATCAAGTGGAAGAAGGTTCCATCGTGAGATCTGGATTCGGATTTCGCCATGGGGTCGAAGCCCGGGCTGGCTGTTCGCCTCCAGACCGGTGGCCCTCACGCGGCAGCCGAAGTCGTCGAAGCCCTTGTCGAGGGAGTTGTCGACGCAAGAGCGATAGTGTTTCGGCCGTTTTTCTTCGCCAAATAAAGCGCCCGGTCCGCTTCCCGCACAAGGCCGTCCCGAACTTCGGCTAGCGAATTCGGATGCGCGGCCGCGACACCTGCGCTGATCGTCACTATCCCTATTTCATTCCCATCATGTTCAATGGCGAGATCAAGGACAGTTTGTCGAACGCGCGATGCGATCAGCAGCCCTCCCGCTTCATCCGTTGCGGGCAGTACAATTGCGAACTCTTCGCCTCCGTAACGCGCGGCGACGTCGCCGGATCGTCGCATGGACCTCGTGAGCGCTTCAGCGATGCGCTTCAGACATTCGTCGCCCGCCGGATGCCCATAGAGGTCGTTGAACGCTTTGAACCGGTCGACGTCGAGCATGATCAAAGCGATTGGGTGGAAACCCCGCTTAGCGCGGCGATACTCCCTCGCCAGGGTCTCGTCGAGCATCCGCCGGTTTGCAAGGCCGGTCAGTGGGTCCCGCGCCGCTAGCGCCCGCAAACGTCTATTGGCCTCGGCGAGCTGGATCTCTATCGCTTTCCTCGCGGTGACATCGCGCACCGAGGCGATAATGCCGGTTATCTCGCCGCCGGCCGATTCGCGGATGGCTCGATAGCAGGTCTCCACCCAGATCCATCGGCCGTCTCGGTGACGGCGTCGATTGACGCCTACGTATCTTGCAATTCGGCCCTCAAGCAGCGATTGCAGGTTTTCGCGGAGACGTTTCGTGTCTTCCGGGTGGGCGGAATTGCCGGTCTTCGAGCCGACGAGCTCCTGCGGCGTATAGCCGAACATCTCAAAGCTCGACGGGGAGACATAGGTGCGCATCAGATTGCGATCGAGCGCCATAACGACGTCGGTGCTGTTGTCGGCAAGAAGCCGGTAGCGCGCTTCACTCGCCTTGAGGCGCTCCTCCGCAGCGATGCGTTGCTCAATGTCACGAACGATAATCAGACGCTGGCGCTCGCCATCAGCGAGTTCGACCGTCTTCCCCGTAGTCTCCACCCAAATGTAGCTGCCGTCCTTACGGCGCATACGATAGGTGAGCAGAGTGTCGCCGGGGCGGTCGGCAAGAATTTGCAGGACGCGCGGACCATCGTCAGGGTGGATCGCTTCATGAAGCCGCATAGCGATCGTTTCGTGCGGTTCGTAGCCGAGCAACTTGCGGCTTGCGGGCGACGCGTACAGACGTTTGCCGTCCTCGGCGACTAGGAGAATCAGGTCGGTCGAGTTTTCGGCGAGAAACCGGTATTGGGCTTCGCTCGCCTGGATTCGACGCTCACCCTCCACGCGCTGTTGAATGTCGCGGCCGACGGAATGGATCGCCGTGGCGCGGCCGTGTTCGTCGATCAAAACCCGGTTGCTCCAGGCGAGCCAGCGCCGCTCGCCGTTCGACAGGATGATCTGATTCTCAGCTTCGATGCTTTCTCCGGTCGCGAGCACGCGTTGCAAGTGCCGGGTGAGCGCCTCATGCTCTTGTTGCGGCACGAATTCGTAGAGGCTTCGGCCGATCATCTCTTCCGGCCGTTGGCCGCAAAACGATGCATAGGCCCTGTTTGCGTAGCGTAGTTCGCCGTCGGGGGTGATCAGCGCGACGAGGTCGGTTTGCTCCTCGACGAGATTTCGGTATCGAGCCTCGCTTTCACGCAGCAAGCGCTTTGTTTCCAGAAGCGCGGTGATATCGGTGATGACAGCCAGCGATATGCGGCCGTGCCCGCTGGGGTCGTCAGCCAGAACCGCAGACACCAGCACGTCAATAACGCCGCCGCACTTTTTCACCATCTGGTAGTGTATGTTCTCACAGCGGCCGACCTTGAAGAATTCCGGCAGCACCTCCCTGATCGCCCGCGCCCGCGATTCCGGCGTCAAGAAATCGGCAGAGGGGCGCCCAATGACCTCTTCGCGGCTGTAGCCAAGCTTGTCGAGCCAGGCGTCGCTTACTGACACCAAGAGCCCTGCGGCGTTGATGGAATGCAACATCGCGGGCGTCACGGCCATGCGAAGGTCGATTTCCGCACGCAAGTGCGCCGCGAACTCGTGGTTCTTCGGTTCCTTTACGATCGGATTCGTTGCGGCGGTCGCCGGGCTCGCATTTTTGGTGACGCATAATCCGGGCATTCCCGTCCCCACCCTCCAGACGTTCGCTTCCTAGCTAGGTAATCAAATCGGAATTGCGAAAGTAGGACATCGGCCGTCTCAGTAGTCCCAAATTGTGTAAAAGCGTTACTGATATAAATTTTAGTCAATTTGATGTGGTTGTTACTCGGAATATACACTTTCGCATGTTATACTTGGGGACAACGAAAGTCGCGTAGAATCCGGATCGGCGCTGCCTCGCTGGCAAGCGCTCGCTTGCATCCGACCGCGATTCGCGCCGTGCGCGCAAACGCTCCTCGGAGCCGCCCCCGGTCTCCCGAAGCGCAACGCCACGATGGATCTCGACGGCGGAATCCTCGGCAAGCAGCGGCAGAGGCTCGTTTTTTAGGGCGTCGCCCAGCTCGATCACTGGGCTCGGCGCTCTCGGTTCAACTAATACCAGTCCCCAGGAATGTTGCCTCATTTGCGATTTCCCAATCGGCGTGGGGGGGGGTGATTCAAACGGGCGAACGGGAGAGGTTCGCCATGAGAGGGATTGCGCTTCGGTCGGATTTTGAGGCGGCGGAGCTGCACGCTTCGGCGAGGGCGTCGAAGAACGGAGCGCAGACGCGGCGTCTTCTGACGCTGGCGGCGATCTATGATGGAGCCAGCCGGTCGGAGGCCGCCAAGATCGGCGGGGTGACGCTGCAAATCGTCCGGGACTGGGTGGTCAGATTCAACGCCGAAGGGCCGGATGGGCTGATCAACAAGACAGCCCCCGGCCGGACGTCCATTCTCGACGCAGCGCAACGCAAGGCGCTGGCGGCGGTCGTGGAGAGCGGCCCGCTTCCCGCAATCCATGGCGTCGTGCGCTGGCGGATCGTCGACCTGTGTCAGTGGGCGCATCTGGAGTTCGGCGTTTCGCTTTCCGAGCAGACGATGAGCCGCGAATTGCACGCGATGAACTACCGTAAGCTCACCGCCCGCCCGCGCCATCACGCGCAGGCCGAAGGCGCCATTGAGGATTTTAAAAAAACTTCGCCGCGCGCCTGGAGGAGATCGCCCACAAGCAAGGCGTCAAGACCGGCGACATAGAAGTTTGGTTCGCCGACGAGGCGCGCATCGGCCAGAAGAACAAGATCACGCGCCGATGGGCCAAGCGAGGTTCGCGGCCGAGCGCGCCGAAAGACCAGCGCACGGCGTCGGCCTACATCTTCGGCGCGATCTGCCCGAAGGAAGGCAAGGGCGCCGCTCTCGTCCTGCCGCGATGCGACACGCAGGCGATGAACCTGCATCTGGCCGAAATCGCCAAGAACGTCGCGCCCGGCGCGCATGCGGCTTTGCTCGTCGATCAAGCCGGCTGGCATCTCTCCGGCGCCCTCGTTGTCCCGCCCAACATCACCATCGTCGCGCTGCCCGCCAAATGTCCCGAACTCAACCCGCAGGAGAACGTTTGGCAATTCATGCGTGAAAACTGGCTGTCCAATCGCATCTTCAAATCCTACGAAGACATCCTCGATCACTGCTGTTACGCTTGGAACACCCTCATCGACCAACCGTGGCGCATCATGTCCATCGGACCGCGCAGGTGGGCACATGGGTACTGATCATTGAGGGGTGGTATAAGAACGTGCGAGGTTACAGAACGCATCGCAGCGGAAGTCGGGTTCGGCCCCGATGCGGCGGCGTGGTTAAAAGGCCGCGTGCGGTCTAACCTAATGTATTTATCGAAGGTGCGCGGAGTTGTAACCAAGGACGGCGAACGTGAGACGGCTACATGGCGGCTTACCTAAAAAATCTTCCGAAATCAAGAAAAAGCGATAGGATCATCGCGGCAAGGGAGGGGAGAGGATGATGCGCTCTATTTTTGTCGGTTTCGTCCTGTTTGCGCTGGCCGGACAAACTGGCGACGCTTTCGGTTACGCTTGCAATCAGCGACACTACGTTAATGTTTCGGGACATGTCGTCCATTCGCCATCGTGCGGTGTAAGGGGTGAAGGCACACCACACGCAGTCTGTCGCGATGGCAGTATTTCCTTTTCAGAGCATCATCGCGGGACGTGCTCGCGTCATGGCGGAGTTGCCGCTTGGAGGTAATCAATTGCGTGATTCAAATTCGCCGCTGAGCGCAAATTAAAGGTCTCGCGCCTGCTTGCCCGCCCTATGCGGCGTCAATATCGACGCGCTTCGTACAATTGGATCGCAGTTCCTCAACTGAGTGGCGAATGTTCAGCCTGCGCCAACGCGCGTCAACATCTTCGCGAGGCATTCTGCCACTAAATATGCACGGCTAACCGCTTTGCGCCGCTCGAACGTTAGCCGATTAAGTCAGAACATTAGCCTCTTGCCCGGGGGGCAAATTTCGCTATGCTGCTCGCTATCAGGCGACCACTCCGTGAAGCTTACGGACGACTAAAGCGGAGAGGCTTACGGACAAATATCGACGGAGATGAACGATTACTAAGGTAGATGACATTCCGCCGACCGGAAACCTTCTTCAGCTCTTAGCTGTGCCAGGCATACTCTTCGTAAAAACTGCTTACCGATATGTACTTAGGCGTGACGCGGACGAAGACGGGTTACAGCATTACGTGCAACTTCTATCCCGAGGTTGCGGCAAACAAGCGGTTCTGATTGATTTGATGAATTCGCACGAAGGTCGGCGCGCGGCCCAGCTCGACAATCCCATGCCTGTAGCAGCCATTCTGGCGCGTGAGCTCGAGCAGTTGAAAAAGACCCCTGGCGGCTTCTTTAGCAGGTGGCTGCGCGACAGCGCGCGCAAGAGGGAATTAAACGCGTTGCAGTTCAATCTTGAAATCGTGCTCGCCTCCATGGTCGATAATCTGAAGGATTGCGTTGTGCAGGAACTGCAGCAACGCGCCGTCTATCACGCGGACGCCCCGAGCGGCGCGGCGGGCCCATCGCGTGTGGTTGATGTTCTCCAGGCGCAAAGGAGGGCGGTTTCCCGTCCCGCAAGTCAACGCTAATGCGCATAGCGATTGACCTTCAGGGCGCGCAGGCCGAAAACCGGCAACGCGGCATTGGAAAATACTCGCTTCATCTCGCGCTTGGTCTTTCCCGGTTGCGCAACGCGCACGAGATCTTCGTCGTGCTGAATGGCGCGTTTCCGGACTCGATAGGTCCTATACGCGCTGAATTTGAAGGGCTGCTGCCACAAGATCATATCCTGGTGTGGAGCGCGCCGATGCCGGTCGCCTTCGCGGATCCCGCCAATTCCAGCCGACGTCGAGAGGCGGAGCTGCTGCGCGAAGCGTTTTTGGCCGCGCTTGAGCTCGACTGGGTTCTCGTGCCGTCGCACTTCGAGGGCCAGGGCAACAATGCCGTGACCAGCATAGGCGCTTGGCGCCGTCTTCCCACGGCGGTCCTCTTGCATGACCTCATCCCCTGGATTCACGCTGACCACTATCTTGCTCGCGCTACGACGCGGGATTGGTACTATGAGAAATTTGACGGCCTGAAGCGGGCTGACCTGCTATTGTCGAATTCGTTTTCGACGCGCTCGGAGGCGATAGAGCACCTCGAACTGGCGCCCGAAAGCGTTGTGAATATTTCCGCGGCTGTGGAGACCCATTTTAAACCGCAGCCGCCGAGTGACCTCGATCTACGCAGACTGGCGGATGTCTACGGACTGACGCGCGAGTTCGTCATGTATACGGGGGGTATTGACTACCGCAAGAACCTTGATGGCCTGATCAAGAGCTTCGCGAGCCTGCCGACGGCCCTAAGGGCCCGACATCAGTTGGCGATTGTTTGCTATATGAATGACGATTGGAAGGAGAAGCTCAATCGGCTGATCAAGAACGTCGGCCTCGAGAAGGATAATGTCGTCCTGACCGGCTACGTGTCGGATGAGGATCTTCATCTCCTCTACAATGCCTGTAAGTTGTTCGTGTTCCCGAGCTGGCACGAAGGCTTCGGCCTGCCTCTTCTAGAGGCCATGCAGTGCGGCAAACCGGTCCTCGCGGCTGGCCGCACGAGCATACCAGAGATAGTTGGTCGCGAGGATGCGCTGTTTGATCCTTTCGATCTCGCCGATATGGCGAAGAAAATCGAGCGGGGTCTGTCGGACGAGGCATTCCGGAATTCGCTGAGCGAATATAGTCTGCTCCGGTCCCGCAACTTCAGTTGGGACCTGACGGCTGAGCGAGCCTGGAGGGCTCTCGAACTGGCCTTGGAAACGCGACCGTCCACGCTCTCGCCGCAGAGGAGGTTGCGCCTAGCCTTGGTCTCGCCACTGCCACCCGATCGAAGCGGCATTGCCGACTATAGCGCCTCTCTCCTAAGAGAAATCACGAGATGGTATCGCACCGACGTCGTCGTTACCGATCCTGACCAACTTTCGGACGCTTATGTCCGCGCGACCTGCGGCGTCCTGTCAGTTGAGGAATTCCGCGCCGCGGCCGACCAGTATGACCGGGTGCTCTATCACTTCGGCAATTCAACATTGCACGCGCATATGTTCAATCTCCTGTCGGAAATACCCGGCGTTGTCGTCTTGCACGACTTTTATCTTTCTGCGATCCAAATGTGGAGCGAGGTGCACGATCTGCGCTTTGCGTCAATGGCTCGGGCGCTTCTGGCGGAACGCGGCTACCAAGCCGTCGCCGAAAGGTTTGGACTGACTGACAAGAAGTTCGATTTCGACGAATATCCTGCCTGCTTGCCGGTCATTCAGGACGCGCTTGGCGTCATAGTTCATAGCGAGTTCAGTCGCGGTCTTGCCCGGAAATGGTATGGGGACGAAGCCAGCGAGAAACTTACGGTCGTTCCGTTCTTGCATCGAGATACCGGCCCCGCCGACGATGCACGCGCCGCGGCGCGCGAGAAACTCGACCTCGCGCCGGAAGCTTTCGTTGTCTGTTCCTTCGGCTTCGTGACCGAAGCGAAGCTGATTATGCGTTTGATTGACGCCTGGATGGCGTCTTCGCTGTCCCGCCGTCTGGATGCGCATTGCGTGCTCGTCGGTGAGGCGCCGGGAGATTTCGGAAGGTTGGTCCGGCAGACCTTGGCGAACAGTCCCCAAGCGGCGCGGATCAAGCTCACCGACTGGGTCGGCGAAGGCGAGTACCGTTTGTGGCTCAATGCGGCCGACGCGGCGGTGCAGTTGCGCAAGAACTCTCGCGGCGAGACATCGGCCTCGATTTATGATTGCATGGGCAAGGGGTTGCCCACCATAGTGAACGCTCATGGCTTTGCCGCCGAGCTCGACCCCAGGGCAGTCTGGCTGCTCCCGGACGAGTTCACGGACAGGGAATTGGCGGACTCGCTGGAAACGCTGGCGAGAGATGTTGGACGCAGAAAGGCCATCGGCGACTATGCGCGGAATTTGATCCGCACGACGCATAATTTGCGCTTATGCGCGGAATTGTACTTCAACTCGATTGAACGTTCTTATGCCCGAGCGGAGCGCGACTCTTTGGGCGTCGCCAAGGCGGTCTACAAGGAAAGCGGCGCCCTTTCGCAGAATTTTCTGACCGCGCTTGCGGAAAACAGTCCGTTGCGACCGCGACGACGGCAGTTGCTTATTGACGTTTCCGAGCTCATGCTGGGCAAGATCGACAGGGCCACAGGTCAAGTCGAGCGCGAGGCGCTGCGCAAAATTCTGTTGGATCCTCCCGCCGATCTGAACGTTGAACCGGTCTATGCGGACGAAGGAACGCAGTACAAATATGCGCGGCAATTCACGCTCCAGCTTTTGAAATGCCCCGAGGGAGTGGCGTCTGACGAGCCCGTCCAGGCGCGCAGCGGCGATGTTTATCTGTCACTTGACTGTTCCGCATCGGCGCTGAGTTCGCGAGCAAGCTTTTACCATCGGCTGAGAGCGGTCGGCGCGCCAGTCCTGTTTTGTCTGGACGACAACCGCAGCACACGCTCGATCGAGGTCGTGACCGGTGGCAGAGACGATGCGCGGAATTTTCTGTCTCGCAGTGGATTGCCGCTTGCGATAGCTGACGCGTTGGTTGTCGGCTTCGAGAATTATCTCTCCGCTCGCCGGCGGACGGCTGGGCTCGCCTGGCTCCCACTCGTGGCGACGCTCGAAAGCGCGCATGTCCCTGTTGACAGGCCGCCGGCCGACGCAATTATTCTCGGCCCCAAAGTGGAAGCGCGCCCACGCGCCGACAATCCGGCGATCCACAATCCAATCGGCGGCAATGGCTCGCCGGCGCAGCCGATTGAGCAAAACCTGTTTCACATCATCATACAGGACGGCATGCAGCTGCCCGCATCATTGCCGGATGCGGTCGCGCAGAACATCGAGTCCTTGAGAAGCGTCTATCCCCATTTTTCTCATGCCTTGCATTGCGGAGAGTCGCTGCGAGCCTTCATCGACAAGCATTACGACAGAGAGGTTCTCAAGGCGTTCGACACGCTTCGGCCTTATGCGTACAAGGCTGACCTCGGAAGGTATTGCCTGCTTCACACGTTGGGGGGCGTGTACTCGGATCTAGGCAACCGATTTGTCAGGCCCGTCTCGCTCAGCGAGCGACATACCTTGGCGGCATTCGCCGATACCAATGGCGGACTCGGGTCGCCCTGGTCGGTGAACAACGGAGTCATCGCCGCGAGAAAACAATCTCCCGAATTGGAGTTGCTGATAAAAAAGGTCCTGCAAAATGTAAAAGGCCATTTTTACGGGCGAAGCCCCTTGTCGCCCACGGGCCCCGATCTGTTTGGACGCGTTCTCGCCGAGTGCTACAATCCAAACCACTATCTGATTGGCGACATGGCTTGCGTGACCAGAACCTTTTCTCAAAACATAACGTTTGTTTTCCTTGAGCCCTCAGGCACGCTGGTGGCCATCAGGATGAAGGCGCAAGGCGGCGACTCGCGTGAGCTCGGTATGAACCTGAAGAACAACTATAATGATCTTTGGGATAAGCGCGCGGTCTATGGCGAGTAGCGCGCGCGAGCTGGCCGATGCGCGCAACAAGGGCTGATAAAAGCTCTGTGCGGCGGTCGCGCGGACGAGCAGGCGGTTTTCATGTCGCCGTCAGGGATGAGCGCGTCGGACCCACGCCTCCGCCATGACCGGCCCCGTCGGCGGGAAGCAGCGCCCGCGCTCTCGCCGCGTCGACCTGCGCTTCTGAGCCGGCGCATCCTCGGCGACGAGGCCGACAGACAGGTCGGGCCGTTTGGTTGGACGTGCCCCGCGCGGCGACGGACAAACCTACGCCTGTCGTCTTGTCTGAGCCGCCCGCGGGGGCAACTCGTGCTATTATGGGAGCGATCGTTTTTTGGCGCGCGCAGCGCATTTGCTGTATTCCGCGACTTTGGTTCACCCGGCGTGAGCGTACCGTAATGGAGATCGGAAATGGGGCATCGTAAGCTACTTTACATTAGCGACAGCCTCGGTACGCCGATTCCGCATCGCGGAATATTCAACTTCAGCGTCGCGCTTATCGAAAAGCTGAAGGCTAGCGGAGCAAGCGTTACGCTTCTCGTAGAGCGGCCGGATGGTCAAGGCGTTCGCCGGCAGTGGTTCGAAAGCGAGGTTAAGCTTGGAAAATCCATGGCCGGATGGCAGAACAACGAAGTCTATCGGTATCTGAATTCCAATTCATTCGCGTTCTCCTTGCAATTGAACGAGCATGTCGATTTCGCCGCCCGAAATGCGGCGCATTATCGCGCCGTGAAGTTTCTTGAGCAGCACCAAGTCGAACATCTCGAGACTCACATTCGCAACATCGAGAACGACTTTTACCTTACACCGGGCAATGAAATTGAAAGGCAGGCGAAAAAGCTCTGGAAAGACACTCGAATCGAATATCTCAGGGAATATTTCGATAAACTAAGCTTCCCGTATTACTCGGCAGCGACAAATACTCATACTGAAATAACCGAAGCGACTGAGTATCTACAACTATTCGACGGCTTCGTGACTGTCAATTGCGTGTACTCGAACGCACTGACTAGGGCGCATAACTTCATCCCGCCATATCGCGTCGACTGCAGCGGATACGACGAAGTCATCGTTGATGGCCCGCATTATCTGTCGCTCAAAAACTACAATCCTGAAACGACGTCAGTGACGCTTTACGATCTAATTCCGCTACAAAACAGCTCGCTCGGTGAGGAAAGTCACCGCTCTTTTTCGCAAAAGCTTTTCGCCAGTCTCGCGCTCGACGCCAATGCCATTTTCATTTCGGAGGCTGCCCAGCGAGAGTTCCATCAATGCTTTCCCGACCGGAAGTTTCGCAGCGAGCGCATCATCTATCCGACCGTTAGAGCCGCTCTGAGTCAATCCGCGGAGGGGACGCCGGCGGCGAAACGCTATCTCGTGGATATAGCGCGCCAGAAACGATCCGAGCGGCTGAGCGCTAACAAGCCACGGCGCAGAGACTTGGCGCGTCCGATCGCCTTCGGCCGGCGGATGTGGCGCGCTTTCGCCGCGCGAGCTGACGAGTGGAACCCAAACCTTCCCTATTTCGTGACCGTGCTCTCGGACGAGCCTTACAAGAACGCAGCACTGTGCGTGAACGCGTTTCATCAATTGGAGGGGCGGGCGAACCTGCTGATCGCCGGACGCATGGATGCGAAGAAATATCTCGACGGCGCACCCTCGCCGAATATTCATTTTACCGGCTTCATCTCCGACAGACTGAAGAACGAGTTGATCGCAAACAGCTCCGGTCTCATATTTCCAAGCTTGTATGAGGGTTTCGGCCTTCCTGTATTGGAAGGAGCGATCCAGGGCGTTCCTGTGCTGTGCTCCTCGATAGACGTGTTCCGGGAGATCGGCGGCGACAATTCGTTGTATTTCGACCCGCATAATGCGGATGATCTCGTCGCGAATGTGGTGCAGACATTGTCTGATCCCCAGGCGGCAAAGGCCCGCGCTCTCGCGGCGCAGGCGTTTGTGAAGAAGAAATTCGTCCGAGATATAGATGTGTAATCTGGCTCGCGGAGATCAGCGGTTCCGGCAGACTGCGGCCGCGCTGACCCCCTCGGGACATCGGCCGCCGCGCAACATGCCCCTGGTGGGCCCAAAAACGTTGCCTCCGTAGCTAAGCGCGTTTTAAGTATCTAACGCCGTATGTCTAATCGCGCCTCGACCTCGTCAAAAGAACGGTCGAGCCGGGGCGCATGCCCAATGACAGGTTCGAGCAAATGCCCGCGTTCGCATTGCCCTCTCGCAGCGCAAAGTTGAGGTGCCAGCGGGGCATTGCCGCCCAATTAGCGCTTGCCTATCGGCGGGTCACCGCATAGCCTTATTGCGGTGCAGAATGTTTCCGAGGCAAGCTTGCGCCGAGAGAATATTACGAAGCCGCTTCCAAGACTTGTGCTCTAAGCGGCTTGCTCTTGCCTCGCGAAAGCGAAACGCAAGTTAAGGAGCGTCTTGTGAAACGTGTTCTTATCTCGGGAATCACCGGGCAAGACGGCGCATATTTAACTAAGCTTCTGCTTTCAAAAGGTTATGAAGTATATGGGCTGATTCGCCGTTCGTCTCACCGCGGCGTCGAAGACCACCGCTTGCGCTGGCTCGGGATCGCGGACAAAGCTCATCTTTTGGACGGCGATCTCGCCGACCTTTCCAGCCTCGTCCGAATCGTGAAGGACGTGAAGCCCGACGAGGTCTACAATCTGGCGGCTCAATCGTTTGTCGCCTCTTCCTGGCAGCAGCCGATCCTGACCGCGAACGTTACGGCGGTGGGCGTCAGCAATATCCTGGAGGCGCTTCGCGCCGAGATGCCTGAGGCGCGTTTCTACCAAGCGTCGTCTTCGGAAATGTTCGGGAAGATCCAGGAGCCGGCGCAGTCGGAGACGACGCCCTTCTACCCTCGCTCTCCCTACGCGGTCGCCAAGCTATACGGACATTGGATCACCGTCAACTATCGCGAGAGCTTCGGCATGCATGCCTCGTCGGGTATCTTGTTCAATCATGAGAGTCCTCTGCGCGGCGTGGAGTTCGTGACGCGCAAGGTTACCGACACCGTCGCCCGCATCAAGCTGGGCAAAGCGAAGGAACTGCGCCTCGGCAATATCGACGCCAAACGGGATTGGGGACACGCGCGCGACTACGTGCTCGCGATGTGGATGATGTTGCAGCAGGACAAGCCCGACGATTATGTCATCGCCACCGGCCGCACGACGACGGTGCGCGAAATGTGCCACATCGCATTTGATCACGCCGGTCTCAACATGGACAAACATCTGGTGATTGATCCCGCGTTTTTCCGCCCCGCGGAGGTGGACGTGCTCCTCGGCAATTCGGCTAAAGCGAAGCGAATTCTCGGCTGGTCGCCCGACACGACGCTGGAGCAAATGATCGTCGAGATGGTTGACGCGGATCTGGAGCGCATCAAGAACAAGGAGGAGCGCGCTTGAGTCTTGCGACTCGGCCCTCGGTGCTTCTGACCGGCGCCAACGGGTTCGTTGGGCGCAAGCTGGCGCCTCGGCTGGCGGATTTCGCCGGCGAGGGTGCCAAGCTGACCGCACTCGGACGCAACGACGCGCCGGAAGGCTGGACTTGCGCCGACGCCGATATCGCGGATTTCGATGCGGTCGCCCGCATCGTGCGGGAGGCGCGCCCCAACTATATCGTCCATCTGGCGGCGCAATCGTCGGTCGGCTCGGCGGAAAACGGCGAAACCTGGCGGGTGAACGCCTTCGGATCGTTGACGCTCGCGATCGCCTGCGCGCGCGAGTCTCCCGAGGCCACGGTGCTGTTCACGAGTTCTGCGGAGGCCTATGGCGCGAGTTTCGGCAACGGTGTCGTCGACGAAGACACCCCAACCGCGCCGATGAACGTCTACGCCCGATCGAAGGCCGCGGCTGAGGCAATATTGGCCGACGTGCTGCCCCCGACGTCCCGACTCGTTGTCGCCCGCGCCTTCAACCACACGGGCGCAGGGCAGGACGTGCGTTTCGTCCTGCCGTCCTTCGCGCGGCAGATCGCGGAAATCGAGGCCGGGTTGCGCGAAGCCGTCGTGAGGGTTGGCAATCTGGACGCCGCCCGTGATTTCCTGCACATCGACGACGTCTGCAACGCCTATATCGCGCTTCTCGAAGCCGCGCCCCGGCTACCGATGCGCAGCGTCTTCAATGTAGCCTCAGGGGTCTCGCGGCCTATCCGGGCTTATCTGGAATGCATGCGCGCGCATGCGCGGTCGCCGTTCGCCATCGAGGTCGATCCGGCCCGACTGCGGGCAAGCGACATCCCGGTTGCAACCGGCAAGTCTGACCGGTTGCGCGAATTGACGGGATGGACGCCCTCGCGCAGTCTCGATTATCTGATCGAGGATCTGCTCGGCGCGGTCAGAGACGATCTTCGGCGGAGCGGCCTTAAGCGCGTCGGCGGCTAGCGCGCGCGGGTCCGGCTGGCGGAACTCCCCGGCCCTGACTCCGGTCTCTCGCTTTGGCGCGTCTCCTCTCTCTGCCTCTGGGATGGCGGCCTCCAGTTTGCGGCCGTCGCGAGGGTTTCCCACGCAGACTGTCGCGCTATAGGATCGCGATTAAGATCTAAACGACTTATGGATTGAAGCGTCGCAGGCCGCCAGCCTAGACTGGCGGGTGAAATGGAGAGCGACATGCTGCGCGGCGAATTCCTCGACTATCACGACAAGAAGTTGTTCGTGCCGGGAAGCCATTTTGCATTCGACACGATCAAAGGCGGGTATGCTCCCGAAGGACACGTACTCTCTGTGTTCCAACGTTATGTTCAGCCGGGGCAGGTCGTGCTCGACATCGGTGCCAACATCGGCTTTCACACCCTTCCGCTAGGGGAACTCGTTGGGCCCAGCGGAAAGGTCTACGCGGTGGAAGCCGACCTCGACAACGTTGTCTATTTGCAAACTTCTCTAGTCGAGAACGCGGCCAAGAACGTCACACTCTTTCCCGTTGCCGCTAGCGACGGCATCGGGGTGATCGAGACTGCCGAAAGCCTAAATACGAATTCAGTCTTTTCAAGACTTGCTAGCGGCGAGGGCAACAAGGTTGCTGTTACCGTCAGGCTGGATGATATTATAAGCGATAAGGTAGATTTTATAAAAATCGACATTGAGGGAGCAGAGCTTCTTGCCTGCATGGGCATGGAAAGAATTATTGCAAGTGGACCCAAAGTCTTATCGGAGTTCTCGCCAAGTTACATCAAGCGTAATCTCGGAAGCGACAGGTCCGAAGAATTCATTCAGTTTTTTCTTTCACGCGGATATAAGTGCGCGTACCTTCGCCCATCTGGCGAATTGGTCGAGAAGCACGGTCTACAGGAAATTTTGGACTGCCAGCAGGAGGCGCTTCGCGATTTGAATTGGAGCCATGTGGAATTGCTGTTCTTCCACGGCAGCTTGGGCTAGTCTCTAAGAGTCGCAGTATAGCATCATGTTCCTCCAGGTTCGGCCCGGTGTCGGATGATTCCGGTAACGGGCGCTTTGGAGACAGGCTCGGAGATAGTGAACGGCGAAAGCCATTTCGGAATCGATGACGTGCGAACTCGAGCGGCAGAGCCGATGGCGAGACTGAGAGTGAGAGCGACCGGTCGTGTTTAACGAATCCGCCGGGGAACTTGTGGAACTGAACGGGCGCGCGTTTATCAAGACAAAACCCGGCATGGGTGGGTGCGCCGTTTTCGGACCTTATGAGACTCTGCTGCCGGGAAAATATAAGGTCACTTTTTATATCAAGCCGTTAGGCGATCTGCGGGACGAGCGCGACCCGCTTTGCGCAACCGTCGACGTCGTTGCAAATCCGGAGCTGACGCTGGTCGATGCGTTGGTGTTCTGGTCGCAGGTCGAACCGGACGGCAAATTTTCCGTCTGGTTTGAAATCGATCAATGTCTGAGCTGGTTTGAGTACCGCCTGTTCGTAAACGGCGTCGAACCGCTCCTGCTTGGCGACGCGCCGCCGGCGATCAAGGTCGATGAAGCAGAAGCGCCCCCGCCGCGAGCGCTGCCGCCGCTGTTTGTTGAGGAGGAACAGCGCATTCGGGCTCTCTTCGTCGCCGGCGTCGGCGTCGCAGCGCTCGGACACGCGCTCATCGTGACGGTTGCCGCCTCGCAATGGAGGCTGGAAACGCGCGAGGACTTCGCCTTTGTCGACGATATCATCTCAAAGAACAATTTCAGCATCATGTATCCCTCACCGGTTTTCCGCCCCGCGTCGGAAACAGGGCGACGCAAAACGGATGGGCAAATCGTCGTTTTGGGTACTCGCACGGCCTACGGTCAGTTCGGGTTCGCGTTGCTGGGATGCGTCATGGACGCTCTCTACGGCGAGCACAGGCGGATCCATTGCCAAAGCCTCGCCGAGCTGAGAGCGAACTGGGGCGAGCAGAAAGGCAAGCCGGTTCTGATCACTTCGGATCAACCCGACACGGCCTTGTCCTACCTGCTGACGACTTCCGGTTTCCCGATGCTTGCGTTCTTCGACGATCCCGCCACGGCGGTAGCCGACGCCAGACGCTCGCATGGCCTGGAACTGCCCGAGGCGATCCGTTTCTGCTCGCGATATTTTTCCTGTCTGGCGGGCTGCGCGGGATCGGACAATATAACCGTGTTCGGCGGTCAGTTTTATCAGGCCACATTGTCCGAGGCGGTCGATGCGGTCTGCATGGCCGTCTTGGGAGAGATAAACGAGACCGTAACGCCGCACGCCATTCAACGCCTCGCCTCGCTAGAGGGTCTCGCCGCCGACGCTACGGTGGAGGAAGCCGTGCGCCGTCGTCTGCATGGGGACGCACGCCCGGCATTGCCGGATGCGCCGCTCGACGCAACGAGCCGTTCTCTCGTGGACTGGTTCGTTGCGGATTACGGGCCTATGCTGACTGGCGTCGAAAACGACATCGAATGGCGCCGCGAGATCTTCTGCACGGGGCAGAATGGCGAAACAGCCGAAACCGAAGTGAAACTCCTCGGCGGGCGCCGTTTCGTTGTTTGGGGACCCTACCTATCTCTTCCCGTCGGCGCCTGGCGGGCTTGCGTTCAGTTCGAGGTCGCAGACAATCTCTCCGGCAACGAACTCGAAGCCGATGTTTTCGCGCCAAATAGTCAATTGCTCTTGGCCAAGTGCGTCGCCAAGCTTCCGGTCCTGGGCCATTTCCAGTTCGCGCTAGAATTCTTGAACGCAGACCCCGGCGCGCCGCTAGAATTCCGTATTTTCCTGCTCAAGGGGGCCATCGAAGGCCATTTCGTGCTCCGCCGCGTCAAGCTGGAGCCCATTGCCGGAGTGGGGGAGATCGTCACGACGACTGCACGCCAACGCCAGCGGCATTTGCAAAACGCGCCGACGTGACGATAGCTCGCGGAGCGGCGCGTGCCCTGATGCGTCAGCCCGGAGACAAGCGCGACGCGCTCCGCCGGCAACAGCCCTACAGGCAGCGTCGCGGCAGTCTGCGCCGCAACGAGCCTCTCGTCCGTCAGACCGTAAATCAGGGTAACGGCAGGAGGCACATCTGCGCCACCTTCAATCCAAGTCGCACTTCCGTCACGCGCTCTTCGCCCTTCAGGATGCCGATGGCGACTCCGTTCGCAACGGGAAGTAGGCTGCGGGCAGCGCGGCCAAGCCAATTGTCGAGCTCGGGCAGCGCCTTACGTCGGATGAGTGTTTGGAACTCCGCCAGGATGTCTCGCGCCTCGGCTAATGCGGCGACTCGACGCTCGATCGCCGCCACGGTGATCGTCTGTGCCTTGGAAAGCTGATCGCGCCGGATCGTGAGCAAGCGGGCAACGGTTCGGGCTGATGGCGCACGCCCAATCGCACCTGCGCCGGCGTTATCTGCCCGTTTGCGTCGCGCGCTCCATTCGCTCACCACGCCACGGCAGCTGCGAAAGCCGCGTTCCCGCAAGGCTTCACAGTGCGAGGCCGTTTCGGCAGCTAGCGCTCAACCTTTGTTCTCAACTTCTTTGCCCCGCAAAAGAATCCATTTGGAATTCTTTTTCCGAAGTATGATATGATATCAGAAACCCAGAATTCTTTGTTTCGGAAATGTACAAATCGTCGCCCTTGGCGAGCGAGGAGGGGGGCGGAGTCGTGCGGGCTTGGAGCGCATGAGTTCCTTCACCGCGGTCTCCTGCATGTTCTGCCTGACGGTTTACATCGCATCCGTCACTACGGCTTTCTCTGAACGCCACCTCGGTGCCAGTGACGTCGACCAACCTGGAATTGTCGATGGCGGTTCGATGTGTGTTGTGGGCGAGATAGACGAGCGAGCACGCGTTCCGGCCCCCGAAGGGCGGCTTGGCGTAGACGACAAACGGGTACTGGCGAAGCCCGCGAAGAAGCTGGGCGAAAGGGGCGGGGTCGGCGAGCGAGGAGCCGAGTTCGCCGCGTGCGCAGGCGGCTTGCAAGCCGGCGAGAAACAGCCGCCGGAAGACCTTCGACAGCGCGCGAACCGAGCCGCACGCATCAACAGAGTAGACGGGCGTCAGCTTATCTGGGAGCGGCCAAAATGATCGCGGAACCTCGAAACGGCATGGATGCAGGATCGCTGCGTCGCCGGAGACAGATTGCAGATCGTCATGTCCTCGATCATACGTTGGCGCAGAGGCGTCAAAACAGCCGTCTGAAAAATCTCCTGTCTGAGAGCGGGTTACAACACCCGTCCACTCAGGCGGGAGACTTCTCACGCCACCGCCCCGCCAAGTCCGCGCGCCGTCACGACGCGATAGCGGCTTTGTTAAATCGATGGCCGGCTTCATATTGGAACGCATGGCCGGCTTCATCGGAGGCCGCACCCTTGCACATGATTGTCTATTTCGAAGGTCTTTCATCGCGAGCGGGGGCATCACTTGGCGTTGCGCCGACTCGTTCTCTTTGACGTTAGAAACAGCGGCGCGAAATCTTGAAGAGAGCGGGCGCCAAGCGCCGACGAGCCCTGCGGTTGGTCGCCGACAAGGCTCCCCTTGCTCGCGCAGATGAAGGCGCACGACGGCGGCGCTTGGAAGACGCGCATCGCCGATGCCTGCACCGGCGAAGGGCTATTGGCTCTGGAACGGCAACGAAGCGGCGCGCAAAGCCGTCTACGCCAAAAGGGTGCGGTTGAAATCCTGAATCGGCCGCGAGACGATGAGACGATGCGCCGGCGCGGCGAAATGGTCGAGCGATCGTTTTTCGCCCACATCCTCGACCGCGGCGGCATGCGCCGCGCTTGGCGATCCGTGTCGCCGACTTCAATCTTGGTGTCCTCATGCGTGCGATGTTCGGTCACGGCACGTCCCGGGAGACCGCCGAGGCCCTCAAGGCCCTCATTTTTGTCGTGCGAACCGAGGCAGGACTACTTTCGGCCTGACCGCGGTCATCAACGACCAACTCGTCGCCAGCCTCTTCATCGCTGTCGAGACGTTCGGTTTCTGAACCCGACTTCGTCAACCGACTGATAACGCCACCTTTTTTGTAACAGCGGTGCTTCGTATGTGGCATTTCAACGACAAAACGTTGCTCCCTCACGTCATTGGCCGCAAAGTTCTGCGTCGGACTTCCTGTCACCTCGCGACGGGCTCTTATACCACCCCTCAATGATCAGTACCCATGTGCCCACCTGCGCGGTCCGATGGACATGATGCGCCACGGTTGGTCGATGAGGGTGTTCCAAGCGTAACAGCAGTGATCGAGGATGTCTTCGTAGGATTTGAAGATGCGATTGGACAGCCAGTTTTCACGCATGAATTGCCAAACGTTCTCCTGCGGGTTGAGTTCGGGACATTTGGCGGGCAGCGCGACGATGGTGATGTTGGGCGGGACAACGAGAGCGCCGGAGAGATGCCAGCCGGCTTGATCGACGAGCAAAGCCGCATGCGCGCCGGGCGCGACGTTCTTGGCGATTTCGGCCAGATGCAGGTTCATCGCCTGCGTGTCGCATCGCGGCAGGACGAGAGCGGCGCCCTTGCCTTCCTTCGGGCAGATCGCGCCGAAGATGTAGGCCGACGCCGTGCGCTGGTCTTTCGGCGCGCTCGGCCGCGAACCTCGCTTGGCCCATCGGCGCGTGATCTTGTTCTTCCGGCCGATGCGCGCCTCGTCGGCGAACCAAACTTCTATGTCGCCGGTCTTGACGCCTTGCTTGTGGGCGATCTCCTCCAGGCGCGCGGCGAAGTTTTTTTAAAATCCTCAATGGCGCCTTCGGCCTGCGCGTGATGGCGCGGGCGGGCGGTGAGCTTACGGTAGTTCATCGCGTGCAATTCGCGGCTCATCGTCTGCTCGGAAAGCGAAACGCCGAACTCCAGATGCGCCCACTGACACAGGTCGACGATCCGCCAGCGCACGACGCCATGGATTGCGGGAAGCGGGCCGCTCTCCACGACCGCCGCCAGCGCCTTGCGTTGCGCTGCGTCGAGAATGGACGTCCGGCCGGGGGCTGTCTTGTTGATCAGCCCATCCGGCCCTTCGGCGTTGAATCTGACCACCCAGTCCCGGACGATTTGCAGCGTCACCCCGCCGATCTTGGCGGCCTCCGACCGGCTGGCTCCATCATAGATCGCCGCCAGCGTCAGAAGACGCCGCGTCTGCGCTCCGTTCTTCGACGCCCTCGCCGAAGCGTGCAGCTCCGCCGCCTCAAAATCCGACCGAAGCGCAATCCCTCTCATGGCGAACCTCTCCCGTTCGCCCGTTTGAATCACCCCCCCCCACGCCGATTGGGAAATCGCAAATGAGGCAACATTCCTGGGGACTGGTATTACACAACTCAAAGGATCCGGAAAGGCCGGTGAGCCAGCAGCGGGCGCAGATCTGTTAACATTTGGAAGGACACATTTTGCTAGGCCACTCTGGCGCTTGTTCAGATTGTTGTGTAAACTTCCGGGACTCTGGTGCTTGGCCTCTGAGGCGAACGCTCGATCGGCCTTTGCTACCAAGCCGAGTAATTTATCAGGACGTTCCCGGTTGAAGGCACGGAGTAACTTTGCGCTCGTATCTTAGATTGGACGCTATAGCCCTTCCTTTTTCAATCGGATCCGATCAGCCGGATGGATCTAGAAAATCCGACGGGACGGCCGGCTATATTTGCCATGGCCCCTATACCTCACTCTCAGCGGGTAAGTACACGGCAGGTTTATACTTGAAACGCGTTGGTACTATAGATGTTGGCACTCTCTTAATGGACGCTGTTGCTGACTACGGAAATGTAGAAATTGGCAAGCGATCGATTCAATTGTCAGATCTGACCACAACTATTGCCGGGTTAGTTTCAATGGATTTTGATATTAAGCACGATATGCATGACGTCGAGATACGGTTATGGGTGCCGGACAGAGTTGAGGTGCAACTTCGGGAGTTGGTGCTGTTCCGACGGAATGCACTCGACTGGAGCTTTTGATGGTAAGTCGTCGGTTGGCGCGTCTATTTGGGCGGTCAAAGCTCGACATAACGGAGAAGGATGCGCGCGGTAGTGCCGCAGCTGCATTTAAGCGTTCGGGAACGAGTCTGCCTCAGCAGACGCGCGAGTTCGTCCTGAGGGTTGTCGAGGAAAGAACTGCTTGGCTGGCTGACCGTATGGACGCTACGCTAGACCAGAGGCTTCACGCGCTCTCGGAAACTCAGGAACGGCGAAGGCAAGACCTTATTCAATTGATGGAGGCTTTTGTCTCAGAGGCGCTTCATGCCCAATCGCAAACACAGGAACAGCGCAGGCAAGTCCTTGCTCAATTGATGGGGGCTTCGGTCTCAGAAGCGTTTCACGCCCAATCGGAAACGCAGGAACGGCGCAGGCAAGACTTTGCCCAATTGATGGGAGCTTCGGTCTCGGAGGTGCTTGACACCCTCTCGGAAACACAGGAACAGCGCAGGCAAGAACTTGCTCAATTGATGGGAGCTTCGGTCTCAGAAGCGCTTCACGCCCTCTCGGAAGTGCAGGAACAGCGCAGGCAAGACCTTGCTCAGTTGATGGGAGCTTCGGTCTTGGAGGTGCTTAACACCTTCTCGGAAACGCAGGAACAGCGCAGGCAAGACCTTGCTCAGTTGATGGGAGCTTTAGTCTCAGAAGCGCTTCAGGCCCTATCGGAAGCGCAGGAACATCGCAGTCAAGACCTTGTTCAATTAATGGGCGCTTCGGTCTCAAAGGCGCTTTACACGGAGGCTCACCTGTGGGAAGCGCGAGCGCAGAATGCGCTGACAGAGGCAAAAGCTTACTCAAATGAGGCAGCTCAAGTTCTTGTTTCAGGCCTTCGCTCGCAGGGAGGCGTTCTTGCGCAGAATGTTGCCGCCGTGGCAGAATTGGGGGACCTTCGGCGGGAGGTGAAGCGCTCGGTTCGAGGAACTGAGCGACGCGCATCAGAACATGTCAAAGATCTTGAGAAGAGCTGAGACGAGCATTGCGGATCTCGATGAACGTCTAAACTCGCATTACAACCGCCAACTAAGAGACCTGGAAATGCGACTTGAATTTGCGCGCCAGGAAATCCTCACCAAATTACAACCCACTTTGCGTCGATCCCAAGACATCGATGCAAGACGGGATCTGTTTAAGCCGAGGATAATATCTCCTGAAAAAGTCGAAGCTCAGCGTGAACGAGGGCTTCGACTAAACGTTGGTTGTGGGGATATTACGCTCGATGACTATATCAACATAGACTACCGCGACTTACCTGGAGTTGACATCGTAGCGGACGCAACTGCTATTCCTGTAAAATCTGGCGGGGCCATCGAGATCATCGCATCTCACCTTGTCGAGCACTTTAGCCCGTTTAGATTGGAAAATGTGCTTCTTCCTTATTGGCGGAGCCTCTTGGCGCCCGGTGGCCAGCTGATTATTGTCGCTTGGGACGGTGCCGCCATGTTGAACGCGGTGTCAGAAGGTAAAATGACATTTGAGGCATTCAGGGAGGCCCTCTTCGGCGCGCAAGAATACGAGGCTGATTTCTACCTAAATTTAATCACGCTAGACACTATTACAGAATCACTGAAGCGCAGCGGATTTAAGTTCGTAGAGGTGAACTATTGTGCGCGCCCAAAAGGGCTATTTTTTGAGCTCCGGGTTACAGCCGGACAGGTTGTGATTTGATGTGTTGTTACTCGATATCGGTGGTCATTAACACTAACGGCCGAATCCATTTCCTTAAGCGTCTGCTGCGAAGTCTGCGGTTTCAAACATGCGAACGGTTTGAGGTCTGTGTGATCTGCGGCCCGACACAGGACGGCACAATCGAGTGGGTGTCGAGCATCGATGATATCAAGATGGCGTTTTGCGCTGAACAGAATCTGTCTAAATCGCGCAATATCGGCATCGCGCTTGCTTCCGGTGAAATTGTAGCGTTTATTGATGATGACGCGGTGCCTGAGCCAGAGTGGTTATCTGATCTCTTGCATGCCTATAGCGATACCGCCGTCGCGGCGGCAGGCGGGCATGTATACGATCATACGGGTATTAGCTTCCAGGCCAAATATGTGACGACTGACCGCCTTGCCCGCTCCAGGGGTAATTGGGCAGGACCAGTACCACACCTCAATTTTCCGTTTTCGCCAGCTTTTCCGCATCTTCTCGGGACTAATTGCTCATTCCGCCGAGACGTGCTTTTATCGATCGGCGGATTTGACGAAGAGTATGAATATTATCTTGACGAAACTGATGTATGCTGCCGGCTAAACGATGCAGGGTGCAAAATATCTCAGCTGGAAAATGCTTTCGTGCATCACAAATACGCACCAAACGCGGTTCGTAATATAAAAAAACTTGTCACGCACTGGTACCCTATAATAAAAAACCGTCTCTACTTTGCAATTCGCAATGCCCAGCACCACCATAGCCTGCAGGCGGCCTTATTGGCTGGGCTTGCTGAAGCGACTAGCTGGGAAAAAGGCATTAAAGTCGCGATTTCAGAAGGCCATTTTTCCGCGGCAGATCTAAAGCGTTTCCGACGGGAGGCCGAAGCGGCAATCTTCGACGGAATGGAGCGCGCCAAAGCGCCCCGCAAAATCCTCGCGCCTGAGACCCTCACACTCTACTCTACAGACTTTCGACAATTTGCCACACTGCTGCCCGCCTCTAAACAGCGTGTGATCTGCTTTGTGACCCAGGACTACCCGCCCGGCCAGAATGGTGGTATTGGTCGATATGTGCATCAGTTGGCTAGGTCGCTCGCCGAGGTCGGCCATCACATCCACGTTTTGACGAAGGCGCGGGACATCGAATCCCTGGATTTCGAAGACGATGTCTGGGTCCATCGAATAGCGATCAGGCACCATCCGCAGATCGCCTCAACTCTAATCGGCAACCTCTCCGTCCCAGGGCACATTTGGAGCTATTCTTTCACAATGCTGGACGCCGTGAAGGCAATTGACGGGCGCTCCCGCGTCGACGTGGTGTATTGCCCTCTGTGGGATTGCGAACCGATCGCCTTCGTGACCGAAAGTACTTTTCCAACCATCGTGGCACTTCAAACTACGATGAAGTTTTGGCTCGAAAGTCAGCCGCAACGTAGGGCCGATCTGACTTGGATGAATAAATTCGGGGATCCGATCATAGCGATGGAGCGCCTGCTTCTTGAACGCGCGACCGCTTTGCACTCGATTAGCCGCGCCATCGCCCGTGACATTGAGCGCGCCTACGACCTCAGCGTTTCGGGTGATCGCGTCGGATTTGTTCCGCTTGGGCTGGAGGATTGGAGTTCCCAAGTCTCAGCCAATCGGCCGAGCGGCGCCCAGTATCTCAATCTCCTTTTCGTGGGCCGTCTCGAGTCCCGGAAAGGTATCGACCTGCTGCTGAAGTCGGCACCGGCGTTGCTTGCGCGATTTTCAAACGTGCACATTGACATTGTGGGTGACGATACCATCCCACGAGCGGACGGTACAACCTATAAGGGTGAGTTTTTAGCGCGTGACATGGATCCTGAAATCAAGCGCAGGGTGGTATTTCACGGCCGGGTGAGTGAGGATGAGTTGCGCTTAAAATACCAGTCATGCGACATCTTCGTAGCGCCATCCAAGTACGAATCTTTCGGACTGATTTTTCTAGAAGCCATGATGTTCGCGAAGCCGGTAGTAGGGTGCAACGTCGGGGGCGTCCCCGAAGTGGTGACAGACCGAGAAACGGGCTTCCTGATCCCGGTCGGGGATACAGAAGCGTTGGAGGTCGCGCTCTCCCGACTTATTATCGATCCCGACATGAGAGCCCGCATGGGTGCTGCTGGTAGGCGAGATTACGAGCGGCGGTTTACACCTGCGGCAATGCGAGATGGTGTGTTGGCAATGATCGAAGCAATCAGGGTTGAGAGCAGGCCAGCAATCGTGTCCCACATCTATTGTATCGACTCTAAACGGTTGGTGCCCGTGTCTGCCGGCGGAGATGATTTCGTCGAGATCGGCGACCCATCGGAAGGGCTTAGCCTGGGCGTTGTCGCCGTCAAGGAAACGGTGGATGGGGGCCTGGAGGTCGACCAGGGATCACAAGACGCCGCACTTCAGACGGCGCTTAGTCAGGATGGCGAAGAACCCTTCGACGCCGTTGAGCCAACCTAGAGCGGTTACCGATCAAGTTGTACCGCCGTCATGGCGAGCGAAGCGAAGCCATCCACGTCTCCGCCTAGCCGAGCTTCACCGACTAGCCTACGATCTCGGCGCGCTGGATTGCTTCGCTTCGCTCGCAATGACGGGCCGATTCTGTCTGATCGGTATCTGCTCTAACTCAACGCGCGAGGAAATTAAAGCTTCTTCGCCGCCGCCGACTACCATGCAAACTAGGATTTGTTCGCCCCGGGCCGCAAAATCACCGAAAGCGGCAAAAACGCCCCCTCAATCGCACCTTTCGTCATGTGGACATCGGCGCCTGATTTCTAAGCTCTCTACCAGTGCGACACTTAAGTTGAAAATTCTGCGGTGTGGAATGGGCGTTCTCAAGCGGAATCCGCTCAGGTTGTGTCGAGAGCAAGGAGCTCTGCGGGTCGTAGCCACAGGACTCGAAGTCGTTTTCGCACTCTCCGGGTTTGAACAGTTCGGCGCAGCCCTCAAGAGCGGCGATGAGGCCAACGACGGTGCGCTCGGCCAGTTTTCGTAGGAGGGCCTTGAGCTTTGCGAAGGCCTTTTCGATGGGATTGAGATCCGGGCTGTAGGGCGGCAGCTCGTTGACCTTGCAACCCGTTCGCGCCAGGATTTCCGCGACTGTGGGGTTCTTGTGCGCCTGAAGATTGTCGAGCACGACGGTGTCGCCTTCCTCCAAGCTCGGCAGGAGATGCTCGACGAGCCAAGCTTCGAAGGTCCCGGCGTTCATGGCGCGGTCGTAGGCCTTGGGCGTGACGACGCCCCGCAGACGCAGGCCGCAGACGAACGTGATCGCCTTGTAATGGCCGTGCGGAACGCCGCAGCGCAGGCGTTCGCCCCGCCGGCGCCGGCCATAGCGATGCGCCCTGTTGGTTATCGCAGCCGTCTCATCGACGAACGCCAGTTTCAGCGCGTCGAGGTCGAGTTGGCCGTCGAACCATCGCCGCCGACGTTCGAGGACTTCCGCACGGTCCTGCTCGCTCGCGTGCGCCGACTTTTTTTATACGTGATGTCGTGACGGTGTGACGGTCGAAGAAGCGCCAGATCATCGACGGCGAAACCTTCTCGCCCCGCGCGCGCTCCAGTCGGGCGCAGATTTCGGCGAGCGTCAGGTCCGGTTCAAGCCGGCGCAGCCGCAGAAGATAGTCGGCGTGCGGCTCCACGCGTCGCAAGCGTGTGTCGCCGCCCATCGTCAGCGGCGCAAAGCTCCCACGCTCGCGCATCGCCTGCGCCCAGCGGATCGCGCTGGCGTAACGGACCTTAAATTGCCGCGCCGCCGCCCGACAGCTCATGTCGTCCTCACGGATCGCCCTTACGACCCTCTCGCGCAAATCCAGAGACAACGGACCCATGCCGCGCCGCCTCCTCTCGGCGCAGTCCAACAATCAGCTTTTCCCAGTCTTGGGAAATCACAGTCGATTTATCCCGGCCGGAAATCGCTCTAGTAGCCCGCCAATCAGGGCCGGCGCGCAGAATCTCTGCGAAAGTCGCCTCTGCTTTTAAATTCGAGCCTTGTTGAACTTGGTTGTACTCGGCTGTCATGACTACTTCTCCGAGGGGCGACCGAGTGTTGTGCCCGGGAGCGTTTCGCAATGCCCAGTGCTTGGCATCTTGGCCGATGACGACGGTCGCCTATCATCGGCCTCATGTTTGTATTGCTCGGGACGCTATTCGCAGACGAAAGCGGTCGGATCATCGAGGCCGCCGCCCAGCAGCTTGGCAACTCTGGGATAAGCGCAAATTAGACGTGTCCTTCCGGAACTCGGGTTTCTCCCAAGAATCTGCTCAGGACGTGCCCCCGTTTCGATCCACTTTCCAGCGCGCCAAGATAGTCAATGTTGTGGAACCCTGGTCCGCCGCCGCAATGCCCCATCCCCGGCACCATGAACAAACGAACGCTGTCACGCGCCTCAGCGCCAATTGCTTGTCGAACGCTCTCGCAGTAGTTGATGGCGTTGGTCGGCGCGATATTCGGGTCGGCCCAACCATGATACATAAGCAGTTTCCCGCCATGGCGCGTGAAATCGCTGATGTCGGGGTCGGTGGCGTCTATCATCGAATGCAGCAGCGAGACGTTACGTCCGCGAGATAACGACGGAAGATCATCCGAACCGTTTCCGCTCCGGCCTCGTTGACGACAAGCTCCGACCTCGGCTCGGTCCGGGAACTGAAAGCGGAACTCGACGCACAGGGCGTCGTCAGCAAGCATCGCACGGCGGCGAATGGGGCAGCCTATGGCGGCCAGTCCGTCTCGCGAGGCGCGCTCTACCTGCCGCTGCAGAACCGGATCTATCGCGGCGAGATCGTCCATAAGGGCTCAGCTTATCCCGGCGAGCATCCGGCGATCATTGATGAGGACCTTTGGCGACAGGTTCAGGATAAGCTCGAAGCTAACGGCGTCGAGCGGACAGGCGCGCGCGATAGGACGAAGCTCGCCTACCTGCTCGCCGGCGCCTCGTTCGACGCCAAGGGCAAACCAATGTCGCCGACGCACGCGATCAAGAAAGGCGTGCCGCTATCGCTACTACGTTTCACGCCCGCTGATCACAGGCGTTAAGGCCGACGCGGCTGGTCGAGATGTACACCCCCTTGATCAGGGTCAGCGCCTACCGGCAGGGGATCTCGCGGTATTATGGCGCAGCCGCCACAAGAAGTGAATCCCCGGCCGCCATACATTTCCCGGCATGGCCGAGATACGCACAGTCACCACGCTCCGCGCCAAGCGCGCTGAGATTTTGGCTTCGATCACGTTGTACGAAAAGCGCCTGGCGCAAGCTCGCGCCGATCTCGCGCACCTTACCGCCTGCATTTCCATTTTCGAGGCGAGCGGCGATCAGGAAGAGCTTTCCTCCTACGTCGACACTCACCGCCTGTTCGCCCGTGGCGAGATGATCGCTCTATGCAAGCAAGCCCTCGCCAGCGGCCCTAAGACGACCAAGGAACTGGCGCTTCACGTCATGGCGGCCAAGGGCATGGACACAGGCGACAAGGTGCTAGCGCACGCTATGGCGCAGCGGATGATCCATGCTCTACGTCAGCAATGGCGACGCGGCGGATTGGCTGAGAAGGGCAAGGAAAAGGGCGTCAGGGTTTGGGCGTTGTCTTAGAGCCTGACTCGAAATTCAAGCGGGGGCGATTTTGGCCCTCGCCAATCTTTGCATGATGAGGAAGGCGAGCGCCAGTTGCAACCATGCGAGCGCCGATTCAATTGTCGCTTCGAAGTCCTTTGACAGGCGTCTGGCCCGGTTGATCCAGCCGAGCGTTCGCTCCACCACCCAGCGCTTGGGCAATACGACAAATCCCTTGACCTCTTTGTCGGTCCGCTTGACGACTGTGACGGCGATGCGGCTTGCTTCGAACGCTGCGCGTTGCGTTTCGTCGCCTTGATAACCGCCGTCAACAAAAGACATTTTCACCCAAGGGCTCTTGCGCCGAACGGCCTTTAGCAACGGCGCGAGAGCGTCGCGGTCCTGTGTGCTGGCCGCCGTGATCTGGCATTCTATGGGCAGTCCGAGCGTATCGACGGCGAGATGGCGCTTGCGGCCCTTGACCTTCTTGCCCGCGTCGAAGCCGCGGGGGCCGCCAGCTTCGGTCGTCTTGACCGATTGGCTGTCGACGACCACGGCGGTCGGCGCGGCTGCGCGGCCCTCCGCCTCGCGCGCGTCCATCACGAAAACCGCGACGATTTGCGTCCACAATCCACTGTCGCGCCAGGCGTAGAACCTGTTCTGAACCGTCGTGAAGGGCGGAAAATCCTTCGGCAAAAGCCGCCAGGGGCAACCGCAACGGATCATATAAAACATCGCGTTTAGAATGGCTTGTGGATCAGTCGGCTTACGCCCGCGCCGTTTCGGCGGCGGCAGGAGCGGACCGATCAAAGCAAATTCCGCCGCCGACATATCGCTTGAATAGCGCGCCCGAATGACATCATACTTCGCCGATCGGCCTCGTTCCAAGGCATCGCGAATCTCCCCAAGTTGTTGCAAACCCAGGGAAACAAGGGCCGCGAGGCCGGTCAACGAATTTTAGGTCAGGCTCTTAGCCGAGCGTTTAGACCGCAAGCGAAGATAAAAGTAGTCCTGAATATCAGTCGGGATGAAATGCCTGAATGGCGGCAGAACCGCGCATTCAATGACGTTCCTAACTCGCGCGCGGTAGACCAGCTGGCGCGGCGTCTTAATGCTTATCGTTTCGGCAATCCTGTCCATGCCCCTATCCTCCGCGGGAACTAAGAGAGAGCGGCTTCCGATTTCGGCGCCCCAGCCGCCCCGCTGAGGGAATAGTGCGGGAGCGCATGAAGGAATTTGTCGCCGGCCTCAGTTGTCAGACATTCCGAGCCGTCCGCTGATTTCCGCACGGTGACTTCGATCGGGGTTTGACCGAGCTTCAGATAGAAGCGCCACCATCCCGCCTTGCGGCCGATAATGGCGTCCGGGACGGAGAGTTTCCAAAGCCTCCCTTCCGGGTTGTAGCCGCCTATGGCTATGATTTCCGGGCCGGAATCTCCCGTAATCACAAACTGGACTCTTGCTTGGATAATCACGCCGTCATGCCTATTTGATGCGAAAGAGTTGCGTGACGATATGTTTTTGTATCGTAACAATCTCGCATCTTATAGAGCAAATGTAAACAAGGCAATTATACCAGCATTAAAAATGCCCGGCGCGCGTGAAAAGCGTGCGATCGAACCTGCTCCATCTCGCCAAGGTGCGAGGGGCTGTCGTCAAAGAGGGCGAGCGGCAGGCATCTCGATGGCTACCCGCGGCCTTCGGTTCCCTGAGCGGCGTTTAAAAAAGCGTGAACACACGACTTGAAATCGGTTTTGTCGATCGCCACATAGGTACATTGTGGTCGCGACCATGACCCGCCGCCAGCCCGCCGCTCTCACCGCGAACCAATTGATGTCCGACACGCGTCCGCCGCTCTCCTGGGACGCGCAACGCAAGGCGGTCGGCTTCGCCTGAGGCGAACTCGGCCGACGGTCCCCTCCAGCTATTCCGCTTTCAAATTTCTGCCGTCGAGCGAACCACGCCGTCGTCTACCTTACTTTGACGCCCAGGGACTGCGCCTGTATCCGAACCCGTAGATCGCAGTCAAAGACGCCAGCACTCCCGAAAAGGCGAAAGGAGACATAACCCTTTGTCACTTTCTGCCCAGCGATCTTGCGCACGATGTCGGAGAGCGATTTCACGCCCGGCGGCCGCCCGCGACGATGGCGGATTGCGCGGGTTGAAACTGGTACTGCTTCGGGGGTCGTTTACAACCGACGCGGTCAACCGCATCCGTCCCACCGTGCTCAGCGCGCTCGCGAGAATCGGCGTCCGTTTCTCCGCCGCCCTCAACTCCGCCCACGGTGTTGCGGCTTCGTAAGAGCCAGCGCCGCGGCGACCTCGTGCGCCGGGCCTACAACATCAAGCGACGTCCACACCCCACCGGCGCCCCGGTGTTCATGCGCAAACCTCCACGCCCCTTCCGCCCCCCTGTCTACGCTGCAGGCAATTGGCGTGTCCTGATCACCTCCTGCTGCGCCTTGCGCGGAGACAATAGATAACAAGAAGGGATCCTGGTTATTGAAAGCCATGTCCCCGGCGCGAGCGTTGCGCCGGATCTCCTCCTGGTCGAACAGCCATTTCGGATCCAGCGCGAGAGTGGTTGAATGCGCGAATTCCAGTTTCGAACGCACACGCCTGAGCACCTTCACGACGAAGCTTTGAGGCCAGCCATGCCGCATCAAATAAATGCCGACCGAAAGTGCGAACGCCTCATAAGCGGAAAACCAAATTTCCCTGCCTTTGCCAGGAGAGGCTTCGCTGAAAAACGCCGTCGCGGCCGATTTGGAATCGGCGGCTTCTTCTCCCGGCGGCAGGCTCCTGTCCGCTTCCAGCAGACGTTTGATGCGCGTCCGCAACTCGGAGGACGGCTTCGACGAGCCTGACTCCATGACACGTGCGATCGCTTCCTCTTCACGGGGAAGGCTCGCTCATGCGGCGCATCACGTCGCGAATGACCCCTTGGTCTGCCTCGGAGGTTCGCTGGGATCGGACGACGCCGGCCGCGCCTCGATCGCCTGCACCAGGCCGAGAAGCAGCTGCAGCGAGCGCATGTCGCCGCCGGCGGCGCGGTTCACCAGCTGCGTGACCGCCGCGTCTAGCTTGGTAATCCGCTTGCGACGTCCGTTCTCCGTGGTTGAAATCCGCTCGCCGAGGGTCGCCGCGACGACGTTGGCGATATTGCGCGCGCCCTTTTGGCCAGCCGCGCGGATTGCCGGATATACCCTTGCGAAATCGCGTCGCGACTGGCGGACGGCCGTAGCCGATCCGCGATTCCTCTCCCTCCTCGGCGTTGGCTTCGTCACCGGCGACCGTCGGTTCGAGAGCGGCTTCGGACCATGGCTTGGTTGAGAGCGCCACTTTGATGCGACCTATCAAGCTTACCGCCGCCAATTCCCGTTGGGCGAGGCTGACGGCCCGTGACAAGCAGTACAAGTGTTCATCAGTCAGGTCCAGTTGCCAAGCCTCGTCGCTTGGCGGGTCAGAAAGACTTGCGTCGAGCGGCCGCCCGGACTAAGGCCTGGAATAGGGTTGGTAGAACGTATCATTTACAAAAACCAGCAAAAACATTCACTTATAAGCATGATTTGGCGGAGGGGATAGGATTCGAACTCGCGATACAGCGTTATGTGTAAAACAACGCGCGTGCCCAAGCCTTTGAAAAGGATAGCTGCTCAGGGCGAATGAGCCCTTGGAGGACCGCGTCGGAAGCCCTTTGATACATTCAACTGTGGCCATCGTCTCCCGGTATCAATCGTTCGCAAGATCCGTCGCTCGTAGGGACCAGAATCGCGGAGCCGCCGGAGACTGCTTCCCAGCGACGAACGATCACGTCGACGTAGAGCGGATCAAGTTCGACGCCGCGGCAAATCCTGCCCGTCTCCTCCGCAGCAACTAACATTGAGCCCGACCCGAGGAAGGGATCGAGCACGACATCGCCACGATTGGTCAGATCCAGCAGGGCGTCCTGCAGCATAACGGCGGGCTTGACGGTCGGATGCTCCTGCAGTCCTTTTCGCGCGTCCGAGCCCATCGACGAAGCGCCGGGATAGGTCCAGACATTCGAACGCCAACGGCCGCGGCGACCCAGCTCCACATTGTTCACATGCGGGGCAGCCCCCTTCTTGAAAAGCGGCAGCAATTCGTGCTGAGAGCGGTATAGGCTTCCCAAACCGCCGTTGGTCTTGGCCCAGATGATCAGGTTTATCGGCTTGAGCGCTAGGTCCGCTGCGGCCGTGTCGACGGTCCGCAGACCGCGCCAGTCGATGAACGTGCCAACGATCGCGCCTTCGACGACGTAAGGAAGCGCGGCCTTCATCCAGTCCCGATTGAACTTTGAAAACTCGGCGTCGCTCAGTTCGCCGCCAGCCATTACAAACTCACGATGCTTTCCACTCGTCACGTTTCCCACGATCTTTACGTTATAGGGTTGGTCGGTGAGCAGAAGCCGCGCTGGGGCATCGCCTTCCATGAGGCGAGCCAGAACGGCAGGTTCCGTGGCGTCGCCGCAAACGACTCGATGAGGGCCGAGCTGAAACATGTCGCCTAGCTTCGCGACCGGGGCCGCGTCGAGATTCGGCTCCAGCGGTCCGACCTCGGCAACGCCGAGTTCGTCCCCGATTACGATCTGATCAACTTCACTGAAGGCGAAGCCGGTAATCTCGATGGACGCCTCCTCCAGGATCAACTCTTCGAATTCGATTTTGAGCTCATCGAGATCCCAGCGCCCTTTCTCGCCAAGGCGATTTAGCGCGAGACGAAGCAACCGCCGCTCCTGGGCCGATAAATGATCCACACGAACACATGGAACCCTACTGAGGCCGAGCAGCTTGGCGGCCTCGAGCCTGATCTCGCCGTTGATCACGTCATTGTCTTTACCTATGAGCAACGGATCGCAGAAGCCGAGGGCGGAGATCGAGGACGCGACCTCGCGCACATGGTCAGGGTCCAATTTGCGCAACTTGCGTTTCGAAGGGCGCAGCTGATCAATCGGCAAGTAGGCTATCGAGAGCGGAGGCAGGGGATCATTCCGGCGGGGACTCGGATCGACAGCCTGCGCCATGCGGGAAAGCACCTCGCGGCGGTCGCGGCCCTTGGCTTTTAGAAGCTCGTTCAGAGGCGCAGTGTTCGCGAGCGGGTTGCTACGGGTGTTCATTGCGAGAACCTCTCGAAGGATCAAAGGAGAAGGGGAGTTGTCGCGAAAATCACCTGCCGAAACTTCGGCCGTACAGAGGGTTCGGTGGATGGCTCGAGTAGCGATTCGTCATCGGGCCCGGTTGCCTGGCTCTCAATAGGGCCTCGGCGGAGATGATCATCGGAAACCGAACGCTGTCCTCGTGCAATGCCTGACTGATCGAATCAACTTGGTCGTCGTGGCGACTACCAGGGAATGCGAACAGCTCTGCTTCGAGGTCTGCAAGCCACGCGGCGCGGTCCGGCAGGAAGACCTGGCCCGCTTCGAACTTCGCCGTCGCGATCGCCATTCGGCTGACCTTGTCGCCCTTAGGCTTTACCGCGATGATCCCCGAGATTTCTCGACTGAGCTCCTGCACCAATGCTGTGCCAGCCGAGGTGTCCTCGACGAGGACGCGGACCGCGCCGAATTTTTGCGCGAGGACTCGTACGATTGCCTTGAGCGCGGGATAATCGACGCGAGCTCGCCAGACGTCGACCAGATACCAGCGCCTATCTTTGGTGACGACCCAGGTAGTGCACACCGACCAATCACTGCCCGGTCCGCCTTTGCTCGCTGTGTCCCAACTTTGGAATGTCAGCAACTGTTCGCTTTCGGGCGGTAGGTTGACATAGCGCTTGATCCAGTGCCGTTTCACCATGGCGCCGCCCGGCGGGGTTGGCGCTTGCTGATATTGCGCGGAAAAGGCGTCACTACCGATTTGCAGTTTCATCGCTTCCAGGACGGGGAGCGGCTCGCGGAACGGCGACAACGCCTCACCCATCTTGCGACAATAGAATTGGCCGCGTCCAATGGAAATCTTCGCGTCGTGCTCTGCGATTGCCGGCAGGGAGAGCACCTCCCATTCGTCGGACAGGCCGAGCACATGGCCGCAAAGATCGTCCATATGCACTCTCTGCATGACGATCACGATCGCGCCGGCGCGTTTGTCGTCGAGGCGCGAAAGCAGAGTGTTCGTGAACCAGAGGTTGGCTGCTGTCCGTTTGGTCTCCGAAAGCGCATCATCCGGCTTCAAGGGATCGTCGATGATGAGAATGTCGCCGCCGCGACCGGTCAATGTTCCCCCGACCGAAGTGGCGAGCCGAAACCCCCGCTCGGTCAGTTCGATCTCGGTTTCCGAATTTTTATAAGGTCCGATACGCGTCGTGGGAAACGTAGCTCGGTACCAAGGCGTCTCGATTACCGCGCGAAAATCGTTAGAATGCTTCTTGGCCAGGTCGGCGGAATAGCTGACGCAGATGAGCCGCAGCGACGGATCGAGCCCGAGCACGTAAGCGGGCAAGGCCACCGAGGCCATGATCGATTTCAAGGAGCGCGGCGGCATGTTGATGATCAGCCGCTTGAGCTCGCCGCGCCAAACCCTCTCCAGCTGATGGGCGATCGCATTGATGTGCCAGTTGGGGATGAACGCTTGGCCCGGCGCGAGCGTGACGAAGACCTTGTGCACGAAAGCGCTGAAGTCGCTGCGCAGGAGCGCTTGTAGCAAACGAGGGTCAGACGAGGCTGTCATCACCGTCCTCATGATCCGGTCCGGGAGTCGGTGTCTCATCCGGCTTGAGGTTCGGCAGCAAACCATCGCGGCGGGCCTGGGCGAGGATCGCAGCGTCCTCGCTCAGAAGTTCGCTGAGATTGATTTTGGCTTCCGGAGCGTTGCCGTACTTGTCGGCGAGCGCCAGCAAGAGCTTGACCGCGTCTTTCTCACCACGCAAAGCGTCGCTCGATAGGCGCTGCACAATTGCTTGGAGACGCGAAACCCTGCGGCTTTTGCCATTCTCCGTTAGCGTGACTTTGGTCGACAAAGCGTCACTCAGGCAGGCTGCGACGGAACGGCTGCCCTTTGGTTTGCCCTTGGGATTTCCGCTCTTGCCCTTCCTGAACTGTGAACCCTTTGGCGGGCGGCCGAAGCCGACGAGGTAATCGCCACCTCCCGGCGTCTTCTTGCTCATCGCCGAACCTCACGGTCGATCGTCAGGCCGATTAGGCGGCGGCGGTGGGCGATTGGAACTGGGGCCGGGCGCAACGTGATTTGAGGGGTCAATGTGTGGTTCCTTTCACTCGACCAAACGAGTTCAAGGTGTTTGCAGCTTTCGCTCGCGCTTCCTAAAAAGGAATCTTGGCAAATAATTTTACATTCATACGTTGGACAGAATTACGCGCCTTCCAGCGCCACGAATGTCGCGCGGCAATCGGAGCCGCGATCAATTGCGGCCCGCTGAGCGCGTGCGCGTTTGGGTTACTTACGTTTCGCCCGATGCGGTCGACGAGCCGCTGTTTCGGCGCCAAATCGGATTCGTTTGGAAGGGGCGGGGGCCAAAAGGGTGGAATTCCGCGCACATGGCGGCAATGTCGGTGGGTCAGAGGTGTCGGATGGGATGCCAGTTTTTGTCGCGACCTGCGGGGAATGACGAGACCCGGCGCGCGAAGTCGGCTCTCAGTTCTCGACGATTAGAGAGGCGGGATTCTTCCAGATCTCAGCAGCGCAGCCGCCGACTGAGGACGGAAATTCGGCATACGCAATGCTCTCCGCGTCGAAAGCGTCAACAGGTCTACTTCGTCATGTTTGTGGACCGCGTCATAGGTGTAGGCGCCGCCGGCCCCGAAGCGGCGCAGGAAGCGCATGAGGAAAGCGTGGATAGCAGTATGCGTTTGAAATGGCCGGCCGTCAGGCGAAGGAAGCCCAGGGGCCAATCGCCGGCAAACTTCCACCAGTGAGCGGCATGCCGCCGAGTCCCGGCGACTGGCGCGCTCGGCGAGATCCTCGAGGTCCAAAAGCGAAAGGCGCAGGGCGGCTCTATCCATGGCGCATTGAACGGCTTCATCGATGCAACCCTTCCTTATCAGGGTGCGCAATTGCTCGGCGCGACGGGAGATCGCGAGAGAGCCGGAGCGTGACGCCTTGGCAAGCCATCCTACAATAACCCTGGCGCGGCGGGGATCATTTTGCTCCGCGGCGTATAGCGCGCCAAATCGATGGACAGCATGCGCCATCAACCTCGCCATAATCGGGTGGTAGTTGAGGCGCTCAACGAGCAACTCCTCGTGGCCGTCGATCTGCGGCGCTTCCTCGATAAGTTTTATGAATTCCATCGCGCGGAGAATGGCCTTTTCCGCCATCGGAACTAGCGTTTCCACCAAAGACTTCGCAGCCTGCTCCATCCTATAAAAGAAAGCATGCACCCTGGCGGGGTCGATCCCCCAAATCTCCCTCGCTAGGTCGGCCAGGGTCAAGATCGGCTCGGACGCGGCGGCTGCCGGATTGGACATGTCTAAGATACGATCCTCTGACTTAACCTCGCCAAGCAGCCTGCACCTCGTCGATGAAGCCCGCTCAAGAAGTATAAGACCTCCCGTGCTTCGCAGCAAGATTTATTCTCGAACCTGAGTTGATCTTGAACCCGACTTTGAGAACATGCGAACACGTAGCAAATTCGCTCTTCCGGCTGAAACATTCCCTGAAACCTAATTTCTTTTCCCTGCAAGGCAGCGTAGGGAATTCCTCGCCAAGTATCTGAATTATTGACTGTCTCAGACACTGAGATTTGGCTTATCGAGCCAAATCGGACCGAATTCCCTGAATATTTCCCTCTAAGCAGGGAATCCCGACTCCGGAGACCAGTTTGCAGGGACTGCGTCCACCACCAGCGATTCCGCGATTTCTGGGGCATTTTCCGCGTTGGAAAATATAGCCGTCATTGCCGGGGGTTAGGAAGCGGCAAGCTCCAAGCTCGGTCTCTTCGTGACGCTACTCTGACGCTCGCGGGCGATTTCGACGCCCTGTCTCTAGCGGCCCTTTTTGCGTTTCCGCGGCGTCGCGGCGTCATCGTTTAAGGAGACCCGGTTCGAGAAGAACGAGTGGGAGGCAGACGTTTGAAATCAAAGACGCTCGTGACGCAGGCACGGCGGAACTTCCTTCGCAGGGGCAAACTATTGCAGTTGATAGTCCGGGCAACGCCGCCAGATTGGAAGCTCAGTGCTTCGGACGTGTAGTGAATTGGGAGTAGGATGGAGATCAGGGTGACGAGCTGATCAGGTGGGTCGCCTCAAACCCAGCGCGCGCCATTGGTCCGCAAACCTCGGCGGAAGCTCGATGAGGCGCGTAACGCCATATCCGCGTGGCAACGTTCTCGAGCATGGGCGGCAATGACGGCCGGATCGAGTAGCGCAAGCGACAGCGTCATGCGGACCGAGCGTTCTGTTGCGACGGTTTGTTGCGACGGTCATGTCCCGGCCCGTGGTGTAGCTTGTCGGGAGTAAGCCGCTCGCGAAGCGCGCTCTCCATTGCGCCGTAGCGAGCGAGCGGCTTGCGGTGGCCATTGGCGGTTCCCCGGTTAGGGTCGGGTTGCGAATCTCAACGCAACCAAGGACCCACCAATGACCGACGAGATGATGAACCTTCGCGCGATGGTCGAGAAGGCCCCCGACGCGGATATTCTGCGCGACATGATCGCCTTCGCCGCCGAGCGGTTGATGGAGATGGAAGTCGGCGCCAAGACCGGCGCAGGCCACGGCGAGCGTTCGCCCGACCGGCTCGCCCATCGCAACGGCTATCGCGACCGGGATTGGGAGACTCGGGCAGGAACAGTCGAACTGCGCATACCGAAGCTGCGCAAAGGCTCGTACTTCCCAAGCTTTCTGGAGCCACGGCGCATGGCGGAGAAAGCGCTGACGGCGGTCATCCAAGAGGCTTACGTCCACGGCGTCTCGACCCGTTCGGTGGACGACCTCGTCAAGGCGATGGGCGGGACAGGTATCTCGAAGAGCCAGGTCAGCCGGCTCTGCGAGGAAATCGATGAACGCGTGAAGGCGTTTCTCGACCGCCCGCTTGAGGGCGAATGGCCTTATGTCTGGCTCGATGCGACCTACGTGAAGGTCCGCCGCAACAATCGCATCGTGTCCGTCGCGGTGATCGTGGCCGTCGGCGTCAACGGCGATGGGCGGCGCGAGGTCTTGGGAATGGATATCGGCCCCTCCGAGGCCGAGACCTTCTGGACCGAGTTCCTTCGCAAGCTCAGGCGTCGCGGCCTGCGCGGCGTCAAGCTGGTCGTCTCCGACGCCCACGAAGGCATCAAGGCCGCCGTCGCCAAGCTGATGAGCGCGAGCTGGCAGCGTTGCCGGGTCCACACCATGCGCAACGCGCTCGCCCATGCCGGCAAGAACAGCCGGCGCGTCGTCTCGGCCTTCATCGCCACCGCCTTCGCCCAGGACAGCGCGAACGCCGCCAAGACGCAGTGGCGCAAGGTCGCCGATCAATTACGGCCCAAGCTGCGCAAGCTCGCCGAGTTCATGGACGAGGCCGAAAACGACGTCCTCGCCTACATGGCGTTCCCGTCCGATCACTGGCCAAAACTCCACTCCACCAACGGCCTGGAGCGCCTCAATGGCGAGATAAAGCGGCGCACCGAAGTCGTCGGCATCTTTCCCAACGACGAAGCCATCGTTCGGCTCGTCGGCGCTATCCTGCTCGAACAAAACGACGAATGGGCCGTCCAACGGGCGCGCTACATGACGCTGGAAACCATCGCCGCCTTGAGCGATGATGCCGTCGTCGGATTGCCCGCCGTGGCCATCTGACCGATCCGGCCCTAGCCGGAAGCCGTGGTGGAACAACCCTCAGCTACACCACGCCTCGGGACACGCTCTGTGCGACCGGACTTGGTAGCGATGTCGGCAAGGTCGGGGATCGTTCCTTTGATCAGACCCTCGAGCCAAGAGCGTGCCTGCGCGATCGCAACGAGCAAGCGATCGCGTTCTTCACCTTCCATTCTGCGGTTTTGGTCGACAGGCGAGGTGGGAATGAGCATTGCGCGCCGCACGTGCATGGCGGGCTTGGCCCAAGGAACTGATAAAGTTTCAACCGTATGCGGGTCGTCGAGATCAACGCGATATTCGATCTGTAGTCGATTGGAATGGACGACCGCGCGTACGAGATGAGCGTCGATCAGGGATTTCGCTTCCGCAGTAGAACTTAAGGTCGACGCATCGGGTAGCTGATGCGAGCGCCTCTGAGTTCGCTCGTCAAAATATGTGCGGCCGGATGCAGCCTGGATCCTTTCCAGCTCGTTGTTCGTCTTCGATGTCCGTTCTCCGATCGCCGAACGTAACGCCTCGATGATCGCGGCCTCGAGCGCGGGAGCGGGAAGACGATGTGCAGCGCGCACTGCTCGCTCTCTCCCCTGCATCGCAGCTGCGGAGATGTAGTATCGGTGGCGGACTTGCCGCTTGATTGCATGGGTCGGCGACATGCGCTCTCCGGCGTCGTTGAAGAGTTTGCCCATTAGCAGCGCGTTGGACCTCAGTCGGTCGGCGCGCGACAGGTTTTGGCCATCGAGCTTTGCTTGAACTTGGGTGAATATTTCGACGTCGACGATCGCCGTGTGCTCTCCGGGGAAAGACTGCCCGCGATGATTGATCTCGCCCAGGAAAATGCGGTTACTCAGCAATCGGTACAGCGGTCCGTTGGTGAAGTGGATTCCACCGATGATTCGACCTGAGGCGAGCTTTCGTATTCGGCTGCGAATATCGCGTCGCCGAAGTTCGCTTTGCAGCGCACGAACGGATCCGAGCTCGAGGTAGAGGGCGAAGATTTGGCGGACAAGTGCGGCTTCCGGCTCGTCGACAAGAAGCTTGCGTTCGCTAACCCTGTACCCGAGGGGCACGACCCCTCCCATCCATAGGCCCTTCTTCTTGGACGCCGCGATCTTGTCGCGTATCCGCTCGGCGGTGACTTCGCGCTCGAACTGGGCGAAGGACAGGAGCACATTGAGGGTCAAACGCCCCATGCTGGTCGTGGTATTGAAGGACTGGGTGACCGAGACGAAGGCCACGCCGTATGCGTCAAAGGCCTCCACCAGTTTCGCAAAGTCGGCGAGCGAGCGGGTCAGCCGGTCGACCTTGTAGACGACGATAACGTCGATGCGGCGCTCGCGGACACGATTGAGAAGGTTCTGCAGCGCCGGGCGCTCCATGGAGCCGCCGGAGTAGCCGCCGTCGTCAAAGTGCTCACGCACGAGCCGCCAGCCCTCGTGCGCCTGGCTCTTGATGTAGGCCTCGGCCGATTCCCGTTGTGCGTCGAGAGAATTGAATTCCTGCTCGAGACCGGCGTCGGTCGAGACGCGGGTGTAGATGGCGCAGCGAAGGGAGGCGCTCATCAGCCGCCTCCGGTCGGGGAGGGAGTGGCCCGCGCGCCCATGGCTCTTCGGCCTTCGGCGGCTGGCTCACCGGTCGTTCGCAAGATCGGCCGGCTTGCCGCGCGGTCGAGGGCGAAGAAGCGGCGTCCGTTCCATCGCACGCCGGTGATGGCGCGGGCGACGGCGGAGAGACTTGCGAATATGTGCCCGTCCCATTCAAAGCCTTCGACGAGGACCGTGACGCGATGCAGGACACCGGCGTGCTCGCGAATTAGCACCGTCCCTACACGGATCGACTCCAGAGCCCGACGCGGAGCCGGGTCTCGGTCCCCCATGCTCCCACTGCCTTCGACCCCGCCATTCTTCCCGGCGCTCCCCGCCTTGCTGCCGAACGCGGCGGCAAGGATCGCTCGCGAGCGCGAGCTGATGTCGCCGACCTCGGCTACCTGCTCGCGCCAGGCGAGAATGCGCTCCATCAGCGCATGGGGAAGCGTCCCGGGCGGCAGGCGGCCCATCAGCGAGCGCCATCGGCGGCGAATGAGATCGCCGTCGGAGGGCATGGGATTGCGCGCCCGAGGCGACTCCCTCGCCTTGGCAGCGGAGGCCATGGCCTCGCCTTCTTTTTTGATCCGTCGAGGAGGCACGTTCAAAGCGCCGACCGAGGTGCCTGCATTAGCCGATAGACCGAAAGGCCTGCGTCCGCATCGCGCGAGCGTTCGATGTTGTAGCCGCGCCTTCGCAAACCCGTCAGAGCTGCGGAGGTTGTGTGAAGCAACCAACCACTGGCCTGGGCGAGCGCCTCCAGGGTCGCGCCCTCGGGTCGGCTCAGCATCTTGACGACCTTGTCAATCTTGGTTCCGGCGCCGGGCGCGACGAGGGCCGCGGGCGACTGGTTCCGCGCAATCGCTTCGTCATCGCGAAGGGCGCGTGCCCCTCCTGCTTCGGCGCGTCTTGTTTCTCGCTGCGCGGCTTTGGTTGTGGCTCAGCATTACTGTCATCGGCGGTTTGCTCAATCGCCTTGGCGCCAAGAGCGGTCAATTTGAGGGCGAAGGCGCGCTGGTTGTCATTGTCGTGACGCCAGACGGGCGCCTCTCCCTGCGCGCGAACTTCGCGCGCCATTCCGGACGCCAGCAGCGCGCTTGCAGCCTTTCGCGCCGCCGCCTTGCCACGTCCGTCGGGAAGGCTGATGTGCCGGTCGTCGCGCTGCGCCGCCGCGCTGATAAGCGCGACTTGGACTTCGTTGAGTTTGATAGCCATGTTTGAACCCGTGCATCTGGGCGGCCCGGCCGATCCGGCGCCGTCACTGACGCAAGCCCCGGATCGGCGCGATCGCAGGGCTCGGTGCCTTGCCGAGTGACCCTTCGTCGCCCACCGGCAAAACCACACACGCTCTCTTCGCAGGGGAAATCCAGTCTTTTGTGCTCCAACGCGCGAATTTCTTGAGCCTGGGCGTCGAAGTTCCGAACACGCAGCATTGCAGGTACGAAACCACGAACCAAAGGTTCGATGTTGCTTTTCGCCGGAGTCCCTCCCAAACCGGATTGAGGGAAATTTCCTTGCTCTTCTTGCACCCTTGGCTGTCCGCATGACGAACAAGCGCACCTGCATATTCTGCGGATCGGGCTCATTGACGAAGGAGCACGTCTGGTCCTCTTGATCGGAGCCCCTTATAAGAAACGCGGCCAATGTGGGCCGAAACGAGGACAGGTACACCGTCTCGCCCGGGGAGGTCAGGCCAAAGCTCGTTTCCAGGCGTGAGATACCCGAGGCGGCGATCGACAAGCAGATGAAGGTAGTCTGCGGCGCCTGCAATAACGGCTGGATGAACGACATAGAGAGCGCCGCGAGGCCGATCATGACTCTGATGATGATGATCTCGGGAAGGTCCTGCGATCTCGACGTGTTTGCCCAACGACAAGTGGCGAATTGGGTCACATTGAAGATGAGGGTTGCGGAGCAGAATGAGAGCGGGAACGTAGTCACTTCGCTCCAGCAGAGGGACCACTTCAAGGGAAGCCGCGCAATACCTGGCCAGACGAACATCTACATCGCGAAATGCGGCGAAGGCGGCTGGGAAAGTGCGTATTGGCGGATAACCGAGACTGTCAGCGACTCACTAGAAAATGGGCCGAGCGGCCCTAACACCCATTCGGTCACCTTATATTTAGGGATCGGCAAACTGCTGATCCACATCTCGCATTCCTCGATGCCGAAACTGGATTTAAGCCTGGTAGTGAACGATCCAACGCTTGTTATGCAAAATTGGCCCATCAGGGCACCCGTTCTGCACTGGCCACCCCATCAGCTTTGCGTCCGGAAGAAGCTCGCGTACTGGCTGATACCCTGTCCAACCTGGCAAAGTCGTCGAACGTCCGACGAGTGCCGTAAGCAGGGAAACCGGGCGAAGCCTGTCGGCCGACAGGAACCGCGGCGATCGCGATGGACATTTCAATAACCGAATTCCCCTACCGCAGCCGTCCGATGCGCTCCTGCAAGGCAAGCGCGGCAGATACGTTTTGCGAGGCGAGGCTTGCACTGATTTCAATCAAGGCCTGCCGCGCCTGTTGATTGCTCGTGAGCTCGTCAGAATTCTCGTTGAGCGTTTTGTTCACTAGCTCGACAAGCGCTTCGCCAGTGCCGTCCCCGTGCCACCGATCTGAGGCAGAACCGCTCTGCTGGCTAATCCATACTAAGCCATCCAAGCGCAGAGCCGCGCCAAACGAGCTCGCGAGGAAGTTGCAGAACCGTTTGAGGTTTTCTTCGGTACGCTTAAGTTGCTCATTCGCCCAGCGTTCAAACATGTCGCGCATTTTCAGCAACGCGCCATCCGGGAGTTGCGTCAAAAGTGACTCGCTTCCGAAACCGAGAAGATCGCAAAGCAGCCTTTGTCCGTAAAACCAGTGTTTCCTTAATTTTTCCCAGCGAGCGGCAAGACCGTATTCGACCATCTCCCGCCACACGGCTTCGAAACGTGCGGGGTCGCAGCCTTTCGAAAGCTGATAAAAGAAATTGGTCGCGAAATGTCTTAAAGCATAGTGCGCCACCGGCCCGTGCGACAGTATCGGTTCCCAAATGCTCCGTGCCTGACCAATAGGCACGCTCAAGGCCAGCGACGCGCTTTTGATCATAATATCATAGCCGAGATTTTGGCTGGGCAGATCGTATTCGCCATCATCTTTCGCGTACTCTTTTGCGCGCCTCGCTTCCTCGGCCCAAAGCCGGCTGACCAGACTGATATCCTGATTGAGATCGCCAGTGCCGCTGCCGTTGATGAGCCAGTCGAATAGGGTGCCAAGGAAATGCCTGTCGAGACCCGTGCTCCAGCGCCGCCGCGGTTTGCCTCTCCACGGAGCTTTCTGCGACGCGTAAGCGCGCATTCGTCGTGCGTAGTCAAGCCGTCTGAGACCTACAGCAACGCGCGCGACGTCAAGATCGTCGGCGCTCGCGTTTACAGAGCGCAGCGGGAATTGCCGTAACCGCGCGAGCCAATTGGCCCAAATGACCGCGTGCCCCGCGTCATCGTCGTGGTTCGGAGCAAGCATGACTAAGGCCGACCAAAGAAGACCGGCAGATAACAGGCGCCACCAAGCGCCCTGAAGCCGCTCTCGATAGAGGTGGGCGACCGCTACAATTGTGTTTACAGCCCGCGCATCGCCGCTGGTGAGAAGCCGCAGCACGTGCCTCTCCCATTCGAGATCCATGGATGAGTCATTGATCCATAGATGCATAGCTGCGTAGGTGGCAAACTTTAGGTGATCGGTCATCGAGCCGTGGCGCGACTTGCGAATTTCGTCCGCCGTTGCACCGGCATCGTGGATGGCTGCTCTCACGATCTCCAGCGCTTGTATTTTCGCGTCCGGCATTTTGCCGAGCCACGCTGCGCCGTTGACAATTAACGTTGCGGCGAGCGCCAGACGGCACCTTGTCTTTGCCTCGTGCGAGCCTTCCGTATCAGCCTTGCAGGAAACTAGAAGATCATAAATACGGCGTGCATCCTCGTCGCCGATAGGTTGTTGGCGTCGTAAAACTGTGTCGCACCTTTCGGGTGCCAAAAGAATTTGGCGCGCCTGTTGATGTCGCTGCTCCCAGTCGGCAACGTCTGCGCGTAAATCGTCAGGTGGGACGAACGCCAAAGCTTCCTCGTTGGTCTTCGGATCGCGCTCGGGTATGTAATTTGCGCGATCGAGAGTCGCAAAAGTTATTCGATATTCGAGCGCTTGTTTGGGGTCATCCGGCAGCCTCCACGTCGGAATAAGCGTCTGGATATGGCCGGCCACCGCTTCGTCTGATTTGACCAGCTCGACCGTCATCGACAAAAAGCTTCTGTTGACGATGAGGTGCGAGCGTCCAGTCGCGCGCCATTTCAAAGAGCGGCGCGCCGGACTGCGCCCATTGTAAGTTGGGAAACTTGTAACCCAGATAATCGACGCGCGTGGTGTCCCACGCGTAAGGCAGCGGGCTGGTTAAAACCGGCAGTAGGACGCCCGTAAACAGAGACGATCGATATTTGCCGACGCTAACGAGGAGACCGATAATGCTCGCAGAATTGCAGTCGCGTAGCAGTCTTTCAACATGTGACGCAATGTCGGTTCCCGCGTCGATCTGAAGAGCCAACCATCTTTCGAGCGCGTCGAGCGCCGAGAACAAGTGAGCATTGTGCATCGAGCTCGCTTGTGTCCAATCGAAAACATCATAGTTGCCGATGAAATCTTTGGTAGCGCCGTCCGCCATGTGCAGCGTGATGGCCGGCAACCGGCCTTCATAATGCTGTTTGACTTCATCTGCCCAGCGCTCGGTGCAGAAATTCACCAGCGCGATAAGCGCGCCGAGTGCCTCGTTCGGTGCGACGGATAAAAAAGGAAAAAAGGGGCTTTTCCAGAAGATAGCCGGGTAGCCCTCGTGCGCGAACTCAAGTCCAAGTTCGATTTCGTGCCGATAAGACCTGTATTTGCGATAAGGCTCATCTTCAATGATCAGCGCGAGGAGCACTTCGGCTGCGACCGCCGGTGCGGCGCGCATAAGCGTCATACGGTTTTCGGGTGATCAGTTCGTATTGGCGATTTTGGGCCACCAGTTGAAGCCTGTTCGGGATTTCAAGGTGGATTGATCCTGCGCGAGTGTCACGCAGCGACGGGAGATGATTTCGTCGAGCGTCTCAAGATCCGGGATATGTTTGTTGACGATGGGCTCGTCGAGGAGTTCCCACAATGTCTCGGCCGGTTGAAGCTCGGGCGTGTAGGGCGGCAGGAAGACGAGACGGACGCCCTCGGGGACTTCGAGGTTGGCCGGCCCGTGCCAGCCGGCGTTGTCGATCAGGAGAACAATGATGCGGTCGCGTCCGGCGCCGGCCTCCTCGGCGAAGGCGTGCAGCAATTCCTCGAAATAGGGCTTGGATACGCCGGTGTGGACATACCAAAAGCATTCTCCCGTCGCCGGCGAGACGAAGGCGGTGACGTAGAGCCATTCGAAGCGGTGATGGCCGAGCGCTACCGGACGCTCGCCGATGGGCGCCCCTATTCTTCGCATGACGGGCTTCAGCCCGAGACGATGCTCGTCGCTGCAAAACGTCTCGACGCGAACGCCCGGATGGCGCCGCGCCTCCCCGGCGACGACCTCGGCGAGTTTTTTTTGAACTCGTCCTGCTCTTGGGGCGTCGCAGCCTCAGGATTGCGAGGCCGTGGCCTTTGGATCGACCATCCAAGCGCCTTCAGAGCCTCCCATCCGCGCGTCGGCGACAGCTGCTCCAGGCCCAACTGTTCGGCCATCCAGCACGCGACCTTCTTGCATGTCCAGCACCCACCGTCGGGCGGCGGGTCGTCGAGCCGCCGACGAAGCTGCTCCAGCAGTTCTCGCTTCAGTACGCTCGGCGCGGACCCGTTGTCGCATCGCCGGTCGCCCAGCGCGCTCGGTCCGAAGGCGTTGTAGCGCTCACGCACCTGATCGATCCAACGCTCGCCAAACGACATCGTTTCGGAAACCTCCCGAACCGTATGCCCCTTCGCCAGAAGCCAGATCGTTTGAAAATGCCGCGCCTGCGTGACGTCCGCGCAAGCGCGATACCGCCCATCAAGTTCTTCGATGCTCAGATAGTCAGCGACCGTAGCCATGAAACCGCTCCGCGAATCATGGCCCTTCCATCTATCAGCCAGATTCCGATAAAGGAATCCCAACAATACCGAGTCAATAACCCGAAAACTGTATCAGAAGCCCATTATCTTTGAGGCACGCTTTTCTTAAATCGTGGTCGATTTGCGCGTTGCGCCCAAAGGCCAAGGCGGCAGTTTTTTGCGGCTCGGGACCATCACCGGCATATCACGCCGCGCCTCGTTGTGCGCGCGGTATTCAGGATTGTTTTTTAGACGTTCTGCATGTTCCTTCGCTGCCGCCTCGCGGATCTTGGCAATGCGCGTTGCGACATCAGCCGCGATTGGTCGCCGGCCTGCCAATTCGAGCGCCCAGGCTGAAACTTCGGCCGGAAGATCGGCAGCGCCGGCGAGCGGTGCCGTAATCAGCGTCGTGTTCTCGCCCGCAAATATGTCGCCCCTTCCCTTATGGACCTGCATCGTGCGGGCCATCGCTAAGGCGATTTCTGTGAGCTCCTTGCGCCAGGGAACGGACCGGCTACCGGCAATCTCGCGTGGCGTGCCGTTCAGCCAGGTCTCGCAGACCTTCGCTAAGGTTGGGAATTCGTCATCACCCAATTTACTTCGCTGCGCGACAAGGAATCTGAGGAGCGGCGGCCAGCGGCCAATAATTAGAGTACGAAATTTGGCCTCGAAATAAAGTCCAAGGCCCGGATCGGACTGCATCGCGCTCATGGTCGGTACGGTCGCGATATGCATGAAGCGCCTCAGAAGGCGCGCGAGCACCGCGGCATGACCGGCCAAAAGAAAATCAACGCGCTCGGTCAGAAATCGCTCGGCTTCGGGGTCGAGCGATAGCGCGTCGAGCAAAATGTCACTCGCGAGCGGCAGCGCAATGATAGCAGGATTACTGAACGCGTCGTCCCAGGCTGTTTGCGGACCGGACGGTTGGCGTAACAAGAACTGACCGAGCATGCGAAGCGCGTTCGCCCAAAGCGGATTTTCCGCCAGAGCTCCCCACTCCGACGGCTTGTTCGCGATCTGCTTGAGAAATTGAAAACGGGCCCAATCCGCCGCGAGATCGTGGACAAATTCAACATGGTTGGTGCGCGTGTTGAGACGAAGCGGTAAAGCCGTAGGACGTCGCGTGAATATCGCCACATCGGCGATGGCGAGCGAGGTCAGCCGAAAGCTTCGCTCGAACGCGGCCTCGCGTTCGGCGAGACGCATCATCAGCGATTTAAAATCAGGAGCGCCATCCGTCCAATATTCCCAAAGGTGATCAGCGACGGCTGTGTGAGATGTGAAGCCGCTTGCCGCAGATGCTAACTGCGAACCGGCTGAGAGTACCCAGCCCAGCGTTTGAGGGTTCGTCAGCGCCGCCACGGTCTGACTGTGTCCAGTAAGCCAGCCAAGCGTCGGAGTTGCCCAAAGAACTTCATTCACCTCCGCTTCATCTAACAGGCCGACTGCAACCGGCTCACGCGGGCGATTTTGTAAAATACTGGTTATGCTTTGTGCCCCGTTCTGGCTTTGGGTGATGATGATGACGCGCCACAGAGCATCGTCAACACCCGAAACTTCCGCCAACAAGGCCTGCAGAAGGTTGCGTACGACGCTGTATTCTGTCGGCGCGATCCGTTCGGCCGCGTCTAGAACGAGAACGTTACGCGCGTTTCGGCTGGCTTTGAGGATAAGCGAAAGTTCGTGCCGAAGCGGAAGCGTCCCGCGCCTCGCCGCGCTCACAGCCGTTTGAAGTGCGTCGGGGCCAAACCAAACTTGAGTCCAAGCGCCAAATTGCTCGTCGAGGACGGTTTTGGCCAGAGCTGACTTGCCGGTTCCAGAATCCCCAAGCACGACGGTAACCAAATTCGCCTCGATGGCGGCCTCAAGTTTCGCCCGCGTTTCGGTGCGCGCCAAACTGTAGCCGGTCGGCAGCGCGGTCTCGATGCGCGCTTTGTGGTCGGACGTCAGATTAGCGAGAGTTTCCCAGGCATGCGCGTAGTTCGGATGGTCGCGCAAATTGAATTTTTTACGCAGGTCAGACCAAAGCTCGGCAAGCGTCAATGTGCCGCGCCGAATGCGGACCTCGGTCGCGACGCTCACAAGGTGGTTCCACATCGCCTCCGCTTCGACCAGATCGCCGCTCGTCAGCATGCGGCGGCATTTTCCGATGAGATCGTTTTTGAGGTGCGAAGTGGCCAGTTGAAAGTCGACCGGCAGCACATGGAGGTGACGGATCAGCTCGATCGCTTCTTCGTCCGTCGCATCGGCCGGCGTCGCCGTCGCGCTGCGGACGCTATTGAAAATTCGCAGTTGTCGCGCGTTGCCACGAATTCGGCTGAGTGCAAGAGCGTTGTCGCTGCCGGAGCATGCAGCCTTGATCTCCCCCCAATGCGGATCAAAAGCGGCGAGAACCGCCTGCGTGACGAGCGCCAGACCGTCAGCGCCGCGCATCACGGGCGTGTCCGTGGCGCGCCATTGCTGCCAGGCGCGTGACACAAAATCCGCGGGCAAACCCGTCGACGTGACCTGCGTATTGCCTTTTGCCGATATCGCGAGGCGGCCGGTCGCGCCGTCGGCGCGCATGACCGACAGCAGCAAATCATCAATGCGCCAGCCGAGCGCATCTACCTGCGCTTGAATTTGCGTACCGAGGCCACCAATGGCCGGTGCGGGTTCACCCCCCAACATCCTTACCTGCAGCCAAGCGTTGACGAGGTCTTCAAATTCGAATCCTGCACCGCTCAGCGATCGTAGAGCGGGGTTCGACGAGGGGCTGGTTGGTTTTTCGCTGCGCTTGTGTGTTGGTTCTGACTTAGGCAATCATGTCCTGAATGGTCCGTCTGAAGTGGCCCGGGAAAATGGGACCAGTGGCTAAGGTGGAGGAAGTCTGCTCCGATAGGCGGGAACGGAGCGGAAATGACGAAATCGAGACGGAAGATTGATGCGGCGTTGAAGGCGAAGATTGCGCTGGAGGCGGTGCGCGAGCAGCGCGACGGTCAACGAGTTGGCGCAGCGGCATCAGGTGCACCCGAACCAGATTTACGCCTGGAAGAAACAGCTTCTCGACCATGCGGCGCGGGCCTTCGATGCGAAGATCGGGGTGGATGCGGAGGCGACGTCTTCGCGCGAGATCGAGAAGCTTCACGCCAAGATCGGGCAATTGACGATCGAGAATGATCCTCGGGTCGAGCCCGAGGACAGGCTTTTTCGCCAAGAGGTTCGGCCGATGAGCGCGTCGGACCGCAGAGGCTGGCTTGATCGCGCGCGTCCCGAGCTGTCGATCCGGCGACAATGCGCGATGCTGGGCCTGGCTCGCTCGGGCGTCTACCGAAGGCGACGACCGGCCAACGACAACGATCTGGAGGCGATGCGGCGCATCGACGCGCTGTACACGGCGCGGCCGTTCTTCGGCGCGCGGCGGATGGCCGCGACGCTGACCGAAGACGGCTTTCCGATCGACCGCAAGCGCGCGCGGCGCCTGATGCGGCTGATGGGGATCGAAGCGCTCGGGCCGAAGCCGAGAACCACCAAGCCGACGCCAGGACACAAGATTTACCCGTATCTCTTGCGCGACATGAAGATCGACCGTCCCGGACAGGTTTGGGCGGCCGACATCACCTACGTGCCCATTGGCAAGGGATTCCTCTACCTGATGGCGGTTATCGACTGGGCGAGCCGAGCGGTGCTGTCCTGGCGGCTGTCGAACACGATGGACGCCTCGTTTTGCCTCGAGGCCCTGGAGGAGGCGCTGGCGCGCTACGGCCGGCCCGAAATCTTCAACACTGACCAGGGCAGCCAGTTTACAGGCGCGGCGTTCACCGGCGCGCTGACGAACGCCGGCGTACGCATCTCGATGGATGGGCGAGGCCGATGGATGGACAATGTCTTCATCGAACGGCTCTGGCGTTCGCTCAAATACGAGGACGTCTATCTCAAGGGCTACGCCGACGGGATCGAGGCTCGCGCCGGCATCGGCGCATGGTTGGCTTTCTACAACGAGCGCCGCCTTCACCAGGCGCTCGGCTATCGCGCGCCGATGGCGATCTATCGAGAAGGCGCGGCGACCGGGCCCTGTGCACACGTGGACAATGCGCTCCCATGCAAGCCCAACCCGCAGCCCCGCGCATTGACCACATGCCCACAGGAGGAGCAAAAACAGCAGCAGACGGGATCTTTGGTGGCTTGAAGGAAACACATCCGGCAGACGCTCTTCCAACTTAACCTGACCCAAATTCGGTCCCGCTTCGCCGGGCCAC
>CAWEDI010000026.1:0-219212 GCA_963807735.1 uncultured Pseudomonadota bacterium | reverse complement strand
CGAAGTTCCACAGGAAATAGGCGTCGGGATAATCGATGTAGCGACGCGGCATCCCGGCGAGGCCAAGGAAGTGCTGCGGGAAGAACACCAGGTTGACGCCGATGAACAACAGCCAGAAGTGCCAGACCGCCAGCTTCTCGTCGTACAGGTAGCCCGTCATCTTGGGGAACCAGTAGTAGAACCCCGCGAACACCGTGAACACAGCGCCGAGCGACATTGTGTAGTGGAAATGCGCGACGACGTAATACGTCTCGTGCAGGTCGCGGTCCGCGCCGGCGTTCGCCAGCACGACGCCGGTGACGCCGCCGAGCGTGAACAGGAAGATGAAGCCGATCGCCCACAGCATCGGGGCGCGCAGCGAGATCGAGCCGCCCCACATCGTCGCGATCCAGGAGAAGATCTTGACGCCCGTCGGCACGGCGATGACCATGGTCGCGAACACGAAATAGCGCTGCGTGTTGAGCGACAGGCCGACCGTGTACATGTGGTGCGCCCACACGACGAAGCCGACCGCGCCGATCGCCACCATCGCGTAGACCATGCCGAGATAGCCGAACACGGGCTTACGCGAGAAGGTCGAGATGATCTGGCTGACGATGCCGAAGCCGGGCAGGATCAGAATGTAGACTTCGGGGTGGCCGAAGAACCAGAACAGGTGCTGGAACAGGATCGGATCGCCGCCGCCGGCGGGATCGAAGAACGTGGTGTGGAAGTTCCGGTCGGTCAGCAGCATGGTCAGCGCGCCGGCGAGCACCGGCAGCGCCAGCACCAGCAGGAACGCCGTCACCAGGATCGACCACACGAACAGCGGCATGCGGTGCATCGTCATGCCCGGGGCGCGCATGTTGAAGATCGTGGTGATGAAGTTGATCGCGCCGAGGATCGACGAGGCGCCGGCGATGTGCAGCGACAGGATGACGAAATCCATCGCCGGACCGGGCGTGCCCGCCGTTCGAGGAGAACGGCGGATAGAGCACCCAGCCGCCGCCGAACCCGTGCATGCCCGGCGAGCCTTCGACGAACATCGAGATCAGCAGCAGCAGCAACGAAGCCGGCAGCAGCCAGAACGAGATGTTGTTCATGCGCGGGAACGCCATGTCCGGCGCGCCGATCATCAGCGGCACGAACCAGTTGCCGAAGCCGCCGATCATCGCCGGCATGACCAGGAAGAAGATCATGATGACGCCGTGCGCGGTTATGAAGACATTGTACATGTTCTTCGCCGCGTCGATCGAGCTGTCGCCAGCCAGGATCGCCGAGATCACCGGAAAGACCTGGATCCCTGGAAACATCAGCTCCAGTCGGATCGCGCCTGACAGCGCCGAACCGATCAGGCCGGCGATGATGGCGAAGATCAGATAGAGGGTGCCGATGTCCTTGTGGTTGGTCGAGAACATATACCGGCGCCAGCCGGTCGGATGCCCGTGATCGTCAGTCGCTGCGTAGGTCGCCATGGTCGTTTCCGAAACCGATGTTGAGCGAAATCAAGTGAATGGTGCGGCTTAATGCCGCGGCGCGACGTCCGTAGCCGCGAGTTGCGTCGCGCTGTCGGCCGCCGCGAACTTCTTCTTGGCGTCGGCGATCCACGCCTTGTACGCGTCCTCGCTGACGACGCGGAAAGCGATCGGCATGAAGGCGTGATCCTTGCCGCAAATCTTTGAGCACTGCCCGTAGTAGACGCCTTCGCGGTCCGCCTTGAACCAAGTCTCGTTGTTGCGCCCCGGAACCGCGTCGACGCGGGTGCCGAACGACTGAACGATGAAGGAATGGATGACGTCGGTCGCCGTCACTTCGAGCTTGACGATCTTGTTGACCGGCACGACCGCTTCGTTGTCGACCGCCAACAGGCGCAGCTCGCCCTCCTTCAGCTCCTTGTCTTCCTTCATGTAGGAGTCGAAGTTGAAGCCGCCGGCGTCCTTCGGATAGGTGTAATTCCAGTGCCACTGCGAGGCCGTCACCTTGATCGTCAGATCGGACGGCGGCACCACCAGCTCCATCGTCAGCAACCGGAACGACGGCACCGCGATGAACACGAGAATGATGACGGGCACGACCGTCCAGACCACCTCGATGATTGTGTTATGGGTGGTCTTCGACGGCGTCGGATTCGCCTTCTCGTTGAACCGGTAAACGACGTAGAGCAGCAGGCCGAGCACGAACAGCGAGATGATCGTGATGATCGGCATCAGAATGTCGTTGTGGAACCAGACGAGGTAATCGGCCACCTCTGTGACCGGCGTCTGGAAGCCGATCTGATGCGGCACCGCATAGCCCGGCTCCGCGGCTTTCGCCGCCGTTACGCCGAGCGCCGCGACGGTTACCGCCGCCCCCAGCCGATCAAGTCCCCAAACCCTCATTTTCGCCTCGTCGTCCCGTCCGGAAAGCCCGGCGTTCCTCGGAACTGTTCTTGACGCATCGGCAGGCCCAAGGCGTCGTCTCGGCGCCCTGCAAACCACAAACATTACCGCGTTGCAATCCTCGCGCGCGGCCTTCCGCCAGCCCTCGCGCTTGACAGCAAGCGGACTTTTGATAACGCGGGGTCCCTCGCGGCGCAGGAATGACGCTATACATGGGGATCATCAGGCGCCGCAGCGCTTTGGCCGTTCGCCTAGCGGCCGGCTTTCTCGTTGCGGCGACGGGTTTCTTGCCGGATGGCGGCGCTTGGTCGCAGGGCGCCGTTAAAACCAAGCACGGCGGTTGGGAGACGCGTTGCGAGACGCCGCCCGGCGCCGCCGCGGAGCAATGCGCGATCGTTCAAAGCGTCGTCGACGACGACCGTCCCAATATCACGCTGGTCATTATCGCCCTCAAGACGGCCGACCGGAAGAGCCGGTTGTTGCGCGTCATCACGCCGCTCGGCGTGCTGCTGCCGACGGGCCTCACCATCCGCGTCGACAAGGAGGACCTCGGCCGCATGAATTTCGTGCGCTGCCTGCCGAACGGCTGCGTCGCCGAGGTTTTCCTCGACGACAAGCTGCTCGGTAAGCTAGAGAACGGCGCGCAAGCGACGTTCGTCCTGTTCGAAACGCCGGAGGAGGGCGTCGGCGTTCCGGCGGCGCTCGCCGGGTTCAAGGACGGCTTCGAGGCGCTGCCGTGAAGGGGCTGAGAGCGGAGATGAGCGAAGCAGGAGGAACCATGCGATTCGCGGCGTTCGCGGCCATCGCGCTGGCGCTTTCAGGCTGCTCCCCGAACGAGGGAATGTTTTCGCCGACCTTTCTCGCTCCGCAGTCGGGGCCGAGCGGCATACCGCAGCCGAATCGGGAGACGAAAGAGTTGGAAAAGATCGTCAAGCTGCCGGCGCGGCCCGAGGATCTCGACTGCCCCGACATTGAAGTCACCGAGGGCGGCGCCACCGCCCGCGTCGGCGGTCCCGCGAGCGAGGCGGTGCGCTATCAGTTCGCCATCGCCGACGTCGCGCGCGAATGCGATCCGCAAGGCGCCCAGTTCGCGTTGAAGATCGGCGTCGCCGGCCGCTTGCTGATTGGTCCCGCCGGTTCCCCCGGCGCCTATTCGACCACGCTGCATGTGCAGGTGACGCGCGACATCGACGGCAAAGTCTTATACACCAAGACTTTCCCCGTCGCCGCGAACACCAACGGCGCTGTTCAGACGCCGTTCCGCATCGTGGTCGATCCAATTGTGCTGCCGCTCACCCGGGCGCGGCTCGATCAAGATTACTCGGTCGCGATCGGCCTAGGGGCGGGCGGCGAGACGGTCACGCACCACAGAAAGGCGCGACGGCAGGGGTGAAGACCGGCGGCGCCCCGGATTGACAATCCCGCCGCGTTCCGCTCATCTCGGCGGCGTCAGTCCAAGACACCCAGCGGAAGAGTCCGGCGCTCGCGCCGGCGCCGAAGGCGCAACCGCCCCGGAAACGCTCAGGCCCCAAGGACCGCCGGGTGATGACGCTCTGGAAAGTGGCGGGGGCCTCGCGGCCTGACGCCCACCGACGGGGGTAACTGCGGCGACGCTCGCGGGAAATCTCTCAGGTCAGCCGACAGAGGGGGCGCGCGGCAGGTTCCGCGCGCTGCATCCATTGGGCGATACCATGTCGGCTTTGCAGGTCACCCCCCTCCACGCGCTGCACCGCGAATACGGCGCCCGATTCGCGCCGTTCGCCGGCTACGACATGCCGATCCAATATCGCGACGGCATCCTCGCCGAGCACGCGCATACCCGCGCGAAGGCCGGGCTGTTCGACGTCTCGCATATGGGCCAAGCGTATGTCGAAGGCCGCGACTACGCGACGGTGGCGCTCGCGCTGGAACGGCTGTGCCCCGCCGATCTCATCGGCTTGCCGCCGGGTCGTCAGCGATATTCGCAATGGCTCAACGCCGAAGGCGGCGCTCTCGACGATTTCATGGCGACCCGGCCCGAGGGCGAGGCTCACGGCATTTATCTTGTGGTGAACGCGGCGCGAAAAGCCACGGATTTCGCGTTGTTGCACGCCGCGTTACCGGCGGACATGGCGCTCCGCGTGAACGACGACCGCGCGCTTCTCGCGCTGCAAGGCCCGCGGGCGGCGGAGGTTCTGGCGCGCGTCGGTCTGGGCGATGCCGCCGCCATGAAGTTCATGCAAGCGCGAAAGCTGCGGATGGGCGATTTTTACGTCTTCGTCTGGCGCTCCGGCTACACCGGCGAAGACGGGTTCGAGATTTCGCTGCCTGCTCAGGCGGCGGAGGCGTTCGCGCGCCGGCTGCTGGCGCAGCCGGAAGTCGCGCTGATCGGCCTCGGCGCTCGCGACACGCTGCGGCTCGAAGCCGGACTTTGCCTCTACGGCCACGAACTCGATGAGCAAACGGACCCGATCGAAGCCGGCCTGGCCTGGTCGATCCCGAAGCGGCGGCGCATCGAGGGCGGGTTTCCCGGCGCCGCGCGCATCCAGGCGGCGCTCGCGCAAGGCCCGAAGCGGCGGCGCGTCGGTCTGCGGCTCGAAGGACGCGCGCCGGCGCGCGAGGGCGCCGAGATCGTCGATCGCAACGGCGCGCCGGTTGGCGTCGTGACGTCCGGCGGTTTCGGCCCGAGCGTCGGCGCGCCGATCGCCATGGGCTATGTCGCAAGCGCCTATTCGGCGCCCGACACGCCGCTCGGCCTCGTCGTGCGCGGCAAGACGTTGCCGGCGCAAGTTGTCGCGCTGCCCTTCCACCCCCACGCTTATCATCGAGGCTGAACGGAGACCGGCATGCATTTCACCAGGGATCACGAGTTCGTCGACGTCAGCGGCGATACCGCCAGCGTCGGGATCAGCGAATACGCCCAGCAGCAACTCGGCGACATCGTATTCGTCGATCTGCCCGAGGTGGGCGCGAAATTCAAGAAAGGCGACGCGGCGGCGGTGGTCGAGAGCGTGAAGGCGGCGAGCGACGTGTTCGCCCCGGTTTCGGGCGAGGTCATCGACGTCAACCGTCAACTCGTGGAGCAGCCGAGCCTGGTCAACGAGGACGCGCAGGGCGGCGGCTGGTTGTTCAAATTAAAGCTCGCCAACCCGGGCGAACTTGCCGCGCTGATGGATCCCGACGTCTACGCCGACTATCTAAAGACGATCGCCTGATGCGCTATCTGCCGCTGGGGCCCGACGACCGGCGCCTGATGCTCGCCCGGATCGGCGCTCCTGATATTGACGCCTTGTTCGCGGACATCCCGGAGGATCGCCGCCTACGCGATCTCTTGCCGATGCCGCGGCGATCCAGCGAGCTCGCCGTCGAGCGGGCGCTCGGCGCGCTGGCCGGGCAAAATGTCGCGGCGGGGTCGGTTCCATTCTTTCTCGGCGCCGGCGCCTATCGTCATCATGTGCCGGCGACGGTCGATCATCTGATCCAGCGCTCCGAGTTCCTGACCAGCTACACGCCCTATCAGCCTGAAATTTCGCAGGGCACGCTGCAAGTGCTGTTCGAGTTCCAGACCCAGGTCGCGCTGCTGACCGGCATGGAGGTCGCCAACGCCTCGATGTACGACGGCTCCACGGCCTGCGGCGAGGCGATGCTGATGGCGCATCGCGTCACCCGCCGGCGCAAGGCGGTGATTTCCGGCGGCCTGCACAGCCATTACGCCGAGGTCTGCGCGACGCTCGCCCGCTACGCCGGCGACGAGATCGACCAGGCGCCGCCCGACCCCTCGGCGCAGGAGCTTTTGATTGATCGCATCGACAACGAGACAAGCTGCGTGATCGTGCAGACGCCGGACATGTTTGGCAATCTGCGCGACCTGACGCCGCTGGCGGAGGCCGCGCATGCGAAGGGCGCGCTGCTGGTCGCCGTGTTCACCGAAGTCGTCTCGCTCGGCGCGCTGCGCCCGCCCGGCGCGATGGGGGCCGACATCGTCGTCGGCGAGGGGCAGTCGATCGGCAATCCGCTGACCTTCGGCGGCCCCTATGTCGGCCTGTTCGCGACGCGCTCCAAATACGTTCGGCAGATGCCGGGGCGGTTGGCCGGCGAAACGATCGACGCCGACGGCCGCCGCGGCTTCGTGCTGACGCTCTCGACGCGCGAGCAGCATATCCGGCGCGAGAAGGCGACGAGCAACATCTGCACCAACTCCGGCCTCTGCGCGCTCGCGTTCACGATTCATCTGTCGCTGCTCGGTGAAGTCGGCTTGACGCGGCTCGCGCGGGTCAATCACGCCAACGCCGTCGATCTCGCGGTCCGGCTCGCGCGCGTCCCCGGCGTGGAAGTGCTGACGACGCAGTTCTTCAATGAATTTACGATCCGCACGCCGCGGCCGGCCGCGGAGCTGGTGGAGGCGCTCGCGTCGCGCGGGATCATCGCCGGCTGCCCGGTCTCGCGGCTTGCGCCGGGGCTGGAGGATCTGTTGATCGTCGCCAGCACCGAAATCAACACCGAAGAGGACCGGGAGGCGTATGTGGAAGCCTTGCTGGCCTGTCTTTAAGCTCGGGGGCCATCATGGCGAGCGAAGCGAAGCCATCCGGCGCCGGGGCCGACAAAATGGACTCAATTCGACCTTCGGTCTTTGCCGGAGCGCTGACACGCATGAAGCCTCTGCGTCATGGCGCGGGTGGATGGCTTCGCTTCGCTCGCCATGACGACGCCGCTTCTTTGAGAACTCGACAATGAACAACCAAGGTCGTCCCACCCGTCCCGCGGGAACCGACGCCACGGAGACGCGCACCTTCACGGGCAATCGCGGCCTCGACATCGAGGAGGCGCTGCTGTTCGAAATCGGGCGGTCGGGAACGACGGGCGTCGACGTCGACGATCCGCCCGCCTTCGCTGACCGTCTCGGCGAGCACGCCCGGCGTGATCCGATCGGCCTGCCGGGGCTGAGCGAGCCGGAGACGTTGCGCCATTACGTGCGCCTGTCGCGGAAGAACTACGCCATCGACGCCGGCATCTATCCGCTCGGCTCCTGCACGATGAAGCATAACCCGCGGCTCAACGAGAAGCTGGCGCGGCTGCCGGGCTTCGCCGACGTCCACCCGTTGCAGCCCGTCTCGACCGCCCAGGGTGCGCTCGCCCTCATCCGCCAACTCGCCCACGCGCTGATGACGATGACGGGCATGAAAGCCGTCGCGATGTCGCCCAAAGCCGGCGCGCATGGCGAGCTCTGCGGCATGATGGCGATCAAGGCGGCGATCGCCGCCGCCGGCGAAGCGGCAACCCGCAAGGTTGTGCTGGTGCCGGACTCCGCGCACGGAACGAATCCCGCAACTGCCGCGCTGATCGGATTCAGCGTGCGTCCCGTGCCGGCGCGCGCCGACGGAACCGTCTCCGCCGAGGCCGTGCGCGCGGCGCTCGGTCCCGACGTCGCCGCGATCATGCTGACAAACCCGAACACCTGCGGGCTGTTCGAGCGCGAGATCGTCGAGATCGCGGCGGCCGTGCACGACGCGGGCGCCTACTTCTACTGCGACGGCGCGAACTTCAACGCCATCGTCGGCAAGGCGCGGCCCGGCGATCTTGGCGTCGACGCGATGCACATCAACCTGCACAAGACGTTCTCCACCCCGCACGGCGGCGGCGGCCCTGGGGCAGGGCCGGTCGTGCTGTCGGCGCGGCTCGCGCCGTTCGCGCCGGTCCCTTATGTCGTCGAGCGCGAGGGCCGGCTCGATCTCGTCGAACACGCCGAGGGTCGGGAACTCGGCCGGATGTGCGCATTCCACGGCCAGATGGGCATGTTCGTGCGGGCGTTGGCGTTCATCTTGAGCCACGGCGCCGACGGGCTCAAACAAGCGAGCGAAGACGCCGTGCTCGCCGCCAACTACGTGCGCGCCTCGCTAAGCGATCTGATGAGCGCGCCGTTCGGCGATCGCCCCTGCATGCACGAGGCGCTGTTCGACGACGCCTGGTTGAAGGACACCGGCGTCACGACGCTCGATTTCGCCAAGGCGATGATCGACGAGGGCTACCATCCGATGACGATGTATTTCCCGCTCGTCGTCCACGGCGCGATGCTGATCGAGCCGACGGAATCGGAATCGAAGGCGAGCCTGGATCTGTTCATCATGACGCTGCGCGATCTGGCGTTTCGGATCCTCCGCGGCGAGGTCGAAGGGTTCGCCGGCGCGCCGCGACTCGCGCCAAGGCGCCGCCTCGACGAGACGCGCGCCGCGCGCCAGCCGGTGCTGCGCTGGACGAAGCCGGCGCCGATCGGTCGGGGTCCGACCTCGGGCGCCTGACGGGCGCGCTTACGGCGTCGTGCCCTGTGCGGTTTGGCAAGCCGCCGGCGCCGGCTTGCCCGCCAGCAAATCCCGCACGAACGGAAGACTGTCGGCGAGCGACGCGTTCACCGTGCCGCTATGGTCGAGCCCGGGGTAACGTCGCCAGGTCACGCGGGTTCCGGCGGCGCAGGCGTCGTGCTCCAAGGCGCCCTGCATGGCGGGCGGCACGTCGCGATCCACCTCGCCCGTGCCCATGAACAGCGGCTGCTGCAGATGCACGGTCGGGTAGGTTATCAGCGGGAACAAGGCTTTCAGCACCGGTCCGAGAGATTCGGCGAAGGCGACCTTGGCGCTGACCTCCCCCTTCTCGATGGCGTCCTCCATCGCGCCCAGACAGGCGTCGCCGCCCATTTCGTAGATCGCACGTCCTTTGTCGGTGAGATAGGGATTGGGGTCGAACCCAGGCGTGGTCAGTTCGGCCAGTTGCAGCAGCAAGAACGTATAGGCGAGCGTCGGCGTCACCTTGTCGTTCTCGTTGCCCCGGGCCAGCGCCGCCATCATCGCTTCGGAGAAATACGGCGTCCCTGTCGCGACCGTTCCCAACACCTTGACGTCCGGCGCATAAGCGGGCTGATAGGCGGCGGTCGCGAACGCCGCCCCGGCGCCTTGGCTCTGTCCGACGATGATCGTCTCGCCGCCGATTTGCGGTTGAGCGCGGGCGGCGCGCACCGAATCGAGCACGCCGTAAGCTTCCGGGCGGGTCGCCAGATAGGGATGGCCGCCGGCGGTTCCGAGGCCCTGATAATCCGTGGCGACGATAGCGAAACCCGCCGCCAGCCAGGCGTTCAAATATTTTATATCGCGCTCCGACCGGCCTCGGAACGAGGGCGCGCATTTCGCCGCCGCGCCGACGGTGCCGTGGGCCCAGGCGACGAGCGGCCAGCCGCCGGGCGGCGGAGAGCCCTTGGGCCAGAACAACGCGCCCGATACGGCGATGTGGGTCTTGTCGTCCAACCCATTGGTCGAGGAGTAGAGAATGCGCTCGCTCTTCGAGGCGTTTTCGAGCGCGAGATCGGACGGCAACGGTTCGCTGCGCAACAGTGCGCCTGGAGCCGGGACGGCGCCGCTCCAGTCGTAGAACGGCGCCGCCGGGGCGCCTTGCAGACGGTTGGCGGTCGCGGCGAAGCCCGACGTGGTGGCGGCCAGCAGCGCAAGCAGAGTCCATGAAACGCGCATATCCATCCTCCCGTGCCGATCGAGTGCAACACGGATTGCTTTCGTTCGCAACGGGCCTATCGGCGTTTGAAGGTGAGGTATGCCGAGCCGCGCCCGGCCGCGCGCGCCTTGGCCTCGTAGCGCGTCGGCGTCCAGCCCGCCCAGGGCTGGCGCCAGTCGTCGGCCGTCCGCGCTTCCCAGGCGAACAGCGGCGACGCGAGGAACCGGCGCAGCGTCCAGCCGGCGTAGTCGTCGATGTCGGTGGCGAACCGCAGCTCTGCGCCCGGGCGAAGCACCCGCGCCAAAGCCGCGACGTTGCGCTCCGAAACGAAACGGCGCTTCAGATGCCGCCGCTTCGGCCACGGGTCGGGATAAAGCAGATAGATGCGTGAGAACGCCGCGTCCGGCGCGGCTTCGATCAGGGCCGTCGCGTCGTCGGCGCGCACGCGCACGTTGACGAGGCCGCCCGCATCGACGCCGGCGAGCAGCTTCGCAACGCCGTTGACGAACGGCTCGCAACCAATGAAACCGACGTCCGGCCGCTCCGCCGCCCGCGCGAGAAGATGCTCGCCGCCGCCGAAGCCGATCTCCAGCCAGAGTTCGCGCTTCTCGGCGAAGAGACGTCCTTCGCGCAGCGCCCCGAGGTCGGCCTCGAGGCGCGGCAACAGGTCGCGCACGAGCGCGGCCTGATAGGATCGAAGCGGCTTGCCTTTGGCGCGGCCGTAGAGCGCGCGGCGCGCCGTGGCGTCAGGCGAGGCCCTTGAGCTTGTCGACGAGATCGGTCTTCTCCCAGGAGAAGCCGCCGTCCGCATCCGGCGCGCGGCCGAAATGGCCGTAGGCCGAGGTGCGCGCGTAGATCGGACGGTTGAGCTGAAGGTGCTGGCGGATGCCGCGCGGCGTTAGGTTCATCACCTCCATCAGCGCGGTCTCGAGCTTGCCTTCCTCGATCTTCCCCGTACCGTGCAGATCCGCGTAGATCGACAGCGGCCGGGCGACGCCGATCGCATAGGAAAGCTGCAACGTGCAGCGGTTGGCGAGCCCCGCCGCGACCACGTTCTTGGCGAGGTAGCGCGCCGCATAGGCCGCCGAGCGGTCGACCTTGGTCGGGTCCTTGCCGGAGAACGCGCCGCCGCCGTGCGGGGCCGCGCCGCCGTAGGTGTCAACGATGATCTTGCGGCCGGTGAGGCCGGAATCGCCGTCGGGGCCGCCGATGAAGAACTTGCCGGTCGGATTGATGTGCCAGACGGTGTCCTTATTGACCCAGCCCTTCGGCAGCGCGGCGAGCACGAACGGCTCGACGATGTCGCGCACGTCTTTCGACGTGAGGTCTTCGACGACGTGCTGATGCGAGACGACGATCTGCGTGGCGGAGACCGGCTTGCCGTTCTCGTAACGCACCGTCACCTGGCTCTTGGAGTCCGGCCCCAGCTTGGCCGCCGGCCCCTTGCCGGAGCGGCGCGCGATCGCGAGGTCTTCGAGGATCTTCTGGGCGTAGAACAGCGGCGCCGGCATCAGCGAGGGCGTCTCGTTGGTGGCGTAGCCGAACATGATGCCCTGGTCGCCCGCGCCCTCTTCCTTGTTATCGCCGGGCTGGTGGGCGTCGACGCCCTGCGCGATGTCGGCCGACTGCGGATGCAGCAGCACCTCGATCTTCGCCTTGTCCCAGTGGAAACCGTCCTGCTCGTAGCCGATGGTCTTGACCGCCATGCGGGCGACGTGGGCGATCCAGTCCTTGGTGATATGCTTGGGACCGCGCGTCTCGCCGGCGATGACGATGCGATTGGTCGTCGCCATCGTCTCGCAAGCGACGCGGATGCCCCAGGGGTCGAGACCGGCCGTCGCGCCTTCGCGGAAGAACAGATCGACGACCTCGTCAGAGATGCGGTCGCACACTTTGTCGGGATGACCTTCCGACACCGACTCGCTGGTGAACTGATAATTCTGACGCGCCATCCCCTACCTCTCCAAAAGCTCGCGGCGGCGGAAGGCCGGCCAGACGAAAATCCGCCCGCTTCTGGCAGTCGCGCCGACCGGGGTCAAGAAGGGCGTAAAAAAGACGCTACCGGGTGTTGTCGGCGACGCTCGGCGCCGACGTCGGCTCCGACGTGCTGGCGATCCGCTCGACAAGATCAAGAACCGTCTTGCGCAGCTTCGGGTCTTTGATCGCGGTGAAGGCGCGGTTGAGCTGCAACCCTTCCGCCGTCGACAGGAAGTCCACGACGTAGGCGTTGCCGGGGTCTTCGTTGAAGCCAGGGCCCGAGGAGGCGCTGGCCGGCGCGCCCTCAAAAAAGAACGACGGCGGCACGTCCAGAACTCGCGCCAGTTGCTGCAATCGGCTGGCGCCGATGCGGTTGGCGCCCTTCTCGTACTTTTGAACTTGCTGGAATGTTACATCGAGTGCGCCGGCGAGCTTGCTTTGGCTCAGGCCGACCATTAGTCGCCGCATGCGAACCCGCGCCCCGACGTGCCGGTCGATCGGGTTAGGGGTCTTTATCATGTGAAAGCCAATCCCCGCCCCGCTGCGAGACAGCGCCGATTTACCTTACGTAAACACTGCAACCTTTAGCCCAAAGTTGCGGGTTGCGCAACTTGGCGAAGGCGAATGCGGCGCCTTATCGAAACGTTTGCGGGGCGGCGGGTCAGGTCGGGCGGACGCGCCCACGCGCGAGGCAGATCAGCGCGCACGCCGCCGTCAGCACGCCGAAAGTCGCCGCGCCCCAACGCGCCTGCCAGGTCGGCGGCAGCGCGCCCGGCAGCGCGCCGTCGATCACCGTCTCGACGCCGAGCGGGCTCTGCTCGACAGCCTGTCCGCGCGCGTCGATGATCGCCGAGATGCCGGTGTTGGCGACCCGCACCATCGGCAGCCCCAGCTCGATCGCGCGCAGTCGCGCCTGGGCGAAGTGCTGGTAGGGGCCGGCGGTGCGGCCGAACCAGGCGTCGTCGGTCAAGTTCAAGATATAGCCGACATGCGCCGTGTCGCCGTCGCGCGCCCGCGCCTCGTTGGGGAAGATCGCCTCGTAGCAGACCATCGCCAGCGCGTCGGGCAGGCCTTTTACGCGCAGCGCCCGCGATCCGGAGCCGGCGTCGAACCCGCCCGGAATGCGCACGAACTGCGTGATGTGCAGGCGGTCGAACAGCGCGCGCAGCGGCAGATATTCGCCGAACGGCACGAGCTTGTGCTTGTCGTAACGGTCCGCGGCCAAGCCGCTGCGGTCCATCACTTCAATGGCGTTGAAATAGCGGGCGTGTCCGTCATCGTCCTCGACGCGCGCGGCGCCCGTGACCAACACGGCGCCGCCGCGCAGGAAATCGACGATGCGCGCCAGCGCGCCGCGGTCGCGCGACAGAATGAAGGGAAACGCCGATTCCGGCCAGAACAGGTGGGTCACGTCGGCGACGCCGTTGCGTTCCGGCGAGGTCGCCCGATCCGACAGTTTGAGATAGCCGCCGAGGATCGCCGCGCCGTTCTCGGCCGAGAAATCCGGACCTTGCCCGACATTGGGCTGCGCGATCCGCAGTTTCGGGCCGTTCACCGGCGCGGGCGGCGGCTCGGCGAGCCGCCACGCGCCGAACCCGCACAGCAACACGGCGGCGAGCGCGGCGAGGATTGTCGGACGCCAACCCGAGGGCAGCGTCGCCGGCGCGGCGCAGAGCATCACGGTGACGAGGGTCAGCCCGTGCAGGCCGACATAAGCCGCCGCTTGCGCCGCCCAAAGGTGCTGGCCGAGCGCCATGCCGTATTCGTTCCACGGAAACCCGCTCAACAGATTGGCGCGGGCGAATTCGGAGACAGTCAGGCCGACGGCGAGCGCCACCGGCCGTAGCGCGCCCTGCGGCCAGATCGCGCGGGCCAGCGCGAAGCCGAACGCGGGGAACAGCGCCAGAAACAGCGGCAGGCCGACCACGCCCAGCGGCATCGCCCACAGGAAGGAATCGGCGTCGACCAGAAACGCCGCGCCGAGCCACCACAATCCGGCGAGGAAATAGCCGAAACCCCACCACCAGCCGATCGCGAACGCCGCGCGCAAGGTCGCCGCGCGCGTCGCGCCGGTGTGCGACGCCTCGGCCGCCCCGTCGAGCAGCCAGACGGCGATCGTCATGGGCACGACCATCGCCAGCGCGAAGCCGAACGGCGGCAAGGCGAGCGCGCCGACCGCGCCGGCGGCCAGGGCGATCAACCGGCGCTGCCAGCCCCAGGAGAGGATGACGGCGCTCGCCAGTCCCTCGAAGCGCCGCTCCGGCGCCGACGCCATCGAAGCCGTCAAGGGCGAACGCCCTCCGTCGAAATCGCTCCCGCCCGGCCGCTCACGTCGCGGCTCGCGTCGCCGGCTCAGCGGCGGGCGCCGCGGCAGGCGGATGAATGCGGACCCGCTTTAGGCGGCGCGGATCGGCGTCCAGCACCTCGAACTCGAAGCCCTCGGGTCCGGCGACGATCTCGCCGCGCGCCGGCACCCGACCGGCGATCGCCGTCACCAGACCGCCGATGGTGTCGATGTCCTCCGCCTCGGGCAGTTCGCCGAGGTCGAGCCCGATCGCCTTCGCCACTTCGTCGAGCGGCGCGCGCGCTTCGACCGTGAACTTGCCGTCCGGGCTGCGGGCGATCTGCTCGCCTTCCGCCTCGTCGTGCTCGTCCTCAATGTTGCCGACGATGGTCTCGACGATGTCCTCCATGGAGACCAGCCCGTCGGTTCCGCCGTATTCGTCGATCACGAGCGCGATATGGATGCGCGAAGCCTGCATCCGCGCCAGCAGATCGAGCGCCGGCATCGACGGCGGCGCGAACAGCAGCGGCCGGATGAGCGGCGTCTGCGACAGCGGCGTGCTCATGTCGAACGGTTTCTGCGCACTCTCCAGCGCCTGCGGACCCGCGGCCACCAGGCCGAATACCGGATCGGCGGCGAGGAAATCCAGGAAATCCCGGATATGGATCATGCCACGGGGATCGTCGAGCGTCTCCTGGTAGACCGGCAGGCGGGAATGGCCGGCGGTGCGGAACGTCGCCAGCGCCTCCGAGATTGGCGCGTCGAGCGGTAGCGCGATGACGTCGGCGCGCGGGGCCATCACGTCGGCGACCCGGACGTCGTGCAGCGCCAGCACGTTGCGCAGAATCGTGCGCTCCTTGGCGGTGAAATCGGTCCGCGCGTCGGCCTCTTCGAGCGCCTCCTCGATGTCGTCGCGCACCGAGCCGGCGCTGAGGCCCAACAGCGAGCGCAGGCGCTCGAATAGGCTCGCCCCGGTTTTCTCCTCGCTCATGACGCGGCCTGAAGCTCGGCGCCGGCGTAGGGGTCGGCGACCCCGAGCCGCGCCAAAGCGCGCGTCTCCAGCGCCTCCATCGCCTCCGCCTCCGATGGAGTTTCGTGATCGAACCCGATCAGATGCAGGAAACCGTGCAGCACGAGATGGCGAAAATGATCGGCGAGCGGACTGCCTTCCGCCGCCGCCTCACGCTCCACGGTCTGCAAGGCGACGAACACGTCGCCGAGCAGGCGCGCTTGGGAAATCTTCGCGCCGGGCGCGGCGGGAAACGACAGCACGTTGGTCGGCGCGTCCTTCGAGCGCCAACGCCGGTTCAGTTCGCGGATGCCGGCGTCGTCGACGAGATGCACCGTCATTTCCGCCCCGCGGGTGAACGTCACGCCAGCCTCGGCGGCGGCGGCGGCGATCGCCTCGCGCGCGAGCTTGCGGGCCGGCGCTGCGCGCCGCCAGCGCGGCTCGGTTTCGACGAATTCGATGCGCGGCGCCATCGTCAACTTCGATTCGCAGGCGGGACCGAGGCCTTTTCGTAGGCCTCGACGATCCGACGCACAAGATCGTGGCGCACCACGTCGCCGTGCGCAAACCGGACGTGGCCGACGCGGTCGAGCCCGCTCAGCAACGCGACGGCCTGGCCGAGCCCGGAGGTCTGGCCGGGCGCGAGGTCGGTCTGGGTCGGATCGCCGTTGACCATCATCCGCGAGCCTTCGCCGAGCCGGGTCAGGAACATCTTCATCTGCATCGCGGTCGCGTTCTGCGCCTCATCGAGCAGAATCGCCGCCTTCGCCAACGTGCGGCCGCGCATGAACGCCAGCGGGGCGATTTCGATCATGCCGGTTTGCAGGCCGCGCTCGACCATGCGCCCGTCCATGAAGTCATAGAGCGCGTCGTAGATCGGCCGGAGGTAGGGATCGACCTTGTCCTTCATGTCGCCGGGCAGGAAGCCGAGCCGCTCGCCCGCCTCCACGGCGGGACGCGACAGCACAAGCCGCTCGACGGCGCCTTGCTCCAGCAGCGAAACCGCGTGGCCGACCGCAAGCCAAGTCTTGCCGGTGCCGGCGGGGCCTTCCGCAAAGACGAGTTCGTGTTGGCGCAGCGCGCGCAAATATTTGTCCTGCGCGGCGTTGCGGGCGCGCACGACCCCGCGTCGGCGCGTGCGCAATTCACCGAAGGCGTCGCCGGGCGTCTCCACCTCGGCGGGGAACAGCGTGTTCTGATAGGCCGATTCCTCGAGCGCGCCTTCGACGTCGCCCTCATCGGCGGCTTGGCCGAGCCGGGCGCGCTGGTAGAGCGTCTGCAACACCCGCCGCGCCTGTTCGCACGCCTCGCGCGGGCCGCGAATGACGACCTGATTGCCGTTGGCGTGGGTCGAGACGCCGAGCTTGCGCTCGATGCGGGCGAGATTCTGGTCGTATTGGCCGAATACGAGCGAAGCGAGCCGGTTGTCGTCGAAGGCGAACGCGATTTCCTGCGCGGCGGTTTTGTCGGGCGCTCGCTTGAACGGCGCGACACGGGCCAACGTCGGATCCGGACTCTTCAATCAGCGCTCCTCGCTTAAGTTCGATTCCACGAGCCGTCCGCGCAACGCGTTCGGCCCGACATCGACGATTTCAACCTCGGCCATTCGGCCGATGACGTCGGACGGCGCCTCAGCGTACACGCCCTGCATGTAGGGAGAACGACCGATGAGTTGCCCCGGATGGCGGCCCGGCTTGTCGAAGATGACGCCGAAGCGCCGCCCGACCGTGGCGCGATTGAAAGCGTGCCGCTGGCTCTCCAGCAAGCCGAGCAGCCGCGCCAACCGCGCCTCCTTGAGGGAGGTCGGGACTTGATCGGCGGCTTCGGCGGCGGGCGTGCCCGGCCGGGGCGAATATTTGAACGCGAACGCCGAGGCGAAGCCGACCTGCTCGACGAGCGCCAGGGTCGCGTCGAAATCCGCGTCCGTCTCGCCGGGGAAGCCGACGATGAAATCGGAGGAGAACGCAATGTCCGGCCGGGCGCGGCGCACGCGCGCGACGATGTCGAGATAGGCGGCCGCGTCGTGCCGGCGGTTCATCGCCCGCAGGATGCGGTCCGACCCCGATTGCACCGGCAGGTGCAGGTAGGGCGCGAGCGCGGGAAGCTCGGCGTGAGCGGAGATCAGCGCGTCGTCCATGTCGTTGGGATGCGAGGTCGAATAACGCAGTCGCAGGACGCCGGGCCGCTCCGCCGCCGCTCGCAACAGCGCCGCAAGGCCGAGGCCGTCGGCGTCGCGATAGGCGTTGACGTTCTGGCCGATCAGCGTGAACTCGCGCGCGCCCGCGGCGGCGAGCCGTTCGATCTCGGCAAGAATTTTCGGCGCAGGCCGCGAAACCTCGGCGCCGCGCGTGTACGGCACGACGCAGAACGCGCAGAACTTGTCGCAACCCTCCTGCACCGTCACGAACGCCGTCACCCCGCGGGCGCGCACTGCGTGCGGCTGCGGCGCGGGCAAGCGATCGAATTTGTCCTCGACCGCGAAATCGGTGTCGACGATTGCCCGGTCTCCGCGCAGCAGGTCGGGGAGCCGGTGATAGTTCTGCGGGCCGACGACGACGTCGACCGCCGGCTGGCGGCGCAGAATTTCGCCGCCATGCGCCTGCGCGACGCAACCGGCGACGACGAGCTTCGTCGCCTGGCCGCGCTCCGCCCGCGCGGTCTTGATCTCGCGCGCCCGGCCGAGTTCGGAATAGAGCTTTTCCGCAGCCTTTTCGCGGATATGGCAGGTATTGAAGACGACGAGATCGGCCTCGCCGATGTCCTGCGTCTCCGCGTAGCCTTCCGCCGCCGCCAAGTCCGTCATGCGCTGCGAATCGTAGACATTCATCTGGCAGCCGAACGATTTGACGAACACGCGCTTGCCATGCGCCCCGGCCGGCCCCGCCGTCGCCGCTGGGGAAACCAAAATGGACAAAAAAGATCGCTCCCTGGAAACTCGATGCTTACGCTTTTAGCGCGAAACGCGCCAACCCGAAAGCGGCGCCGGAAACACGGCTGGCGCACGCCGCGTTGGGGAAGCACGTCCTCGATTGGCGAGCCAAACGAAATTTTCACCCGTGCGGCGTTATCACGATGCAACCAAAAGTTGCACAATAGACGCGAATTCTACGATGACACGCAATTCTCTATCCGGCCCGTCGACGGCCGCCGACACCCCCGACCGGCGCCGCCATACGCGCGCCCGCCTCGCGCTCCCCGGTCGCTATATGACGCCGGACGGCGGGGAATATCACTGCCTGACCGTCGACGTCTCGCCGGGCGGCATCCGGCTTAAGGCGCCCCGCATTTGCGCCCCGGGCGCGCAAATCATCGCCTATATCGACGATCTCGGCCGGGTCGAGGGCGTCGTGGTCAGGACCCTGTGCGACGGATTTGCGCTGGCCTTCGCGTGCACGCCGCGCAAAGCCCAGCGACTGCTCAACAGCATCGAGTGGCTGCTGTTTCGTGAAGCCGGCGGCGTCCAGCGCCGGAACAGTCCGCGAACCACGCGCGAGGGGGCTATTGTCGTGCTGATCGAAGAGGATGGCGGCGAGCGCGTCGTCGAACTGACCGACTTTTCCTCGAGCGGCTTCGCCTTTCTCAGCGAGCAGCCGATGCAACCTGGCGTCCGTTTGGAACTCGGCACGCAGCGCGCTTGCGTGACGCGAACGTTCCCGGGCGGGGCGGTCGCGCTTTTCGATTGAACCGTCAGGCGCCCCCGCGCCGCGCGCAAGCCTTGAGGCGGCGCGCCTCCGCCTCGGCCAAGCGCGCCAGCGCCTTTCGGTCACGGGCGGCGTCGAAGGCGATCGGCTCGCCGTAATGCACGTCGCAGCGCAACCCGCCGCACGCCAAGACGCGCCGCAACGAAGGCAGAAACGCCATGTCGCCGTACCAGGCGAAAATCGGCTTTTCCTGCCGCGTCGCGCGGACGCCGGCGATGGCGCGGTAGTCGAGATAGACCGGCTGCACGAACGCCTCGGCTCGGCGCGCCGCCTCGAAATGCGGGCTGCGAAAGTGTAGCAGCCGGGTGCCGTCGTTTGTCGTCGATTCCGCGAACAACGCCACCGGCTCGCCCGCGTTCAGCCGTTGCGCTATCTCGGCGTTGACGGCGGGGATGCCATGCTTGCGTTCACGATCGACGTAGACGGCGCCCTGGAGGTCGACTAGCCAGCGCGTCCAGCGGCTCGACCCGACTTGCTTCTTGGCGAGAAACGCCATCGGCTCCATCGCGCCGAGCACGAGGATGTCGAGCCACGACACATGGTTGGCGACGATCAGCCGCCGCCCCGGCCCCGGCGTCCCATACCGCCGCCGCCGCACCCGCAGAATGAGGCAAAGCCACCGATGCAGCAGGACCGGCGCCGCAGGGCCGCCGCGCCAGCCGACCCGTCGCGCCAGCACGGCGAGCGGCGCGGCGATCGCGACGAACAACGCCGCCACGCCCAACCCCGCCACGACGCGGATGTGGGTCATCGCCGGCCTTCAGGCCAGGTCGCGCCGCATCACCAGAGCCGACGCCGTCTTGCCGTTCGGCATTTGGTAATAGCCTTTCCGCTCGCCGACCTTGACGAACTGGAAGCGGGCGTAAAGCGCGAGCGCCGCGGCGTTATGTTCGTCGACTTCCAGGAAAATGCGGCTCGCGCCCGCCGCCGCGACTTGGGCCAGGTGGGCGCGCAGCAGATCGCGCCCGACGCCGGCCTTGCGCAAGCCGGGATCGACGGCGATCGTGAGAATCTCGGCTTCGTCCGCCGCCAGACGCGATAGCGCGAAGCCGCGCAAGCGCCCGCTGACGGGATCAAGGGCCGCCGTGCCGACCGCGTTCGGATCGGCGATCAGGCTTTCGAGTTCGGTCGTGGCCCAGGGGTAGGCGAAGCCGGCGGCGTGGATGTGCGCGCAATCGGCCGCCTGCTGCGCGCGCAGCGGCCGCAACACGGATGGCGCCGGCCGGCCCCACGAGAAGATCATCATGCGTCCGCGCGCGCGATCGAGTCGTCGCGCGGCGGATGGGCGTCGGGCGCCTTGATATAGAGCGGGCGCGCCGGCCATTGCGCGGGATCGGCGGCGAGCCCGATGCGGGCGATGGCGACGATGTCGGGGTAGGCGCTGGCGAAGCTGGAGTCGACCTCGACCCCGGCGCGACGCGCCTCCTCGGCGAGCAGCCCCGCCGCATCGCCGACCACCCGCGCCGGGCTGCCGCCGATCGCCCGCACCGCGTCGCGCAGCGAGACGACGCGAGGCGAGAAGATCTGCTTCGCCTTGGAGTCGATCAGATGGAAATAGACCGCGCCGTGACCGGCGTCGATCACAGAGGCGATCACGCCGGGTTTCGGATCATCGAGCATCGGCCCGGCGTAGGCGATCAGCGTCGAAACGCCGACGACAGGCACGCCGAGCGTCAGGCCCATCGCCCTCGCCATCGCCAATCCGATCCTCAGGCCGGTGAACGAGCCCGGCCCCACCGTCACCGCGATCTTGGTGAGCGAGGCCGGGCCGTCCTCGACCTGCTTCAGCACCCGGTCCACCATCGGCGCCAGCGCTTCGGCGTGGCCGCGCGTCATCGGCTCGCTCTCGCGCGCCCAGGCGTAGCGGATCGCGCCGTCGTAGACGGCCGCCGAACAGGCGCCGCGCGAGGTGTCGATGGCGAGCACGCGCATGGCCTACCTCGTGATGAGCGTGCCGGCGCCGTGATCGGTCAGCAACTCGATCAGCACGGCGTGCGGGATCTTGCCGTCGAGGATGACGACGCCCTCGACGCCGCGCTCGACCGCGTAGATGCAGGTCTCGACCTTCGGGATCATGCCGCCGGTGATGGTGCCGTCGGCAATCAGCTCGCGAATGTCGTCGACCCTCAGCTCCTTGATGAGGTTCTTGTCCTTGTCGAGCACCCCGGGCACGTCGGTGAGGAACAACAGCCTCTTGGCCTTCAGCGCGCCGGCGATGGCGCCGGCGAACGTGTCGGCGTTGACGTTGTAGGTCTCGCCGTCGGCCGCCGCCGCGACCGGGGCGAGCACTGGGATGAGTTCGCGGCCCAGAATCGTTTCAAGCACGGTGACGTCAATCTTGTCGGGCTCGCCGACGAAGCCGAGATCGACCGGCGGCTCGCCGTCGCCGCCCTCGTGCGGGCGCGTCACCTTGCGCGCCGTCACCATATTGCCGTCCTTGCCGCAGAGGCCGATGGCGCGCCCGCCCTGGGCGTTGATCGCGCCGACGAGCTGTTTGTTGATCGAGCCGGCGAGCACCATCTCGACGATCTCGACCGTCGCCTTATCGGTGATGCGCAGGCCGCCGGAGAAGCGCGACTCGATGCCGAGCTTCTTCAGCATCGCGCCGATCTGCGGTCCGCCGCCATGGACGACGACCGGGTTCACGCCGGACTGCTCCAGCAGCACCATGTCGCGCGCGAAGTCGCGTTCGCCTTCGCCGCCCATGGCGTGGCCGCCGTATTTCACGACGATGGTGGAATCATCGTAGCGCAGCATATGCGGCAGCGCCTGCATGAGGATTTCCGACTGCTCCTGCGGGCTGACGTTCGGCGCGGCGGGCATTCCGGCTCCCAAAATGACATTGCGCCGCGCCTTTTAAGCGGGCGCAGTCGCCACGGCAATCTCCAGACTCAAATTGACGACGGGTCGCAAGCGTCGTTAGCTTGGGGCGGAAGCGGCGCCGCGCGCCGGGATGAATGGGAGGCAAATATGAAGTCATTCGCGGTTGCGACCTGCGCCACGGCGTTTTTCGCACTCGGCCTCGGCGCCGCGTCGGCGGGCGATCCGGAATCGTGCAAGAACGTGCGCTTCTCCGACGTCGGCTGGACCGACATCACCGCGACGACTTCGATCGCCGGCGAGATCCTCAAGGGCCTCGGCTATTCGCCGAAAGCGACGGTGCTGTCGGTGCCCGTCACCTACGCCTCGATGAAGAACAAGGACATCGACGTGTTCCTCGGCAACTGGCAGCCGTCGATGGAGAACGACCGCAAGCCCTTCATCGAGGACAAGTCGGTGGTCGAGACCGGGGCCAATCTGCCGGTGGGCGCGAAATACACGCTCGCCGTGCCGCAATACACCTATGACAAGGGACTCAAGGATTTCGGCGACATCCAGAAGTTCAAGGATTCGTTAAAAGGCAAGCTCTACGGAATCGAGCCGGGCAACGACGGCAACCGACTGATCCTCGACCTCATAAAGGGCGACAAGTTCAACCTGAAGAGCTTCCAACTCGTCGAATCGAGCGAGCAGGGGATGCTCTCCGAGGTGCAGCGCGCCACCTCGCACAAGGAGGACGTCGTTTTCCTCGGCTGGGCGCCGCATCCGATGAACGTCAACTTCAAGATTCAATATTTGACCGGCGGCGACGACAGCTTCGGCCCGAACTTCGGCGGCGCCGTCGTCTACACCAACGAGCGCGCCGGCTGGGCGGACCAGTGCCCGAACGCCGCCAAGCTCATCAAACAACTCGTGTTCACGGTCGACATCGAAAACGTCGTGATGGACAAGATTCTCACCGACGGCATGGAGGGGCCGAAGGCGGCGCAGGCATGGCTGAAGACCAACCCGCCCGAACTCGCCAAATGGCTCGACGGCGTGACGACGTTCGACGGCAAGCCGGGACTCGACGCGGTGAAGAAGAGCCTGGGGCTTTGACGCCGGCCGCCTTGTAGACGCGGTCTCAAGACCGCGTCGTTTCCACAACCAGCGCGATTTGGAAGTCGCGCCTACAGCGCCGGGCCGCCAACTCATTTTAAATGCCTGCGCGCCGTTCGTCGGCGCGGATGGCCGGGACGGACCCGGCCATGACGAGAGGACACCGGGTTGGAAGACTGGTTCACTCACTGGAAGCTTCCGCTCGGCTGGCTCGCCAAGCAGGGCATCACCTGGCTTCAGGACAACGCCGCCGGCTTCTTCGACGCCGTGACCGCGGTGATCGACTTCCTCGTCGACGGGCTCACACAGGCCCTGTCCTCCGTGCCGGTCGCCGTCGTCATTCTGGCCTTCGCGGCGCTCGCCTATTGGCTGCACCGCTCGTGGAAGCTGACGCTGTTCGTCATCGTCGCCTTCCTGCTCATCACCAACCTCGGCTATTGGCAGGCGACGCTGGAGACGATTTCGCTCGTCGGGTTCTCGACTTTGGCCAGCGTCGCGCTCGGCGTGCCGATCGGCATCGCCTGCGCGCATCGGCCGTGGCTCTACGCCGCGGTGCGGCCGCTGCTCGATCTGATGCAGACGCTGCCGACCTTCGTCTATCTGATCCCGACGTTGGTGTTGTTTCACCTCGGCGCCGCGCCCGGCCTGATCTCGACGGTGATCTTTGCAATCGCCGCGCCGATCCGGCTGACCTATCTCGGCGTGGTCTCGGTGCCGCTGCAATTGCGCGAGGCGGCGGAGGCGTTCGGCGCGACCAAGAGCCAGCTTCTATGGAAGGTCGAGCTCCCCTACGCAGCGCCGACGATCATGGCCGGCGTCACGCAGTGCATCATGCTAAGCCTGTCGATGGTGGTCATCGCCGCGCTGGTCGGGGCGGCGGGGCTCGGCACCCCGGTCGTGCGCGCGCTCGGCACCGTCAACATCCCGATGGGCATCGAAGCCGGCCTGTCGATCGTGCTGCTGGCGATCGTGCTCGATCGCGTTTGCCGCAATCCCGAACGGAAGAAGGCCTGAGATGCCCGCCGTTGTCTTCGATAACGTCGACATCGTATTCGGCGACCGCGCGGCCGACGCGCTGAAGTTGATTGATCGCGGCAAGACCCGCGACGAGATCTTGAAGGAGACCGGCGTCGTGCTCGGCGCGGCCGGCGTCGCGCTCTCGGTCGAGCCCAGCGAGATTTGCGTGTTGATGGGGCTCTCGGGCTCCGGCAAATCGACGATCCTGCGCGCGGTCAACGGCCTCAACAAGGTCGCGCGCGGGCGGGTGCTGGTGCAGGACGGCGGCGCCCAGGTCGACGTCGCCCATTGCAGCGCCGCCGTGCTGCGGGCGCTGCGAACCCGCCGCATCGCCATGGTGTTCCAGCAATTCGCGCTGCTGCCCTGGCGCACGGTGCGCGAGAACGTGGGCCTCGGCTTGGAGCTGCGCGGATCGTCCAAATCGGAGATCGACCGCATCGTCGACGAGAAGCTGGCGCTGGTCGGCCTCTCGCAATGGGCCGGCAAGTTCGGCCACGAGCTTTCGGGCGGGATGCAGCAGCGCGTCGGCCTCGCCCGCGCCTTCGCCACCGACGCCGACATTCTGCTGATGGACGAGCCGTTCTCCGCGCTTGATCCGCTGATCCGCGACAAGCTGCAAGACGAGTTGCTGGCGCTGCAAAAGGACATGAAGAAGACGATCATCTTCGTCAGCCACGACCTCGACGAGGCGATGAAGCTCGGCAACCGCATCGCCATCCTCGAAGGCGGCCGCGTCGTGCAATGGGGCACCGCGGAGGAAATCCTGCTCACGCCCGCTAACGACTACGTCGCCGAATTCGTCAAGCACATGAACCCGCTCAACGTTTTGCGGGGCGCTTCGATGATGACGCCGGCGGCGGGCCTCGCGCGCGACGGCGCGGACGTGCTGCTCGACAAGCACGGCCGCATCCGCCTCGCGCTCGATGCCGATGGCCGGCCGCAGAGCTGCACGCTCGATGGCGCGACGGGGAGGCTGGCGCCGGCGGGCGCACCGGCGGAAGCCGGCCCGACCGACATCATCGTCGCCCCGCTCGACCTCAAGATGCGGATGGCGATCGAGTTGCGCCGGCTCTCCGGCAACCCCGTGGTTCTCGTCGACCAACTCGGCCGCATGGCGGGCCTCTGCGGCGACGATGAGATTTACCGCGCGCTGCTGCGGGCGCGGCGCACCGAGGCGCAGGCGACGGGGTAGGCTCGACGCAACCCTTGTGTTGACGTCCTTTGTGCCGCAACACGGTGGCGCGAAAGAACTCGGAAAAGGTCTTTGGCTGGCGATCCTCAAACAACTCGAAATCAAGGAACGAGGCTGTGCGCTACGCGGTGACTCTTGCGGCTGACGAAAACGGAACCGTTCTCGCAACGGTTCCCGATCTGCCCGCCGCCATCACGTTTGGAGAGGATCACGACGACGCGCTCGCCCGCGCGGCGGCTCGGCGTGGCTTTGCCGCAGATCGATCGATTGCTCGACCTCAAACACCACTCCCGCATCGATGCGCTGGAGCGCGCTTTCGCCGCGCTGGGACGCTCGATGCGCATCGTGGTTGAAGCTGCTTAACCTCTCAGCGCCGCGTTCTCCGGATCATACGGACTGTCACCGATCACCCGGGCGGCGAAGTCTTGGCCGAGCACGCGCACGGTCACTTCCGCGCCCTCGACGGCAAGCTCCGGCCTAACCATCGCCAGCGCCAGCGATTTGCCCGTCCGCCAGCCATAGCCGCCCGAGGTCGTGCGACCGACCGCCGCGCCGTCCTTGAACACCGGCTCGGAGCCGCGAGCGTCGAAATCCTTGACGCCCTGAAGCTCCAGCGTGACGAGCTTGTTGGCGAAGCCCTTGTCGCGCCACTTCGCGAGCGCCTCCTTGCCGAGGAAATCCTTCTTCATGTCGACGAAGCGGCCGAGCTCCGACTCCAATGCCGCGTATTCGATCGAGAGCTCGCGACCAACCAGCTTGTAGGATTTCTCCAGCCGCAACGAATCCATCGCCCGAATCCCGAACGGCTTGATGCCGAACTCGGCGCCGGCCTCCATCAGCGCGTCGAAAATGTAATTCTGCATCTCGATCGGATGATGGATCTCATAGCCGAGCTCGCCGATGAAATTGACGCGCATCGCGATGACGCCGGCTGCGCGGATCGACAACGGGCGCGCGGTCAACCACGGGAACGCGGCGTTGGAGACGTCGATGCTGGCGACTTTCGCCAGCACTTCGCGCGAGCGTGGGCCGGCGAGCACCAGCACGCCGTATTGCGTCGTCACCTTGTCGATGCGCACCGAGCCGTCGGTCGGCAGCAGGCGCAGCAGCGAGTTGTAGTCGTGCGTTTCCAGCGCGCCGGCGGAGACGAGGTAGAAGCGGTCGCGGCTGATGCGCGTCAGGGTGAACTCGGCGCGCACGCCGCCGCGCGTGGTGAGCAGATACGTCAGCGTGACGCGGTTGATCGCCTTCGGAACCTTGTTGGTGAAGATCGACTCCAACCAAGCCTCGGCCCATGGCCCCGACACTTCAAACTTGGCGAACGCCGACATATCTTGCAGGCCGACGTTCTCATGCACGTTGCGGCATTCGGCGCCGATGAAGTCGAAATCGTTGGAGCGCCGAAAACTCCATTTCTCGCGCGGATGCGGCCCCTCGGGATGGTTCTCGTTGAGCAGCACGTCGGGCTTGGCGAGGTCGCGCTCGCTCACGAAATAATCGGGCGGCGCAAAGAAGTTCGGCCGCTCCCAACCATAGATCGAGCCAAACACGGCGCCCAGCGCCTTCATCCGGTCATAGCACGGCGTCTGCCGCAAGGGCCGCGCGGCGCCGCGCTCCTCGTTGGGATAATGGACGGTGAAGACCTTGGCGTAGGCCTCCTCGTTCTTCTCGATCAGATAGCCCTGCTGCGCATAAGGCCCGAAGCGGCGCGGATCGACGCCGAGCATGTCGACGGAGGGCTCGCCCTCGACGATCCATTCCGCCAACTGCCAGCCGGCGCCGCCCGCGGCAGTGACCCCGAACGAATGGCCCTCGTTGAGCCAGAAATTGCGCAAGCCTGGCGCGGGGCCGACGATCGGCGAACCGTCCGGCGTATAGGCGATGGCGCCGTTGTAGACCTTCTTGATCCCGAGTTCGCCGAACGCCGGCACGCGCGCGATCGCCGTCTCGATGTGCGGCCCTAGCCGTTCCAAATCCTCCTGGAACAGCTCGTACTCGCTGTCCTTCGACGGTCCGTCGACATAGCAGGCCGGCGCGCCGACCTCATACGGCCCAAGCAACAGACCGCCGGCCTCTTCGCGCATGTACCAGGACGAATCCGACTCGCGCAGCACGCCCATTTCCGGCAGGCCCTTCGCCCGCCGCGCCTGAATCTCGGGATGCGCCTCGGTGACGATGTATTGATGCTCGACCGGGATCACCGGCACGTTGAGCCCGACCATGCGGCCGGTCTGGCGCGCGAAATTGCCGGTGGCGGAGACGATGTGCTCGCAGACGATTTCGCCCTTGTCCGTCACCACTTTCCATTCACCGCTCGATGTGCGTTCGATCGCAAGCACCGTCGTGTTGCGGTTGATCTCGGCGCCGCGTTCGCGCGCGCCGCGCGCCAGCGCCTGAGTGAGATCCGCCGGTTGGATGTAGCCGTCCTGCGGATGCTGGATCGCGCCGAGAATGCCGTCGATATTGCAGAGCGGCCAGACTTCTTTCACCTGCTCGGGCGTGAGAAACTTGACCTCGACGCCGCCGATCGTCGCCGCCACGCCGGCGTAATATTTGTATTCGTCGAGCCGGTCCTGCGTGCGCGCGAGGCGGATGTTGGAGACGGGCCGGAAGCCCGCGTCCAGCCCCGTCTCCTCGGTCAGCTTGCCGTAAAGCCCGACCGAATATTTGTGCAACTGGCCGACGGAATAGGACATGTTGAACAACGGCAACAGGCCGGCGGCGTGCCAGGTCGAGCCGGAGGTGAGCTCCTTGCGTTCGATCAGTACGCTGTCGGTCCAGCCCTTCTTGGCGAGGTGGTAGAGCGTCGAGACGCCGACGACGCCGCCACCGATGACAACCGCGCGAGCCTTGGTGCGCATATGAGCAAATCCCTGCGTGATGAACCCGTCACGGCGAGCGAAGCGAAGCCATCCAAACCCTCCGTGACGCCCGCGATGCAAGCCTCGCGCCCGTTCCGGAGACCGACCGCTCGGCCCCGGCGCTGGATGGCTTCGCTTCGCTCGCCATGACGTTGGTTGTTGCGAGCGAAGCGAAGGTCAGTAATTGGCGTCCGGCGCCGACGCCTTCTTGCGCTCGACAAAATCCCGCAGCGCCTCGTCGATCCCGGGATCAATCGGCGGCGGAACATATTCGGCGAGCATCTTCTTCCACATCGCGTTGCCGCGCGTCGCCGCGTCCTTCGAGCCTTCCTCCATCCACTGCTCGACCGAATTGTTGTCGGCGATGTTGGAGCGGTAGAACGCGGTCTCGAAATTCGCCTGCGTGTGCGCGCAGCCGAGGAAATGGCCGCCGGGCTCGACCTGGTGGAACGCCTCCATGGCCTGGCCGTTCTCGCTGAGGTCGATCCCCTTGGCGAGGACGTGCATGGCGCCCAGCTGGTCGAAGTCCATCACGAATTTCTCGTAGGACGCCGACAGGCCGCCCTCCAGCCAACCGGCGGCGTGCAGCACGAAATTCGCGCCCGCGAACAGCGTCGGCAGCAAGGTCTGCGCGCTTTCGTAAGCCGCTTGCGCGTCGGGGACTTTCGAGGCGCACAGCGAACCGCCGGTTCGGAACGGCATGTTCATGCGCCGGGCGAGCTGGCCCGCGCCGTAGATCGCCAGCGCCGCTTCGGGCGTGCCGAAGGTCGGGGCGCCGGATTGCATCGACAGCGTCGAGACGAATGTGCCGAAGATGACCGGCGCGCCGGGTCGCGCCAGCTGGCAGAACGCCGTGCCGGCCTGCACCTCGGCGAGCACCTGCGTCAGCGTGCCGGCGACCGTCACCGGGCTCATCGCGCCGGAGAGGATGAACGGCGTGATGATGCAAGCCTGATTGGCGCGGGCGTACGCCTCCGCCGCGCCGAGCATCGTCGAATCCCAGACCAGTGGCGAGTTGGCGTTGATGAGGCTCGTGCAGACCGTGTTGGCGTCGACGAATTCCTTGCCGAACAGGATTTCGCACATCGCAACCGTATCTCGCGCGCGCTCCGGGTGGGTCACGGAGCCCATGAACGGCTTGTCCGACCAGCGCATGTGCGAATAGACCATCTCGAGATGGCGCTTGTTGACCGGCAGGTCGACCGGCTCGCACACCGTGCCGCCGGAATGATGGATGAACGGCGAAGCATAGGCGAGCTTCACGAAATTGCGGAAATCCTCGATCGTGCCGTAGCGCCGGCCCTTGTCGAGATCATGCACGAACGGCGACCCGTAGTTGGGCGCGAACACCGTCGCCTTGCCGCCGATCTGCACGCTGCGCTCGGGATTGCGGGCGTGCTGAGTGTAAACGGCGGGCGCCGTCGCGCAGAGTTGCTTGGCCAGTCCCTTGGGAAACCGCACCCGCTCGCCCTTGATGTCGGCGCCGGCCTGGCGGAACCGCTCCAGCGCCGCGGGGTAGTCGCGGAACTCGATGCCGACTTCCTGCAACAGCGTCTCGGCGTTGGCCTCGATGGTGGCCAGGCCCTCCTCGCTCAGCATCTCGGTCAGCGGAATGGCGCGGGTGATGTAGGGGATCGAGGCGGCGCCGGTGCGGGCGCGCGCGGCGCGGCGCGCTTCGCGACCGCGCCGCGGCTCGGGAGGCGCGACGGTTTCCGGGGTGGCGTTCATCGGGCGTCCCCTGTGGTTAGAAAGCTTCGCCCGCGAATTTGCGCCAGCCGGGGGAAAAAATGAACTCTCAAAATGCGTTGGCGACCAATGCGGCGGGCATAGGCGCGCGGCGAGCCTCGCATCAAGCGCCGCAGGAGCGTGCGTCGGCCGGCTTGCGCCGACCGAGCGTCCGCCTGGCGCTCAGGCCTTGATGAGCTCGCCCATCAACTCCCAGCTCTGGCCATTGAAGGTCTCAAGCTGCATCTCCCTGAACGGACTATAATCCGTGGGCGAAGTGTTGATCGTCTGCCCCGGCAGCATCAGCGGCACGTGCACGCCCTTGAGATTGGCGGCTGTCGCCAGGATGTTGTCCCGCGAAAGATCGTTTCCGCATTGTTTCAACACCTGCGTCATCACCGAAGCCGCAACGAAGCCGTAGGCCGCGTTGACGTCCGCGAAGACGGCGGAGCTCATATATTTGTCGCAGAAGTCGCGCCAGGTCTTCGGGTCCGGGTCGTCCTTCCAATGCGGATCGGTAACGTCCTTCAGATAGCCCGCAGTAATGAGCCCCTTGGACTTCTCCAGGCCCGCAGGCTTGAGAATGGTCGCGATCGACGCCGACACATTGGTGACGTATCGCACGCCCTCCCAGCCGAGATCGTAGGACTTGCGGATCGCTTGCGCGGCGAATTTCGGCGTCGCCGCGATCAAAAGAATATCGGCGCCCGAGCCCTGCAAGGTGACGATCTGGGAGTCCACCGTCGGCTCGGTTGTCTCATAGGAGGCCTCCTTGACGATCATGCCGGCGTTCGCGGCGCCCAGCGCCCCCTTGAGGCCGATCAGATAATCCTTGCCGAAGCCATCGTTCTGATAGAGCACCGCAATCTTGCCCTGGGGCTTGGTTTGCACGATGTGCTTGCCGTAGATGCGCGCTTCCGTCTGATAGTTTGGGTTGAAACCCATCGTCCACTTGAAATGCTCGGGATCGGAGAACACGCTGGCGCCAGTCGAAACAAACAGCTGCGGCACCATGTTCTTGTTGCAATATTCGTGAATCGCCAGATTCGGCGCGGTGCCCAGCGTGTTGAACAGGAAGGCGACCTTCTCCTCCTCAACCAGCCGGCGCACCTGCTCGACGGTCTTGGGCGGGCTATAGGCGTCGTCGAGCGAGACGAGGTTGATCATGCGCCCGTTGACGCCGCCCTGCTCGTTGATCATCTTGAAGTAGGCGGCCTCCGTCTTGCCGATCACGCCGTAGGCGGACGCAGGGCCGCTGTAGGGCATGGTCTGGCCGACCTTGATTTCCTTGTCGGTTATGCCCGGCGCATTCTCGGCTGAAGCGCGGCCGGCGCGCAAGGCGAGGGCCGAGGCGGCGGCGCCGCCTAGGAAATGACGTCGATTGAGCATGCTTCCTCCTGTTTCCACGTTGAGGTTCATCCTTGCAGAATGTCGCCGAACAGCTCCCAACTCGTTCCGTTGAACGTCTGGAGCTGCATCTGCCGGATCGGACTGTAGTTGGTCGGCGAGGTGTTGATCTTGATCCCCGGCAGCAGCATCGGCAAATCAAGGTCCTTGATGTTGGTCGCCTGTTTGAGAATGTTGTCGCGACTCAGGTCGTCGCCGCATTGCTTGAGCACCTGCACCAGGCAGATGGCGGCGTCGAAGCCGTAGATCGCGTTGGAATCGACGAGGTCCTTGGCCGTCATGTGCTGGTCGATGAAGTCCTTGTACTGTTTGAAGCCGGCGTCGTCCTTCCAGCGCGGATCGCTGGCGTCCTTGCCGTAGTTGGCGGTCAGCAGCCCCTTGGCTTTTTCGAGCCCCGCCGCCTTCAGCACGGTGGCGATCGACAGCGAGACGTCGGTCACGTAGCGCGTCGCGTCCCAGCCGAGATCGTAGCTCTTGCGGATCGCCTGCGCCGCGAATTTCGGCGTCGCGGCGATGAGAAACACGTCGGCGCCGGAGCCTTGCAGGCTTGCGACCTGCGAATCAACCGTCGGCTCCGAGGTTTCGTAGGACGCCTCCTTGACAACCATGCTGGCGGCGCCCTCGCCGAGACCCGCCTTGAGGCCGATAAGATAGTCTTTACCGAACCCGTCGTTCTGATAGAGCGCGGCGATCTTGGCTTGCGGTTTGGTCGCCGCGATGTGTTTGCCGAAGATGCGCGCTTCGGTCTGATAATTGGGCTGGAAGCCGACCGTCCATTTGTAGTGCTCGGGATCGGAGAACGCCGCGGCGCCGGTGGCGACGAAAAGCTGCGGCACGCCGTTCTGGTTGAGATAGTCGCGCGTCGCCAGACAGGGGGCGGTGCCGAGCGGGTTGAACAGGAAGGCCACCTGCTCCTGCTCGACTAGCCGCCGCGTCTGCTCGACCGTCTTCGGCGGGCTGTAGGCGTCGTCGAGCGAGATCAGGTTGATCATCCGGCCGTTGACGCCACCCTGTGCGTTGATGAGTTTGAAATAGGCGGCCTCCGCCTTGCCGATCACGCCATAAGCCGAGGCCGGGCCGCTGTACGGCATGGTCTGGCCGATCTTGATCTCTTTGTCCGTGACGCCGGGCGTGTTGGCCGCCCGGGCCGGCAGCGCCCTCACGGCGAGGCTGGCGCCGGCGCCGGTCAGGAATGCGCGTCTTGTCGTCATCGCCGTCGTCCTTTCACGCTTCGATCAAGTCGCCAATCAACTGCCAGGTCGTCCCGTCGAACACGGACATTCGCATTTGTCTGACGGCGGAATAGCTGCCGGGCTTCGTCGTCAGCCGCATGCCAGGCAACAGCAGCGGCGATTCGAGGCCGTTCAGGTGGGTCGCCTGGCGAAGGATGTTGTCGCGCGAGAGATCGTCGCCGCATTGCTTGAGAATTTGCGTCATCGTTATGGCGTTGCCGAATCCGTAAGACGCGTTGACGTCAAGGAAATCGGCGTGACTCATGTATTTGTCGGCGAAGTCGCGCCATTGCGTCATGCCGGGATCGTCCTTCCAGCGCGAATCGGTCGGCTCTTTGCCCCATTGCGCGCCAAGGACTCCCTTGGCTTTGTCGAGCCCGGCGGGCTTCATCACGGTCGCGACGGAAACCGAAACGTTGCTGACGATCCGCATGCCGCTCCAGCCAAGATCGGCCGACTTGCGGATCGCTTGCGCCGCGAATTTCGGCGTGGCGGCGATGACCAGCACGTCGGCGCCGCTGCCCTGCAAGCTCGTCACCTGCGAATCAACGGTCGGCTCCGAGACTTCGTAGGAAGCCTCCTTGACGATCATGCCGGCGCGGCCCGGACCCAGAACGTCCTTTATTCCAACCAGATAATCCTTGCCGAGGCCGTCGTTTTGATAAAGCACGCCGATCTTGGCGTTCGGCTTTTCCTGCAGGATATATTTGGCGAGGATGCGCGCCTCATTCTGATAGATCGGGTTGGCCGGCGACGTCCACGGGAAGTTCTTGGGGTCGTCGAGCGCGCTCGACCCGCTGGCGCACAGGATTTGCGGCACTTTGTTGTCGTTGCAATATTGCCTTATCGCCAGGCAGCACGGCGTGCCGAGCGTCTGGAAAAGAAAGGCTACATGCTCCTGCTCAACAAGGCGGCGAACCTGCTCGACGGTCTTGGGCGGGCTGTAGCTGTCGTCGAGACTGATCAGGTTGATCTTGCGGCCGTTTACACCGCCCTGTTCGTTCAGCATCTTGAAATAGGCGATCTCGGCGCGACCGATGACGCCATAGGCCGAGGCCGGCCCGCTGTAGGGCATGGTCTGGCCGATCTTGATTTCGGTCGACGTGACTCCGGGCATGTCGGCCGCCCAAGCCCGTCGGGGCGCGAGCGCCAATGCGGCGGCGGAAGTCAGAAATTGGCGTCGATCCATCTCAAGTCCTCCCTTTTATCGCGCGCCCGCGCGTCATCGACCGGATGAGACCGGCGACGCCCATCGGCGCCGCCGCCATCATCAGGATCATCATCACGCCATAGACGGCGCCGGGCAGCGCCTTGGCGTTCTCGCCGAAATAGACGGTGAGTTGGTCGGCGTAATTGGGAACGAACTCGATGAACAGCGCGCCGAAGATCACGCCGCCGATCGAGGCGAGCCCGCCGATGACGACGCCGACGAGAAAGGCCAGCGACAGCGCGAGCCCGAAACTCTCCGGCGAGATGAAGCCGACCGCGATCGCGTCGAGGCCGCCGGCGACGCCGGCGTAAAACGCGCTGATCCCGAAACAGGCGGTCTTGAAGAACGCGGCGTCGACGCCCATCGTCTCCGCGGCGATCGGGTGGTCGCGGATCGCGACAAGCGCGCGGCCGACGCGCCCGCGGGTGAGATTGGCGGCGATCCAGAACAACGCGACGGCAGCCACCAGGCAAAGCGCATAAACGCTCTGGTCGATCGTCATCGGCAGGCCGAGCAACGGCCCGGGCTTCGGCACCTGCAAGCCCTGCGAGCCGCCAGTGAGGAAATCCAGGCCCTTGTAAGCGAGCATCTGCGGCGTCGCCACGGCCAGCGCGAAGGTCGCCAGCGCCAGATAGAGCCCGCCGAAGCGCAGCGCCGGAAACCCGAACAGGAAGCCGGCGACGAAACAGACGGCGCTCGCCAGCGGAATCGCCAACCAATAGGGCAGGCCGAACTTGACGATGAGAACCGCCGCGATGTAGCCGCCGAGCGCGAAGAACGCGCCGTGGCCAAGCGACAGTTGGCCGTTGAAGCCGGTCAGCAGATTGAGGCCGAGCAGCGCAATCGCGTAGATGAGAACCTGTGAGGATTGGTAGAGGTGATAGCCGCTCATCCAGAACGGCGCCGAGATGGCGAAAATGAGCGCGGCGCCCCAGGCGAGCCGTTCGAGCATCATACCCTCGCCACGATGCGCCGCCCGAACAGCCCCGACGGCTTGGCGACCAGCACGCCGACGATGATGACCAACGCCACCGAAAGCTTGACCTCCTCGCCGACGACATAGGCGCCGAGCAGATTCTCGGCGACGCCGACGACGAAGCCGCCGAACACGGCGCCCCAGGGATTGTCGATGCCGCCGAGCACCGCGCCGGCGAACGCGTAAAGCAGGATGCCGCCCATCATGTTGGGATCGAGATAGACGATTGGCGCCGCCATCATGCCGGCGATGGCGCCAATGGAGGCGGCGAGCCCCCAACCCAACGCCAGCATCCAACCGACGCGAACGCCGACAAGCCGCGCCGAGGCCGGGTTCTGCGCCGCCGCGCGCATCGCCAGGCCCAGCGGCGTGAAGCGGAAGAAGGCGAACACCAGCACGAGCACGATCAACGAGACGACGACCGATCCCGATTCATGCGCCGACATAAACTTGTTGCCGAACCAGGGGCGGCCGTCGAACGGCGTGTCGAAGCTTTGCACCGTGTAGCCGAAGAAGAACCCGGCGAGCGCGTTGAAGATGAAGCCGAGCCCGATGAACACGATCACCGAGGCGAGCACCGGCGCGTTGGCGAACGGCCGCACCACGGCACGCTCGATGACGACGCCGCCGAGGAACGAGACCACGACCGTCACCGCGAACGCTGTCCAGTAGCTCCAGCCGTTTTGCAGCAGCGCCCAGGCGAGGTAGGTCGAGAACATCGCCATTTCGCCTTGCGCGAAATTCACCAGTTGCGTCGCCTGGAAGATCATCACCAGCGCGAGAGCGGTGATCGCGTAGACGCCGCCGAGCGCGAGACCGGAGGCGAGTTGGTGAAGCAGTTCGACCACCGGGCGCTCTCCTCAGTAGCCGAGATAGGCGCGACGCACGGAATCATCGGCGCGAATGGCGGCCGCCGCGCCACTGACGACGACGCGGCCGGTCTCCAGGAGATAGGCGCGCGACGCCAGATCGAGCGCGAGATTGGCGTTCTGTTCGACGATCAGGATGCTGACCCCCTCGCTCTCGTTGATGGCGCGCAGGATGCGGAAGATCTCGGCGACCACCAGCGGCGCTAGGCCGAACGAGGGCTCGTCGAGCAGCAGCAGGCTCGGCGCCGACAACAGCGCGCGCGAAATCGCCAGCATCTGCTGCTCGCCGCCCGAGAGCGTGCCGGCCTGTTGTTTGATCCGCTCGGCGAGCCGCGGGAAATAACCGAAGATGCGCTCGAAGTCGGCTTTCACCTTGCGCCGGTCGCGACGGATATAGGCGCCGAGCTTGAGGTTCTCCTCGACGGTCAGGTCGGTGAAGGTGCCGCGGCCGTCCGGGACATGCGCGACGCCGAGCCGGGCGACGTCCTCTGGCGAGCGGGCGCGCAACGGGCGGCCGTGCAGTTCAAGCTCGCCCTCGCGGCGGATCGTCGCGCTGATCGCGCGCAGCGTCGTCGTCTTGCCCGCGCCGTTGGCGCCGAGCAGCGCGGTCACGCCGCCTTCCTCGACCTCGAATGAGACGCCGTGCAGCGCCTCGATCGGGCCGTAGAACGCCTTGAGGCCGGTCGCGCGCAGGATCGCGGTCACGCGGCGCTCCCGAGATAGGCGCGGATGACGTCCGGGTTCGCGCGCACCGCGGCGGGCGTCCCGTCGGCGATGAGCTTGCCGAAATCGAGCGCGACGACCTGATCGGAGATGCGCATCACCAGATTCATGTGATGTTCGACGAGCAGCACGGTGACGCCGCGCCGATCGCGGATGCCGACGATCTCGCCGGCGAGCGCGTCGACCTCCTCGTGATTGAGGCCGGCGGCGGGCTCGTCGAGCAGCAGCAGCTTCGGCGAGATCGCCAGCGCGCGCGCCAGCTCAACCCGTTTCTTGACGCCGAACGGCAATTCGCCGACCAACCGATCGGCGACACCCTGCAAGCGGCACTCGGCGATCAGCGCGTCGGCGAGTGCGGCGACTTCGCGCTCGGTCTGGCGGGCGCGCGGCGTCGACAGCGCGTTGGCGATGAAGCCGCCGCTCGCGGAGGCGTGCGCGCCGACGCGCACGTTCTCGCGCACCGTCATGGTGGCGAATAACGCCAGGTTCTGGAACGTGCGGGCGACGCCGAGCGGGGCGATCTCGTGGCGGCGGATGCGCGACAGCGGCCGGCCCTCGAAAGTGATGTCGCCGGAGCTCGGCTCGTAGAGGCGCGAGATGCAGTTGAACAGCGTGGTCTTGCCGGCCCCGTTCGGCCCGATCAGCCCGCAGACTTGCCGCGACGCCACCTGAAACCGTACGCCGTCGAGCGCCGTTACGCCGCCGAAGCGCACCGTCACCCCGTCGACGCTCAACAATGCGTCGCGGCGCGGTTGGGCGCCGTTCGCAAGCTCCTCGGGCGGCATCGATCCCTTTTTGCGGACTCTTTATCCTGCGCGCCAATTTGACGTTTTTTGCGCGCTTGTCACTCCCTTTCCGCGCCGTTGCGACACGGAATTGATGGTGCGCCGCAGCGACCGCGGCGCACGGTTCGCACCAAAAAAAGGCCCCGCTAGGCGGGGCCGGAATTCGGTTGATTGCGCTTCGCGTCAGAAGATCGAGCGGAACGTCGCATACAGCACACCTGACAGCAGCATCGCCGCCGGCAGGGTCAGCACCCAGGCGAGCGCGATGTTGCGCAACGTGCCCCACTGCATGCCCGAGCCATTGGCGGCCATCGTGCCGGCGACGCCGGACGACAGCACGTGCGTCGTCGAGACCGGCAAGCCAAAACCGTCGGCCGCGCCGATCGTCGCCGCCGCGACCAGTTCCGCCGCTGCGCCCTGGCCGTAGGTCAGATGGGTCTTGCCGATCTTCTCGCCGACGGTGACAACGATGCGCTTCCAGCCGATCATCGTGCCAAGGCCGAGCGCGATAGCGACGCAGATCTTGACCCAGGTCGGAATGAATTTGGTCGAGTTGTCGAGTTCGCCCTTGAACTTGCTGAGCGTCGCCTTGTCGTCGGCGTTCAGCTCACTCTCTTTGTCCTTGCCGAGCACGCGGATCGCTTCGGAGGCGAGGTACATGTCGTTGCGGACGTTCTGCACCTGATTGTTCGGGGTCTTGTCGAGCGCGCCGAATTTCTGCACCTCGTCGGCGATGTTCTTCACCAGCACGGCGAGCGAGGGGTAGGTTCCCTCCGCGATCTTATGGGCGTGGACGTAATCCATCACCGCGGGCCGCGGATCGCCGAGGATGTTGAAGCCCGCCGCATGGGCGGCGATGACCTTGGAGGCGGCGTCGGCCGAGGCGACGAAGGCCGGGGTGTGCGATTCCGGCACCGCGCGGTTCAGCGCGTAGGCGGTCGGGGCGACGCCGATCAGGATCAGCATGATGAGGCCCATGCCCTTCTGGCCGTCATTGGAGCCGTGGAAGAATGACACCAGCGTGCAGGTCAGCGTCAGCAGGCCGCGAATCCACAGCGGCGGCGGCTTGTCGGAGGTCGGCGCCGTATAGAGCTCCGGCTTGCGCACGACGAACTTCATCACCAGCAGCAGCACCGCCGACAGCACGAAGCCGAACAGCGGCGACAACAGCAGCGCTTCGCCGATCTTGGTCACCTGGTCCCAATCGACGCCGGCGGTGCCGTCCTGACCGCGCAGGATCGCGTTGGTGATGCCGACGCCGACGATCGAGCCGATAAGCGTATGCGAACTCGACGCGGGCAGGCCGAACCACCAGGTGCCGAGATTCCAGATGATCGCCGCGATCAGCAGCGCGAACACCATGGCGAAGCCGGCGCTGGAGCCGACTTGGAGAATAAGCTCGACCGGCAGCAGCGAGACGATGCCGAAGGCGACCGCGCCGCTCGACACGAGAACGCCGAGCAGGTTGAAGCAGCCCGACCAGACGACGGCGATCTGCGGCGGCAGCGAATGGGTGTAGATGACGGTGGCGACGGCGTTGGCCGTGTCGTGGAAGCCGTTGACGAACTCGAAGCCGAGCGCGATCAGCATCGCCACGCCCAGTAGCAGGTACGGCAGCGACGTCTCCGGCGTTCCGCCCGCTGCGGAGACGTCGCGGTAGATCGAATAGGCCATGAAAAACAGCGCGCCGGCAATCACCGCCAGGAACAGCAGCAAAAACCGGACATCCATCGGCTTGTTGAGCGCGACGCGCGTCTGCGATGAACTTGGGATCGAATCCGGCTGGGCGATAGCGGACATTACGGCGCTCCGGGCCTAACGAGGCGCGGAACCTATCGTCAGCGGATGTGACAGCCGTGTGAAAGCCTATCCGCCGCTGTGCGTCATCCGCTGCATGACGGCTTCCGGCGAGGCGTAAGCTTCCTGGCGATCGACGCTCCAATAGCGAAGATCGTCGAGCGAGATCGGCAGGCCGGTCACGGCGCAAACGACGAACAGGCCCGGGCGCAAGACACGGTATTCGCCGTCAAGATATTGCACGCGCGCCTCGGCGCCGTTCTGGGGCTTTTCGTGCCGGTTCATCGCAATCACGTTTCCCTCGTAGGGCGGTCCTTAGCTCAGGCGAAGCGGTTCGAGGCGAACTGGCCGGTCTTGCGATAGCGCGTAATATAGCTCGGCAGGATCGCCTCGACGCCGCGCGGCGCAATGCCGAGACCGGCGAACGTGCGCCCCTCGGCGATTGCCCGCTCCGAGACGACATTGTCCTGGCGCAACAGATCGACTTGATCGCGGGTGGTTGTCAGCAGCTCGGGGAACAGGCCAAGCGACACGGCGCTGGCGATTTCGGTGGCGCGCGCGATCCAGCGCGACGGCGCGTAGGGAACAGCCACGACCGGGCGCTTCCGCTCGGCGAACCGCAGCGCCAAATTCATCGCCTCGATGAGCGACATGGTCTCGGGGCCGCCGAGTTCGTAAGTCGCGCCCGGCGTCAGGCCGGTCCCCATCGCCTCGGCCGCCGCGAGGGCGATGTCGCCGACATAGACCGGCTGCAATTTCGCGGTTCCTTCTGCGAACGCCGGCAGCGCGGGGAGAAAGCGGGCCAGATCGGCGAATCGGTTGAAGAATTCGTCTTCCGGGCCGAACACTACGGACGGCCGCAGGATCACCGCCTCGGCGAACGCCTGCCGCGCCGCCTGCTCGCCGCGTCCCTTGCTGGCGATGTAAGAATTTGTCGAGCGCGCGTCGGCGCCGAGACCCGAAACATGCACCAGCGAGCGAGCGCCCGCCGCCCGAGCGGCGCGAGCGATCGTCTCCGCGCCATAGGCGTGCACCGCGTCAAAACTCTGCCGACCGGATTCGCGCCGGACGCCGGAGACGTTGACGACGACTTCGGCCCCGTCGGCCGCCGACTCGACCGAGGCGGGATAGCGCACATTCGCCTGTACAGGCTGAACCTGGCCGACGACGCCATAGGTGGTCAGGAATCCGGCGAGATCAGGCCGGCGCACGGCGACGCGCACCCGCCAGCCGGCGCGGGCGAAGGCGCGCACGATATAGCGGCCGATGAACCCCGAACCGCCGAAGACGGTCGCCAGACGATCGCAGGCTTCGGGAAACTCGGCCATGCGCCCCTTCCTCGCAATCTACGGAACCGGCGCCTCCATAGGCGAAGCCGCGCGCGCTGTATAGGGACAAGGAATCGGGCTTGCAATCATACCAACTAGTCGGTATGAAAATTTCCCTGACCCGAAGGAAGCGACGATGACCTCCGCGCCGCCGCCCGACATCGCCACCTGTCTGTGGTTCGACGACCAGGCCGAGGCCGCGGCGCGTCATTACCTCGATATTTTCGAAGACGGTCGTGTGACGCAGATTATGCGACCCTCGCCCGAGGCGCCGGTGCTCACCGTCGCTTTCGAGCTGCGCGGCCGGCGCTTTCTGGGGCTGAACGGCGGCCCGATGCACAAGTTTTCGCCTGCCGTATCCCTCGTCGTCGATTGCGCCGACCAGACCGAAATCGACTATTTCTGGAACCGGCTCGCCGAGGGCGGCGCGCCCGGCCGCTGCGGCTGGCTAACCGATAAATTTGGTTTGAGTTGGCAAATCGTCCCGCGCGCGCTTCCCGCCTTACTTTCGCGCGGCTCCCACGTGTTCACTGAAGTTATGAAAATGAATAAGCTTGACATCGCCACGCTCGAAAGCGCCGGCGAGATTTGAGGAGGAGAGTCCCATGAGCGGCAACACCGGTAAATTCGTTTGGTATGAGTGGATGGGCGACAATCTCCCGACGGCGGTCGGCTTTTATCGCCATGTCGTCGGCTGGGATATCGCGGAAAGCGGCATGGCCGGCTTTCCGTATCAGATCGCCTCGATCGGCGGATACGGCGTCGCGGGCATGCTGACCACGCCTCCGGAAGCGAAAGCCATGGGCGCGCCCTCCTGCTGGACGGGCTACGTCTATGTGGAGAACGTCGACGCCGCCGCGGATAAACTGAAGGCGGCGGGCGGCCACGCGATGCGGCCGCCGATGGACATTCCCAACGTCGGCCGCTTCGCCATCGTCACCGATCCGCAAGGGGCGGCGTTCGCGCTGTTCCGCGACGCGGGCGGCAATCCGCCGCCCGCGCCGCCGCCGGAGACTTCCGGGCTCGTCGGTTGGCGCGAATTGCACGCCGCCGATGGCAAGGCCGCGTTCGATTTCTACGCCAGCCAGTTCGGCTGGACGGAGGCGACCCAGTTCGACATGGGGCCGATGGGCGTCTATCGGCTGTTTGACATCGGCGGCCAGCAGGGCGGGATCATGTCGAAATCGCCGCAGGGTCCGGGGCCGTGCTGGCTCTACTACTTCAATGTCGAGGCGGCCGACGCCGCGGCGGCGCGGGTGACGGAGAAGGGCGGCAAAGTGCTGCACGGCCCGCAGGAAGTGCCGGGCGGCATGTGGGCGACGCAATGCGTCGATCATGAAGGCGCCATGTTCGGCCTCGTCGCGCCGAGACGGTGAGGCGAACATGCGGGTGTTGGTCATCGTGAAGGCGACCGCCGATTCCGAGGCCGGCAAGATGCCGACCCCGGAACTGCTGGCGGAGATGGGCGCGTTCAATCAGAAGCTGATCGAGGCCGGCGTCATACTCGACGGCGGCGGCGTCAAGCCGAGCCGCTTGGGGGTGCGCGTGGCGTTCGACGGCGTGGACCGGAAAGTCACGCCCGGCCCGTTCGCGGCGACCAGCGAGCTTGTGGCGGGGTTCTGGGTCTGGAACGTGGCGAGCTTGGACGAGGCGATCGATTGGGTCAAACAATGCCCCAATCCGATGCCCGGCCCCTCGGAGATCGAAATCCGTCCGTTTTTCGAGATGGAGGATTTCGCCTGAGCCACGCCGCGCGGCTCAGACCTGCGGTCGCATCCGGTCCGCCGCCGCGAGCGACTTGCGCGCGTGCGCGACGAGCTCGTTGTCGGTCGGATGGTCGGCGGTCTCGACGGCTTCGATCGCGCCCTTGAGGCGCGGGTGTTTGCGCTCGATGTGCTTCAGCAATTCGCTCTTCTCCGTGCCCGGGCCCGTAACCAGGATGGCGCCGGCGTCGGCGATGGCGAGCGTCACCGCTTCGAGGAAGTGCTCGTTGTCGGGGCCCGCGTGGCCGGAATGTTTCTCGCGCCGGCGCTCCTTGTCCGAGCCTTCCGGATGGATCACGTGCTTCTCCGCATCCTCGGCGTTGAAGTGGAACACGCGCGCCTCGCGGTGATCGATCCAGACGACGGCGTGAAAATGGCCTTGCATGTTGCGTTCTCCTGTTCGCGCGGGTCTAGCGCGTCTTTTGTGTCTTGGCTTTGATCGGCGTCAGGGTTTGCCCGACGCAAGATGCGGCGCTAGAAGCGCGCCATGAACGCCGCAAGTCCCTATGTCATCGTGTTTCTCGGCGCCGGTCTCGGCGGCGTCGCGCGGCATATCCTGAACAACGCGATCCCGAAAGCGTTCGGGACCGACTACCCCTGGGCGACGCCGATCATCAACATAACCGGCTCCATGGTGATGGGTTTCCTGATCGGCTGGCTCGCCTTCCGGGCGGGCGCCGCGTGGAGCCAACACCTGCGGCTGTTCGTCGCCACAGGCATCCTCGGCGGCTATACCACCTTTTCGACGTTCTCGCTGGAGACGGTGCTGTTGATCGAGCGCCACGCCTACGGCGCGGCCTTGGTCTATGTGTTCGGCTCGGTGGGGTTCGGCGTTCTCGGCCTCTGGGGCGCCCTGACGTTGACGCGGACCCTCACATGACCCGCAGCGTCGAAATGGTCGCGGTCGCCGATGACGAGGGCGGGATGCGGCTCGATCGCTGGATGCGCCGGCGCTATCCTGCGCTGCCGCAATCGCATCTCAACAAGATCGTGCGCAAGGGCGAGATCCGCGTCGAAGGCAAACGGGTCGAGATCTCGACCCGGCTCGAAGCCGGCCAAGCTGTCCGCATCCCACCGTTGACGTTGCCCGAGCGTGCGCCCGAGGCCGCGCCAATCGTCAATCCCGCCGACGCCGAGTACCTGCGCTCGCTGATCCTGTTCGAGGATCGCGACGTGCTCGTGCTCGACAAGCCTTGGGGTCTCGCCTCGCAGGGCGGCTCGGGCACCAAACGCCACGTCGACGGCATGCTCGCCGCGCTCGCCGACGCCAAGGGCGAGCGGCCCGTGCTCGTGCATCGGCTCGACCGCGACACTTCCGGCGTGCTGCTTTGCGCCAAATCGCGGAAAATGGCGGCGGAACTCGGCGCGCTGTTCCGCGCCCGCGAGACGAAGAAGACCTATTGGGCGCTGGTCGAGGGCTGCCCGAAGCCGGAAAACGGCCGCATCTCGCTGTTTCTCGCCAAGGGCGAAGCGATGGGCGACGAGCGAGGGGCCAAGTCCAAAGACCATGCCGAAAAAGAGCGCATGCGCGTCGTGCGCCACGGCGATCCCGACGCGCAACATTCGGTGACGCTTTACGCGACTGTGGACAAGGTGCGGCCGCGGCTCGCGTGGCTGTCGCTGCGGCCGATCACCGGCCGCACCCATCAATTGCGCGCGCATTGCGAAGCGATCGGCCATCCCATCGTCGGCGATCCCAAATACAATCGTCGCCCGGCCAACGATCCCGCGCGCAGCGATCCGCTGCGCGCCGTGCCGCCGGGGCTCGAACCGAAACTGCATCTGATGGCGCGCCGGCTGGTGCTGCCGCATCCGCGCGGCGGGATGATCGACGTGACTGCGCCCTTGCCGCCGCACATGCGGACGGCGTTCGACATGTTCGGCTTCGTCGCGCCGTCGCGCGATCCCATCGAGGACGCCCCCGATGCCTGACGCCGACGCGCGGCGAGCCGGGATCAAGCGCTTTTACAAGACCGCAAGCGTCGGCGAAACGGATACGGGCTTCGCCTTGCTGCTCGACGGTCGCCCTACGCTGACGCCCGCCAAGGCGAAACTCGTCGCGCCGACGCGCGCTTTGGCGGAAGCGCTGGCGGCGGAATGGGAGCGCCAGGGCGAAACCCTGACGCCCGCGGAGATGCCGCTGACCCGGCTCGCCAATTCGGCGCTCGACGGCGTGGCGCGTGCGATGCCCGCGACGATCGACGAGATCGCCGGCTACGCCGGGGCCGATCTCGTCTGTTATCGCGCGCTGGAGCCCGAGGCGCTGGCGGCGCGGCAGGCGGCGGCCTTCGATCCGGTGCTCGCCTTCGCCGAGGCGACGCTCGGCGCGCGCTTCGTGCTGTCGGGGGGGATCATGCACGTCGCGCAGCCCCCGGCTTCGCTGCAAGCTGTGCGCGCGGCCGTCGCCGACTACGCCGAGCCGTTCGCGCTGACGGCCCTGCACGCGCTGACGAGCCTTTCCGGCTCGGCGCTGATCGCGTTGGCCGTCGCGCGCGGCGCGATGACGCCCGAAGCGGCTTGGCAAGCCGCGCATGTCGACGAGGATTTCCAGATCGAGCGCTGGGGTGTCGACGACGAAGCCGCGCGACGCCGCGCCGCGCGCAAGCGGGAATTTCTCACCGCCGCCTTCGTACTCGGCGCGCTGCGCGCCCAGGCCTAATAAAGGTTGAGGTGGTTTGCGGCGGCGAGGGCGGTCAGCTCCCGCTTGCCGAGGCCGATCAGCGTAAGCGTGTCGCCGGCGCCGTCGAGATGCAGCGTCGTCGCGCCGTGCGCCTGGGTCGAAGCGCCCAGCAGACTGGCGACGCTGGCGTAGTCGCTATGCAGGTTCAACGTGTCGCTGCCGCTGAACGCCGCGATCACGGAGGCACCGGTGATCACGGGCGCGAACACGTCATAGGCGCCGAACAGCGAAAGATAATCGTTGGCGCCGAGATAGGCCGCGCCGGCGCCGTGGGCCGTCAGCGTCGAGAGGTCCATCAGGTTGACCACGTCGCCGGCCGTCAAATCGACCGTCGCGCCGCCGCTGACCACGACGTTCGCGCCCGCAGCGGCGGAGTCTATCTTGTCGCCGGACCCGATCACCGTGACGCTGGCGTCCGGCGCCGTGACATGGGTGGCGACGCCGTCGCCATAGACCGTCGCTTGCGATCCGCCCAGCACGGAGACGGCGTCGTCCGTTCCGTTCGCCCGCACCTGGTAGCCGACGCCGCTCAGCGAAACATTGTCTCCCGAGGCCAGGTTCACTTTCGCGCCGTCGCCCTCGAGCGTCACGCTCGACCCCGAGAGAACGTCGACGGTGTCGTTGGCGGAGGTCAGCACCAGATCGTTTTCGCCACGAATCGTCAGCGTGGCCCCGGGCGCGAGCGGAACGACGAGATTGTCGCCATAAACGACCAGCCCCGTGGGACCCATCGTGGCGAAGCTGGCCGGCGGGGCCGAAGACCCGATCGTTTCGTCGCCAAAGATCGAAGCGGCCAGCGTCGGCGCGGCGACTTGGCTCATGTCGGGCGAAGTCGGCGTCAGCCGCGGCGGCGCATCGTCGGCCGGCGGGCTCAGCGCGGCGATCGCCGCGATGAACGCGGCGTCCGTCGCTGCGGGCGCGCCGAGAGCGTCGGCAGGGGCGGGGGCGGTCGGGCCGCGCAGCAGGGTTTGCGCCTCGTCAATCGAGATCGGCCGCACCGACGTCGGAACCGAAGCCTCGGCGGCGTCCATCTCCCGCAGGACGAGCGCGCCAACCGCGGCGAAGGTGACCATGAAGCTCTCGCCCGCCTCGTCGGTACGACGCCGCGGTTCGAGATCGTCGAGCTCTTCGAGCGTTTCGCTCAAACTTCGCCTCCGCCGCGCCCGAAACGGGCCGCAGGACCGATCGCCTTAAGACGACAAAGTAAGAGCCGGCAGGCGTTGCGTCAACGCCATCAAGCCACGCGGGTTATGGCGTCGTGCACTTCCGAAACGGCGCCGGGCCAAGTCGTCTCGTAAACCTCGTCCGGCCCGTTCCAGTCGAGATGCGTCATTACCAGCGCGCCGACGGGGTAATCCCACCAATCCGACCAGCCGAAGTCGCCGTCCGAAGTCCCGCCGTGCAGCCGAACGTGGACCAAGCCGCCTTCCTCGCGCGGCGGCCCCTTGACGACGCGAACGAATGCGAGCTTGACGAGATTGGGCGAATCCGGACTTGCGCGGCCGACCGCGACCACGCGGGCGAAGCCCGCGAGCTCGCAGCGCTCCAGCATTTGGTCGCGCGTCAATTGAAGAAACGCCATATCGTGCTCCGTTCGCCGTCGCCGCCCGCGATGTCTCAACGGCGGGGGGCGAAATGACGGAGCGCAAGTGACAATTCGGCGACCATTGCACGGCCGAGACGCCTCATCCCTTACGCCAAGGATCGCAACGGTTTCGGGCGCGAAGGGAGCGTGCTAGGAACAGCCGTATTTTCGCCACGAATCCGGAGCCCGCGCCTTGAAGGACATTCTCGCCCGCCTCGACGAACGCCGCGAGCAGGCGCGGCTCGGCGGCGGCCAACGGCGCATCGACGCCCAGCACGCCAAAGGCAAGCTCACCGCGCGGGAACGCGTCGAGCTGCTGCTCGACCGCGATTTGTTCGAGGAGTTCGACATGTTCGTCGAGCACCGCTGCACGGATTTCGGCATGGCCGAGGAGAAAATGCCGGGCGACGGCGTGGTGACCGGCTGGGGCACCGTCAACGGCCGCACGGTCTTCGTGTTCGCCAAGGACTTCACCGTGTTCGGCGGCAGCTTAAGCGAGGAGCACGCGCGGAAGATCACCAAGATCCAGGACATGGCGATCAAGAACCGCGCCCCGATCATCGGGCTGTTCGACGCCGGCGGGGCGCGCATCCAGGAGGGCGTCGCCGCGCTTGGCGGCTATGGCGAAGTTTTCCAGCGCAACGTGCTCGCTTCGGGCGTCATCCCGCAGATCTCGGTTATCATGGGTCCGTGCGCGGGCGGCGACGTCTATTCGCCGGCGATGACCGACTTCATCTTCATGGTGCGCGACACCAGCTACATGTTCGTCACCGGCCCCGACGTGGTGAAGACCGTCACCAACGAGACCGTCACTGCCGAGGAACTCGGCGGTGCGCTGGTCCACACGACGCGCTCCTCGATCGCCGACCGCGCCTACGATAACGACGTCGAAGCGCTGCTGCAAATGCGCCGCTTGATCGATTTCCTCCCCGCCTCCAATCTCGAACAGCCGCCGCGCCTGCCTTCATTCGACGATCCCGACCGGATCGACATGTCGCTCGACACTTTGGTGCCGGCAAATCCCAATAAGCCTTACGACATCAAGGAGCTGATCCTGAAGATCGCCGACGAGGGCGATTTCTTCGAGATTCAGGAGACGCACGCCAAGAACATCGTCACCGGCTTCGCGCGCATCGAAGGCACGACGGTTGGAATCGTCGCCAACCAGCCGCTGGCGCTCGCCGGCGTGCTCGACAGCGACGCCTCGCGCAAGGCGGCGCGGTTCGTGCGCTTCTGCGATTGCTTCAACGTGCCCATCGTCACTTTCGTCGACGTGCCGGGCTTCCTGCCCGGCACCGCTCAGGAATATGGCGGCCTCATCAAACATGGCGCCAAGCTGCTGTTCGCCTACGCCGAGGCGACGGTGCCGAAGGTGACGGTCATCACCCGCAAGGCGTTCGGCGGCGCCTATGACGTGATGGCGTCCAAACATCTGCGCGGCGACATCAACCTAGCCTGGCCGACCGCGCAGATCGCGGTCATGGGCGCCAAGGGCGCGGTCGAGATCATCTATCGGCGCGAGCTCAACGATCCGATAAAGATCGCGCAGCGCACCAAGGAATACGAAGACCGCTTCCTGTCGCCGTTTGTGGCGGCGGAGCGCGGGTACATCGACGAGGTCATCATGCCGCACGCGACCCGCAAGCGGCTGTCGCGCGTGCTGGCGATGCTGCGCAACAAGAAGCTGGAAAACCCGTGGAAGAAGCACGACAACATTCCGCTGTGAGGGACGCCCCGTTAGTGCCTCGGCGCGTGTTCTCTGCGGATTTTAATGCTGCGACGTGCTGAGATAATTCCAGCCAACTGAGAGCGTAAGCACTGGGAAAATCTTCGGCGGCAAGAGTCTTGAAACAGCGGCGTCGCACCGTCTGCGGCGCAATAGCCGCCCCGCTAGATTGACAGGTCGCCGCTCGCCAGGTATGTCATGACATATGACCGAGCGCACCACTGTTCGCCTCCCGGACGACCTTGTTGCAAAAGCCAAGCGTAAGGCGCTGGCTGAAGGGCGCTCGCTCACCGCGCTGATTGAAGAGGGGCTGCGGCGCGTTGTTTCTGAAACTGTGCCGGACCGTCCGAAGAACCGCCAACCGTTGCCGGTCAGTTCGGCGACGGGCGGGCTGGCGCCTGGGTTCAGTTGGGACAAGCTGAAAGAGTTGGAGACGCTCGAGGATGTTGAACGCCTGCGGCGTTCCTGATGACTCTCACGGATGTAAACGTATACGTCTATGCGTTTCGCCCTGATGCGCCCCAGCATCGCGTCTGCAAGAACTGGCTTGAGTCCGTCCTCAACGGGGATTCGCGCTTTGGCGTTTCTCTTTTGGCGCTCAGCGCGTTCGTTCGCATCACCACTAATTTGCGCGCTTTGCCCAGTGCGACGCCAATCGCTGAAGCTTTTGCGTTCTGTGAGCGCCTGTTGAGCGCGCCGAATGCCGTGCTCGTCGAGCCGGGCCAACGCCATTGGCGCATCTTCGAGCGACTTTGCCGCGACGGAGGCATCGTCGGACCGCTCGTCACCCACGCTTGGTACGCCGCGCTCGCCATTGAACACGGCTGCGTCTTCGTCACTTTCGACCACGACTTCGCTCTCTTTCCCGGCCTTGACTGGCGTAACCCGTCCGCGCGCTAAGTCGATGCGCGCGGATGCCTGGTGCGTTAGCCTCGCCGCAAATATCGGGACCGCCATGAAAAGCTACAACGCCGTCGGTTACGCGATCATCGGGCTCTACGGCCTAGCCTGCATGGCCGCCGCGCCCGTGGCGATAGGGCCTTGGCGCGGTCTTCTCATCGGCGCGCTCTATTTTCTCGTCTGCTGGTTCGTCGCCGGCGTCTACCTCGCCGATGTGCTGCATCTCGGCGTCGCGCATCGCGCGCTCGATTTCAAACCCTGGTTCATCAAGGCGATCACTCTCATCAACAACCTGTTCGGCATCTATGTCGGGCCGACCGATTGGGTGAACCGCCACCGTCTGCATCACAAGCATTCGGACCACGAGGGCGACCCCAACAAGATCGCCGATGACGGATTGTGGCGGACGCTTTATCTCTGTGTCGCCCCGTATCGCTGCCGCGAGAACATGGCGACCGACCCGATTTGCCAATCCTGGACATTTCGTGTGACCTCGCATTGGCTGTTCATCGTGACGTCGCAGATCTTCAACTTCGCGTTGCTGTCTTATCTGGTCGGAAGCTGGGCGTTCGCCGCCGTGATGTGGGTCGGCATGCGCGATCTTCGCGCTCTGGGTCAACATGATCCAGAACTACTGGACCCACACGAGGGACTTCGGATATCGCCGTTACGACGACGAACGCGACAACGCGATGAACATCGGCGAATGGCTGCCGGTGACCGCGACCTTCAGCGCGTGTTTCCAGAACAACCATCACCATTATCCGAACCTGCTGCGTCTGAGCCACAGCGACAGCGAATATGACTTCGGATTCTTGACCATCCGGGCGATGAAAGCGCTCGGCCTCGTCACTGCGACGCCGCAAGGGCGCGATGATCCCGGCGGACGTGTCACTAACTCGCCTTGGCTTTTGAAATCGCGCCGGTTCGGCCGCAAGAACGGCTCGTAGGTTTGACGGAGGAAGCCCTGCGGTATCTCCTCGCCCGCGATGCCGTATTTTGCCGGCCAAGCGTCGGGATAATAATAAGTGCCGAACAGGCGGTCGATCCACGGAAAGTGGATCGCGAAATTCTTGTCGATCGCTTCCTTTTGCGACGAATGATGCCAGTGGTGATAGCGCGGCATGACCAGGAAGCGCTCGAGCCATTTGACATTGGGCGCGAAATTGCAATGCGTCCAGGTCGCGTGCAGCGTGACGAACACCAGATAGGCGAGGATGATCCGCTTGCGAGAACGCGAGCATCATCGGCACGAGAATGCTCGCCCGCACCAGCGTGTCGTCGACGAAATGCGAGCGCGACCCGGCGATCCAGTCGAGCGCGGGCGAAGAATGGTGGATCGAGTGGAAGCGCCAAAGGAAGGGAACCTTGTGGAGCGCAAAATGGATCGCCCATTCCGCGAGATCGGCGACGAGAACCGCAAGGAAGAATTGCACCAGCAGCGGCAGGCGCGGCGATGGCGTGCGCGACGACGGGGATCGCCAGGTAGCGCGCGGCGAAAGTCGCCGGCAGCAAGATCAGGTAGGACAGGATCTGGATCGGCAGATGCGTCGAAAGGAAATAGACGATGTCGAGGGTCCACTGCGGGCGGAACGTGCTTTGCTTCGGATATTGCGGCCAAAAGCGCTCCAGCGGCACATAGATCAACGCCATTGCGAGCAGGTCGAGAAGAAACCAGTCAAGCCCGAGCGCCGGTCCGTCCTTGAGCGGCTGGTTGATCGGCACGCTCGCGCCGCCCCAGGCGAGCGCCGCGACCGCCAAGATCATGCCAGTCGCCGCGAGCATCTTCTTTTTGCGTCGCAACGCGGAGAACGGCGCCGAGAAGCAAGGCGGCGACGATCAGCGCCTGTATCCCGACGCGAATGATCGTCATCGGATAATGCGGGCGCAGCTCCGGCTGAGGTCAGCAGTTGCGGGAAATGCAGGCAAAGCACGCCGCCGAAGGCGAGAACGCCGAAGAACGTCGCCAGGACGCCCGCCCACCAGCCCGTGCCGAGGTTTTTGGGCTCCTCGTCGCCGAAAAACGCGTTGATGTCCTGCTCGTTCATCCCGCTCTCCGCGCCGACATACGGTTCGCGTCCTTGTATTGAAAAGTCTCGCCGCGCGCGAGCGGGACGCGGCGTCATAACGACAACCTCGTTCAACCCTCCTTAACGCTGAAATCGTTCCGGTCTCCGCGATTCATACCCCTTCAAGCGTTGCGGCGGAGGATGGCTCTTGAAGACGAGCGGCCCAGTCCGCTGCACGTCAGGGAGCGTTCTAGATGCCGTTCACCGTCGACCGTAGCCGTTCCATCATCAGCGCGATGATCGTCGGCCAAAAGGTCACCGCCATGGATGTCGCTTGGCTGCGCCGCGAAGTGTTCGCCGACGGCGTGGTGACGCGCGAAGCCGCCGAAGAATTGTTCGCCGTCGAGCGCGCGCCGATCGCGAAGGCGCCCGAATGGACCGACTTCTTCGTCGAAATGGTCACCGACTACGCGCTGTGGCAGGCGCGCCCCACCGGCGCGCTTAACGAAACGCAAGCGGAATGGCTGCTCGAACAGTCGGACTCCTGCATGACCGTGAACGCCCTTGCGACGCTGGTCAACGTGCTCGGCGAAGCGGACCGCGCGCCGCGCTGGTTCCTCGCCGCCGTCCGCGCCCGCGCGCACCGGCAATGGGACGGCCTCGACGTGGTCATGGCCCCGCCGCAGCTCGCGCTGTGCGGCTGAGAGTTGGCAAAACCGTCATCGCGAGCGCAGCGGCGCGTTCCATGGCGCCGCTGACGCGGTCCTGTCCGGCCGGCGAACGATCTCTCAGAGATGGATGGCTTCGCTTCGCTCGCTATGACGGATGCGAAGCGCCTCAGATCACGCCCTGGCTGCGAAGATAGGCGAGCGTCGCCTCGACGTCGACGACGACTTGACGGCTCGCCTCGAAATCCTCGGCACGGGCCAACGTGACCAGATAATGCGCGGCGTTGCCGACGATCGCATCGACCAGCATGAAATTCGTAGGCAAAAAGCGTCCGATCAGCACATAGGTGGCAATCTCGCGGCCGCGCAGGCTGAACAGCGTATTGTGCAACGCGCTGCCCCACGGCCCAATGAACACGCTGTGCGCGTTCATCGCCTCGATCTGCTCGGTCAGCGACAAACGCTCCATATGCAGCACGCGCGCGCCCGCAGCCTCCAGCGCCTGCTCCAGTTCGTCTTCGTTGCGGATCGTCGGGCGCGGCTCGGCGTGCGGCCGGAAATTGGCGCGGGAGAAGTACACCGGGCGGGAATCGCGCGCTTCGCTCGCCAGGAGCCGCCGCGCTACGCGATGCGGCGCGGCCAGATGCAACGGGTCGGCATAGGCGACGGTGGCGAACGAGGCGGCGGGAACGTAGCAGCGCTTGAGGCTCAGCTTCCGCGCCTCGCCAGCGGGCGGCAACGTTTGCACGCCGGCGGCACCCAGAAAGGCGCGATAAGTCTCGCCGAGCGGCCCCGCGCCGAGCGACCAGCAGAACATGCTCGGCAGTTCGGCGAGCCGCGCGTCGGTTGCGCTCGCCCAGGCTCGGTTCAGCGATTCCAGCAGGAAATGGCCCCAGTGCCGGAAGAATACCGATTGATAGACGACGGGCGTCTCGATCCGTTCGTGAATCCGCCGCGCGTCGACGGTTTCGCGGGCGCGCCAGAGTTCGGGCGTCAAGTCGTCGGCGTAGCGTTCAAGACAACTTGCGACGATGCGACGGCCATCACGGTCGTAGAGGCAGGCGCCGGTCGGGCTGTCCTCCAGCACGACGTCTTCGAGTTCGAGGACGCCGAGCGGCGCGGGGGCGCTCGTCGGCCGCGCGCAAAAATCGGCGAATCGCCGGCGCAACACGGCGTTTTGCGCCGGCGCATAGAGGCGATAGCGTCCGCCGGACGCGCCCTCGAAGTCGTACGCGCCGTAGGCCGGCCTCATCCCGCTATGACAACGCGACTCGGTAGCTCGCTTCGGTCTTCGCGGCGACCTCTTCGGGCGTCACGCCGGGCGCGAGCTCGATCAGCGCCATGCCCTCGCGTCCGTGCTTGTCGACGGTGAACACGGCGAGATCGGTGACGACGAGGTCCACGACTTTCGCGCCGGTCAGCGGCAGGTTGCAATGATGCAGCAGCTTCGGGCCGTCCTTGGCGGAGTGCTCCATCACCACGACGATGCGCTTGACGCCGGCGACGAGGTCCATCGCCCCGCCCATGCCCTTGACCATCTTGCCGGGGATCATCCAGTTGGCGAGGTCGCCGGTCTCGGAGACCTGCATCGCGCCGAGGATGGCGAGGTCGATATGGCCGCCGCGGATCATCGCGAACGAATCGGCGCTCGAAAAGAAGCTCGTCGTCGGCAAGGCAGTGACGGTCTGCTTGCCGGCGTTGATCAGGTCCGGGTCCTCTTCGCCTTCGAACGGGAACGGCCCCATGCCGAGCATGCCGTTCTCGCTCTGCAACTGCACAGACATCCCCTCGGGGATATAGTTGGAGACCAGCGTCGGGATGCCGATGCCGAGATTGACGTAGAAACCGTCGCGCAGCTCGCGCGCGGCGCGCTCGGCCATTTGATCGCGGGTCCAGGGCATGGCGGTCTCCGTCTCAGGCGCGCTTGCGCACGGTGCGCTGCTCGATGCGCTTTTTGGCGTCGGGCACGTGGACGATGCGCTGCACGTAAATGCCGGGAGTGATGATCTGATCGGGGTCGAGTTCGCCGGCGGGCACGAGATGTTCGACCTCAGCGACTGTGACCTTGCCGGCCGTCGCCATGTTCGGGTTGAAGTTGCGCGCGGTCTTCCGGTAGACGAGGTTGCCCTCGGTATCGCCTTTCCAGGCATGAACGAGGCTCACGTCGGCGACGAGGCCGGTCTCCATCACGTAGGACTCGCCGCCGAACTCGCGAACTTCCTTGCCCTCGGAGACGATGGTGCCGACGCCGGTCTTGGTGAAGAAAGCGGGAATGCCGGCCCCGCCGGCGCGGATGCGTTCGGCGAGCGTGCCTTGCGGGTTGAACTCCAGTTGCAACTTGCCGGACAGATACATCTGCGCGAAAATCTTGTTCTCGCCGACATAGCTTGAGATCATCTTGGCGATCTGGCCGGTTTCCAGCAGCACGCCGAGACCGATGCCGTCGACGCCGGCGTTGTTGGAAATGAAGGTGAGGTCCTTGGCGCCGCTCTGTCGCACGGCCTCGATCAGCGCCTCCGGCACGCCGCACAGGCCGAAGCCACCGGCCATCAGCATCATGCCGTCCTGGACGAGCCCGGCCATGGCCTCGGCCGCGCTTTGGTAAACCTTCTTCATCGCGTCACCCCGGGCGCTACGCCGCCGCTGGCCTGCAGGCTATAAAGCGAAACAATCCGCGTCACTCGGCGTTGCCGTGACGGCGCAGATTCCAATCGCCGCTTGCTTAGCGTCGCCGCCGCGGATCGGCAAGCCGCCAATATGGGCGCCACGCTCGACCACAGGCCGCGAGCTAGAGGAGTCGACATGAAGCCGTTCGCGGCGCCGCCGATCGTATTTCTCCTGTTCCTTATGTCCGCGATCGCGTCGGCTGGCGCAGCGGTTAGCGGAATTTCCGCCGGCGCCCTTGGAGCCGGCCATCCGCCGCTTCTCACGCGCGTCGCCGCCGCGCACGCAGCCTGCGCGCGCGGGCGCGTCACACGCGGCGGCGGGTGTGTGTCGGGCAGGGTCGTCACGCCCGTCCTGCAGCCTCGGTCGGCGCCTTGCCCCGGCGAAATGATGCGGGACGCGGGCGGCCGCTGTCCGGCGCCGCGCTCCTGCCCAAGCGGCCGTCGTCCGGATCGCGAGGGCCGTTGCGCGCCAATTGAGTTATGCAGCGGCGGGCGGGCGCCCGACGCCTTCGGTCGATGCCCGGCGCGAACGTGCCCCGGCGGGGGGCGCCCCGACTCCCTCGGCGAGTGCCCGGCGCAAAGCTGCCCAACCGGCCTCACCCGCGATACGGCCGGTCGTTGCTTGCCGCACCCGCTATGCCCCGACGGCCGGCAGACGAACGCGGCGGGCATTTGCGAGCCGCTCGTTTTGTGCCCCAATGGATTTGCGCCTCTCGGCGGGCGGTGCGCGCAGGGCGCGACGCTCGGCGATTCGCTCAGCCCGACGTCAAGGCCGGTCGCCGCTCACAGCGCCGCGACGCCGGCGGGGACGCCGAAGCTGATGCCGCCCGTAAAGTCATCAACGCCGGGGCCGGTCGCCGCGCCCAAGCTGGACACGCCCCAGAGGCAGATGTTCCGCCACGGCGCGACGCTACGAACGCCGCCGATGACCCCTCCGCTGCTCACGCCGAGGCATTCCCTGCAAGCTCCGACGCCGCGCTTCGTCGCGCCAGTCACGCTGAGTCGGCCGGCGGCGCCGCGCTTCGCGTTTCCTTCGGCGAGGCCGGCTGCGGTCGCGACGCCCCACTTCGCGCCGCCCGTGGTCGGGGCGCCTCACATAGCGCCGCCGGGAACGCCGTTACACTAGATTGTGGCCGCCGCGGTCGCTAACCTGCGGCGAGAGGGTTTCCCATGTCGATCTTCTATCAGGTGTTGCGCGGCAAGGTTCGCGACATCGCTCTCGCCGCGCCGCAGCCGAACCCGCACCTGTGGATCGCCGTCGCCGCCGCCGGGCAGACGTGGTTCGCCACCATCAACGTGCGCTCCGACAAGGAGCCGGAAGGCGCCCCGCCGGGTCACGCCAATCTCTATTACCTTGTCGACGACGATTTCCGTCATCCGCTCGTCCCCTCGATCCTTGCGCGACCGGAGGGGCTGTCGCCGCCGCACGCGACGCTCGGCCGGGACTACGCCTCGGGCGCGCTCGACTACCAGCGCGGCGCCTTGTTCGACCCCGGCGCGATGCGCGTTCTGCTCCCCGGCGCGCCCGGCGAGGACGGTCTTGCGGAACGCCTGACAAGCTTGTTCCAGCTCGCCAAGGCCCAAGGCCACGACGTCATCTTCTACGGCCGCACTTTCAAGATGTCGAAGCCGCACCAGACCGACGCCGCTTTCGGCTACACGCCGGATGGTCCGTTCGGGGTTCATAACATCCATATGGCGCAGGGCGATCACCCCGACCTCAAAGTGCGCGACGTCGAGAACGGAATTTTCGGCGACGGCGCCTGCTTCCTGTGGGACGAGAACGGCCGCCGCATGACCGCGATCTTCCTCGCTTTCCAAGCGCAGTCCTGGCACACCGACGAGGCGGGCAATGCGGTCGCCGGCGCCACCGGCGACGAGCCGCCCGCTTATGACTACGCGCATGACGGCGCGCTGATTCCGCCGCCGCCGCGCGCGGCGGAACTGATTGCGCTAAACGTTCAGCCCGGCGGGGGCGCGGCGGTCACGCTCGCCAACATGACGTCGACGCCGCTCGATCTCAGCCGTTGGACGCTATCGATTGGCGACGGATCGCCGGTATCGTTGCAGACGCAGACCCTGACGCCCGGCGCCCCGCTGGTCGCGCCACTGCCAGGGAACGCGCTCGATGCGAACGGCGGGGTCTTGACGCTCGCCAACGAGTCGGGGCTGCGTGTCGACAGCGTCGCCTACGCCGGCGGCGATCCCGCGAAGGGGTGGAGCGACTCGTTCCGCTGAGCTGGTTTAGGATGATCGCATGATTCCCATCGGCGTCGTCACCGTCTCCGACCGCGCTTCGGCCGGCCTTTATGAGGACAAGGGCGGGCCCGGCATCGAAGCCGCGCTCGCCGCCATTGTTGCAACCGCTTGGCGTCCGGTGCGTAGGGTGATTCCCGACGAGCGCACGACGATCGAGGCGACGCTGATCGAACTCGCCGACGCCGAGCGCTGCTCGTTGATCCTGACGACCGGCGGCACGGGGCCGGCGCCGCGCGACGTGACGCCGGAGGCGACGGAGGCCGTTTGCGAGCGGATGATGTCGGGTTTCGGCGAGCTCATGCGCACGAAAAGCCTGCTGGAGGTGCCGACCGCGATCCTCTCTCGGCAGACGGCGGGATTGCGCGGGCGCAGCTTGATCGTCAACCTGCCGGGCAAGCCCTCGGCGATCCGAACGTGTCTGGACGCAGTGTTCCCGGCGATTCCCTATTGCCTCGACCTTATCGGCGGCGATCGTATCGACACGAACCCCGAGGTCTGCAAGGCGTTCCGGCCGAAGACGTAATAACAGGACTTCGTAAGCCTGACGCCTGAAGAAATGCACAACACCGTCACGCCCGCGCTTGTCGCGGCCATCCACGTCGCGACAGGGCGACACAAGTTTGCGACGAGCGCAGTTGTTGCGTTTCCCGCCCTTTCGCGACGGCGCGACGTGGATGGCCGGGACAAGTCCGGCCAAGACGGCCTCGGCCCCGTTCGGACCGATTAGAGCGTGTCCCGATCAAGTTGAACCGCTGTCATGGCGAGCGAAGCGAAGCCATCCACGTCTCCGCCGAGCCGAGCTTCACCGACTAGCCTGCGATCTCGGCGCGCTGGATTGCTTCGCTTCGCTCGCAATGACGAAGCGGATTCAATTTGTTCGGTAAGCGCTCTAGGTTCATCAGGACTTGGTATAAACCGTCGAGACAAGTCTGACGAAAGCTTGGCCCCGCATGATTGTGGCCATGCAGGTCAATGCGCAAATCTCGGTCGGCGAATGGATCGACAAGTTGACGATCCTCGAAATCAAGCTTGCCGAGATTCTCGATCGCGGCAAGCTCAACAACGTGCGGCGTGAGTATGACGCGCTGCTCGCCGCGGCGCCGTCCGAGTTGCTGACGCGCGCGGAGATCGCCGAGCTGCGCGAACTGCTCAAATGCGTCAACGCCGAGCTATGGCGGATCGAGGACGAAATTCGCATCAAGGAGCGCGCGCGGACATTTGATGAGGAGTTCATTGCGCTCGCCCGCGCCGTCTATGTCACCAACGATGCGCGCGCCCGGCTCAAAAGAGAGATCAACCAACTGTCCGAGAGCGCGTTTGTCGAGGAGAAGAGCTACGCCGCCTATTGAAGCGCGGCGCGGATCGCGTCGATCTTGCCGTCGCGGTAGAGTAGATTGTAGGTGTCGAATGGGATGATCTGGCCCGCCGGCGCGACGAAATGCACGCAGGAGCGTTTGACCGCCGACAGACAGAAATTGTGCGGGTCGAGGAACTCGACGACGGTCACGCGGAAAATGTTGTCGTAGGTCAAGCCCTGCGGCACGGGCACGCTCGGCAGGCAACACAGCAACGCCTCGATGCGCTCGACGGCGGTGTCGGGGCCGGTTGATAGCGAGAACAGCTCGAAGATGCGGCGCTGCAACTCGGGGTATTTTTCGAAGGTCAGCGCATTGGGAACCTCGGCGAGCAAATCCTCGTGGCTGAAGATCGACGTGACCGGCGTCACCTCGGCGCCGTTGCGCAGGCCGTAGCCGATGGTGATCGCGCCGGGATTGCAGGGCAGCGGGATCATGTCGCGCTCGCCGAACACGCCGCTGTCGGCGACGATGCGGCGGCGGATGTCGGAGAGCAGCGCGCGGTCCCGGTCGGCATCGTAATTTTCGTTGCGGCCGGTGTCCTGGATCGGTTGGAAATTGACGCCTCGCACGCAACGCCATTGCAGCGCGTGCTGGATGATCGCGCCCATCTCCGCGTCGTTGACGCCCTTCTTGACGACACAGACCAGGGTTGTCGAGATATTGTGTCGCTCCAGCGCCTCCAGCGCCTGCCGGCGGATGCGCGTGAGATCGGCGCCGCGAATTGCCTTCAGCGCTTCAGAGTTCAGCGAATCGAATTGCAGATAGACTTCGAGCCCGGTCCGCATCTCGGCGAGCGCGGCGACGAAATCGGGGTCCTGCGCGATGCGCACGCCGTTGGTGTTCAGCATCACGTGACGGATTGGCTTGGATTTGGCGAGCCGCAACACATCGAGAATCTGCGGATGGAGCGTCGGCTCGCCGCCGGATATTTGCACGAGATCAGGTTCGCCCTCGCTCGCGACCAGCGCGTCGAACATGCCTTCGATGGTTGATAGCGGCAGGTTCCTCGTGCGCTTCGGCGAGGAATCGGCGAAGCAGACGGGGCAGGTCAAATCGCAAACGTCGTTGATTTCGACGATCGCCAGACACGAATGCTGCTCGTGATCGGGGCAGAGCCCGCAATCATAGGGGCATCCGAGTTCGGTTCTTGTTTGAACCTTCAGCGGCCGGTCCCCGGGTTTGAGGAAATCGCGCTGCCAGCGGTAATAGTTGGCGTCCGACGAGATGCGCGTCTTGGAGACGCCGTGCGTGCGACATCGCTTCTCGTAGAAGACGTCGTCGCCTTCAATACAGATTTTCGCGGGGACTAGCGCCAGGCATTGCGGGCACATCGAGGTCGTCTGTCCGTAGAAGAGGTAAGGGCGGACTTTTCGCAAGGGCGCGTTCATGGCGGCCGCCTCCTGACGTCGCCAGCATGGCGAGCGCGTAAATGAAAAGCAGGATCGAGAGGATTTGGAAGATCGTCAAGGGGCCGAACACCGGGGCATAGGGCTTGACGAACTCCCAGAGAAATCGCTGCGCGGCGTACCATCCGACGGCGAGATAGAAGCCGTTGGCGATCGTCCAGCGGGAATCGCGAAGCACGGCGATCAAATAGAAGGCGAGGAACAGCGCCATCGCCGCGCTCTCGTAGAGCGGCGCGGGATGGCGCGGCACGCCGTCGCCAAAATCATGCGCCCACGGCAGGTTGGTTGGCGTCCCATAGGTGAAATCGTCGATGCCGGAGAAGAAGCAGCCGAAGCGGCCGACGACGACGCCGATGGCGAGCGGCGCGGCGAAGCGGGCGCCGGTGCGTGCGGTCAGGCCGGCGAAGCGCTTGTAGACTTCGACGCCGAACACGGCGCCGAAAATCGCGCCCTCGATGGAGCGCGCGAGTTCCGGGCGCCCGCAGGCGATCATGTTGAGCGTGCCGAAGAGATAGGCGCCGAGGCCGGAGGTTGCGGCCAGCACGGCGTAATAGCTCGGGCGCTGCGCCGAAGCGACGGGAAACTCAATGCGGGCGATCCTCGTCAGCGCGTAGCCGAGACCCGCCGCGCTGGCCCAGGCCAGCGCATCGAACGCGGTGTGGATGGCGAGATGCTCAGCGTCCATTCGAGGACCGCACAGTCCGGACGATCAACCAGACGCCGAGCGCCCCCAACACCAGGCCGCTGCCCCAGATTCCGAGATAGAAGCCGTATATGGTGACGACGTCCGCGCTCAGCGGAGTCTTAAAGACGGAAGGGAGAAGCGGCACGCCCAAAGCCAGGAAGCCCAAGGAGCAGGCGCCCGGCAACAGCAGGACGAGCCCGATCAGAAATAAGACCGCTTTTCCAAAGAACCTCAAAGCTTCGTCCAGGCCCCGTTCGCCTTTGACGACTTCACCGCCGCCTCGATGAACGCCATGCCCTTCACGCCGTCGTCAATCGTCGGAAACAGCACGCCCTCCGGCGTTGGCGCGCCGGTCCGCGCCGCTTTGATCGCCAACGCGACGTCGGTGTAGATGTTGGCGAAGCCCTCCAGATAACCCTCGGGATGGCCCGGCGGGACGCGGGTGACGCGGGCGTCCGCCGGCCCCGATCCCGGCCCGCCGCGCGTCAGGATGCGGACCGGCTCGCCGAGCACGCCGTACATCATCTCGTTGGGGTTGGCCTGCACCCAGGTCAGCCCCGCCTTGGTTCCGTAGACACGGATGCGCAGCCCGTTCTCGTTGCCCGGCGCCACCTGGCTCGCCCACAGACTGCCGCGCGCGCCATTGGCGTAGCGCAGCAGCATCTGCACGTTGTCGTCGAGCTTGCGGCCGGCGCCGAACGAGGAGAGGTCGGCCGCGAGCTCGGCGACTTCGATGCCGACGATGAAATCGGCGAGGTTGTAGGCGTGCGTGCCGATGTCGCCGAGCGCCCCGCCGGCGCCGGAGCGGGCGGGATCGACGCGCCATTCCGCCTGTTTGTTGCCTGCCTTCTCCGGCGCTTCGGTCAGCCAGTCCTGTGGATATTCGACCTGCACGAGCCGGATCTCGCCGAGCTCGCCGGCCTTCACCATTTCGCGCGCGCGTCTGACCAGCGGATAGCCGGTGTAATTGTGGGTCAGCGCGAAGATGCGGCCGGAGCGCGCAACCGCCGCCTGCATCGTCTTCGCCTCCTCGAGCGAAAGCGCCAGCGGCTTGTCGCAGATCACGTGCAGCCCCGCGTCGAGAAAGGCGATCGTCGGCCCGGCGTGAACGTGATTGGGGGTGACGATCGCCACCGCCTCGATCCCGTCGGGGCGCGCGGCCTCCGCCTTCGCCATTGCGGAGAAGTCGTCGTAGACCCGGTCGGGCGAAAGCCCGAGCGCGGCGCCGGAGCGCTTCGCCTTGTCGGGCGTCGAGGACAACGCGCCGGCGACGAGGTCGTAATGGCCGTCCATCCGCGCGGCGAGGCGATGCACCGCGCCGATGAACGCGCCCTCGCCGCCGCCGACCATGCCGAGCCGGACGCGGCCGCCCGAAATGGAATCCGAAAGTCCGCCGATCGCCATTTGCACCTCCCTGTGATCCCGGCGTAAGACCGATCCGACGCGCCCGCAAGTCTTGACCGGCGCCCTTGTCGCGCTAGACCGGCCGCATGAACCGCTGGACCCGATCCCCGACTCTGCTCAAGCTTTTTGTCGGCCAGCACGTCGCCAACGGCCTCGGCGTCGCCGCCGGCGTGATGGCGGTGGCGGTGGTCGCCACCGTGACGCTTGGCTTTGCCGGCGGCTTCGCGGTTACGCTCGGAGCAATCGCCGCCAGCATCGGCGATTTTCCCGCCTCCGTGCGCGACAAAGCCACGAGCATGAGCGTCGGCTTCGTGCTCGCGCTCGCCTCGACCGGGCTCGCCCTTGTCGCCCAACGCTCGCTGGCGCTGGAAATCGCGGCGATCGGCGTCGTCGCCTTTGCTTCGGGACTGGTGAGCGGCTTTGGCCGTTGGGCGCTCACCACCAGCATGCAAATGCTGATCGCAATGGTGCTGGCGCTCGGCCTGCCGCCGACCAACCTCGCCGGCATCGGGTTGATCCTCGCCCGCATGACGCTCGGCGGCGCGGCCTATATCGCGATTTCGCTCTGCATCTCGCGCCTGATCGCCGCCAGCGACCGGCGCATGATGACAAGCGAATCGTTGCGCGAACTCGCGCGCTATCTGTTCGCCTACGCCCGTCTCGCCGACACGCACGCCGATCTCGCCGAAGTTTACGGCCGCGTCATCCGACAACAGGCGGCGTTCTCCGAGCAGATCCAGGCCGCGCGCGCGCTGCTGCTTGAGAAGCCGCGCGCGACGCCGGAGCGGGTGCGGCTCGCCGCCTCGATCGGCCTGATGCTCGATACGCTCGACGCCCTGGTCGCCGCGCAATGTGATCTGCCCGACCTGCGCAGGTTGCCTGCGGCGGGCGAATGGATGCGCCGCGTCGGCGTGTTGGTCCGCGCCACCGCGCTCGACATCCAGCATCTCAGTCTCGACCTTGTCGCCCGCCGCAACCCCGCTTTGCCCGAAGACCACCAGCTCGCCCGCGATGCGGTGCGCCGCGAGGGCTTTCGGCTCATCGCCGACGAGGACACGCCGGCGGACGTTCGCGCCGCGATCGGCCGCACGCTGGCGCGCTTCGACGTCTCGCGCAGCGCGATCCATCGTCTGGAGGAGGCGCTGCGCAACGACGACGCGGCGAAGGCCGCCATCGGCGCGGTCAAGCTCTCGGCCTTCCGGCCGACCCGCTCGTTCCATCCGCGGCTGCTGAGGGCGCACCTGACGCCGGCCTCGCCGGTGTTCCGCTACGCGGCGCGACTGTCGCTGGCGATGATGGCCGGCGGCGTCGCCGCTGTCGAACTCGGCGGCGAGCGTCACGGCAACTGGGTGCTGCTGACGATCGCCGTCATTTCGCGCGCGGGATATGGGCTCACCCGGCAGCGCCGCGACGACCGGGTAATCGGCACGCTGGTCGGCTGCATCATCGCCTCCGCCGCCGTCGCTTACATGCCGGCCTGGGCGCTGCTGCTCGTGCAGGCCGGGGCGCTCGCCACGGCGCATGGCTTCGCCCGCCTCAACTATCGCGTCGCCTCGGTCGGCGCGTCGATGATGGCGCTGGTGTCGCTGCATCTCGCCGAGCCCGACTTTCCCTCGCCGATGCTGGCGCGCCTGACCGATACGCTGATCGGCGCGGCGATCGCCCATCTGTTCAGCTATGTCCTGCCGAACTGGGAGATTTCCGAGGCGCCGAAGACCGCCCGGCGGCTCAAGGAGCGCGCCGCCGCCTTCGCCGACGTGGCGTTGCGCCTCAACGCGCCGGACCAGGATTATCGCCTCGCCCGCCGGGATTTCATGGAGGGTCTGGCGGCGCTTTCGGATTCGGCGGCGCGCATGGGCGGCGAGCCGCGCGCGGCGCGGCGCGGGCTCGATGAGATGAGCGCGATGGTGGTCGCCGCCAGCGTCGCCGCCGCGCACATTTCCGCCGCGCGGCTCGACGCGCTCGAATCCGACGCGGACAGCCCGGCCGAGCGATTGGAGGCCGAACGACGGTTGGCGATCGCCACGCTATCCGGCGCGAGCGTGACGTCCGAGTCGCGGCTCGCCGCGAGGCTTTCCGATTTCGTCGCCGCGGCCGACGTCTATGAGAAGGCGGCGCAGCGCGAGGCCGATTTGCACGAAGCCTGACGGCGCCGCATGAAGGCGGCCAAGGAGGAACTCGCCCCATGTCCGTGATCGCATTCGACCGTCCCGATTACCTCCGCGAGGAGGAGATCGTCCTGTTCCAGGACTCCGTCGGCAAGTTCTTCGATAGTCACGCGCCGGAGGAGCGCGTCGCCAACTGGCGCCGCGACAAGATCGTCGAGCGCGAGATGTGGCGCGAGGCCGGCGCGGCGGGACTGCTGTGTCTCTCGATGCCCGAGGCCTACGGCGGGGCCGGCGGCGACTATCGCCACGAAGTCGTGTTCATGGAGCAGCTCGCGCGCAAAGGCGTCGACGGGTTCGGCGCCTCGTTGCACAACGCGATCGTCGCACCCTACATCCTGCACTACGGCTCGGAGGAGCAGAAGCAGCGTTGGCTGCCGCGGATGGCGACCGGCGATCTCGTCGGCGCGATCGCGATGAGCGAGCCAGGCGCCGGCTCGGATTTGCAGGGCGTGCGCACCAGCGCCAAGCGCAGCGGCAATCAATACGTGCTAAACGGTCAGAAGACCTTCATCACCAACGGGCAGACGGCCAACCTCGTCATCGTCGTCGCCAAGACCGACCCCAGCGCCGGCGCCAAAGGCACTTCGCTGATCGTCGTCGAGACCGAGGAGACCGAGGGGTTTGCGCGCGGTCGGAAACTCGACAAGGTCGGGCTCGATGCGCAGGACACATCGGAGCTGTTCTTCAACGAAGCGCGCGTGCCGACGTCGAATCTGATCGGGACCGACGAGGGCCAGGGCTTCGTCCAACTGATGCAGCAACTGCCGCAGGAGCGGCTCAACATCGCCGTCGGCGGCATGGCGGTGATCGAGCGCGCGCTGCAACTGACGATCGACTACGTCAAGGAGCGTCAGGCGTTCGGCAAGCGCATCCTTGATTTCCAGAACACCCAGTTCGTTCTGGCCGAGTGCAAGACCGAGGCGAACGTCGGTCGCGCCTTCGTCGATCGGTTGATCGGGCTGCATCTCGAAGGCAAGCTCGATGCGGCGACGGCGTCGATGGCGAAGTACTGGATCAGCGATCTCGAATGCAAGATCGTCGACCGCTGCCTGCAATTGTTCGGCGGCTACGGCTTCATGAACGAATACCCGATCGGCCGCATGTTCCGCGACACCCGCGTGCAGCGGATTTACGGAGGAACCAACGAGATCATGAAGCTGCTGATTGCAAGGACGTTGTAGCGCCGTCATGGCGAGCGAAGCGACGCCATCCCGCTCTCCAAGATCGTCGGCAAAGCGGAAAGGCCTCGATCGGCGGCGCCGTGGCCCGCGTCGCTTCGCTCGCGATGACGATTGGGCGATGCGCCATAGCGAGTAGGCGCAAACGCCGCTTACCCAAATATCCCGCGGTCGCGCTCCACGCACGCCACGATATGTTCGTGCGCCGCCCGGATGCGCCCCAAGCCTCGCGTGTCCTCGTGCGTCACGATCCAGTACGCCCGGCTCGCCGCGCGCTCCGGCAACACGCGGCGCAGGTCGGGAAAGCGGCGCGCGATGAAATTATGCACCACGCCCAGCCCGACGCCGGCGCGCACCGCCTCCAATTGCGTCACCGCGCTGGCGCATTCGAGCTGCGTCGGCGCGCCGCCGAACAACTCGCGCACATAGCTGAGCGCGCTCGAGAACGCGTATTCCTCGACATAGCCGATCAGGCGGTGGCCGGCGAAATCCGGGCCCGGCGGCCCCTGCGCGTCGAGATAGGCGGCGCTGGCGTAAAGCCCCAGCGTGTAGTCGGTGAGCTTTCGCGCGACGAACCGGCCGACTTCCGGCTTGTCGAGGCCGACGACGATGTCAACCTCGCGGCGGGCGAGCGGCGTCAGCCGCGGCAGCGGCAATAGCTGCACGCGCAGGCCGGGATTGCGGGCGATGAACGGCCCCAGCGCCTCGGCCAGGTAATAGGTCGAGAACCCGTCCGGCGCGCCGATCCGCACGTCGCCGGAAAGCTCGACGTCGAGCCCGGAGACCTCCCCCTGGGCATGCAGGAACGCACTCTCCATTTGCTCCGCGGCGACGAGGAACCGCTCGCCGGCGCTGGTCAGACGGGCGCCGGTGGTGCGGCGGTCGAACAATCGCGCCCCGAGCGCAGCCTCCAGCGCGGCGACGCGGCGGCTCGCGGTCGCGTGGTCGAGCCGCAACCGCCGCGCCCCGGCGACGAACTGCCCGGCCCGGGCGACGGCGAGGAAAACGCGCACATGATCCCAGTCCATTCGCGCGAGCTTAGCCCATTCTTGCACTAGGGAAGCGCGAAAACGTCAATTGCTGTGCGAGATGTCCAGGCGCATAACCCCGATCATCGGATCGGCGGCTCGGCGCTGGAGGCGCGATTTCCAAATCGCGCTTGTTGCGGAGACAACGCGGTCTTGAGACCGCGCCTACAGCGGGCGCCGTCCACCAAGGGAGAAAACAATGATCGAATACGGCCATTTCATCGGCGGGAAGAACGTCGCCGGCAAGTCGGGACGCACGGCGGAAGTGTTTCAGCCGATGGACGGCACAGTGCGCGCCCACGTCGCGTTGGCCTCGAAAAATGAGGTTCACGCGGCGGTCGCTAACGCCAAAGCGGCGCAGGTCGCGTGGGGCTCAACCAATCCGCAGCGCCGCGCCCGCGTCATGATGAAGTTCTACGAACTCATCGTCCAGCACACCGACGAACTCGCCGACATCCTCGCCCGCGAGCACGGCAAGACCATCGTCGACGCCAAGGGCGACATCCAGCGCGGCATCGAGGTGCTGGAGTTCTCGTTCGGCGTGCCGCACCTGATGAAGGGCGAATACACCGACGGCGCCGGCCCCGGCATCGACACCTATTCGATGCGTCAGCCGCTCGGCGTCGTCGCCGGCATCACGCCGTTCAACTTCCCTGCCATGATCCCGCTGTGGAAGCTCGCCCCGGCGATCGCCTGCGGCAATGCGTTCATCCTGAAGCCGTCGGAGCGTGATCCCGGCGTGCCGATGAAACTTGGCGAGCTGTTCGTCGAGGCTGGCGGTCCCCCCGGCATCCTCAATGTCGTCAACGGCGACAAGGAAGCGGTCGATGCGATCCTCGACGATCCCGATATTTCCGCCATTGGCTTCGTCGGCTCGACGCCGATCGCCGAGTACATCTATTCGCGCGGCACGGCGCACGGAAAGCGCGTGCAATGCTTCGGCGGCGCGAAGAACCACATGTTGGTGATGCCCGACGCCGACATGGACCAGACCGTTGATGCGCTGATCGGCGCCGGCTACGGCTCCGCGGGCGAACGCTGCATGGCGGTCTCGGTCGCCGTGCCAGTTGGCGAGCGGGCGGGGGAGGAGCTGATGAAGCGCCTCGTCCCGCGCGTCGAATCGCTGAAGATCGGCCCCTCAACCGATCCGAGCGCCGATTACGGCCCGCTGGTCACGAAAGCCGCGCTTGAACGGGTGAAGGGCTATATCGACATCGGCGTCAAGGAAGGCGCGAAGCTGACGGTCGACGGTCGCGGCTTCAAGATGCAGGGCTACGAGAACGGCTTCTATCTCGGCGGCTCCCTGTTCGATCACGTCACCAAGGACATGCGTATCTACAAGGAGGAGATCTTCGGCCCCGTGCTGAGCGTCGTGCGCGCCAAAGGTTACGAGGAGGCGCTCGGCCTTTGCAACGACCACGAATATGGCAACGGCGTCGCGATCTTCACCCGCGACGGCGACGCGGCGCGGGACTTCGCCAGCCGCGTGCAGGTCGGTATGGTCGGCGTCAATGTGCCGATCCCGGTGCCGGTCGCCTATTACACGTTCGGCGGCTGGAAGCGCTCCGGCTTCGGCGACCTCAACCAGCACGGACCGGACTCAATCCGTTTCTACACCAAGACCAAGACTGTCACCTCGCGCTGGCCGAGCGGCGTCAAGGGCGGCGCGGAGTTTTCGATCCCGACGATGAAGTGAGGCCGCGGCGCGAACGCGCCACGTCGTAACAATCCTAGGGTACGCGGGTTGTCCCGCGTCCCCTAGTAACGGTCGGTCGCTAATGACGAGCCGGCAGAACCGGCCCCACGCGCCAAGACCGGCGAGGTAGAGCGGCCGGTATGGCGTGCAGGGTCCCCGCGATCATGACGCGCAAACAGCGTCGTCGCGATGCGGACGGCCAACGCCGTCACCCCGAACCGAGATGGTGGGAACAGCGGCGGATCGAGCAGCCGCGCGCACCACGACTCGAGCGCGTGCAAAATGCGCCGCGTCGTCGCTCAGGGAACGCGATTCTTCCCCGCCGGTTGTGACAGGGTCAGACGCGGCCGCTCCAGGCCGACGTCTCGATCGCCGCCAACGCCATTGCGAGTGGCGAGGAATTGCTTTTCATCCGTTTGTGAGATCGCGCGCCAAGACCCCGTCACGGCTCGCATCGTCAGCGGGCGAGGCGGTGCTCACGAATGGGTTATGATGCAATGCAACAATAATGTGTCCGACGTACAAATTAACGACTTGCAATTTCTTCAAATGCCTCGGTCGCCATTGCTCACATCACTTTAAATATGCCGCCGTTGCGATTCTCGAAGTCGTCACATCTTTGTCTAGTTTCGCCTCTACTAGAGGAAACACAAAACGCCGGAGGAAGGAGCACGGGATGGTCTATAACGAGATCGTTCGTACCTGCACCAATTCCTATGTGGCTGACGCCGCTGTGATTTCCATTGGGGGGGAGTTCGCTCGCGTCGTCGCGGACGATGCGAATCGCCACGCGATGTCTCGTGGCGCCTACGCCGCCAAACTGGTTCGGGAATTTGCGCGCCAGGCGGGCGACGACGATCGGCGGGGAGTCATCGTGGCGGCGCATGGCTCGCAGCAGCCGGTGCTGAGCGGCCTGCGCTACATCCTCGAGCGCGGCGTGAACCCCGAAACGGCGTGGATGAGCGGCGCTCGGATTTGACGCCCGCGAGCTTGGCGCCGAAGGGGTTTTTCGCCACAGTGCGGGAATGCCTTTCGTCGGCGTCGATTGCGGCACGTCCGCTCTAAAAGCAGTTCTCGTGGACGACGCGGAGCGGGTGGTCGCGTCCGCGTCGCGCGCCTATGCGCCGGATCGCCGGCGTCCCCTTTGGTCCGAGCAAGATCCCGAAGTCTGGCGCGAAGCGATGTTCGCGGCGCTTGGCGATCTCCGCGCCGCCGCGCCGGAGGTTTGGGGAAGCGTCCGCGCGCTGGGCTTTTCCGGGCAGATGCACGGGCTCGTCGCGCTCGGGCAGGACGATGCGCCCCTGCGGCCGGCCATCCTCCACAATGACGGACGCGCCCATGCGGAGGCGGCGCGCCTGCACGCCGAGCATGCCGAACTCGAACGCGTCGTCGGCGTCAAGGCGATGGCGAGCTTCCCGGCCGCCAAAATGCTGTGGCTGCAGACCTATGAGCCGGAAATCCACGCCCGCATCGCCTGCGTGCTCGCGCCCAAGGATTGGCTGCGCTTCACGCTGACCGGCGAGAAGGCGACCGACATGAGCGACGCCGCCGGCTCGTGGTGGCTCGACGAAGCCACGCGCACATGGTCGGAGGCGGCGCTCGCCGCCAGCGCGACAACGACGGCGCAGGCGCCGCCGTTGCGCGAGGGTTCGGCGCCGGCGGGCCAGCTGCGGCGAGCCGTCGCCGAGGCGCTCGGGCTCTCGCGCGACACGATCGTCGCGGCGGGCGGCGGCGATGCGGCGGTCGGAGCGGTGGCGCTCGGCGCGGTGCGGCCGGGCGACGCGTTCATCTCGCTCGGCACGGCCTGCCAGTGGATTGTCGCCGCCGATTCGTATCAGGCGGCGCCGGAGAAGCTCGTTCACAGTTTCGCCCATGCGCTGCCGGGGCGCTGGTATCGCATGGCGGCGATGCTGAACGGCGCCGGCGCTCTCGCCTTCGCCGGCCGCCTGCTCGGCGACGATGTCGCTGCGCTCGAAGCGGAGGCGGCGGCGAATTATCGCGGACCCGGCGACCTGCTGTTCCTGCCGTATCTCTCCGGAGAGCGCACGCCGCACGACGACGCGCACGCGCGCGGCGTCGCCTTCGGGCTCAGCGAGGCGAGCTCGCGCGCCGATTTCGCCCGCGCCGTCATGGAGGGCGTCGCCTATAGCCTCGCCGACGCGCGCGATTGCCTCGCGGCGGGGGCTCGAGTTGGGCTCATCGGCGGCGGCGCGCGCAGCCGGTTGTGGGCCCGCATGATCGCCTCGGCTTCAGGGGTCGAAGTGACGCGCTATCGCGGCGGCGAGACCGGCCCGGCGTTTGGCGCGGCCCGGCTCGCCCGGCTCGCGGCGACTGGCGAAGCGCCGGAGGGATTGTGCCAACCGCCCGAAACGCTCGACGTGATCCCTCCCGAGCCCGGATTGAGCGAGGCCTTCGCCACGCGGCGTCCGCGCTTTCAATCGCTCTATCAGGCGCTGCGTCCCGAATTCGCGGCGGCCTTCGCGCCGTGAGCCCGCGCGAGATCGCCGATGCGGCCGACGCGCGCGACGTGCTGCGCTGGTGGGCGACGGCGGGCGTCGACCTGCTGTTCGAGGAGGCGCCGCGCAACCGGTTTGAAGAGACCGCCAAGCCGCGCCCGGCGCCGCCGGCCGCGCCGCGCTTGGCCGTCGCTGCGCCGATGGCGCCAGTCGCCGCCCCCGACGCGGCGGCGCGCACGGCGGCGGAATGGGCGGCCGAGGCGCAAACCCTAAATGCGTTGCGCGAGGCGCTCGACCGTTTCGAAGGTTGCGCGCTGAAGCGGACGGCGACGCAACTGGTGTTCGCCGACGGCGCGCCGGGCGCTTCGGTGATGATCGTCGGCGAGGCCCCCGGCGGCGACGAGGATCGTCTCGGCCGGCCGTTCGTCGGCCGCGCCGGGCAATTGCTCGACCGCATGCTGGCGGCGATCGGCCTCGACCGCCGCCACGTCTATATCGCCAATGTCGTGCCCTGGCGGCCGCCGGGCAATCGCACGCCGACGCCGCAGGAGACGGCGATCTGCCTGCCGTTCATCCGTCGCCAGATCGAGCTCTGCGCGCCGCGCCTTCTGGTGACGATGGGCAACCCGTCGACGCAGACGCTGCTCGGCGTGCGCGAGGGGATTACGCGCGCCCGCGGGACGTGGCGGGCCTACGAGATCGCGCCGGGCCGCACCATCCCCGCGCTGCCGACGCTGCATCCCGCCTACCTGCTGCGCACCCCCGCGGCGAAGCGGTGGTCTTGGCTCGATCTGCGCGCGCTTCGGCGGGCGCTCGATTCGGAGACGCCGCCCGCTATGCGGAGCTGATCGACCGGGTCCAAGGGGCCGGCGCCGTCACTTCAGCAGCGGTCCCCACGAGGGATCGCTGGCGTAGCCGGGCGTCGGCACCTGGAACTCGCCGTGGCCGAAAATGTCGGCCATGTAGATATGCGCGCCGCCCGCGCCGCCGGGATCGCGGAAGAACATCAGGAACAGCCCGTTCGGCGAGAACGTCGGCCCCTCGTTGTGGAAGCCCTCGACGATCATCCGCTCGCCGGAGCCGTCGGGCTTCATCACGCCGATGCCGAACTCGCCGCCCTTCTGGCGGGTGAAGGCGATCAAGTCGCCCTTCGGCGACCACACCGGCGTCGAATAACGGCCGTCGCCGAACGAGATGCGCTTGGCGTCGCCGCCGCCGGCGTCCATGACGTACAGCTGCTGATGGCCGCCGCGATCGCTCTCGAACACGATCTGCGAGGCGTCGGGCGAATAGGAGGGCGAGGTGTCGATCGCGCCGGCGTCGGTGAGCCGGCGCGTATGGTTGGAGCCGACCTCCATTTCGTAAAGGCTCGCATTGGCGCCGTCGGACAGCGACATCACGACATGCCGGCCGTCGGGCGAGAAGCGCGGCGCGAAGCTCATGCCGCTGGTCTCGCCAAGCGGCTGGCGCCGCCCGGTTTCGAGGTCGAGCAGCGTCACCTTCGGCTCGTCGCCGCCGAACGCCATGTAGGCGACCTGCTGGGCGGTCGGCGAAAACGCGGGCGTCACCACCAGCCGGTCGCCGCTCGTCAGATATTTGACGTCGGCGCCGTCCATATCCATCAGCGCGATGCGCTTGATCCGCTTCTGTTTCGGCCCCGATTCGTCGACGAACACCACGCGGCTGTCGAAAAAGCCCTTCTCGCCGGTCACGCGGGTGAACACCGCGTCCGAGATGAGATGCCCGATCCGCCGGGCGCCGCCGGCGTCGCCGGAAAATTGCTGGCCGGCGACCTGCTCGCCGGTGGCTACGTCCCACAGCCGGAAGCGCGCCGTCAGCTTCCCGCCGCCCTCGACGCGGCCGGTCAGCACGAATTGCGCGTTGATCGTCTTCCAGGCCTCGAGGTTCGGCGCGGCGTCGGGGTCGCCCGGCTTCTCGGGGAAGGTCGAGGGATTCAGCGGCGAAAGAAAGATCGATCGCGCCATATCGTTGGCGACGACGGCGCCGATCTTGGCGGTGTCGCCGGCGAGCGGCGTGACGGCGATCGTCACCGGCTTGAAGTCGCCGCCGGCGCGGACATAGACGTCGCTCGCGGCCCGCGCCGGACCCGCGGCGAGTAAGGCGAGCCCCAGCGCGAGGCCGACAATAACGCTTTTCATCAAGCAGACTTCTTCCCTAGTTCCGCGTCGGGTCGAAATAGACCGTCTTCGACTTCCACGAGGGGTAATAGTCGGCGTATTTGTCGGGAACGTGGAGGGGATCGCAGCCCTTCACCGCTTTTAGCGCCGCCTCGGCGTGCGGCTTCCAGGCCGGGTCGGAGGGCGGATTGACGAGATGCGGCGGTCCGGCGAGGCCGCCGTCCTCCTTGAAGGCGACCCGCACCTTCGGCAGATAGGGATCGCCGTCGGGCAGCGTTTTCGGCGCCCGCCAGCATTTCGCGTAAGCCGTCATCAGCCACGTGTCGAACGCCGCATGGAGCGACGCCGACATCGGCTTGTGGCTCTCCTCGCGGCGCGGCGGCTCCGGCGCCTCGGCTTCCGTAGGCGCCGGCGACGGGGAAACTGTCGGCGCGGGCTTCGGCGAGGCGACGACGATGGGGTGCGCGTCTTGCGTGACGACGGGCGCGCCGCGTTCGCGATAGGCGTAGAGGCCGGCGGCGACGCCGACCAGCGCCACCGCGACGCCGACCCGGACGCCCACGGTGCGCAGCGCGACGCCCGCGAAGGAAGGCCCACGCGGCGCGGCTTTGCGGGATTTCGGAGATTTCGCCATCAGCCTTCTGCGCTCGCCGGGTCGAAGTGGATAGTCTTCGACCGCCATTGATCGAAGTAGGGCGCATATTGCGTTGGGATATGCAGCGGATTGCAGCGCATGACCGCACGCATGACGCTGTCGGCGTGGGCGCGCCATTCCGGATCGTGCGGCGGGTTCAACATCACCGGCCGGGCCGCCAGCGACCCGTCGGGTTTGAAAGTCACGCGCACGTCGAACACGTAGTTTTCGCCTGCCGGGTTGCTCGGCGGCAGGTTCCAACAATTCTTATAAGAATCCCTAAACCATTCGTTCAGCGCGTTCTCGACGCCGACCGACATGCGCGGCGCGTGATGGTTGGCGAGCCCCTGCTGCGTCGTAGCGTTGGGCGCGGCCTCCGCGGTCTTGGTCTGGCCGATGAGCTTGGAGATCGCCGCCTGGTCGAAAGCCGGCGGTTTCGGCCGCGGCTTCTCCTCGGCCTTCTCCTTGGCGAGCGCCTTGGCGATTTGGTCCGGGCTGAACTTGTCCGGCGGCTTCGGGGTCTCCTCGGGCTTCGGCGGACGCACGGGCGGGCGCGGGGTATCCTCGACCTTGGTCGGGCGCGGCTTGACCGGCGGGCTCGGCGCGTCCTCGGCCTGCGGCTTCGGCGGCTCGGGCTTGGCCGGCTCCGGGCGTTTTGGCGGCTCCGGCGCGGGCGGTTCGGGCGGCGACGGCTCCGGCCGTTTCGGCGGCTCCGGCGGCGGGGGTTCAGGTTTTGGCGGCGGCGGCGGTGGTTCCGGCGGGGTCGGCGGAGTCTCGGCCGCCTTCGGCGGCGGCGCGGGTTTGGCCGGGGAAGGTTTGGCGGCCTTCTCGCCCTCCATGATCTCGTTGAGATCGCTGGCGCTGATCGTCTCGACGGGGATCGATTCGGGGGCGTCGTCGAACCGGGGCGCGGAGAAGCCGAGAACGAGAATCGCGAGCAGCGCCAGATGCATCGCGCCGGAGACGATCAGTCCCGTCCTTTGCGAGCCCTCGTGCAACGCCCGAAACCTTTTCCGTCACTTCGCCGGAGGCTCGGTGACGAGCGCGACCTTCTTGTATCCGGCGGTGGTGACCTCGCCCATGATCTCCGCGACCCGGCCGTAGGGCACCGTCTTGGAGGCGCGCACGTAGACGCGGGTGTCCGGGCCGTCCTTGGCGAGCGCCCGCAGCCGGTCCAGCAGGTCTGCGTCGGCGACCGCCTCGTCCATGACGAAGACCTGGCCCTTTTCGTCGATGGCGATGGCCACCGGTTTCTGGTCGACGTTGAGCGATCCGGCGGCGGCTTTCGGCAGATCGACGGTGACGCCATTGGTCAGCAGCGGCGCGGCGACCATGAAGATGATGAGCAGCACGAGCATCACGTCGATGAATGGCGTCATGTTGATGTCGGCCATCGCCCCGTAGCGCGGCACGCCGCGCCGTCCGCGGCCGCTCTTACGGGCTCCCCCGATCGACGCGCCCATCGCCTTGCCCCCTTAAGCCGCCCGCTCGCCGGGAAAATGCTGGTCGATCTGCCGCGACAGGATCGAGGAGAATTCGTCGGCGAAGCTTTCGAGCCGCGCCTGCGCGCGCGCGACGTCGCCCTGCAGCTTGTTGTAGGCGATCAGCGCGGGGATCGCCGCGAACAGGCCGATGGCGGTGGCGAGCAGCGCCTCGGCGATGCCGGGCGCGACGACGGCGAGCGAGGTGTTCTTTGAGGCCGCGATCGAACGGAACGCGGTCATGATGCCCCAGACCGTGCCAAACAGGCCGACGAACGGTCCGGCGGAGGCGACGGTCGCCAGAAAAAGGAGATTCGATTCGAGCCGTTCGACTTCGCGCGCGATCGAGACGTCGAGCACCTTGTCGATGCGTGCGTGCAGGCCGCGGAACGAGCTCGACGCGTTCTGAAACGAGCGCTTCCATTCGCGCATCGCCGCCACGAACAGCGCCGACGCGCCGGAGACCGGCTTCTGCAACAGCGAGGCGTAGAGCTCTTCGAGGCTCTGGCCCGACCAGAAGGTCTGTTCGAACCCGTCCATCTCGGTTCGGAAACGGCGGAACAGCAGCGCCTTGTCGATGATGATGACCCAGCCCCAGAAAGAGGCGGCGAGCAGGCCCAGCATGACGATTTTGACGACGATATGCGCCGTCCAGAACATCTGCAGGAGCGTCGTGTCGGGGGCAGCGTCGGGCATGGGCTGGCGGGCCTCAGGGAGCGGAAAGCGGCGGAAATTAGGGCGGTTGGCGTGCGATGCCCCTCAAATCGGCCGAAACTGAGGCTCGGCGCAAGCGCGCTTCGCCGGCATTCGACCCCAGACGTTAAGGGGAGAATAGGGTTTACGGCGCGTTAACGCCGGAGGCCAGCGCCGCCGGTCCGATAAGCGGCGCACATGGCCCCATTGCTGATCGTTATGGTTTATTAACCTTAGCGCGTATAAATCCATCCTCACAACCTGTGATTGAATCTCCGGCTGTCGAAACGCGGCGGAGATCGAAAGCGAGTTCCGCGCGGCCCGCGCCATGTCGAGGCGAGACCAAGAACGGGGATGAGATGTATATCATCGTTGACGACCGCGACATCGTGACCGGGGGATACGCCAGCAGCTTCGATCGCGAGGGCGTCACCACCACCGGAATCGATCCCGGCGAATTCGGCGAGTGGCTCGCCAAGGCAAGCGACGGCGATGTGGAGGCGGTCGAAGCCTTCCTCATCGGCGACTGCCAGGGCCGCGAGCAACTGCCCCGCCTGATTCGCGAACGCTCCAAGGCGCCGGTGCTCTGCCTGCGCGAGCGCCCGTCGCTCGACGACACGCTCGGCCTGTTCGCCGCCGGCGTCGACGACGTGTTGCGCAAGCCGGTACATGTGCGCGAGATCCTCGCCCGCGTCGGCGCCATCGCGCGCCGCGCGGTGGCCGAGACGCGCGACGTCACGATCGGCGAACTCACGGTTTACTTCGACGGCAGCGAAGTCGAGGTGCGCGGCGAACCGCTGCCGCTGCCGCGACGCGAGCGGCGCATCCTCGAATGCCTGGTGCGCAACCGCGGCCGGCGGCAGTCAAAGACGCAGATCTTCAACGCCGTCTACGGCATCTTCGATGAGGAGGTCGACGAGAACGTCGTCGAAAGCCACATCAGCAAGCTGCGCAAGAAGCTCAAGCATCGGTTGGGCTACGATCCGATCAACTCCAAGCGCTTCCTTGGCTATTGCCTGAAGCGGCCGGGCATGGAGGACTGAGAACTCAGTGCGGGCTACTCATCGAAGAAGAAGAGCGAAGCCCGACGCCCTCATGCCCGGGCCTGTCCTCACTGGCGCTAACTAAGGGTTTGGGGCTTGTTGCGGCGATCCATGCCGCGCTGCTCAGGAATTGCGCTTGTGCTGCGCGCTCCCACGTTTGTCGTCATTCCCTGAAAGCCGAAGGGGCGAAGCGCGGTCCGCGCTTCGCCCCTTTTTCGTCTTCCGAGATACACGCGAATTCCAGGAAAGGCCCGCGCCGCGTCGTCTGGGACGCGGCGCGCCGTAAATCAGCCGAACAGCTTCATGATGAGCTGCGCGTTCTGATTGGCGATCGACAGCGACTGGATGCCGAGCTGCTCTTGGGTCTGCAACGCCTGCAAACGGGTCGAGGCGTTGTTCATGTCGGCGTCGACCAGGCCCTGCACGCCGTTGGCGTAGTTGGTGGTCAGCGCCTGGTTGAGGTTCGACATCGACGACATACGGTCCTGGGTGGCGCCGATCTGCGCGGCGTAATTCGTAACCGAGTTCAACGCGGAGTTGACCGCGGTCAGGATATCTTGCGCATTGGCGGCGGTGACCTGCGTGCCGCCGGAGGCCGAGCTTCCGAGCAGCGTCAGGTCGTATGTTCCTGCGGTCGCGGTCGTGCCGGTCGCGGCGCCCAGGACGCCCGTGCCGGCGCCGCCGGAATTGGCGGTGTAGACGGCCGTCAAGCTCATGCCGATGGTGGTGACGTTGTTCGACACTGCATTGAAGCCGGACACGAAGCTGACGCTCGAGTTGGAGCCGGCGATCGACGAGCCGTCCAACACGTTGGTGCCGTTGAAGGACGCGCCGGTTACGGCGTCGGTCAACTGCTGACCGAGCGAGGCCAGCGTCGTGTTGATGTCGTTCAGCGCCGCGCCCGGATTGGTGGCTTCCGTCAAAGCCTGCTGGATAGAGTTGATCGTCGTGATGATCGAGCTGATCGCGGTGTTGGCGGTGTCGAGCACGGCCTGACTCTGCGTCAACGCGGAGTTGGAGGCGGTGACCATGCCGCTGTCGGCGTTGAGCTGCGTGCCGATCGACCAGTAGGCGGCGTTGTCCGAGGCGTTGGCGACGGCGAGGCCGCTTGACACTTGGTTCTGTACGGTGGCCAGCGCCTGTTGGGTCATATTGAGTGACTGCAAGGCCGACATGGCGGCGGAGTTGTTAAGAATGGAGTTCACTGGGATGCTCCCGTCCGATTGATCACAGATTGTGGCGTGACATTTCGGATTTACACCGAGACGGCGAGGCGGCTTTATGCCCTAGGCCTCGAGGGCCTATTCGCCGTGTATTCCTTCGGTGGCCGCGGGATTTTGCGACGCCCGTGAAGGTCAAGTGCGAATGTGAGCAAATCCGCTTAAGATAGAGTTACCCCCATGCGGCTCGCGACATTATTCCGAGGGAGGACCCGCCTCCTGACGACGCGCCGCACAACGCCCGCACAAGCTTACCGCGGCACAAAGCTTCGGACCGGATGATCTGGCGGGTGAAGCAATGGGCGCATTGGCGCAAGCCAAGCGATTATGGGCCAATCTCATGGCCCTGGGCGCGAAACGACTGACGGCGCTGGCGCTCGTCGGGGCCATGGTGTTCGCGTTGACGGGCTTCGCCGGGTGGTATCTGAGCCGCCCGACACAGGAGACGCTCTATTCCGGGCTGGACCGCGACGACGTGGTCGGCATCGGCGCCACGTTGCAGGAAGCCGGCATTCCGTTCGACGTCAGTTCGGACGGGACCTCGGTCCTGACCCCGGTCGGGCAGACCTCGCAAGCCCGCATGATTCTCGCGCAGAAGGGCCTGCCGCACAGCGGCAACGTCGGCGACGAACTCTACGACAAGCTGGGCTCGCTCGGCCTCACCTCGTTCATGCAGGAGGTGACGCGGGTGCGCGCGCTCGAAGGCGAACTCGCCCGCACCATACAAATGATGCGCGGCGTCAAGGCGGCGCGCGTGCACGTCGTGCTCGGCGACGAGGGCTCGTTCCGGCGCGAGCGGCAGCCGCCGTCAGCCTCGGTCATCATTCGCGGCGACAGTCTCGACCCCCACGCCGCCGGGCTCGCCATTCGCAAGCTAGTCGCGGCGGCGGTGCCCGGCATGAAGCCGGAAGAGGTGACGGTGCTCGACGTCAACGGACAGCTGCTGGCCAGCGGCTCGGATTCGCTCGACAACGCGCCTGACAATCTGCTCGCCTTGCAAATGAGCGTGTCGCACGAAATCCGCGATTCGATCACCCGCACGCTCGCGCCTTATCTGAACCCGCACAATTTCCAGGTCAGCGTCGCCGCCCGACTTAACGCCGACAAGACGCAAACCAGCGAGACCGTATTCGATCCCGAAAAGCGCGCCGAACGCAGCGTCCGGGTGACGAAGGAGAAGCAATCCTCGCAGAACAGCGCCGGCGCCGCGCCGGTCGGCGTGCAGGCCAATCTGCCGAAGCCGCCGACTTCGACCGGCGACAACAAACAATCAAACGATTCGACCGACAAGAAAGAGGAGCTCACCAACTACGAGGTGTCCTCGAAATCGGTGACGGTGACCAGCCAGGGCTTCACCGTCAAGGGTCTGTCGGTCGCGTTGCTCATCAATCGCGCCGCGCTCGCCGCGACCCTCGGCGACAAGCCGGACCAGGCGGCGATCGACAAGGCGAGCAAGGACATCGAGCAGCTCGCCGCCGAGGCCGCCGGCCTCGATCGGACGCGCGGCGACACGATCAAAATCTCCGTTGTTGATTTCGCCGACGCCTCCAAGGACATGGAGCCGATCGCCGGGCCATCGTTTCTGGAGATCGTCGAACGTCAACTCGGCGGGATTCTCGGCGCGCTCGCCATCCTGGCGGTCGGCGGCTTGTTGATCCTATTCGGCCTCAAGCCGCTGACGGCGGCTTTGCTTGCGTCCTCCCCGGAGGCCGGCGCGGCTGCTGCGGCGCCGGCGCTCGAAGCGCCGACGTTCGAGATGCGCAGCGCCTTCGGCGACGACATGGCGGATATGGGAGCGCTCGGCGGCGGCGAAGACAATCTGTTGCTGAACTCCAGCGAGCGTCGCGACGCGTTCCTCGACGCGCTGCGGGAGCGGCGCGACAACGGCGTCAAGCAGAAGCTGCAGAAGCTCGTCGACTTTGACGAAGAGCATGCCGCACGCATTCTCAAGCAATGGATCAAACAGGGAGGGGGCGCATGAAAGCGACGCCAATCGCCGAATACCTGAGCCGCCGGCCGAGCGAGACCGCCGGCGCGCGCCTCGCGCCGCCGACGAACCCGTTCGCGCCGCGCAAGGCCATCGTCGCCAACGACGACCCCGAACCGGAGTTTCGCCGCTCGGGGCTGGTGGCGGCGCTGGCGCGCCGGTCGCCGGAAAACCCGCCGCTGGTGCGTCCGCTCGACGCTTCGTTCGCGCCGCGCCGCGAGCCGCCGCGGCCGCCTGTCGCGCCGCCCGCGCCGCCCGTCGACATCGAGGCCAGGCTCTCGGAGGCCTACCATCGCGGCGTGCAGGAAGGTCTCGACGCCGCCAACGCCGAGGCGGCGACGTCGCGGGCGCTCGAGCGCGCCGAAATGCAGAAGCGCGCCGTCATCGAGAAGCTCGACTTTCAGATGAACGAATATGCGCGGCTGTCTGAACAGATCGCCACGGCCTTCGGCGAATTGGAGCGTCGCGTGGCGCAGACGGCCGCGCGGGTGCTCAAGCCGTTGCTGCTGGTGTCGGTCACCAAACAAATCGTCGACGAATTGGCGGAGAACGTCGCGCGGCTGACGCGATCGAGCCGCCTCGGCCTCGTCAAGGTGCGGGGACCGGAGCGGCTGCTCGCCGAGCTGAAGTCCAAAATCGCCGCGTTGGCGGTCGACGTCGAATATGTCGAGGAGGAGGGCGTGGAGATCACAATCTCCGCGGACGCCACCGAGATCCGCTCCGAGCTCGCCTCGTGGTCGATGCTCATCGACGACATCGTGGAGAACGGTTGATCCGATGGCCGATCATCCTCACGGCGACATCATCATCATAAAAAAGAAGGTCGTCGCCGGAGGCGGTCACCACGGCGGCGCCTGGAAGATCGCGTTCGCCGACTTCATGACGGCGATGATGGCGTTCTTTCTCGTGCTGTGGATCATCAACGCCACAGACAAGGAGACCAAGACCGTCATCGCCCGCTACTTCAATCCGGTGAAGCTCGAAAACCCGGCCAAGGCCAAGAAGGGCGTGCATGGCGCGAGCTCCGCGCCGACCGAGGGCAAGGAGGAGAAATCCGACAAGGCCGCCGGCCCGCCGGCCAACGCAAAGGAGGGCAAGGGTTCGCCGCCGCCGGAGGAAAAGCAGGACGCCAAGAAAGAGGCGCCGAAAGAACAGGTCTCCCCGGCCGAGGCCAAGATCGCCGCCGCTGAAGCGCAGTTGTTCACCGCGCCCTACCAGGCGCTCGACCGCATCGCCGGCGGCCCTGGCGAGTCCGCCCCCGGCGCCTCGCCGGAAAAGGGCGACGCCGACCCGCAACGTCTCGCCGGCGCGCTCAGCGTCGATTCGTTCCGCGACCCGTTCAAGCCGATCGGTCCCGGCTCGCCCGACGATCCGGTCGCCTTCGACGCCGACGCGCGCAACAACGCGCCCGACGATATGGAGCCCGCCAAGGCCGGAGAGGACGACCGGCCGCACGCCAAACCGCTGCCGGCCTCGACGCCTGCGGCGAAGCCGCATGAAAAGCTCGCGGGCGGCGAAGCGCAGAAAGCCGCCGACGCCGCAAAAGTCGAAAAGGATCTCAAGGAGAAACTCGAAGCCGCGCTGAAGTCCGGGGCCGGACCGGACGTCGAGACCCGGCAGACCAAGGACGGGCTGCTCATCAGCCTGACCGACAATCTCAAGTTCTCGATGTTCGCGGTCGGCTCCGCCGAGCCTCAGAAGGAACTCGTGCGCGCCATGGAGGCGGTCGCCAAGATCGTCAAAGACCGATCCGGCCCGATCGTGGTCCGAGGCTATACCGACGCTCGCCCCTATCGCAACGGCGCCTACGACAACTGGCGGCTGTCCTCCGACCGCGCCCAGATGGCCTATTACATGTTGACGCGCGGCGGCGCCCCTGCGGCCCGCTTCACCCGCGTCGAAGGCTACGCCGATCGCAGCCTGCGCGATCCCGTACATCCGCTCGCCGCCGTCAACCGACGCTTGGAGATCCTGGTCGAGGAGCCGAAGCCATGAGGGTCTGGCGGCTCATGCTGGCGTTCGCGCCTCTCGTTGTTCCGGCGCTGGCGGGCGAGCCGGCGGCCAAGGACCCGCCGAAACCGATCACGGGGCCCGCCACGCCGCTTTCCGACATGGTGCTCGACGTGCAGCGCATGCAGGCGCGCATGGCGAAGGGCGACAAGGAGGCCTATGGCGAGCAGCGCACGCGCATGAAGGCGATCGGGGCGGCGATCGCCGCCGCCTCTCCGGACGCCTTCAAGGTGAAGGCGGAGCGCGACGCGGTGGTCGTCTATCTGCTCAGCGGCGGCCAGCGCAGGGACATCGCCAAGATAATGGAGCGCGGCGACTTTCCCGGCGCCGAGCGCGACTTGTTGCGCGGCGCGGCCGGCTACGCATCCGGCCGGCAGAAAGACGCCGTGGCGCTGCTGCCATTCGATCCGCGCGCGGAAAGTCTCAGGCTCGGCAGCCAACTCGCTTACGCGCAATCGGTGCTGCTGACGCCGCAGGATGCACGCAAATCGCTGGAACTGCTCGATCTGGCTCGGCTGCTGGCGCCCGGCACGCTGATTGAAGAAGCCGCGTTGCGGCGCGAGATCCTGCTCGTCGGCGATCTGCGCGACGGCGATCGCGTCGCTTTCCTGGCGCGGCAATACGTCGAGCGGTTCGGAAAGTCGATCTATGCCGGGAATTTCGTGCAAGGCTTGGCCGTCGCCGTGGCCAAATTCGACCTTTGCGACAACCCCGCCGATCTCGCCAAATTCTCGGCGCTGCTTGAGCTTGTCGAGCCGGAGCAGGCCCGCGCCTTCCTCCTCGCGGTCGCCCGCGCCTCGATGCTGCTCGGCCGTCTCGACGTCGCTTCGCTGGCCGCGCGCCGCGTGCTCAAGATCGCCGAGCCCAAGTCCGCCGACGCGGCGCGCGCGCAGCTCTACGACGTCATCTCGCGCTTTCCCGCTATGGCGGCGGGTGAAGCCGACAGCGCATTCGCTGCGATCATGCCGGCGAAGCTGAGCCCCGCCGACCGGGACCTGTTCGCCGCCGCTTCCTTCGTTGAGGCGCGGCTCTACGATATGCCGCCGCTCGCCGCCTACGCGGACACCTGGCGGGAGGCGTCGGTCGCCGCGGCCCGATCGCCGGATCAGCCGCAGGGCGCTCTCGATGACGCCACCGCAACCATCCGCCGCGCCGTCGCCGCCCTTGCGGCGGGCGAGGCCGTGGCGGGACAGGACGCCGCGCCATGAGCGCCATCGCCGTTCATGCCATGGCGAACCCCGGGACGGCGCCGGCGAGCGCCAACGCGCCGTCCGGAGCGGCGGCGGACGCCGATTTTTCCTCGCTGCTCGGCGAAATGACGCACGCCAAGCCGTCTCCGCCCGAGGCGGCGCCGAAAGCCAAGAGCGCCGCCGACGAGGCTTCGCCGTCGGCGCAAAGCGCCTTGCAATCGCTGGAGGCGGCGCTGACCGGGCTGGGCGCGCCGGCGGTGGCCGCGCCGCCGCCCAAGGCGGCGGCGCGTAACGAAGCCGCGTCGCCGTTGCGCGCCGCGCTCGCCGCCGCGGCCGCCGCGCTCGACAAAGGCGGATCCTCCGCTCCCGCGGGCCAGGCGCCGTTGAAGACGTTGCTGCAAGCCGATCCGTCGCTCGGATTAAGCGACTTCCAGATCAAGACCTTTCTCGCCGCCGCCGGCGCCACGCCGACGCGGGCCGGCGCGACCACGCTTTCGTCCGGCGCCGCGTGGACCCCGCTCGCCGCGGCGGAAAAACCCGAAGCCGAGCCCTTGGCCGAGGCGGACGCCGCGCCCGCGGGAAACGAAGGCTCAGCCGGCGTGGCGACGCTCTCCGCCTTCGCCTTTTCACGAAGCGGCGAAGTGACGCTATCGCCCCGCGCGCACGTCTCGCCGGCGCCCCCGGCGAACGACAGCAAGCCAAGCGGCAGCGCCGCGAGGGCAGGGGGCTCGCGAGACAGCCGCCCGGAGACGCCGGCGGCGCGTTCAGCCGACGCGGTCGCCGCGGCGGCGTCGGCGAAAGACGCGGCCACGGGCGGCGCTCGGCGCGACGAGAATGCGGTCGCGCCGCCCGTCGCGGCGGCCGGCGCTGCGGCCGCGGAAGCCGCTTCGACGCCGAGCGTCACGGTCGCGTTCGCCAATCTGCCGGCGTTCATCGCCGATCAGGCGAGCGCGCTCGCGAGCGAGTCAACGCCGGAAGCCGCCGCCGCCGCGCCGACCTCTCCGGCCAAAGCCGCGCAGGCGGTGAAAGAGCTGCAAATCGCGTTGGACCCGGCCGATCTCGGACAGATGACGCTGAAGCTGCGGCTCGCCGGCGGCAAGCTTTCGGTCACCATCGGCGTCGCCAACCCGCAAACGCTCGCGGCGATCGAGGACGACCGCGCCCTCATCGCCGCCCGCCTCGGCGCGGGCGATTCCGGGCTGGAGGATCTCCTCATCCAGCGCCAGGTCGCCGGGGCCCCTCCCACGGAGACAGGTCAAACGCATGGCTTCGCCAACGACAGCGACTCGCAATCGTCCTCCTCGCGCAACGAAGCGGAGCCCCAGGAACGCAACGGCCGCGCGCCGCGCGCTGCGCCTCAGCGCGGCGGTCGCGGCGATGGCGATTTTGTCGTCTAAGCCGGCCTATGCCGGGGCGACGCCGGTTTGCGAGCGGGCAATCGCCGCCGCGGCGCGCGAGAACGGGGTGCCGATCGACATCCTCTACTCCGTCGGCCTTACCGAGACTGGCCACAAAGGCGTGCTCGGCCCCTATGAGATGAACGTCGACGGCCGCGCCGTGCATTCCGACACGCTCGCCGATGCGCTCGCCGCCTACGCGCGCGCCGACAAGGCCGGCGCGAAATTCATCGACATCGGCTGCATGCAGATCAACCACCACTACCATGCCGCGCATTTCCATTCGCTCGAAGAGATGTTTGATCCCGAGCGCAACGTCCGCTATGGCGCCTCGCTGTTGAAGCTTTTGCGCGCGCAGGAGGGTTCGTGGACGATGGCCGTGGCGCGCTACAACGCCGGGCCAAACAACCCGCAGGCGCAACGCGCCTATATTTGCGCGGTCATCGCCCACATGGTCGAGAGCGGCGTCGGCGCCTGGACCGCCAACGCCCACGCCTTTTGCGGCTGACCTTAAGCGGCCGCCAAGGCGGGAGACGCCTGCAACATGTCGATCATCCGCGACAGTAGCGGGCCGCCCGCGGTGTCGCCGGCGCCCTCGCGCGCGTAGAGGCCGAGCGTGACGTCGGGCAAAGGCGCGAGCAGCGCGTGCGGCAGCCGCCGCGCGCCTTTCGGCGCCAGCGTCGTCGGCGCCAGCGAAACGCCATAGCCGGCGTCGATCGCGCTGCGCAGCACGTCAGCGTTGCCGGTCTTGCAGACGATCTCGAACTTGCGCCCCGCCTCGGCGAGCGCGCGCGAGGCGATGTTGTAGAACAGCGTGCCCTCGGGCGGCGTGACGAGCCGAACCGGCCCGGTTTCGCTCACTTTGAGGTCGGGGGCGGCGATCCAGCTCAGCGGCAGCGTCCATCGCGCGATGCTGCCCTCCGCCTCGTCGGCGGGCGTCATCGCCAGGGCGACGTCGAGCAGCCGCGCGCGCACCCGGTCGATCAGCGCCTCCGACTGATCGCAGGTCACCTCGAACGTGAAGGCTTCGCCACGGGCGTGGGCGAGATCGACCAGGCTCGGCGCCAGCAGCGGCGCGAATTCGTTCGGCATGCCGAGCCGCACCGCCTGCGCGACGCCTTCCTGGCGCGCCAGCGCGTCGACGAGCTCGTCATGCGCGGCGACCAGCTTGCGGCCATATTCGAGCACGGTGCGGCCGCGCGCACTGAGCGTGAGGCGCGCGGTGTTGTCGAACACCGGCGCGCCGATCAACTCCTCCAGCCGCCGTATTTGCAGCGAAATCGTCGGCTGGGTGCGCCCGAGCTGCTCGGCGGCTCGGGTGAAGCCGCGGCAATCAACAATGGCGACGAGGGCTCTGACGACGTCGACGGGAAGCGCGCGCATGCTGTTGACCCTGCGTCAGCTATGGATTGGGCGTACAGCCGCGATCCTTAACGTAGGGTTAAGTTCGCCCGACCGCGCCGATCCGCCGCCGCAGGGGGCCAAGGTAACTGCGCACTAACGCTTGCTGGATAAGATGGCGCCCGCGCCCATGACCGGACGCAAGTTTTCGCGGACAGGACTGCTTCAGTCCGACGCCATCATGGCCGTCTCACGCGAAGGGTCGTGGCGTTCTCATGTGCGTCTTGCGTGTTTCGATCCTTCGCGCGGCCGGCGGCCGCGCGCGGCGGGCGCGATGAGAACCGCGCTGTTGCGCGGCTTGGAGTTCGCCGCCGTCGTCGCGATTTTCGGATTGGCCGCCCTGCAGATTTGGCAGGGTCTAGGCGATCCCGTGCGGGAAATCATCGCCGTGGCCGCCGCCTGCGCCGCGCTGATCGGCGTCGCCGCGGCCGAGATCACGGCCGGCGGGCGCCGCGAGACGCCGCAGCCGGCGCCCGAGGCGGTGCTGAAGGAGGCGATGGACCGGGTCCTTTCCGGCATCCGCGGCTATCTCGAAGACAATCTGGTTTATCGCGCCGATCTCGCCGGCATCGACGCGGGGCTCGCCCGCATCACCGATCCCGAGCGAGCCCGCGAAGCGATCACCGATCTTCGCGCCGCCAACCGCCGGATGCATGAGAAATCCTCTCTGCTTGCCAGCGAACTCGAAGCGGCTCGGCGCGAAATCGCGGTCTTGCGGGAGACGGTCGACGAAGTGGAGCGGCTGGCGTTTCTGGACGCGCTGACCCAGATCGGCAACCGCCGCTTCTTCGATAAAACCCTGAACTCCAACATGTCGGCCTGCATCGAAAGCGGCGCCGACCTCTGCCTTGCGCTGGCCGACATCGACCGTTTCAAGCACGTCAACGACAAATTCGGCCACGTCGTCGGCGATCATCTCCTGAAGTCCTTCGCCGACGTGCTGAACGGCGGCGTTGGGGCGCGCGGTAAAGTCGCGCGTTACGGCGGCGAGGAGTTCGCGCTGCTGTTTCCCGGCGCGTCGCTGCCGGAGGCGCGCCGAGTCGTCGAAGCGCTGCGGCGAGAGCTCGAAGGCAAACGCTGGGTCGTCGGTCCAAGCGAACAGCCGCTCGGACTCGTCACCGCCTCGTTCGGCCTCGCCAAGCTCGCTCCAGGGGAGAGCGCGGAGAGCTTCGTCCATCGCGCCGACGCACGCCTGATGCGCGCCAAGGCGCTCGGCCGCAACCGGGTGGTCGCCGACGACGGGCCCTCGCCCTCCGCACGCGCCGGGTGAGCGAACCGCCGATGCGCCATCCCTTCGACGCCGCGTTGGAAAACGCCGAGCCGCGCGAACCCGCGCCGCCGGCGTCCGCGCGGGGCTTCGCCGGACGCATCGCGGAACTGCCCGTCGCGACGCCGCCGGACGCCGGAAGCCATTCCCTATGGGAGTTCGCCGCCGCCTGGACGCCGGAGGCCGATCCGCCGCCGCCACGGTCCGAGCCGCTGCCCGCGGCGCCGCCGCGTCCCAGCGCTCACCCCTCGCACATCGCCGAGGAACTCGGGCTCAAGGCGATGAAAACCGCGACCGAGGTCGCGCGCGCGCGCCGCCGCTTCATGTGGGAGAATCACCCCGACCGTCGCGGCGATCTCGACCGCGATCTCGCCAACCGCCGCGTCGCCATCGCCAACATGCTGCTCGACCGCGTGCTGGCGATGCTGATCCGCGCGCGGCGCTGAGTTGGCTTATTTCGCGCGCAACGCCTCGACGCCCGGCAGCGCCTTGCCTTCCATCCATTCCAGGAAGGCGCCGCCGGCGGTGGAGACATAGGTCAGTTGATCGGCGACTCCGGCCGCATTGAGCGCGGATACGGTGTCGCCGCCGCCCGCGACGGATTTGAGCTTGCCCGACTGGGTCAACAGCCCGACCAGTTTGGCGATCTCCTTGGTCGCGGTGTCGAACGGCGCAATCTCGAACGCGCCAAACGGGCCGTTCCACACCAGCGTCTTCGTCTGCCGCAGCGTTGCTTCGACGGCCTTGATCGACTGCGGTCCGATGTCGAGCACCATCTCGTCGTCGGCGACTTCGTCGACGCCGACGAACCGGGACGGCGCGTTCGCCTTGAACTCCTTCGCCGCGTTGCCGTCGACCGGCAGCAGCAGCCGACAGTTGGCCGCCTTGGCCGCCTCGATGATCGAGCGCGCGGTGTCGGCGAGGTCCTTCTCGCACAGCGATTTGCCGACCGGCTTGCCTTGCGCGAACAGGAACGTGTTCGCCATGCCGCCGCCGATGATGAGGGTGTCGACCTTCTTTACGAGATTGCCGAGCAGGTCGAGCTTGGTTGACACCTTGGCGCCGCCGACGATCGCCGCAACCGGCCGCTGAGGGTCGCCGAGCGCCAGCGTCAGCGCCTCCAGCTCCGCCTGCATGGCGCGTCCGGCATAGGCCGGCAGCTTGTGCGCGACGCCTTCGGTCGAGGCGTGAGCGCGATGGGCGGCGGAGAACGCATCGTTGACGTAGAGGTCGCCGAGCTTGGCGAGCGCGTCGACAAAGGCGGGATCGTTCTTCTCCTCCTGCTTGTGGAAGCGGGTGTTCTCCAGCAGGATCACGTCGCCGTCCTTCATCGCCGCGATCGCCTGGGCGGGGACATCGCCGATGCAATCGGCCGCGAAACCTACGGGCCGGCCGAGGTGCTCGGCGACGGCGGCGGCGACCGGTTTCAGCGAGTTCGCCTCGTCCGGGCCGCCCTTGGGGCGGCCGAAATGGGCGAGCAGGATCACCTTGGCGCCCTTGTCGGAAAGCTCGCGGATCGTCGGCAGCACGCGCTCGATGCGCGTGGCGTCGGAGACCTTGCCGTGCTCCATCGGCACGTTGAGATCGACGCGCAGAAGCACGCGCTTGCCGCTGACGTCGGCGGAATCGAGGGTGCGGAAGGGGTGCGTCATGGGTGAAAGACCTTCGAGGCGGTGAAGAGCAGGCCAGCGATGCCGACGAGCAACGTCGCCATTAGCAGAATGGTTTGCCAGAACGTTGGAATGTTGGCGAGACGGCCGTCTATGTGGGCGACTTTCTCACGCAAGTCGGCCAGCGACGTTGAGAAGCGCTTGTTGTCCTCTGCTAGAGATTTAAGCGCATCTTCAACGCGGCGAAAGGCGTCGTCGTGTCGATCGAGCTTGTTTTCGACGCGATCGAGCTTTAGTTCAATTCGCCCGACTTTTTCTTCGAGGACCGCGACGCGGGCTTCGATCATGGGACCGCGTGGCCCATCGCCTCCGCCTGTATCAAAGGTGCGTTTTGACCATTCAATAACTTCGGCGCTCACTAGGATACCCCGTTCGCCTCAAGGACGCGGCGCTTGAGGGGCAACTCAGCAAATTGTTCAATGTGACCGCAATTCGTACAAGCGATCGAAATAAGAGTAACATGCTTCTTGGCGACGGGGTCGTGCCCATCGTAAAGCATGAGGTTCGTTCGAAGGCTTGATTCAAACGAGTCTAGTTGAGCGAATTCGTGATGACGACAGACTGGGCATTCGAATCCCTTCAATTCCTTAAACAGAAGGTCTTTGACGCGATCGTTCAACTCGCTTTCGCTCAACATTTTCGTCTCGCGGTATTAAATCAGCTTCCCCATCGCCACCGCCGTATCGGCCATGCGGTTGGAGAAGCCCCATTCGTTGTCGTACCAGGACAGCACGCGCACGAACGTGCCGTCGATCACCTTGGTCTGGTCGAGGTGGAACACCGAGGAGTGGCTGTCGTGGTTGAAGTCCATCGACACGTTCGGCTTGTCGGTGAAGCCGAGAATGCCTTTCAGCCGACCGTTTGACGCCGCCTTGATCGCCGCGTTGATCTCCTCCGGGCTGGTTGCGCGCTTGGCGACGAACTTGAAATCGACCACCGACACGTTCGGCGTCGGCACGCGGATCGCCGAGCCGTCGAGCTTGCCCTTCAACTCCGGCAGCACCAGGCCGACCGCCTTGGCGGCGCCGGTCGTCGTCGGGATCATCGACAAGGCCGCCGCGCGGGCGCGGTAGAGGTCCTTATGCAGCGTGTCGAGCGTCGGCTGGTCGCCGGTGTAGGAATGGATCGTCGTCATGAAGCCGTGGTCGATGCCGATGGCGTCGTTCAGCACCTGGGCGACGGGGGCGAGGCAGTTGGTCGTGCACGAGGCGTTGGAGATCACGAGATGCTCCTTGGTGAGCTTGTCGTGATTGACGCCAAACACCACGGTCAGGTCGGCGCCGTCGGCGGGCGCGGACACGATCACCCGCTTGGCGCCGGCGGTCAGATGCGACGCTGCCTTGTCCCGCGCGGTGAAGATGCCGGTGCATTCCAGCGCGATGTCGACGCCGAGGTCCTTGTGCGGCAATTCGGCCGGGTTTTTGATCGCCGTCACCTTGATCTTGCCGTGGCCGATGCTGATCGTGTCGCCGTCGACCTTCACCTCGTGCGGGAAGCGGCCGTGCACGCTGTCGAAGCGCAACAGGTGGGCGTTGGTTTCGACCGGTCCGAGGTCGTTGATGGCGACGACTTCGATGTCCTCGCGCCCCGATTCGTAGATGGCGCGCAAAATGTTGCGTCCGATGCGTCCGAACCCGTTGATCGCAACCTTCACCGCCATCTCAACCTCCTCAAATCGGCCGGCGTCGCGCTGGCGCGCCCTGGCCGCTTCCGGCCGACCCTCGCCACGCGCAATGACCCTAGTCAACTCCTTTCGGCGAGGCGCAACGTTCAAAATTTTGGCTTCCGCCGTTACAGGGGCTGGCGACGCGGCGGCGTTCACGCGCCGTTGACCTCGCCGACGCCCCTGCGTAAGGAGGCAAAGGTTCTTGAGGCCGGAGACCTCTTGTCCGACGCGTCCCCCGATCCGACGATCGCACGCTTGCGCGCCGCCCTCGACAATCTCGAGGCGGCGGTGGAGCGGCGCGCCCGCCGTGACGGCGTGCGATCGGACGCCCGAGCGGAATTTGCGATGATGCAGGACGATCGCGCGCGGCTGGCGGTGGAGCTCGACGCCGCGCTCGACGCCCAGCGCGCGCTCGCCGAAGCCAATACGGCGGCGATGGAGCGCATTTCGCGCGCCGCCGGCGTAATCGAGCGTTGGATCGGACGCGCGAACGCGTAAAGCTGCAAGGGGGGACGCGATGGCGCAGGCGCAAGTAAACATCGGCGGACGTCCCTATCGGCTCGCCTGCAACCCCGGCGAGGAGCCGCATCTCGAGCAACTCGCCCTATACGTCGACGGCAAGATCGCCGAGATGCAGGGCGCGTTTCGCGACATCGCCGATCAGCGCATCGTCGTGATGGCGGCGCTGGCGATTGTCGACGAACTGTTCGAAGCGCGCCGAAAAGTCGTGAAGCAAGAGGCCGAGCTGACCGTCTCGCTTTCGCGCGAGACGTCCGCGCGCGCCGACGCCGAAGCGCGCGCGACGGAGGCTGAGGATGCGCTCACGCGCGAGACCGCCGCGCGGATCGCGGCGGAGACCCGCGCCGCCGCGCTGGAGGCGGCGATCGAGGAGACGTCGTCACGCGTCGACGCGCTGACTGAGACGCTCAACGCGGCGGTAGAGGACTGAGCTTTAGGTTTAGCCGTCGTTGCGAGCGCAGCGAAGCCATCCTGAAATGATTTATCCTGCCGCGCGCCGCCGGCTCAGTTCGCGCAAGAACGCCTGCCGCTCGCGTCCCTCCTCCGCCGCAGCGCGGCTCTCGCCGTCGATCAGCATTACCTCGCCGCTCGCGCGGTAGGACGGCCAGGGCGGCAGGCCCGCCCCGTTCGGATCCCCGGTCTCGACGAAATTCACCCAATAGCGCGCCGCCGTCTCGGCCGCCGCGCGATCGGCGGCGGTGTAATTCCACGGCATCGAGTCCAGCGTGTCGAGCGTGTAGGGGATGTCGCCGGCGTGAAACGCGCCGGCCTCGGCGACGTCGCGCTCGCCGAACCAGCCCGGCGCGACCGGCGGCGCGCGATCGAAGCGGTAGCGGTAGATTTCGGCCGTCCCGCTCGCCTTCTGCGCTTCGATCCAGGCCCAGGTCTTGTTGATGATGACGAGATCGCCGCCGAGCGCGCGAGCGCTTGGCTGCGCCTCGGCGCCGCCGGGATAGTGCGCCAGCACCGCCTCGGCGTCGTCGCCGAAGCGCTCCCGCACTTTCGCCTCGTAAGTCCCCGGCGGCTCGTGGCCCGCCAGCCAGCCGAAGTTAAAGCCCTCGTCCTTGGTCCAGCCGGCGATCAGGGGAACGTCGGCCTGCGCGCCGTCGGCGAAGATCGCGTCGAGCGGGCGCGGCAGCAAACGCCCGTCGACGATCGGCCGGAAGCCGAGTCCTGGCGCTGCGGCGAGAACGGTCTCGGCCGGAAGCGCGCGCATTTCGGCCAGGGTTTCCGCGCCCAGTTCGTGTTGGAAGGCGAGCCCGCGCGCCTCGGCCTCCGCGCGCGAGGGCAGCGGCTCCGCAGCGCCGGCGAACAGCGCGCCGCTTTGGCCAATGGCGCGGGCGAACAGGCCGCGCGCCAGCGGCGAGGCCATCAGCGCCGACACCGCCATCGAGCCCGCCGATTCGCCGGCGATCGTCACTTGAGCCGGATCGCCGCCGAAGGCCGAGATGTTTCGGCGCACCCATTCGAGCGCGGCGAGCAGATCGAACAATCCCCAGTTGCCGGAAAAGCCGCTCTCGGCGGTCATTCCGGGATGCGCGAGGAAGCCGAGCGCGTTGAGCCGGTAATTGACGGTGACGAGGACGATCGCGCGCGCCGCAAGCCGCGCGCCGTCGTAGCGCGGCTCCGCGCCGGACCCGGCGACGAAGCCGCCGCCGTGAATCCAGAACAACACCGGCCGGCGGTCTCCCGTCGCCGCTGAAGTCCACACGTTGAGGTAGAGGCAATCTTCGGCGACCCCGACCGCGTAAGGATCGATGTCGCTCCAGATGACCCCCTGCATCGCGTTGCGACCGAACTGGTGCGTGGCGCGCGGCTCGCGCCAGGGCTGAGCCGGCGCTGGGGCGCGCCAGCGCAACGGCCCGACCGGCGGTGCGGCGTAGGGCAGCCCCTTGTAGGCGCGCACCCCTCGCGCATCCGCCGCCGGCGCGACGAGCGGTCCCAAATCGATTGGTGACGTTTCCATGCCAAGCTCCCGCTTCGTTTTCTCCGGAGGACGGCGGGAAGTCCAGCGTTGACGCTCGCCGTCGCCCGCGCGCAGAACGGGCGCCATGCTGCGCGGCGTTTTCCTGCTCCTGGTCTGCCAACTCTGCGGCGAGGTTCTCGCGCGCAGCCTGCATCTCCCCGCGCCCGGGCCGGTGATCGGCCTCGCCTTGCTCGCCGCCGGTCTGGCGATTTGGTCGCGCCGCCGGCCGGACACGGACGTCGACGCCACCGACGTCGGCAAGACCTCGAACGCGCTGCTCGGGTCGCTGTCGCTGATGTTCGTGCCGGCGGGCGTCGGCGTCGTGCAGTATATCGACCTGCTCTCGGCCTACGGCGTCGCGCTCGGCGTCGCGCTGGTCGCCTCGACGCTACTGACGCTGCTCGTCACCGTCGGCGTGTTCCTCTGGATCAAGCAACGGACCGCGCCATGAACTCTTGGGGCCTCTGGGTCTATCTGCAGACGACGCCGCTGTTCTGGCTGACGGCGACGCTTGCCGCTTTCCTGGTTGCGGATTTCCTGTCGAAGGCGGCGCGGCGGAGCCCAGTCGTCAACCCGGTGCTGATCGCCGTCGCGCTGGTCGCGGCGCTGCTGAAACTTTCCGGCACGCCGTACAAGACCTATTTTGACGGCGCGCAATTCGTGCACTTCCTGCTGGGGCCGGCGACGGTGGCGCTCGGCGCTCCGCTCTTCAAGAACTTCGCGCTGATCCGGCAAAACGCGCTGCCGATGGCGGCGGCGCTGATCGTCGGCGCGCTGACGGCGATCGTGTCGTCGGTGGCGCTGGCGGCGTGGCTCGGCGCGCCGCGCGCGGCGCTGATCTCGATCGCGCCGAAGTCGGTGACGGCGGGCGTGGCGATGGCGGTCAGCGAGAAGCTCGGCGGCCTGCCGCCGCTGACCGCCGTGCTGGTCATCCTGACCGGCGTCATCGGCGCGGTGGTGGTCACGCCGCTGATGAACGCCCTGCGCATCCGCGACTTCGCCGCGCGCGGCTTCGCGGCGGGGCTCGCCTCGCACGGCATCGGCACGGCGCGGGCGTTCACCGTCGACCCCGTGGCGGGCGTGTTCGCGGGCGTCGCGATGGGGCTCAATGCGGTGGTGACGCCGGCGATCGTTCCGCTTATCCTGCCGTGGCTTGTCCGATAGGGGGCGACCTTGACCCGCGCGCTGCTCGAAGACGTCAAAGCCCGGCTCGCCGCGATCGAGGCCGACGGTCTCTACAAGCGCGAGCGGCTGATCGAAGGCCCGCAGAGCGGCCGCATCCGCGTGGGTGGGCGCGAGATGGTCAACCTTTGCGCCAACAACTACCTCGGCCTCGCCGACCACCCCGAGGTGATCGCCGCCGCGCGCGAGGCGCTGGAGGCGTTCGGGTTCGGCATGGCCTCGGTGCGCTTCATCTGCGGCGCGCAGACGCAGCATCGCGAACTGGAGGGCGAGATCGCCACGCATCTCGACCAAGACGACGCGATCCTGTTCGCCGCCTGTTTCGACGCCAACGGCGGCGTGTTCGAGCCGCTGCTCGACGAGGCCGACGCGATCATCTCCGACGCGCTCAACCACGCCTCGATCATCGACGGCGTGCGGCTCTGCAAGGCCAAGCGCTACCGCTACGCCAACGGCGACATGGACGAGTTGGAGAGCCGGCTCAGGGAGGCGGCCGATTCGCGTTTCAAACTGATCGTCACCGACGGCGTGTTCTCGATGGACGGCCACGTCGCCAAGCTGAAACAAATCCGCGCGCTCGCCGACAGGTACGACGCGTTGGTGATGGTTGACGATTGTCACGCCACCGGCCACCTGGGGGCGCAAGGCAAGGGCACGCCGGCGCTGACCGGCGGGCGCGTCGACATCGTGACCGGCACGTTCGGCAAGACGCTCGGCGGCGCGATGGGCGGCTTCGTCGCCGCCGCGCAGCCGATCGTCGATCTCCTGCGCCAGCGGGCGCGGCCTTACCTGTTCTCCAACAGCCTCGCCCCCCCGGTGGTCGCCGGCTCGCGCAAGGCGTTGGAGATCGCCATTCGCGCCGACGATTTGCGCGAACGGCTTGCCGGCCACGCCCGACGCTTCCGCGAAGGGTTGGCGCAGGCGGGGTTCTCGCTGATTGACGGCGAGACGCCGATCATCCCGGTCATGCTCGGCGAGGCGCGCGCGGCGCAAGAGATGGCGGCGGCGCTCGACAAGCGCGGCGTCTATGTCGCGGGCTTCTTCTTCCCCGTCGTGCCGAAGGGCCGCGCCCGCATCCGCACGCAGATGTCGGCGGCGCTGACCGACGCCGACGTCGATTTCGCGATCGCGGCGTTCAAGGACGCGGGCCGCGAGTTGGGGCTTGTTTGATTGGAGGATCAACCATCATGGCGAGCGAAGCGAAGCCATCCGGCCCCGGCGAGGATGACAGGCGCGCCGGCTCGGAACGAAGGGTCGCGTCCCGACGTCAGCCTCGGGACGCCGGCGCCATGAAAGCGCTGGTGAAGGCGAAGCCCGAGCCGGGGCTTTGGTTGCAGGAGGCGCCGACGCCGATTCCCGGCCCCGACGAGGTGCTGGTGAAGGTGCATAAGACCGGCATCTGCGGCACCGACATCCATATCTACAACTGGGACGAATGGGCGCAGCGCACCGTGCCGGTGCCGATGGTGGTCGGCCACGAATACGCCGGCGAGATCGCCGAACTCGGCGCCAACGTGCGCGATCTCAAGGTCGGCCAGCGCGTCTCCGGCGAGGGTCATGTGATTGGCATGCACAGCCGCGCTGCGCGCGGCGGTCGTTTCCACATGGACCCGGAGACGCGCGGTATCGGCGTCAATATCCCCGGCGCCTTCGCCCAGTACGTGAAGATCCCCGCGTTCAACATCGTGCCCTTGCCCGACGACATCGACGACGAACTCGGCGCGATCCTCGATCCGCTCGGCAACGCGGTCCACACCGCGCTCGCCTTCGATCTCGTCGGCGAGGATGTGCTGATCACCGGCGCCGGGCCAATCGGCATCATGGCCGGCGCGATCGCGCGACACATCGGCGCGCGCCACGTCGTCATCACCGACATCAACCCGCTGCGGCTCAAACTCGCCGGCGAAGTCGCCGACGTGACGCCGGTCGACACGAGCAAAGAAGATTTGCACGACGTCATGCATCGGCTCGGCATGAAGGAGGGATTCGACATCGGGCTCGAAATGAGCGGCGCGCCGCCGGCGTTCGAGACGATGGTCGATCATCTGGTGATGGGCGGGCGCATCGCCATGCTCGGGATTCCAGCGAAGCCGGCGCCGGTCGATTGGACCAAGATCGTGTTCAAGCTGCTGACAATCAAAGGCATCTACGGCCGCGAGATGTTCGAGACCTGGCACAAGATGATCGCGATGTTGCAGAGCGGGCTCGACGTGCGGAAAGTCATCACGCATCGGCTGCCGGCGGCGGATTACCTGCAAGGCTTCGAGACGATGCGGTCCGGGCAATCCGGCAAGATCGTGCTCGATTGGTCGCAGCTTTAGTGCGTGCGTTGGGCTGAAATCGCGCCCGCGCCGCGCTGTAGCGGCGGCCGCGCTCTGGAGCGCGCGGCTACAGCGGCGGCCGCGCTCTTGAGAGCGCGGCTACAGGCTCGCCACAAAGTGACGACCTATCCGCGCACGGCATTATAAGACCGCGCCGGCGCGTGCTCGCCTTCGAGGTCGGCTTCGATCTCTTCCAGTGAGCGCCCCTTTGTCTCGGGCACGAATCGAAACGTGAACAAGAACGCCGCCACGGTCAGGATCAAATAGATCAGAAAAGCGCCGGGCCGTCCCAGCGCCGAGACGAGGCCGAGAAAACTGATCGTCACCAGGAGATTGAAACCCCAATTGGCGATGGTTGCGATGCTCATCGCCCGCGCCCGCACGGCGAGTGGAAAGATCTCGGCGATCAGCAGCCAGAAGATCGGCCCGAGCCCGACGGCGAAGAAAGCCACGTAAGCGGCCAGCGCCGCGACGGTGATCCAGGCGAGCTCGCCCGTTGCGTCGAACGCAAAATTGGCCGCCAATGCGCCCAGGCACACCGCCATACCGCCTAGGCTCAACAGCAGCAGTGGGCGGCGACCAACCCGGTCCAAGAGCCGTATCGCAACGAGCGTGAGGGCGACGTTCACCGTCCCGACGCCGGCGGTCGCGAGGATCGCGACCGAGGCGGACGAGAGCCCGGCCGCCTGAAAAATTTGCGGCGCGAAATAGATCACCGTGTTGATGCCCGTGATCTGCTGGAACGCCGCCAGCCCCGCCCCGACGATCAGCGCCGGCCGCAGGCGCGGGGCCAGAAGGGCCGACCACGGCGTCGCCTTGCCCTCCTCGCGAACCAAGTCGGCGCGGAGCTGACTCACTTCCGCCTCGATGTCCGCGTCCGCCCCGCGCAGTCGCCTCAGTACGTCGCGCGCGGCGTCGAATCCGCCATGGCCGGCGAGCCATCGCGGGCTTTCCGGCAGCATCAGCATTCCGATCGCGAGGATAGCGCCGGGAACCGCGCCGAGGCCGAGCATCCAACGCCAACCCTCGCCCGCGTTGGCGAACGCATAGCCCACGAGATAGGAGACCAGAATCCCGATCGTGATGCAAAGCTGGTTCAGCGAGGTCACCGCGCCGCGCGTCGCCGCGGGCGCGATCTCGGCGAGATAGAGCGGCGTCAGCATGGAGGCGACGCCGATCGCGGCGCCGACGATCAGACGGCCCAGCATCAGAACCAGCGCGCTCGGCGCCAGGGCGGTGACCAGCGCGCCGAAGACGAACAGGAGCGCGGTTCCAAAGATCACTGTACGGCGACCGAACCGGTCGGAGAGGTCGCCAGCAATCACGGCGCCAATCATCGCTCCGAGCAACACGATGGACGCAACCAGACTCTCGCCGCTGGTCGAAAGATCAAACGCCTTCCGGATGAACAGCAGCGCGCTCGAAATGACGCCGGTATCGTATCTAAACAGAAGGCCGCCAAGCGCCGCTATGCCGATGATGGTGACGAAATTCATTGTCGCCCCCGTCGCCCCCCGCACGCGTTATAGCTGAACCCTAACTAGCGGCAAGCCGCCGCGCCCACGGCCGCGAAGGTTCGCGCGTCTCCCCTGCCGACAGACCCGGTTGATACGCGACCGGGAACTGCAGCAACCGCCCCTCGCGCAACGCCCTCGCGGTCGCTTCGTTGGTCACCTCGAACGAGGTGAAGCCGCAGCGGATCATCAGCGGAATCTCGTCGAGCAGCACGTCGCCGACCGCGCGCAAATCGCCGCGGAAACCGTGGCGCTCGCGCAGAAGCGTCGCGTACGAGAACGCCCGGCCGTCGCCGAATTTCTCGAAGTTCAGCGCCACCAGCGGGCGGTCGGCGACTTCGGCGAGCGCGCCTTGCGCTTCGGCGCCCGCTCTGATCTCCACGCCGGCCTCGCGCAAAGCGTGGCCTTCACGCCGCCAGCGCGCCAGCGAGACGATCGCCTTGCCGTCGCCGAGCGGCGCGTCGTCGGCGACCCGGGTCCATTCCTCGTCAACGAAGCCGCCGTCGCGCCACAGCGCCATCAGATATTTCCTCCCGCGTCGAGCGTGACGCCGTGAATGCCGCATTCCTGCTTGGCCTTGCCGCGCCAGCGCCCCGAGCGCGGGTCCTCGCCTGGGCTGACGCGGCTCGTGCACGGCAGACAGCCGATCGACGGAAAGCCCTTGGCGACCAGCGGATGCGGCGGCAGGTCGTGCTGTTTGATGTAGTCGAGCAGATCGCCGGCGCTCCAACCAACCAGCGGGTTGACCTTCACCCGCGCGCCCTCGGCCTCGAACAAAGGAAGGCGCCCGCGATCGGCGGTCTGAAAGCCTTTGCGGCCGGTGATCCAGGCGTCGTAAGCCTCCAACGTCGCCGCCAACGGCGCAACCTTGCGGATTTCGCAGCAACGATCGGGATCGCTGGCGAAAAGGAATTTCTCGGGGTCCTCCTGCGCCAACGTCGCCGCGTCCGGCGCGGCGTCGACGATGTTGGTCAGGCCGAGTTGGGCGACCAATCGGTCGCGATACTCAAGCGTCTCAGGGAAGTGCTGGCCGGTGTCGACGAACACGACCGGCGTCGCCTTGTCGATCTCGGCGATCATGTGCAGCAGCACGACCGAGTCTGCGCCGAACGACGAGACGAGCGCGATCTTGCCGGGGTAAAGGTCCTTGATGGCGAGCCGCAACAACGTCTGCGCCGACAGCAGCGCGAAACGCGTCTCCAGCCGCGACGCGGCGATAGCGTCGCCGAACAGTTTGATGTCGTGCGCGCTCATCAGATATCCGATCCGGCGCTCCGTTCGTAAAGCGCCTCCTTGAACGGCGCCATGCCGACGCGGCGGTAGGTTTGCAGGAACGCCTCGTCGGCGTCGCTGCGCTGCGCCTTGTAGGTTTCGACGATCGTGTCGATCGCCTCGACCACGCGCTCGGAGGAGAATCCGGGGCCGGTGATCTGGCCGATCGAGGCGTTCTCGTCGGCGGAGCCGCCGAGCGTGATCTGATAGGTCTCCTCGCCGGCGCGCTCCAACCCGAGAATGCCGATGTGGCCGACGTGATGATGGCCGCAGGCGTTGATGCAGCCGGAAATCTTGATCTTCAGCGGTCCGATGTCGCGCGCGCGCGCGCCGTCGCCGAAGCGCTCGGCGATGCGCTGCGCGACAGGGATCGAACGCGCCGTGGCGAGCGCGCAATAGTCGAGCCCGGGGCAGGCGATGATGTCGCTGATCTGCCCCGCGTTCGGCGCGGCGAGGCCGACCGAGGCGAGGCGGTCGTAGACCGCCGGGAGATCGTCGAGCGCGACATGCGGCAGGATCAGGTTCTGCTCGTGCGATACGCGCAGTTCGTCCTGCGAATAATCCTCAGCGAGATCGGCGACAGCGTCCATCTGGTCGGCGGTGGCGTCGCCGGGCGGCGCGCCGAGCGGCTTCAACGAAACCGTCATCACGGCGTAGCCGGGGATTTTATGAGGAGCGACGTTGGCGCGCATATAAGCGTCGAACTTGGCGTCCTTGGCGCGGCGGCGCGTAATGCGCGGGCTGTCGGTCGCGCGCGGGGCCAGCGGCGGCGTTTTGAAGTTCTCGCGCATCTGCGCGATGTCTATGTCGCGCAGCGTCAGCGCGCTCTGCGCGTTGGCGGCGTATTCGGCCTCGACGAGGTCGCGGAACGCCGCCTCGCCGGTCTCGTGGACGAGAATCTTGATGCGCGCCTTGTATTTGTTGTCGCGCCGGCCATCGAGATTGTAGACGCGCAGGATCGCGTCGACATAGCGCAACAGGTCGCGCTCGGGCAGGAAGTCGCGGATTTTCTTGCCGATGAACGGCGTGCGGCCCAGGCCGCCGCCGACATAGACGGTGAAACCAAGTTCGCCGCGGTCGTTGCGAACGATCTGCAAGCCGATGTCGTGCGCCTGGATCGCGGCGCGGTCGTGCGGGCCGCCGTTGACGGCGATCTTGAATTTTCGCGGCAGGAACGAGAATTCCGGGTGCTGCGACGACCATTGCCGCAACAACTCGGCATAGGGCCGCGGGTCGGCGATCTCGTCGGCCGCGACGCCGGCGAAATGATCGGCGGTCACGTTGCGGATGCAATTGCCCGAAGTCTGGATCGCGTGCATCTCGACGCTGGCGAGCTCAGCCAGAATATCCGGCGTCTCCTCAAGCTTCGGCCAGTTGTACTGAATGTTCTGCCTTGTGGTGAAATGGCCGTAGCCGCGATCGTATTTGCGAGCGATGTCGGCGAGCTTGCGCAGTTGCTCGGAATTGAGCGTGCCATACGGGATGGCGACGCGCAGCATGTAGGCGTGCAGTTGCAGATAGAGCCCGTTCATCAGGCGATGCGGCCGGAACTGCTCCTCGGTCAACTCGCCGCCCATGCGGCGCTTCACCTGATCGCGGAACTGCTCGACGCGTGCGGCGACAAAGGCGGCGTCGAATTCGTCGTAACGGTACATCAGCGGAAATCCTTCAGCCGCGCTGGGCGATCGTCGGCGCAAACCCCTGCGCCTGTTTGCCAAGGTCGGTACGCACCGTCGGCCCGGTCGCGCGGATGCGCTCGCGCAGGGCTTTCGGCGCCAGATGGCCCGCCCGCATCTCAAGTTCAATAGGGTAGGGATCGACGACGAGGTTCGCCTGCGCCGCTTTGGCCGCGGCGGCGAGACCCTGCGCCTTGGAGGCGGCGTCCTCGAAGATCGCGCCGAGATGAAAATCCTCCGACCAGCCGTTCTCCCCATCGAGAAACACGACAATTCCGTCGGCCAGGCGGTTGGCGGTAATCATCTCTTTCATAAAGCCGTTCTCCCGCCCGCGCCGACATTGTCCCGATGCAAACTGCAAAAAAGACAGTGTCCTGAAGGGCATATAGGATAAACCACGAAATTTTTCTAGATGAAATCTTTTGATACATTTTTGTATTGTGTTATTAAGTCCCGCTTTATCGATTTGTCAGCCTCGCATTAACGCAATGTCGACGGGGTTCCCATAAGGTAGGCCAATACGGTCCAGTCCCCGCGAGACCATGCAAGCCCGTAAGCCAATCTTCGCCGCGGCGGCGACGGCGGCGCCCGGAAGTGATGATGTCATCCTCCCCGCGCCGAACCCGAGGGCCTGATCCCCCCTCGCGACGCCTGTTTTCGGCGGCGTTGGCGCGCAATCTTGTGCTGGCGCTGCTCGTGGCGACGGCGATGGGCTATGGCGCTTTCGCCCCGCTCGACCGCTTCCTCTCCGACCAGCGTTTCGCTTGCGCCACCGGCTCGGTGAGCGGGCAGGTCGTGACCGTCGAGATCGATTCGCAAAGCTTGAGCGAGCTCGGCGTCTGGCCGTGGCCGCGTGCGCTGCATGGGGCGCTGGTCGATCGGCTGGTTGCGATGGGGGCGCGGCGTATCGTGTTCGACGTCGACTTCAGCGCCGAATCCGCGCCGGAGAACGACAGGGTGTTCGCCGCCGCGCTGCGCCGGGCGGCCGGCAAGGTGTGGCTCGCGGCGTTCCAGCAAGGCGGCGGCGCCAATGGACGGGCGACGGTCAATTCGCCGATCCCCCTGTTCGCGGAGCAAGCGCATAGCGTGTCGATCGACGTGCCGCTGGCGCCCGATGGCTTTGTTCGCGACTATTTCACCTCGCTCGACGTCGGCGGCTGGGAGTTGCCGACCGCAGGCGCGCTGCTCGCCGACCGAACCGAGGGCGGACCCTTCGGCATCGACTACGGGCTTGATTTGCGCCAGCTGGCGCGGCTATCGGCGGCCGATGTGCTCGCCAACCGCGTTCCCCGCATTCTCGTCGACGGGCGCGACATCATCATCGGCGCGAGCGCCGAGGAACTTCGCGACGCGTTCCTGACACCGCGCTACGGGCTGTTGCCCGGCCTCGCGGTTCATGCGCTCGCGGCGGAGACGCTGTTGACCGGCCGCGAATTGCGACGGACGCCGTGGGAAGCGGTCGCCGCCTTGATTTTCGCACTCGCGCTGGCGGCCGGCGCGCTGGAGCCGCGTTTGAACGGATTCGCGGCCGGCGCGTCGCTGGCGCTCGCCGGCCTCGGCGTCGAAGCCGGCGCGCTCGGCCTGCACAAATGGGCGGCGCTGACGACGCCGACGGCGGGCCCGCAGATCGCGCTAGCGACCTTCGCGCTCGCCGGCCTCGTCTCCGCGCTCGGACGGCGGCGCAAGATGCTTTTCGAAGCCGCCCGCGAGCGCGACGAGACTCGCGCCATGTTGTCGCAGGTCATCTCCGACAATTTCGACGGCGTCGTCGTCATCGGCGATGACGGGCAAATCCTCACCGCGAGCCAGCCGGCGCGCGAAATCGTCGGTCGCGCGCTCGGCGGCGTCGCGGTGGTGGCGCTGCCGTTCGCCCTTGGGCAAGCCGTCGCTTTGGCGCTCGATCCGGCCTTCTCCAACCGCGGTCCGAAGGTGGGCGAGACGCAGCTGCCCGGTCCCGACGGAACGATGCGCCATCTCGAATTCGTCGTCACCACCTCGCGCGTGCCCTCGGCGCCCGACCGGCGCGTCGTGTGCCTCACATTCCGGGACGTCACCGAACGGCGCGCCCATCTCGCCCGGCTCGCCTTTCTCGCGCGCCACGACGAAGTGACCGGCGCCTGGACGCGCGGCGAACTCATCGAAACCTTGCGCCATCACATCGCCGACGGGCGCCCGGGGCTCACCGTCTATTGCGTCACGCTTCGCCGCTTCGATCTGGTCAACGACGTGTTCGGCCACGACACCGGCGACCGGCTGCTCGCGGCCGTGGTCGAGCGGTTGCGCGGCCTCGGCTTCTCGCTGATCGCGCGGCTCGGCGGCACGAGCTTCGCCTTCGCCACGCCGGGCGCGGCGGCGTCGGACGAACTGCTGACTCGCGGGGCCGAACTCGCCGACAAGATCGCGCGCCCGTATCTATTCGGGGAACAGCCGCTGATCGTCGGCGCGTCGCTCGGCGCGACGACCTCGCAGATCTCCGGCGACGACCCCGCCACTCTGCTGACCCATGCGAGCATGGCGCAGGCCTCGGCGTCGCGCCGCGTCGGCGACGTGTTCGCGCTGTTCTCGCCGGAGATGGAGACGCGACGGCGGGAAAAGCAGGCGCTCGACGCCAATCTGCGCCGCGCGGTCGCCGACGGGTCGCTGAGCCTCAATTTCCAGCCGAAGGTCGACCTGCGCAGCCGGCGGTTGATCGGCGCGGAGGCGCTGATGCGCTGGCGCAACGCCGACGGCGACAGTGTGCCGCCTTCCATATTCGTGCCGGTGGCCGAGGAGAGCGGCCTCATCGTCGAACTTGGTCGCATTGCGCTGCGCCGCGCCTGCGCCGAGGCCGCCCGCTGGCCCGAGGACTGCGTGGTGGCGGTCAATGTCTCGCCGGTTCAGTTCGGTCTCTCCGACATCTGCGCCGACGTGCAGACCGCCTTGCTGGCGGCCGGGCTGCCGGCGCATCGGCTGGAGATCGAGATCACCGAAAGCGTCTTCGTCGATGGCAATTCGTCGATCTGCGTGGCGCTCGACCGACTGCGGGCGATGGGGGTGAAGATCGCGCTCGACGATTTCGGCACCGGCTATTCGTCGCTCTGCTATCTCGGCCGGCTGCCGATCGATACGATCAAGATCGACCAGAGTTTCGTCCGTGCGCTGCGCTGCTGCGAGCCGAGCGCCGCCGCGACGGTCGCCGCCATCGTCGCGCTCGCCAAGGCGCACGACAAATACCTGGTCGCGGAGGGCATCGAGACCGCCGACGACGCCGTGCGGCTCGCCGCGATGGGCTGCGAATACGGGCAGGGCTATCACTTCGGCCGCGCCCAGGACCCCGCGATTTTTCGCGCCGGGCTGCGCGAGGCGCGCGAGCGCGAGGCGGCCTAGCCCGAAGCACCGCGGAATCGTCATGGCGCGCGAAGTCGCGATTGGCATAATATGCCAATATCTGATAATTGTCGTCCTGGAGGCGCCCTATGCCGACGCGCAATGTTGTCCTGACCGAACGCCACGAAACGCTGATCGAAGCTCTCGTTCAAAGCGGGCGCTATCAGAACGCCAGCGAGGTCATGCGCGAGGGACTTCGCTTGGTTGAAAGGCGCGAGGTCGAAGAGGCCGCAAAGTTGGACGCTCTCCGGGCTGCGGCTCTGACCGGCCTTGCGGCCTTTGATCGTGGAGACTTCAAGGAGTTCGCGACTGCCGCTGCGCTCGGCGATCACCTCAATAATCTTGGCGACCGCGCTCTCTCTGACTCCACCGATGCGCCTTGAAGCGATTGGTCTGGAAAATTCGAGTTGGCGCCGAAGCTGAGAAAGATTTTGTTCGCATACTGATCTTCACGAAGGACACTTTCGGGGCTCAGCAAGCTGATGATTACAAGCAAATACTGCTCGACGCTCTGACCGCGCTTGGCGAAGGGCCAAATATCCTCGGCAGCGCCGCACGAGATGAAATTCTCCCCAATCTTCGAACCCTCCACGTTGCGCGGCGAGGTCGTCGGGGCCGTCATTTCATTATGTATCGGGCAGGGCAGGGGAATGTAATCGACGTCATCCGCATCCTTCACGACGCTATGGACTTGGCTCGCCACCTACCTCCCGACCCTCCTTGAAGCCGGTGGGCGACTCGTCGAGCCAGCGGTCGGCGATCACGTCTACCGCCATCGCGGCTGAGCGGCTGGCGTCAGCTTCGAGCAAGTTTGGTTGGCTTTGGCTCTACGCCCCGATCCTCGCCTAGGGGCGCAAGTTTTGCCTCCCGCCGCCGCGCCGCCCCATGACGGCCAAGCCCTCGCTCGTCGCGCCGAAACGCTCATCGACGCCGATCAGCCAATGCAAGCCCTCGCGCTTGCCGACGCGGCGATCCGCGTTTCCGATCACCCGGAAGGCTACGCCGCCCGCGCACGCGCCCTGCGGGCGCTCGGAGACGCTGACGCGGCGCTGGCGGCGCTCGACGCATTGGTCGCCCGCTCCCCCGGCACGGCGCTCGCTCACGATGCGCTCGGCGTCCTTCTCGGCGAAGCCGGCCGGCTCGCCGAGGCGCGGGCCGCCTTCGCCGCCGCGCTGCGGCTCGATCCGCGTCTGGCGCGCGCGCATTTCGGCCTCGCCATGCTCGGCGAGGTCAAGACGCCGCAGCGCGCGGCGCTGGCGGCGCTGGCCGCCGATCCCGCCGGGCTCGACGAGCCGGCGCGACTTTTCCTGCTCTATGCACTCGCCAAGGCCTATGATGACGCCGGCGACGTCGCGCGCGCGTTCGCCGCTGCCGAGGCCGGGGCGAGCTTGCGCCGCCGGCGTTGGTCGGGCGATGAGGCGTTCGAGCTTGCGCGTCTACGACGCGCGGGGCCGCCGGGCGGCGCCAGCCGCGGCGGCGCGACGGAGGCGCCGATCTTCGTGTTCGGCATGGCGCGCTCCGGCACTACCCTCGTGGAGCAGATGCTCGCCGCGCATGCCGACGCTTTCGCGCTGGGCGAGACGGAGAGCTTCGCCGACGTGGGGGCGAGCGCGCCCGACCCCGCCGGCGCCTATTTCGCGGCCTTGCCGACCTCGGCGCGTGGGAAACGGGTCATCGACAAGTCGCTCGGCAATGTCTTCCATATCGCCGCCATCCGCCGCGCGTTCCCGCGCGCGAAACTCGTCCATGTGTGGCGTGACCCGCTCGACGTCGGCCTCTCGTGCCATTTCACGATGTTCGCGGCGCAAACGCCGTTTGCTCCCGATCTCGCGGGGATCGGCCGCTATTGTCGCGCCCATGCCGCGCTGATGGCGTCGTGGCGCGAGGCGCTGCCGGAACAGGACTGGCATGAGGTCGGGTACGAGCGGCTGATCGCCGAGCCAGAACAGGAGGCGCGGGCGCTGCTCGCCTTTTGCGGACTGGATTGGGACGCACGCTGTCTCGGCTTCGCCGCGAACCCCGGACCCGTGCGGACGGCGAGCCTTGCCCAGGTGCGCGAGCCGATTTACGCTCGCTCGGTCGGGCGGTGGCGACGCTATGCGGCCTATCTCGATCCGCTGCGGGAGGCGCTCGGCCTCTCGTGAAAGCCGTGCTATCGTCCGAGCTTTTTAAGGCCCGGGAGGTTTCGCGTGCAACCCGCTAACCCGTGGCGCGGCGTGTTCCCGATCGCGCCGACGCCATTTCATCCTGACGGGCGCATCGACTTCGAAAGTCTCGATCGGTTGATGGATCATTACGTCGCCATCGGCGCCGACGGTTGCACCGTGCTCGGTATTCTCGGCGAAGCGCCGAAACTCGATGGTTCGGAGGCGCTCGACATCGTCAAGCGCTGCGTGCGGCGGGCCGAGAAGCTGCCGTTCATCGTCGGCGTCTCGGCACCGGGATTTGCGGCGATGCACAGTCTCGCGCGCGCGGCGATGGGGTCGGGCGCGGCGGCTGTGATGATCGCGCCGCCGCCGTCGCTGCGCACCGACGATCAGATCGTGACCTATTACGCGCAGGCGGTGGAGGCGATTGGCGCCGACATTCCGTTCGTGATCCAGGATTACCCGTTGACGCTGTCCGTGGTGATGACGCCGGGGGTGATCCGGCGCATCGTTTCCGATCATCCCTCCTGCGTCATGCTCAAGCACGAGGATTGGCCGGGCCTCGACAAGATCACGGCCCTGCGCGGTTTCGAGCGCGACGGGTCGATGCGGCCAATCGCCATTCTCACCGGCAACGGCGGCCTGTTCCTCGATTTCGAGATGGAGCGCGGCGCGGACGGCGCGAACACTGGCTACGCGTTCCCGGAAATGCTGATTGAGGTCGTGCGGCTGTCGCGCGAGGGCCGGCGCGACGAGGCGCATGATCTGTTTGACGCGCATCTGCCGCTGCTGCGCTACGAGCAGCAGCCGGGCGTCGGGTTGGCGGTGCGCAAATATGTGCTGATGCGGCGGGGGATTCTCGCGCACGAGGCGCAGCGCAAGCCAGGGTCGGGATTGAGCGCTACGGCGCGGGCGGAGGTGGATTATCTGCTGGCGCGGTTGGCGAGACGCGATGCGCGGGCGAATCTCCGATAGCTTGAGCCCACCGTCGCCGGCGCGCCCCTTGCGAAAGACGCGACTCTCAAGCCCCGCGTTTCGCGCCTATGGGGACCGGTTCGCAGCGGTACGGACCAGCCGCTCCGTCATTTCGGCGAGCGCTTCAATTTCTTCGACCGATGGTGGAATCTGCAATTCCCCGTGAGCGATACGGTTGCGTTTCAAAGCTAGCTCACGCAACTTGACTCCATCCTCCTGCGACAGGTGACCATAGCCGACCAGGAGGTCCACCAGCGCCACCGCGCCCAAAGAAAATTCCGCCAAGCCCGGCTCCAGTGCGCGTCCCACCGCTTCGACTGCCGCCCAAGCCAACAGTAGCGCCGCTTCGGGATCGCTCGGCGCGAGCGCCTCGGCCCGGTGTAGCGCCGACTCGGCGGCCTCCAGAGAGGCTGGCTTGATCGGCGTTCCCTCAGAGCCGACGTAGACGACTTCGAGCCGCCATCCCTCCTGTCCGTCGAGCGCCGACTTCAAACGATGAACCCTATTTGCTTTGGCCGGACCTTGGCCCGAGGCGACTTCAATAACGAGCGACGGCTCGGCGCCTGTAGCGATCGCATCGGGCCGGAAACCTTTGAGAAATTGCGGTAACTGCTGCTGGCTTGGCTCCCGAACGAGCGTATAGCCCTTCCGCCGCCATATCGGCTCGAACATGTCGAGCGCGTATCGGTCCCGTATGGACGCCGTCGTCACAGTGCTCGCTCCCGGTTCGGCTTGTCGTCAAGTCTGATATAGACGATTGGCTCGCCCGCCCAAATGGCCGATATCAAAATCGGGGACGGATTGAGAATCTGACATGTCTCCGCGGGCGAAAACCGCTGCACGACCAGCCGATCAACGAGTTTGTCGTCGAGATAGAGGGGACCGGTCAGAGCATCCAAGATCGGTTTGATACGATTGTCGAGATCGCCGCTCATCTCGTCGCCGGACAGGAACAAGATCGTGACTTCAAGTCGCATGTCCAGCGCCCAGGCGCCTTCGGGCAGACTGGCGCGAGCAACTTCGCGGATCTTCTGTTTCCAGGCCAGTTGTGAGGTGGCCGAACCTTGAAAGCTTATGGGAATTCCCGGCACGGTGAATTCAAAGGGCAGTTCGGGCGCCATCGCCGTCACACCGCCGCCGTCAGCCACGCCCTCGGGTCCGCCTTCTCCCCATTCCCGGAGAGCGCCCGCACCAGTTCGGCCATGCTCGCCAGCGAATGCACCGGGCGGAACTCGTCGACATGCGGCAGCATCGCCCGCAGGCCCTGAGCTTTCGCCGAGAAGCCGTCGAAACGCAGCAACGGATTGAGCCAGATCAGGCGCCGGCAGGACAGATGCAGGCGCTGCATCTCGACGCTGAGATCCTCAACGCCGTCGCGCTCCAACCCGTCGGTGAACAACAGCGCGATCGCGCCTTGCCCGAGCACGCGCCGCGACCAGTCGCGGTTGAAACTGTGCAGCGACGCGCTGATGCGCGTGCCGCCGGACCAGTCCGGCGCTTCCGCCGAGCAACGCGCCAGCGCCTCGTCGGGATCGCGACGGCGCATCGCGCGGGTCACGTTGGTAAGTCGGGTGCCGAACAGGAAGGTCGTGACCCGCCGGGTCTCGCCGAGCGCGTGCAGGAAATGCAGGATAAGCCGCGTATACTCCGCCATCGAGCCGGAAATGTCGCAGAGCGCGACGACCGGCGGAGGCTTCTGCAAGGTTGACCGGAATTCGAGATCAATCACGCCGCGCAGCGAGCCGCGGAAGCTGCGGCGCGGATCGACGCGCCGGCCGTTGCGGTTTGGCGCAAAGCGGCGGGTCGGCCGGCGGTCGTCGGGCATCACAAGCTTCGCGATGAGTTTTCGCGCCAGCGCAATTTCGGCGGCGTTCATCTGGGCGAAGTCGCGGGTCTGCAGGATCTCGGCGGCGGACATGGTGAGTCGCGCATCGAGATCAAGCGAGGGCCGCGGCTTTTCGTCCTGGCGCGGCGCGTTCTTGAACAAGGCGTCGGCGACGCGGGTCGCGCCGGCGTCGGCCTTTTTCGGCTTGGCGTCGGGACGCGCCTGCGGCGACATCATCGCGATCAGCTTTTCGAGGAAGCCCTTGCGCTTCCAGTAGATGTCGAATGCCTGATCGAACAGCAGGGTGTGCTCGTGTTTCTTGACGAACACCGCGTGCAGCGCGGCGCGGAAATCGTCGCGCTGCCCGAAGCCGGTCGCCTCGACCGCCGCCACCGCGTCGAGCACGGCGCCGGGACCGACCGGCAGGCCGGCGTCGCGGAGCGCGCGCGCGAAGTGCAGGATGTTCTCGGGCAGCGCGCCGGCGTCAGGCATGAGCGTGCGCTGCGCCTCTTACCCTCTCCCCGCAAGCGGGGAGAGGAAGGCGGCCGCCTTTCATGGGCTTCGTCAAAGCTCGCTTCGCTTGCCGCGCCTGGCGGCGAAATAGGCGCGCATCGGCTCGAAATAAAACTCCCGCCAACCCTCGCGCTCGTAGCTCGTTTGGTCGTCAGGCACGTTGCTATGCCGCAAAGTGAGCTTGCATCCCTCGGGGTCGGGGGCGAGCAACACTTCGATTTGGGAATCGGGGTCTTGTTCGCCGAATTGGGTCGTGCGCCAGCTTTGCACAATTCTCCGCCCCGGCTCGAGTTCGAGATTCTCGCCGGTAATGTATCCGTCCCAAGCGGATACGCGCCCGCCGATTTTTGTCGACATATGCGCCTCATCGCCGGTCATCTGCGAATGGGCTTGGCTGGAAAGCCACGCGTCGTAGACCTCGCGCGGCGTCGCCGGCAACGCGCAGCGGAGCTCAAACGAATAGGACATGGTCGCCTTGCTCACACCTCGGCCATCTTCAAATCCGCCCGCGCGGCCTCGATCAGCTCGGAGGCTTTCGCGCCCTGAATCTTGGTGATGTCGTCCTGATATTTGAGCAGCACGCCAAGCGTATCGGTCACCTGCGCCGGATCGAGGCTGACCGCGTCGAGTTCGGCGAGCGCGCTCGCCCAATCGAGCGTCTCGGCGACGCCGGGCGCCTTGAAGAGGTCGAGCGTCCGCAAACGCTGCACGAACGCGACCAACTCGGCGGTTAGCCGCTCCGGCGCGCGCGGCGCCTTCGCCTTCAGGATCGCCCGCTCGCGCCGGGCGTCGGGATAGCCGACCCAGTGGTAGAGGCAGCGACGTTTGAGGGCGTCATGGATTTCGCGGGTGCGGTTGGAGGTGACGACCACGATCGGCGGCGCCGGCGCCTTGACGACCCCGAGCTCGGGGATCGTCACCTGGAAGTCGGACAAAAGCTCCAGCAGATAAGCCTCGAACGCCTCGTCGGCGCGGTCGATCTCGTCAATCAACAACACCGGCGCGCCGCCCTGCTGCGGCTCCAGCGCCTGCAACAACGGACGGCGGATCAGATAGCGGTCGGCGAAGATGTCGTGTTCGATACGCTCGCGGTCGTGCTCGCCGGCGGCTTCCGCCAGGCGGATCGCCATCATCTGCGCGGGGTAGTTCCATTCGTAGACGGCGGTGGCGACGTCGAGCCCCTCGTAGCATTGCAGACGGATCAGCTTGCGTCCGAGCGCGGCGGCGAGCACCTTGGCGACTTCGGTCTTGCCGACGCCGGCCTCGCCTTCGAGCAGGATCGGTCGGCCGAGTCGCAAGCCCAGAAACACCACCGTCGCCAGCGCGCGCTCGGCCACATAGTGCGCGCGCGCGAGCATTTCCTGCGTGGCGTCGATCGAGGCGGGCAGGGGTTCGCTCGCGCTCATGTCCAGTTTCTCTCCAAAATCCAACGCCCCCCGGCATGGGCCGGAGGGCGAATGTTCGTCAACCCGTTTCGTGAGCGAGCGTCAGGCCGCGGCCGCAACCGCCCGACGCGCCATGACGCCGACGAGATGGGCGCGATATTCCGCATCGCCGTGCAGGTCGGACAACATATTCGCGGCGTCGACCTTGATGGACTTGAGCGCGTCGGCGGTGAAGTTGGCCGCGAGCGCCGCCTCCATCTCCGTCTGCCGGAACACGCCGGTATCGCCCGCGCCGGTCACCGCGACGCGCACGCCGGATTTCGTCTTGGCGACGAACACGCCGACCATCGCGTAGCGCGAGGCCGGGTTGCGGAATTTCTCGTATCCGGACCTCTCCGGGATCGGGAACTTCACTTTCGTGATGATCTCGTCCGCCTCCAGCGCGGTCTCGAACAATCCCTTGAAATAGTCGTCGGCGGCGATCTCGCGCTTGTTGGTGACGATGGTCGCCCCGAGCGCCAGCGCGGCGGCGGGATAATCGGCGGCGGGGTCGTTGTTGGCGAGCGAGCCGCCGATCGTGCCGCGATGGCGCACGGCCGGGTCGCCGATCAGGCCGGCGAGCGCGCCAAGGCCCTTGATCGCGTCGTGGACGACCGGGCTCGCCGCGACATCGGCGTGTCGCGCCATCGCGCCGATGACGATGGCGTCGCCCTCGCGCGAGATCCCAGCGAGTCCGTCGATCTTGCGCAGGTCGATGAGGACCGAAGGTGCGGCGAGGCGCTGTTTCATGGTCGGGAGCAGGGTCTGGCCGCCGGCGAGCAGCTTGGCGTCCTCCTGGGCCAATGCGGCGACCGCGTCCGCGACGCTGGCCGGCGCCGAATAGTCGAATGCGTGCATGACGATTCTCCGAAAGGGTTAGGCGACGTTGTCGCGTTACTCGGCCGCTTGCCGCACGGTCCGCTTCTGCGCCGCCTTCCAGACGGCGGCTGGGGTCGCCGGCATGTCGATGCCCTCGTGGCCGAGCGCATCGGTGATCGCGTTGATGACCGCCGGCGGCGAAGCGATGGCGCCAGCCTCGCCGCAGCCCTTGATCCCGAGTGGGTTCGTCTGCGTCACGGTCTCGATATTGGCGACGTCGAAGGAGGGCAGGCTGTCGGCGCGCGGCATGCCGTAGTCCATGTAGCTTGCGGTCACGAGCTGCCCGTCCTCGTTGTAGACCGCGCCTTCAAGCAACGCCTGACCGACGCCTTGCGCGATGCCGCCATGCACCTGGCCGTGCACGACCATCGGGTTGATCTGCTTGCCGAAGTCGTCGACCGCGGTATAGCGCTCGATCGTCGTGACGCCGGTGTCGGGATCAATCTCGACTTCGCAGATGTGCACGCCCGCCGGGAACGTGAAGTTGGTCGGCTCCCAGAACGCGCTCTCCTTCAGTCCGGGCTCGATCTGGTTGCCGTCGAACTTGTGCGCGATATACGCGTTCAGCGCCACGTCGGCGAAGCCGATCGATTTGTCGGTGCCCTTGACCGTGAACTTGCCGTCCTTGAACTCGAGGTCCTGCTCGCTGGCTTCGAGCACCTGACCGGCGATCTTCTTCGCCTTGGCCTCAATCTTGTCGAGCGCCTTGGAGATCGCCGCCATGCCCACCGCTCCGGAGCGGGAGCCGTAGGTGCCCATGCCGAACTGCACCTTGTCGGTGTCGCCGTGAACGACCGAGACGTTCTCGATCGGCACGCCGAGCCGCTCCACGACGAGTTGGGCGAAGGTCGTCTCGTGGCTCTGGCCGTGGCTGTGCGAGCCGGTCAGCACCTCGACCGTCCCAATCGGGTTGACGCGGACTTCCGCCGATTCCCAGCCGCCGACGCCGCCGCCCATCGAGGCGATGGCGCGCGACGGCCCGAGGCCGCAGGCCTCGATGAAGGCGGAGAAGCCGACGCCGCGCAGCTTACCCTTGGCGGCGGAGGCCGCCTTTCGCGCCGGCAGCCCCTTGTAGTCAGCGAGCGCCAGCGCCTTGTCGAGCGCGCTCGCGTAGTCGCCGACGTCGTAATTCATGATGACCGGCGTCTGATGCGGGAATTGCGTGACGAAGTTGCGGCGGCGGAACTCGGCGGGATCGAGCCCGGCTTCGCGCGCCGCGACCTCTACGATCCGTTCGACGACATAGGTCGCTTCCGGGCGGCCGGCGCCGCGATAAGCGTCAACCGGCGCGGTCGTCGTGTAGACTCCGTCGACTTCCGCGTAGATCGCCGGGATGTTGTACTGCCCCGACAGCAGCGGCGCATAGAGGAAGGTCGGCACCAGCGAGGCGAACGTCGAAAGGTAGCTGCCGAGATTGGCGATCGTGTGTACGCGCATGGCGAGGATCTTGCCGTTGCCGTCGACGGCCAGTTCGGCGTGCGTGAGGTGATCGCGGCCGTGTGCGTCGGAGACGAACGCCTCCGTACGGTCCGAAGTCCATTTCACCGGCCGGTCGATCTTGCGCGCCGCCCAGGCGCAAACCGTCTCCTCGGCGTAAATGAAGATTTTCGAGCCGAACCCGCCGCCGACATCAGGAGCGATGACGCGGAACTTGTGCTCGGGCGCAAGTCCGATGAAGGCGCTGAGCACGAGGCGCGCGACATGCGGGTTCTGGCTGGTTGTATGGAGCGTAATCGTGTCTGTCCCGGAATCATACTCGCCGATCGCCGCGCGCGGCTCCATCGGGTTGGGGATCAGACGATTGTTGACGAGATCGAGCTTGGTGATGTGCGCGGCCCTGGCGAAAGCCGCATCGGTCGCCGTCTTGTCGCCCAGGCTCCAATTGAACACGGTGTTGTTGGGCGCCTCGTCGTGGACCTGCGCCTGGCCGGCGTCGGCGGCCTTGGCGATGTCGACGACGGCCGGCAGCACGCCGTAATCGACGACAATCTTCTCCGCCGCGTCGCGCGCCTGTGCATAGGTCTCGGCGATCACGACGGCGATGTGGTCGCCAACGTAGCGCACCTTGCCCTGCGCCAAAGCGGGATGGGCGCCCGCCTTCATCGCGCCGCCGTCCTTCGACGTGATCATGACGCCGCAGATGAGGCCCCCGACCTTGTCGGCGGCGATGTCCTGTCCGGTATAGATCGCCACCACGCCCGGCGAGGCGGCGGCCTGCGCAATGTCGATCGCGTTGAGGGTGGCGTGCGCGTGCGGCGAACGCAGGAAATACGCGTAAGCCTGGCCGGGACGGTTGAGATCGTCGGTGTAGCGGCCCTTGCCGGTGATGAAACGAATGTCTTCCTTGCGCTTGACGGAAGCGCCGATGCCGGTCGCGCTCATATCTCTCTCCCTGAAATATCGGCGCTTATTCTGCGGCCTGAGCGTGCGCGCTCATTTCGCGCGCGCCTTGCGCGATCGACTTGACGATGTTGTGGTAGCCGGTGCAGCGGCAGATGTTGCCTTCGAGCTCGTGGCGGATTGTTGTCTCGTTGAGGTCCTTGCCCTTGCGATTGACCATGTCGACCGCGGTCATAATCATGCCCGGCGTGCAGAAGCCGCATTGCAGGCCGTGATTGTCCTGGAACGCCTGCTGCATCGGGTGCAGCTTGCCGCCCTGCGCGAGCCCCTCGATGGTCAAAACCTGTGCGCCGTCGCAGGACACGGCGAGCGTGGTGCAGGATTTGATCGCCTTGCCGTCGACGTGGACGACGCAGGCGCCGCACTGCGAGGTGTCGCAACCGACATGGACGCCGGTCAGGCGCAAGTTTTCACGGATGAACTGGACCAACAGCGTCCGCGGCTCGACCTCAGCCGAAACGGCCTTGCCGTTGACCGTCATCGCAACGTGCACCATGTCAGAAATCCTCCCAATCGACCGACGCTTCGCCTGTTCGGAGTACGCGCCGAAGGTGCGGCCGGATCTCGTCTGCGTGGGGCGCGACCCTTGCCCGCGCCAAGATCGTGCGTCAACAGGAAAAATGCGGCGCTATGTCTGTGAAACTATAGCGCTATCCGTCATCGAAATAGGGGCGTGGAACGCCGCGCGATGCGTTCGGTCGCCGCCCCCGGCGTCGTAACGCGGCGCGACATTGGCGAAGCGCCGCCCATGTCGCCGCGCCGGCCTCCGCCTGCGTTCTGCGGCCGGCGCCCTCTCAAGCTCTCGCTTGACAAAGCCTAAAAAAGCGCCAATGCCGCTGATGTCGGCGCGCGAGAAGGCGGGGGGTCTTCGGCGCGACGAGGATTGGGGATGGGAGGGAACGGGCGGCCTAGAGGCGCCGGGGAACGGCGCAGTTGGCGCGTTTCGTGCTTGATCGACCCCGCGAAACAGGCGTCTAAGGCGCGCATTGGGGGCGTTTCTCCGAATGGATAATTTCATCCAGCAGCTCATCAACGGGCTGACGCTCGGCTCGATCTACGGGCTCATCGCCATCGGCTACACGATGGTGTTCGGCATCATCGGCATGATCAATTTCGCCCACGGCGACGTGTTCATGCTCTCGGCGTTCATCGCCATGATCGTCTTCCTGTTCCTGACCAAGACGCTGGGCCTCGGCTTCCTGCCGCTGGCGCTGGTGGTCGTGCTGCTCGCCGGAATGGCGCTGACGTCGGTCTGGAACTGGACCATCGAGCGGCTCGCCTACCGGCCGCTGCGCGGCTCGTTCCGGCTCGCCCCGCTGATCTCCGCCATCGGCATGTCGACCTTCCTGTCCAATTTCGTTCAGGTCAGCCAGGGTCCGCGCAACAAGCCGATCGCGCCGATGTTCGCCGAGATCATAAATTTCAGTTGGGGCGAACATACGATCCAAATCCAATATCGTCAGATCGTCATCATGGCGGTGACCGCGGTTCTGCTCGTGATCTTCTGGTGGCTGGTCCAACGCACCAATCTGGGACGCGCGCAGCGCGCCTGCGAGCAGGATCGCAAGATGGCGGCGCTGATCGGCGTCGATGTCGATCGGACCATCTCGATCACCTTCGTCATCGGCGCCGCGTTGGCGGCGGTGGCGGGGTCCATGTACGTGCTGCATTACGGCGTCGTGAATTTCGCCGACGGCTTCCTGCCCGGCGTCAAGGCGTTCACCGCCGCCGTGCTCGGCGGCGTCGGCTCGCTGCCGGGCGCGGTGCTCGGCGGGTTGATGATCGGGCTCATCGAGACGCTGTGGCAGATGATCCCGGCCGAAGGCGTCCCCGAATATAAGGACGTCGCGGCGTTCTCGATCCTGGCGATCACGCTGATCTTCATGCCTTCGGGCATTCTTGGCCGTCCCGAAATCGAGAAGGTGTGAAGATGGCCGCCTCCGAGGACGCGAAAGGCGTCGGTTACGCCCTGAAAGAGGCGGTGATCGCGGCGCTCATCACGCTGGCGCTGTGTACGCCGATCATCATGTTCCGGACCGATTCGGACCCGAACGACGGCACGCTGCAACTGATCTTCCGCCCGGTCGCCGTGCTGGTGTTCATGGCGTTGGCCTTCGTCGGCCGTCTGTTCGTGCTGACGGTCGGTCTTCGGCCGAAGCGGGCGAAGGCTGCGCCGAGCGTCGCCCCGCCGAGCGGAATTCGCGCCTTTTTCAGCTATGTGATCGGGCCGGTGGGACTGGTGTTCCTGCTGGCCTATCCTGCGGTCGTGGTGTGGTGGCTCGGCGCCGGCGGCGCGCTCAAATGGATCGACAGCTACGGCATCCAAATCCTGATCTACGTGATGCTCGGCTGGGGCCTCAACATCGTCGTCGGCCTCGCCGGCCTGCTCGATCTCGGATATGTGGCGTTCTACGCCGTCGGCGCCTACGCCTACACGCTGCTGGCGACGACGTACGGCCTGTCGTTCTGGATTTGCCTGCCGATCGCCGGGGTGCTGGCGGCGTGTTGGGGCATGATCCTCGGCTTCCCGGTGCTACGGCTGCGCGGCGACTATCTCGCCATCGTCACGCTCGCCTTCGGAGAAATCATCCGCACCATTCTCGTCAACTGGACGGCGTTCTCCGGCGGCACGGCGGGCATCTCCTCCATTCCGAAGATCACCTTCTTCGGGCTGCGCTTCGCCGACGCCGACGACGGTTTCGACAATTATTTCGGCATGGAGTATTCGCCGATCCACGGCAAGCTGTTCCTCTACTATGTGATCTTGGGGCTGGCGCTGCTCACCAATGTAGTGACGCTGAGGCTGCGGCGGTTGCCGATCGGCCGCGCCTGGGAAGCGCTGCGTGAGGACGAGGTCGCCTGCCGCTCGCTCGGCATCAACACCACCAACACCAAACTGACGGCGTTCGCGCTCGGCGCCTTCTTCGGCGGCCTGGCGGGTTCGTTCTTCGCGGTCAGGCAAGGCTTCGTCAGCCCGGAGAGTTTCACCTTCAACGAGTCGGCGACGATCCTGGCGATCGTCGTGCTCGGCGGCATGGGCTCGCAGATCGGCGTCGCGCTCGCCGCGGTGGCGTTGATCGGCGGCTTCGAGATGTTGCGTGAGCTCGGCTTTCTGCAGGACTTGATGGCGACCTATTTCGGCGTCAACGACTTCGACCCCGCTCAATATCGCGGCCTGTTGTTCGGTCTGGCGATGGTGGTGATGATGGTGGTGCGACCGCGCGGCTTCGTCTCGACGCGCTCGCCCTCGATCTATCTGGAACGGCGCACGGCGGTCTCGGGAGAGCTCGTCAAGGAAGGGCACGGCTGATGCGCTGGAAGACCGATCCTCTGCTCGTCGTCGAGCATCTGACGATGCGCTTCGGCGGGCTCGTCGCCGTCAACAACCTTTCCTTCGAGGTCGGGCGCGGCGACATCACCGCGCTGATCGGCCCGAACGGCGCCGGCAAGACCACGGTGTTCAACTGCGTGACCGGCTTCTACAAGCCGACCGAAGGCCGGCTCGCGCTCGCCCGCAGCGGCAGGGCCGATCGCGACGCGATCGAGGCGCTGACCCGCTCCCCGGCGCGCAGCGCCAAGCGCGGCGACGACGAACTTTTCCTGCTCGAGCGCATGCCCGGCTATCTGATCGCTCATCACGCCAAGGTTGCGCGCACGTTTCAGAACATCCGGCTGTTCCAGGGCATGACGGTGCTCGAGAACATCATGGTCGCGCACCACAATCTCTTGATGCACGCGAGCGGCATGACGGTGCTCGGCCTCGTCGGCGCGCCGCATTATCGCTCAACCGAAGCCTGGGCGATCGACCGCGCCAAATACTGGCTCGAGAAGATCGGCCTCATCGGCCGCGCCGACGATCCCGCCGGCGAGCTCCCCTACGGCGCGCAGCGTCGCTTGGAGATCGCCCGCGCGATGTGCACGGATCCGGTGCTGCTGTGCCTCGACGAGCCGGCCGCGGGCCTTAACCCGCGCGAGTCGCTGGAGCTCAACACGCTGCTGAACTCGATCCGCGATGAGCACGGCGTCTCGATCCTGCTGATCGAGCACGACATGTCGGTCGTCATGCAGATCTCCGATCACGTCGTGGTGCTCGATTACGGCACCAAGATCTCGGACGGCACGCCGACGGAGGTGCGCAACGATCCCAAGGTGATCGCGGCCTATCTCGGCGTCGCCGACGAGGATGAGTTCGCCGAGGTCGAAGCGGAGATCCACGCATGAGCGCCGCGACCGCCCCGCTCGCGCCGCGCTCCGCGGCCGTCAAGCCGCTGTTGCAACTGCGCGGCATCGAAACCTTCTACGGTAAGATCCAGGCGCTGAGGGGCGTCGACATCGACGTCAACGAAGGCGAGATCGTCACGCTGATCGGCGCCAACGGCGCCGGCAAGTCGACGACGATGATGACGATCTTCGGCTCGCCCCGCGCCCGGCGCGGGACCATCACCTTCGCCGGCCAGGACATCACCGGCTTGCCGCCGCACATCATCGCCCGCATGTCGATCGCGCAGTCGCCCGAGGGGCGGCGCATCTTTCCGCGCATGACGGTCTACGAGAACCTGCAGATGGGCGCCTCGATCGACGGCTTCGCCCATTTCGACGACGATCTGGCGCAGGCCTATAAGATGTTCCCGCGGCTGAAGGAGCGCGCGCAGCAGCGCGGCGGAACGCTTTCGGGCGGCGAGCAGCAGATGCTGGCGATCGCCCGCGCGCTGATGTCCAGGCCGAAGCTGTTGCTGCTCGACGAGCCGTCGCTGGGTCTGGCGCCGCTGATCGTCAAACAGATATTCGGCGCCATCCAGGATCTCAACCGCAGCCAGGGCCTGTCGGTGTTTCTCGTCGAACAGAACGCGTTCCACGCGCTGAAGCTCGCACATCGCGGCTATGTCATGGTCAACGGTGTCATTACAATGAGCGGCACGGGACAGGAACTGCTCGCAAGACCCGAAGTGCGCGCCGCCTATCTCGAAGGGGGGCATTGATGCACGGCTGGCTCTATCCCGACACCGACACCGGTCTGCTCGCGCTGTGCGTGCTGACCGGGCTCGGCGTGCTCGCCAGTCTCGCTACCGGCCGCTCGTTTGCGTCGTCGTGGAGTCCGCTATGGCTGGTGGTTCCCGCGATGCTGGCGCTGGCGGCCGCGGTGCATTTCCTGCATTACGCCCTGTTTCAGGAGGACTTGAAGGCGCCCTATTATTACGGCGTGACCTTCCTCATTCTGCTGATCGGCGCGACGCTCGGCTACCGTTCAAAGCGCGCCCAGCAGATGGGCACGCAATATCGTTGGATGTTCTACACCGAAGGCATGTTCTGGACCGACCGGCCCGAGCATTAGGGGCTCATGGCGCGAAAAATTCTTGCCGATCCCCGGCGGGACGCGTGACTTCGGTTTGAAAACACGCTTTAAACCCGTTTCAGACGGGGTCGCGAAATTGTGAAAGCGGCCTTGAAGGTCAACTAGGGAGTTAGGACGCATGAAAAAATTTGGGTTGTCGGGCGTATTGCTCGCGGCCGGTCTCGCCTATGCGGGCGCGGCGTCGGCTGACGTGAAGATGGGCGTCGCCGGACCGATCACCGGCCCCAACGCGTCGTTCGGCCAGCAATTGACGCAGGGCGTCGGCCAGGCGGCGGAGGACTTCAACAAGTCCGGCGGCATCCTCGGCCAGAAGATTTCGGTCGAGCAGGGCGACGACGTCTCCGATCCCAAGCAGGGCGTTTCGGTGGCCAACAAATATGTCGGCGACGGCGTCAAGTTCGTGGTCGGCCATTTCAACTCCGGCGTGACGATCCCGGCTTCCGAAGTCTACGCCGATAACGGCGTGCTGTTCATCACCCCCTCGGCGACCAACCCGAAAGTCACCGACCGCAAGCTGTGGGACGCGTTCCGCACCTGCGGCCGCGACGACCAACAGGGCAAGCTGTGGGCCGATCTCGCGCTCGGCAAGCTGAAGGACAAGAAGATCGCCATCCTGCACGACAAGACGCCTTACGGCCAGGGTCTCGCCGATGCGGCGAAGGGCTTCATGAACGCCGGCGGCAAGAAGGAAGTGCTCTACGAAGGCGTCAACGTCGGCGAGAAGGACTATTCGGCCGTCGTCTCCAAGATCAAGGCGAGTGGCGCCGACTATCTGATGTGGGGCGGCCTGCATACCGAAGGCGGCCTGATTGTTCGCCAGATGCGCGACCAGGGCCTGAAGACGGTGATGATCTCCGGCGACGGCATCACCGACGACGAGTTCGCCCAGATCGGCGGCCCCGGCGTTGAGGGCACGCTGATGTCGTTCGGCCCCGACCCTCGCAACAACCCCGCCGCAAAGGCGGTGGTGGCCGAGTTCAAGGCCAAGGGCTACGATCCGCAGGGCTATACGCTCTACAGCTATGCGGCGATGCAGATCTTCAAGGAGGCCGCCGAGGCGACCAAGTCGCTCGATCCCAAGAAGATGGCCGCCTACATGCACGAAGGCAAGCCGTTCCATACCGTGATCGGCGATATCGCCTATGACAAGAAGGGCGACCGCACCACCGCCGACTACGTTTGGTACGTGTGGGAAAAAGGCGCCGACGGAAAGATCACCTACAAGCAGCAGTAAGGCGATCGCGTCAGGGCCGGGCTTGTCCGACCCCTAAGCTTAGAGGCCCGCCGTTTTCGGCGGGCCTTCTGGTCACGCGGCGAGATTCGACAATGGCGCTGCAACTGCGACCCAATTGCGAGTCTTGCGATCGCGACTTGCCGCCGGATTCCGTGCTGGCGCGCATTTGCTCCTACGAATGTACCTTCTGCGCCGACTGCGTCGCGCGACTTCACAACGTCTGCCCGAATTGTGGCGGCGGTTTCGCGCCGCGGCCGATCCGGCCGGCGCGTGAATGGCGGCCTGGCGTTTCGGTCGCGCGGCAGCCGGCCTCGGAAACGCGGGTGCATCTCTCGCATAGCGCTCAAGACATCGCCGAGTTTTGCGAACGGGTGCGAGCGATGGCGCCTGAGCGGCGCTGAAGTCGCGGTGACCTGCAGGTGGCGCGGCGGTTCGCTAGAGGATAAGAGAAAGTCGACCGCAATTTGGTCGAACGGCTAGTGGCGAGATTTGGCCGTTGCCTGTAAAAAGCTTAACGAAGGCGCGAACCGCGCTTATATCAACGCGCGGATGCCCGCACTTGTGGAGACGCCCATGTCGGCCAAGGATATCGTGATCGCCAGCGCCAAGCGCACCGCGGTCGGATCGTTCAACGGAAAATTCGCCAATACCCCCGCCCATGATCTCGCCACGACCGCGATCACAGCGGCGCTCGCCGCCGCCAACGTGGCGGCGGCGGATGTCGACGAGGTCATCCTCGGCCAGGTTCTCGGCGCCGCGCAGGGCCAGAATCCGGCGCGGCAGGCGGCGATGAAGGCCGGCATCCCGCAGGAGAAGACCGCGTTCGCGCTCAACCAGCTCTGCGGCAGCGGCCTGCGTTCTGTCGCGATTGGCCTGCAGCAGATCGCCAATGGCGACGCCAATGTGATCGTCGCCGGCGGCATGGAGTCGATGTCGATGGCGCCGCACGCCGCCCACCTGCGCAACGGCGTCAAGATGGGCGATTTCAAGTACGTCGACACGATGATCAAAGACGGGCTGATGGATGCGTTCCACGGCTATCACATGGGCAACACGGCCGAGAATATCGCCGCCAAGTGGCAGATTAGCCGCGAGGAGCAGGATCGCTTCGCCACCGCCTCGCAGAACAAGGCGGAGGCGGCGCAGAAGGCTGGCAAGTTCAAGGAGGAGATCGCCCCGTTCACGATCTCCACCAAGAAGGGCGACGAAATCATCGCCGAAGACGAGTTCATTCGGCACGGCACGACCTACGAGGCGCTCGCCAAGTTGCGGGCGGCGTTCTCCAAGGACGGCTCGGTGACGGCGGGCAACGCCTCGGGCATCAATGACGGCGCGGCGGCGATCGTACTGATGACGGCGGAAGAGGCCGAAAAGCGGGGCATCACGCCGCTGGCGCGCATCGCCGCCTGGGCGACTGCCGGCGTCGATCCCGCTATCATGGGCACCGGACCGATTCCGGCCTCGCGCAAAGCCTTGCAGAAGGCTGGCTGGTCGGTAAAGGACCTCGATCTCGTCGAGGCCAACGAGGCGTTCGCCGCTCAGGCGTTGGCGGTCAACAAGGATCTCGGCTGGAACCCCGATATCGTCAACGTCAACGGCGGGGCGATCGCCATCGGCCACCCGATCGGCGCCTCGGGCGCGCGCGTGCTCGTCACGCTGCTGCATGAGATGGCGCGCCGCGACGCGCACAAGGGTTTGGCGACGCTGTGCATCGGCGGCGGCATGGGAATCGCGATGGCGGTCGAACGCTGATCTCGATCAAGTATATTGGGGGCGCGGGGTCGTAGAATCCCGCCCCTCAGCGGAGGCTAACACACAAGGAGTTTGAGATGAGCAGGGTTGCCGTCGTCACAGGAGGCACGCGCGGGATCGGCGCGGCGATCTCCAAGGGGTTGCTGGGCGCGGGCTACAAGGTCGCCGCCACCTATCACGGCAACGAGGAGGCCGCCGCCAAGTTCACGGCGGACACTGGCGTCAATGTCTACAAGTGGGACGTCAGCAACTACGACGCCTGCGTCGCAGGGCTCGCCAAGGTCGAGGCGGATCTCGGGCCGGTCGAGGTGCTGGTCAACAACGCCGGCATCACCAAAGATGGCTTCTTCCACAAAATGACGCCGGACCAGTGGTATGGCGTCATCAACACCAACCTGAACTCGCTGTTCAACATGACGCGGCCGGTCTGGGAAGGCATGCGCACACGAAAATTCGGGCGGGTGATCTGCATCTCTTCGATCAACGGCCAGAAGGGGCAGGCCGGACAGGTGAACTACTCCGCCGCCAAAGCCGGCGACCTTGGTTTCGTCAAGGCGCTCGCGCTGGAAGGGGCGCGGGCCGGCATCACCGTCAATGCGATCTGTCCCGGCTATATCGCCACCGAAATGGTGAAGGCGATCAACCCGGAGGTGCTCGCCAAGAACATCCTGCCGCTGATCCCTGTCGGCCGCCTCGGCGAGCCGGAGGAGATCGCGCGCGCGGTGGTGTTCCTCGCCGCCGACGAAGCCGGCTTCATCACCGGCTCGACGCTGTCGGCGAACGGCGGGCAGTTCTTCGTTTAAGGTCGCTACGCGGCCGCCAAACGGCGGGCCGGCTCCTCGGCCCGCGGCGCCTCGATCTCGGCAAGCTCGACTTCCGCTTGTCCCAGTTCGCGCAGGGCGCGGTCGGCTGCCGCTGCGGCCTTCTCGTACAGCGCCACCAGGGCGTCTGCATACGGACGGTCCTTGCTCATGCTGAAGGCGTTCACTCCGTGCGCTTTGCAGTGGGCCGCCGCGTAGGCCTCGACGCGCTCGCTCATCGCATAGGCAGTGACGACCGCCGGGATGTCGCCGGCCGCCAGCATATGTACGCGGGGGATGTTGCCGCGATAGATCGCCGACACCATGCGGCAGGAGGCGAGCGCGTCGCGTCCCGCGTAGATCGCGTCGATATTATCCTTGAAGAGCATACGGAGATTGGCGAGCTCGGCCGCCAGCGCCAAGCGCAGCTTGTCCATGTCGTTGCGCGATGTCGCCGTGAGCCGCCGCTGGCCGACGTAGAGATTGACCGCGGTGGTCGCCAGCGCGTGCAGCGCGGCGAGCATCAGGTAATAGGTCGGCGACATGGCGGCTCCTCCTACCTCACGAGTTGTCCCTAAAGGGGTCGTGAGGCGATACGACGGCGCCGCCTAGGTTGGGTTAACGACGTACTGAGGCCTGGGATCAACTTACCGCGTAAAATCGTCGGCGCGCCCCGGCTCGGCGCGCGGCGGTTCCCCGAGGCGCAAGAGCCGTCCCGGTTCGCTCGCCGACGCGGCCGCCGGCGAGAGCAGCACGGCGCCCGGCGAAACCGGGCGCGCCGCCAACGAGGCGATCGCCCCCGCTTCGGGTTTGGGGATGGCCTTCGGCGTCGGCGCGGTTTCGGGCGCGGCGATGCGTGCGGGCTCCGCGGGGCCGCCCGGCTCGCCCATCTCGCGGCGGATCTGCTCGTTGATGTCGTCGGCCGCCTTGCCGATGTCGGGCGGCAGCGCGGCGATGCCATCCTGTTGCGGCGACTGGCCGGGTTCGAGGGCGGCGAGCACCTCGACGTCAAGGAAATGCGCGAGCTTCTTGCCGCCGGCGGGCGTCAGGTGGATGCCGTCGGAGCCGCGCAATTTGACCTTCTGCCCTTCGATATTCGGGCCGAAGGCGTCAAATTGGCCGTTCTGGTCGGCGAAATCGTCGAATATATCGACGAATTTCGCGCCGGCCTTCTCGGCGTTGTCCTTGAACATCTGGTTCAGTTCGATCATCTGCGCGTTGAACTTCTCGCTGCGCATCGGCGGCAGGCCGACCCAGATCACCGGCACATGGGCGGCGCGCAGCGGCGCGACGATCGCCTGAATCCGCTGCGCGTAGGCCGCCTTCCAGCGGTCGGTGAGCGGATCGACATAGTCCTTGCCGTCGTGCATCGCCTGGATATCGTTGATGCCGAGCAGGACGACGACGAAATCGACCTTGGGCTTCTCCGGCGGCGGCTTGTCCTTGGCGTCCTTCTCCTTCGGCGGCTCCTTGACCGCAACGAGATCGCGCGCCGCTTTCGCCCAGTCGAAATAATCGTCGCGCACCAAGCCGGAGGCGTCGCGCGCGCGGTCGATGACGCCGATGTCGGGTCTCGCCGACAAATCTTCGCCCATGCCGTCCGCGGCGGAGATCGCCAGGCTGTCGCCGAGCACGTAAACAAATTTGCTCGCGGTTGGCGGCGGCGTCGCCGGGGCGGTCGGGGCGCTCGCCTCGCGGGTCGCCGGCGCCGTCGCCGGCTTCTTGCGCGGCTTGTGGGCGACGGTCGCGCTCGGGCGCGGCGAGGGCGCCGAGTCGGTCGGCTTCGGCGCCGGCGTCGGCTGCGGCGGGCCGCCGAACAGATGCGAGAAGAAGCCGCCGAATCCGTTATCCTCGGCGCGCGCCGTCGCCGTCGCAAGGCTCGCCGCGAGCAGCAACGCGGCCAGAAGGCGGCCGGCGCTCATGACGAGGTCTTCAGGCGCGCCAGCAGCGCCGGGCTGGCGTAACCGTCCGGCGTCAGGCCCTCCATGAACTGGTAGGCGCGGATCGCCTGCTCCAGTTTCGGGCCGGCCCGGCCATCGACCTCGCCGATTGAAAATCCTCTGGTTTTCAACTCGCTCTGAACCGTCTTCAGTTCGGCCCGGGTCAGCGCGTGGTCGCGCGTTGGCCAAGGCGTTCGCAGGTGGCCGCGTCCGACGATGGCGTCGCCGAGCAGACCGACCGCCAGCACATAGGCATTGGAGTTATTGTAGGTTTTGATCACGTCGAAATTGTGCGTGGCGAGCAGGACCGGCCCATGCGCGCCGGCGGGCATGAACAGGCGGGCCGCGCCGTCTCTCGGCAGCGCGCTGGCGTCGGCTGCGCGCACGCCCTTCTTGGCGAACTCCGGAAACGTCTTGGCGCCGTCGAAATCGCTGGCGTCGTATTTGTAGTCGGCGGGCAGCGTGACCTCGACCATCCACGGCAGGTCCGGCGTCCAGCCGTGCATCGAGAGGAAATGCGCGATCGAGCCCAGCGTGTCGGCTTTGCTTTTCCAGATGTCGCGCTTGCCGTCGCCGTCGAAATCGACGGCGTATTCGAGATAGCTGGAGGGCATGAATTGCGGCTGCCCCATCGCGCCGGCCCAGGAGCCGCGCATTTCGCCGACCGGCACGTCGCCCGCTTCGACGATGCGCATCGCCGCCACGAGTTCGTCGCGCCCGAGATCGCCCTGGTAGTGGATGAAGCCGAGCGTCGCCAGCGCCGACAGCACGTTCTCGTTGCCGAAGAAGGCGCCGAACTCGGTCTCGACCCCCCAGGCGCCCATGATCGCCCCGGCGTCGACGCCGTAGACTTTCTTGGCCCGTGCGAGCACGTCGTGCAGGGCGGCGAATTGCTTGCGGCCCGCGTCGATCCGGGCCGGGATCACGGCGCCGGCGAGATAGATCCAGATCGGCTGCGAGAACTCCGCCTGCACCTCGGTATGGGCGGCGATCTTCGGATCGAATCGCAGCCCCTGGGTGGCGGCGTCGAACGTCTTGCGGCTGACGCCTTTGGCCTCCGCCATCGGCCAGAGGTCGGCGATATATTTGGCGAAGCTCGCGGGGTCGGGCGTCTGCGCGGTCGCTTGCGATAGCCCCACCGTGGAGACAAGCGCAAACAAAAGCAGTCCCCGCCAGCGATCGCCGCGTGGCTGCTTTCGAGCGAGTGGCGCCGTGGCTTGACCCATGCCCGATGTAGCATTGGCGATCCGGAGCGGATTGTCCATCAGGTTTCCGGCGGCTTGGCGCGCCGTGGGAGCTTCGCGACGCGGCCTCGCACACACAACGGGCGTCTATGCGAGGGGGCGTCGTAACCGTATGTATTTGCTAAATGATGGTCCAGGCTCCCACATGTTTGACGCCAAAGTCTGTTTCCCCGCCAATTTAATGATATTGCTGGCGTCGTAGAGGATTCTCACAGGGGGGCGAAAATGGGCATGCAGAACCGTGGGCTTGGGTTTGCGATCGCTTTGGGTTTGATTGGGGCCGGCGCGGCGCAGGCTCAGGAACAGACGAGGCCTGCGCCTCCGCCGTTGCCCTATCGCGTTCTCAAGGAGCTTCGAAAGGACCCGGCGAAATGGGCCGCCTTTCTTGCGAATCACAGAACGCCGGCGCCGACCCCGACGCCCAAGCCTACGAGCGCGCCGGCCGGATTATTGGCGTGGAAAACTTTTCCGGCGCCCGCGAACGGCGATCCGTTGAGCAACCCGTTGCTGCTAACGGACGGAAGCATTATCGCGCATGTCTCTTGCACAGGCCGTTGGTATAGGCTGAGGCCCGACATCAACGGCAATTATTCAAACGGGGTCTGGACGGCGATCGCATCGATGCCTGCGGGCTACGCGCCGCGCTTTTTCGCTTCGGCGGTGCTGCCGTCCGGCGAAGTCATTATAGAAGGCGGCGAGTACAACACGACCGCTTGCAACGACGTCGAAACCAACCTCGGCGCGGTTTACAACCCCACCGCCAACAAGTGGGCCGCCGTCGCGCCTCCCCAAGGTTGGAGCGAAATCGGCGACGCAGAATCGATCGTAGTGCCGAACCAAACCTATATCCTCTCATCCGCGGCCACCAACGACCTCGCGACGCTCAATCTGACCAATTTTACTTGGACTTCATTTCTGCCGTCGGGCAAGACCGACAGCAACAATGAGGAAAACTGGACCCTGCTTCCTGATTACGGAATTCTGACGGTCGAAGCCTACACGCAGAGCCCCACTTGCCTCACCGGCACGGCTACCTATACTTCTGCAACGAAATCGTGGAGCAATTCAGGCTCGACCGTCCATATTCTTTCCGGATGCGCGGGTTCGATCAAGAACTTTGAAGCGCCGACTCAAATCCTGCAACCGTCTGGGAAAGTGACTGCGTTCGGCGCGACGGCGAGCCTGCCGAGCCAAAACTCACCCGTTTACACCGCCATCTTCGACACTTCGACGAAGACCTGGTCCGCCGGCCCTGACATGCCCAAAGTCGGCGGGGTCTACTACACCATGGCCGACGCTCCCGCGACGATTTTGCCCGACGGCTCCGTCCTGGTGGCGGCGAGCCCCGGCGAGTGGGGCAACACCAGCACCCAAGGTTACCCTCCGCCTACGCACATTTTCCACTACAACAATTCGGCTTTCACGCAGTTGGGCGACATCGCCAACGCCAGCTCGCTTTCGTCGTACGAAGTCAACCTGCTCGTCCTACCCACAGGCGATATTCTCGCGGTCGAGACCGATTACGCCAACAACAACCTGTTCCCCGCCTCAACCGACTATCCGGCCAACGCAGCCTACGCCCCGATCATCTCGGCGGCGCCCGAAACGGTCAGCCCGGGCGGGACGTATGTGCTGAGCGGCAACCAACTCGACGGGCTAACCCAAGGCGCGGTGTACGGCGACGACGTGCAGGCGGACACGAATTTCCCGCTGGTGCGCATCGTGAACAACGCGACTGGCCATGTTTTCTACGCCAAGACGTCGTATTTCTCTCGAAAGATCGGGCCCAACGCCGCCTCATCGACATATTTCACGGTTTCCGCCACCACCGAGACGGGCGCCAGCAAACTCTATGTCGTCGCAAACGGCATTGCGTCGACCGCCTGGCCGGTGACGGTCCAATAATCGGCCAAGACGCCGAGCAGCGGCGTCGGCCCCGCGCGGGTTCGACGCCGCCCCGAAATTCTTGATTGAAGCCGCGGCTGTGGCCGCGCCCTACCTCTGCAACCTCACGCCCAACAGCACCGTGTCCGACGTGTAGTTCAACCCCGGCGCGTTCGACACGAACTGCTGACGCGACGCGCTCGCCTTCAGCACGATCTCGCGTGACACATGATATTCGGCGGTGAGCCCGATCGTGTAGCTGCGGTCGTTCTGATTGTTGCCGACGTAGTCGTCGGTCGACACGCCGGCGCTGAGCCCGAGCTTCAGGCGCTCGGTGAAGGCGTGGTCGAGGCTGATCGTATAGGCGCGCGAAATGTCCGCCGAAGCCCCGGCGGAGACCGCGTCCTGCAACAGCGACGAGGCTTTCAGCGTCACCGTGGTCAAAGGGGTGACCGACCAGATCAGCGAGGCGTCCCACAGCGGCGCGCCGACGTCAGGCAGGCGCGGATCGCGATAGTCGCGCACGCCGTAGCCGAGGCTCGCCTCGCCGGTCACCATTTCGGACAGCGAAAGTCGTAGGCCCGCCTTGCCGCCGACGCCGTCGGAGGCGCGATCGTAGCCCGAGGCGTCGTAGAGGCTGTCGTAGTCGCGCACGTCGCCGTCGACTTCGGCGAACGGCGAAACCGCCTCGCTGAGGCGATAGCTGGCGCGCAGCTTGAGCCCGTAGTCGTTGTAATCGTCGGTGTCGAGCGAGCCGCCTTCGTATTGCACCCGGTCGACCGTGCCGTGCAGGCCAATCGACAGGTCGCCGAACTTGTTGGTCGCGCCGAGCGTCGCGCCATAGCTCGAAACTTGCGTGAGCGTCTGCGAAGTCGCGCCGCCGATGCCGAGCTGCGCGTTGGTCTCCGTCGTCAGATTGTATCGCCCCTCGGTATCGAACGAGAGATCGCGGCTGGCGTCGACGCGGTAGTCGACCACCCCCGATCCATAGGGTGCGCTCGCCCCGGGCGTCTGAAAATATTCATTGTAGCCGAGCTTGGCGGCGCCGGTCAGTTCGTTATGGCTCCAGTTCGATTGCAGGCCGACGCCGACCTCCGTGACGGAGACGGCCGAACCCTTGGCGTTGGGCACGCCGAGCGGATTGCTCGCATAGCCGACGCTTTGCTCGACATAGGGCGTCAGCTTGAGGTCGCCGACGTAGACGCCGACCGGATCGAACGGCTTGTCCTCGCGAGCGATCGTCCGGCGCGGCGGCGGAAGCGGCAGCGCCTCGACCGTCGGCGCGGGCGGCGTGCTCGGATCGACGCCGCCTCGGAGGCCGGCGCGGTCGGCGCCGCGATAGCGGCCGACCGGCGGCAAGTCGGCGCGCTTGCGCGGCTTGACTTGTGTAGCCAACGGCGGCGCGGCGTCGAGGTTCGGCAAGGAGTCGACTTCGGTGAGCGCGGGCAAGGTCGCCGTGTCGCCGCCGCGCAGGCCCGGATCCTCTGGCGGCGGCGGGGTCTGCGCGAAGGCCGGGGCGAACGTCAGCGCGGCCGCGACGACGGCGCCTGCCCATAGCCCTGAACTGCGCGACGACACCCCAAAAATCCCTCTCGCCGCTGAGCGTCCCGGCGGCCTTTCCTGGGTTAGGCGGTCATGGTTAACGCCGCCCTAATTCGCCATTCGCCGAGGGGGATGATAGAGGGGCTCGATGGTTCCCGATTCGGCCAAAGCGGTTCCCGCGGCGCGGCGCGCCGTCGCCACCGAACGCAAAGGCCTCATCGCCCTCGAGGAGGCGCTGGCGACCGCCGGCGAGGGATCGCTGGCCGCGGAACTCGAACGGGCGATCGAGACGCTGCTTGCCGCGCCAGGGCGCACCATCGTCACCGGAATCGGCAAGTCCGGCCATATCGCGCGCAAGATCGCCGCCACGTTATCATCGACCGGGCAGCCGGCCGCGTTCGTGCATCCGGCCGAAGCGAGCCACGGCGACCTCGGCATGGTGCAGAACGGCGATGTCGTGCTGGCGCTCTCCTGGTCGGGCGAGAGCGTCGAACTGGCGGCGATCGTCACCTACGCCAAGCGATTCAAGATCCCGCTGATCGCGATGACGGCGCAACTCGACAGCGCGCTGGGCCGAAACGCCGACATCCGCCTCTGCCTGCCGCACGCGCAGGAGGCGTGCCCGAACGGCCTCGCGCCGACGACCTCGACGACGATGCAACTGGCGCTCGGCGACGCGCTGGCGATGGCGCTGTTGGAGGCCAAGGGCTTCACCGCCCGCGATTTCCGCGATCTGCATCCCGGCGGCAAGCTCGGCGCGAAGCTCGCCTTCGTGCGCGACATCATGCACAAAGGCGCCGCCATCCCGCGCATCACGATCGGCGCGCCGCTGGCGCAAGCTATCGTCGAGATGACTTCGAAAGGGTTCGGCTGCGTCGGGGTGTTTTCGCCCGAGGGGACGTTGGCCGGCCTCATCACCGACGGCGATCTGCGCCGGCACCTGCGAAAAGAGCTCGGCCTCGAAACGCCCGTCGAAATGGTGATGACCCGCCGTCCGCGCGTCATCGCGCCCGATGCGCTGGTGGCGGAGGCGTTGGAGGTTATCAGCCACAAAATATCGAATCTTTTGGTGGTTGAGCGGGGCGTGGTGGTCGGGATCGTCCATTTCCACGACCTGCTGCAACTCGGCGCCGCCTGACCCCAACGCAAAGCGCGGATATTACAGCGCGCAAGTCGCGATTTCGCTACATCAGCGGCATGAACAATACGTGCGATTGTCGTCGATTGAACTTTCGTGGGTTTATCCACAGAAATCCGCAAGCGCTGCTTTGAACATCGCAAATCGATCCTTGTACCGGCAATTTTGTCGTTGATTCAACGTGTTAATACCTCGAAGACGCGCGCGTATTTACGAGCGATACAATGCGCTGCGCTGCATTTATCACGCAAATCGGGTCCAAAGCCCGCCCAGACCTGCGCTTTATCGCGCTTATACCTTCGCCACATCACGAACAAATCACGCTGACGACGCTTCAACTCGTCGAACAAGCGGCGCGATTCGAACGAGCGATGAATAGCAATTCTTACGCTTCACAATTGCTTCCCCCTACGTCAGATGAGGACGCGGCGACGCCGCGTGGTTCGCACAATCTATTTTACCCACCGGCGGCGCATCAGCGGTTCAAGACGTTCGGCGTCGATCCCTCTTCTTCACCGGGTAATAAACGCGAAGCGCGCACGCTGATGCGAAAACTTTCCCTGCGTGTGGAAGCTGAGCTGAAATGGCCGGAACATGAGCGAGATGGCGCCAAGTCTTGGGAGAACCCAGGGCTGCCTTCAGGGTATGCTTATCTATTTCAATTTGTCGGGCACGATCTTGTTCACACGGCGACCCCTTTCTCCACGGCGAGCCGCCCGGGAGCCATGTGCGAGAACGTTCGTCGCGCCGGTCTGAGCCTCGAGACGCTCTACGGCGAGGGTCCGCTGGTCAGCCGCTTCGCCTATGAGCCGTCGCGCGGGCCGCAGGCCGAAAGGGTCAAACTCAAGCTCGGCCGGGTGCAGCGCGACGACCGCACGCAAAATGCGCAATGCCCGTTCCGCGACATCGCCAGAGGTGGCGAGCCAGGGCGTTTTGAGCCATCGGAACTCACCGAGCCGTTGATCGCCGATCCCCGCAACGACGCCCACGCGATCCTGTCGCAACTGACTTCGACGTTCTCTCTGCTGCACAACGGTATCGTCGAGTTGCTGGAGAAATCGACGCTTTATGCCGACCAATCGCCGGCGGAGCGAGCGCTGTCCCTGTTCGCAGAGGCCAGACAGTACAGCACCCAGGCGCTCAGGGCCGTGGTGCGCAACGACCTGCTGCAACGTTTGCTGGACCCGCGAATCTACAACGCCTACGAGGCAGGCGTGCGGCTCGCAGACGCGCCACCTGCAAAGCGTTCGTGGAGCGTGCCTTTGGAGTTCTCGCAAGGCGCGATTCGGTTTGGTCATTCGCTGGTGCGCGACGAATATCGCATCAATGACGGCGCCACCAACGACCTGATAGAGAACCTCACCAAGACATCGCTCGCCGATCCGCGCAACATGCCGCTCAACGAAAGCTGGGTGGTGCAATGGTCGCATTTTTTCACGATCGGCAACAGCAAGCCGAATTTGGCGAAACGTGTCGGGCCGCACTACAGCAGCGGTCTCGTCAGCGAGCAGATTTTTCCCGCCATCGACGCCGGCGGCAGGGTCGGTTTGGCTTATCGCGATCTCCTCAGCTCCGCATTCTCGAATTTGTGGTCCGCGCCGTCTTTGATTGAGGAGATCCGCCGCCGGCGCCCCGACTTCGTCGGCAACTGGAGAACATTGGACGATCATGCCTGGCGCGCTTCCGAGCTTGCGTCCTGGCTGCATCAAAATCGCGCCTTCGGCGGTTTGGACGCCGCTGACATCGCGACGATTTCAAGGGATCCGCCGCTATCGTTCTATGTGCAATGGGAGGCCATGCGCGAGGCTGGCGGGCTACATTTGGGTCCGCTCGCATCGATCATCGTCGCGGAGACTGTGTACGGCGCGCTCGGGCAGCCGTGCGGGGACCCGAGCGACGGCGCCGTCGCGGCGGCGCTCCCGCGAGGCTCGCAAGCGCGCGGACTTCTCGATCAGTTGGCGCGCGTGCGAACGATGCCCGACTTGATTGTTTTTGTAAGGGATGCGTGCGGCTTGGCTCATAGCATCCCCGCGTTCGTGTAATTTGGCGTCAATCCTCAAGCAGAAATTCGGGAGTTAAAAATGGCGTTGGACAGACTTCGCTTCTCGAACATCGAGCGGTTCGGCAAACTCGTAAAGACCTGGGCGACCGGTAAGAACTATCTGCACGACGGCAACGAGTACGCGGTTCCGGCCGATCTTGACGACTTTCGACGGCAAAACGCGGAAGCCCAGACGGGCGTGCATATTCCGGAATGGGCGAAAAAGGTGAAGTTCGTCTCGTGCGAATCCGACACGATCGTCATCCGCATTCCGCCGAAGGCGTTCATCGAGGATTCGGAGGAGCGGTTGACCGCCCCCGGCGCGTCTTACCCGTTGCCGGACGCCTACAAGCAGGCGTTCGGCGGCAAGGACCCGGTCATCGCCAAGGAGAAGATGCTAGACTTCCACGCCTGCCGGATCGGCGACTACACCTCGACTTTTTGCCTGTGATGCGCGGTGAAATAAGCCGAATGCTCGGCGTGCCTCACCGGTAGTTGCGATCGTCTGAGACCTTCCCGCATCATCGTCCAGTGCGGGAAGTGACGAAACGGGTGAGCTTGGAGCAACCAGCTAACCATATTCTCATCCGTTGGTTCTACGGCGCCGGTCCATGCGGCGCGTGTTCGGTTGAGGAACTCGCGCCCCATTTGTTTGGCCTCGGCCACGCGTCCCAAATGCGCCAGGGCTGACGCCTTCCAGGCCGGAATCGTCGGAACGATCGTCTCGATCCGTTGGAACGTCGCCAAGGCAAGCTCGAACTCGCATTTGAGAAATTGTATCTGGGCCAAATAACCGGTCTCGGTCGCGGTGAGGCTTCCCGATCTCCGGCAAAAGGTGTCGACGCTCTCGCTCGCCAGCTTCATCTGGCCGGCGAGCGCCCAGAACATCGCCGCGGAAATATGCGGCCACGGGTCGCTTTCGTTGAGTTCGACGGCAAGGCGCATGTGCGGCGTCGCCGCGTCGAAGTCCCACGCGAAGGCGTGCGCCCAACCGAACGCGAGGTGGGCCCGCGAATCCAACGCATCGAGTTGGACGGCGCGGCGGGCGCTCTGAATCCCGGATTGCGATATCAGCGGATTGCGGAACACTCCCGGATGCACCATGCTGTCGATGTTGTCGAGTTGCGCCAGCGCGCTGAACAACGGGGAGTAGGTCGGGTTGGTCCGAGCGACGGCGTTGAGCGTGTCGCGCGCTTCCTGTACACGCGACCGCTCCAACGTAAAGGCCGCGGCTTGCGCGCGCAGCCACTGGTCGAACGCGGTGACTGGCATCGTGGTTTGATCGATGACTCGGCTTAGCCGCTCGGCGGAAATGTGAACTTGCAGCGTCGAGGCAATGCCGCGGATGATGTCGTGCTGGGTTGCGAGCCACTTCTCCAGTTGCAGCCGTATGATCTGACTCCACAGATAACTCGAATCCTCCAACCGCAGCAGCGTGAGCACGACTTCGATCGCCCCATCGACCTCGTACAATGTCGCTTGTAGCGCGTAGTCATAATCCATAGCGGCGCCTCGTGGACCCGTCTCCTGCCGGCCATCGACGATCACCCATTCCCTGAAACGAACCAGGCTCGCCGTCAGCGCGTGACGAAAGCCCATGACCAGATAATTCTGGGACGCGTCGATGCCTTGGACGGCGAAAGGGTCCAGTCGAATGACGATGGTCTGTTGAGTCCGCCCCGGCTGGGCGCCTGTCCCGCGCTGGCTTTGCGGATTGAAGCGATCATGTCGCTCGCGCCCCAGCGTCGAGACGTCGCCCCGTCGGCTTTCCGTCTGAACGCGGTAGATCAGCATCTGCAATTCGGCGCTTGGTCTCAAACCGTAGTCGCTGGCCAGCAATTTCTCGAACCGGCGATACGATCGCAACGCGCCAACGACGTCGCCGCCCTGCGCAAAGGACAGCACTTCGTGATGCAACGCCGCTTCGTTGGTCGGGTCGATGCGGAGCAGGGCGCGCGCCGCTTGCATCCGCAGGGGTTCGGGCGTCGCCGGGTCATTCAGACGCGCCGACAAGAACCGTTCGAGGCGATTGTGAAGCGCCTGTCGGGTCGGCAATAGCCACATACGAAACTCTTCGTCGAGATCCTCCATGCCTTCCAACAAAGTCTCGGGCAGCCGTTCGACCGCGAACAGCGCGTCGTCAATCCGCCCTTCGTCGGCCGCGCCGACGATCCGTCTGAGATCGACGTTCACGCCCTGGGGGTCCAAACTAACAGTAATCTTGCTGGTTTTCAGGCCGAAATAACCAACCGCGCGAAACGCACGTCGCAAGGTAATCAGGGTTTGCCGTAGCGACGTGCGCGCAGAATTGTTGTCGCTTTCGCTCCAGAGCAGGAACGCTAGCCTGTCTCGTCGGGCGACGAGGTTTTCCTGTTGGCAAAGATAACCCAGAATCGCCGCCGCCTTGCGAAGTTTGAGATCGATGGGTCTGCCCCGAAAGGAGGTGGCGAGCGCGCCAAATAGCGAAACGGATAGGACGTCATCGGTCTGTTGCGACGTGCGGGGCGCGTCAATACGCTTCGGCTTCGGTTCCATTGGTTTCGCGCGCGTGGGAAGGTGGCGTTGCGGCGCCAGCGGGAGGGTCATAGAAGGGGTATTCCCTGGGTGTGGATATCGCCGCCGCCGGTGGCTTCGATGGTTCGCCGCAATCGTTGGCTGACGACCTGGGACGGCTCCAGTTGCAGCGCGGGCGCGATGACCCGCGCGGCGGGAATATCGAGCGGCGGCCGGGTAATCTCGACGCGATGAAACTCGACGCCGAGTTCGGAGGCCCGCGCGACAATTTCGACAAGGTCGCGGGGTCCGTCAGACCTTTCGCGTTTCTCCGGGAGTGGTTGAAGCAGCGCGCAGGTTTTCGCATTGATTGCGGTGGCGCGCGCGATATGGCGCCGATCAGCGGCGTTGAGCGCCTCTGGCCCGCGCTCTCGCGCCTTCCGCTGCACGATCGCAAACGCAAGCTCAAGTTGGCAAAGTTCGAGCAACGCAACCCGGGCCGCGTCAACCAAGTTGACGCGCGCGGCGACGCCGAACGCAACTTGATCCCCGCCAGCGGAACAGGATATCGCGGCGATGCAAGGCACGCGGAGATCAGTCGAAATGTCCAACAGCCAAGTCGCCCGTTCGCGGCGCCCGCGTCTGAGAGCCGTGAGCGTCAGCTCGAACTGGGCGACCTCAGGGTCGACAGCAAGGCCGCGGCGTCCCCCTTTCCACCACAGGCCCATCGCGTCGCGTTCGATCAGCTCTAACACCGCGTGCAAGGTCGCAGCGTCCAGGGTTGGTCCCGCGGCGGTTCCGGCGCCCAGCAAGAACGGCGCAATCCATGACCGTTGCTCCGGCGGCCGCCGCAAGCAGGCGTCGGCGGGAAGTCGCACGCGTCGACCATCTGATAGACGCGTCGCCTGCATCCATTCCACGCGTCGCCTTTCGCCGGCCGTCAACCATCGGTTGAGTTCGGCTGCAGAGGCTAAATCGAGATCTCTTAGGGCGACGTCGATGTCTTCAGCAAACACGTCATCGCCGGGGCGCGCGAGCTGAGAGAAATATTCGACGGCTTCTCCCACGCATCCTTCGAATGCGTTCCTTAGCGTCATGCCGCGTCCGCTGACGCTTATGCTCGGCGACGCCGCGCGCTGAGTTCCCGCGAGCGTTGGCGAAAGCAGGCCGCCGAAGAAGGCGAGGCCGGGCGCATCCGCGGAGTCCAGTTGAAACAATTCCTCGAGACTGCGCTGCAAACTGCAGCATCTTGATGTCGTGCGCGTCGGCAGGCGGGCCGGATGCAGATTCGGCGCCGTCGACATCGCAATTGTATTCCAGCGCTTCAAGCAATTGTCCGACGCTCGAATGCGGGCGCGCATTTCGGATTCGCAGCGCCTCCGCCGCGAGCCCCAACATTTCCGTCGGACGCATCGACCATTCCCCCGTCCGCGCCGCGCGCGACGCCGCCTCGTAGCGCCGCAACGTAGCGTAATCACGTTCGCATAACGATCGAATCACTATTTGTTAACATTGCCGCCGGGGGCGGGGGCGCTTTGATCTGACCGTGGGGGCAAACCGCCTCTATTGGACGAGCGAGGTTTGCAAGGGGAACATGGCGTATGATGATATTGCATAATCAAGGGGCAGGGTCTGTGAGCGAAAATGAAGAACAGCGCCATGTAGATCCTAATAAGATATACACGTTGTTGGCGCTGCTTAACTATGCTAGAGCGGAGCTTGACTCAGTCGATAAGTTTACGCAGTATATTCTGGATATGGCTATAGTGCGATTATCCAAGCGCGTGCATCTTGAAGGCGCGCATGATCACCTGGGTTACGATACGGAACGGAAACATTGAGTAAAACTCCAGCGTGATGGTGAGGCCTGGATCGCCGCGCGATGGCGGCGCATGCGAGAGCGTCGGCCGTCCGGATCGCGCCGTTCCGTCGACTTGCCGATGGTTTACCCCGGAAGGAGGTTGAAGCGGACTTGAGTGCGTTCCGTCGCGGTCTCGATTCCTCGGTGTTTATGCTCGCAGGACGCCCCATTCTCGCTGCGGGTTCGTTTGCGAAGAGCAGGTTTGCCCGGAGGGTGGTCGGCAATTGCGGCGGCCTATACTTTGCAATATCTTCAGCGTTCAAACTGATTTATTCCACGACGTAAATTCGTGGCCTGAGCTTCAATGGCCGAGCGGAATGCCAAGCTGCTGGAGGTCGGCTTCGGTCAAATCCGGAAGGACTTCGAAATCGACAGCGTTGTCGCGACAGTTCGACTCGTACTGGCCCAATCCCAGTTCGTGAAGCCAGGTCCCGATGTCCACGGCGCGCCCCGAAACAGGCCATCAACATCGCCGATACATGCGAAGGGGTCCAGCGGAAAGGGAGGCGTCGCCCGCGCGCGGAACGACGCCAATGTCCTCCGCGCCGGTTGGAGCTGCCAAGCTGCGGGCAATCGGCTGTTATCCGCGACCTCACCGGAAATCCAGGCTGGCGTCATCCCCGTACATGCGACGCGTTCGATCGTCGCGGGGAGGGTCGGGTGATCTGATGGCGTCGGCGGCCAAACGTGGGGTTTTGGCTCACCCGCGTTTTTTGCCCGTATGCAGTCTTGATCGTCCGCGCCGACCACGACGCCGGAGGCTCGAACCGTGCCGGCGTCGCGTCGTGCACCGCCGCTCAGCGAAGTGGCCAAGGAGCGATTGCTGATATGCGAATCGAACGCGGGCAAGCGCGCAAACGTTCCGTGCTACCAACCCGTCAACCGTTGCTGCCGGGTTGTCGGCAACCGCGGCAACACTCGTGGACCAGCCGCAAAATGCGAGGCGTCGCCGCGGCAAAGCGTGAGTCGAGCCGGCGACGACAACCTTGCGACGTAAACCCGTCGCCGGGCCCTTGTCGGCCATTAGAGCGGCGCTGAGGTCATGCGTCGCCCGTTCAGTGCGGCCCCGGGTCGGATGGGCACGCATGCCGCCAGTGACCGGCACAAGGGCAGCGCGCGCATCATCGTCGCGGGCGATCGGGGTCTGCAGCGTTCGACGAATTTTAAGGGAGAGGGCTCATGGGTTCGCCTGATGAAGCATTCCACCGCGGTCCGTCGGGCGATTTGTCGCCATGACCTGGTGGAGGTTATCTGAAGCAGCTTTTGGAAACCAATGTTCTATTGACTCTAGCTACAAGCTATGTTCCGCTAAACGCCTTTTATTACTACGAAATTCTGCGAATAATTTTTGTGCGGCGGCATTGGCGAACCGCGCGACGCATTTGATTGTCTGACGGATTTTGTGGCCGATGTTTGACGAGCGACGAGTGATATCACTCCCCAAATCGCCGCGACATCGTCCTGGGTCAGGGCATGGTCGAGCGCGCCGATAATCCGGCCATTCAGCGTCACGAGCTCGGCGTACTCCTCGTCGGCATTCCACGACGCTTCGACGATCCGAAACAGCTCCGCGTCCTCGTCGTAATAGTCCGCGAGTTCGGCCCTCATCGCCGTCCAAACGCCGAAGAACCCGACATGAATCACAGTCAGAGTTGGTTCGGGGCGGCCAAGGGCAAAAAAGTTGGTGGGAGGACTCATCAGTCAGCCCGCCTTGCGACCCGGTTTCGCAATGACGGCGGCCTTTTTCTCCGTCTTCCCGCCCGGAATTGGCAATAGCAATTCGCGCTGACCCTCGACGCGCGGCTTCGGCTTCTTCGCTTTCGCGGCCTTCACAGGCTGGGCGTCGTTGGCGGGCGAGGTTTCGAGGCTGCGCTTCAGCGCCTCCATCAGATCGAAGGTCAAGCCCGGCGCCGCGGCCGGCTTGACAACGTTCGGCATGCCTTTGCGCTTGGTCTCCAGAAGTTCCACGACCGCCTGCTCGTATCGGTCTACGAAGCGGTCGGGGTCGAAGGAAGCGGCCTTGTTTTGCAAGATGTGCTCGGCAAGCTTCAGCAGCTCCGGTTCGATTTTGACGTCCGGAATGTCGTGGAAGCAGTCAGCAGGGGTTCGGAGCTCGTAGGGGTACCGCAACGTGATCCCGAGCATGCCTTTGTCCCAGGGTTGCAGCATGATCACATGCTCGCGGCTGGACAGCACGACGCGACCGAGCGCCGCCATCTTTTTATCGCGCATAGCCTCTCGGATCACTGCAAAAGCTTCAGCGCCAACCTTCTCGCTCGGCGCGATATAATAAGGGCTATCGAGGTAGCGTTCGTCGATCTCGGCGCGGGGGACGAAGGAGTCGATCTCAATTGTTTTCGCGCTTTCGATTTGAATCGACTTCAGTTCCTCATCCTCGACCATGATGAACTGGTTCTTTTCAAACTCGTAGCCTTTGCCCTTGTCCTTGGCGTCGACGGGTTCGCGAGTGCCCTCGTCGACGGATTGTTGGCGGATGCGATTGCCGGTCTTCTTATTAATTTGTCGGAAGGCGATGCGCTCGCCAGGGGATGTCGCCGGCCATACCCCAATCGGGCAGGAAACGAGGGCAAGCTTGATATAGCCCTTCCAGGCCGGACGCGAAGCTGGCACGCGAAAACCTCCGTTGACTCAGAACGGGAGTCAAACCCCTGCAATGATTCGTCCGTTAGCGGGATGAGTCAACGCCTGGTCCGCGCGCGCGGAACGTCCGAAGTGCGCGCAACCGGTGTTCGCCCTAATCCGTCCCTAGCCACTTCGGGGTGTGGGACCAAATGTGGGACTGCTTATCGAACTGTCGTCTAGCTTTCTGAAAATACTACGTATTTTTCGGGATATTGGTGCGCAAGAGGGAATCAAAAACTTACATCTAATATATTGAAACTTCACAAATAACATAAATTCGTAAAATTGAAAGGCCAACAAAAAAGCCAACACCCTTCTGCGTTAGCATTTAGGCAATCAAATCCGTATGTAGACGCAACCCGCCTTTGCGATTCGCGGGGTGGCAATTTTCGAAGTCAATACTCGCGTCAAAAGCAATGCGCGAAAAAGATTTCGCCCCATCGAATTGCGGGGATAAGTCGGTCGGGGCTACCCAACGAGAATTCTATTCGATATCCCGCCAAGTGCGTTCGGACCTGCTTCGGTCCGGTGCGCCGGCGTAAAAAAGGACCCGGTCGCCCGCCAAGGCGATCACGGGTCCGGCGGGGTTGCCTCCGCGCTCTGCTAGAGCGGTGCAACCCTAACAGGGGTGACGACGATTTCAACCCGAAATGTCGTCGCCCCCGCCGTCACTCTGACGGATAGGGTTTTGAATTGATGATAAGCGAAAAAGTGGTGCAAGAACAAAGGGTGGCCGATCTCCCGAAGACGGGCTTCGTCCGCTTGTCGTCGATCCTCGCTCCCCTTGGCCCGATCCCAGTCGGGCGATCGACGTGGTGGGAAGGCGTCAAGACCGGGCGTTTTCCAAAGCCCGTTAAGCTCGGGCCGCGCACGACAGTGTGGCGGGTCGAAGATATCCGGAAACTCATAGAGCGGGCGACGTGATATGGCGCGGCGGTTCAACTTCCGCCGCGTAAAAGTCCATCGAAGCTACACAGTCTCCGAACTCGCCGAACTACTCGGCGCGCATCGGCAGACCGTGCGTCGGTGGATCGCGGCGAAACAACTTCCGACGATCGACGATCGGCGACAGAGCCTCCTACGGGGCGTCGATGTTCGCGCCTTCGACCAAGCGCGTCGCCCGACCAAACAAAGCTGCAAGACGGGAGAGCTCTATTGCCTTCGCTGCCGATCGCCCCGGCGTCCGGCGTGCGACATGGTCGAATATGTCACGTACACGAATAAGCGCGGCGCCGGCAGGGGCATTTGCCCGACGTGCGAAAGGCTCATGTATCGGGCCGTATCTCTAGCGAAGGTCGCTGACATCTTCGCTGGTCTCGTCATCACATACGCGAGAGCGGAACAATGCTTAGTCGATAGCTCCGCCGCGCTCGGTCGTGCGCGTGATGGTTGGGATGATCGAGCCGTTCAAGGGCCGCGTCTACGATCCCTGCTGCGGATCGGGAGGTATGTTCGTGCAATCCGAACGCTTCGCCGAAGAGCACGGCGGGCGCATCGGCGACATCGCCGTCTATGGGCAAGAGTCGAATTACACGACGTGGCGGCTGTGCAAGATGAACCTTGCGGTGCGCGGCATCGACGCGGAAATCAAATGGAACAGCGAAGGCAGTTTTCACAAGGACGAATTGCGCGATCTGAAGGCCGATTTCATCCTCGCCAATCCGCCGTTCAATATTTCCGATTGGGGCGGCGACCGGCTGCGCGACGACGTGCGCTGGAAGTATGGCGCGCCGCCTACCGGCAACGCCAATTTCGCTTGGGTGCAACATATCGTGCATCACCTCGCGCCGGCCGGCGTCGCGGGCGTGGTACTGGCCAATGGGTCGATGTCGTCTACCCAGCACGGCGAAGGCGATATTCGCCGGGCCTTGATTGAAGGCGTGAAGGGCGCGCCGGGCGTCGTCGATTGCATGGTCGCGCTGCCCGGCCAGCTTTTCTATTCGACGCAAATTCCGGTCTGCTTGTGGTTTCTCGCTCGCGACAAATCAAATGGCGTCGCCCGCAATGCGAAGTTGCGGGATCGTCGCGGCGAAGTCCTGTTCATCGACGCGCGCAAGCTCGGGCACATGGTGGATCGCACGCGAAAGGAGTTTTCCGACGCCGACATTGAGAAGATCACGCGCGCATATCATGCGTGGCGTGGCGAGGGCGAGGCGGGGGCTTATGAGGACGTGCCGGGGTTTTGCAAATCGGCGAGCGTGGACCTGATCAAATCGCACGGCTTCGTGCTGACGCCGGGGCGATATGTCGGGGCGGCGGATGTCGAAGATGATGATATGTCATTCGTAGACCGCTTCTCAGCTTTGCAAGCAAAGCTCTACGAGCAGTTTGCCGAGTCCGAAAGCTTGACGACGGCAATCTTGCATAAACTAGCAGGAGTCGGCGCGAATGGCTGAATGGCGCAAATCCACTTGGGGCGCCGAAATCAGCCTCGAATATGGAAAGGGCATTCGGGGTTACGCCGACGCTGTCGGTCCCTTTCGTGTCTTTGGATCGAACGGACCGGTTGGATGGACCGCCAAGGCGCTCGCACCAGGTCCTGGAGTCATTCTTGGGCGGAAAGGTGCCTATCGAGGGGTTCAGTTTTCGAAGGAGCCATTCTTTGTAATCGATACCGCATATTATGTCGTGCCGAAATCAGAACTGGATATGCGATGGCTTTATTACGCGATAATACATCACAAACTAGGCGAGATAGATGATGGATCGCCTATCCCGTCGACAACACGGGCGGCGGTTTATGTCCGCGAATTAAGCGTGCCGAAGCTTGTAGAGCAGGAGGCAATCGCATCTGTCCTGGGCGCGCTTGACGACAAAATCGAATTAAACTGGCGGATGAACGAGACGTTGGAGGCGATGGCGCGGGCGATCTTCAAGGATTGGTTCGTCGATTTCGGCCCGACCCGCGCCAAGATGGAATGCCGCGCGCCTTATCTCGCGGCGGACATCTGGTCGCTTTTCCCGGACCGCCTCGATGAAGAAGGTAAGCCGGAGGGGTGGAAGCGAGAACCTCTTGGCGCGCACATGGTAAATTTCGACTCGAAACGAGTCCCTGTTTCTGGCGAGGAGCGCGCCAAGCGCCAAGGGCCATTTCCCTATCACGGCGCTACCGGAATTATGGACCACGTCGATGCATACCTGTTTGATGGCGTCTTCCTTTTGGTTGGCGAAGATGGATCAGTAGTGAAGGAGAACGGCCTGGCGTTCACCCAGTATGTTTGGGGGAAAATATGGGTGAACAATCATGCTCATGTGCTTCAGGGAAAAGGCCCCGTAGGCACCGAGCAGTTACTGCTACATTTTCAAACTGAAGTGGTCACGCCATACATAACAGGTGCCGTTCAGCTGAAGCTTTCGCAAGGGCGCATGAATTCGATGCCGTTCATGAATGCGGGTTCGGCGGTCTGCGAGGCATTTGGAAAGATTATCGCGCCATTTTTTGCGAAATTTCGGACGAATGCCGACGAAAGCCGAACGCTTGCCGCAATGCGTGATCTTCTCCTTACAAAACTTATGTCCGGCGAATTTAGAGTGACGGACACCGAAAGGCTAGTCGGGGACGCCACATGAGCGCAGACTGGTATCCCGGCATCCGGACGTTTTGTGCACATTGGAACCACGCTCCAATGTTGCATCAAACGTTCGAAGCGCTCGAGCGCGAGTTCAACGAAAATAGTGATGCCTGCATCGATGCTGCAAAAGCCGTCGTGGAATGCGCCTGCCGAGTGATTATCGGCAATCTGGACAGGCCAACCAGCCCGGTCAAACCGACGGAGGAGAACCCACCGTTTGGGGCATGGGTTAGCGCGGCGGTGCGCGTGCTCGAACTCAGCGAAATCAGAGACGAGGCTTTCAAGAAACTCATCTCCCAGCACTATAAGCTGACGACCACTCTCGGAGACTTACGCAACAAGGCCGGGACGATGAGCCACGGCAAGGATGGTTTCATAGCAAAGCTTTCTACGCATCACCGGCGTGCCGCATTGCTAGCAGCCGACGCGATTGTAACATTTTTGCATGAAGCTTACCTTGAGCGCGAGCTTGATGCCGTTCTGAGCAAAGAACCCTATGAGCGATTTAAAGCGGCGAACGAAGTTATTGACGAATATGCCGGACTGCGCGGCGAAATGGACGAAGACGGTGTTCCCCATATCTATATTATTTTATGGGCCTCATCCCCGCGAGGAAATCGAGCTATCTTCCGCCGTATCGCAAGTCCTTTTCGAACTTGATCGAGAAGCATACAAGCTTGTTCTGAACGCTTGCCTCGAGGCCAAGGCTGCTGCGCCTCACGACGCGGAGGTCACCTGATGGCGTATCTCTCAGAGGCTGCCGTAGAGGAGGCGGTGCTAGATCAACTTATCAAGCTCGGGTACGCGGTCGCATCGGACGCACAAATTGGTCCGGACGGAAAAGCGCCCGAGCGCGAAGCTTATGCGGATGTCATCCTCGCCAAGCGACTGACCGCCGCCATCGATGAACTCAACCCGACAATCCCGGCTGAAGCTCGCGGTGACGCGCTGCGCAAAATCTTCGCAACGGAAAAGCCGTCGCTCGTCGAGGAAAACCGCCGTCTGCACAAGCTGATCGTCGAGGGCGTCGATGTCGAGTTTTACGCTGACGACGGCACCATCCGGGGCGACAAGGTCCGCCTGATCGATTTCGACAATCTCGCCGCCAACGATTGGCTCGCAACGGGCCAGTTCACCGTCATCGAGGGCGGCGTCAACCGACGACCGGACGTCGTGGTCTTCGTCAACGGCCTGCCGCTCGGCGTGATCGAACTCAAGGCGCCGGGCGGCGAAAACGCGACCCTCACTGGCGCCTACAATCAACTTCGGACCTACAAGTCACAAATACCGTCCCTTTTCCGAACGAACGCGGTGCTGGTCACCTCGGACGGCCTTACGGCCCGTATTGGTTCCCTCACGGCCGACCAAGAACGCTTCATGCCCTGGCGCACGACAGACGGGAAAGTCATCGCCGCGAAGGGACAGCCAGAACTGAATGTCTTGCTCGAAGGCGTTTTCGCGCCTCAACGATTTCTCGGCCTGCTCCACGACTTTACGGTATTCGGGGAGACGGGCTCAGGTCTCGCCAAAATCATTGCGGGCTATCACCAGTTCCACGCGGTTCTCCACGCCGTCGAAAAGACGGTGGAGGCGTCCGCGCCCAAGGGCAACCGCAAGGTTGGCGTCATTTGGCATACGCAGGGGTCCGGCAAGAGCCTCTTGATGGCGTTCTACGCCGGGCAACTTGTGCGGCGTCCCGAACTCGAAAACCCGACCATCCTCGTCATCACAGACCGCAACGATCTCGACGATCAGCTTTTCGGCACATTCTCGATGTGCCGCGACTTGATCCGGCAAACACCTATCCAAGCGGACAGCCGGGACGATTTGAAATCTGCGCTCGGCCGCGCCTCGGGCGGCGTCATTTTCACGACCATACAGAAGTTCTCGCCCGCGACGGGAGAGACCGGCTACCCGATGCTGTCGGACCGCCGGAATATCGTTGTGATCGCCGACGAAGCGCATCGTAGCCAATATGGTTTCCGGGCGAAAATCGAGAAAAAGACCGGTGAAATCGCTTACGGATTCGCCAAATATCTGCGCGACGCTCTCCCGAACGCCTCCTTTATCGGCTTCACCGGCACGCCCATCGAGACAGGCGACGTAAACACGCCCGCCGTGTTCGGCGAATATATCGACATCTACGACATCAGCCGGGGCGTCGAAGACGGCGCGACGGTGCCAATTTATTATGAGAGCCGTCTTGCCCGGATCGAGCTTCCCGAGGACGAAAAGCCCAAGATCGACGCGGAAATCGAGGAACTGACCGAAGACGAGGCGATCACCGAGCAGGAGCGCATCAAGCGCAAATGGGCGACGGTTGAGGCTTTGGTTGGCTCGCAGAAGCGGCTCGCGATGGTCGCAGCGGACTTGGTGCGCCATTTCGAGGATCGTGTCGCGGCTATGGACGGCAAGGCGATGGTCGTTTGCATGAGCCGCCGTATTTGTGTCGCGCTCTACGATCAAATCGTCGCGCTTCGTCCCGCGTGGCATAGCGACGACGATGCGGCGGGCGCCATAAAAATTGTCATGACAGGTTCAGCCTCCGACGCTCCGGCATGGCAACCGCACATAGGGACCAAGGCCCGGCGCGACCTTCTGGCAAAGCGCGCGAAAGACCCGGATGACCCGCTCAAGCTTGTGATCGTCAGAGATATGTGGCTGACGGGGTTCGACGCTCCGTCGATGCACACGATGTATGTCGACAAGCCCATGAAGGGGCACGGGCTCATGCAAGCGATCGCCCGCGTCAACCGCGTTTTCCGAGACAAACCGGCGGGTCTTGTCGTCGACTACATCGGAATCGCCCAGAATTTGAAAAACGCGCTTCGCGACTATTCTGGCGCGGACCAACGCCAAGCAGGAATCGACGAGGCCGAAGCGGTCGCTGTGCTGCTCGAAAAGTACGAAATCGTGAAGGCGATGTATCACGGTTTCGACTATGAGCCCGGACTGGCCGGAACTCCGCATGAACGTTTGATAATGCTGGCCGAGGCCATTGAATGGATTCTTGGACACCAACACGAAGCGGCCGCTAAGGAAACCACGGAAGACGGGAAGCGGCGCGAAAACCGCCGCTACCAGGACGCAGTCCTTGCCCTATCCAAGGCTTTCGCCTTGGCTTCCGCGAGCGACGCGGCGCGGGAAATCCGCGATGATGTCGGCTTCTTCCAGACGGTTCGCGCCGCCTTGGTCAAGGCCGCTGAAACCTCGGGGAGTGGCGGCGCGGATCGCGAATTTGCCATTCAGCAAATCTTGGATCGCGCGGTCGTTTCCACCGAAATCGTCGATATTCTCGCCGCCGCCGGAATCGCAACGCCCGACATTTCCATCCTTTCCGACGAGTTTCTTGCCGAAGTCCAACAGCTTGAGAAGAAAAACCTCGCGCTTGAAGCGCTCCGCAAACTCTTGAACGACGAAATTCGCTCGCGCAGCAAAACCAATGTCGTCGAGACAAAGCGGTTTTCCGAGCGCCTTGAAGCGGCAATCGCGCGCTATCACACCAACGCGATTAGCACGGTTGAGGTCCTGCAAGAGTTAATCAACCTCGCGAAAGACGTTCGCGCCGCGCGCCAGCGGGGCGAAGAGGAAGGCTTATCTAACGACGAAATCGCGTTTTATGACGCGCTGGCCGAAAACCAAAGCGCGGTCGATGTCATGGGCAACGACTCTCTCAAGGTCATCGCCCACGAACTACTCGCCAGCCTCAAAGGAAGCGCCTCGGTAGACTGGTCGCACAGGGAGAGCGCGCGCGCGCGTATGCGCGTACTTGTGAAACGGATTCTCCGTAAGCACGGATATCCGCCAGACCTACAAGACGCGGCTGTGCAAACTGTCCTGAGACAGGCGGAAGCTTTGTCGTCAAGCTGGGCGCCTTGAGTCTGAAGCGCGGAGGGCATGAGGGAAGCGCTTCAGCTTGTTGGTATATATTGGTACAAATATTTTTGCCTCGAACAATATTGTTTTATACCACCCCTCAATGATCAGTACCCATGTGCCCACCTGCGCAGTCCGATGGACATGATGCGCCACGGTTGGTCGATGAGGGTGTTCCAAGCGTAACAGCAGTGATCGAGGATGTCTTCGTAGGATTTGAAGATGCGGTTGGACAGTAAGCGTGTAGCGAAGGCCGTTCAGGTTGCTGGTTTTAAGTTCCAAGGCATGAGTGCCTCAATGTCGCTGTTGGGCCAGCGGTTGGCGACGCGCTCCAACGTCAGCTTGGCCCAGGCGTAGGGATCGACGCCATTCATCTTGCATGTTTGCAACATGGTGGCGATGGACGCCCATGTTCGCCCGCCTCCAACGGAACCGGCGAAGAGCGAGTTCTTCCTTGTGATTGTCTGGGGCCGGATCGCGCGCTCGACGATGTTGGAGTCGATCTCGACGCGGCCGTCGTTGAGGAACAGCAATAGCGGAGCACGATAGGATCGGGCGTAGCGGATCGCCTCTGCAAGTTTCGATTTGCCGGAGATGCGCGGCAGTTCGCGCTCCCAGAGTTCGAACAGCGCCTGCACGACCCCGACCGATGTCACGCGCCGCGCCGCCACTCGCGTTTCCGGCGATTGCCCGCGCACATCGTCCTCGACAGCCCATAACAGCTTCATCTGCTCGACTGTCGCGCTCGCCACGACCGACTCGCCGTTGGCGTGAAGGTCGAAGAAACGCCGCCGCAGATGCGCCCAACATCCCGCGAGCCGCAGGCCATTGGCGCGTGGAGTGCTCGCAAGCTTGCGATATCCGACATAGCCGTCGCATTGCAGAATGCCGCGATAGTCGCCGAGATGTCGCGCCGCGCAATCGCCAGACCGGCTGTCTTCGAACCGATAGGCGACCATCGGCGGCCCGGCGCCGCCGAACGGCCTGTCATCGCGCGCATAAGCCCAAAGCCATGCCGTCTTGGCCTTGCCGGCGCCGGGATCCAAGGTCGGCAATGTCGTCTCGTCGGCGAAGATGCGCTCGCCCTCGCGGATGCGCGCCAGAACGAAAGCCGCCAGCGGCTCGAAGTGGAAGCCCACTGCGCCCATCCATTGCGCCATCAGCGAGCGGCTGAGTTCGACGCCGTCGCGGGCGTAGATGGCTTCTTGGCGATAGAGCGGCAGGCCGTCGGCGTATTTGGAGATGGCGACCTGCGCGAGCAGCGCTTCGGTCGGCAGGCCGGCCTCTATGATGTGCTCCGGCGCCGGCGCTTGCAGGATCGTCGTTGGCTCCTTGAAGGCGTATTTCGGTCGAATGGTCACGATGAGCCGGAACCGGGCGCGCACGACGTCGAGCCGGAAACTCTCGTCCTCACCGATCTTGACCCGCTCCTTGTCCTCGAAGCCCGGAGGAATGGCGGGCTCGAGAACCTCCTCGACCCGCTCCAGATGCGAGGGAAAGCGCGGCTTGCTCGCGGACGGAGCACGCGACTTGCCGCTGGTCTTCGCTGCGAGCCGGGCGCCGATCTCTTCCAGCCCAGTCTCGACTTCCTCGAACGCGAAGCTCTGCTGCTCGTCCTTGTCAGCGGCCAGCTTTTCCGACCTCTTGCCGAACTGTCCGCGTTGTAGCGTCCTCAGGATTGAGGTCAGCCGCGCGATCTCGGCCTTGGCTGTCGCATTGGCTTCTGCCAAGTCGTTGACTTCGGCTTTCAACTGCAGGACTTCGCCGCGAGCGGCCTTCACGTCCGCCTCAGCTCGAGCTGTGATCTCGAGCGTCATGGCCTTGAGTTTGTCGACGTCGTTGGGAAGCTCGTCGGAGCGCTCGCTCATGCGAGATAGCTAGCAGATTCGCTGACGAAAGTCTCGTATTTTCGGCGGTTTCCAAGCGTTTTGCCGCGTCAACCGGCGCTCTGTGGCGTCTGCGTTTCCACCGCGCGAACGCGCTTCCAATCGAGACCCTCAACCAGCGCCATGAGTTGGGCGTGGCTCAGTCGGATCTCAAAACTTCCCACCGACGGCCAAACGAAATGCGAATGCTCCAGACGCTTGGCGAATAGGCATAGCCCGGTCCCGTCGAACCAAACAATCTTCATTCTATCCGCTCGCTTTGAGCGAAAGACGTACAGCGCGCCATTGAACGGATCAGCGCCTGCGTCGCGCACCAGCGCGACAAGACCGTCCGGCCCCTTGCGAAAGTCCACCGCGCCTGCTCTCAAGAACACGCGTGCGCCGGGGGGCAGCGCGACGATGGTGATGTTGGGCGGGACAACGAGAGCGCCGGAGAGATGCCAGCCGGCTTGATCGACGAGCAAAGCCGCATGCGCGCCGGGCGCGACGTTCTTGGCGATTTCGGCCAGATGCAGGTTCATCGCCTGCGTGTCGCATCGCGGCAGGACGAGAGCGGCGCCCTTGCCTTCCTTCGGGCAGATCGCGCCGAAGATGTAGGCCGACGCCGTGCGCTGGTCTTTCGGCGCGCTCGGCCGCGAACCTCGCTTGGCCCATCGGCGCGTGATCTTGTTCTTCTGGCCGATGCGCGCCTCGTCGGCGAACCAAACTTCTATGTCGCCGGTCTTGACGCCTTGCTTGTGGGCGATCTCCTCCAGGCGCGCGGGGAAGTTTTTTTAAAATCCTCAATGGCGCCTTCGGCCTGCGCGTGATGGCGCGGGCGGGCGGTGAGCTTACGGTAGTTCATCGCGTGCAATTCGCGGCTCATCGTCTGCTCGGAAAGCGAAACGCCGAACTCCAGATGCGCCCACTGACACAGGTCGACGATCCGCCAGCGCACGACGCCATGGATTGCGGGAAGCGGGCCGCTCTCCACGACCGCCGCCAGCGCCTTGCGTTGCGCTGCGTCGAGAATGGACGTCCGGCCAGGGGCTGTCTTGTTGATCAGCCCATCCGGCCCTTCGGCGTTGAATCTGACCACCCAGTCCCGGACGATTTGCAGCGTCACTCCGCCGATCTTGGCGGCCTCCGACCGGCTGGCTCCGTCATAGATCGCCGCCAGCGTCAGAAGACGCCGCGTCTGCGCTCCGTTCTTCGACGCCCGCGCCGAAGCGCGCAGCCCCGCCGCCTCAAAATCCGACCGAAGCGCAATCCCTCTCATGGCGAACCTCTCCCGTTCGCCCGTTTGAATCACCCCCCACGCCGATTGGGAAATCGCAAATGAGTCAACATTCGTGGGGACTGGTATTATATCAATGCTCTGTCTATTTAATGCGATGCCTTTCCTGACACCGGGGCCCGTTTAGCCGCCTTCGAGCGCACGTTCGAATGGTATGACTTCGCCGCCGCGCCGCAACTCGTCGAGCCGACCCGCCCACCAAGCCATCATCTTCACCCGCTCATCCCAAAACTCTGCCCGCGCATAGGCGCGCCGGACGGAATTACCTTCGACATGCGCTAATTGCGCCTCTATCGCGTCGGCGTTCCATTTCCCACTTTCGTTGAGCATCGAAGAGGCGGCGGCGCGGAAGCCGTGCGAAGTCATGACGTCGGCCGCGTAGCCAAGGGGGCGAAGCGCCGCGTTGAGCGTGTTTTCAGATAATGGCTTCTTGTGATCCCATGCGCCGGGAAACAAAAGCTCCCGCTGCCCTGTCAACGCCCGAAGGTCCCGCAATAATTTCACCGCCTGCGTGGAAAGCGGGACGCGATGCGGTCGGCGCATTTTCATCTTCTCGCCGGGAATTGTCCAAAGCGCGCCGTCTAGGTCGACTTCCGACCATTCCGCGCTGCGCAGTTCTCCGGGCCGGACAAAGGTCAAGGCGAGCAATTGATGGGCGATGCCGACCTCGGGCATGCCGTCATAACCGTCGATCGTTCGCAGCAAAGCGCCGAACGCTTTCGGGTCGACGATCGCCGCGCGATGACGGACGACAGGGGTTGTCAACGCTCCGCGAAGGGCGCTGGTTGGGTCGGCCTCCGCCCGCCCCGTCGCTACGGCGTAACGAAACACCTCACCGATGACGGCGCGGAGCCGCTTGGCGGTCTCCAATCTGCCGCGCGTCTCGACGCTGCGGAGAACCTGAAGGATTTCGGGCGCTGTAATGCTGGCGATCGAGCGTTGCCCCAAGGTCGGCGTCGCGAGGCTGAAAAGCCATTCCAGCTTGGCGATGGTTCGCTCGGCTTTCGCCTCGCGCCGCTTCTTATTGAGAAGCTCGGAAGCGAGGGCTTGAAAAGTTGCGGACCGTTCGGAGGCCGCTGAAAGGCGCGCAAGCCGCTTTTGGAGGCTCGGGTCGGCTCCCGAGTCAAGTTGCCGTTTGGCGTCGTCGCGCCGCTGGCGTGCGTCCTTCAGGCCGATCCTTGGATAAGGGCCGATGGCGAGCTTGCGCTGCTTTCCAGCGAATCGGTAGGCGAGATACCAGAGCTTCGAACCGTTCGCGGTTAGCCAAAGCTGCAAGCCGCCGCCATCCGACAGCTTGACGGTTTTTCCGGGGCGGGCGGCGGCGCTGCGAATGTTGGCGTCGGTGAGCGGCATGTGTTGGCCTCGAAAGGCGCCTGTTCGCCCCTAGGCCAACAGTCAGGCCAACAAATCTCGCGGATGTCAACAGACGCTCGCGGATCGCTTTGGACGGTCTGGAAACCGCAAACGCTTGATACTTCGTCAGTTTCCGGATGCTGTGGGATGTCTCAGGATGATAGATTGGTGCCGCAAGAGGGAATCGAACCCCCGACCCCATCATTACGAATGATGTGCTCTACCAGCTGAGCTATTGCGGCGACGCGAGCGTCTCCTACTTGGTTAGGGCCGACTTCGTCAACAGCCGCCCCCTTTTCGGCCTGTGCAATCAGGTGAGGGAATAGCGTGACAAAGCCCTGAAGTGTTGAATCTGTCGATGTCCTCTGATTTGCGAGAGGGCGGTATCGATGGACGCGTTGACGGTTGACGGTGGGGCGCTTGCCGAGACGGTTGTTTTTCCGAGATATTTTAAGAATGTTCCGGAAGTTAGGCAACGCGGGAGGGTGATGTACCCGCTGGCCTGCGCCTTTTGGCGGTGCTGGCCGGAGCCGAGACGGTCACCGACATCGCCCGCTTCGGCGAAATCTGCTGCGCCGGCTTCGCCCTTCGCGGCGAGGGCGCCGGCTCATAATCATCTTCGCGACATTTTCGCCACCCTCGATGCCGAGGCGTTGCAGGGCTGTTTCGTAGCCTGGGTGGCGGCCCAGATCGGGGTCCCCAAGGGGGTGGTGGCCATCGACGGCAAAATGGTGCGCCGCTCCGAGGGAGCGGCCAAGGACGCCATTCTCATGGTCTCGGCCTTCGCCGCGCGCCAGCGTCTGGCGCTGGGTCAGGTGAAAGCGGCCAACAAGGCCAACGAGATCGTCGCCATCCCGAAGTTGCTGGACATGCTGGCCATCCAGGGCGCCGTCGCGACCATCGACGCCACGGGCTGCCAGCGCGCCATCGCCCAGAAGATCGTCGACAAGAAACGACCATCAGCAGCGCCGAAACGTCGATGGCGATCACGGCCGCATCGAGACCCGCGCGATCACCGTCATCCACGACGTCGACTGGTTACAACAGCAACACGCCTGGCCCGGACTGAAAAGCGTCATCCTGGTCGAAAGCACCCGCAAAGTGTCCCACAAGACCGAGCGCGAAACCCGCTTCTACATCATCTCGCTGGTGCTCCTCGCCAACCAGATCGCCCCCTCGTGCACGATCATTGGAGCGTCGAGAACAGCCTCCCCTGAATCCTCGAGATGGTCTTTCGAGACGACGAATGCCGCCTGCGCACCAACCATGCCCCCGCCAACTTCACCACCCTGAAACATATGGCCCTAAACCTCATTCGTAGAGGCAAAACCAAGGACTCCATCCGCCTCAGGCGTAAGGTTGCCGCCCGGGACGATCAATTTCTGGTCAGTCTGGCGCGTCGTAGTTCCTTCACTCGATTCCCCTGCCCGCAACGGCTCCTTAGTACTGCCACAGGCGGGCACCAAAGTGGGCGCTGCGGCGCCGCATCGCCGGGTGGCCCGTCGAGGCACGCGCGAACGAGCGCGGTGGGAGAGAGATACTATCGTCGCTTGCAGGTCAGGGCGCCGTTGCGATCGACGCGGTTTTCGATCATGCCGATCATCGCCAAAGATCGTGTCGACGATGTCAGATTGGTGTCCATGGCGTCGATGGTGACGAGTGCGATCCAGAATCACATTTCCCACCGTCCGCGCAGAATCCGTTACCCCGATTGCCCTGGGGGCCGTTGCCGGAAACCTTGCGTTGTCGGCGGGCCTATGCCACAAGCCCGCCCGGTTACCGGCGCTGCCGTAGCTCAGTGGTAGAGCACTCCCTTGGTAAGGGAGAGGTCGAGAGTTCAATCCTCTCTGGCAGCACCACTATCGCTACGGAATCTCTGCAAGACCTTGCGCTACAAGCGCTTTTGTCCATTATGCTGTTACAATTCTCCGTACAGAGCGTTCTAGGGTCCGAACCCGACCAAACCATTGATGGAGTGCGGCTATTGTGATTCAAGCTTCTAAAGGGAGCTTGAGACCATGGCAAACGAATTTTGGTTCACCGACGAGCAGTGGGCGAACATCGAGCCGCTGTTGCCGAAAAACCGTCCCGGCGCTCACCGCGTGGATGACCGGCGCGTTCTCAGCGGAATCGTGCACGTTCTGAAATACGGTTGCCGCTGGCGCGACTGCCCGGCTGTGTATGGTCCGCACACCACGATCTACAATCGATTTCGGCGCTGGACGGAGCAGGGCGTCTGGCGGCGGCTGTTTGCCCAGCTTGTCGAGGTCGCGCCCGGCGACGCGCATCTGATCGACTCGACCTCCTCGAAAGCTCATCGCAGCGCGGCGGGCGGAAAAGGGGGGCGCAAAATCAGGCGATTGGCCGCTCGCGCGGCGGCCGCACGACGAAAATCCACGCTGTCGTCGATGGCGACGGCCGACCGATAGCTCTTGAGGTCACACCAGGGCAACTCGGCGACGTCCGCGCCGCCGAAGGGCTCATCGAACCCTTGCCGCCAGCCGCCATTTGCGCCGCCGACGCCGCCTACGACAGCAAGGCTTTTCGACAGTTTCTCACCGACCGCGGCACTCTGCCGGTCATTCCAAACAATCCAACCCGCAAAAACTGAAGTGGCCCGGGAAAATGGGACCAGTGGCTAAGGTGGAGGAAGTCTGCTCCGATAGGCGGGAACGGAGCGGAAATGACGAAATCGAGACGGAAGATTGATGCGGCGTTGAAGGCGAAGATTGCGCTGGAGGCGGTGCGCGAGCAGGCGACGGTCAACGAGTTGGCGCAGCGGCATCAGGTGCACCCGAACCAGATTTACGCCTGGAAGAAACAGCTTCTCGACCATGCGGCGCGGGCCTTCGATGCGAAGATCGGGGTGGATGCGGAGGCGACGTCTTCGCGCGAGATCGAGAAGCTTCACGCCAAGATCGGGCAATTGACGATCGAGAATGATCCTCGGGTCGAGCCCGAGGACAGGCTTTTTCGCCAAGAGGTTCGGCCGATGAGCGCGTCGGACCGCAGAGGCTGGCTTGATCGCGCGCGTCCCGAGCTGTCGATCCGGCGACAATGCGCGATGCTGGGCCTGGCTCGCTCGGGCGTCTACCGAAGGCGACGACCGGCCAACGACAACGATCTGGAGGCGATGCGGCGCATCGACGCGCTGTACACGGCGCGGCCGTTCTTCGGCGCGCGGCGGATGGCCGCGACGCTGACCGAAGACGGCTTTCCGATCGACCGCAAGCGCGCGCGGCGCCTGATGCGGCTGATGGGGATCGAAGCGCTCGGGCCGAAGCCGAGAACCACCAAGCCGACGCCAGGACACAAGATTTACCCGTATCTCTTGCGCGACATGAAGATCGACCGTCCCGGACAGGTTTGGGCGGCCGACATCACCTACGTGCCCATTGGCAAGGGATTCCTCTACCTGATGGCGGTTATCGACTGGGCGAGCCGAGCGGTGCTGTCCTGGCGGCTGTCGAACACGATGGACGCCTCGTTTTGCCTCGAGGCCCTGGAGGAGGCGCTGGCGCGCTACGGCCGGCCCGAAATCTTCAACACTGACCAGGGCAGCCAGTTTACAGGCGCGGCGTTCACCGGCGCGCTGACGAACGCCGGCGTACGCATCTCGATGGATGGGCGAGGCCGATGGATGGACAATGTCTTCATCGAACGGCTCTGGCGTTCGCTCAAATACGAGGACGTCTATCTCAAGGGCTACGCCGACGGGATCGAGGCTCGCGCCGGCATCGGCGCATGGTTGGCTTTCTACAACGAGCGCCGCCTTCACCAGGCGCTCGGCTATCGCGCGCCGATGGCGATCTATCGAGAAGGCGCGGCGACCGGGCCCTGTGCACACGTGGACAATGCGATCCCATGCAAGCCCAACCCGCAGCCCCGCGCATTGACCACATGCCCACAGGAGGAGCAAAAACAGCAGCAGACGGGATCTTTGGTGGCTTGAAGGAAACACATCCGGCAGACGTTCTTCCAACTTAACCTGACCCAAATTCGGTCCCGCTTCGCGGGGCCACTTCAGGTACCCAGCGTTAGATTTGAACTACTAGGAATATCGGTGTGTGCACAAAAACGAGTCGCATGTGCTCGGCATCATTCGCCCAGGGCCGCACTTGAAGGTCGTTTGCGCCTTCGCTATAGCTCTCGGGCTTGCGGAGAATAAAAAGAGAATACGAGGGTCGTGACAGCGAGCTAATGTATTGAAATCGCGGGTGTAGCTCAATGGTAGAGCAGCAGCCTTCCAAGCTGAATACGAGGGTTCGATTCCCTTCACCCGCTCCAGCGCCCGGCTTTGGTCAGATGGAAATCGCGTGGCCGCCGAGGAGCGGGCCCGGACTTGCGAGTTCGGCGGGCGTGGCCGTCAAGCGCAAGAAGGTTCCGGACGGCGTTCCCAAATATCCGTCGGCCTTTTTGTTCTTCAGAACTATTCGGTCCTGGGGGCTGAAGCTCTCGCTCGCGCTGCTGTTGCTGACGAATGCGAAGCCCGATCCGTGCGTGTGGTAAAGCGCGACGGCCACCGCGCCGGGCGCAATGACGGGATCGACGGGATTGGCGCCTGTTTCGTCGGGGCTGCGCGTGGGACGGGTCGCGTTGAAGACCGCGCCGTTTCGCAATATCCACCCCCAATATTCCCGATTCTGGTTGATGGACGTAGGATTCGTGGCGCCGAGCACGTCCCGCGCCGCGGCGTCCTCGCTGTTGAACACCTTTCCCGCGAAGCTCGGTTCTTTGACGAAGTCTTGCGCCGTTTGGACCTGGCCCGTCGCGAGGAGATCGCCGGGCGCCGCCGCCGGCGCCGCCATGTCGTCGACGGTCTGTTTCGCATAGGCTACGCGAGCCGCGCCGCCCACGCCAATCACGTTGACGGCCGACAGCGTTGCGCCGCCGAGCTTGTCCCGGTTGTCCTGCCCGATCGCGGCAAGGGCTTGCAGCATCTCCAGCATCGACAGGCCGTTGAGGACGATCGCCGCTCGGGTGAGATCCTGCTTCAGAACCGCCTGATGGAATTGCTGACGTTCCGGGCTCATCATGATGGTCCCTCTGATCTCGACGACCGGGGCCGCGCTTGGCGACATATCGCGCTTACGGGACGCCCGTCCGTCGATCTCCCTCTCTGAGGGACCCGGCGCTCTTGATCTGTCCGGCGCACCTTCGCAAGGTCGGCGGATTGTAGGCGCTGAACAGGAACGACGAGCTGTCAAATCGAGGCGCTCGGCTTCTCGGCGATCGTCGCCGCATCGACTCCGCGGGGAGGAAGCCTCGGGGGCGATCACGGACGCATCTCCTAGGCTGTTCCATCGCCACAGGCCATTGGGTCGACAAGCGCGGCGTAACATCTTGCCCGCGGCTCGCCCTTCTCGACGGCCGCAGCCTGGAACGTGTAGACCTGTAGGCGCCGCTGCAGGAAAGGGCGCGAATTTTGGTTGAAGTCTCGCCGGGAGAGGCAGGGGCGACGCATTCGCCGGCAGCGCGTTTGCGCAACTTTCCTTCGGTGACGAAGGTGCTCGAAGAAGCCTCCCGGCTCGGCTTGATCGAGGAATACGGCGGCGCGGCAACCACGCAGGCGGTGCAGGCGGCGCTGGCCGAGGGACGCGCGGCGGTCGCCGCCGGGGCTCCGCTGGCGGCCGCTGGCGAATTTGCGCGCGCGGCGCAGCAGCGGCTTAAGGCGTCGCATGCCTCGTCGCTGCGCGCCGTGTTCAATCTCACCGGCACCGTACTGCACACCAATCTCGGACGGGCGGCGCTCGCGGAGGCGGCGATCGAGGCCGCCGTCGCGGCGATGCGCGAAGCCGTCGCGCTCGAATTCGATCTCGCCTCCGGCCAGCGCGGCGAACGCGACGACCATGTGCGCGGGCTGTTGTGTGAACTGACCGGCGCCGAGGACGGCACCGTGGTCAACAACAATGCGGCCGCGGTGCTTATCGCCCTCAACAGCCACGCCGCCGGGCGCGACGCCATCGTCTCACGCGGCGAATTGATCGAGATCGGCGGCGCGTTCCGCATGCCCGACATCATGGCCCGCGCCGGCTGCAAACTCATTGAGGTCGGAACCACCAATAGGACGCACGCCCGCGACTATCGCGCAGCGCTTGGCCCTGAAACCGGGGTCATCCTGAAGGTTCACGCCTCCAACTACCGGATCGAAGGTTTCACCGCCGAGGTCGCCGCGCAGGAACTCGCGCAGATCGCCGACGCCGCGAAAGTTCCGTTGCTCAACGATCTCGGGTCGGGGACGTTGGCGGATTTGGCGCGCTACGGCCTGCCGCGCGAGCCGACGGTGCGCGAGGCCGTCGCGGAGGGCGCAGGCGTCGTGACGTTCTCCGGCGACAAGCTGCTCGGCGGCCCGCAGGCCGGCTTCATTGTCGGGCGCCGCGATCTGATCCAGGCGATCAACCGCAACCCGATGAAGCGGGCGCTGCGCGTCGACAAGATCCGCCTCGCCGCGATCGAGGCGACGTTGAAGCTCTACCGCGATCCCGACCGGCTCGCGCAACGCCTGCCGACATTGCGCGCGCTGACGCGCCCGAAGAGCGAAATCGCCGCAACCGCCGAGCGCCTCTGCACGCCGCTCGCCGCAAGGCTCGGACCCGCGTTCGCCGTCGAGACCTGCGATTGCTTCAGCCAGGTCGGCTCAGGGGCGCTGCCGGTTGATACGATTGCGAGCGTCGGCGTCCGGATGAAGCCGACATGGGGCGGCGGCGCGGCGCTCGATCGGTTGACGGCAACGTTCCGCGGGTTGTCGCGGCCGGTGATCGGTCGCATCGCCGACGGCGCGCTCATCTTTGATCTTCGCTGTCTCGTCGACGAAGCCGCGTTTGTGCGAGGGCTCGCTGAATTGCCGGCGCCATGATCGTCGGAACCGCCGGCCACGTCGACCACGGCAAGACGGCGCTGGTGCGCGCGCTGACCGGCGTCGAAGGCGATCGTCTGAAAGAGGAAAAGGCGCGCGGGATCACGATTGATCTCGGCTTCGCCTATTTGCCGATCGACGCGCGACGCGTCATCGGCTTCGTTGATGTTCCCGGTCACGAACATTTCGTCCGCACCATGGTCGCCGGCGCATCGGGCGTCGATTTTGCCCTGCTGGTCGTGGCCTGCGACGACGGCGTCAAGCCGCAGACGCGCGAGCATCTCGCCATTCTCGATCTGATGGGCGTCGATCGCGGGATCGTCGCGCTCACCAAGGCTGATCTCGTCTCCGCAGAACGGCGGGCGGCGGTGGCCTGCGAGGTCCGGGATTTGCTGGCGCCGACGCTGCTCGCGGCGGCGGAAACGCTGGCCGTATCCGCGCGCACGGGCGAAGGGATCGCGGCGCTGCGCGCGCGCTTGATTGAGGCGGATGAGGCCGCTACGCGGCCGAGCGAGGGCCGCTTTCGGCTCGCGATCGATCGCGCCTTTACCTTGAGCGGCGTCGGGCTTGTGGTGACGGGTCCGGCGTTGTCAGGGGTTGTGCGAATTGGCGACACGCTCATCGTCAGTCCGGGCGGTCGCGAGGCGCGCGTGCGTTCGCTGCATGCGCAGAACCGCGCGGCCGAGTTCGCGGCGGCCGGGACGCGCTGCGCGCTGGCGCTGGTTGGTCGGGACATCACCAAAGATACCGTATCGCGCGGTGATATGTTGGTCGACCCGGCTCTGCACGCGCCGACCCATCGGATCGACGCGACGCTGCGTATCCTGCCGGGCGAGCCGAAGCCGATCGCCGCGTGGTTCCCCACGCGCCTGCATCACGCGGCGGCGGAGGTCGGCGTGCGCGTCGTGCCGCTCGACGCGGATGCGCTGGCGCCCGGCGACGCGGGGCACGTTCAGCTTGTGCTGGAGCGGCCGATCGCGGCGGCGCAGGGCGATCGTTACCTCTTGCGCGACGTGTCGGCGCAGCGGACGATCGGCGGCGGCAAGTTCCTCGATCTGCGCGCGCCGGGTCGGAAGCGTCGCACCCCGGAGCGCGCCGCTCAGCGCGAAGCACTTTCGCTGTCTGATCCAGAGCAAGCTTTCGCGGCGTTGCTCCGTACGCCGCCATACGTTGCCGACCTCGCCGCTTTCGCGCGCGACAGGGCGCTCAGTGAAACGCAGGCGCGGCGATTCGGCGAAGGCGCCGGGTTCGTCCTTATCAGTTCCAATGGCGCGGCGTTCGCCGCGACGGCGGATTGTTGGCGGCGGTTTGGCGAAGAACTGTCCGCGCGGCTTGCCGCCTTTCATGCCAAGAACCCGGATTTGCAAGGCTGCGGCTATGAGCGGTTGCGAACTTCGGTTGAGAAGCGTTGGACTTCGACGATCTTCCGGGCGGCGCTCGCCAAGCTCGCTAAAGACGGCGCTCTCGCGATCGAGGGCGGCTTCGTGCGCTTGCCCCAGCACGTGGCGCGGCTCTCTGACGCCGATGTAAGCGTATGGCGCAACATAGCGCCTCGGCTTGGCGGCGCGGTGCGATTCCGGCCGCCGCGCGTCCGCGATCTCGCAGCCGAGATCGGAGCCGACGAGCGCGCGTTGCGGCGCGTGCTAAAGTTGGCGAGCCGGTTGGGTTGGGTCGACGAGATCGCCCACGATCATTTCTTCTTGCGCGACACGACGCGGGAAATGATGGCGTTGTTGGTTGACATCGCCAAACGGTACGCCGAATTCTCCGCCGCGCAATTTCGCGACCGCCTCGACAATGGCCGCAAGGTGGCGATTCAGATTCTGGAGTTCTTCGATCGGCACGGCGTGACGATGCGGCGCGGCGATCTCAGGCGGATCAATCCCCGCCGGCTGGACTTGTTCGCCGCCGACGTGCTTTCGTCGCCGAGCGAGCGGGGAGGAGAATCGTTCCTGGTGGGGCGTTCGGACTTCAAATCCGAAGGGGGCAGCCAGCCTGTCTCAGGTGGGTTCGACTCCCACTCTCCTCCGCCCGACGCCCCCGATGAGTTCATGACACCCGCACCCCGGGCGGCCCCTCCGTGACGCGCCCAATAATCCGCGCGCGCGGATAGCCGGCGGCGACGATCTCAGCGCACAGCGTCGGCGCGCGCGCGGGCGAACAGGCGACGAGCAGGCCGCCCGAGGTTTGCGGATCGGTCAGCAATCCGCGCCGCCAGTCCGCCAGTCCGAGCGGCAGCGCGACCGTCTCGCCGTAGCTCGCCCAATTGCGCGTCGAGGCGCCGGTGAGATAGCCCTGTTCAGCCAGCCGCTCCGCCTGCTCCAGATAGGGGATTTGCTCATAGTCGATTTCAAGCCGTACGCCGCCGCCGCGCGCCATTTCGAGCCCGTGCCCAAGAATGCCGAAGCCGGTGACGTCGGTCATCGCATGCACCTCGGCGTCGCGCCCGAGCGTTGCGCCGACGCTGTTGAGCAGCGTGGTCGAACCCATCAACTCTTTGTACGCGGTCGCGGGCAGGGCTTGCTTCTTGAACGCTGCCGAATACACGCCGACGCCGATGCCCTTGGTCAGGATCAACGCATCGCCAACCTGTGCGCCCCCGTTGCGGCGAACCTCCTCCGGCCGGCACAGGCCGATCACCGCCAAGCCGTAGATCGGCTCCGGGCTGTCGATCGAATGGCCGCCGGCGACCGGGATGCCGGCTTCGGCGCAGATCGAGGCGCCGCCGGCGAGAATCTCGCGAACCGTCTCGACCGCCAGTTTGCCGAGCGGCATGCCGAGGATCGCCAGCGCCAGGATCGGCCGGCCGCCCATCGCGTAGACGTCCGAAATCGCGTTGGTCGCCGCGATGCGCCCGAAATCGCGGGGGTCATCAACCATCGGCATGAAGAAATCCGTGGTCGCGATGAGGCATTGCTCGTCGTTGAGTCGCCAGACCGCCGCGTCGTCGCCGGTTTCAGTCCCCACCAGCAGCGAGGAAAAGCCGGCGGTCTGCGGTTGGTTGGCGAGCAATTGCTGGAGCACCGACGGCGCCAGCTTGCAACCGCAACCGCCGCCATGGGCGAGATCAGTCAAACGGACGGGGTCTGGCATCGCTCTTTCTCCGGGCGCCAAGACTAAGCACGCTGCCGCGCCGCCCGCAACGACGCCTAGAGCCGCAGCAGCGGGTTGGCCCCGTGGCGGGACCAGCCGTCCTCCGCAACAAGGAGATCGAGCCCGAGCGTCGCGAGATCGTCGGCGACGGGTTCAACTTCGGGGTCCTTCGCCGCGTAGAACAGCTTGGCGTAGGTCCGGCACTCGCCGCAAGTCTCCGCCTTCGCGACGCCGGCGTCACCCTCGACGCTCTTCAACGACAGCGAACGCGAGCCGCCGCAGGCGGTGCAGACGGCCCGCGTGTGCGTCCAATTTGTGGCGCATAGCGAACAATGCAAATAACGCACGCCGGGGGAGTCGCCGGAAGCCGTGATGACGCCGGCGACCGGCGTCGAGCCGCAACACGGGCAGAGCCCGCGCTCCGGCAGCAATCGCAGATCCGAGATCGGCAGCGACGCGGCCATCGCGGCGAAATAAGTCTGGAGCGCCGCGACGATGTAGAGGCTCGCGCCGGCGTCCTCGGAGCCGCCGTTCAGCACGGCGTCGGCCATCGCCTCCAACGCGTCGGCCGGCCGCTCGCGCAGCGCGGCGGCGACCGCAGCGGCCTCGGGCGGCGCATGCCGGGGACTGAACGCCGTCAGCAATTCGCGCAGCCCGTCGCGCCAAACCGGGGCGCGCCGATGGCCCGTCACCGCCAGCGGCGGCAGTCCTGCGCCGACGGCTTGTTTGATGACTTCGGAATCGGCCCTAGGCAAATCGCGAAACGCCGGCAGCGAGGCCGCTTGCGCGCGCGAAAGATCGGCGACGAAGGCAAGCCACGGCTGCATCAGATGACCGTCCGCCAACGCGTCGAGACGCGCCGCCCGGCGTTCAAACAGCGTTGACGGGACAGGCAAGACAATCGGCTCCGGCGCCTTGACCCCGCCGAGCGGGTTGCCGGTCCAGGCCGCTTTCGGCGCGACTTCGCCCTGTCTCATATCAGCGCGGCCGCGGGCCTTCGGAGCCGGTCTCCACCAGGGCGCGCAACCATCGGCGATGATGACGCCACGCCCAACCGGGCGTGACATAGCCCTGGGTCATCGCGCGCACCGAGCCTTTTACCCACAGCGCGGCGTAGACATGGACGATCCAGATGATGATAGCCGCCGTCGCCGCCAGGAAATGCACGAGCGCCGCGATGCGCTGCGTCTCGATCGAGGTCGCGGCGCCGAAATAGACCTCCCAGATCGTGAGGCCGGTCAGCAGCAGGACGGGGACCAGCAACGCCATCGACCAGAACACAAACTTCTGACCGGCGTTGAAGCGCGGCACTTCCGGCACGCCCTCTTCGCGGTTCGCGAGAACCTGACGGATCGCCAACAACCATTCGAAATCGACGCGGCGCGGCAGGTTGTCGCGCCAGAACTGGACGATCAAGCCCATATAACTCACAAACAAGACCAGTCCGATCCACGGGTGAACCGCCCGCGCCCATTGGCCACCGCCAAAAAGCGCCGACAGCCAGAACAGCAGCGGATGGAACATCGACAGTCCGGACAGCATCAGCGCGATGAAACATCCCGCAGTGATCCAATGATTGACACGCGCCATCGGCGTGTTGCGCACGAGTTCGCCCGGATGTCTCATTTGACCGGCTCCGCTGCACGCTCGGCGGCTTTGGCTTTCAGCGCCAACGCGTGCGCCTCGTCCTCCGGCTCGACCTCGTTGGGACCATAGAGCACCCAATGCAGGAAGCCGGCGACGACGGTAAACCCAATCCCCGCCAGGGCCAGCGGCTTCAATATCCCCTTCCACGCCTGGACGAACATACTGATCCGCGGGTGGTCCGGCAGGCCGGCGTAGAGCGAAGGCTTGTCCGCGTGATGCAGCACGTACATCACATGCGTGCCGCTGACGCCGGGCGGATCATAGAGCCCGGCGTTCTCGAACCCGCGCGATTTCAAATCCTCGATGCGCTCGTTCGCCCAATCTTTCATGTCGGTCTTGGCCCCGAACATGATCGCGCCGGTCGGGCACGCCTTCACGCAGGCCGGCTCCAAGCCGACGCCGACGCGATCCGAGCACAACGTGCATTTGTAGGACTTGTGATCGACCTGGCTGATCCGGGGGATATTGAACGGGCAGCCCTTCACGCAATACCCGCAACCGATGCAATTCTCGCTGATGAAGTCGACGATGCCGCTGGCGTATTGCACGATCGCGCCGGGCGCCGGGCAGGCCTTCAGGCAGCCGGGGTCCTCGCAATGCATGCAGCCGTCCTTGCGGATCAACCATTCGAGATCACCCTTGGGGTTCTCGTATTCGGTGAAGCGCATCAGCGTCCAGACGCTCGGCGACAGATCGCTCGGGTTGTCATATGACCCTTCGAAATGGCCGATCTCCTGACGCAGATCGTTCCACTCCATGCAGGCGGATTGGCACGCCTTGCAACCGATGCAACGCGAGACGTCGATCAGCTTGGCGACTTCCTGCTCGTGCCTGCGCGTCGACGGCGGGGTCATCGTCGTCGCCGAGCGCCGGATGATGTCCTGGGATTGGAGATCCGCCACGCGCGCCCCCTTAGACCGCCGGCCCCGCGGCCTTTTCGACGTTGACGAGGAACGCCTTGAACTCCGGCGTCTGTGTGTTGGCGTCGCCGACGAACGGCGTCAGCGTGTTGGCGCCAAAGCCCTTGCGCGCCTGGCCGGTGAAGCCCCAATGGATCGGCGCGCCGATCACATGCACGGGCTTGCCGTCGACGGTCATCGGCTTGATGCGCTTTGTGACATAAGCCTTGCAGACGACTTCGCCGCGCTTTGAGGTGACGCGCACCCAGCCGCCTTGCGCGATGCCCTTCTCCTTGGCCAGCGCCTCGCCGATCTCGACGAATTCCTCGGGCTGCAGGATCGCATTGATGAGCGCGTGTTTGGTCCAATAGTGGAAGTGCTCGGTCAGGCGATAGGTCGTGGCCACATAGGGGAAGTCGGCGGCGTTGCCGAAGGTCGGCTTGTCGCGCTCGAACACGCGCGCGACCGGGTTCGACTTCACTTTCGGATGCAGTAGATTGTCGACCGGCGACTCCAGCGGCTCGTAGTGCTCCGGGAACGGGCCTTCATACATGCCCTTCAGCGCGAACAGGCGGCCGACGCCGTCCGGGTTCATGATGAACGGGCCGACGCCGTCTTCGGGCTTGTTGGTCACGACATAGTCGGGCACGTCGATGCTGAGCCACTTCGATCCGCTCCACTCCATGATCGGCTTCGCTGGATTCCACGGCTTGCCGGCGGGGTCGGCGCTGGCGCGGTTGTAGAGGATGCGTCGGTTCGCCGGCCACGACCACGCCCAGTTGGGCGCGATGCCTTGCTCGCGCGGGTCGGAAGCGTCGCGCCGCGCCATCTGATTGCCCTTCTCGGTGTAGCAGCCCGAGAAGATCCAGCAACCCGACATCGTCGTTCCGTCGTCGCGCAATTGTCCGAAACCGTCGAGCAACTGTCCGGCCTTCAGCGTGACGGCGCCTGAGGCGTCCTTGATGTCGACGAGCGCGCGGCCATTCATCTCCTTGGCGATTTCCTCGGGATCCGGCTCCGTGGGGTTGGTGTAACTCCAACTGAGGTTGAGCAGCGGCTCCGGAGACGCGCCGCCGTCCTTGGCGTACATCGCCTTGAGACGATGATAGAGGCCCGACATGATCCCGACGTCAGGCTTGGCCTCGCCCGGCGGATCGGCGGCCTTCCAATGCCATTGCAACCAACGCGCCGAATTGACCAGCGAGCCGTTCTCCTCGGCGAAACAGGTGGTCGGCAGTTGGAACACCTCGGTTTGGATGCTTGCGCTGTCGGAGGGGTTTTGCGGGCCGAAGTTCTGCCAGAAGCGCGATGTCTCGGTGTCCAAGGGGTCCATGACGACGAGATATTTGAGCTTGCTCAGTCCGGTTCTGATCTTGCCGCGGTTCGGGAACGCCTGCATCGGGTTGAAGCCCTGGCAGATGTAACCGTTGATCTTGCCCTCGTTCATCATCTCGAACGCGCGCAGGATGTCGTAGCCGTCGTTGTCGAGCTTCGGCAGCCAATCGTAGGCCCAGTCATTCTCGGCCTTGGCGGCGGCGCCGAACATCGCCTTCTGGAAGCTGACGAAGAACTTCTTGTAGTTCTGCCAGTAGCTTGTCTGACCCGGCCGCAGCGGCTTGTAGAGCCGGGATTTCATGTAATCGGCGAGCGTCGGTTCCCCGTCGGTCGGCATCGTCATATAGCCCGGCATCGCCGCCGTCAGCAGGCCGATGTCGGTCAGGCCCTGGATGTTGGAATGGCCGCGCAGCGCGTTCATGCCGCCGCCGGCGACGCCGATGTTGCCGAGCAGCAACTGCACCATCGCCATGCAGCGAATGTTCTGCGCGCCGACTGAATGCTGCGTCCAACCGAGCGCGAACAGGCTGGTCAGCGCCTTGTCCGGCTTCGCGGTGCTGGCGAGCAGCGCGCAGACCTCAAGGTATTTGTCCTGCGGCGTGCCGCAGATGCGCGACACCATCTCCGGCGTATAGCGCGCAACGTGCTGGCGCAGCAGGTTGATGACGCAACGCGGGTTCTGCCAGGTATCGTCGATCCTGGCGAAGCCCTGGTCGTCCAGTTCGTAGTCCCAGCTCGACCGATCGTATTTGTGGTTGTGCTCGTCGTAGCCGGTGAACAGGCCTTCCTCGAAACCGAACCCGTCTTTGACGATCAGGCTAGCGTTGGTGAAAGCGCGCACGTATTCGTGCTGGATCTGATCCTTCTCCAGCAAATAGCGAATGAGACCGCTCAGGAACGCAATGTCGGTGCCGGGCCGGATCGGCGCGTACATGTCGGCGACTGACGCCGTCCGCGTAAAGCGCGGGTCGACGACGACGAGCTTCGCCTTGTTCTCAATCTTGGCTTCGATCACCCATTTGAAGCCGCACGGATGAGCTTCGGCGGCATTGCCGCCCATCACCAGCACGACATCAGCGTTCTTGATGTCCTGCCAGGTGTTTGTCATTGCGCCGCGACCGAATGTTGGGGCGAGACTCGCCACCGTCGGTCCGTGTCAGACGCGCGCCTGGTTGTCGAACACCAACATGCCAAGCGAACGCGCCACCTTCCAAGTGACGAAGGCGGCCTCGCTCGACGCCGCCGAAGCGGCGAGCATTCCCGTGCTCGTCCAGCGATTGACCGTCACGCCCGCTGCGTTCTTGGCGACGAAGTTGGCGTCGCGATCGGCTTTCATCAGCGTCGCGATGCGATCGAGCGCGAAGTCCCACGAGACTTGCTTGAATTCGCTCGCCCCGGCGGCGCGATATTGCGGATATTTGAGCCGCGTCGGCGCATGGACGATGTCGAGCAGCGCCGAACCCTTCGGGCACAAGGTGCCGCGATTGACGGGATGGTCGGGGTCGCCCTCGATATGAATGATGTCGGAGCGCGCGTTCTTGGCGCGGTCGCCGAGGCTGTAAATAAGGATGCCGCAAGCCACCGAGCAATAGGTGCAGGTGTTGCGGGTCTCGGCGGCGTGTTCGAGCTTGAACGGCCGGATCGAGGCGGCGAGCGCCGGACCCAAGGCCCCGAACCCCAGCGCCCCCAGACTGGAAGCTGCGAGGCCGGCGCCCGTCAGCTTGATGAATTGCCTTCGACTGAGGTCCATGAGACCTTTCTCCCGCCGAAACTCCCTCGGGGAAAGTTAGCATCAGTCCACTCCCTGTCGAGGACAATCGCCGCTTTTTTCTCAACATTTTGAGGCGGCGTCGAAACGGCGACGGCGACCGGAACGCCAAGCCCGCCGGCCCGGTCGGCCCAGCGCCGACGCGGGGCGCCGCTTTCACAAGTTGGTGAACGTCTGCCGCCTTAGTCCGCGGGGCGCGCGCGGCCGGCCAACATGGCGGGGTCCGCCGCCACCCAGCGTTCGACGAAACGGGCGAAGGCGTCGACGCGGCCCGGCAACGCCTCGTAGGGCGGAAAATAGGCGGTCAACCAGATCTCCGGCGCCGCCCAGGCGGCGAGGACAGGGACCAATGCGCCGGCCTCCAACAATTTGGCGACAATGAAGCGCGGCAGCAGCGCGATGCCCTCGCCGAGCGCCGCCATCTCGGCCGCGAGATCGCCGTTGTCGCACTCGAAACCGAACGTGAGGCGCACCGTCTGGCGCTTCTTCGACGCGGCGTGAGTCAGCGACCATCGGTCGGCGGTCGGCTGATTGGCGTAGCCGATGCAAACATGATCGGGCAGGTCGCGCGGCGAGCGCGGCGGCCGGCGTCCCCGCAAATAGCCGGGCGAGGCGACCAGCAGCCGCGGCACGACGCAGATTTTGCGCCAGATCGTCGATTTGTCCGACGGCGGTCCGGAGATGCGCAACGCCATGTCGAAGCCCTCGCTAACGACGTCGACGAATCGATCCGTCAGGGTCAGCGAAAGCCGAAGATCGGGGTGAGCCGCGCGAAATCGCGCCAGCGCCGGCGGCAGCAGACGGACGCCGAGTGACAGCGGCGCGTTGACGCGCAACTCGCCGGTCAGCGCGTCCTGCTGTCGTTGCGCGCGTTCGTTCGCCGCCTCGATGTCCTCAAGAATAGTCTTGGCCGATTGGGCGTAATCCTCGCCGGGCCGCGTCAGCGACACGCGACGCGTGGTGCGAATCAGGAGTTGCGCGCCGAGCTCGCGTTCAAGCTCGGACACGTAGCGGGTGACGATCGACGTCGAGAGTTGCAAACGTCGCGCTGCGGCGGCGAAGCTTTTCATCTCGGCGACCGCGACAAAGACGCGCATGCGTTCGAGCTGGCCGGCCATGTCTCTCCCCGAAACGATCCGGCGATATTATTGCAGATCCCGCAACGATCAATGGCGACGGCGTCGGCTTATCCACGACCCGCGGCGCGCTATGTTAGTCCGCGAACGCCGAACCCGGCGTGCGGAGGTCCCACAATGGCCAAGCTCAATCAGATCCGCGGACTGCACCACGTCACTTCGTTGGCGGGGTCGGCGCCGCAGAACAATGCGTTCTTCACCAAGACGCTCGGCCTGCGCAGGGTCAAGAAGACGGTGAACTTCGATGCGCCCGAGGTTTATCACCTCTACTACGGCGACGAAGTCGGCAGCCCCGGCGGGGTGATGACCTATTTCCCGTTCCCCGACATCGCGCGCGGCCGGCCCGGCGTCGGCGAGGTCGGCGAGACCGTGTTCGCGGTCCCCGAACACGCGCTGCCGTTCTGGATCGAGCGTCTGGCGCGGCTCGGCGTCGACGGGCTGAAGTCCGACGAGGCGTTCGGCGAGCGCAAGCTGCATTTCGCCGGCCCCGACGGCGACGGGTTCGCGCTCGTCGAGGCCAAGGGCGATACGCGGCCGGGGTGGACGAAGGGCGGGATCGACGCCGAGCACGCCATTCGCGGCTTCCATTCCGCCTCGCTGCGGCTGCGCGATGACGGCGCCACGGCCGAGTTGCTGAAGTTCATGGGCTACGACGAAATCGACCGCGCCGAAGGCGCCCGTCGCTTCGCCATTCCCGGCGGCAACGGCGCCGATTTCATCGACGTCGAGACGCTGCCGAACATCGCGCCGGCCCGACAGGGCGCGGGGTCGGTGCATCACATCGCGTTCGCGGTCGCCGATCGCGCCGCGCAGTTGCAGGTCCGGCAGGCGCTGATGGATACCGGCTATCAGGTGACGCCGGTGATCGATCGCGACTACTTCTGGGCGATCTATTTCCGGACGCCCGGCGGCGTGCTGTTCGAGGTCGCCACCAACGAGCCGGGCTTCGACCGTGACGAGGACACCGCGCATCTCGGCGAGGCGCTGAAGCTGCCGCGCCAGCACGCGCACCTGCGCGAAAAGCTCGAGAAATTCCTCGAACCGCTCTCGGATTGAAGGAGGGTCGCATGAGCTTCGACGCCTACGTTCACGCCGCCGAACCCGGAGACGGCCCGCATGTCTTCGCTTTCCACGGCACCGGCGGCGACGAGCGGCAGCTCGTTCCGCTTGCCCGCGAGGTCTGGCCCGAAGCCGCCATTGTCGCGCCGCGCGGCGATGTCTCCGAGCACGGCGCCCTGCGCTTCTTCCGCCGCAAGGCGGAAGGGGTGTATGATTTCGACGATCTCGCGCGCCGCACCGCGGCGATGGCGGGGTTTGTGCGCGCCCACAAGGCCCATGCAGAGGGCCGCCGGACCCTGGGAATCGGCTATTCCAACGGCGCGAATATACTTGCCTCCGTTGCTTTCGCCGAGCCGGGCTTGTTTGACGGTCTGGCGCTGATGCATCCGCTCGTACCCTGGCGACCGGCCGACGACGCGCGGCTTGCCGCGACCCGCGTTCTCATCACCGCGGGTCGTCGCGATCCGATCTGCCCGCCGGCGCAAACCTTTGCGCTCGCGGAATTCTGGTCGCGGCAGGGCGCCGAGACAGAGCTCGAATGGCACGACGGCGGCCACGAATTGCGGGAAAGCGAGATCGAAGCGCTGAAGCGCTGGGCCGAGGCGACGTAAGCGCCGTAGGGGCCCTGCGGCAACGTCTCCGCAAGCGGCGCTTGCGGGGCGAGTGCAGGCAAAACAAACCCGTTACGCAAGTCGCCGCCGATGGGGCATGCGTTTTCGCGTTGCCGGAGAGCCAACCCGGACGAGACCCCCGGGCCGATTGCTTGTCGCCGCCAGCGCGAACGCGGTCGGCGGGAAACCCAGCGCGCCTATCAGGCGGCTTTCAGATTCTCAGCGGAGGTCTTGCCCCGGCGCTGGTCGGTGACCAGGTCGTAGGTGACTTTCTGACCGTCGTTCAGCGTGCGCAGACCGGCGCGTTCGACCGCGCTGATATGGACGAACACGTCCGGGCCGCCGCCTTCCGGCTGGATAAACCCGAAACCCTTCTGAGGGTTGAACCACTTGACTGTGCCAGTTTGCATATCATTTCCCTTTCGCGCACTCGGCGCGACAACGCGAACAAAAGCATTCGCGACTGTCAATCGATGTCTGGGGGTAGTGTCGTAAGCCTCGCGGTTTCACACCGATGCGAGCCAGGGCATTGAACCGAGGAATCGATAGACGCTGAATGCCTTCCAACTCGGGTGGAGTCAAGACCGTCGCCGGTGAGTTCTTCGCGATCCGCGGAAAGCATAGCGACGGAAGTTCGAACGCAAGGGCAGGGACCTTGCCTCGCGTCCCCCGGTCGGGCTGGCGCGGACGTTTCCGCGGCCTGTCGCGCCTTGGCGCCGGCGCCCGGGGATTGTACGGGTTCTTCCTGAAAAAGGCGTTTCCGTAAGGTCGACGTCAGCACGGTCTGGGTGAACACTTGCGGCGTCTCCCGCGGCAGATTGTGTTCGACGCCGCCCATGCGCGTAGCGGCCGACGGAGTTCTCGGCGCAGCCGGGCGCTCCATTGGCGTCGTTTTCGAGGGGGATCGTCGGCGCTGGCGTCACTGATCCCGCCGCGAGCCGCTCGCCATCGTCCCGCCGAGCCGTTCGGTCGAAGGTATCCCATAGTTCTTCGGGCAAACGGGCGCGCCGCTTCAAGGACTTCCGTTATTCGATGTTCGATAGCGGGTCGCGCCCGCGTCGCGTCATCGGCAAGGCGGAATGGACGCGCGCCGAGGCGAATCCGCGTTTCATCGTCACTTCGTTGTCGCGCATCCAGGCCGCCGTCCGCTTTCTCTACGACGACATCTATTGCGCGCGCGGCGACATGGAGAACCGCACCAAGGAATGTCAGGGCGACCTGTTCGCCGACCGGACTTCCGCGGAGCGGCGCCGCAGAGCGCCACCCTTGCGCTTGCGCCCCAGTCGAAACCGCAGGTCTTTATCACTTATACCAGTCCCCACGAATGTTGACTCATTTGCGATTTCCCAATCGGCGTGGGGGGTGATTCAAACGGGCGAACGGGAGAGGTTCGCCATGAGAGGGATTGCGCTTCGGTCGGATTTTGAGGCGGCGGGGCTGCGCGCTTCGGCGCGGGCGTCGAAGAACGGAGCGCAGACGCGGCGTCTTCTGACGCTGGCGGCGATCTATGACGGAGCCAGCCGGTCGGAGGCCGCCAAGATCGGCGGAGTGACGCTGCAAATCGTCCGGGACTGGGTGGTCAGATTCAACGCCGAAGGGCTGGATGGGCTGATCAACAAGACAGCCCCCGGCCGGACGTCCATTCTCGACGCAGCGCAACGCAAGGCGCTGGCGGCGGTCGTGGAGAGCGGCCCGCTTCCCGCAATCCATGGCGTCGTGCGCTGGCGGATCGTCGACCTGTGTCAGTGGGCGCATCTGGAGTTCGGCGTTTCGCTTTCCGAGCAGACGATGAGCCGCGAATTGCACGCGATGAACTACCGTAAGCTCACCGCCCGCCCGCGCCATCACGCGCAGGCCGAAGGCGCCATTAAGGATTTTAAAAAAACTTCGCCGCGCGCCTGGAGGAGATCGCCCACAAGCAAGGCGTCAAGACCGGCGACATAGAAGTTTGGTTCGCCGACGAGGCGCGCATCGGCCAGAAGAACAAGATCACGCGCCGATGGGCCAAGCGAGGTTCGCGGCCGAGCGCGACGAAAGACCAGCGCACGGCGTCGGCCCACATCTTCGGCGCGATCTGCCCGAAGGAAGGCAAGGGCGCCGCTCTCGTCCTGCCGCGATGCGACACGCAGGCGATGAACCTGCATCTGGCCGAAATCGCCAAGAACGTCGCGCCCGGCGCGCATGCGGCTTTGCTCGTCGATCAAGCCGGCTGGCATCTCTCCGGCGCTCTCGTTGTCCCGCCCAACATCACCATCGTCGCGCTGCCCGCCAAATGTCCCGAACTCAACCCGCAGGAGAACGTTTGGCAATTCATGCGTGAAAACTGGCTGTCCAACCGCATCTTCAAATCCTACGAAGACATCCTCGATCACTGCTGTTACGCTTGGAACACCCTCATCGACCAACCGTGGCGCATCATGTCCATCGGACTGCGCAGGTGGGCACATGGGTACTGATCATTGAGGGGTGGTATTACGAACAGATTCGGTGAGAAATGCGGGCTAAACCTTGCTGGGTTGCAATTTGACTTTGCGGAGATACCGTGGAAATCTGTGGCGAAGATACGTGAGCGCATCTTATTTGTAGAGTCGGACTGCGAAACGATTGCATCAAAGCACGCTTTACAAACCGTTGATGCATCAGCCGTAATTTTGCGAACTCAGGGCGCTGCCGATGAAGGAAGAGCGCGAACGAGAGGACGTGATTTGTTTTGTAATTGGGCGGAATTTGGCGGAGAAGCGAAGGCGACTCGGCGTTACGCTTGAACAACTTGGCGCCTGTTTGGGCGTAAGCATAGATGATTTGATGGAGATGGAGGCCGGCAAACGACGCCCTGACGCAACGGTTCTCTTCGCGCTTGCGCAGGCGTTCGACGTCACGCCGCAATATTTCTTCGCCATGCCGCCCGATATGGACATGAAAAGTCTTGCGTCGCTTAAAGGTGCGCATGATTTGGCCGGTGACTACGATAATTTTGTACGAGACGGTATTGTCCTAAATAGCGCCTTTGCGCGCATATTGAGTTGCAACCAGCGCAAGATTGTTATTGAATTCGCCGAAGCCATCGCCAGAATTGCGGCGGATATTTGAAACGTCGCCGCATTTGTTGAACCTCATGGGTAGGCGGCTGCGCCAACAGCTAGGGCCTCTTTGGCTTCTATCGTGTGAGCGCCCGCAGCATTGCCTCGCGCAGGCGCTCGATTCTGTCGGCCCGGAACGCGGCGAGCGTGGGTTCGCCGGGCTTCAACGTGATGGCCAAATCGTCGACCCGACGGCGCACAATTACGTCGCCGCGCCACGTCGCCGCGTCGGTGCGGCCGGCTTCCGCGACAACGGCCCATTGTCCTTCGCTCGCCGAAATGACGGCGTCTGGCGTCAGCACTCGAAAGGGGATCGGCTCGCCCGATACGGTCAACGCGACGACAAGCGCGCCCGCGTCAAGCTGAATAACTCCCGGATGTGCGGCCAATTGCGCGGCCGACGAGCGCAGCGCCGAGGACTCGGCGACGATGACGACGCCATCGGCGCAACGTATCACCTCGACGCCGGCGTCCATAGGGTCGGTGGCTTCGGAGCAATTCGTCTGCGCCAGCGCCGACGCCGCCAACGCGATCTCGAACACAACGACGAAGGCCGTACCAGACGCGGGCGACATTCCGCAGCCTTCCGCTCGACCGGTCAAGGTTCCGGGGCGTTGGCCGGGCTGGTGAAATAGGCGGCGACCTCTCCGGTCAGCTTCACCGTCAACAAGTTGCCCTTGCGGTCGCGCGTCTTGCCGACGGGGGCGCGAATCCAACCCTCGCTGAGGCAATATTCTTCAACGTCGAACCGTTCCTTGCCCTTGAAGCGAATGCCGACGCCGCGCGCCAGCGCCGCCTCGTCGAAGAACGGGCTGTTCGGATCGACGCTGAGCCGATCGGGCGGCAGATCGGACAAGCTTAGCTCGCCAGCGCCTTCACGCGCTTGGCGAGACGCGAAATCTTGCGCGAGGCCGCGTTGCGGTGGACGATGCCCTTCTGGGCCGCGCGCGCCAACAGCGGCTCCGCGGTTTTCAACGCCTCGGCGGCGGCTGCGGCGTTCTTGTCCTCGAGCGCCGCCTCGACCCTGCGCACATAGGTCCGCATCTGGCTGCGACGCATCTTGTTGACGGCGGTGCGACGCGCGATCTTGCGGACTGCCTTCTGCGCCGACTTCGTATTCGCCATTAATCGGGTCCTTCCCCGCGCGCCGGTCTTCCCGCCGCGCAAAACCAAACATGGCCGGGACGCGCCCAGCCTAGCCGGGCGCGCTTATAGCCGGAATCTCGCGCTCGTCAACCGATCACAGCCAGGGTTGCGCCGCTTTGGCCTTGGTCTCATAGCACTGGATCGCCGGCGCCTCGATCAGCGTCTGGCCGATGTCGTCGAGCCCTTCCAGCAGGCAGGTTTTCCGAAACGCGTCGAGCTCGAATTGCACCACGCCGCCGTCGGGGCCGCGAATCTCCTGTTTCGGCAAGTCGATGCTGAGCGTCGCGTTGGCGCCGCGCTCGGCGTCGTCCATCAGCTTGGCGAGATCCTCGGGCGACACCTTGATCGGCAGGATGCCGTTCTTGAAGCAGTTGTTGTAGAAGATGTCGGCGAAATCCGTCGAGATCACGCAGCGTATGCCGAAGTCGAGCAGCGCCCACGGCGCGTGCTCACGCGAGGAGCCGCAGCCGAAATTGTCGCCGGCGACGATGATCTTGGCGTTCTTGTAGGCCGGCTTGTTGAGCACGAAATCCGGATTTGGCGAACCGTCGTCGCGATAGCGCATCTCCGAGAACAGGCCTACGCCGAGACCGGAGCGCTTGATCGTCTTGAGGTATTGCTTGGGGATGATCATGTCGGTGTCGATGTTGTCGATCGGCAACGGCGCGGCCACGCCGGACAGGGTGTCGAATTTCTGCATTTCCCGGGTTCCGCCAAGCTGATAGGCCTTCGCCCGTATTAGCAAAGGCGCGTGCAGGGAGCTAGCGGTTTGACGGAGCCCGGACGCTTGACCATCGACCTCGAGGCGCTCGCCGACAATTGGCGCCGGCTCGCGCGCGAAGTGGCCCCCGCGGCCTGCGGCGCCGTCATCAAGGCGAACGCCTATGGCGTCGGCATCGAGAACGCCGCGCCCGCCTTGTTTCAGGCCGGCTGCCGCATCTTCTTCGTCGCCCATGTCGGCGAGGGCGTTCGCGCCCGTGCGGCGCTCGGCGCGGGGCCGCGCATCTACGTGCTCAACGGGTTCGAGGCCGGCGCCGAGGTCGGCGACTATGCGGAGGCCGATCTGGCGCCGGTGATCGGCGGCGGGGGCGAGTTTTCGCGCTGGGAGCGCGCGCGGGCGTTTGCGCTGCATGTCGACACCGGCATGAACCGCCTGGGGCTGACGCCCGCCGAAGTCGACCCGGCGAAGATGGCGGGCGCCGCGCTGCTGATGAGCCATCTCGTCTCGGCGGAGATCCCGGCCGATCCGGTCAATGCGCGGCAGATCGCCGCCTTCGAACAGCTACGCGCGCAGTTCCCGAAGCTGAAGGCGTCGCTCGCCAATTCCTCCGGCGTCTTCCTGCCGCAGCGGCCGCACTACGATCTCGTCCGGCCCGGCTATGCGCTCTATGGCGGCAACCCGACGCCGGGGCGCGAGAACCCGATGCGGCCGGTCGTGACCCTGGAGATCGCCGTGCAGCAGACGCGCTGGATCGAGCCCGGCGAAACCTGCGGCTACAACGGCCGCTGGACCGCGCGGCGGCGCACGCGGCTGGCGACGCTGCTCGCCGGCTACGCCGACGGCCTGCCGTTCGGCGCCGGCGCCACGGACGCCGCGCCGGGGCCGGAGGTACGGATTGCCGGCCGCATGTGTCCGCTGGTCGGGCGCATGTCGATGGACCTGTGCATCGCCGACGTGACCTATTTGCCGGATTCGGCAGTGGGGCCGGGGACGCGGGCTGAGTTTTTCGGCCCCAACGCCGCGCTCGACACATTCGCCGCGAAATCGGGGACGATCGGCTACACGGTGCTGACCGGATTGGGGACACGGTATGAGCGGGTGGTGCGGGGCAGTCGCGCGACCGTCTGAAACCGGCCGCGTAGGCGCGTTTTCAGGGGCTTAGGCGCCGATTCGTGCCCCTATGAGCGCCCTGCAAGAAATAACATTTTCGTTATGTATAAATTCGGTATCGACAATGTCGATGTTACGGCCGCGCGGGATCGCCGCGCGGTTGAGGAGCGATGCTCAGTTGTCGGTGGACGCCGGTTGCCCTTGCGCGGTCTGTTCGCTGCTCTGCGAATTCGAGGCCGCGTTGGTTCGCTTCGACCAATCACACGCCGAGGCCGCGACGCTCAGCGCGACGACGAACGCACAACCCAACGCCAATGAAGCCATAGCCTTGCGCATCTTCGCCTCCAGGGGAAAGCCCGCCAGCTTCCGGCGATGGTAAACCAATCGCGAACGGGCGCAAGCGGAAGCGCCGATCAACTCGGAAAGTCGGTTCAACTCCCGCCGCCGCAACGATCCCACCTGTGGAGGATCAAACCGCCGTCATTGTCCGGCGTTGCATCTTCGTCGCATCCCGTCACCCGAGGTAGCTTACGACGCCCGTCTCCAGGTCGTAGATCGCGGCGGCGATTTTCAGCTTGCCTGAGCCCACAAGGCCTCCAATCAGTGTGCTCGTCGAGGTCAGCCGGGCCGCCGTTCGCTTCGCGCTCGCCTTGGCGGTGTTGTTGACAAAGTCGCCGGGCTCGCCGCGCACCGCCAGCGCCGCCGGGAGGATCGGCTCGATCATCGGGCCGATCGCGCCCGGATAGGTCGCATTTTCGGTGACGACGTCACAGGCCGCCTTGACAGCGCCACAACTGGAGTGGGCGAGGACGACGATGAGCGGCGAACCTAGCACCGCAGCGCCGTATTCAATGGTGCCGAGGGTGCCCGTGTCGACGAGGTTGCCGGCGTTTCTGGCGACGAATAGTTCGCCAATCCCGTGGCCGCCGAATATCAGCTCCGGCGGGACCCGGCTATCGGCGCAGCTGATCACCGTCGCCCAGGGGGCCTGATGCGTCGCCGCCGAGGTCCGCTGCTCGGCAAGATCGATCGAGCACAGCTCGGGTTGACCGACGTATCGCAGATTGCCGGACTTCAGCGCCGCGAGCGCCTCATCTGGCGAAAGCGCTGTCGGCTCGCCCGCGGCCGCACGTGCTGATCCAGACGCGCCGACGAGCGCTGCCCCCGCCAGTGCGGCGGCGCCGAATTTGAGGAAGCTTCGTCGGTCGACGCCTTCGGCGGCGCAATGCCCACACATCGCTCGTCTCCATAGCCAGGAGAGGGTGCAACTTAACGCGCATTCTCCGACTTCTACATCCAAAAAAACGAAAGAGGCCGCCCTTGAGGCGAGCTCGCAGTGGCCGAAACCAGATTGATTATTTCGTCAGCGAGGCAATGCCGGAGGCTTCTTAATGTTGACTTCCCCTACAAAATCTTAAATCCCCGAGCGTCTGTGCCTTCGCGTAGCTCCGGGCAAAACCGGTCCACCGATCCAAGGCACGCCCGTTCTCGCCTGCTTTCGCGCCGCCATCACTCCTGCCGATAACGCGCGGTCCGCTCCCGCATCGTGACAAGTTCCTCGGCCGCGGTCGGATGCACCGGCATCGTCTCGTCGAGGTCGGCCTTGGTCGCGCCCATCTTGATCGCGATCGCCAGCGCCTGGATGATCTCGCCGGCCTCGGGGCCCAAAATATGCGCGCCGAGCACGCGGTCGCTGTCGCCGTCAACCACAAGCTTCATGATGACTCGCTCAGCCCCGCCGGTGATCGTCGCCTTCAGCGGCCGGAAGCTGGTCTTGTAGATGTCGACCGTCTCGTAAATCTCGCGCGCGGCCGCCTCGGTGAGGCCGACCGCGCCGAGCTCCGGCGTGGTGAACACGGCGCTGGCGACCGCGTCGTAGTTGACTTCCCGCGCGGCGCCGCCAAACAACCGGTCGGCGAGCCAATGACCCTCGCGGATCGCCACCGGCGTCAGTTGAATGCGGTCGGTGACGTCGCCGACCGCGTGGATCGACGGAATGTTGGTGGTCGAGCGGGCGTTGACCATCACCGCGCCGCTGTCGGCGAGGCGGACGCCGGCCGCCTCCAGGCCAAGGCCGCGCGTGTTCGGCTTGCGCCCCGTCGCGACGAGAACCTCGTCGACTTCGAGGGTCTCGCCGTCGCTCAGGGTCACGCGCTTGGTTGAACCCTCGACGCGGATATCGGTCGGCAGCCGGCCGAAGCGGAACTGCACGCCGGCGCGGGTCATTTCGTCGCGCAAGCCGGCGCGCATGTCCTCATCGAACCCGCGCAAAATGTTGTCGGCGCGCATCGTCTGAACCACTTCGGCGCCGAGCCGGCGGAACAGGCAGGCAAACTCGACTGCGATATAGCCGCCGCCGACGACCAGCAGGCGGCGCGGGAACGTCGGCAGATCAAAGATTTCGTTGGAGGTGATCGTGTGCTCGATCCCCCCGACCCGGGGTTGCAACTCGGGATGGCCGCCGGTGGCGATCAGAATATGGCGCGCCGCAAGCCGCCGGCCGTCGGCGAGCGCGATCTCCTGCGGCCCGGCGACGGTCGCGCGCTGGCGGAAGGTCTCCACCTTGGCGCGGTCGAGATTGGCGGCGTAGGCGCCGGAGAGGCGGGTGATTTCCGTCTCCTTGGCGGCGCGCAGCGTTGGCCAATCAAACCGCGGCTCGCCGACCGACCAGCCGAAGGCCGCAGAATCGGCGAAGCCGTCGGCGAAGCGGCTGGCGTAGACCAGGATTTTTTTCGGCACGCAGCCGCGGATCACGCAGGTTCCGCCGATGCGGAATTCCTCGGCGATCGCCACCTTGGCGCCGTGCAACGAGGCGATCCGCGCCGCGCGCGTGCCGCCGGACCCGGCGCCGATGACGAAGAAGTCGAAGTCGAAGGCCATCGCCGCTCCGGCGCTAAAACTGAAAGCCTTTTTTCTTCATTTCCTCGCGCGTGCGATCGAGCATGACCTTGGTCAGCTTCTCGCGCCAGACGCCGCCGGAGGAGGCGAGCATCTCCAACACCGGCGCTTGCGACTGCGTATATTTCTTGCCGGCGTCGCTTTCGAAATAGGCCAGCGTCTGTTGAAGCTCGGCTTCGCTCATCCGGCTGGCGAGAACCCGCGCGGTGTCGGTGAACACGTCGTCTTCGCCTTGGCCGAACTCTGGCATCAGCGACACCAGCGTTTCGTGCAGCGCCTTGCCCATCTCCGGATGGATTTGCAGCATCTGTCCCTGCAACTGGCCCAGCATCGACGGCACGATCTGATCCATCGACGCCTTCAGCCCGACGGAGATCAGCACCTTCTTGGCGAGATCGATGTCGGCCGGCGAGGGATCAGCGGCGAAAGCGCAGGCGACGCCCGCCGCGAGCAGCGCCGCCGCGACGGCGCCGCGGGCCAGGAAAAGCTTCATTCGACGTCTCCTCAAGACTGCAGCGTCTCGACTCCCGCCGGCCCCGCGACGAGGGCGACGGAGGCGAGACCTAGAAACAAACCGTGTTCCACGACGCCGGGGATCGCGGCGAGATGCGCTGCCAGCCGCTCGGGATCGGGGATCGCGCCGAAGGCGCAGTCGAGAATATAGTGGCCGCCGTCGGTGACGTATGCTTCGCCGGCGCGACGGCGCAGCGTGATCGCGCCGGCGAGGCCCAGCGCAGCCGCGGCGCGCTCCAGCCGCAGCCGAGTCGAGCCCAGGCCGAACGGGACCACTTCCACCGGCAGCGGAAACGCCCCGAGCACCGCGACCTTTTTCGAGGAATCCGCCACGACCATCATGCGGCGCGCCGAAGCGGCGACGATCTTTTCGCGCAGCAGCGCGCCGCCTCCGCCCTTGATGAGCCGGAGGCTTCCGTCGAGCTCGTCGGCGCCGTCGACGACAAGGTCCAGCTCCGGCGTCGCCTCCAGTGTCGTCAGGGGTATGCCGAGCGCCTCCGCCTGCTTCCGCGTCGCCTCGGAGGTGGGGACGCCGATGACGCGGAGCCCCGCGGCGACTTTCTCGCCCAGCAGCGCGACAAAGCGGCTCGCGGTCGAGCCGGTGCCGAGCCCGAGCTTCATGCCGGGTTCGACATAAGTGAGCGCGGCGGCGGCGGCGCGTTGTTTTTCGTCGTCCGGGGACATGACGCCTTGTGCCAAGAAAACTGCAGCGCCGTAACGGGTCGCGCGGCGAAACGCAAATGCCGGCTACGGGCCGGCGCAATCGATATCCTGGAGATCCTCGGCGTGGCCGCCGCCGGAAGCGTCCTCCTCGTCGGCAAGCAACACGAAGCCGGGCTTGCCGTTCACCGCGACGGCGGCCGCCGCCAGGGTCCAGCGCCCCATGTCAGCCGGCGCGACCGGCATCCCGTCGGCGAGAAGGCGGAACGGAAATACGCCGTCGAGATCGGCGGAGTTGACGCGCAGCGCCCAATACAGGCGGCCGGCGAGCGTGGCCGTCATCCGCCGCCACTTGCCGTCGAGCGACGGGGCTTCGGCCGCGAGCGCCTGCTCGACTTCGGGTTTCAGGCAGTTGATGTGCAGATGCAGCTGGTTCTGCGTGCGATGATCCATCGAGTTAATCGCGAGCGAGATGCGCTCGCGCGCGGGGGCGGCCTTGAGCAGCGGCGTCATCTCCACCCGCGCGCGCCAAGCGTCGGCGAAGTAGTTGGGCGTGTCGGCGTTCAGCAGCGCCGGGGCCTCGATCCCGGTCAGCCGCGCGATCGGAATGTCGAGCAGCTGCGAGACGCCTCTGATATCCTTGATGACGACGTCGCCGGCTTGCAGGTTCACCTCCAGGCACGGTTTCGGCAGCGGCGCGCCGGCCTGCTGCGCCGGGACGCAAAGCCCGTGGGCGATGCGCCACAACGCCATGTCGTCGCCGCGCGCGCCGGAAACGCCGGCGACGAGCGCGATCGCCGTCGCCAACCGCCTCATGAGTGGATCGACCGCTTCGCGACCGCCATCGCCGCCTCCTTGATCGCCTCCGACATCGTCGGGTGGGCGTGGCAGGTGCGGGCGAGGTCCTCCGCCGCGCCGCCGAACTCCATCAGCACCGCCGCCTCGTGGATCATCTCGCCGGCGCCGAAACCGACGATGTGGACGCCGAGCACGCGGTCGGTCTTGGCGTCGGCCAGCACTTTGACGAAGCCGTCGGTCTGCCGCATCGCCCGCGCGCGGCCGTTGGCGAGGAACGGGAACTTGCCGACATTGTAGGCGACGCCCGCCGCTTTCAGGTCCTCCTCGGACTTGCCGACGACTGCGACCTCCGGGCTGGTGTAGACCACGCCAGGGATGACGTCGTAATTGACGTGGCCGGCCTGTCCCGCCAGGATCTCGGCGAGGGCGACGCCCTCGTCCTCCGCCTTGTGGGCGAGCATCGGCCCGCGCACGACGTCGCCGATGGCGTACACGCCCGGCACGTTGGTGGCGAAATGGGGATCGATGACGACCTGGCCGCGCTCCATCGCGACGCCGACGGCCTCCAGTCCCAGCCCCGCCGTATAGGCCCGCCGGCCGATCGCGACCAGCACGACGTCCGCCTCCAGCGTCAGCGCGGCGCCGCCGGCGACGGGCTCGATGCTGACCGTGGCGCCCGTGGCGGTCTTGTCGACCTTGGCGACCTTGTGGCCGAGCAGGAACTTGAAGCCCTGCTTTTCGAGCAGGCGCTGGAACTGCTTGGCGACTTCGCCGTCCATGCCCGGCAGGATGCGGTCGAGGAATTCGACCACCGTCACCTCGGCGCCGAGGCGACGCCAAACAGAGCCCATCTCCAGGCCGATGACGCCGGCGCCGACGACGACCAGCTTTTTCGGAACCTGCGGCAGCAGCAGCGCGCCAGTCGAGGAGACCACGACCTTCTCGTCGATCTCGACGCCCGGCAGCTGCGCGACGTCGGAGCCGGTGGCGATGATGATGTGGGTCGCGTCGTAGACGACTTCGGCGACCGGGCCTTTCACCCGCACGCGGCCGGGCGCGATGATCGTCCCCTCGCCCTTCAGCCAGTCGATCTTGTTCTTCTTGAACAAAAAGGCGACGCCGTTGACGTTGGCGGCGACCGTCTCGTCCTTGTGCTTCATCATGCGGGGCAGATCGAGTTTCGGCTCGACCATCACCCCGAGCGGGGCGAAGCCGTGCGCGGCCTCGGCGAACATCTCGGAGGCGTGCAGCAGCGCCTTCGACGGGATACAGCCGATGTTGAGGCAGGTGCCGCCGAGCGCCTCGCGCTTCTCGACCACGGCGACTTTCATACCGAGTTGCGCGGCGCGGATCGCGCAGACATAGCCGCCGGGACCGGCGCCGATGACGATGACGTCGTAGGACATTTGGGGCTCTCGTTAGCGAACAGGCGGGAGACTCACTCCGGCCAGAAATCGGGGTTCATAATCTCGTCGAATGACCAGGGCGGCGATTGCGGAAAGGCGGCTTCGCCAAGTTTCGTCTCATCGCCGGCGATGACGACAGCTTCATCATAAGCTCGTAAAATGGCTTCGGGAATCTTTGCCCTCAAGCTCGGATTGTCCGAAAGATGGTCCGTCAGGCGCCCTCGCTGCACGCGAATGCTCGTCCGCCAACTCGATCCTCGGCCGCCCGGCTGGTAGCGCCACTTCAGCAGATGCGTCAGCAACACTGCGAGCCGGCTCACGAGCTCGCGCTTTTCCGAGCGGCCCATGCTCTCGATCTCCTCGGCGATATTGGCGATGTCGGCCTCGGCGAGGCGGCCTTCGCGCAACAGCGCCGCCTGCTCGTTGGCCCAGCCGTAGAAGTCCGCGTCGTAGGCGATCTTGGTCATGGGCGACGCTCCGATTGCGCTGTCGCCGTCAGAAGGCGAGCTTGGCGAACATCATGATGAGACCGACCAGCGAAACGCCCCAGGCTGCGGTGCGCGCGTAGTTCACGGCGAACAAATAAAGCGGGATATAGACGATGCGCGCGAGTATCCACAGCGTCGCCCCCAATCCGCCATCGTGGTTGGTGGCTATCAAGGCCAAGTCGACGGCGACGAACGGAACCAGGTTCTCGACATAGTTGGCGAGCGCCCGCGTTGCTCGCCCGAACATAACGCCTTTGGCCAGCGCCTGCGTGTCGCGCGACGTAAACAGGTAGCCGGGCGGGAAGGCCGCCGTGCCAAACCCCGCTTGTATGAGAACGTGGACGAGCCACAGCACCACGCTAAGCTCAAGGCAAACCAGGTTGCTCATGACTTCCCCCCTCGAAACAGGCGACGTTTTGCGCCACCCTTAGAAATCCACCCCAACAGCGCCCGTTCCTCCAACGCCTCGTTGACCGCGCCAGTAAAGTTGTCGGCAGCGAGTGAGAGACGCGGTCAATTCCTGCGGCTCGCGGCGAGTTCTTGCAACTTGGCGCGATCGATGTAATGCGGAAGTATAGTGCGGTCGTCTATCGCTGCGTCCGAAAGTTGTTCAAGGGTAAGATTCTTTGCGTCGGTGAGGTCAGCACCGCGCAATATTGTTCCGCGAAGGAGAGCGCCGTAGAAATCCACGCCCCTGAATATTGCATTTGTAGCGTCCGCGTTACTCATATTCGCGCCGCGCAACGATGCCCCGCTGAGATCGGTTCGCCTGACAAAAGCGCCGTGAATGTCAAGCTTGGGCTTCGAGTCGCGAGCTTTGCTCTTAAGCACCAGGGTTCTCCAATCTGCTCCGCAACAGCTCCAGTATCGCCTGAACGTCGATCGGAGGCGCCTCGTCACCATAGTCTATTTCAGCGACCCTTAGATAGGCCTGCATCAGCTCGAAAAACAGGATCCGCGAAATCAGAAAAATCCCTCGCGACTCCGCGAAGAACGTAAATGGCCGCAAGCCGAACCTCGAGCTTGGAATCGCGAAGTTGACCTGCGGCGCGATTGAAAAGTTCCATCACATGAGTGCGTCGCGCGAGCTCGGCTTGGGTGTTTGCCGAGCGGGCTTGGATCCTCGCGGGCGACAGTTGACGCCATGCCAAAATCGCGCCCACGAAAGCAGCGATTGCAACCGCGGCATTGCGTATTATTTCCGAGATCGCAACCCAATCGCTCATTATTCCCCACGGCGTCCTTCGCCGCCGTCACAAATCCAGCACGAGCCGCGCCGGGTCCTCCAGCGCCTCCTTGACGCGCACCAGGAACGTCACTGCCTCCTTGCCGTCGACGACGCGGTGGTCGTAGCTCAACGCGAGATACATCATCGGCCGGATTTCGATCTTGCCGGCGACGACCATTGGCCGCTCCTGGATCTTGTGCATGCCGAGGATGCCGGATTGCGGCGCGTTGAGGATCGGCGTTGACATCAGCGAACCGTAGATGCCGCCGTTGGTGATCGTGAACGTGCCGCCCTGCATCTCCTCGATCTTCAGTTGGCCATCGCGTGCGCGCTTGCCGTAGTCGGCGATCTGCTTCTCGATGCCGGCGATCGACAGCCGGTCGGCGTCGCGCACCACAGGCACGACGAGGCCCTTGTCGGTGCCGACGGCGATGCCGAGGTGATAATAGTTCTTGAACACCAAGTCCGCGCCGTCGATCTCGGCGTTCACGGCGGGAATGTCCTTCAAGGCCTGCACGCAGGCTTTGACGAAGAAGCCCATGAAGCCGAGCTTGCCGCCGTGCTTTTTCTCGAACGCGTCCTTGTATTTGGAGCGCATGTGCATGACCTCGGACATGTCGACCTCGTTGAAGGTCGTCAGCATGGCCGCGGTGTTCTGCGCGTCCTTCAGACGGCGAGCGATCGTCTGGCGAAGTTTGGTCAGCCGCACGCGCTCCTCGCGCCCGGCGTCGTCGGGAACGGATGGCGCGCGAACGGGGGCAGGGGCGGGGGCCGGCGGCGGCGCGACAGGCGTCACGGGAAGCTGCGGCTTGGCGAGGGCGTCGATCACGTCGCCCTTCAGCACTTGCCCGCGCTTGCCGCTGCCGGCGACATTCGACAGATCGATGCCGCTCTCAACCGCCATCTTCGCGGCGGAGGGCGCCGGCGGCATCGCGGCGGTCGGGGCAGGCGCGGGCTTGGGCGCGGGGGCCTCGGCTTTGGCGGCGGGCTTCGCCGGCGCCGCGGCGCCGGCGCTCAACGAGCCGAGCAGCGCGCCGATCGAGACGGTGGCGCCGGAATCGGCGACGATCTCGGAAAGCACGCCGGCGGACGGCGCGTTGACTTCGAGCGTCACCTTCTCGGTTTCGAGCTCCACCAGCGGCTCGTCCGCCTTGACGGCCTCGCCGCGCTGTTTGAACCACTTGCCGACTGTGGCCTCGGAGATCGGATTCGCCGAGTGTCGGAACGCGAATATCAGTCGCCATTGAATTTGCGCCGCCTCGGGCGCCCTTCTGTTCGTTGTCTCAAGGTGAAATGGAGGAGACCGGCGCCAGCGGCTCGATCGGCGCGACGCGGATCGACGGCATCGGATAATTTTCAAACCCGAACCCGCGGCCCGACAGAATCACCGGGTCTTTGGATTCCCAATCTTCGAGCATCTTCAGCGAAGGGACGTTGGCGATCATGACGCCGTAGGCGCCCTTCGGGTCGAGAACCGGCCCCATCGCGAGGACGAGGCCGGCGTTGACCTGCGGCAACCAGTAGTCCTGATGCGCCAGCATCACCGCACGCTCGTCGTCACTCATATCGAGTGGAAACGACGGGCGCGGCGGAATGAGCTTACTGAGGAAATAAGCCACGACACATCACTCGGCGAAACATTCGTCGACGAACGCTTTCAACTGCGCCAGATGTTTGGACATCAATCCGGTCGCGGTCGCCGCGGCGGCAGGACGTCCGGCGTAGCGCGGGCGCTTCGACTTGCCGCCGACCTGGCCGAGCACCCATTCGATGTAGGGCTCGACGAACGTCCAGGACCCCATGTTCTTCGGCTCTTCCTGACACCAGACAATGTCGGCGCGCTTGAAACGGCTGAGCTCCTTGACCAGCGCCTTCAGCGGGAACGGATAGAGCTGTTCGATGCGCAGCAGATAGACATCGTCGATGCCGCGCTTCTCGCGCTCGTCATAGAGGTCGTAATAGACCTTGCCCGAGCACAGCACGACGCGGCGGATCTTCTCGTCGCGCGCCAGCTTGATCTTCTCGCCCTTGTGCGTCTCCGCGTGGTCCCACAGCAGACGATGGAACGACGAGCCGGTCGAAAACGCGGTAAGGGCCGAGACCGCGCGCTTGTTGCGCAGCATCGACTTCGGCGTCATCGTAATCAGCGGCTTGCGCAACGAGCGTTTGATCTGCCGGCGCAGCACATGGAAGAAATTGGCCGGCGTCGTGCAGTTGACGACCTGCATATTGTCTTCCGCGCACATCTGCAGATAGCGCTCGAGCCGCGCGGAGGAATGCTCCGGTCCCTGGCCCTCGTAGCCATGCGGCAGCATGCAGACGAGGCCCGACATGCGCAGCCACTTGCGCTCGCCAGCGGAGATGAACTGGTCGAACACGACCTGCGCGCCATTGGCGAAATCGCCGAACTGAGCCTCCCAGATGGTCAGCGTCTTCGGCTCGGCGAGCGAATAGCCGTACTCGAAACCGAGCACCGCCATTTCCGAAAGCATCGAGTTGATGACCTCGTAGCGCGCCTGGCCGTCCCGGATGTTGTTGAACGGCAGGTAGCGCGCCTCGCTCTCCTGATCGATCAGCACCGAATGGCGTTGCGAGAAGGTGCCGCGCTCGCTGTCTTGACCCGAGAGTCGCACCGGGAAGCCCTCGTCGAGCAGCGAGGCGATCGCCAGCGCTTCGCCGGTCGCCCAATCAATCCCGTCGCCGGCGGCGATGCTCGCCTTACGATTGTCGAGGAAACGCTGGATTGTCTTGTGGGCGTTGAAGCCCTCAGGCACGCGGGTGATGCGCTCGGTCAGCCATTTGATGCGGTCCGCGTCGACAGCGGTCTCGCCGCGCCGGTCGTCGTCGGAGAGATCGGTGGCGGACTTCACGCCGGCCCAGCGGCCGTCCAACCAATCGGCCTTGTTGGGCGCGTAGTGCTGGCCCGCCTCGAACTCGGCGTCGAGGCGACGGCGCCAGTCGGCGCGCATCCGCTCTACCTCGTTGGCGCCGATGACGCCCGCATCCGCCAGCCGCTTGCCGTAGATCTGCAACGTCGTCGGGTGCGACTTGATCGTGCGGTACATCAAAGGTTGGGTGAACGCCGGCTCGTCGCCCTCGTTGTGGCCGAAGCGGCGGTAGCAGAACATGTCGATGACGACCGGCTTGTGGAACTTCTGCCGGAACTCGGTGGCGATCTTCGCGCAATAGACCACCGCCTCGGGATCGTCGCCATTGACGTGGAAGATCGGCGCTTCGACGAGCTTGGCGACGTCGGACGGGTAGGGCGACGATCGCGAATAGCGGGGATAGGTGGTGAAGCCGATCTGGTTGTTGACGATGAAATGCAAGGAGCCGCCGGTTCGGTGGCCGCGCAGGCCCGACAACCCGAAACACTCGGCGACGACGCCCTGGCCGGCGAACGCCGCGTCGCCGTGGATCAGCAGCGGCATCACCTTGACGCGCTCGATATAGTCGTCGAGGTGATCCTGCTTGGCGCGCACCTTGCCAAGCACCACGGGATCGACGATCTCCAGATGCGAGGGGTTGGCGGTCAGCGACAGATGCACCTTGTTGCCGTCGAACTCGCGGTCGGACGAGGCGCCGAGGTGATATTTGACATCGCCGGAGCCCTCCACTTCGTCAGGCGAGGCCGAGCCGCCCTTGAACTCGTGGAAGATCACGCGATGCGGCTTGCCCATCACCTGGCTCAGCACGTTGAGCCGGCCCCGATGCGCCATGCCGAGGCAGACTTCCTTGAGGCCGAGCTGGCCGCCGCGCTTGATGATCTGTTCGAGCGCCGGGATCATCGCCTCGCCGCCGTCGAGGCCGAAGCGCTTGGCGCCGGGATATTTGATGTCGAAGAAGTTCTCGAACCCTTCGGCCTCGACCAGCTTCGACAGGATCGCGCGCTTGCCTTCGTTGGTGAACTGGATCTCCTTGTCCGGTCCTTCGATGCGCTCCTGGATCCACGACTTCTCGGCCGGATCGGAGATGTGCATGAACTCGTAGCCGATCGTGCCGCAGTAGGTGCGGCGCAGGATGGCGAGCATCTCGCGGATCGTCGCGAACTCCAGCCCGAGCACGTTGTCGAGGAAGATCTTGCGGTCGTAATCGGCCTCGTCGAAGCCATAGGACCCAGGATGCAGCTCTTCGTGATCGCGGCGCGGCTCCAGGCCGAGCGGGTCCAGGTTGGCGTGCAGATGGCCGCGCATCCGGTAGGCGCGGATCATCATCAGCGCGCGCACGGAGTCGCGGGTGGCGCGATGGACGGAGTCTTCGCTCGGCGCTTCGATGGCGATCTCCGCCGCCTTCGCCTTCAGCTTGGCGTTGATCGTCTTCTCGGCGGCCGGCCAATCGCCATCGAGCGCGTGGGTCAGATCGTCGCTCGGGGTCGGCGGCCAGTTGGGCCGCTCCCAGGACGGACCGGAGACGGTCTTCTCTACGCTCTCCGCGTCGTCGCCGAGAGAATCGAAAAACTCGCGCCAGCTTAGTTCGACGGAGTTGGGGTCTTTTTCGTAGCGCGCCTGCATCGTCTCGACATAGGTCGCGTTGGCGCCGTTGAGGAACGCGGTGCGCAGAAACGCCTGATTCATGTCCTGGCGCGTCATGCCGGCCTCCTTATTTGCCGTTCAGCATATCGACGAGTGTCTTGCCGAGCCGCGCCGGCGATGGCGAGACGCGGATTCCGGCCGCCTCCATCGCGGCGATCTTGTCTTCGGCGCCGCCTTTGCCGCCGGCGATGATCGCCCCTGCATGGCCCATGCGCCGTCCCGGCGGCGCGGTGCGGCCGGCGATGAAGCCGACGACCGGCTTGGCGCGGCCCTTCTTGGCTTCATCCTTCAGGAACGCCGCCGCGTCCTCCTCGGCCGAGCCGCCGATCTCGCCAATCATCACGATCGACTTGGTCTCGGGATCGGCGAGAAACGCGTCAAGCACCTCGATGAAGTCCATGCCTTTCACCGGATCGCCGCCGATGCCGACGGCGGTTGTCTGTCCGAGCCCCTCGCGCGTTGTCTGGAACACCGCCTCGTAGGTCAGCGTCCCCGAGCGCGAGACGATGCCGACGCTGCCCTTGGCGAAGATGTTGCCGGGCATGATGCCGATCTTGCATTCGCCCGCCGTCATCACGCCGGGACAATTGGGGCCGACAAGCTGCGATTTCGAGCCTTGCAAAGCGCGCTTGACGCGCACCATATCGAGCACGGGTATGCCTTCGGTGATGCAGACGATGAGCGGAATTTCCGCCGCGATCGCCTCGCAGATCGCGTCCGCCGCGCCGGGCGGCGGCACGTAGATCACCGAGGCGTCGGCGCCGGTCTTCTCTCGCGCCTCGGCGACCGTGTCGAACACTGGCAGGCCGAGGTGTTGTCCGCCGCCCTTGCCGGGCGAGACGCCGCCGACGACTTTCGTGCCATAGGCGATCGCCTGCTCCGAATGGAACGTGCCGTTCTTGCCGGTGAAGCCTTGGGTGATGACTTTGGTTGAAGCGTCGATGAGGATGGACATGGCGAGTTTCGTTTCGTTGTTTAAGCGACTAGGCGTCGCGAAAGGGATTGACGCATCGGACAGAGCCGTAAGTCTGGTTGCGGCTCAGGTCTTCGCTGTAGAGAATGTCCGCGCCCAGGCGTTCCGCAGCGGCGACAATCTGGCCGTCCCAGTAGTCAATCTTGTAACGCCGCTGATGGAAGATCGCGCGCTCGACAAGCTCCCGATCCGCCTCGATCACGGGGAACGCGAAGAATCGTTCGAGCCAGACGTCGACTTCCTCGTCCGTCAACGGTTCGGCCATCTTCCTCATGCTTTGCACATTGGTGACGAACTCGCCGATCACCTGCGTCGAGACGCCGAAATCGGATTCGGCGACGATGCGCATTGCGGCGTCGAGTTTGCCGCCCTCGCTGTCGCGCCCGCCCGCGGCATAAATGAGGATGTTGGAATCGAGGAAGACTCTACCTTTCATGAGAATCCTCGCGACTGAAGACATAATCGGGCCGCAGACGGCCCTTGGACGTGCGCATCAGTTCCAGAAGTTCGCGACGCGCGAGTTCCCGCCTCTCGTCGCGCGTGGCGATATCGACGAGGAATTCCCGCACCATAGCGTTCACGGTCGTTTTGCGTTGCGCCGCAAAGACCCGCGCCTTGTCGAGCACCTCGTCGTCTATCGCGAACGTGATGTTCTTCATGTTCACGCTCCACAGTTACACAATAACTGTGTAAACGAACTGGCGGCGGCGGTCAAAGTTGCGCCGCCCGAGCCGGCCGGACGGGGCCAAACACGGGGCGTGCCATGCGCGTCTCGCATCACAGTCACGGCGCACCGTTCTTGCCGCTGTAGTTTGGGCGATGATACTAATATTGGCGTCGATGACGATGGACATGGCTTCAACTGTTCCAGCCAGTTTTGTCTATTGGGACATATTCGACCGTGTACTGCGCCGTGTCAGATGGATAACCCGTTCCCCTATCCTTGACATCGCCCCACTTTGCTTTTTTGTCCCACCAGTAATACATCCAATTCCGAACCGGGTTGCCATTAGAATTCAAGTAATCGCCAATTTCGGCGAGCCAGACTACGAAATTTTGCGAGAACTTTTGCTCAGCATAAATTTGCGCGTCTTTAAGAGAAGTGAAATACGCATATTCACAATCCTCCGAGTCAAGCGAGACCCGCCACTCGACACAATGAGGCGTCTCTTCGAAAACCTTGTTCATTTTGTCTCCCGCACCGCGCTCACCACCTTCTGCGCCGCGTCGTCGAGATCGTCAGCTGGGATCACGTTCAGCCCGCTTTCGCGGATTATCTTTTTGCCGAGTTCGACGTTCGTCCCTTCGAGCCGCACGACAAGCGGCACCTTCATGCCGACGTCCTTGACCGCGGCGATCACGCCTTCGGCGATAACGTCACAGCGCATGATGCCGCCGAAGATATTGACCAGGATGCCCTTCACGTTGGGGTCGGCGGTGATGATCTTGAACGCGGCCGTCACCTTCTCTTTCGTCGCGCCGCCGCCGACGTCGAGGAAGTTGGCCGGGCTCTCGCCGTAGAGCTTGATGATGTCCATGGTCGCCATGGCGAGGCCGGCGCCGTTGACCATGCAGCCGATCGTGCCGTCGAGCGCGACATAGTTGAGATCGTATTTCGACGCCTCGATCTCCTTGGCGTCCTCCTCGGTCTCGTCGCGCAGCGCGATGATGTCCGCATGCCGATAGAGCGCGTTGTCGTCGAACGAAACTTTGGCGTCGAGCACCTTCAATTGGCCTTGCGTGGTGACAACCAGCGGGTTGATCTCCAGCATCGACATGTCTTTGGCGACGAAAGCGGCGTAGAGCTTCGCCGTCAGCGCCTCGCATTGTTTGGCGAGTTCGCCGGTGAGGCCGAGCGCGCGCGCCGCCGAGCGGCCGTGATGCGGCATGATCCCGGTCGCGGGATCGACGGAGAAGGTGTGGATCTTCTCCGGCGTGTTGTGCGCGACGTCCTCGATATTGACGCCGCCTTCGGTCGACAGCACGAACGCCACGCGCGCGGCGCTGCGATCGACCAGCATCGACAGGTAGAACTCCTTGTCGATCGCGGAGCCGTCCTCGATATAGAGCCGGTTGACCTGCTTGCCGGCGGCGCCGGTCTGCACAGTGACCAGCGTCGCGCCGAGCATCTGGTTGGCGAACTCTTTCACCTCGGCGATCGAGCGGGCGAGTCGAACGCCGCCTTTGTCGCCGGCCGACGCCTCGTTGAACTTGCCCTTGCCGCGGCCGCCGGCGTGGATCTGCGATTTGACGACCCAGATCGGTCCCGGCAGCTCCCTTGCCGCCGCCTCCGCCTCCTCGGGCGTGAAGGCGGCGCGGCCGTTCGACACCGGCGCGGCGAAGGCGCGCAGCACAGCCTTGGCTTGATATTCGTGGATGTTCATCGCGGCGTTCCTGTCATGCGGCGCGAAAAGCGCCGCCGCTGAAGATTATCCGAAGCCGCTCGACGTCAAGCCAGCGCCGGATTGATGGCCTTGCACGCCTCGATCAGGCCGCTCACCGACGCCACCGATTTGGCGAACATCGCTTTCTCGGCGTCGTCGAGCGCGATCTCGACGATCTTCTCGACGCCGTTGGCGCCGATCACGACGGGCACGCCGATATAGGAGTCCTTCACGCCATACTGACCGGTGAGATAGGCGGCGCACGGCAGCACGCGGCGCTGGTCTTTCAGATAGGACTCCGCCATCGCAATCGCCGATGAGGCCGGCGCGTAGAACGCCGAGCCGGTCTTCAACAGGTTGACGATTTCGCCGCCGCCCTTGCGGGTGCGCTCGACGATCGCGTCGAGCTTGGCCTGGCTGGTCCAGCCCATCTTGACGAGATCGGGCAGGGGGATGCCGGCGACGGTGGAGTAGCGCACCGAAGGCACCATGTCGTCGCCGTGGCCGCCGAGCACGAAAGCGGTGACGTCCTCGACAGAGACGTTGAACTCCTCCGAGAGGAAATAGCGGAAGCGGGCGCTGTCGAGCACGCCGGCCATGCCGACGATGCGGTTGTGGTCGATGCCCGAGGCCTTCTGCAGCGCCCACACCATCGCGTCGAGCGGGTTGGTGATGCAGATGACGAACGCGTTGGGCGCGTTGGCCTTGATGCCGGCGCCGACCGCGTCCATCACCTTCAGATTGATGCCGAGCAGATCGTCGCGGCTCATGCCGGGCTTGCGCGGCACGCCGGCGGTGACGATGATGACGTCGGCGCCTGCGATCTCGGCGTAGGACGAGGCGCCCCTCAGCTTGGCGTTGAAACCTTCGACGGGGCCGGATTCTGCGAGATCGAGGGCCTTGCCCTGCGGCACGCCGTCGACGATGTCGAACAGCACGACGTCGCCGAGTTCCTTGAGCGCCACCAGATGCGCCAGGGTGCCGCCGATTTGGCCTGCGCCGATCAGGGCAATCTTGTTCCGCGCCATGCTATCCCGTCCTCGCGTTTCGGCCGGACCCCGGCCTTTGCCGCGACGCTATCGCGCTGTGACGCGGCGCTGGCAAGCCGGACTTTCAGACAATTTCGCCCGAAGGCGAATGGTTAAGAGACTGAGTGACGATTTGTTGCCATAAATAACAGCCCCTTAGCGAGCCGCGGAGCCGAATTGCGAGCGGCGGGACGCGTCTAAAGTCACCATTTTAAATTACAAATTTTGTTATTTGTCACTAACGCAAAATCGACGATTGCCGACCACGCCGCGATATTATCGCTTGACGTGGTGTGAAGGCAGCGAAATATCGCGCATGAAAGCGATTGTTTTCACGACCGCAGCGTCTAGGAGCAGATACCGATCAGACAGAATCGGCCCATCATTGCGAGCGAAGCGAAGCAATCCAACGCGCCGACATCGTAGGCTAGTCGGTTAAGCTCGGCTCGGCGGAGACGTGGATGGCTTCGCTTCGCTCGCCATGACGGCGGTACAACTTGATCGGTAACCGCTCTAAGCAGTTCGACGCGCTTCCCGCTCAGCCGCGCGGCGCGATCGGATCGGCGCTCAGCTTGTACGCGATTGCGGACGTGGCGGCGTGAAAAAGCTGCGGGGCCGCGACGGCTTTCGGATGCGGGTCGGCGACTATCGAATCCTGTTCGACGAGACGCTCACGACAATCCTCGCCATTTATGTGGGACGGCGTCTATTCCTGAGAGGGTTGCTATGGCGCAAACGATCACGACGCCGAACGGAGAAGAACTCGTGGTTCTGTCGCGAGCCGAATACGATCGCCTGACTGCGCTTGCTCAAGAGGGGGAAGAGGACCACGCGGATCTTGCGGCTTACGACGCCGCCTCCGCGGATGTCGCCGACGGCCGCACCGCGCTGCTCCCGCCTGAAGTGAGCGCTAGGCTGTTACGCGGCGCAAGCCTTGTCGCGGCGATCCGAAAATGGCGGGGAATGAAACAGACCGAACTCGCGCAGCGTGCGGGCTTGTCGCAAGGATATCTGAGCGATTTGGAGAGCGGGCGCCGGAAGGGTGCGACCCCATCGCTTGAAGCGATCGCTAACGCGCTTGACGTACCGGCGAATTGGCTCGTCTGAAACGAAGCGTTGCTCGAATAGCAATCCAGCGGAACAGACATTGTGAGCGAAGCGCCAAATCTCTGAAAGCTCGAGCGCCGGCGCTGCTTGGCCGCGACCGCGCGCGAATCCTTCGCGCGCGGGGTGCAACGCTGGCAGCGGCCGGCGCGAGGCGCGTCAGGCGGCCTGCTTCTCCGGCTCGGCCTCGCTGATCGCGCGCATGTAGAGATCGAGCAGCGATTCCTGCTCGTCGCGCTCGTCGTTGTCGAGCTTGCGGAGTTTCAGGATCTCTTTCAGAACCTTGACGTCGTAGCCTTCGCCCTTGGCTTCGGCGAACACTTCCTTCTTGCCCTCGTTGAGCGCCTTGATCTCCTCCTCGAGGTGCTCGATCCGCTCGATGAGCGAGAGAATCCGGGACCCGGCGATACCATCCGATTTCGTCATACGCGCCTCGCGACTGTTGGCGCGGCGACGCTAGCGGCGACATCGTTTGCATCGGGTTAACGGCCGTTGGCGATTTCAGCGGGCGAGCGGCGAGGATTCGTAAAGTACGAGCAGCGTGATGGCGCCGACGGTGGCCAGGCAAGTATAGAAGCTGATGAGCAGCATCAGCGTCTTCCAATAAAGAATGCGCGACAGGATCGCGCACAAGGTCTGCATCTTCTCAAGCTCGATCTCCTCGCTCTCTGGCCCCGGAAACAGCTCCGGCCGGGCGTTGCGGGCGATCACGAAATGCACGCGGCCCTCGCGCCCGTAGCGCGGATAGAGGCAGACCAGCAAACACACGAACACGATGAGGAACGGCGTCAACGCGAGATTGAGCGGCAGGAAATGCGGAAGCTTGTCGCGGAACGCGACAATCGGGCCGAGCATGATGCCGGAGAACACGATGGCGACGTTGGCCTTGAAGTCGCTAAGCCGGATCGACTCGGTGAAGGCGCCGATGACGTTGCGATAGTGCGCCGCCGCGTCCTTGGCCGAGACGATTTTGGCGGGCGTGTGGGCGTCGAGTTCTTCGATCATCGCGCGTAAATCGCCAATAGCGGAGCCGAAGCGAGAACCGATGCAATGCAGATGAAGAACGCGATGCGCAGGCAGAGCGTCTTCCAATAGAGAATGTCCGACAGGATCGCCACGCGCAGCTGCAACTCCATGGCCTCGTTGGGGTTCGGGCCGCGATAGCGGAAGTCCTCCGGCTTCGCCTTGCCGGAGATGAAGAAACTGGAGCGCCCGCGGCGGGGGTAGCGCGGCAGCAAGGTGACGAACAGGCAGAAGAACAAGACGAGGAACGGCGCGACCACCACCGGCATGGTGAGAAAGGGCGGAAACTTGTCGCGGTTGAAAATGATCGGCCCCATCGTCAGCGACAGAAAAAACATGACGATGTTGGCTTTGAAGTCGCTGGCGCGAATGGCGTCCGTATAGGCGGCGGCCAGCCCCTTGTAATGGTCGGCGATAGCGTCGGTCATGTCGTCGAAAAACCGCCCCCGCGCAAATGGCGCGACGGCGGCGAATATAAGGCGAAGTGGTTGGCTGTCCAGCGCGGGGATTTCAGGGCCCCGCCGGCGCGAACGCGCGCACGCGGTGACCGTCGGGATCAAGGCCGACGAACGTGTAGCCGAAATCCATCCGTGTCGGCGTTTGCGCGATTCTCACGTCCTGCGCCGCCCAGCGCGCGTGCGCCGCGTCCACCGCTGCGTCATCGGGCAGCGCGACGGCGATTTCCGAGCCGCCGGGCGCGCCGCTGGCCTCCGGTTCGACCTCGCCGCGCCGCCAGAGGCCGAGCATCAGGTTCGAGCCCGCAGGGATCATTGCGAAATTGGGCGAGGATTCCACAACCGGTTTTTCGAGCAGGCGCGTGTAGAACGCCGCGCTGCGCGCGACGTCTTCGACATAAAGCAGGATGAAGTTGATTTCGGACATGGACGCTCTCCTTCTTGGCGACGGGAGAGCCTTAACGCACCCAACTGCCAAAATTTGTCAGCAGGGCGCTGCGTCAGGCGCGAAACCGGTAGACGCCGGTCAACTTGATGTCGCAATCTTCGAGCTCCCGCGTCACCGGCGCCGCATATTGCGCAATCCGCTCCAGCCGCTCGCGCGCGAGGTAGCTGCGGCCCGGGTCGCCGATCAGCACCTCGGCGCCGCGCCGGGCGAGCCCGTGCAGCCAGTCGGTGACGGCGGCGGCCATGTCGCGCTCGTAGGCGACGTCGCCGGCGAGCACGACGTCCCAGCCGTCATCACGCCCGACGAGATTTTCCGCACGCGCGCGAATTTCCACGCCATTGGCTTCGGCGTTGAGAGCGATCGCGACAAGCGCGAAGGGGTCGATCTCGCTCGCCTCCACCTGCACCGCGCCGGCTTTCGCCGCGGCGATGGCGACGAGGCCGGAGCCGCTAGCGAAATCGAGTACGCGGCGACCCGAGACGATCTCCGGGTGGTCGCCGATATGGCGCGCCAACGCTTGCCCGCCCGCCCAGGCGAACGCCCAGAACGGCGGCGGCAGCCCCAGCTGCTGCAACTCCTCCTCCGTCCGCAGCCACAGCGGCACGACCTCGTCGGCGAGGCGCAGCCGCAGCTCGGGCGCGAGCGGCGGCGCCAGCAGGCGGGTGTTTTCGAGGATGAAGGCGCGCGGGTCGCGGATCGCGTCCACGCTCGCGAGGATCAGAGCCGCGTGACGACGACGAGCTTGGTGATCTGGCCGTTGCGATAGGCGCGCAGGAACGCGTCGTAATCGCGGAACGAGACGCAACCGTTGGAATCGCCCTCGGCGCCGAGCATGTAGGTATGCGCCAGCAGGCCCGCGCGGCCGTAGATGTCGCCGTCAATCGGGGTCAACCGAAGCGCATCGACCCCGTGGAACGAGCCTTCGCGCGGCGTTAGCGCGTAGGTCGCCGGCGGCGTCGCGCCGCGCATGCGCTCGTTGACCTTCGACGGATCGTCGCGCGCCACCCCGAGGCCGGAATGCGCCTCCAGCCGGGTGCCGTCGGGGAGATAAACGACGTGGGCGGAGATGTCGTAGACCGCGACCTTGTCGCCGAAGCGCGATGTCGGGCTGGAGCCGAAATTGAGGCCGCGCAGGAACCCGCCCGGGCTGCTGGGCGCGCCGAGGCCGCCGTTGCGGGCCGCTAGCGCCGTGCTCACCCCCGACGTCGCCGGCGGGGCGGCGTAGGCGAGCCGGGTGTCGTTCGACTTGGCCGCGCCAGAGCCGACGCCGCCGAACAGCTTTTCAAACAGGCCCGGCGTCGCCGCCGGCGTAGGCGAAGGCATCGGCACGGCGGGCCGCGGCTCAAGCCGCGCCACGGAGGGCGCCGCCTCCGGCGCCCGCGTCAGCACGCTCGGCCGGCGCGGCGGCAGCGGGACGCCATCGTCCCCGGATTCATGCAGATCAGCAGGGGCGGTCGGCGGCAACGGCGCCGGATTCTCGGCGATCTCGAAATGCGTGGGAGAATTGAAGCCCTGAACGACCAGTCCGCCGAAGGGATTTGACGGGGGCGCCGCGACGCTGGCGACCGAAGGCGGGGCGACGACCGGCGCGAGCCCGCCGAACGCATCGGCCTGCGCCTTCACCGGCAAATCCGCTGGCGGCGGCGTGAACGTGTTCGACAGCGGCCGGAGATAGACGACATAGACGCCGAGCGCCGCACTGAGCAGAAACGCCAAGGCGCCCGGCGCGACACGGGCTACATAGCTCCGCGGATCGCCTTCACGCTCGTCGAGCAGGTCAGCAGCGTCGGTCCAATGGGTCATACGATTACGCCGATACTCCGTATCCAGGCATTTAGGCGCATCCCCTTTATGATCGATTAACGCAAACGAAGTGGAAACGCCAGGGGGATTTTAGCCGCAAAGGCGGCCCGCCGACAAGTCGAAATCCCCGCCGAAAACCCCGCATTGCCATTGCCTCGCGCGACGGTATATAGACCCGCCGCGCCGCGCCGGCCTCGCTTTTCGGCCGGCCTTCCGGAGCCCTTCCCCTTGCTTATCACGCCTGCCTTCGCTCAAGCCAGCGGCGCGTCCTCCCTCGGGTCGACCGACATGCTGATTCAGTTCGCGCCGTTCATCATCATTTTCGTCATCATGTATTTCCTCATCCTGCGGCCGCAGCAGCAACGCGCCAAGCAGCAGCGCGACATGGTGCAGGCGGCCAAGCGTGGCGACGTCATCGTGACGAGCGGCGGCCTGATCGGCAAGATCACCAAGGCCGTCGACGACAACGAGGTCGAGCTGGAGGTCGCGCCAAACGTTCGGGTGCGGCTCGCCCGCTCCGGCATCGCCGACGTGCGCTCGCGCGGCGAGCCGGTGAAGGACGCGCCGGCGATCCCCCCCGCCAAAGCCGCAAAATAAATGCTGCGCATCGCCACCTGGCAGGTTGTCGCGATCCTGGCGCTGGTCGCCGCCGCCGCGCTGCTGATCGTCCCGAGTTTCCTCGGCGCGCCCACGGTGGCGACGCTTGAACGCACGCTGCCGGATTGGCTGCCGGCGCGGCCGATCGTGCTCGGGCTCGATCTGCAGGGCGGCGCGCATCTGCTGATGGAGGTCGACAAGGCCGCGCTCGCCAAATCCCAGGTCGAGCAGTTGCGCGACGACGTGCGCGCCAAGCTGCGCGAGGCCAAGATCCCGCTCAGCGGCGGCGTCGCCATCCAGCCGCGCGGCGTCATCGTCCGCATCGCCGACGCGGACGAGCGCGCCAAGGCGCTCGAGACCTTGCAGTCGCTCAACCAGCGGATCGGCGGCGCGCTGTCGGGCGCGACCGACCGCCTGCTCGACATCACCGATTCCGGCGACGGCGGCATCCGCCTGACGCTGACCGATGCGGCGATCAACGACAAGGTGCGGCGCGCGGTCGGGCAGTCGATCGAAGTGCTCAACCGCCGCCTCAACGCCTCCGGCACCAAGGAGACCAACGTCCAGCAGCAGGGCGCCGACCGTGTGCTGATCGAGGTGCCCGGATTGCAGGATACGACGAAGCTCAAGCAGCTCGTCGGCACGACGGCGAAGCTCGAATTCCGCCTCGTCGCCGACGCCAACGACCCGCCGAACGAGATCGAGACCCTCAAGCAGCAACAGGGCGGCGAGATCCCGGTGCAGAAACGGGTGATGGTGTCGGGCGAGGACCTCGTCGACGCGCAGCCGGGTTTCGATTCGCGCACCGGCGAGCCGGACGTCAATTTCCGCTTCAACCTGCGCGGCGGCCAGCGGTTCGGGCAGGTGACGTCGGACAATGTCGGCCGCCCGTTCGCGATCGTGCTCGACAATGTGGTGATTTCCGCGCCGCGCATTCTCGGCCCGATCACCGGCGGCTCGGGCCAGATCACTGGCAATTTCACGGTCGAGCAGGCGGACAATCTCGCCGTGCTGCTGCGCGCCGGCGCGCTGCCCGCCAAGCTGACGACGGTCGAGGAGCGCACCGTCGGACCCGGCCTCGGCCAGGATTCGATCGACGCCGGCAAGCGCGCGGCGATGGTCGGCGGGTTGCTCGTGGTGGTCTACATGCTTGCGACTTACGGCGTTTTCGGCGTGTTCGCGGATTTGGCGCTGGCGGTGCATATCCTGTTCATCTTCGCCTCGATGGCGCTGCTCGGCGCGACGCTGACCTTGCCGGGCATCGCCGGCATCGTGTTCACCATCGGCATGGCGGTTGACTCCAACGTGCTGATCTATGAGCGCATCCGCGAGGAGTCGCATATGGGGCGCAGCGTCATCTCGGCGCTGGAGGCCGGCTACAATCGCGCCTTCGCCACCATCATCGACTCCAACGTGACGATGTTCGTGGCGGCGCTGATCCTCTATCTGTTCGGCTCCGGCGCGGTGCGCGGCTTCGCCGTGTCGCTGGGCCTGGGGATTCTGACCTCGGTTATCACGGCGGTGACGATGACGCGGATGATGATCGCGCTGTGGTACCGCCGCAACCGCCCGCAAAGGCTGCCGATATGAGATCGGCGATTGCAGGATCGAGGCCTTCTCCCCTTGCGGGAGAAGGTGGCCGAAGGCCGGATGAGGGGGCGGTCGCGCTAGAACGGAAGCCCGCATCGGGCAAGGATGGTTTCGATCACGCTGTTGCGCGCCTTGAGCACCTCGTGGTTCCAGAATCGGGCGACCTGGAAACCCTCCGCCGCGAGCCACGCGTCGCGAACGGCGTCGCGCGCGTTGTCGGCGTGTTGCGAGCCGTCGCATTCGACGACGAGCCGATGCTCCAAGCAAATGAAGTCGACGATGTAGCGGCCGATGGGCGCCTGCCGGCGCCATTTGAGCTGCGCCAGGCGCCGGTCCCGCAGCACGGCCCAGAGCGCGCGTTCGGCATCGGTCATGGCGCGGCGCAGCTCTCGCGCTCGCGCGCGCTGAGACACGGGCTGGCCTGAGATGCAGTTCGACATGAGCAGACTCCTCCCTGGCCTGCGCGGCGCCGCCCCTCATCCCCCCTTCGGGGACCTTCTCCCGCAGGGGGAGAAGGGCTCTACAGGGAACCGTTCTATCACAGCGAAGATCGCTCGATGAAACTCCTCCGCCTCGCGCCGGAGAACACCAAGATCAGCTTCATGCGGTTCCGCCGCATCAGCTATCCGCTGTCGGCGGTGCTTTCGATTCTCGCCGTCATCTTGTTCCTCGGCGTCGGCATGAATTTCGGCATCGACTTCGCCGGCGGCACGCAGGTCGAATTGCGCGCCCTCTCCGGCAAGGCCGATCTCGCAAGCCTGCGCTCCAAGGCCGACACACTCGGGCTCGGCCCGGTCGAGGCGCAGCGCATCGGCGCCGAATCCGACGCCACCTTGCGCGTTCAGGTGCAGCCGGGCGGCGAGGCGGGGCAGACCAAAGCGGTTAACAAGCTGCACGAAGCCTTCGACAAGGATTATGAATTCCGCAGCGTAGAGGCGGTCGGACCGCGCGTGTCGGGCGAACTGGTGCAAAGCGGCACGCTCGGCGTCGTGGTCGCGATCCTGGCGGTGCTGACCTATCTGTGGTTCCGCTTCGAGTGGCAGTTCGCGGTCGGCGCGATCATCGGCACGATGCACGATCTGTTGCTGACCGTCGGCTTCTTCGCGTTCACGCAGCTGGAGTTCAATCAGACGTCGATTGCCGCGATTCTCACCATCGTCGGCTATTCGCTCAACGAGACCGTCGTCGTGCTCGACCGCATCCGCGAGGTGATGCGCAAATACAAGAAGCTCTCGACGCCGGAGATCATCGACATGTCGGTCAACGCGGTGCTGCCGCGCACGATCATGACGGCGACGACGGTGTTTCTGGCGCTGCTGGCCCTGTTCTTCCTCGGCGGCGACGTGATCCGCTCGTTCTCGGCGGCGATGATCTGGGGCATCTGCGTCGCCACCTATTCGTCGATCTTCATTTGCTCGCCGATGCTGATCTACATGGGCGTGCGCGCCGATACGCTCGACAAGCCGGCGGAAGCGCCGAAACCGGTGAAGGCGCCGGCGTGAGCGACGCCGGTCAGGGATTCGTTCCGGGCCGGCATCTCATCGACGCCTACGGCGCCGGCGGCTTTCGCTTCGCCGGCATGAGCCATGTCGGCTCGATCCTCGCCACCCCGGGCGGCGTGTTCGCTGTCGCGGCGCGGGAAATCGCGGAGCTGAGGATGGAGAGCTTTGCGCCGCTCGTCGCCGAGCTTGCGGAAAAACCCGGCTCGACCGAGATCTTGCTGATCGGCCTCGGCGAGAAGATGGCGCGGTTGCCGGCGCCCCTCACCGCCAAGCTGCGCGGCCTCGGACTGCGGCTCGACGCGATGGCGACGGGGCCGGCGGCGCGGGTCTACAATGTGCTGGTCTCCGAGAATCGCCGCGTCGCAGCGCTTCTGCTGGCGGCGCCTTGAGCCTCGCGCAGGCCTACGCGCACTGCGGCGAGGCCGCGCGCGCGTCGGATCGCGACCGCTGGCTTGGCGCGCTCTACGCGCCGCCGGCGGTGCGCGCGCATCTCCATGCGCTGATCGCGTTCGAGGGCGAACTCGACCGCCTGCGCGAGACGGTGCGCGACCCCAGGGCCGGCGAAATCCGGCTGGTCTGGTGGCGCGAGGCGCTGTCACATCGGCGCGACGACGAGGCGCGCGGCCATCCCGTCGCGGCGGCGATGCTCGACACACTCGACAAATTCCGACCCGCCCCGCATCTGATCGAGAACGCCGTCGCGGGACGGCAGTTCGACCTCTACGACGATCCGTTCGCGACATTGACCGATCTCGAAGCCTATCTCGGCGAGACCCGCTCCGGCCTGTTGCAGATCGCCGCGGTCGCGCTCGGCGGCGGCGAAGAAGCGGCGGAGACGAGCGGCCTTTGCGGCGTCGCGCTGGGGCTCGTCGGGTCGATGCGCGATCTCGCGCGGCCGCGACCGCTGGCCTTCGCGCCGCGCGACGTACTCGCTCGACACGGCGCGACGGCGGAAGATTTTCGCGCACGGCGGGCCTTGCCGAGCATGGCGTCGGCGTTGCGCGAGCTTGTCGGCTTTGCCCGGCGCCGGGCGGAGGAAGCGGAGCGCGCACGCGCGAAATTGCCGCCGTCGTTGAACCCTGGCTACGCCGGTCTGGCGACAGCGTCGCTGTGGCTGAGCGCAATAGAGCGAGGGATTGAGACTTTGTTTGACGCGACGCCCGAAGTCGCCGCATGGCGGCGACAATGGGCGCTGTGGCGCTGGGCGCGACGCGCGTGATTAACGAACGGCTCGCGCCCCAGTCGTAGCCGCGATTACTTCTGCTTCGCCGATGTGTCCGGCGTCATATGCGGCGTCGGGGCCTGCTGCTGCGCCGTAGGTCCGGGGGTCTTGTTGGTCACCTCGGTCACTTCCGCGAAAGAGTCCGGTCCGATCACCATCGCGACCGGGTTTCCGCTCTTGTCTTTCGCTTGCACGTAGAATGACGACGGCATGACCTTGATCGACGTATAGCCGGCCTTGGCGAGTTGATCGTCGAGTTGCTGACGGAGGTTGGTGTGATGCACCGCATCGGCCGCCTTCATCGCGTCGGCGTCGGCGATGACCGGCTTGGCGTAGGCCGGTGTGTTCGCGCTTTGCGTCGTGGCGGCCGCGTTGGCGGCGCCGAGACCGCCGAGCATAGCGAGCGCAACGACGCCTGCAGTGGGAATGTATTTCATGACGTTCTCCTTGTTCCCAGCTCCTGTGAGAACAACCTCTGTTTGATCGGCGCCGTTCCTGCGGCGGGGATTAAATTCCGGTAATACCAAGCTCTGCACCGGCGACGCAGCAGCCGGTCCTGTCTCGCCGTCCACGCGGCGTCAGAGCAATCAAAGAATATCGTCATGGCGAGCGAAGCGAAGCCATCCAGGGCGCCGCCGATGCGCTTTATACCGCTGACGAGCGATCACGTTGAGCTGGATGGCTTCGCTTCGCTCGCCATGACGGTTGAGCCGCCGCGCAGGCATCAGCGACAAGCCGCGGCGTCTTGATTGACGCCGGGCGCATCTCCCGTGATAGCTTCGCGCCGATGCGTCCCGCGGTTCTCGACCCCCTGTTCGCGCCCCTGAGCACGCTGCCCGGCGTCGGGCCGAAGAGCGCCAAGCTGTTCGACCGGCTGCTCGGCGCGCGACGGGGCGCGCGCGTCTCGACTTGCTGTTCCATCTGCCGGTGGGCGCGGTCGACCGGCGCGCGCGGCCGAAAATCCGCGAGGCGCCCCGCGACGCCATCGCCACGCTGCACGTGCGGGTGACCGAGCATCGGCCGCCCGCGCGCCAATCGCAAGGGGCCGTTCCGCGTGCTGGTCGAGGACGACACGGGCGACGTCGAACTGGTGTTCTTCCTCACCAATTTCGAGTGGGTGCGGCAGAAGCTGCCGCTCGGCGCGATGCGCTGGGTCTCCGGCAAGCTCGAAATGTGGGACGGCCATTTGCAGATGGTCCATCCCGACAAGGTGATGGACGAGGCCGAGATCGCGCGTATGCCGCTCGGTCGAGCCGGTCTATGGCCTGACCGAAGGGCTGTATCCCGCGCACCGTCCAGAAAGCCGCGCAAGCCGGCGCTGGCGCGTCTGCCGGCGCTGCCGGAATGGATCGACGCGGCGACGCTGCGCGGGTTCGACAACCTCGGCTTCGCCGAGGCGCTGCGGCGGCTGCACACGCCGAGCGCGCCCGGCGACGTCGAGCCGACCAGCGCCGCGGCGCGGCGGCTCGCCTACGACGAACTGCTGGCCGGGCAACTCGCGCTGCTGATGGTGCGCGCGCGGCATGCGCGTGGCTGCCGGGCCGGCGCGCAGGTCAGCGAGGGTCGGCTCGCCGAGCAGCGTGCTCGCCGCGCTGCCGTACCAGCTCACCGGCGCGCAGGCGCGGGCGATCGAGGAGATCCGCGCCGATCTCGCCGCGCCGAAGCGCATGATCCGGCTGCTGCAAGGCGACGTCGGCTCGGGCAAGACGATCGTCGCGCTGATCGCGATGGCGCATGTCGGTCGAGGCGGGGCGGCAGGCGGCGCTGATGGCGCCGACCGAAATCCTCGCCCGCCAGCATTTCGAGCGCATGACGCCGCTCGGCCGAAGCGGCCGGCCTGCGGCTCGCGCTGTTCACCGGCCGCGACACGCGGCGCAGCGGCGCGCGCAAGCTCGCCGCGCTCGTCGACGGCGAGATCGACATCGCCATCGGCACGCATGCGCTGTTCCAGGAGAGCGTCGAGTTCCGCGATCTCGGGCTCGCGGTCGTCGACGAGCAGCATCGCTTCGGCGTGCATCAGCGGCTCGCGCTGGCGGGCAAGGGCGAGGCGGCGGACCTGCTGGTGATGACCGCGACGCCGATCCCGCGCACGCTGGTGCTGACCTATTTCGGCGACATGGACGTCTCCGCGCTCGACGAGAAGCCGCCGGGGCGGACGCCGATCGACACCCGCGCGCTGCCGATCGAGCGGCTCGAGGAGGTGGTCGCGGCGGTCGGCCGCGCGATCGCGGGCGGCGCGCGCGCCTACTGGGTCTGCCCGCTGGTCGAGGAGAGCGAGGCGCTCGACGTCGCGGCGGCCGAGGAGCGCGCGGAGGCGCTGCGCGCCTTTTTCGGCGACGCGCGTCGGCCTCGTGCACGGGCGCATGAAGGGGCCGGAGAAGGACGCGGCGATGGAGCGGTTCCAGCGCGGCGAGACGAAGGTGCTGGTCGCCACCACCGTGATCGAAGTCGGCGTCGACGTGCCGGAGGCGACGATCATGGTGATCGAGCACGCCGAGCGCTTCGGCCTCGCGCAACTGCATCAGTTGCGCGGCCGGGTCGGGCGCGGCGCCGGGCGCTCGACCTGCCTGTTGCTCTACAAGGGGCCGCTCGGCGAAGCGGCGCGGGCGCGGCTCGAAATCCTGCGCGAGACCGAGGACGGCTTCCGCATCGCCGAGGAGGACCTGCGGCTGCGCGGCGAGGGCGACGTGCTTGGCGCGCGCCAGGCGGGCATGCCGGGATTTCGGCTCGCGCGGCTCGAGGTTCACGGCGCGCTGCTGCGGCTCGCGCGCGCGGCAGGCCGAGGCCGCGGTGGAGCGCGGACGAGCGGCTGGCGCGGGAGGAGCATCCGGCGCGCTGCGGCTGCTGCTCTATCTGTTCGAGCGCGACGCGGCGGTGAGGTTGCTGGAGGCGGGGTAGCGCGCTGGACTTTGGCGCTCAAAGACCAACGCCGTCATGCCCGGGCTTGTCCCGGGCATCCACGCCGAGCGGAGTTGCTCGCGTTGGAGCCTTGCTGCATTGGCGCCGCGTGGATGGCCGGGACGAGCCCGGCCATGACGGCGCACGCTCACGGCTTCAGAAGGCGAAAACTTGATTGATGAAACGTCCGTGAGCATCGCCGAGGCGCCACGCTACCCGATCGACATCAAACTCGCGTTCCCCCCCGCCGCCGCGATGTTGGTGGAGACGGAGCGCTCCTCGACGAGATCGGCGAGCTGATAATCCTCGCCCGCCAGCAGCTCGGCGCTGGCGAGCGCCTGGGCGCGCAGGATCGGCCCCGGTCGCGCCGCCAGCCGGCGCGCGGCGTCGGCCACCACCGCGCCCTCGCCCTCGATCAACGCCCCGGCGAGGCCGGGCGCGGCGAGCGGATCGTCGCAGCCGATCACCCGATGCGCGAGTTCCGCCGGCAGACCTTGCAACGCCGCCGCGGCGAGAAGCGCCGGCACGGCGGCGTCGTTGCCGGTGGCGAGGATCGCGGCGATTTGCAGCCTGAGCCCCGTGGCGCTGGCGGCGGCGGCGGCGATCAGGCCGCGGCGGCGCAACTCGTAGACGTTGCGCTCGCCGACGGGGCCGGCGAGTTCGACGCGCGCGCCGAGCGGCGAGCGTGCGCCGGCGCCGATGCTGCGCTCCGCCTCCTCCTCGGCGCCGGTGGCGCGCAACCAGTCGGCGAACACGCGCAGCGCTCCGAGCGCGGCCGGCGCGCCGTCGAAACCGTCGAGCGTGTGCGGCGGCGGCTCCGCGAGCAGGCGGCTCAGATAGAGCGGTCCGCCGGCCTTCGGCCCCGTACCGGAAAGCGCGCGCGCCGCCGAACGGCTGCACGCCGACCGTCGCGCCGATGATGTTGCGGTTGACGTAGATGTTGCCCGCCGCGATGCGCTCGACGACGCGCGCGATGGTTTCGTCGATGCGCGTGTGCAGCCCGAAGGTGAGGCCGTAGCCGGAGGCGTTGATCTCGCCGATCAACCGATCGAGGTCGGCCCGCTTGTAGCGCAGCACGTGGAGCACCGGGCCGAACACCTCGCGCTCGACGTCGGCGATGCGGCCGACTTCAATCAAGCGTCGGCGCGACGAAGGTTCCGAGCGCGGCGTCGGCGCCGAGCGCCGTCTGGGTGACGCGGAAGCCGCGCGCGCGCATGGCGTCGACATGCTTGAGAATGTTGTCGCGCGCCTCGGCGGTGATGACCGGGCCGACGTCGACGGATAGCTTTCGCGGGTCGCCGACCTCCAGTTCGGCGAGCGCGCCCTTCAGCATGGTAAGCGTGCGCTCGGCGACGTCTTCCTGCAAGCAGAGGATGCGCAGCGCCGAACAGCGCTGTCCCGCCGAATCGAACGCGGAGGCCACGACGTCGCCGACCACCTGCTCGGCGAGCGCGCTGGAATCGACGATCATCGCATTGAGGCCGCCGGTCTCGGCGATCAGCGGGATCGGCTGACCGGCGCGGGTGAGGCGGCCGGCGAGCCCTTGCGCGATCAGACTGCGCGACCGGCGTCGAGCCGGTGAACATCACGCCCTGCGTCGCGCGCGTCGCCGACCAGCGCCGCGCCGACCTCGCCCGCGCCCGGCAGCAATTGCAGCGCCTCGGCGGGAACGCCGGCCGCGTGCAGCAGGCGAACGGCCTCGGCGGCGATCAGCGGCGTCTCCTCCGCCGGCTTGGCGAGCACGACATTGCCCGCCGCCAGCGCGGCGGCGACCTGGCCGGTGAAGATCGCCAGCGGGAAATTCCATGGGCTGATGCAGACGACCGGCCCGAGCGGCGCCGGCGCGCCCGGACCCAGCAACTCGGCGCCGCGCGCGGCGTAGTAGCGCAGGAAATCGACGGCCTCGCGAACCTCCGCGACCGCATTGGCGTAGGATTTGCCGGCTTCGCGCACGGCGAGAGCGATCAGCCGATCCTGCTCGGCCTCGAATGCGTCGGCGGCGCGGCGCAGCATCGCCCCGCGTTCGGAGGCCAGCGTCGCCGCCCAGGCGGGGGCGGCGGTCTCGGCGCGGGCCAGCGCCGCCTCGATCTCCGCGGGGCCGGCGAAGACGACGCGGCCAACGACGTCGGCATGGTCGGCCGGGTTGGTGACGGACGTGGCAACCGCGTCCGGGGCCGCGTCGCAAGACTTCGCCTCCGCCGCGCCGGCGTGGTGCGACACGCCGTCGGCGAGCCGCGCAAGCTCCCGGTCGCTCGACAGGTCGAGGCCGCGCGAGTTGGGCCGCTCGGCTCCATAAAGCGCGGCCGGCGCGGCAATGCGTTCGTGCGGCGCGCCGAGCGGTTGGATCGCGCGCGCGACCTCGACCGGATCGGCGGTCAACTGGGCGACCGAGACCGTCTCGTCGGCGATTCGGTTGACGAACGAGGTGTTGGCGCCGTTTTCCAGCAGCCGGCGCACCAGATACGCGAGCAGCGTCTCGTGCGAGCCGACCGGCGCGTAGACGCGGCACGGACGGTCGAGCTTGTCGCGGCCGACGACCTCCTCGTAGAGCGGCTCGCCCATGCCGTGCAGGCACTGGAACTCGTATTGGCCGCGGTAGTAGTTCGGCCCGGCGAACACCATCACCGCGGCGAGCGTCTGCGCATTGTGGGTGGCGAATTGCGGGAAGATCGCGTCAGGCGCGGCGAGCAGCTTTTTCGCGCAGGCGAGATAGGCGACGTCGGTGTGGACCTTGCGCGTGTAGACGGGGAAGTCGGCGAGGCCGTCGACCTGCGCGCGCTTAATCTCGCTGTCCCAATAGGCGCCCTTCACGAGCCGCACCATCAGTCGCCGCCGCGCCCGCCGGCCGAGATCAATCAACCAGTCGATCACCGCCGGACAGCGTTTGCCATAGGCTTGGATCACGAAGCCGAGGCCGTTCCAGGCGGAAAGCTCGGGATCGCGCGCCAGCGCCTCCAAGAGATCAAGCGACAGTTCCAGCCGGTCCGCCTCCTCGGCGTCGATGTTGAAGCCGATCTGATAGCCGCGCGCCTTCGCCGCCAAAGCTTTTACGCGAGGGAGCAACTCGTTCATCACGCGGGCGCGTTTCATGCGGCTGTAGCGCGGATGCAGCGCGGAAAGCTTGATCGAGATGCCAGGCCCTTCGTAGATGCCGCGGCCGCCCGACGCACGGCCGATCGCGTCGATCGCGCGCTCGTAATCGGCGTAGTAACGCGCGGCGTCCTCGGCCGTCGTCGCCGCTTCGCCCAGCATATCGTAGGAGAAGCCGAAGCCGCGCGCTTCGCGCTGCTGCGAGGCGCGCAATGCCTCGTCGATGGTGCGGCCGGTGACGAACTGCTCGCCCATCAGCCGCATCGCGACGTCGACTCCGGCGCGGATGATCGGCTCGCCGGAGCGGGAGATCAGCCGGGTCAGCGCGGCGGAGAGCCCTTGCTCGCTGGTGGTGCCGACGAGCTTGCCGGTCAGCACCAGGCCCCAGGTCGCGGCGTTGACGAACAGCGACGGGCTCTGCCCGACATGGGCGCGCCAATCGCCGGGCGCAAGCTTGTCGCGGATCAGCGCGTCGCGGGTGTCGGCGTCAGGAACGCGCAGCAGCGCCTCGGCGAGGCACATCAGCGCGACGCCCTCCTGGCTCGACAGCGAATATTCGTGAATGAGCCCTTCGACGCCGCTGGAGCGCGATCGCGACTTGCCGCGCAGCTTGCCGGCGAGGCCCGCCGCGAGGCCACGGATGCGCGCCGCCTCTTCCGGCGTCGCCGCCGCCTCGCCGATCAGCGCGGCGAGGCATTCGGGCTCGGGGCGACGATGCGCGGCGGCGATCGCCGCGCGCAGGCCTTCCGGGGCCGCAACTTCAGCCTGAAGGGCGGAAAAGACCGTCGAAGCGTCCAACGACCTATCTCCATCTCGCGGGCCGGAGTCCTCGCCCGGCGACCAACCTCGCATCGGCGAAGCGCGCGGCGCCGTCAAGGGTCCCGGCGCCGCCGCTTGCTTTTCTGCAATTTACGCGCCGATATGGAGCGCCGCACGCCGGGGAGGGCGCCATGAAGGTGACCATAGACATCGACTGCACGCCGCAGGAGGCGCGGCAGTTCTTCGGGCTACCAGACGTCCAGCCGATGCAGCAGGCGATCCTCGCCGAGATGGAGAAACGAACGCTCGCCGAAATGGAGAAGTTCGCGCCGGAGAATCTGTTGCAGACCTGGTTTTTGAGTGGTCAGCAAGGCGCTGACATGTTCGCCAAGCTGCTCTCGGGCATGGCGCTGAAGCCCGGCGCCGGGACGAAAGCGTGATGACGGCTCGCGCTCTTGCCGTTGCGATCGCCCTACTGCTCACGCCCTCGGCGATGGCCGCCGCGCCGCCGCCGATCGGAGCCGAGAACGGCATGGTGGCGAGCGCGCAAGCGCTCGCCAGCCAAGTCGGCGTCGATATCCTGAAAAAGGGCGGCAACGCGATCGACGCGGCGGTCGCGGTCGGCTACGCGCTGGCGGCGGTCTACCCTGTCGACGGCAATCTCGGCGGCGGCGGATTCATGACGATCGTGTTCGCCGACGGCCGCAAGACCTTCATCGACTTCCGCGAGAAGGCGCCGCTCAAGGCGACCCGCGACATGTATCTCGGTCCCGACGGGCAGGTCGTCCCCGGACTTTCGACGCGAGGGTTTCTGGCGGTCGCCGTCCCTGGCACGGTCGCCGGTCTCGAATATGCGCGCGAGAAATATGGGACGCTGCCGCGCGCCGATCTCATCGACCCGGCGATCGACTACGCCGAGAATGGCTTCGTATTGGACTACGGCGACGTGCTGCCGCTCGACGACGCGTTGGCGGATTTGCGCAAATATCCGGCCTCGGCGGCAATCTTCCTCAACAACGGCCGGCCGTTCGTGCGCGGCGATCGGCTGGTCCAGAAAGACCTGGCGCGAACGTTGCGCGCGATCCGCGAGCGCGGCGCCGCCGGGTTCTCCGAGGGCGAGGTCGGCGCGGCGATCGTCGCGGCGATACAGAAAGGCGGCGGCCTCATCACCGAGGACGACCTGAAGCAGATCAAGCCGCGTGAACTGCCGCCGATCACCTGCGACTATCGCGGCTACACGATTGTCTCGGCGCCGCCGCCGAGTTCGGGCGGGGTGACGCTGTGCGAGATGCTCAACATTCTAGAGGGCTACTCGCTGCAAAAATTCGGCTTCGGCTCGGCGCAGGCGCTGCATTATGAGATCGAGACGATGCGGCAAGCCTATGTCGATCGCAACAATCTGCTCGGCGACCCCGCTTTCGGCGACAACCCGACTGAAAAGCTGGTGAGCAAGGACTACGCCGCCCAAATTCGCGCCGTGATCGATCCAGACAAAGCCACGCCGTCTTCGGAGCTGAAACCCGGCAAGCCGCCGCACGAGGGGGCCAACACGACGCATTACTCGGTCATCGACAAGCACGGCAACGCCGTCGCTGTCACCTATTCGCTGAACGACGCGTTCGGGACCCGGCTCGTCGCCGACGGAACCGGAGTTTTGCTGAACGACACGATGGACGATTTCACTTCCAAGGTCGGCGCGTCCAATCTCTATGGCCTGGTGCAGGGCGAAAAGAACGCGATTCAGCCCGGCAAGACCCCGTTGAGCTCGATGACGCCGACTGTCGTGACCAAGGACGGCAAGCCGGTGTTGATTGTCGGGACGCCTGGCGGCAGCCGCATCATTACGGTCGTGCTGCAAACCATCCTCGACGTGATCGACTACGGCATGTCGATTGGGGAGGCAGTCGACGCGCCGCGCATTCACAACCAGTGGCTGCCCGACATCACCAACGCGGAGCTGTTCGCGCTATCGCCCGACACGCGTAAGATTCTTGAAGGCATGGGCCATCACTTCGGGCCGCCACAGCCGGTCAATCTGGTCGACGCGATCCTGGTTGGCGCACCGAAGCTCGGCGGCAAGCCGATCGGGGCCAACCGCTACTACGGCGCCAACGACCCGCGCCGGGGGAGCGGAGCGGCGATCGGGTATTGAGACGGGGTTCGCGTCATGGCGAGCGAAGCGACGCCATCCAGTTCAACGAGATCGTTCGTCAGCCGGATAGGACCGCATCAGCGGCGCCGTGGATCGCGTCGCTGCGCTCGCGATGACGGGGGTGTCGTGCTTTGACGACGCGGCTTCCGCACACGCGCAAGACATGAGCCTAGCAAGAAAATGTTCGGCGACGGGCGCTTACATGCCCTGTACAAGGCCGCCGAGCGCGCTAATCTCGCGGGCTCATGAGCGCCGACCCGCTGCTTCAGCCTTTCAAGCTCAAACATCTGACGATTCGCAATCGTCTGATGTCGAGCGCGCATGAGCCGGCTTACACCCACGACGGCATGCCGAAAGACCGCTATCGCGCCTATCACGTCGAAAAGGCGAAGGGCGGCATCGGGCTGACGATGATCGGCGGCTCCGCGGTGGTCGCGCCCGACAGCCCGCAAGCGTTCGGCAACATCCTGCTTTATAAGGACGAGGTCGTCGGTTGGATGAAGGCGCTCGCCGACGACGTGCATGCGCATGGCGCGGCGGTGATGATCCAGATCACCCATCTCGGTCGGCGCACGAGCTGGGCCAAGGACGATTGGTTGCCCGTGCTCGCCCCGTCTCACATTCGCGAGCCGGCGCATCGCGCGTTTCCGAAGGCGATGGAGGAATTCGATATCGCCCGCGTCGTCACGGCTTACGCCGACGCTGCCGAGCGCGTGCAGGCGGCCGGGCTTGACGGACTGGAGATCGAGGCCTACGGCCACCTCGTCGATCAGTTCTGGTCGCCGCTCACCAACAAACGCACCGACGACTACGGCGGCTCGCTTGAGAATCGCCTGCGCTTCGGAGTTCGAGGTGCTGCGCGCCATCCGCGAGCGCGTCGGCGAGGATTTCATCGTCGGCGCACGCATGGTGTGTGACGAGGACGTTGAGCGCGGCATCGACAAGGCGGAAGGCGCCGACATCGCCAAGCGGTTGGCGGCGAGCGGGTTGATTGATTTCGTCAACGTGATTCGCGGCCACATCGACACCGAGGACGGGCTCGCCCGCGTCATCCCCGGCATGGGCGAACGCTCGGCGCCGCATCTCGATTTCGCCGGCGAAATCCGCGCCGCTGCGCGCTTGCCGACCTTCCACGCCGCGCGCGTGCAGGACGTCGCCACCGCCCGGCACGCCATCGAATCCGGCAAGCTCGACCTCGTCGGCATGACGCGCGCGCATCTCGCCGATCCGCACATCATCGCCAAGATCAAACAAGGCCGCGAGCATGAGATCAGGCCGTGCGTCGGTATGGGCTATTGCATCGACTCGATCTACGCCGGCCACGCCGTCTGCATCCACAACGCCGCGACTGGGCGCGAGCTGACGATGCCGCACGTCGTTGCGCGCGCGGACGGAGCGCGGAAAACCTTTGTCGTCGTCGGCGCAGGGCCGGGCGGCTTGGAGGCGGCGCGGGTCGCCGCCGCGCGCGGGCATAAGGCGATCCTGTTGGAGGCGGCCGAAGCGCCGGGCGGACAGGTTCGCGTCGCGGCGGGTCTGGCGCGGCGGCGCGAGATTCTCGGCATAGTGGATTGGCGCGTCGCGCAAGGCGAGAAGCACGGCGTCGACATGCGCTGTAACGTCTACGCCGAGCCGGACGACGTGCTGCGCGAGGGGCCGGATGTCGTGATTGTCGCCACCGGCGGCGTGCCCAACCTGGAGTTTTTGCGCGACGGCGCGGAGTTCGCCACGTCGAGCTGGGATATTCTCACCGGCGCGACGAAGGCCGCCGCCAACGTGATCGTCTACGACGACAACGGCGCCCATGCGGGCGTCAGCGTCGCCGAGTTCTGCGCGCGCGCGGGGGCCAATGTCGACTACATGACGCCGGAGCGGATGATGGGGCCGGACGTTGGCTCGACCAGCTTTCCGCCTTATCTGCGCGCGTTCTCCGAGTTCGATGTCGGCGTCACGCTGAACTTGCGGCTCGAAAGCATCCGTCGCGAAGGCAATCGGCTGGTGGGGATGTTCCACGACGAATATGGCCGCAAGCGCGTCGAGCGGATCGCCGATCAGATCGTCGTCGACCACGGCGCGACGCCGGTTGACGATCTTTATTTCGCGCTGAAACCCGGCTCGCGCAATCTCGGCGAGGTCGATCAACCGGCCCTGCTCGCCGTGCGGCCGCAGACGTTGCAACGCAATCCGGAGGGGAGCTACCAACTGTTCCGCATCGGCGACGCCGTCGCCTCGCGCAACATCCACGCGGCGATCTACGACGCGCTGCGGCTGGTCTGTGTGATGTGATGAGGACGCTTCGCCGCCCTCGCCGTCATGCCCGCGCTTGTCGCGGGCATCCACGTCGTGACGTGGCTTCGTCGGCGCCGGCAAGTCTGGCGGCGCGACGTGGATGGCCGGGACAAGCCCGGCCATGACGGAGACCGTTGTGCAAGAGCCTTTCCTCAACAGGTCCGGGAGCACTATCCCATGAACCGCGAAGTCTTCATCACCTGCGCCGTCACCGGCTCCGGCGACACGGTCGGCAGGCATCCCGGCGTTCCCGTGACGCCCAAACAGATCGCCGACGCCTCTATCGAGGCCGCCAAGGCCGGCGCAGCGATCGCCCACATTCACGTGCGCGACCCTGACACAGGCAAAGCGGCGCGTGCGGTTCATCTCTATCGCGAGGTCGTCGACCGCATCCGCTCGGCGGATGTCGACGTCGTCATCAACCTGACCGCCGGCATGGGCGGCGATGTGGTGTTCGGCGCCGGCGAAACCCCGCTGCCGCTCGACCCGACAGGCACCGATATGGTCGGGCCGACGGAGCGGCTCGCCCATGTCGAGCAATTGCTGCCGGAAATCTGCACGCTCGATTGCGGCACGATGAACTTCGCGCTCGGCGATTATGTGATGACCAACACGCCCTCGACCCTGCGCGCAATGGCGCGGAAGGTGCAGACGTTCGGCGTGCGCCCCGAGCTGGAGGTTTTCGACACCGGCCATCTGGTGTTCGTCAAGCAACTGATCGCCGAGAAGCTGATCGACGATCCCTGCATGATCCAGCTCTGCATGGGCATCCCCTACGGCGCGCCGGACGATCCGCTGACCTTGCTGGCGCTTGTCAATCAACTGCCGCCCGGCGCGGTGTTCAGCGCGTTCTCCATCGGCCGCAATCAACTGCCGTTCGCGGCGCTTGCCCCGCTTGCCGGCGGCAACGTGCGAGTCGGGTTGGAGGACAATCTGTTCCTCGATCGCGGCGTGCTCGCCTCGAACGGCGCGCTTGTCGAGCGCGCGGAGGCGATCCTCACCAATATGGGCGCCCGCGTGCTGGGCCCGGCCGAGACGCGCGAAAAGCTCAAGTTGAAGAAGCGGGGCTAAGGCGATGAAACAGAAGATCGGCCTCGTCGGCGGCGGCGTTATCGGCGCCGGATGGGCCGCGCGTTTCCTGCTGGAGGGTCACGACGTCGCGTTGTTCGACCCCGACCCGGAGATCGCGCGCAAGCTCGATGCGGTGATCGGCGCGGCGCGGCGGGCGCGCGCGCAGCTTTTTCCGGACGCGAGAACCCCCGAGGGCGCGCACACGATCGCGCCGACCGTCGAAGCCGCGGTCGCCGACGCAGACTTCGTGCAGGAGAGCCTGCCCGAACGCGAGGACCTCAAACAAAGCGTGCTGAAGGTCATCGACGGCGCGGCGCGGCCTGACGTGATCGTCGCCTCCTCGACCTCCGGTCTGCTGCCGAGCCGGCTGCAAACCGCGATGCGGCGGCCGGCGCGTTTCGTCGTCGGCCATCCGTTCAATCCGGTCTATCTGCTGCCGCTGGTTGAAGTCTGCGGCGGCGAGCAAACCAGCGAGGCGACGAAACAGGCCGCGATGGACATCTACCGTTCGATCGGGATGCGGCCGCTGCACGTTCGCAAAGAGATCGACGGCTTCATCGCCGATCGCTTGTTGGAGGCGCTGTGGCGCGAGGCGCTGTGGCTGGTCAACGACGGCGTCGCGACGACCGAGGAGATCGACGACGCGATCCGCTATGGCGCGGGCCTGCGCTGGGCGTTCATGGGCACGTTCCTCATCTATCGCATGGCCGGCGGCGAAGCGGGAATGCGGCATTTCCTCGCGCAATTCGGCCCCGCGCTCAAATTGCCGTGGACGAAGCTCGAAGCGCCGGAACTCACCGAGGCGCTGATCGACCGCGTCGCCGAACAATCGGACGCGCAGGCCGGCGGCGCGTCGATCCGCGAGCTTGAAGCGCGCCGCGACGCGTGCCTCGTCGCCGTGCTGGAGGCGCTGCGTTCGCAACAATATGCGGCAGGCGCGACAATCGCCGAGCACCAGCGCAATATCGCTGAGCGCGAAAGCCCATGAAATGGGCGGAACTCCGGATTTCGGCGCAGCCATCGAAAAATCCGACTGGATCGGACGCGGCGCCGCTATTGTGTTTAGAAAAAACGCAATGATAATGAAGCTGCTCTTTACCCGTCCGACGGGGCACGGCGGAGGCGAGCACGGAGGAGATTACGGTTATGTTGCATAACAACGACCACCGAACCCGCGGATCCGACCTGATCATCGACCGCCGCGAACTGATGACAGGCGCCGCCGCGCTCGGTCTAAGCCTCAGCGCCAGCGGCGCGTTCGCCGCAGATACGCCGAAGAAGGGCGGCACGCTTCGCCTCGGCATGGAAGGCGGCAGCGCCTCAGACAGCCTCGACCCCCGCACCTACGCCGACTCGATTCCCATTTCGTACGGCTGGCAGATTTGGAACGGCCTTGTCGAAATCGGCGCGGACGGCAATCCCCAGGGCGAACTCGCGGAAAGCTGGGAAGCCAAGCCCGGCGCCGTGGATTGGATCTTCAACATCCGAAAGGGAGTCACCTTCGGCTCCGGCAAGACGCTCGACGCCGACGACGTAATCTATTCGCTCAACATGCACCGCGGCCAGACCAAGTCCGGCGCCAAGGATCTGATGTCCGGCATTTCCGACATCAAGAAGCTCGGCCCCAACCAAATCCAGATCACGCTGTCGAGCGCCGACGCCGGCCTGCCGTCGATCTTCGCCGACTATCACATCCTGATCGTGCCCAACAACTTCACCGACTTCTCCAAGCCCGACGGCACCGGCGCCTTCGCGCTCGAACATTTCGAGCCCGGCGTGCGCGTCATCACCAAGCGCAAGAGCGGCGATTATTGGAAGCCGGGTCGTGGCAACTTCGACGGCGTCGAACTGCGTTATATCCCGGATTCCTCGGCGCGCGTGCAGGCGCTGATCTCCGGCCAGATCGACGCGGGCAACCGCCTCGACGCCAAGACGGTCTCACTGGTGATGAAGGCGCCGACCGTCAACGTCGTGAGAACCAAGGGCACCGGCAACCGCTTCGCCTGGGTCGCGCTGTGCGACACCGATCCTTACAAGAGCAACGACATCCGGCTCGCGCTCAAATACGGCATCGACCGGCAGAAGATCATCGACAACGTATACAAGGGGTTCGCCACGCTCGGCAACGACAGCACCGTCGCCCCGTCGCAGAAGTACTACGCCAAGGATCTGCCGCAGCGGCCATACGATCCCGACAAAGCGGCGTTCCACTTCAAGAAAGCCGGCATGGCCAACGCCAATCTGGAGCTGCAGGTTTCCGAGGGCGCATTCTCCGGCGCCACCGATTGCGCGGTGCTCTATCAAGAGGCGATCAAGAAGGCCGGCATCACGCTCAATGTGAAGCGCGTCTCCGCTGACGGCTACTGGGACAATGTCTGGCTCAAGGCGCCGTTCTGCGCGGTTTATTGGGGCGGGCGTCCGACCGCCGACAATCAACTCGCGCAAACCTTCCTTTCCTCCGCCAACTGGAACGACACGCACTGGAGGCGGCCGGAGTTCGACAAGCTTTTGCTGCAGGCGCGCGCCGAACTCGACGACGCCAAGCGCGGCCAATTGTACGGCGAAGCGCAGAAGCTGATCTATGACGACGGCGGCATGGTGTGCTTCGCCATCGGCGACTATCTCGACGGCTACTCCAAGAAGGTGAAGGGAACCGCGCCGCATCCGCACTACGACATGTGCGATCAGCGCATCGCCGAAAAGGGCTGGTTCGCCTGAAGCTAGCGTAGCATCGTATTGTGAGGGGGCGATCACGTGTTACGTTTGGTGGCGACGCGGTTCGTCCTCGGTATTTTGACGCTCCTGGCGGTTTCGGTGCTGATCTTTATCTGCACCCAGATTCTGCCGGGAGACGTTGCTTCGGCAGTGCTCGGCCAGCAGGCGACGCCGGAGTCGCTGCGGGTGTTTCGGGCCGAACTCGGCCTCGATAAACCGGCCTACATCCGCTATCTGCAATGGTTGTTCGGCGTCCTGCACGGCGATTTTGGTAAGGCGCTGACCAATCAGCGCGTCATCATCGAAGAGCTCGGCCCGCGCTTTCTCAACACGCTGTTCCTGGCCGGCTATGCGGCAGTGATCGCGGTGCCGCTGGCGGTCGGCCTCGGCATCCTGTCGGCGATCAGCGAGGGCCGGCTTACCGACGGCTTGGCGAATATCCTGACGCTGATCGCGATTTCGGTGCCGGAGTTCTTCGTCGCTTATATTCTCATCATCATCTTCGCCATCCAGCTCGCCTGGTTCCCCTCGCTGGCGACGGTCGATTCCGGACATGAGCGTCGGCCAGCGTTTCTATGTCGCGTCCCTGCCGGCGTTGACGCTCACGCTCGTCGTCATGGCGCACATGCTGCGCATGACGCGCAACTCCGTGCTGTCGATCATGTCGACGCCCTATATCGAAATGGCGTTTCTCAAGGGGCTCACGCGCTCGCGCGTCGTCGCCTGGCACGCGCTGCCGAACGCGGCGGGCCCGATCATCTCGGTGGTGGCGCTCAATCTGGCTTATCTCGTCGTCGGCGTCGTCGTGGTCGAGAACGTGTTCGTCTATCCCGGCGTCGGGCAATACATGGTCGACGCGGTCACCAAGCGCGACGTGCCGGTCATCCAGGCCTGCGGCCTGGTGTTCGCCGCGCGTTTTCGTTACGCTGAACACGTTGGCCGACATTCTCGCCATCCTCGCCAATCCCCGCCTTCGGCGGCGACGCTAAGACAGCCATGACGATCTTCGGACATCGCGCCCCGCTCACCGCCCAGATCGGGCTCGTCGATCGTCGCGTTCTATTTGTTGATCGGCGGTGTTCGGCCCCTGGTTTGCGCCCTATGGCCAATCGCAATCGGTCGGCGACACCTGGGCGCCGCCGTCGGCGCAAATGTGGCTCGGCGCCGATCAGATCGGCCGCGACATGCTGACGCGCCTGATCTATGGCGCGCGCATGACGATCGGCATCGCGGCGGCGACGACGCTGCTGTCGTTCTTCATCGGCATCAGCTTCGGCTTCACCGCGGCGGTGATGGGCTCCTGGGTGGACATGCTGCTGTCGCGCCTTGTCGACGTCATCCTGTCGATCCCGCCGCTGATCCTGGCGCTGATCATCCTCGGCGTGTTCGGCTCCTCGATCCCGGTCTGATCGTCACCATCGCCCTCGCTCGATTCCACCAGCGTGTTCCGGCTCGCTCGCGCGCTCGGGATGAACATCGCGGTGCTCGATTTCGTCGAAGTCGCGCGCATGCGCGGCGAGGGCCTCTGGTGGATCATCCGCTCTGAAATTCTGCCCAACGCGGCCGCGCCGCTGATCTCTGAGTTCGGCCTGCGGTTCTGCTTCAACTTCCTGTTCGTCGCGGCGCTGAGCTTCCTGGGCATCGGCGTGCAGCCGCCGTTCGCCGATTGGGGCGGCATGGTGCGCGAGAACGCGGCGGCGATCAATTTCGGGTTGATGGCGCCGCTCTATCCCGCCTTCGCCATCGCCTCGTTGACGGTCGGCGTCAATCTCGTGGTCGACTGGTTGTTGTCGATCGATGCGCGGCCCTCGGGCAGCCAAGCGGAAATGTGAGGACGTCATGACGGACGATCTGGTGCTGACGCTTGAGGGGCTGGAAGTTGGTACAATCACTGGCGCGAAGCTGGTCGACAAGGTCGACGTCAAGCTGAAGCGGGGCGAAATCCTAGGTCTGATCGGCGAGTCCGGGGCTGGCAAATGGCGATTGGT